>NZ_JAFICC010000012.1 GCF_017833415.1 Flavobacterium sp. 1355 | reverse complement strand
GTGTAGTCTTTTTGTGTACGCTTTATATAGCGTAATTCTTGATCTTTTTCCATAATGATACTTTTTGTGTATCGCTATTTCAGGACTAGACATAAATTCGTAAAAAAAAACGTCCTGAGACTTCAGGACGTTTTTTTTTATTCTGTAGCTGCAGGAGCTTTTTGTTCTTCTTTTTTGATGTCACTAACATATTTTGTTAGTTTCTTTCCATAAAGTGATTTAGCGACTTTTGGCGTCATTGATTTTTGAATAGTGTCCAGAAATTTGATATTGATGTCATAAATCTCTGCTAAAGCAATATAAGGTGCTATTTCGTAATCTTTATGATTAATAGCAAAGTTTGTAGCGTACAAATATTTTCTTTTGATATTTGATTGCTGTTTTGCATCTATACTGTCAATCGCTTTTTGATCCTGTCTTTTTATAGCTTTAAATTTTGATTCAACCATAGAAAGATTTTCATCATTAAAACGGGAATTTATTTTTTTATATTCTTCGTATAATTCCTGGTTTTTAGATCCGGTAATTTTAGCACCGTAAATAAAGTTGTCAAGATTAGTTTCGATATTTACATTTCCTGGCTCAGCAAAGAATAAAATATTATTGTCTAAAGAATTTGTTACCCCTCTGTCCAGGAATAAGTAAAGCATTTCTGGAGATTCTAATTTTATGTCTCTTTCAAAAGCAGAGTTACCATCGATTTTAACAGAGTCAATTGCAACAAGAGTAGTATCTACAACTCTCTGAATATATAAAGTTCCATTTTTTAACCCTTTTATATTTCCGGTAAGATGTAAACTGTCAGTAGATTCTTTTTTGCTGCATGATGCTAACAGTGCAAGAACAGCAAAGGCAATAATTGATTTTTTCATTGGTTTTTAGATTTTGCTGCAAAATAAAGAAAATAGTTTGAATGTTGAGAAATGAGTGTTCAATTTTTGATAAAAATAAATCCCAATCTATTTCTAAATTGGGATTGCTTTATTTTTTTATAAATGAATTAGTTACATTACCAAAGTATAGATTGCTCCGTCTTCGTGAGTATAGGTATAGTTACGATCACAATCGTTATTTCCGTAGTCAACAACTCCGTTTAAATAGCCTCCCTGAACTTTTAATTTTCCTTTAGAAATAAAATCACAAGAGTACTTTTTTATCAAAGTTTCCTGAACAGTCAGCGTTAAAACTCCACCAGAGTTTGAGGTTACAGTGTGAGTGCCTTCAGTAATTTCGTAAACATTGTCACTTAGTGTTAATGTTGCAACTCCTTCAGTTTGTTTTGTTGTATAGTTTCCGGAATTTGTGTAGAATCTTCCTTGCAAATCGGTAAGTTTTCCGTTAGTGACTTTTCTGGTCCATTTTGGTACAGTTTGCTCAGTTGTAATATTTTCATACTCAATAGTTCCTTCCAGTTTCATATCACTAATAGAATAATCAATTCTTTCAATTGTCATTTTACTGCCTGTAATAGTTACTGGTCCTGTTAGTGTAATTTTTAATTTCCCTTTTCTTGTAATTTGGTTGATCGTACATCCGGTTCCATAATCTACCGTAATTACTTTTGGATAATCTTCTGCTGTAGTCTTTTCGACTGTGATAGTAGCGCAGGCTTCAGGTCCCGTTTCAGATGGTTTTGCAGTTGAGTTGTCTGCAGATACCTTCAATCCTGTGTTTACATCCATTTCATTTATTGCATCAATAACTATAGAAGCACTTACTGCAGATGTGTCTGCCTGGCTTACAATGTCATCACTGTCACTTCCGCAGGAAACAAATGTTATTGCTGTTGTACAAAGGGTTAAGAGTAAAAAAAAGGTCTTTTTCATAGTGGTATTTGTTTAAGTTAGATAACAAAGGCTAGCCAAAAATAGTAAAAAAAGATTTTGGTAGTAATAAAAAAATAAGGAACAGATTTATATCGGGATCTAAATCCTAAACAATTTTATGAAACTTACTTTTGTCTTGTTGGTTTCTGTGAATCTTTTCGATACTATTTATTAAGATTTGGCTGCTTTTTAATTTCAAATAAAAAAAAACCTGCAAAAGATTAATTTGCAGGTTTTTAAAAATATTTTAGTAAAAATTTATTACTTAATCATCTCGAAACTTCTTTTAACAAATGCAGTCAAAGCTTCGCCTTTTAAAAGGTTTTGAGATAATTTAGCCAGGTCTAAAGCTTGTTTTACCAAATGTTCCTGATGTGTTTTGTCTGAAGTATTTAAAATACTTGTAGCCAAATCAGAATTAGTATTTACAACAAGATTATACATTTCCGGCATATTTCCCATTCCAAACATTCCGCCACCGCCAGACTGACTCATTTCTTTCATTCTGCGCATAAATTCCGGCTGCGTGATAATAAAAGGAGCTGCCTGACTATCCATTGCTTCTAATTGTACAGAGTATGCTTTTGGAATGTAAGCTTCTAATGAAGTTTTTAAAGTTTCTTTTTCCTCGTCAGATAATTTAGAAATCGTGTTTTCTTCTTTTTTAATCAAATTATCAATATGATCAGAATCCACACGTACAAAAGTTAGATCTTTATTATCACCTTCAATTTTTTGAATTAAGTGAGAGATAATCGGAGAATCTAAAAGTAATACTTCGTAACCTTTTGCTTTTGCTGTTTCGATATAAGAGTGCTGAGCATCTTTGTTTCCGGCATATAAAACAACCAATTTACCGTCTTTGTCAGTTTGATTGTCTTTTATTTTTTCTTTTAATTCTTCAAGAGTAAAATAAGTATCATCAACTGTTGGGTACAATACAAATGCGCCTGCTTTTTCATAGAATTTATCCTCAGAAAGCATTCCGTACTCCAATACAATTTTAATATCATTCCATTTTTGCTCAAAATCAGAACGGTTTTCATTAAATAAAGCTTTCAGTTTATCAGCTACTTTACGCGTGATATAGTTAGAAATCTTTTTAACGGCACCATCTGCCTGTAAGCCCGAACGTGAAACATTCAAAGGAATATCCGGAGAATCAATTACCCCTTTCAGCATTGTTAAAAATTCAGGTACAATTCCTTCTACATTATCAGTAACATATACCTGGTTTTGGTACAACTGAATTTTATCTTTCTGGATTTGCATATCAGAACCCAGTTTTGGGAAATACAAAATTCCGGTTAAGTTAAACGGATAATCTACATTTAAGTGAATGTTAAACAATGGGTCTTCAAACTGCATTGGATATAATTCTCTGTAGAAATTTTTATAATCCTCATCAGACAATTCACTCGGCTGCTTAGTCCATGCCGGGTTTGGATTATTGATGATGTTGTCTTTTTCTACAGTTTCGTTTACATAATCCTCAGGTGCATCTTCCGGTTTAGGAAGCGTTTCAGTTCTCGTTCCGAATTTAATCGGAATAGGCATAAACTTGTTATACTTATTCAATAAACCGCTAATTTTAGAATCTTCTAAGAACTCAAGAGAATCTTCGGCAACATGCAGGATAATTTCAGTTCCGCGTGAAGTTTTGTCAGCCGGCTCTAAAGTAAACTCAGGACTTCCGTCACATGTCCAGTGTGCAGCTGGTTCGTCTTTATAAGATTTGGTAATGATTTCTACTTTTTCTGCAACCATAAAAGCAGAATAAAAACCAAGACCAAAATGACCAATAATTCCAGAATCTTTAGCAGAATCCTTGTATTTGTCCAAGAACTCTTCAGCTCCTGAAAAAGCTACCTGATTGATGTATTTTTCAACTTCATCTGCTGTCATACCAAGACCCTGGTCAATGATATGGATTTTTTTCCCTTCTTTATCAACTTTAATTTCGATAATAGGATTTCCATATTCAACTTTAGCTTCGCCAATGCTAATAAGGTGTTTTAATTTTAAAGTAGCATCGGTTCCGTTTGAAACCAGCTCGCGCAAAAAGATTTCGTGGTCGCTGTATAAAAACTTTTTAATTAAGGGAAAGATGTTTTCTACTGAAACATTAATTTTACCTGTTGTCATACTTTTTGTGATTTTTAGTTTAATGTGATGACTTTCACTTGTTCAAAAAAAATACCAATTATTTTAAAGTGACAAAATGTCGTAAGTGTTAATTTTGAAAGAAAATAATTAGATTTTAAAACCAATGTTTTCTGTACGTATCGTATATTTGTGGTATAATAATTGTTAAACGTGTAAGTATTAACTTAAATAAATGTATAAAATGAAGAAAATAATTCTCATTTGCATGGTTGCCACACTTGTATTTGCGTGTAAATCAGCTTCGTCTTCAACTGCTTCAACTGAAGCGACAACACTTTCGACTAAACTTGATAAATCTACTCAAGTAGCTATTAAAGGAAATTGGGTGCTTACCAATGTTTCTTACCCGGGTTCAGACTATATAAAAGTAAATTCATTTGATCTTGCAGATTCAAAATGTTTTATTGGTAGCACTTGGAATTTTATTTCAAACAACAATAAAGGAACAATGGCTTTAACTTCTGCAAGCTGTACAAGTTTTACATCACCTATTGTATGGAGTATAAACAATCAAGGTCTTTTTGTACTTAAAATTCTTGACGCTGGCGTAAAAGCAAAAAAAGTAAGAGATGGATATCTGCTTAAAGTTGCGGGTTTAACTGAAAATTCATTTCAGTTGATTGACAACATTAATGTTGGTGGACAAACAAAAGATGTTACGTACCAATTTCAAAGAGCTAATTAATATTTAAATTTAAAAGAATAAAAAATGAAAAAGATAACAGCATTAAGTTTAAGTACTTTACTTGTATTAGTTAGTTTGTTTACAAGTTGTGATTCGGTAAAAAATGCAAACAATACACAAAAAGGGGCCGGAATCGGAGTAGTTGCCGGTGGTCTTATTGGAGGTATTTTAGGAAATAATTTAGGTAAAGGCGGTAATGCTGCATTAGGTGCTGCAATTGGAGCTGCTGTTGGTGGAGGAACCGGAGCCCTTATTGGAAACAAGATGGATAAACAAGCCCGTGAAATCGATCAGGCTTTGCCAGGTGCATCTGTAGAAAGAGTAGGTGAAGGGATTCACTTAACTTTAAATGAAAATGCAGTTAGATTTGATACTAATAAATCAACATTAACTACTCAGGCAAAAGCAAATTTAGATAAACTTGTTCCTGTATTCAATGAGTACGGTGATACAGATATCCAGATTTTTGGTTATACTGATAATACAGGTAAACCAGAATACAATCTGACACTTTCCGGACAAAGAGCGGCATCTGTACAAGCTTACCTTGTGTCAAAAGGATTAAAATCAAGCCGTTTCAAAACTTCAGGTTTAGGAATTGTTGATCCAATTGCAACAAATGATACTCCGGAAGGAAGAGCACAAAACCGTCGTGTTGAGTTCTCAATTACAGCAAATGACAAAATGGTAAATGAAGCTAAGGCAGAAGCCGGAAAATAATTTACATACAATATATTTAAAGAAAAGCTGTTCGTATTGAACAGCTTTTTTTTTGACAATAGGAATTAAACATTGTAAATTTGAAACCTCAATTAGAACTCCATGCTTGATATAAAAAATATTTCCTTTTCGTATACCGAAACACCGGTTATAAAAAATGTGACTTTTTCTATAGAAAAAGGTCAGAATATTGCAATCATTGGCGAAAGTGGTTGCGGAAAAAGTACACTTCTTAAACTTATATATGGGTTATATGACTTAGATGAAGGTGCGATTTTTTATAATGGAGAGCCTGTTCTGGGTCCTAAACACAATTTAATTCCCGGAATGCCTTATATGAAATATCTGGCGCAGGATTTTGATTTGTCTCCATACGAAACTGTGGCAGAAAATGTTGGGAAGTTTCTTTCTAATGGATTTGCCAACATGAAAAAACTGCGTATTCAGGAATTGCTTGAAATGGTAGAAATGGATAAATTTTCTAATGTTAAAGCTAAATTTTTGAGTGGTGGACAACAGCAAAGAATTGCTTTGGTAAGGGTTTTGGCCTTAGAGCCGGAAGTAATTCTGCTCGATGAACCTTTTAGTCAGATTGATGCGTTTCGTAAAAATGCGCTTCGACGAAATTTATTCAGATATCTAAAACAAAAAGGAATTACCTGTATCATTGCTACGCATGACAGTACAGACGCACTGTCGTTTGCAGATGAAGCTATTGTAATGAGAAATGGTGAAGTCGTTATAAAAGATGATCCGACAAAAATCTATGAAGATCCGAAGACCAAATATGTGGCTTCACTTTTTGGAGAAGTAAACGAAATTGCAACACACTTGCTAGTTCCTTACGAAGATGAAACGCATAAAACATTAGTATATCCGCATCAGTTTAAAATGGTTGCACAATCCAATCTTCCTGTCAAAATCAGAAGAACTTATTTTAGAGGAAATCATTATCTAATTGAAGCTGTTTATAAAAGGCAATTAGTTTTTTTTGAAAGCGAAATTGATTTGCCTCTGGAGCAGGAAATATTCTTAAGTCTAAATTATCTATAAATCCAAAAGCCATAAAATCGATAAAAGATTGTTATGGCTTTTTGAATTTAAAATTAATTGTGGTTTTACGATTCTTCAGTTTTTTTGGTTTTAAAACCTTTTTTTTAAATTATAATCTTCCTGTTTGCAATATTATTAAAGGATATTAAATTGCTAATTACGAAAAAAATAGTAATTTGTACGTTTATATTTTAAAGTATACTTAAATTTGCAATCCAATTTTTTAACAAATAATAAAACATATGTATCATTCAAAAATAGCGGGCTTAGGATATTATGTTCCTTCTAATGTTGTGACAAACGATGATTTGTCTAAGATTATTGATACCAATGATGAGTGGATTCAGGAACGAACCGGTATTCAGGAGCGCAGACATATTATTCGCGGAGAAGATACGACAACTTCCATGGGAGTAAAAGCAGCTAAGATTGCAATAGAACGTTCCGGCGTAGCCAAAGAAGATATTGATTTTATAGTTTTTGCTACATTAAGCCCAGATTATTATTTTCCAGGGCCCGGAGTTTTAGTACAACGTGATTTAGGCCTTAAAACGGTTGGAGCTTTAGATGTTAGAAATCAATGCTCTGGTTTTATTTATGCTATTTCGGTTGCTGATCAATATATCAAAACAGGAATGTATAAAAACATTTTAGTAATTGGTTCAGAAGTACACTCGACCGGATTGGATATGACAACGCGTGGGCGAGGAGTTTCTGTTATTTTTGGAGATGGGGCAGGAGCAGCAGTTTTAAGCCGTGAAGAAGATTTGTCCAAAGGTATACTATCAACACATTTACACTCAGAAGGGCAGCATGCAGAAGAATTGGCTTTGCAGGCACCGGGAATGGGAGCGCGTTGGGTAACTGATATTTTAGCAGATAATGATCCAAATGACGAAAGTTATTATCCTTATATGAATGGGCAATTTGTGTTTAAAAATGCAGTTGTACGTTTTGCTGAGGTTATCAACGAAGGTTTGGAAGCAAATGGTCTGCAGGTTTCTGATATTAATATGCTGATTCCGCATCAGGCCAATTTGAGAATCTCTCAATTTATTCAAAACAAATTCAAATTGTCAGACGACCAGGTGCATAACAACATCCAGAAATACGGAAATACAACAGCAGCCTCTATTCCTATCGCATTGACAGAAGCCTGGGAACAAGGTAAAATCAAAACCGGCGACACAGTTGTTTTAGCAGCTTTTGGAAGTGGATTTACCTGGGGAAGTGCTATTATAAGATGGTAATTTTTCGATCTTAATAATATATTAAAACCTGTTCAGTTTTTGAACAGGTTTTTTTATAATTTAGTAATGTCATTGCGAGGAACGAAGCAATGTCATCAGCAATATTACGTTTTCTGATGAATTAGATGAAATGTGAGATTGCTTCGTTCCTCGCAATGACAAATTCGGAGAAAATAGATTATATTGACAATGGAAAAAAATCAACTGGAAATAGCATGTTTTAATTTTGAATCAGCCTTAATCGCACAGGAAAATGGAGCTGATCGAATAGAATTATGCGAGAATATGCAACTAGGCGGAACGACACCAAATTATATACTAGGAGTAAAAGTTCGGGAAGAACTGTCAATTAAAATGCATGTTATTATAAGACCCCGTGGAGGAGATTTTGTTTATTCTGATGAAGAACTTGTTGAAATGAAACAAGATATCAAACAGTTTAAAAAACTGGGAGTTGACGGTTTTGTTTTCGGAATTTTAAATGAAGACGGAAGTGTAAACAAAACCAAAAACAAAGAACTGGTAGATTTAGCCAGCCCGTTATCTTGTACCTTTCACAGAGCTTTTGATGTAGTTGCCGATATTGAGCGATCTCTCGAAGATGTCATAGATTGTGGTTTTGAAACAATCCTGACATCCGGACAAGGAAAAAATGTTACAGAAGGCATTTCGGTATTAGAAAAAATTCAAAAATTAGCCAATGGTCGAATTGTCATTATGCCGGGAGGAGGTCTTCGATCTTCAAATATTCATTTATTGAAGCAAAAGTTGGAGCCCACTTTTTACCATTCATCAGCAGTTACAGACGATTCTGAAATGGCAAATGCCGAAGAAATAAATTTTTTAATCAGTTCACTTTAAATAAAAAAGCCCTGGAGTTGGCACACTCCAGGGCTTTTCTCTACAAGAAAAATTATTAAAAATATTAAAATCTACTAATAGAAACGGGACTAAAACATTCCGCCACCATCTTTATTAGTGTTGTCTTCTCTTTGTTTACGTTGCAGGTTTTTGATTTTTGCACCTCCAAAGTTGTATGTTAAACCTAAATATACTGTTTGACTTTCCCATGAAAATTGTCCTGCCTGAGGATAAGGATACATAGTGTCAAAAGCATATTTCATAGTATTGAACACATCATTGAAACGTAAACTGATGTTCATCTTGTTGTCTAACAATGTATAACGTGAACCTATGTCCATTTTGTACATTTCGTGGCTATTATTTTGCAATCCGTCAACTGCGCCTCTGTAGAAACCAAATAAAAGAAAGCTTAAACGCTTGTTTGCTTTAAAGTTTGAGTTCATACGCCCGTTAAATGCCGCAACTGTAATTTTTCTTTCGATTGGAGTACTTAACTTTGTTGTCGGATCATATAAAAACACAATTCCCTGCTGATTGATACTTGAGAAATCAATAGATGGAGAAATGTCCCACCATTTTGTAATTTTATAATTAAAAGAAGCCTCAAATCCATACGCAGTATTGTTGTCGTAGTTGGTAAAAGACATGATTTGTTTGTTACTGTTTGGCTCTTTATCGTCAGGGTATAAAATTCTGTTGATCTGATCATTAATACTTCTTACAAAAACACCTGCTGTAAAACTTCCTTTTTCAAGTGTTTTAGTGTAATTTACTTCCACAGAATTTGTAAACTGAGGTCTTAGTTCCGGATTTCCTAAAGAAGTAACCAATGGGGTAGAAAACTCACGAATAGGTTTTGTCTGTTCTAAACTTGGGCGGTCTACACGACGGCTGTAGCTTAATTGTAAAGTGTTTTTTTCGTTTAAATTATAAGTTAAATATGCTGATGGATATAAAGTGATATAGTCATCGTCAAATTTTTCAAATCCCTTATTCAAATTTGCAGCAACTTTGTAGCTTTCAAAACGAGCACCCAACTGGTAACTGAATTTTTTGAACTTTTGACCAAATGTTACATAAGCTGAATAAATATCAGTATCGTAGGTATAATTTGAACTTGGCAATTCTGCAAGCGGATTTCCGGTATTATAAATATTATCAGTTCTTGTAATTCTGGCTTCTGCACCGGCTTCTAATGTAGTTTTTTCATTTAACGGATTTACATAATCTACGTTTACAGTGCTTAATTTTCTTGTACCGTTAATGTAATCATCATAAATAGTACGGTTAGATGTATTGTCGATATTTGTGATCTCAGTATCAAACGAAGCATTTTGAATTTCTTTAGTATCACTATAATTTCCTTCAATATCTAAAGTATGCCCTTCTTTTTTAAAGATGTGTTTGTAGGCTAAATTATAAGTTCCGGTTGTTTCTGGTCCCCAATATCTTGATTTTTGAAAGATGTTTGCAATGTCAGAATCCAATACATTATTATAATCAATATTAGTATCTACAAATCCTTTTCCTGTAGATTTATTTTGATTGGTATAAAAAGACAAAGTGTTGTGATCATCAATTAAATAATCCATTCCAATTTTATACAAATACGAATCATTGTCGTTTTTGATGTCCAGATTCTGAACAATATCCTGATCTAATCTTACGATATGACCATCATTAAAATAAGTTCCGAAGTTCTGTCCGGCGTTCCCAAAGAAATTTACTTTTCCTGTTTTGTAGTTCAAGTCAAGTGACTGATTGTATTTTGCAGTTTCTCCAAAAGTAATACCACCGCTGTAAGTTCCGTTGAATCCGGTGTTTGCATTTTTGTGTAAAATAATATTGATAATCCCCGACATTCCTTCCGGATTATATTTAGCGCTAGGATTTGTAATCAACTCAATTTTTTTGATAGAAGTCGAAGGAATTTGTTTTAATAACTGCGCCGGGTCAATATTACTTGGCCTTCCGTCAATCAAAACACGAACGTTATCGTTTCCACGAAGGGAAAGTTTGCCGTCCTGATCTACGTTTACAGAAGGAATATTATTCATGATATCAGATGCAGAAGCCCCGGCAGTAGTCAAATCTTTTCCAACATTCACTACTTTACGGTCAATTTTTTGTTCTATTGTTGAACGCTCGGCTACAATATTTACGCCTTTTAGTTGGGTAGCTTCTTCTTCTAGTGCAACTTTTACAGAAGCTTCTTTTTTGTTGTCGCTTAATAAGACAGATCCGATATATTTTCTGAATCCGATATATTGAATTTCAATAGTGTAATTTTTTAAGGCTAAATTTTTAATAACAAAATCACCATTATCATCTGTGTTCACTCCAGAAACTACTTTTCCATTGTCTTTAATAGAAACTGTAGCATAAGAAATTGGTGCGTTATTCGATTTTTCTGTAATTTTCCCGGACACTGTTCCGGAATTCTGGGCTTGTGCTGTTGCCATTACCCCCAGTAATGCGAACAGTAAGAATTTTAGTTTCATAATGTGGTACTTGATTGATTTGATTTGATTGATGATGATTGTTGTTTTTTTTGTTTTTTTTCCTTTTGACAATAATTTAAAGTCCCTATTAAGACTCTTTAGCTGTCGATATGTTACATAAAAATTAGAAGAAAATTTAATTTTTTTTAAGAAGTGCTGTTTTATAATGGATTAAGGTTTTAATTTTTTGATAATTTTAACAATTGAAATATTCTGATTTTTGTGAATTTCTAACTGGTTTCCTAAATTTTATATGTTTTTGATTTTCTCTAATTGATGAATAAGCAGTATCTTTGCTCACTTTAAAAAAATAAGTTACATGTCATTATCACAAATTCTTACACCTTCTATACAAAAAGCAATACAAGCATTATTTGATGTTACTGTTGATAAAATTGAATTTCAAACTACCAGAAAAGAGTTTGAAGGCGATATTACGATGGTAATTTTTCCTTTGCTGAAAGTGATAAAAAGCAATCCTGCAGAATTGGGAAATAAAATCGGGGATTATCTGGTTGAAAATGTTGAGGAAGTAGCAAGGTTCAACGTAGTTTCTGGTTTCCTGAATATTGTAATTGCAGACAGTTATTATCTGAATTTCTTTAATGAAATAAAAGACAACACAAAATTTGGGTATGTAACTCCAAATCCTGACGATAAGGCTATTATGGTCGAATATTCTTCACCAAACACTAATAAACCCTTGCATTTAGGTCACGTTCGTAATAATTTATTAGGATATTCTGTTGCCGAAATTATTAAAGCTTCCGGCAAAAAAGTTTATAAAACCCAAATTATAAACGACCGCGGAATTCATATTTGTAAATCAATGCTGGCGTGGGAGAAATTTGGAAAAGGAGAAACTCCTGAAAGTTCAGATTTAAAAGGTGATAAACTGGTTGGTAAATACTATGTTGAGTTTGATAAAGCTTATAAAGCTGAAATCTCTCAATTGATGGATTCAGGAAAAACAGAAGAAGAAGCAAAAAAGCAAGCCCCAATTATTATTGAAGCTCAGGACATGCTGAAAAAGTGGGAAGCCGGAGATGAAAAAGTAATTACACTTTGGAAAATGATGAACCAATGGGTTTACGATGGTTTTGCAACAACTTACACTAATCTTGGAGTTAATTTTGATAAATATTATTACGAAAGCAATACCTATTTATTAGGAAAAGACGTTGTTCAGGTTGGGCTTGACAAAGGGGTTTTTGAAAAAGATCCTGATGGTTCAGTCTGGATAGACTTGACAGATGAAGGCCTGGATCGTAAAATTGTATTGCGTTCTGACGGGACTGCGGTATACATGACACAGGATATAGGAACTGCAATTCAGCGTGTAAAAGATATGCCGGATGTTGGCGGAATGGTTTATACTGTCGGAAACGAACAGGATTATCATTTTAAAGTTTTGTTTTTGATCTTAAAAAAATTAGGTTTTGACTGGGCTTCAAGTTTATATCATTTATCATACGGGATGGTTGATTTACCTTCCGGAAAAATGAAAAGCCGTGAAGGAACTGTTGTAGATGCCGATGATCTGATGCAGGATATGACCGATACAGCCAAACAAATTTCTGAAGATTTAGGAAAACTGGATAGTTATTCTGATGAAGAAAAAGCAAAACTGTACAAAACAATTGGCCTTGGCGCGCTTAAATATTACATTTTAAAAGTCGATCCTAAAAAACGTATTTTATTTAACCCAGAAGAATCTGTTGATTTTGCGGGGAATACAGGGCCTTTTATACAATACACATACGCAAGAATCCAGTCAATTATTCGTAAAGCTGATTTTGACTATAATGTCATACTGAGGGAAGTCGAAGTGCTTCACGAAAAAGAAAAAGAATTGGTAAAACAGATCGAACTTTTTCCGGAAGTAATTCAAAATGCAGCTCAAAATCACAGTCCTGCCCTGATAGCAAACTACACATATGATTTGGTAAAAGAATATAATTCGTTTTATCAATCAGTACATATTTTAGGTGAAATTGATTTGACAAAAAAAATATTCAGAGTACAATTATCACAAAAAGTTGCCGAGGTTATTAAGTCAGCCTTCACTTTATTAGGAATTGAAGTTCCGGAGAGAATGTAATATTTCAAAATATTAAAATTTATAAAGCCAACAGTTTTCAAATTGTTGGCTTTTTTTGATGCTTTTTAAACATATTGTTCCTGTAAAAATTTTGAATTGATTTTACATTTGCTTTCAAATAATGGTAATTTAAAATACCTCCTTATATTTCATTTTTAACTATTTTGAATTAGTAAGCTTTTAGTAAAAATAAATAAAAGGTCAAGCCGTCTAAGTTAGTTTTAGACGGCTTTTTTTATATAATTATTCTAAAACTTAATTATTCACTTTTCATTTAAAATATAAAAGTTCTAAAAAACTTCCTTTTTTGATTTTTATTTAGATTATTTCCCAAATTAATTCTTACAAAATTAGTTAAAGAAAATAAAATGGCAGTTAATTTATTATTAAGTAGTTAACATATTCAATTTTTGTATTGTGTTATTATATATAGGAAAAATATTATATATAATAATGTTAAATATATAATATTTCTTGTTAAAAATATATTAATTTGATAAGTTGCACTCCAAATCAAAAAAAATCAAATTATGAAACAAAAATTAAAAGGACTTATGGTGCTTTTTTTTTCTATCGCTTTACAGATGACATTTGCACAAGAAAGAAAAATTACCGGTACAGTTTCTGACAATGCAGGTATTCCATTACCAGGAGTAAGTGTTTTGGTTAAAGGAACACAATCAGGTGCACAAACAGATTTTGATGGAAAGTATGCTGTTAAAGCATCAGCATCTCAAATTTTGGTATTTAGTTACATTGGTATGAAAACCCAAGAGGTTTTAGCAAGTTCATCTACCATTAATATCAAAATGCTAAACAATGCGACAGAACTGGAAGGGGTTTTGGTTACAACAGCAATGGGGGTAAAAAGAGAGAAAAAATCTTTAGGATATGCAACTCAGCAAATCTCCGGGAAAGATTTAGATGGAGGAGCTGGAAATGCAAATGTAGCTAATCTTTTATCAGGCAAGGCTGCAGGGGTTGAAGTTTCTAGAAATACAAATTTTGGAGGCTCAACAAATGTAGTAATTCGTGGTAATAAATCACTTACTGGAAATAATCAGGCTTTATGGGTTGTAGATGGTGTTGCTATAGATAATTCAAATTCTAATACTGATAGCCAGTCAACAGGTCGTGGAGGATATGATTACGGTAATAACGTGTCAGATATAAATCAGGAGGATATAGAAAGTATTAATATTCTTAAAGGAGCTGCTGCAACCGCTTTATACGGTTCTAGGGCGGCTAATGGAGTTGTAATGGTAACAACCAAAAAGGGAAAAAAAGGGGATAAGAAAGTTGGCTTTACTTTTTCAAGCAGCTTAACTGTTGGTACAATTGATAAGTCGACGTTTCCTAAATATCAGACAAAATATGGATCAGGATATGGTATCGGAAGTTCCTTCATAGATCCAGACAGCACAATTCCAACAGTCGATACTTCTAATGATGCCTCTTATGGAGATGCTTTTACAGGACAGCCTGTTTATCAATGGGATGCTTTTACCCCATATTCTAAAAATTACGGTAAGGCAACGGCATGGAGTGCAGCTCAAAATGGCCCAATTTCTTTTTTCAAAACCGCTCAAACTACTACAAATAGTCTGTCTCTGGAAAAGTCTACAGAAAAGGCGAGTATCTCATTGTCGTATGTAAATACTCTTCAAACAGGTATTTTACCAAATAGTGAATTAAAAAAGAATCAGTTAAGTGCAAGATTTAGTCAAAATATTACAGACAAATTAACTGCTAATGCTTATGCTGCTGTTACTTTGCAAAGCACGGTTGGTAGAAACTCAACAGGTTATAATGACAATATTTTGGGTAACTTTAGACAATGGTGGCAAACCAATACCGATATAAAAGAACTTCATAATGCTTATAATGCATCTGGAGGTCAAAATATTACCTGGAATTGGGCTGATCCAACTTCTGTAGATGGATTGGTGCCTGCTTATTGGGATAACCCTTATTTTACACGTCATCAAAATTATTCTTCAGATAATAGAACACGTTTGTTTAGTTATGCTTCTCTGAATTATCAAATTACAAACTGGTTAAGTGCTTTAGGGCGAGTTTCTTTAGATACTTATAAAGAACTTCAGGAAGAAAGAAGAGCTGTTGGCTCTATTGCTTCCGGATTTGGATTATCTCCTGTTGATGAAACTTCCGGATATCAGAGATTGGATAGTAATTTTCAAGAAATCAATTATGATTTCATGCTTAACTTCAATAAAAAATTTGGTGAAGATCTTAGTCTAACAGGAATATTGGGTGCAAACGTAAGAAGAGATGACAGAGATAAAGTTCTTTCATCTACAATTGGCGGATTAGTTACTCCGGGAATATATGCGTTATCAAATTCAAGATTTGCGTTGCCTTTTCCTCTTGAAAATAAATATACCAAACAAGTAAATGGTATTTATGCACAGGCATCTTTGGGATATAAAGACACTTATTTTTTAGATGCATCTATAAGACGTGATGAGTCTTCTACATTGCCTAAGGGGAATAATGTATATGTATATCCTGCAGTTTCAGGCTCTATTTTATTCTCCAATCTAATACAGCAAAAGTGGTTGAATTTAGGGAAATTCAGAATGAATTATGCTGAAGTAGGAAACGATGCTGATGCATTACAGTTGGTAAATACCTATACAAGAAGTTCTAATTTTAATAATGAACCAATGTATACTTTACCAAATACCAATAAAAATTCTAATCTAAAACCTGAAAGGACAAAATCTTTTGAAGTAGGTTTAGAAACCAGTATGCTTAATAGACGTTTAGGTTTTGATGTTACTTATTATAAAACCAATTCTGTTGACCAAATTGTTTCTGCGGAGGTTTCTTCTGTATCACATTTTAAAAACGCAGTAGTTAATGGTGGTAATATAGACAATAAAGGTTTAGAAATTCAGATTACAGGCACCCCTGTTAAAACGGAAAGTTTTAGCTGGGATATTACAGTAAACTGGTCTAACAATAAGAGTAAAGTTATTTCACTGCCTGGCGGTATAAATAATTTGCAGTTGGCAGGTTTTCAAGGTGGAGTGACTACTAATGCTGCTCCTAATGAAGCTTATGGCAGTATAAAAGGAACGGATTATGTTTATACTAATGGTCAACGTACAGTAGATCAAAACACAGGTAAATATATGATTACGACAACCTCTGATAATATTATAGGAAATATTACTCCTAATTGGATTGGCGGTATTAGAAACAAATTTACTTATAAAAATGTTGCCTTTGGATTTTTGATTGATACCCAAAAAGGGGGAGATATTTTCTCTCTGGATATGTATTACGGTCTTGCAACCGGTTTGTATAGAGAGACTGCAGCAGGCAATATTCGCGAAACAGGTATTTTAAATGCTGGTGTGGCTCCAGATGGAACCGCAAATACTAAAATGTCACAAAATCCCGGAACTTTTTCTAATAATTATGGATACTTAGCGCAACCCGCTAAGGCATTTATTTATGATGCTTCTTATGTGAAATTAAGAGAAGTTTCGATTTCATATAATTTTCCAAAAAAGATGTTCGAAGGAACATTTGTTGATTCAGCTACATTTAGTTTGTTAGGGTCAAATTTATGGATAATAAGCAAGAATCTTCCTTATGCTGATCCAGAAAGCGGCTTGTCATCTGGTAATAAATCCAGAGGTTATTCTGTTGGATCGCTGCCTACAACAAGAGACATAGGCTTTAATTTAACATTTAAATTTTAATACAATACAATGAGAAAAATAATTTATTTTTTAAGTGTTTTAGCACTTACAACTTCTTGCAGTGATTTGACTGACCTGAATGAAGATACAAAAAACCCTTCGGAGGTACCGGCGGCTACTCTTTTCAGCAGTGCCCAAAAAGGTATAGCTGAGCAGGTGGTAAATACAAGTGTAAATAAAAACATCTTTAGATTAGTTAACCAGCAATGGACTGAGACGACCTATATTGATGAGTCTGTTTATCAATGGACAACCAGAAATATTTCCGGTAACCATTGGGACGCTTATTTTTCCGGTACATCAACCGGTGATGGTTCTTTGAGTGATTTAATGATGGCAAAAGAATTTATAGAAAAACAAGTTATTATAGCCGCTGACCCTGATTTTGCAACTAAAACAGCGACAAAAAAAAATCAACTGGCTTTAATCGATATTCTAACTGTTTATTCTTACCAAATTTTAGTTGATACTTTTGGAGATGTTCCTTATTCAGAAGCGTTTAAAGGGTCTGGAAACTATCTTCCAAAATATGATAAGGCTGTCGATATCTATAAGGATTTAATTGTGCGTCTTGATCGTGATATTGCAGACATTGAAACAGGCTACCCTTCATTTGGAGAAGCTGATTTTATTTACAAAGGCGATGTAACTTTATGGATAAAATTTGCCAATAGTATTAAATTAAAACTAGGTATAAATCTTAAAGCATCTGGATTAGAGAATTCTATTGCAGATGCGGCAATTATTTCGGCTTCAAAAGGTGCTTTTACATCTAATCAGGATAATGCCAAAATAACATATGAAAAAAATGTTCCAAATACCAACCCGCTTTTTGTTGAATTAGTTTTTGGAGGAAGACATGATTTTGTGCCGGCGAAACCATTTGTTGATGCTTTAGTTTCTAAAAATGATCCCAGAACAAAGGTTTATTTTGCTCAAAATTTAGTAGATGATAATGGTAATGCTTTACCATACAAAGGTGGAGTTATAGGAGTAAAAAATAGTTTTGGGAAATATACACATATAAATGATAAAATTCAACAACCTGACTTTAAAGGGACTTATCTTGATTATGCAGAAGTTGAATTTTTATTAGCAGAAGCAGTAGAAAGAGGGGTTGCTGTTAGCGGTAGTGCCACATCTCATTATCACAATGCAATTGCTGCTTCAATGGAAGACTGGGGAGTATCTACTGCTGATGCAAGTGCTTATATGGCACAATCATCAGTTGCTTATGCTACTGCGACAGGAACATGGCAGCAAAAAATTGGAGAACAAGCTTGGTATGCAATGTTTAACAGAGGTTTTGAGGGTTGGACATTTACAAGAAGATTAGATTTTCCTGCTCTGACACCTCCTTCAAATGCTGATGCTGCCGCAGAGGGACAAATCCCTTCAAGAATGACTTATCCAATTAGAGAGCAAACATTAAATGCTATAAATTATAATGCAGCTGCTACGGCCATTGGTGGTGATAAATTAAAGACTAAAATATTTTGGGATAAAAACTAACGTGTTTTAATTAAAATTTTTTAGTACAAATGAAAAAGAAAAACCGCTTAAATTTAGTTTTAAGCGGTTTTTTTTATAGGAAAACAAAATCTGGCTAGAGTCAATTTGAGTTTATAAATAATTTGATACTAGTCTTTTAATCTAAAAATCAATTTTTAAGTAGGTAAAAAGCTATAATTTTTTTAGTTAAAAGTGAAATATTTCTTGTTAAAATTATATTAATGTAATAAGTTGCGCCCTCAATCAATTCAATAAATAAAACATGAAACAAAAATTAAAAGGGTTTATAGCATTTTTCTTTTTGCTAGCCTTACAATTAATTTCTGCACAGGAAAGACCGGTTTCAGGTGTTGTAAAAGACAATGCCGGAATACCTCTGCCAGGAGTTAGTGTATTAATCAAAGGAACCAAATTAGGAGCACAAACTGACTTTGACGGAAAATTTTCTATCAAAGCAGCACCAAGCGATATTTTGGTATTTGCCTACATGGGAATGGAAACGAAGGAAGCCGCAGCAAGTTCTTCGTTTATTAATGTTAAAATGGAAAATGCTGCAGCTCAGGAACTCAAAGATGTTGTTGTTGTAACAACAGCAATGGGAATCAAGAAACAAAAAAGATCACTAGGTTATGCCACTGCAAGTGTAAGTGGTAAGGATCTTACTGATGTTACCAATGTAAATGCTTTTGAATCATTATCGGGAAAAGTTGCAGGGGCCGATATTACTACTCCGGCTCAGGCAGGTGCTTCATCAAAAGTAGTGATCCGTGGATTCAATTCACTATCAAATAGCAGTCCTTTATACATAGTTGACGGAACACCTATTAATAATAGTAATAATGGTGGAGGAACAACTGCAGAAGGAAAAGTAAACAGTACAAGAAGTTTTGACGCAGGAAACGGGATAAGTGACTTAGATCCTAATAACATCGAAAGTATGTCTATCCTTAAAGGAGCTGCTGCATCTGCATTATACGGATCGAGAGCTGCAAATGGAGTGATTTTAATTACAACAAAATCAGCAAAAAACAAATCAAAAATAAGTATTGATTTCCTAACTTCAACAGACTTCAATCAGGTAGCAAGAGTGCCTCATCTTCAGGATCAATTTGGACAAGGATGGAATGGACTTTCTTACTCAGAATGGGATGGTCCGGCAAATGCAAATAATCATGCAAGTAATGAAAATGGTTCATGGGGTGCCAGATACAATGGCGAAACCCGACCATGGGGTGCTATGATTAATGGTGTACAACAAACCAAACCGTATGTTGCATTGCCTGATAATGTAAAAGATTTTTACACGACAGGTACAACATTTACAAATAGTGTTCGTGTGAGTGGTGGTGGCGAAATTTCAAATTTCTCATTAAATGCCTCCACTGTCAGTTCAGATGGTATTTTTCCAACGACAGCAGATGCTTATAAAAGAAATACAATCGGATTGAATGCAGGTATTTCTGCAAATAAATTTACTGTAAGAACGAGCGTAAATTATATCAACAAAGACCAAAATGTTGTAAATACAGGTCAGGGTGGTACTGAAGGAGGTACAGTTGCACAAGCATTAGCACAGACACCAAGAGATATTAATATCACCGGATTAAGGGATTATACAAACAATCCTTATAACACACCAAGTAATTTATATTCTCCTTACGTAGATAATCCTTATTGGGATTTACAGGAAAATGCGACCAACATTAAAGGAAACAGATTTTTTGGAAATGTAAATTTGAGTTATAAAATCACCGACAAATTAACTGCCACTTATCAAATAGGAGGAGATTACAGAAGTGAAAAAATCAAATCATATGGCGCAATAATGAGTTATGCACCAGGATCTGCAAATGCAGATAATGGAAAAGCAGTAATTGTTGGAGGAGTTACAGAAAAATCTACCGAAAATATAGAGTTTGATAATAACTTCAACTTGGCATATAGCACAGCTATTAATGAGAATTTCAATTTTAGTGCGATGGCCGGATTCAACACAAATGAACGAAGCGGATCTTCACTAAAAGCAAATATTACCAACTTAGATATTCCGAACTTCTATGAGTTGTCAAATTCAATATTATCTCCTATTGTGGTACAGGATGATTATTTAAGAAGAAGTCATGGCGTATTTGCATCTGTTGAGGCTTCATACCAAAATAAATATTTTGCAACATTGACAGGTAGAAACGATTGGACATCGACACTTCCGCAAGGGAACAACTCTTACTTTTATCCTTCGTTGAGTGTGGGTGCGGTTGTATTAGATAAAAATGAACATTATATTAAATTAAGAGGTAGCGTTGCGGCAATTGGAAATGATACGGGTTATTATCAAACCAATAACTCTATGATTCCTGCAAATGCAGCTTTAGGATTTGGAAATATTTTGCTTCCAATTGGTGGAGTTAACGGATATGAACTATCTGGAAACTTAGGAAATCCAAATCTTAAACCAGAAAGAACAACCGAATACGAATTAGGTTTTGAAAGCAATTTTTACAAAAAGAGAATAAACTTAGATTTATCTGTGTACCATAAAAAAACAACAGATTTATTATTTTCAAGACCGTTGGCCGGTTCTACCGGTGCGACATCCCAAACAGACAATATCTTAGATCTTCAAAACAGAGGAATCGAAATTGTTTTAAATATAGTTCCTGTTAAAACTAAAGATTTTCAATGGGATTTTACAACAACATTTACCAAAAACGTATCAAAAGTTCTTGATATTGCTTACGGATTAGATAAACTGACCTTAGCATCTATGTATGGGGTTAATTTTGTTGCCGAAAAAGGAGAGCCTCTTGGAATGTTTACAGCATATACTCCTAAATTGACACCAGACGGACGTCCAATTGTGGTAGCCTCTACAGGATATTATGCGACAGCAAAAGACCAAAGCAACGTGGGGACTTCTCAACGAGATTTCGTAATGGGGTTTAAAAATAGTTTTAAATATAAAAACTTCACATTAGGCTGTAGTGTTGACTGGAAACAGGGAGGACAAATGTATTCTTACACTAAGAGAATAAATGAATTTTCAGGAAATGGTATAGAAACCACTTTTAACGACAGAAATCCTTACATCATTCCGAACTCAGTAGTAGAGGTTAAGGATGCAACCGGAAACATTACTTATTCTGAAAATACAACTCCAATGACCACTAGTAAAGTGACCAGTTTCTGGAACACTTCTTCTAATCCTGGAATAGAAGCCGGACATGTAATTGATAAAACGTTTGTTCGTTTGAGAGATGTATTCATTTCATACAGTGTACCAAATTCATTTACAAAGCAATTTAAGATATCGAATGCAAGCATTAGTTTATATGGAAAAAATCTATTCATGTGGACACCTGCTGCCAACCCTTATGTAGATCCTGAATTATCAACTTATGGAGATGGTTTGTTGAGTGAAGCCGGAGAATTTGCAACCAATCCTTCTCAAAGATCTTACGGTGCAAGTCTTAAATTAACATTCTAAAAAAAAGAAAATGAAAAAATTTATTATAAGTATACTTGTTTTATCAACTACATTCATAGGATGCAGTACTGATTTAGATATCAACAAAGATCCGGATCTTTTGACTCCTGATACTACGCCATTGTCTTCACAACTTCCTGCCGGAATTATTGGAATCGTTGGAGCAGAAGGAGGTGTGTTTTCAATAATAGGAGGATTTTGGTCGCAGTATTATACACAATCATCTGGTGCAAATCAGTTCAGAAACTTAGATTCTTATACCGTTACTACAAACGATTACAATTTTGCATGGACAACTATGTATGATGGTTTAAACGATATAAAAGCCGTACAGAGAAAAGCATTTGCAGAGGGAAACTGGAATTATTATTTAATTGCTACCACTTTATATGTTCAGGCATCGCAGGTAATGACAGATTTTTATGGTGATATTCCATATACTGAAGCTTGTGATCCAAAAATACTTACTCCAAAATTCAATACAGGACAAGAAGTATATGATTTGATGATCAAAGATTTGGATGATGCACTTTCTAAAGATTTGTCAACTTCAAAAGGAATTGTTCCCGGTAAGGATGATTTTATTTTCCTTGGAGACATGGCAAACTGGAAAAAATTTGCAAATACATTAAAATTGAAAATTTATATCAGACAATCAGAAAAAAATAAAGCTGTTTCAGATGCCGGTATTGCTGCTCTCTTAAATAATCCAAATGTTTCTTTCTTGGATAAGGATGCTGCCCAGTCTAATTTTATTGGTTCACCAAATTATGAAAACCCTTTGTATGAGTACAACTATAAATTAAATACCAGAACTAATATTAGAATTAGTACAACCTTAGGTAAGTACTTGACTGATAATAATGATCCAAGAAAAGATCCTTTCGTTTATTGGAATCCTGGCAGCACCAGTCCAAAATTATACGTTTTTCAAGATCAGGGAAATTACGATGCGAATCCAAGTTTAGGTTACACGAAAGGCCCAATAACTGCGTCTGTTCCAGCGGTAATTTATAATAGTTCAAAAACAACATCAGATCCGGCCGGTATCTATGACGGATCTAAAAAACCAGTGTGTTTGTTATCACGAGAAGAAAGTCTGTTCTTGCAGGCTGAGGCATTAGAAAGAACAGGTAAAAGTGGAAAAGCAAAATATGATGCTGCTGTCACTGAAAATTTTAAGAAAAATGGTTTATCAGCTGCAACAGCAGATACCTTCATTAATGGTGTTTATGCATATCCTGTTGCAGGTACATTTGACCAGAAATTAGAAGCAATAATTGTTCAGAAATGGGTTGCAAGTTTCCCTGAAAATGGATTTGAAGCTTTCTTTGAAAAAAACAGAACAGACTATCCACGAACTTCTGCTGTAGCACAAAATGTTGCAGGTTACAAAGGAGGGCAATTTGCTTTTACTGCGAGCCCTGATGCGGTTGTTCCTTATGGTACTTTTCCTAAAAGAATTCCTTATCCATTATCTGAAAGAAATTATAATCCAAATGCTCCACAATTGGTAGATATCACTGCTAAAATTTGGTGGAATAAATAATTGCACAAAAAAGATTATTAATTAGAAATCTTATTTGAAGTAAAATCAATTAAAAAAAAATGAAGAATTTAAAAAATAATATTATAAAAATACTTTTCGGTATTCTTATTTCGATTTCATTTGCATCTTGTGATGCAGGTGGAGAACCTGACGCAGGCGGTACAACTACTCAAAATTTTGCAGGCGATTGGTATATCAGTGTTCCATTTGATGGTGTGACTAAAGTTATCAGATTTTCAACTTATAACACTTCGGCAAATGATAATACCATGTTTATAGATGATAATGGATTATCTCAAAAAACACCAAACTCTCAGTTATTAAAAGCAAAATATGCTATTAATTTAAGTGATGGAAGTTTTTCCTCAGATGTAAATACTCCAAACTTGCGACAAGCTAATAAAACTGTCACGATTACAAACGGTAAAATTGAGAAAATGGCAGGAACCTCAAGAGGCGGCCATACAGTTGATAAAATTTCGTTTACGGTTGAATACAGTAATGAACCGGGTGTTTTATACAATTATGTAGGAACAAAAAGAACCGGATTTCAGGAAGATGAATACTAGTTCTGTATTATAATTCAAAGAATTGTATTATAATCTCTGTTAAATTAAAAGCCGATAGTTTTCTTAAAACTATCGGCTTTTTCACAACTAACACTCAAATATTTATTTTACAAACTTGTCGATAATAGCATCAGTTTCTGCTTTTGAAACGTTTGGTTTTAAATCAAACAAAAACGAGAATAAAGGTTTCTTATCAACTGTAGCTTCTAAATTTAAGTCTTTATGTCTGTCAAAAAGAGTTTGCCATTTATCGCGAACGTTTTTCCAGACAGCATTATTTTCTTTCCACCAGTTTTGTGCAGCAATACATTTAATATCTGGAACTTTAGTGTAAACGTCCATTCCTTTTTCCTGCGCTAATAGATAATCTTTTCCAGAATCGTCTCTGATAAGTTTATCATTGTCCTGTTCATGATTCCAGCCTGTTTTGGTGATTTCGTGAATATTTCTTCTTTTCAAAACATTGTAATCATTACGTTTTGTATGTTCTCTTCTAGGTAGTGGTGCATCAGCAATGTTTGTCCAGTAATCTGTACCATCAACATGTACCCAGGTTGCAGTTCCCTCGTATCTAGGGCTGTCATCTACCTGATATACTTTTTGAGTCCATTGGCCTTTTACATCCTTTTTATTCAGCTTATTGTATTTCCAGGAAGTGTTTTTGTCAAAAGAATACAAATCTGTGTTTTCGTAGAGCCAATCTTGTCTCCAGTGTTTAATGATCATTTTATCGCTTACAATCAATAAATGCTGCATTGAGATTTTGTTTGGAGTATCTTCTAACAACTCAACCCATTCTAAACCATAATCATGTTTAGTTTTTGATGGTTTATAAGTAAGAGAATCTTTTGGGTACTGAAAAGTCTCTACAAAATTAAATTTCACTTCATAACAACCACACATTGATTTGATTGATTTGATGTCTTGCTGTTTTTTAGCATCCTGAGCAAAACCAAGACTGCATGTTAGAGCCATAATGGCTGAAAAGTAAAGGCTTTTTGTATTCATAGTTAGTTTATGTGTTTTTATATTTTTTGCAAATATATAAATTTAATTTAGATTGAATAAAAATAATTATATATTTGCATCGACTATTAAGAATGAATCAAAATAATGAAAATAAAAATTACCCTTTTTGCAGTCATTTTATTTATAATAAATCTTTCAGCACAGGAGAAGCAAAAAGATAGTATTAACGCAAATGAATTATCAGAAGTTACAGTTGTTACAGCAACCAGAACAGAAAGAGCACTCTCTTCATTACCGTTGCCAATAACAATTATTACCGCTGAGGCGATTGCAAAATCTGGTGTGACAAGATTAAATGAGATTTTGAACGAACAAACAGGTATTATTTTGATTCCGGACGAAAGTGGTTTTGAGGGTATACAAATGCAGGGATTAGATGCTGCATATACGATGATCTTAATTGATGGGGTGCCTCTTGTGGGCCGAAGTTCGGGTGTTTTGGACTTATCGCGTGTTTCTGTAGGGAATATTGAAAGAATTGAGATTGTAAAAGGAGCATCTTCGGCGCTATATGGGTCAGAGGCGATGGGAGGAGTTATAAACGTAATTACAAAAAGGCCTAAAAAAGATATACTAGAAGGTTCACTTTCTTATCGATATGCAACATTCAATACCAATGATGCTAATGCCAATATTCTTTGGAAAAAGAAAAAATTCTCAGCCAATTTATTCACCAATTTTTATTCGACTGATGGATATGATTTGGATAAAACCACAGCTCTTAAAAATGTTGAAAGTTTCTATAACTATACAATTCAGCCAAAGTTATATTATGATTTTTCAGAAAAGCTGAAACTTACTGTAAGTAATCGTTTCTATAATCAAAAGATGGATAATGTTGCTTTAATTGATGCTGAAACTTACAAAGGTGATGCAAAAGAAAATGAATGGAATTCGCAAATTAAATTTGATCATAAATGGAGTTCTAAGTTATACTCTGAGTATGAATTGTATACCACCAATTATAAAAATGATTCATTTCTAAATGATCAAAATAATGTGCTTTATGATCGTACCTATTACAATCAATGGCTTTTGCGACCTGAAATCAGAACTACATTGTCAATAAATGATGACAAGCTCACGGGAGGAATTGGACTAAATTATGAGAGTCTGGACAGAACCTATTTTGATAAGGACGTAAAGTTTAATTCTCAATATGTTTTTATACAATACGACTATAATCCAACTGAAAAATGGAATATACTCGCCGGATTCAGATATGACAATCACAGTGAATATGCATCTCAGTTGAGTCCAAAACTGGCAGTAAATTATAAATTCAATGAGAACTTTTCTTTGAAAGGATCAGTTGGTTATGGATATAAAGCACCAGATTTCCGCCAATTGTTTTTCGATTTTACAAATCCTTCCGTAGGGTATACTGTTTTAGGTTACAATGTTGCAGAAGACCGTCTGAACCAACTGGATAGTGAAGGTCAGATTTTAAAAAGAATAGACGGAATAAGCTTTGACGAACCTTTGGAACCTGAAATTGCTGTTAACTATAATTTTGGGACTTTCTATAAAAAGAACAAACTGAGATTTGATGTGAATGCTTTTTATAACTCTATAAGTAATTTGATAGATACCGGAATAGTCGCCCAAAAAAACAATGGTCAAAATGTTTTCAGTTACTTCAACAGAAGCAAAGTTTTTACCTATGGTGCAGAATTTAATTCAACTTATAAATTCACCAATGAGTTTTCGGTATCAGTAGGATATCAATATTTAATAGCAAAAGATAAATCAGTTGTTGACAATTTTGATGATCACAAATACATTCGAAATTCAGAATTACAAACAATTGAGATTAAGAAATCAGATTATTTCGGGTTATACAACAGATCTAAGCATACAGCAAATTTAAAGGTTGCATACACTATTCCGAAAATAAAGACAGATATCAACTTACGCGTTTTTTATCGAAGCAAATACGGAATATTTGACTCAAACAACAATCAGATTTTAGACAAATACGATGATTTTGTAAATGATTATTTCATTACAAATTTAGCTGCTTCAAAGAACATTACGGATAAATTATTCTTACAGGCCGGTGCCAATAATTTATTTGATTATAAAGATCCGGACCAAATACCAAACCTTGCGGGTAGGCAGCTTTTTGCAAGAATTCAATATAATTTTTAATCAACAATTATTTAAACACCTTTACGATGAAAACAAATTTTTTAAAACTTTCGATTTTAGCGCTAACTATTTTTATAACATCATGTAGTAATGATGATGACAAAAAAGAAGATACAACTCCTGCAGTTGTCACTACAAAAGTTTCTAATCTTCCGGCACCACAAACAGGAGGGCAAGGGCAAACGGTAGGTGGAGCATTTACAAAATTCAGTTTCTCAGAAAATAAAATTGTAACCAATGACAATTGGGATATCGCTTTCCGCGGAACAACAATCATTGTTAATGGAGGAACAAAAGTTATTACTGCAGACGCAGACGAACCGGAAAGAAAAGGATCAGGTGCAGTAAGTATAGCTCAAGGTACATTTGCAAGCATAACTGCATTTCCAGCTGCAGCCACTTTTGTTCAGGATGCTGCAACAGCTTATGCGATTCCGACAGGAAGTGACAAAGGATGGTATAATTATAATTCAGCAAACAATATTATTTCGCCTTTGGCTGGAAAAGTATTTGTCGTAAAAACGCATGATGGTAAATATGCTAAATTTGAAATCTTAAGTTATTATAAAGATGCACCTTCTAATCCGGATCCTGCAACAGCTGTAGCCAGATATTACACTTTCAATTTTGCTTATCAGGCTAATAGTACTACAACATTCTAAGAAATCTGGTAAAATTATTTTCAATTAAACCCTTAAAATTTAGTTGATCATTAGCTTTGTTTTTTTTATTTTTTTTGAGAGAGGTTAGATTTATCTGGCCTCTTTTTTTTGTTTTATTTTTAATGATTAAAAACAACTATAATTGACGTTTAATCCTATCTTTGCGGATGTTTTTTAAAAAGATTAAATATCATATATTTTAAAACCTTTCTTCAAATTTATAAGCACTAAGTGAATACAAAATCTTATTTTTTTCAGTCTTTTGCCATTGTAGCATTAGCATTTATAGCATTCATTGGATTTAAGCAAATCTTGCCGGATAAAATTTTTTCGGACAGTAAGATAGATTCCAAAAATGTACTCATTGACAGCCTCCTTCTGGAATCGGTTGCAAATGACTCTTTGTCTAAGGATGCAGATAGTATTACAGAAGACGAAAGAAAAGAAGCAGGTGAGAAAATTGTTTTTGATGGTGTTGAAGGAATTGAATTTCCGTCTGAGACTTTTGAGAATTACAAAGGATATCAATACCTGATTTCTTTTTATGAAAAATTATATCAGCTGGAAAAAAATCCGCAAAGCAAAGTCAGAATAGCTTATTATGGAGATTCTATGACCGACGGAGATTTAATCGTACAGGATGTGCGAATGAATTATCAGGAACGTTTTGGCGGAAACGGGGTTGGTTTTGTTTCTATAATTTCAGAATCATCGGCATCAAGAGGTTCTGTAAAAACACTTTTTTCTAAAAACTGGAAAACACAATCGTATCTAAATGTAAAAAGACCAACAAGTCCCTTTGGTGTAAATGGGCACGTATTTTTTGCAAATGACAAAACCAATACGACCTGGGTACAATATGAAGCAGGATTAAATAAATTTTCTACTTCCCTTGACAATCCTACATTGTTTTACGGAAAATCACACAAAAAGGGGAATGTTAATTTTATTATAGGAAAAGATACATTGCGTAAAACTCTTAATCCGACTAATTTAGTTAATACTCTAAAAGTGACTTCCGGAAGCATAAAAGCATTCAAAGCAAATTTCATCCAGTCAGATTCGATTCCGATTTATGGTTTTAATTTTGATAACGGAAGCGGAGTCCATGTAGATAACTTTTCGCAAAGAGGAAATTCGGGATTACCAATTTCGATGTTCAATGCTGGTGTAATGCAGGCATTTAATAACAGCCTGAAATACGACCTGATTATTTTGCATTATGGAACTAACGTATTGAATTACGGAACCAAAAATTATTCCTGGTATCAGAAGGGGATGACGAAAACTGTAAATAAAATAAAAGAATCTTTTCCAGGAGTTTCAATTTTGATTGTCTCAACTGCTGACAAATCAACAAAATATGATCTTGAAATGAAAACCGATTCGGCAGTTGTACCTTTAATGAAAGCACAGAAAAGATACGCACTCGATACAGAATCCGGTTTTGTAAATCTTTATACGCTAATGGGTGGTGACGGATCTATGGTAAAATGGGCAGATGAATCGCCGGCAAGAGCAAATAAAGATTATACGCATTTTAATCAGCGTGGCGCAAAAGCAATCGGAAACTTATTATACAGCCAGTTAAACAAAGGTTACGAAGAATATAAAGTGCTGCGCGAAAAACGTGAAAGTGCAGAAAAGCCAAAACCAGTCAGAAAAACTAAAACAGATTCCGTCTCTGTTGTAAAAGATAGTGTAAATGAATAAACTAATTATTTTCTTTTTCGGTCTTTTATGTTCGGCAAATATTGAAGCCCAAAAGTCAGTCCCACTTTTAATTTCTAAAAAAATGAGTGCTAAAATCGATTCAGCTATGATTGAAACCTATGCAGGAAATCATATATATAACGCTAAAGTTTTAGAAAGTGTTTTTAATAAATTAAAAGAAAATGAAATTGGCAGTAATCAGAAAATAAACATTGTACATATTGGAGATTCTCATATTCAGGGAGATTTGATGACCAATAAAATTAGAAAAATCCTGCAGCAGCAATTTGGAAATGCAGGTCGGGGTTTAGTTTTTCCATACCAATTAGCCAAAACAAACGGATCTTATAACGAAAGATTTTATTCCAACAAAACCTGGGAAAGTTATAGAAATATTTATCCTGTAAAAAACAGGCCAGTTGGTTTAAGCGGAATTGGACTTTGGAGGGACAATGCAGGTTTTGCGGTACAATTGAATATAAAAGATCCGGCATATAAATTCAACACAATCCATATCATTACGCCGCAAAATCAAAATATGTTTGATCTGGCAATATCATCTCAAAACAATATTATCCAGTCTACAGAGCGAAAAGTAATCACCCATAAAATTAAAAAAGGTCAGGCAATTTCTGTAATTGCAGATAAATATAATATTTCTGTAGCCGATATTAAAAGAGCAAATAATCTGAAATCAAATAATATTCGTGCCGGGAGAACTTTAAAAATTCCAACAAACGAAACAAGACAGAAGGAAATTAAAAATTCAGAATTTGTTCCGTTAAATCTTGAAACAGATGCTTTTTCACATTATTATAAATCAGAAAAAGCACTAGATAAAATTTATTTGATTCCGAATAAAAGCGCATCAGAATATGAGCTTAACGGACTTGTGTTGCAAAAAGATGCTCCTGGAATAACCTATAGCGGAATCGGTGTAAACGGAGCTAAATTCTCTGATTATAATAAATATCCCTTATTCTTTGAACAGTTAAAATCTTTACATCCCGATTTATTGATTTTTTCACTCGGAACCAATGAAAGTTACGACAACATGGAAGCCTCGGCTTATATGAGAGAATTACGCGAGTTTATAAGTAACCTGAAAGAACAAAAAATTGATGTTCCGATAATTATCATGACACCGCCGCCATCTTTGCACAGAGGCAGAAAGCCAAATGTTTACGTAAAAGATTATGCAGAACGTATTAATAGTGCTGCAGAAAAAGAAGATTATGCCGTTTGGGATTTGTATGATGAATTTGGAGGTATAACAGGAGTCCGAAGATTAAGAGCAGAAGGTTTAATAGGCCCGGACTTTGTTCACTATTCTAAAAAAGGATACGAAAAACAAGGAAAACTCTTTACAGAAGCATTTTTAAAAGCATACGATAATTTTAAATTAAAAAAGTAAGTTGATAACAAGTAATAGCATAAATGATTGGTTTGTTCATAATTTTGGTACAATAACAATCGAGCAGGTTAAAAGTTGGTTTATATACAACCCGGATGAAAAGTTATTATTTAATACTGGTTTGTTTCTGGGACTATTTCTCGTTTTCTATTTTGTTTACGCTTTTTTGCGCAAAACATTTTATTTGCGCTTAACATACGTTATTTTGTTTTCGCTTTTCTTTTACTATAAATCGAGCGGCATTTACTTTTTGTTATTATTGCTCTCATCGGTTGTAGATTATGGATTAAGCCAGATTATTTACAGAGAAAAGAAAGATAACGTAAAGAAAATATATCTTGTAATAAGCGTTATTCTGAATTTAGGATTGCTGGGTTATTTCAAGTACATGAACTTTATGATTGTTACTTACAATGATATGTTCAAGGGCAATTTTGAACTCCATAATATTTTTCTTCCCGTTGGGATTTCGTTTTATACTTTCCAGTCGATGAGTTATATTATTGAGATTTATCGTGAAGAAATAAAACCAACAAAAAATTACATCGAATATCTTTTCTTTGTTTCATTTTTTCCGCAATTAGTTGCCGGGCCAATTGTACGTGCAAAAGATTTTCTTCCACAGATTTATCAAAAATTAAATCTTACTAAAGAAGATGTAAACAATGCCCTGTTCCTTATTATTGGAGGATTAATTAAGAAAACAGTTATCTCAAATTATATATCTGTAAATTTTGTTGACCGCGTTTTTGATACGCCAATGACCTATACGGCGTTTGAGAACTTAATGGCTTCTTACGGATATGCCATTCAGATTTACTGCGACTTTTCAGGATATTCAGATATGGCAATCGGGATTGCATTATTATTAGGTTTTAAATTACCTGTTAACTTTAGAACCCCATATAAATCGACTTCGATCACAGATTTTTGGAGAAGATGGCATATTTCCTTATCCACCTGGTTAAAAGACTTTTTATACATTTCTATCGGAGGAAATCGCCAAGGATCCTTTGCCGGATTTTTATTTCCAAGTTTATTCTTCTTCGGATTATTGCTTTGGGGAATGTCAAATATCAACACCAGTATCATACCAGTAATAATTGCTATTAGTTCAATATTACTTTTCTGCCTGACATTTTTATTGTCAAAAAAGAAAAACCAAACAACAGTAACCAATTTTAATTTGTTTACAACAATGCTTTTAGGCGGATTGTGGCACGGAGCCGGCGCACAGTTTATAGTTTGGGGGGCACTACACGGATTAGCATTGGCAGTTCACAAAATCTTTTTAGAATTTTTTCCATCAAAAAAAGAAGGTAAAAGTTCAGGTTTATGGACATTTTTTTCCATTGTAATTACATTTCACTTTGTTGTTTTTTGCTGGATATTTTTCCGTGCAAGAGATTTCGACACAGCATTACAGGTAATTAATAATATTGGTCAGTTAACCTTTGAACCAGAGCAATGGAAAGTGATCCTTTCCGGATATAAAAATGTATTTTTATTGATGTTGTTCGGTTACGTTTGGCACTTTTTACCAGAAGTCATTACAAATAAAATGAAATTTGTTTTCGATAAAACACCGTTACTTTTAAAAGCCGTAATTCTGGGCTTCGTTTACTGGATCGTATACGCAACAGCAGTTGCAGGCTCACAGCCATTTATTTATTTCCAGTTTTAATATTTAAGGTTCATAGTTGCATAGTTGCAAAGGCACAAAGGTTTATTCCTTGTATTTTTTTTCTCGCAGATTTAACAGATCATGTAGATTAATTTTTTTTAGATTAAGTATGAAAATCAGCTCTATCTGCTAAATCTGCGTGAAACAATAAACTTTGTGAGCAAAAAACTTTGTGTCTTAGAGCCTTCGTGGCAAAAACTACATATAAATAAAAATTGCCTGAAATATCTAATTAGATTATCTTTGCACTTCAAATAAAGAAAATAGTATGTTTGATAATTTAAGTGATAAGTTAGATAAAGCGTTCCATATATTAAAAGGACACGGGAAAATTACAGAAGTAAACGTTGCCGATACCTTAAAAGAAGTCCGTCGTGCTCTTTTAGACGCCGACGTTAACTTTAAAATTGCTAAAGATTTTACAACCAAAGTAAAAGAAAAAGCAATTGGACAGGACGTTTTAACAACATTACAGCCAGGACAATTATTAGTTAAACTTGTAAAAGACGAGTTGACCGAATTGATGGGTGGAGATGTTGCGGGAATTAATCTTTCGGGAACTCCATCTGTGATCTTAATGTCAGGACTTCAGGGTTCTGGTAAAACGACCTTCTCAGGAAAATTAGCCAACTTCTTAAAAACAAAGAAAAACAAAAAACCACTTTTAGTAGCGTGTGATATCTACCGTCCTGCGGCGATTAACCAGTTGCATGTTGTGGGAGACCAAATAGGTGTTGAGGTATACTCAGAACCAGAAAATAAAAATCCTGTAGAAATTGCTCAAAACGCAATCAAACACGCAAAAGCAAACGGGTTTAATGTCGTTATCGTCGATACGGCCGGTCGTTTGGCAGTAGATCAGGAAATGATGGATGAAATTGCTCGTGTTCACAAAGCAATTCAGCCTCAGGAAACTTTGTTTGTTGTCGATGCCATGACAGGACAAGATGCCGTAAACACTGCAAAAGCTTTCAACGACATCCTAAATTTTGATGGAGTTATCTTAACGAAATTAGACGGTGATACCCGTGGTGGAGCTGCAATTTCGATTAAATCAGTTGTAAACAAACCAATCAAATTTGTCGGTACAGGCGAGAAGATGGAAGCAATTGATGTTTTCTATCCAGACCGTATGGCTGAGCGTATCCTTGGTATGGGTGACGTTGTGTCGCTTGTAGAAAGAGCACAGGAACAATTTGACGAAGAAGAAGCAAGAAAACTTCAAAAGAAAATCGCTAAAAACGAATTTGGTTTTGATGATTTCCTAACGCAAATTCAGCAAGTGAAAAAAATGGGTAATATGAAAGATCTGGTAGGAATGATACCAGGAGCTTCAAAAGCCATGAAAGATGTAGAAATAGAAGATGATGCTTTTAAACATATTGAAGCAATCATTCACTCAATGACGCCAATCGAAAGAAGCAAACCCTCCATCATCGACGTAAAAAGAAAAGCCAGAATCGCAAAAGGTTCCGGAACCAAAGTCGAGCAGGTGAATCAGTTAATGAAGCAGTTTGACCAAATGAGCAAGATGATGAAGATGATGCAAGGTCCCGGCGGAAAAAACCTGATGAAAATGATGGGAGGCATGAAAGGAATGCCTGGCGGAATGCCGAGATAATAAAATAAAAAGTTTCAAGTTTCAGGTTTCAAGTTGTGAGCCTGAAATTTGAAACTTTTTTCAATAAATAGTTTCGCTCCAACCTGAAACCTGAAACTTGAAACAAAAATTAAACCTGAAACAAAAAACTAATGCAACTACTAGACGGTAAAAAAACATCTGAAGACATTAAAAACGAAATTGCAGCCGAAGTTCAATCTATAAAAGCAGCAGGAGGAAAAGTACCTCATTTAGCAGCAGTTATTGTCGGAAACAACGGAGCAAGTTTAACTTACGTAGGAAGTAAAGTAAAATCTTGCCAGCAAATTGGTTTCGATTCCACTTTAGTCGCTTTGTCTGAAGATATTACCGAAGCAGACTTATTAGCAAAAATCAAAGAATTGAACGAAGATGATAACCTTGACGGATATATCGTTCAGTTGCCTTTGCCAAAACATATCGACGAACAAAAAATTCTTTTAGCAATTGATCCTGATAAAGATGTTGATGGTTTTCACCCAACAAACTTTGGAAGAATGGCTTTGGAAATGGAAAGTTTCATTCCAGCAACCCCATTTGGAATTATGGAATTGCTGGAACGTTATAAAGTAGAAACTTCAGGAAAACATACCGTAGTAATTGGCAGAAGCCATATCGTAGGTCGCCCAATGAGCATCTTGATGAGCCGAAAAGGAAATCCCGGCGATTCAACCGTTACCTTAACACACAGCCGAACAAAAAACCTAGCAGAATTTACTAAAAATGCAGATATTATTATCACAGCTTTGGGAGTTCCCGAATTCTTAAAAGGAGATATGGTTAAAGACGGAGTTGTTATCATCGATGTTGGAATTACTCGCGTAGATGATGCATCAAACCCAAAAGGTTATGTTATTAAGGGAGATGTTGATTTTGATGGAGTGAGCAAAAAAGCATCATTCATCACGCCAGTTCCGGGCGGAGTAGGACCAATGACAATTGCAATGCTGCTTAAAAACACACTTTTAGCACGAAAGATGAGAAGCGCAAGAAAATAATTTTCTTCAAATAAAATAATTAATAAGCCTATTCAATCGAGTAGGCTTTGTTGTTTTTATATACTTTGGTCGGGCTATACGCGCTACTTCGGTAGCCAGCTTCTACTATATCCTCACGCAAATCTGCGTTAAGACCCTCATTCCTGCAAGGTTTTAAATACCTTGTAGGTTTAATTTCTATCTATTAAAATAAAAAAGTCAATTTTTAGTTTGTCATTTCAAAATAAAACATAACTTTGTATTTCAAAGTACTTTAATTATGAATCAGAAGCACCAGGAAGATTTATCACATATTCGCTCCATGATGGAGCGTTCTTCAAGATTTATATCCTTAAGCGGACTTTCTGGAGTTTTTGCCGGACTCTCTGCTTTGATAGGAGGAATGTATGTTTACCAATTATTTAGAATAAACGGTGTAGATTATTTTAATGAGAATCATGTGTTATATTCTGCTAATCTGGTTTCAGAATTAATTCTAACAGGTATTATTATTTTGTTATTTGCTTTAACTTTTGGAATATTCTTTACCCTTAGAAAAAGCAAAAAAGACAATTTGCCAGTTTGGACAACAGCTACAAAAAATATGCTTTTTAATCTGGCTGTTCCTTTAACCGCGGGAGGAGTTTTTTGCCTGGCACTTTTATATCACCAAATATATGTTCTGGTAGCCCCGGCAACTTTAATTTTTTATGGACTGGCACTTGTTAATGCAGAAAAATATACATTTTCTGATGTCAAATATTTAGGCTTTTGTCAATTGATTTTAGGTTTTATATCTCTTTTCTTCTTAGGATATGGTTTGATTTTTTGGATTCTGGGTTTTGGTATTTTACACATCTTGTACGGATTAGTAATGTTCAGAAAATACAAATAAGCCAATGGGAATCATTGATAAATTAAATAAGGATTTTGAAAGTCGTGTCAGATTAGGTATAATGTCTATTCTGATTGTAAACGAGTGGATTGATTTCACAGAAATGAAAACGCTTTTGAATATCACAGATGGTAATTTAGCAAGTCATTCCTCTGCTCTGGAAAAAGCAGAATATATAGAAATAAAAAAGGAGTTTGTAGGCAAAAAACCTAAAACATCTTATAGAGTTACCGATCTTGGGCGCGCCGCTTTTAAAGAGCATCTTAATAATCTTGAAAAATTAATGAAATTCTAACCATTAAAATTTTTTTACTAAAAAACTTTGAATTACAAAGTACTTTTAAATTTAAAATTATGAAAAAACTCCATTTAATCTTAGTCTGCAGTGTGGCTTTTCTACTGCTTTTTTACAAGCAAGCACCAGGACTTAATCTTGGTATCTTCGGTTTGATTTTAACCGGTCTTATTTGTTTTAACTTTCAGGATCGTTTTACAGACCGGTCTCATTTGGTTTTAGTAGTTACATCGGTCTTATCTTGTATTGCTTTTGCCTGGTATGGAGATCCGCCATCTTTTTTCGCTTTATCTATGTCTGTTATTTTTTTACAGTTTAAAACGCAGGAAACAAAGCTAAAAATCATTCAGGTCTTCCCTTTGGTATTCTTAAACGGTTTTGCTTCTCTGGGACGTGTATTTATGTTTAATCAGTGGCTTCCGAAGAGACAAATCAATAATAATCTGGCTAAAAAGCTGATTGCTTATTTTATGATTCCGGCTGTCTTTTTAATCTTATTTTTTATTGTTTATTCTTTTGGGAGCGATCACTTTTCATCACTTTTTACAGATTACAGATTATATATTGATATTTTGCAGCTTATCCTTATTTCTGGTTTTGGATTTTATATTTCATTTACTTTCTGGAATTACTGGATTCCGGATATTTGTTATGATAAAAATGAAATGCTGGATAATGATTTTAGTAACGTACCAGAAATTAAAAATCAAAATACATTTTCATTTCTTGACCGTGATTTTGAAAGAAGAAGTGGAGAAATTACCTTATTTCTGTTAAATGCATTACTTCTCGTTTTTATTGCAACTTATAATTACGAGCAATTTTTTGAAGTTGTCAAAACTTCTCAGTTGAGTGCAGCCACACACGAAAGAGTAAATTCGGTAATATTTTCGATTCTGATGGCCGTTGGAGTTATCCTGTTTTATTTTAAAGGCGGATTCAACTTTGATGAAAAAGCTTCAAAACTAAAAACCCTTTCTAAACTTTGGATTATTCTAAACGGTATTCTGATTGTAAGTACGTTCATAAAAAACGCAGAATACGTTTCGTTTTTCGGATTGACTTATAAAAGATTAGGCGTATATGCTTTTCTAATTTTAGCAATTATAGGATTGGTAATTACCTTCCTGAAGATTACAAGACAAAAAACAAATGCTTATCTTATAAACCAGATGGTTTGGTATTTCTACGGAACGATATTATTGTGTAGTTTTGTCAACTGGGGAAACCTGATTACCACTTATAATATTTCGGTAAACAAAGGCGTTGAACCCAGATTTTTGAGCAGTTTAAATTTTAATGATGAAGTCCGAAGAGAATATTTTAAGCAGAATAATTTAGAAAGCTTATTTGTTGATGATCCCAGAGAAGGCGAAATTCAGCGCTATCAGAATGAAACTTTTTTATCAAAAACGTTATATTATGAATTTATAAATCGAAGAAATTAACCTTAAAAATCCCAATCAAATTTTGAATGGGATTTTTTTATAACCCGCAATTCATTCATACCCCATATTTGCTGAGTTTTCTTATCTAACATATCAATAAGTAATTGTTAATTATTACAACTAGAATAAATACGTAAAACTTATTAGGAAAAACTTTACTACATTTGATTTCAGAAAAAATCCCTTTTTTAATGTTTTTTAAGCAGAATACTTCTTAAAAACATGAATAAACTATTATTTAACCCAAAAACAAATACCATGAAAAAAACTACTTATGAAGCATTTACAGCTCCTTTTACACCACCCGGAACAGACATCACACCAGAAAAAGCAGCTGATCCAATTGGGCATGTGGTTTTTAAACAAAGAAAATCTGTAGAGATTTTATCTCCTTATGTAGAAGCCTATTATAATGCTAATGAGAATAGACTAAGTTTAAATGCTATCGTCTATGTTACTTCGAAAGTTATTGCAGCAAATAATGGAATGCTTGACTATTCTGTTCTTCAAAACACTTACATTGATTTAGATGGACATGCTCAATTGCAATTTTTTATTGTTTACGATATGCCTGAAGAATTGTCAGGTGATTTATCAATATATGAAATCGTTTTTGATGCAAATTCAGATATATTTATTGGAGGACTTTCAAATTTAAAAACGATTCAAACTTTTCTATGGGATAAAGATCCTGAAACATCAAGAGGTACAGAAACACCTGTTAGGTCAATCTAATTGATTATATGTTAAGAGAAAAAAAAACAGGAATAAATTTTTTAGTTGTTTTATTATTATTTTTTTTCCCTTTCATTCTTTTTTCTCAAAAAAGATTAAACGAAAGTTCGTTAAAAATCGAAGTAAATAAAGAGAAAATTAAATATAAAGAAGAAATTAATTTTGATAAGGCCCAAAAATTCTTTTTTGAGAAGGAATGGGACTCAACTTTGGTTTATTCTATGAAACAACTTACAAAGAACAACGCTCTGGAATTAAACGACTATTGTCATTACTTTAGAGCGGTTAGTTTTTTAAGGAAAAAGCTTTTTAAAGAAGCTAAAAATGAATTCAGACTTGTTTCAAAGAAATTTGCATTTTATCATAATGTGAGTTTCTTTTTAGGGGAAATAGCTTTGGAACAAAATGAATTTAAGCTTGCTTTGGGATATTTCAATTTTATTGAGAAACTTCCCGAAAGCACTTACGATTTTAAAAAGAGTGATGTTTTGCAGAATATTGGTTTATGTTACTTACATCTTAATGAATTTTCTAAGGCTGAAGATTATTTAATTGAAAATTCTGAATTACATGAAGCTCAGAAAGATACTTTATTGCTGGCGGAATCTTATTTAATTCTTGCCAATTTATACTATGTTCAATACAATGACAATAAAGCAATACCGTACTTTGAAAAAGCATATGCTCTTTCTAAAAAAATAAAGTCATTTGAGATTAAAAGGATGGCTGCTAAAAATATGGCAGCAGTCGAAGAAAACAGAAAGAATTTTCAGGCTGCATTAGTTTACAGAAAAGAATACGAAATATGGAAAGATTCTCTAAACGACCAAAACAAAGTCTGGGCAATTGCAGATCTTGAAAAGAAATTTGCTGTAAAACAAAAGCAAAAACAAGTAGATATTCTTCAAGCAGAAAACAAAGTAAAAGCAGCTGAAAGAAATGGATTTCTGGCTTCGTCTGTTTTGTTATTCATTTTATTTGGTACAGGAGTTTATTTTTACAGGCAAAAAATTAAGAACAACAAAATAATCTTAGCACAAAAGAACGAACTCGACGAGTTGAATGCTACAAAAGACAAGTTGTTTTCTATAGTAAGCCATGATTTGCGATCTTCTGTAAATGCCTTAAAAACAAGTAACGGCAAATTGCTGGAAAATCTGGAAAGCAAAAACTTTTCAGAACTGGATGTTTTGCTTCATAACAATAGTACAATTGCCAACGGTGCTTATAATTTATTAGATAATCTGCTTAATTGGGCTTTATTGCAAACCAAACAAGCTTATTTTTATCAGGAATCACTGCATCTCGCTTCGATTGTGCAACATGTAGAATACAACTATAAGCCTTTGATGCTGAACAAAAACATTGATTTTAAAAATGATGTCAATACTTCAGACTATGTATATGCCGATATGGATTCGCTGAAGATAGTCATTCGGAATTTTTTAGATAATGCAATTAAATTTTCTAATGAAAATGGGTCTATTTCTATTTATTCAAGACCTTCTTCAGAAGAATTTTGTTACCTGGTTATAGAAGATTCCGGATTGGGAATGAGCAAAGCAACAAAAGAAGAATTGCTAAAAGAAACTGTCCTGCTTTCTAAAAAGAAAAACGACGACATAATAGGAACCGGTTTAGGAATGCAGTTATGTAAAAGCATGATCAATAAAAATGGAGGAAAACTCGAAATTGAAAGTGAAGAAAATGTTGGAACTAAAATAATTATAGCATTACCAAAGTTTAAAAATAATGGATAATATAAATGTCCTTATTATTGAGGACACCCCAACAGAAAGTGATGCTCTTGTAAAAGTGCTCACACAAAATAATTATACTGTAGTCGGTATTGCCCCAACTTATAGCGAAGCGTTGAAAATGTTCTACAATAATACGGTTGATATTGTAGTAATCGATGTTTTTCTGGACGGAAATCCGGACGGAATAACTTTTGCCGAAACGATAAATATTGTACCAAATGGTGTAAAACCATTTGTGTTTCTGACAAGCTCAAAAGACCGCCAGATTTTTGAAAGGGCAAAGCTTACAAAGCCATTTAGTTTTTTGATGAAACCTTTTAATGAGCTTGAAATCTTATATGCACTCGAAATGGCTGTAGAGAAATTTTACGGACAGCCAAATGTTTTTCATAGCGAGGATCAAAATACGATAATAAGTGATGATTCGCTTTTTATAAAAAAGAATAAAGCTCTGAAGAAAGTAAGATTTGAGGATATTGTATACATTGAAGTAGAAGACCGCTATTGCAACGTTATCACCGAAACCGATAAATTTGTAATTTTGATATCTTTAACTAAAATCATTCAGTTACTGGATCCGGCAAAATTTTTCCAGACGCATCGTAATTATATCGTAAATGCAAGCAAGATAGAAGAAATCATTGTCAATGATAATCTGGTTATCTTAAAGGGAAAGCACAAAATAACCTTAAGCGATAAGTACAAAGATTTTGTGAAAAATTTCAGAGTATTGAAGTAATAAAAAAGGGAGATTATTTAATAATCTCCCTTTTTTTTAAATCTCGGATCATGCTTTGAAATAAACTCTGTTCTGCGTTTTGGCGCTTCTGTTTTTGGCAGACTCGCTTCCTCCGTTTTACTTGATGGTTCGATCAATTGGTTTAATTCTTTTATTTCAGCATCGGTTAAATCCCTGTAGCGGCCAACAGGTACATCCAACGAAATATTAATAATACGAATACGTTTTAAAGCAGTAACATCGTAGCCTAAATATTCGCACATTCTACGGATTTGGCGGTTTAACCCTTGCGTCAGAATGATTTTGAAAGTAGTTTTACTAATTTGTTCGACTTTACATTTTCGGGTCACCGTATCCAATATCGGAACACCATTTCCCATTCTTTGTATAAAACGATCTGTAATTGGTTTGTTTACTGTTACAGTATACTCTTTTTCGTGGTTGTTTCTGGCACGCAAAATCTTATTTACGATATCACCATCATTTGTCATAAAAATTAGTCCTTCGCTTGCTTTATCAAGCCTTCCGATTGGGAAAATACGTTTTGGATAATTAATATAATCAACAATATTGTTTCGAACCTCCAGATTGGTTGTACATTCTATTCCAACCGGTTTGTTAAAAGCAAGATACACCGGTTTTTCGTGTTTCTCCACAATCAGTTTTCCGTCTATGCGTACTTCATCATTTGCCGAAACTTTTGTTCCCATTTCGGGCACAATGCCATTTATTGTTACACGTCCTTCCTCAATAAGTTTATCGGCTTCACGACGGGAACAATAACCGGTTTCTCCAATAAATTTATTAAGACGTTTTAAATTCTCTTCCATACTGCAAAAGTAGGCAAAAAAAAGATTTTAGATTTGAGATTTTAGACTTTAGATTTTGGGTTCTGGATTTTTGGAATTTTAGAAATTTGCGTTAGCATATCTATTCGGGATAAGAATAAAATTTTTTTATCCAAAGAAAAAAGCTTAGAACCTTAGCATCTTAGTATCTTAGTATCTTAGTATCTCAGAACCTTAGCCTATCAAGAATGAAATTTAAAACTGTCTCCCGGAGCTTCTTTTCTTTCAAACATTCCATAATCGCGAACTACGGTTGCAACCCTTAAATGATAATCTTTAAAAATCTCATTTCTGCCTTTTGACTGAGCATAACGATGCATTTCAAGATTTCTCCATTGCTGAATGCTTTCTTCATCCCGCCAGAAAGAAAGAGACAAAACTTTTTCGGGATCATTAAAACTCTGAAATCTTTCTATAGAAATAAAGCCTTCAATAGTATCTAATTCGGGTCTCAATTTTGCTGCAATATCAAGATATTCTTCTTTTTTTCCTTTGTTTGGAATGACTTCAAAAATTACTGCTATCATTTTTTTAGTTTAAAATTATAAAATTGAAATCCAGATCGCTTTCGGTAATCTGGCATTTATCATAGGTTCATATTCTGCTTCATTTCCTAATAATGAAACTTTGTAATGGGTAAATAAATAATATAAAGCTTCGGTTGCCAACTGAACAGAAAAATACTTTGCCAGGCACATATGCCCGCCAGCTCCAAAAGTCAGATGCTCATTATTATTTTCTCTTTTAACATCAAAAATAATCGAATTTCCAAAATGATCAGGATCACGATTTGCAGCAGCAAGAACCACTAAAATTAAATCATCTTTTTTGATCGTAATTCCATTCAGTTCGATATTGGCAACGGCAACTCGCCTGGTATTGTGAATTGGCGGGTCAAACCGTAATGTTTCAATAACCATTTTCTCTATCCATGTCTTGTCAATTTGATTTTGAAGAGGGTTTTCTTTTAAAAAAAACTGCAATAATGAATTGCTTAAAAGCCCTCTCCCGGCATCATAACTTTGAATAATTAGTCCGATTAAATTACTAACGCAAATAGAAACTACTGCTTCTTTTGAAATGGTGTAAGATGAAGAAATCTTATCCAGTAAACTTTCATAAAAAGATAATTTGCGAATATGTTTTTCGGTTATTAAATAAATTTTCTTCGAAATGTCATTAAGCATCTCAACTTCTTCATCTGTTTTAACAGGCTGCATTATTTTTAGAAACACTGCTATGTTTTCGATAATAAAAAGGCAATCTTCTTCATCAAAATCAAAACTTTTTAAAACCGTGAGAACAGGAAGTTTTTTGCAGATAGAATCTACCCAGTTTATTTGATTTAAAACGCTATTTTTTTGGAATAATTTTTCTAATAACAGTTGAATTCCACTAGTTTTCATATGAGAAAAAAGAATAGTTGCGGTTTCTTTTGCAACCATATGCTGAACACCATCTGATAATCGGGCAAGATTAGCAATGATTTTTAAAACATATTCATTAAGCTTTTCATTTGGAGGAAATGCCGGAATTTGAGCATCAGGGTTTTTTAATATTTCAACACAAAATTCATAAGAATAAATCGCCCAGATTTTATTTGTTTCATCCCAATAAACTGGATTTTCTTTTATCATTTTCTGATAAATAGTGTATGGATTTTTTACTTCAGATTGTAGAAATAACGACGACATAGTGTATTGTTTTTAGCAAAGTTATTTAACTTTACAACACAATACTTAAGTTTGGATTTAACTATGAATACATAAAATGGAAGATCAATTTATAAAAATTGCCTCATTAATTGGAGATCCAACCCGGGCAGCAATTATGTGGACATTGCTTGATGGAAAAGCATTTACAGCTACCGAACTTGCTATTACAGCCAATACTTCTCCGCAGAATATGAGTATGCATTTGGCGAAGCTTTTAGACGCTGGTTTACTTTGTGTAGAAAAACAGGGACGCCATAAATATTATAGATTTTCTAATAAAGAAACAGCTTATGCAATAGAAGCAATGGCAAGCCTGATTCCGCCGGCAGTATCTCAAAAAAAGAATTCTGAAAAACATTCGTCAATAAAACACTGTAGAACATGCTACGATCATTTGGCCGGAAAAATTGGTGTGGCTGTTGCCGAAAGTCTTTTAGAGCAAAAAATTATTCTCGATTCTGAAAATAAATTCGAAGTAAGTCAGGAAGGTGTAAAATGGTTTTCTGATTTTGGGATTAATCTGGAGGAAATAAAAAAACAAAGACGATTATTCCTGAAACCATGCCTGGACTGGAGCGAAAGAAAAAATCATATTGCAGGTTCACTCGGGGCTTCTTTATTAAATAAAATGATTGCAGAAGATTGGTTAAGAAGAACTAAAGATTCCAGAGCGATACAAATTACAGGAAAAGGAGAAAAAGAGCTTTTGAAGCATTTCAGGATTGTGGTTTGATCAAAACGGGCAAATCTTTTATTCTGAATCTTTGTCAAGTTGAGCCTGAGTGTTTTGTTCGCTAAACAGAAACTCAATTATTTTGTCGTACAATTCATCATCATGCATTCCATGTCCTAACCCTTTTGTTTCAATAAACTGACTATTTTTCCAGTTGCTGTGGATTTTTTTCCCTTCTTCAAAAGCAACAATTTTATCTGAAGTGTCATGTGCAATTAACCCCGAAACATTGAATACTGAAGCAAATTTTTGCCCTGAAAAATCTTCCAGTTTAAAATTGAATCTTTCCATGAATTTGCTCTCCAGAAGTGAAAACATTTTGGTGTTCAGACTCAGCATTGCGATATAATTGTCAATTAAAGTTTTTAAATCTGAAGGAGCTCCCAGAATAACCATTTTATTAATGCTGGTATTCGGAAATAAATACTGATGATAGACAGATGCGGCACCGCCTATAGAGTGGCCAATAATAATTGTGGGCTGGTATTTTTCTACAGCCTTATTAATGAATTCTGCATAAAGGGGAACATTGAATTCTTTTCCGCTGCTTTGCCCATGAGCGGGAGCATCAATTGCTATAATAGTGCTTCCTGATTTTTGAAGATGAGGTAAGGTTTTTTTCCAGCGCGAAGCATTGCTTTCCCATCCGTGAACGAGTAAGATTTTGGTTTCGTTGCCTTTCCAGATATAAGTTTGAAAGTGATGTTCGTTATGATGAAATGTTTCTGTTGCTGTATTTCTTAATATTTTGGGTAATTTGTCTTTATGTAATCTGCCTATTCGTGGCTGACTAAAAAGAGCGTAAGAAAGTGCGACAGCTTTTTGAGGACGTACATAACTAAGAAGATTAATATATGATCCGACCGATTTTAAAGTAATAAAACGAATTCCTTTTCTGATTCCCAAAACTTAAATTTTTTTCTAAAGATAAAAAATATGATTTTAAAACCTGCTAAAAAAGTTTTGCTACAGATTAAAGATTTGCGCGGGTTTCATTTCAGACTTGAATGATTTAATCTACATTAATCTTTTAATCTGTGGCAAAAGAATATAAAAAAAAGTCCCGATTAATCGGGACTAACTTATTTAGATTTTAGCGAACAATTGTTCCATTTTTTCTTTCTCTTCTTCTGCTAACGCACTGTCAACCAAAATTCTTCCAGAGTGCTCATCAGTGATGATTTTCTTTCTTGAAGCAATCTCAACCTGAGTTTGAGGCGGAATTGTAAAGAATGATCCTGCAGAAGCTCCTCTTTCGATAGATACAACAGCCAGACCATTACGTACACTGCTTCTGATTCTGTTGTAAGCAGCTAATAATCTTTCTTCGATTAGAGCAGAAAATTCAGCAGATTTCTCAGACAAGAAGATTTCTTCTTTTTGAGTTTCAGCCATAATAGCGTCTAATTCAGATTTTTTATGTTTTAAATGTGAGCTTTTAGCGTCAAGTTTTTCTTTTAAATTAGAAATAACTTCTTTTTTATGTTCGATAGAAGCTTTCATTTCTTTGATTTGCTTTTCAGCCAATTGGATTTCTAATTCCTGAAATTCAACCTCTTTAGTCAAAGAATTAAATTCTCTGTTATTACGAACTGATTCTTGTTGTTTAGTGTATTTTTTGATCACTTCTTTATGCTCCTCAATTGCATTTTTCTTTGCTTTGATTTGCTCCTCAATTACTTCAAGTTCACTTTTCAGTTTCTCTGAACGTGTGCTTAAGCCCGCAACTTCATCTTCTAAATCTTCTACCTCTAAAGGAAGTTCTCCTCTAACGTTTCTGATTTCGTCAATTCTAGAGTCAATAAGCTGTAAATCATATATTGCTCTTAACTTGTCCTCAACACTTAATTCTTTCGTATTCGTCATATTCTATAAGTACTTAACTGGATTTGTATTTTCTTCCGATAAAATGATGGCAAAATTAAGGATTTTTTTTCGAAGATAATCAACAATATAATTTTTTGTATAGCGTTCGCTCTCAAAATGACCAATATCTGCCAAAAGTAACTTGTTTTCAGCTTCATAAAACTGGTGGTACTTCAAATCGGCGGTTAAAAATGCATCTGCTCCTGCCTGAATTGCATTTTTTATGGCAAAACTCCCGGAGCCGCCCAAAACAGCCACTTTCTTAATTTTTTTTCCTGTAAAAGCAGAATGGCGAATTCCGTCAGCAATCATTTTTTCTTTTATAAAAATCAGAAAGTCTTTTTGGTCCATTTCAGTTTCAAATTCGCCAACCATTCCTAAGCCAATATTCTGATGCTGATTTTGCAGATCATAAATTTCATAAGCTACTTCTTCATAAATATGATTGGCAAAAAGCGCTTTTAGAATCCTGGATTGTAGATGTTTTTCAAACGTAACTTCAATTTTTATTTCTTCAGTTTCTGTTAGTTCGTGACGTTCTCCAATTACAGGGTTACTTTCATTATTTCCTTTGTAAGTTCCTGTTCCGTTAGAGTTAAAACTGCAATTGTCATAATTTCCAATTGTTCCTGCGCCGGCATCAAACATCGCCTGACGTACTTTTTGGGCATTTTCGGGAACGGTATAAGTAACTAGTTTTTGAATAAAATGCTGTTTCGGAATTAAAATTTTGTTATTTTTTAATCCTAACGCATCACAGAAAATCTTATTGACTCCCTGCAAATGATTGTCAAGCGCTGTGTGAACAGCATAAATAGCAATGTCATTTTTAATAGCCTTTAGAGTGGCGCGCTCTACGTAATTCTTTCCCGTAATTTTTTTAATTCCTGAAAATAAAATAGGGTGAAAACAAACCACCAAATTGCAATTCTTTGTAATGGCTTCTTCAATAACATTTTCTAAAGCATCATGGCATACCAAAACACCTGTGCTTTCAGCTTCGGCATCACCCACTAAAAGTCCAACATTATCAAAATCTTCGGCGTAAGCCAACGGAGCCATTTCTTCGAGAACTTCTATTATATTTTTGATTTTCATTTGAATTTTTGTTTCAGGTTTCAAGTTTCAGGTTGTTCCATTAACTTAAAATTTTTAAACAAATTAACGAATAAACGTATTAACCTTAAAATATTTCGGTGATATTGTGATATGTAATAGTTCTTACTTGGTAATATATTGTATTACTAATAGCACGAGTTTTATTGATTTTATGCTACTTAATAGTTATACTTGGTAATATATTATATTACTAATAGTACGAATTTTGTATCTTTGTGTTTAAATAAAAAACCATGAAAACGTTAACTGTAAAAATAAACGAACGTACTAAAATAGGGAAAGCTTTTATCGCTATGTTTGATAGTTTTAAAGGTTTTGAAGAAATTGAAATTATAGAAACCGATTCAAGAAAACTTGATAAGGGAGAAAGTATTTATAGCCCTGAATTTATTGAGAAAGTTAGAAAAGCAGAAGAGAATATTAAGAATGGCGAAACTACAACGCTGGATCCGAATGATATATGGGGAAGTTTAGGGTTGAAGTAACTAAAATTGCAAATCAAGATATTGAAAAGCATAAAAAGTCAGGAAATAAAATTTCAATTAAAAATATTTCTAAAATTTTAATTGAACTATCAGAAAATCCACAGGAGGGTTTTGGAAATCCGGAACAATTAAAACATCAATATTCAGGTCTTTGGTCAAGGCGAATCAATCAAAAAGATCGATTAATTTACAGAATAGAAGACGACATTGTAACCGTGTTCGTGATTTCTGCAATGGGACATTACTCCGATAAATAACTTTATGAAATTACTTCGAATATTACTTTTTCCTTTTGCCATTTTATACGGATTCATTACTTCGATCCGTAATTTTCTTTTTGACAAAGGTATTCTTAAATCAGTATCATTTGAAATTCCGGTAATTGCTGTTGGAAATCTTAGCGTTGGCGGAACTGGTAAAACGCCTCAAATAGAATATTTAATCCGGTTATTGTCTGAAAAATATAAAGTTGCCACTTTAAGCCGAGGTTATAAACGCAAATCAGAAGGTTTTGTTTTGGCAGATGAAACTTCAAATGCTGAAATTTTAGGAGATGAACCTTTTCAGTTTTATCAAAAATTTCCAAATATTCAGGTTGCTGTTGATGCCAACAGAACAAACGGCATTACCCAATTACTGTTACAGAAAGAAAAACCGGAAATTATTTTACTTGATGATGCTTATCAACACCGAAAAGTAAAAGCCGGATTTTACATTCTGCTCACATCTTATGGTGATTTGTATGCAGATGATTTTATGCTGCCAACAGGAAATCTTCGCGAAAGCAGGAGAGGAGCAGATCGGGCAAATATTGTTATTGTTACCAAATGCCCAAAAGATTTATCTGTTGAAAAGCAAGAAAAAATTCGTAATAAGCTAAATGTCAATAGTTCGCAACAGGTTTTTTTTACCTTTATAGACTATGATGATTCTGTTTATGGAAAAGAAGAAAAAATTGCTGTGAGTGAGATCAAAAATGAATCAAAATTGCTTTTGGCCGGAATTGCAAAACCAGCACCCTTTTTTGATTATTTAAAAAATGAAAAAGATGAATGTCTTACTTTTCCGGATCATCATCATTTTTCTGATTCAGATTTACAAACGGTTCAAAATAAGGCACAAGAAAAAAAAATTATTACAACCGAAAAAGATTATGTTCGGCTGAAAGAATCAAAATTGGTTTCGCCATTGTATTATTTACCCATAAAAAGTACGTTTATCAGTAAAGAACAAGATTTTGACAGTAGTATTTTAGAATATATTGTGAGGTTGAGGTTTAGCAAACAAAAAGCTTAGTCATTTTTTAACTCAAAATACTTAGCAATTGTGCTGTAAAATTCGTCAGCTGTAAACGGTTTTGTAATAACATCGTTCATTCCGAAAGAAAGCAGTAAATCGCGGTTTTCGTCAAGCGAAATAGCTGTTAATGCGATAATTGGAGTTGTTCTGTCAAACTCCCTGATTTGTTTCGTCGCTGTTGTGCCATTAATTCCGGGGAGATGCACATCCATCAGAATCATATCAAATCTTTTTACTTTCAAAAGTTCAATTGCATCTTCGCCATTCTCCAGTATTTCACATTTTATACCTTTATTCTCAAGCATTTTTCGGGTAATCATCTGATTGATTTTGTTATCTTCAATCAACAAAAAAAACTTGTTTTTTAATTGTGGGTAGTTATCTGTTTTTAGTTCATCAGTGTTTTTTAATGGTTCTTTGCTGATATCAAAATTTAATCTGAATGTAAAAGTAGAACCTTTTCCTACCTCACTTTTTAATTTTATTTCGCCACCCAAAAGTTCAATTAGTTTTTTTACAATAGTAAGTCCCAGGCCCGTTCCGCCATATTTTCGATTTACTTCTATTGATCCTTGCGAAAAACTTTCAAAGACCGTTTGTAGTTTGTCTTCGGGAATACCAATTCCGGTATCAACGATTTCAAAATAAATGGCCGCAGTATCTTCATTAGCTTCATATAATTTCGCAATGACATTTACATGCCCGTTTTGGGTAAATTTTAAAGCGTTGTTTATTAAATTGAGGATAATCTGGGATAATTTGGTAGGATCACCAATTAAATTATCCGGAATATCTTCATCGATTTCCAGATTAAAATAATTTTTATTGGCTGTTGCTAATTCTTTTAAGGAACTCTGGATGTTAAATAACAGCTTTTTAAGATCAAAAGAAATGTTTTCAACTTCTGCTTTGGCAGAATCAATTCTATTTATTTCAAGGATTTCATTTATAAAAGTAGTAAGGTAATTTCCTGAAAATTTTAAAGATTCTAAATATTTTAACTGACTTTTTTTAGGATTGTCTTCCAGTAATAAATGGGTAATTCCGTTAATAGCATTCAGTGGCGTTCTGAGCTCGTGGCTTACAGTTGATAAAAATTCTGATCTCGCTTGTGAAGCTTTTTCGGCTTTGTTTTTGGCTAAAATCAGTTCTTTGTTTTTCTCTCTTAAAAGCAAATTATTCTGATTCCTGATAATATTATTTTTATATAACGACAGACTCAAAAGAGACAAGATAGAGATTAAGGCAATTGCCAGAATACTCACCAATTTGGAGTAACGATATGTTTTTTGATGAATTTTTTCTTCGCTTTCTTTTTGCAGGGTATTGTTTAAGGATTGGTTTCTTTTGAATTGTTCGAATTCGTTTGAATCCAGCCTCGTATTTTTTATTTTCAAAATATAATTCTCAATCTGATAATGTTCATCCAGATAAGAATAGGCAAGATCAAAGTTTTTGTTTTTCTTGTAGTATTGACTGATAGCCAGAATGATTTTTGATTTTTGAGCCAGATCATTACTTTTTGAAATGCCTTCTAATGCACTTTCAAAATAAAAGAGGGCAGAATCATTTTGTCTCAGTTGAGTTTCAATTAAGCCAAGCTGATGATAAGCATCTGTTTTTGTTTTTAAAACCGAAATATTATCTGGTTTTTTGGCAATTTTCTGAAAAGTTTTTATAGCCAGTGAAAAGTTCTTGCCAGCCTTAAAAGCCATTGCTTTCTGATAGCTCAGGATTTGAGAACGATCAACAATATTTAATTGTTTAAAAAGATTTTCAGATTTATTATAGTAGACATCGGCAGTTCTTAGATTTCCTTTTAAGGCACTGGTAACACCAATATAATGCAATGCCAGTGCATTTGTAGGAGTTGGTTTTATCCTGTCAAATAAGGAAATGCTTTTGTGGAAAGTTTTTAGCGCATATTCGTAATTTCGCTGTGTGTAATAAATTTTACCAAGCTTAAAAGTTTGATTGGCCTGCTGCTCAGTTTTATGATTGGCCGTACAGAAATCAATTGATTTCTGTGTAAAAAAAATAGCGTTATCGTATTTTTTATCCTTAAGATTTTTGTCTGCTAATTTATTATAATAGAAAATACTATCTGTACTCTGGCTGGCTTGAGAATACAAAAACGAATTTAAAAAACTGATTAGAATTAAAAGATGTTTCATGTATCGCAATGCTTCTTACAATGAATCTATGTTTTTTTCATCAGTAAAATCAAATCGATTAATCGGGAAGAATAGCCAATTTCATTGTCGTACCAACCCACCACTTTTACCATTTTGTCAATTACAGAGGTAAGTTGTGCATCAAACAGACACGAATGTGTATTGCCAATAATATCAACCGAAACGATTGGATCTTCTGTGTAATCTAATATTCCTTTTAAGCTTGTATTTGAGGCTTTTTCAAAAGCAGAGTTGATTTCTTCGATAGTGACAGCACGTTTTACATTAAATGTAATATCGGTCAATGAGCCATCCGGAACAGGTACACGAATTCCACAGCCTCCTATTTTTTCATGCAATTTAGGAAAAATTTTTGTCAATGCCTTCGCTGCACCTGTAGTTGTCGGGACAATTGACTGACTTGCACCTCTCGCGCGGCGTAAGTCCTTATGGGGCTGGTCATGAAGACTTTGGTCAGTTGTGTAAGAGTGTATTGTAGTAATGTATGCTTGTTCTATTCCACACAATTCATCGATAATTTTTATCATTGGAGCTGCATTATTTGTCGTACAGCTGGCATTCGAAACTATCGTTTCGGTTCCGTCCAAAATAGTGTCATTAACTCCAAGAACTACCGTTTTTATAGTGTCAACTTCAGAAGGAGCCGAAAGAATTACCTTTTTTGCACCTACTTCAATATGGGCATTCAATTCTTCGTGTGTTTTGTATTTTCCTGTTGATTCGATTACAAAATCAATAGCATGTTTTTTCCAGTCTAAATTTGAAATACTTTTTTCATGGAAAAATAAATAGTGTTTTCCATCTACAATAATACTTTCTTCATCGTGGCCCACTTTAAAAGGTAAAACACCATGAATACTATCGTATTTTATTAAATGCGACATTGTTTTGTTATCAGCAATATCGTTTATTGCAACGACTTCAATTTCAGGATGGTTTAAAAGTAAGCGGAATAGATTTCTTCCAATTCTTCCAAAACCATTAATGGCAATTCTTGTTTTTTTCAATTCGTAATGAGTTCATTTGACCATTTACTTGTTTAATTGGTTAACAATTAAACAAGTAAATTTTTTATAGAATATGTTTTTGTGCTTTGTATGAAGAACGAACCAGTGGCCCGCTTTCTACATGGCGGAAACCAAGATCAAGACCAAATTTCTCGTATCTGGCAAATTGTTCGGGAGTTATAAATTCTTTTACCGGTAAATGCTTTTTACTTGGCTGTAAGTATTGACCAATTGTTACCACATCAACATTTGCATTGCGCAAATCTGTCATTGTCTGAAAAACTTCTTCTTCTGTTTCTCCCAGGCCTAACATGATTCCCGATTTGGTTCTGTTGATTCCTTTTTCTTTTAAATAACGCAAAACCTCAAGACTGCGGTCATATTTTGCCTGAATACGTACTTCACGTGTTAAGCGGCGAACTGTTTCCATGTTATGAGAAACTACTTCCGGGTTTGCCTCAACAATTCTGTCCAGATTTCTTTCAATTCCCTGAAAATCCGGAATTAATGTTTCAAGAGTTGTATTTGGATTCATTCTTCGGATGGCCTTTACCGTTTCAATCCAGATAATAGAACCACCGTCTTTTAAATCATCTCTGTCAACACTTGTAATAACAGCATGTTTGATGTTCATGATTTTTATAGAGCGGGCTACTTTTTCAGGTTCATCCCAGTCAACGGTTTCCGGTCTTCCGGTTTTTACACCGCAAAATCCACAAGAACGGGTACAAACATTTCCAAGAATCATAAAAGTTGCTGTTCCTTCTCCCCAGCATTCTCCCATATTTGGGCAGCTTCCAGAAGTACAAATGGTATTTAAACTATATTTATCTACTAAACCACGAAGTTCAGTATATTTTTGTCCAATCGGAAGTTTTACTTTTAACCATTTAGGTTTTCCGGTTGGTATATTTTCAATGACTGTTTCCATATATCAGAATTCAAAGCACAAAGATACGGAATGTAGTTTATTTGAAGACGTTAATTTCCTTTTCGTTTATTTTTAAGTGTCTTGCCTTATTTAAGATTATTAACTCCAAATGTTAATAGTTTATTTTTAAATATATTTTGAGCTGATCTTTTTCATTCTTTGTTTAAAATTTGATACTTAACCTGCTTTTTTTAAATTTTGAACTCTGCCCTAATCTATTACAAATTTGACTCATTAAGACAACATGAAACTCATGCCGTAGTAATTTTGCTGTTAATTTAATTTGAGAAAAATGAAAAAGAGATTTATTGTATTAGGGATTTTATTAGCCGCTTTTGGTGTAACTAAAATGAATGCGCAAATACTTTCAGACAAAACAATGGGAGCTTTGGGCAAAGGCATTGCAGGATTTACTTTTAGTGATGTAGATGCAGCAGCCTTAGCTAAAGAATCAATTGCTGAAATGGATGCTAATAATCCTGTTGCCGGGCCGGCAGATGGTTATTCAATCCGATTAAATCGCTTATTTGGGAAACACATTTCTAGTGAGGGAGTTACTTTAAATTATAAAGTTTACTTAGTAAAAGATATAAATGCTTTTGCTTGTGCAGATGGTAGTGTGCGTGTATTTGCAGGTTTAATGGATATTATGGATGATAATGAATTACTTGCTGTTATCGGGCATGAAATAGGCCATGTTGTTAATCATGATACAAGAGATGCGATTAAGGCTGCTTATAAAAAAGAAGCTTTGCTAGATGCGGTATCATCTCAATCGGGGAAAATTGAGACTCTTACAAAATCTCAATTAGGAGTAATCGGAAGTGCAATGATTGATAGCAAGCACAGTCGAAAACAGGAATCTCAGGCAGATTCATTCTCATATGATTTTATGAAAAAAAATGGTTATGATGTTAATGCGGTAGAATCTGCATTTAGAATCCTGCAAAATTTAAGCGAAGGAGCAGAAGCTTCTTTTCTTACTAAGATGGCAAGTTCGCACCCTGATTCTGGCAAAAGAGCTGATGATGCTAAAAAAAGAGCAGAAAAAGATGGTTTGTATAAGGCTTATGTACAGGGGAAAATTGTTAATACCGCACCTGTAAAAGCAAAAGCTAAAACAACAGCCAAAAAGAAAACAACAAAAAAGAAGTAATCTTTTTATAATAAGAGCCCGAAAAACTTCGCAGAGTTTATCGGGTTTTTTGTTGATTGCTGTCAGAATAAATAACTATGGCTGTAATTTAACCCGCTTAAATTTATATCTTTATTTGTTGAAAAAACAAGCTTTGTGTGAAATGAAATAGCACTTTGTTATGCTACATTTGTTGTCAAATTGTAATAAATAAAAATATGAAAAAGAAATTTATTGTATTGGGAGTTTTGTTTGCCGCTTTTGGTTTTACTAAAATGAATGCGCAAATAAACTTTGGAGAAAAAGCTTTGGGAGCTGTACAGAAAGGTGTTGCAAGTTTTACCTTGAGTAACGCTGACGCTGCTGCATTATCAAAAGAAGCAGTACGAAAATTAGATTCAACCAATCAGGTGGCTGGACCAAATGATGGCTATACATTAAGATTAAACAGGGTTTTTGGAAAGCATACTGCTGGCGAAGGATATACTTTAAATTATAAAGTTTATAAAGTGAAAGAAGTAAATGCGTTTGCAACCGCAGACGGAAGCGTGCGCGTATATTCTGGATTAATGGATATCATGGACGATAATGAATTGCTTGCAGTTATAGGGCATGAAATTGGCCACGTTGCCAATAACGATTCAAGAGATGCTATGCGTGCGGCATATCAAAAAGAAGCGTTGATAGATGGAGTATCTTCACAGTCTGTAAAAGTTAGTGCTGTAACAGATAGTCAGTTAGGTAAAATCGGAAGCGCTTTGATTGATAGCAAACATAGCCGTAAACAGGAAACGGAAGCGGATTTATTTTCATACGATTTTCTAAAAAAAAATGGATACAATGTTAATGCTGAAGAATCGGCATTTAGGATTTTGGCAAAAATGAGTGAAGGTGCTGAAGCTTCCTTTATAGAGCAAATGATGAGTTCTCACCCGGATTCAAAGAAAAGAGCTGATGATGCTAAGAAGAGAGCAGAAACAGATGGTTTATACAAAGCTTATGTGCAGCAAAAAATTGTAAATACAGTACCTGCTAAAACTAAAGCGAAGAAAACTACAGCTAAAAAGACAACAAAAAAGAAATAAGAATTTCTGACTTTTTACAAAACAAACCCGGCAAGTTTAATATTTGCCGGGTTTGTTTTTTATTATCCTAAAACGTGATGTGCCAGTACCTTTTGCACATCGTATACGTTTACCGATTTGTTAAATTGTTTCACAATACTAGGCTGTAATTCGCTCGAGACCCAGATTTTTAATTCGGCATCAAGGTCAAAAGTTCCGGCAGTTTCAATACTGAATCTTGTGATGCTTTTGTAGGCAATAGATTTGTATTCGGTTTTACTTCCTGTAAGACCTTGTACATCAACTAAAATTAATCTTTTGTTTGTGAAGATAAATGTATCCCGAATTAGTTTAAAACCCATTTCGATTTCTTCATTATCGATTAAAAGCTGTCCGTATTTTTTAAGTAAATCTTCCTGACTAACGGATCCCGCGTTACCAAGCATTGCTGAAAATATTCCCATTTGTTTCTGATTTTAATTAAACTGTTTATTGTAAAAGTAAAAATATTTTACAGTTCCAGATGTAAGCAAAAGTTTAATTAATGTTAATTTCATAAAAAAAGCAGAACCTAAATTCTGCTTTTTGTTTTTTATTCTGCTTCCGTTTTTATTGTAATCGGAAGATTATATGCGGTTCTAACTGGTTTTCCGTCAATAATTCCCGGAGACCATTTTGTTTTTAGTGATTTTAAAACTCTAACAGCTTCTTTACCCATTCCGAAACCAGGATCATTTTTTACAATGATATCAGTTATAGATCCATCTTTTTCAATAACAAAAGACACATAAACTCTTAAAGTTCTTTCAGCATCCAAGTCAGGTCTTGTAAAGTTGTTTCCTACGTAAGTATAAAATTTACTCATTCCTCCTGGAAATTCGGGCATTTTATCTAATTCAGAAATCAGTGCTGGCTCATTCGTTTTTGGTGCAACTGCAGCTCCGTCCCCGCCACCGCCGCCAGTTGTTGGCAAAGCGTTTATGACCGTGCCTGTCCCCGGAGTTACATTGTCCACTACAGGATGATTGTCTGTGTTGGATGCAATGTTTTCTACTGCGTCTTCAGGTCTCGAAACTATCGGATCTACTAATTGCTTTGCTTGTGTAACAGGAGTTGCTGCACTTGGCTGTTGAGTAGGAGGTGCAATAGGTTCGTCAGGAGGTCTAACAATAGGATCCATGTCTACAATTGTAATAGTCGGATCAAAAGGATCGACAACTGCAGTTGGAGGAGCCACTTTAAATTTGCTAATCAGCACCGATATTGTACCTATGGCTGTTAATAATAACAGTCCCATAAATAATGCTGTTATTGAATTTTTAGAATTTTCCTGGCGCAATTGATACGCTCCATATTCTTTGTTTTTGTTTTCGAAAACAAGATCGGTCCACTTGGTTTCATAGATGCTTAGTTTAGACATAGTTAATTGGATTTTAAGGTTAAGTAAACATTAAATCATAAGCAACAAAATTTTAATTTTGATAGACAATAAAAACAAAAGAACATTTTAAGGGTTAGGGAATAATTAGTTTTTTAAGAAAAAACACATGGATATTTTATTCTTTAGTTAAAGATAATAAATTATCTGTTACGTTCGATGATTTCTGCTAATAATTTTTTAGCGCGTAGTAGTTTTACTTTTACGTTGCTCAGGGGCTCATCAATCTTAATTGCGATTTCCTGATAACTCATTTCCTGGAAGTATCGCAGCTGAATTACTTCCTGATAATGTGGTTTTAATTCTTTGATGCATTGCAGTAAACGCGAAAGGTTTTGCTCTTTAATAAGAGCATCTTCTGCAGAAGGGGTTGTGTCAGCAATATTGTATGCCTGCTGATCTTCGGCATCGGTAATTTCTATAAAAAGACTGGTTTTCTTTTTACGTAATAAATCAATATAAACGTTTTTTGCAATTGCAATAAGCCACGTGTTAAATTGAAATTCAGCATTATAAGAAGCGATTTTGTCAAAAGCTTTTGAGAAGGTTTCAATGGTAATATCTTCGGCAGTAGTTTCGTTTTCTGTCCGTTTAAGCATAAAACTGTACACTTCATTCCAATAAAAATCAAGCAAAAAAGTAAAGGCGATCTGATCGCCTTTTTTTGCTTTTTCTATTTTAGAATTTATTTCCAATGTACAGGTTTTGAAAAGATATTAGTTATAAAGATATTAATTTGTGTGAATATAAGCATGATTTCTACAACAGGAAACCATATTTTAAGGTCTTTTTCTTTTAGTTTTCCTGCCGAGAAGCCCACAACTATCCATGCAATTGTGTAGCGTGTCGCCACTAAAGCCAATACAGCGATCCATTGAAACTGTAATGCCAGTAAAAGAATAACTAATAAAAAGAAAAATAATTGTGAGGTATAAAATAAACCTAACTGAATTTTATCAAAAACTTTATAATAATTTGCTGTAGCAACATGCCTTCTTTTTTGAGAAAACCATTCTCTGTATGTCTTCTTAGGTTTTGAATACGTGAAACTTTCCGGATTAAAGGCAATAGTAGTATTGATTTTATTTGCCGCCTGATTTACAAACAAATCGTCATCACCGGAGCGAACCTGAATATGCTCAATAAAACCATTTACATTAAAAAATTCCTCCTTTTTATAAGCTAAGTTTCTCCCTACACCCATATATGGAAGCCCTGCTTTTGCCCATGAAAAATATTGTACAGCTGTTAAAAGCGTTTCAAATCGTATCACTTTATTTAATAAAGAACGCTCGGTTTTTTCATAACCTCCATAGCCCAAAACAATAGTTTTCTCCTGAGTAAACTGAGATGTCATTGCTGTAATCCAGTCTTTTGATATCGGATAGCAATCTGCGTCGGTAAATAAAAGATAATCTTTTTTTGCAGCTTTAATTCCTAATGTTAAAGCATATTTTTTATTGCCCCAAAAGGCTTCATTATTCTCTACTTTTACTAAGCGAATATTTGAATATTGTTTTTCAAACTCTTCAAAAACTTCAAGAGTTTCATCACTTGATGCATCATCAATTAAAACAATTTCAAAATCAGGGTAATTTTGTTCTGCTAATAGCGGAATGTATTTTTTGACATTTTCTTCTTCGTTTTTTGCACAAACAATTACAGAAACCGGAATGTTATTTGGAGTGATCTCTTGAGGTTTGCTAAAAGCAAATTTACCGAAAACACCCAGATAATAAGAAAGTTGTATAACAACAATGGCAATAAAAAAGTAAAAAATGAATGTAAGCATCTGATTTTAATGTCTTTTAATTTCTGAATCTTGCGAGTGCAAATGTAATTATGAATTCCTAATTTTCAATGTCTGAAATCAAATTTACTTTCGGCATCTTAACATTTCTTTTGCAACAGCAATAGATTGAGGGTTTTCAGTCTTTTCTAACTGCGAAATTATATTCTTATAATTATGATCGTCACGGTTCTGAGATAATTTTTTTGTAGCCTGAATCTCATTTATTTCAATCTCAAAACCAAAAATCCCTCTGGCTTCGCGCATTGTTTTTGATGATAAATCCTCAACTCGAACAGGATTCTCTGAATTGGCTTCGTATTTATCCACTAATTTCTTTAGTTGTTCTATAGAAGTTGCTTCGTCTACAATCTTAATTTTTCCGTAAACATGTACGGCTATATAATTCCATGTTGGCACGTTTTCGTGATCGTACCACGAAGAAGAGATGTAACTGTGGGGTCCTGAAAAAACAGCCAAAACCTGATCGTTTTCTCTGAACCCATCTGCTTGTGGATTTAACTTTGAAATATGACCCTGCAAAATTTCCTTTCCCTCAGCATTGATTTCAAGTTCAATCGGAATATGGGTTGCACATAATTTTCCGTTGGTCTGATTAATTAAAATTCCAAAACTATTTTCTTTTAAGAAAGCTCTGATTGATTCCGGATCTTCGTTTTTGTATAAATCAGGTGTGTACATTTTATGAGTTTATTAAAGATGTATATCCAATTAAATTTCGGCTGTATTTTGAGATTTGAGAAATCTGGGATGGACACTTAAGTATAAAATAGTCAATCCGGCTAAAGTAAAAATAATCCCTTCGATTAAGCATTGTGTAGCAAAATCATCAGAAATTGCTACCCGTACAGAGCGAAACAATTCTGACACTGTTTCTTTTCTAAAGAATTTAAATCTCAAAAGAATGTATAAAATCATTGCAACCAAAAGGCTGTTTAAAGACGAAAGTTTCCTTTTCCAATTTAGAAAAGAAACCAAAACAATTCCAATTATTAGTCCAAAGAATATCCAGATATATACATTGGGCCAAAAATTAAAAACAGCATCTTTTGTAGGGAATAATCGATTCCAGTCCTCTGATTTTTGACCTTGAAAATGTTTTCTGGCACACATAACTTTTTCGGCTACAGAAAAAAATCTCAGTTGCAGAATACCATTAATCAGGAAAATCATTCCGAGTACTTGAATAAATACAACCTTGATATTTAGTTTTTTCATTAAAGTCTTAATTAGTTGAGATATTGAAAGCCATTAAATCACATTGACTTCGGCTTCAATATGTATTCCGAAAGTTTCAAAAACTGTTTTTTGAACATCTCTTGAAACGGCCAGGATTTCCTGTCCGGTAGCATTTCCATAATTTACCAAAACCAAAGCCTGATTTTTATGAACTCCTGCATCCCCAAAACGTTTTCCTTTAAAACCTGCTTGCTCAATCAGCCATCCAGCCGGAACTTTTACTTCGGTTTCTGAAACTTCATAATATTTCATTTCAGGAAACTTTTGATGGATTTTCTCAAAATCAGATTTCAATATTATAGGATTTTTAAAGAAGCTGCCGCTGTTTCCAAGTTCTTTAGGATCCGGTAATTTGCTTTGCCTAATGGCAATAACAGCATTACTAACATCTTTTAGAGTGGGTTCAGAAATATTGTTTTTTGCCAGTTCAGCCAAAATATCCCCATATGAGGTATTTATTTTGTGATTGCGTTTCGTTAGTTTAAACACTACCGAAGTAATAATATATTGGTCTTTAGCCTCATGTTTAAAAATGCTTTCGCGATAGCCAAAATTACATTCGGCATTTGTAAAAGTTCTCATTTCCTGAGACTTAATATTTATAGCATCGCAGGAAACAAAAGTATCTTTAATTTCAGTTCCGTAAGCTCCAATATTCTGTACCGGAGTTGTACCAACATTTCCGGGAATCAGGGACATGTTTTCTAAACCTCCAAAATTATTGTCAATTGTGTAAAGAACAAAGTCATGCCATGTTTCGCCAGCCTGACTTTCGACCCAAACATAATCTTCGTCTTCCTTAATGATTTTTTTTCCTTTTAAATCAATATGAATAACAAGCGCATCAATATCTTTTGTTAAAAGCATGTTGCTTCCGCCTCCTAAAATAAATTTTTTCTCGTCTTTGTTTTCTTCCAAAACCGTTTTCAGTTCTGCTACAGAATGAACGGCTACATATTGTCTGGCGAAGGCTTCAATACCAAAAGTGTTGTATTTTTTTAAAGAAAAATTGGATTGGATTTCCATAAATAAAAGGCTTTTTTGTTCCCGAAGTTTCGGGATAATTCTGTGTTCAAAAATAAGGATTATAATTTACCTGCGATCCCTTTTAAAAAAATATCACAATTAAGATTTGAATCGATTTTTAACAACTAAAAACTGCTTATTGCAATATTGTCTAGTAGTTTTGCTTTAATCTCGCTAACTTTACGATTAAACTTACACAGTTGCTCGTAAGTTTAGCAACTCATGATATTTATCTGCAATAACCTTCATGTTAATATCATAATTCGCATTCTCTTCCACAAATTTTCTATTCCGAAAAATAGCATTATTTCGAGATTCAGCATTCTCAAAAGACCAAATTAACTCTTCAGCCAGCATTTCAATATTGTCAATTTCGATCAACTGTCCGTTTTCGCGATGTTTTATCCAGCTTTGATTTCCCGGAATATCAGAAACTACCGGATAACAATTACAAGCCATTGCTTCAAATAAAGAAGCAGAAACGCCTTCGGTAATTGGCATGCTAATATAAATGTTGGATTGCTGTAATAATTTAGGAAGATCCGTATTGGGGATCCTTCCTGTAAAAAATACTTTATTTTCGATTTGTAATTCTCTGGCTAAATCTTTTAGAAATTGCAATCTCGTTCCGTCTCCAACAATCGTCAATGAAAAATCTATCCCTTTTTGATTCAAAACCGAAAAAGCTTTCAAAATTGAGTCATGACGGTATTCTGGCTGTAAAGAACGTGTTACAATTGCCTCAATTTTGTTTGAATTATTTGTAGAAGGCGTAAAAAGCGATAAATCAATTCCTTTTGGTAAAACCAAAACCTTACTCATATCGACACCAATTGCTTTCATCGAAATGGTCATCACAGGGCCCCACGCATGAATTAAATGCGCTTTTTTGAAAGCATATTTCTGAATGAATTTTTTAAAAGGCAATAAGACAGAACCTTCCGGCCATAAATCGGTTCTTCCTTGTTGTGCAACTGCAATAGTTTTAGATCCTGATAATGCGGCAAGAAAGCCATAACTTGTGGTTCGCTCGGCAATAATCATATCCGGTTTTTCCTGTCGAACAATTTTCCGAATCGAAATATGAGAGAAGAAGTATTCTGCTATACGTTTAAATCGGTTAAGTTTTGAATTGTTTGGTGTTTGAAGTTCCCAGGTTATAATTTCAAAATCGCCAAATTCTTTTAAACCTTTCATCCAGGTTATAGCGTCAGCACGATAGGATTCTCCCAGAAAAAGTATTTTTCTTTTCATTCAGTAAATGAGTTTTGCCGTCACGAATTTATGTTTCAACTTTGACAAAGTTCAAAACTTTATCAAAGTTTCTATTGGTTAAAATTGAATTTGTGACGATTTATCTTTTTATTCTTCAGTTTCTAAAGCACGGTTTATGAATTCGTTCAAAGGTTTTAAAGCAATCAGTTTTTGACTCATTTTGGCAACAAAGTCTTTTTTTGTCACTTCGCTGATGTCATATTTTTGAGTTGTGGTGAAACTTTTCAATTTTAAAAATTCAATTGCAGGATGATCTTTTTCATAACCTCTCGGCATACTTTTAAGCGAATTGTTTTCGTTTATATCCAGACTTCCAAACTCTTTTTTGAAGTTTTTCTCTTTCAGGATTTCTTGTAAATCATCATAGAAAAAAGCAATTTCTTTTCTCACTTTTTTTAATTCTTCAGAATCAGGCGAATAAAATCCTCCGGCAATAAAACTGGCGCCTTTTTCTATATGTACATAATAACCCGAACGATTAGCACCTTTTGCACCAGACGAAAGCCAAACACCTAAATGTGCCTTGTAAGGAGATTTATCTTTAGAAAAACGAATATCACGATTGATTCTGAAGGTGCAGTCTTTAACTTGTAATAATTCCAGAGAAGGATCAATAGGCTTCATGGCATCCAGAAAATCACTTACCAATTGATGGTAATCTTTTTTGAAGACTTCGTATCGTTTTTTATTATCCTGAAACCAATCTCTGTTGTTATTGGCTTTTAAATCGTCTAAAAATTGCAATGATTCTTTCGTTAGCATATTTGGTGTTTATTGCAGTTGCTTTTAAGTTTTATTATGAGCTAAATTAATGATTTTTTTTGCCACTAATTTCACAAATTAGTACAAAATTGAAAGCTGAATGATAAATGTGAATTAGTGTAAATTCGTGAAATTTGTGGCAAAAAGCTTTTCACAAATTAAATATTTTATAACTCTGATGTGTCGATTTTACAATCGCTTCGGTGCGTTCCGGATGCGTGTCAGAAATAAAAAGCTGTCCAAATGTTTCGCTATTGACCATCTCAATAATTTTTGCCACACGGCTTTCGTCCAGCTTGTCAAAAATATCATCAAACAGCAAAATGGGTTTTACACCGCTTTGCTTCTTAAGAAATTCAAATTGAGCCAGTTTCAAAGCAATTAAAAAGGACTTTTGCTGCCCCTGTGACCCGAATTTTTTTATCGGATGCAAATCAATTTCAAAAGACAAATCATCTTTATGAATGCCCGAACTCGTATAATGCAGGGCACGATCCTTATTAATATTTTCCTGCAGCAGAGTCAGTAAATCTTTTTCGAACAAATGGCTTTCGTAGACCAATTGCACAGATTCTTCAGAACCCGTTATTGCCTGATGATGTTTATTAAATATAGGTATAAATTGTTCCAGGAAATCTTTTCGTTTCTCAAAAATAGATTTTCCAAAACCATCCAGTTGCTCATTATATATAGATAAGGTACCATTATCAAAAACATGATTTAGGGCAAAATACTTTAGCAGGGCATTTCGCTGCATAATTATTTTTTGATACTGAATAAGCTGATGCAGATACGTACTGTCTAATTGCGAAATAACACTGTCCATAAATTTACGTCGTGTTTCGCTTCCTTCAACAATTAAATCCCGGTCAGCCGGAGAAATAATCACAAGCGGAATAAATCCAATGTGATCAGAAAATTTATCATAAGCTTTTCCGTTTCGCTTTAATATTTTTTTCTGTCCTTTTTTCAGGCTACAAACAATTTGCTCCGTTCTGTCATTCTTTTCAAGTTCGGCATCAATCACAAAAAACTCTTCTCCATGTTTGATATTTTGTACTGCAAGAGGGTTAAAATAACTTTTCCCGTAAGCCAAATGATAAATCGCATCAAGGACATTTGTTTTCCCAATTCCGTTTTTTCCAACAAAACAATTAATCTTGCTGTCGAAATCAAAGCTGGCTTCGGAGAAATTTTTATAATTGAATAAAGAAATTTTGTTTAAATGCATTTTTTAAGAAACTCTAAGGGTAAATTCGGTGGTTTTATAAACGAGATTTTTATTTTTTGCTACAGATTAAAAGATTTTAAAGGATTTTTTTATTCAATTTGGCTAAAAACCTTTTTTTAATCTGTGAGATCTGTAAATCTGTGGCTAAAATTTCAGCGTCAGCCAAGACAATCTGCGTTTTTTAACAGCAAAAATTTGAAGGTGCAAATTATCGAAAATTATTGATATAAGAGGCTTTTCGGCTGTTTATGGATGAATTATTTTATTACTGATGCGAAAGCAGTTAGCTTTCTTGAAATTATTTTTTTTTAAATAGTGATAAAATTGATTTTTTTAACGTCAATTTCAATAAAAATTTTATTTTTGCCGTTCACTAAATTAATTTTAAATGGCTACTTACAATAAAAGAGGATATAAAGCACCAAAAGAAAAGGAAGTTAAAGAAGTAAATGAAGAACAACAGGTAATTATTGACGAAAAAGACAGTACAACAGCTGGTGTTTTTTCTAAATTAGATGAAACTGCTTCAAAAACTGAGGATTGGGTTGCTAAAAATCAAAAAATCATTATTGGTTTAGTTGCTGGTATTGCTGTTGCGACTATCGGATATTTGGCTTACCAAAAATTTATTGAAAATCCTAAGCAGGATGAAGCTGCAAATGAAATGTTTGTTGCACAACAAAATTTTCAAAAAGCAACTGATGGTGTGGCAAGCGATTCATTATACAAATTGGCTTTGAATGGTTCTGAAGGTAAATTCGGATTTGTGCAAATTGCTGATCAGTATTCAGGAACTGACGCTGGGAACTTAGCTAACTACTATGCTGGTATGGCTTATTTGAATACAGGAAAATTTGACGATGCAATTAAATATTTAGGTGAATTTAAATCTGAAGATTTGATTTTAAGTGCATTGGCAAAAGGTGCAATTGGAGATGCTTACTCTCAAAAAAATCAGCAAAAAGAAGCTTTAGAGTATTATGTAAAAGCTGCTGAATCTAACAAAAATGATTTTACAACACCTCGTTTCTTATTAAAAGCTGGTAAAACTGCCTTGGCATTAGGTCAAAAAGAAGATGCTTTAAAGTATTTTACAGACATTAAAGAAAATTTTGATGCAACTCCGGAAGCTGCTTCTGTTGATGCATTGATAGGATTAGCGCAATAAAAATTTTAGACTTTAGATTTAAGATTGTAGATTTGTATTTAAGAATTTATCCCGAGGCTTCGGGACGAAAATCAAAAATCAAAAATTATACAGATGGCTACTGAAAATAAAAATTTATCAGAATACGATAAAAACACAATCCCAAATGCGAAAGACTTTCGATTTGGGATTGTTGTTTCTGAATGGAATGACACTATAACCGAAGGGCTTTATGATGGGGCTTTTGAAGCCTTAATTGATTGTGATGTTCCTGCACAGCAAATTATCCGTTGGAATGTTCCGGGAAGTTTTGAGCTGATTTATGGCGCAAAAAAAATGCTGCAGACACAAAATGTAGATGCAGTTATTGTGATTGGATGCGTGATTCAGGGAGAAACAAAACATTTTGATTTTGTTTGTGAAGGTGTTACACAAGGAATTAAAGACCTTAATGTTCAGACTGATATTCCGGTTATTTTTTGTGTTCTTACAGATAACAACATGCAACAATCTATTGACAGAAGTGGAGGAATTCACGGAAACAAAGGTACAGAAGCTGCAATTGCTGCTATAAAAATGGCATATATTCGTCAACAAGCTTCAATTGCACATCCTTTTAACCAGCCTTTGCTATCTTCTGGTGCAATTCAAATTGAAGACACACCAAGAAAAATAGAAAATGAATAAAACACAATTGTTTTAAAGATATTAAAACCTATGCTGTGTAAAAATAGTATAGGTTTTTTGTTTTTTTTATGATTGTATATATTCTGATTCAAGATCAAAATTCATTAAATTTGTACACCTTGGTTTTTAAAACCAGTATAAAATTAACAATAACAATCTGAGATTTTATAATAATCTGAAATCGAAGAAACAACCTTAAACCCAAATTTTTTAATGTCGAGTATTATTCAGTTACTTCCGGATCACGTTGCTAATCAAATTGCCGCTGGAGAAGTGGTTCAAAGACCAGCCTCAGTTGTGAAAGAATTATTAGAAAACGCTGTTGATGCCAAAGCAACCGATATTAAACTAATCATCAAAGATGCCGGAAAATCATTGGTTCAGGTAATCGATAATGGAATGGGTATGAGTGTTACAGATGCACGTTTATGTTTTGAACGTCATGCAACATCAAAAATCCGTCAGGCAGAGGATTTGTTTTCGCTCCATACAAAAGGTTTTCGCGGAGAAGCTTTGGCCTCTATTGCGGCAATCGCCCATATGGAAATGAAAACCAAACAGGATCAGGAAGAGTTGGGAACACATATAGTAATTGAAGGGAGTAAGTTTATATCTCAGGAAGTAGCCGTTTTGCCAAAAGGAACCTCATTTGCGGTCAAAAACTTATTTTTTAATATTCCGGCCCGTCGCAACTTTTTAAAATCCGATACAGTCGAATTTCGTCACGTAATGGATGAGTTTCAGCGTGTAGCATTAGCACATCCAAATATTCATTTTACTTTTTATCATAACGGAAGTGAATTGTATAATTTGCCTATTGCAGGATACCGTCAGAGAATTGTGGGTATTATATCTGGTAAAACCAACGAAAAATTAGTTCCTGTAAATGAAGATACCGAGATTGTAAATGTTCAGGGATTTGTCTCAAAGCCAGAATTTGCAAAGAAAAACAGAGGAGAGCAATTCTTTTTTGTTAATGATCGTTTTATAAAAAGCGGTTATTTGCATCATGCTGTAATGGCGGCATATGACGGACTTCTGAAAGATGGCTGTCAGCCCAGTTATTTTCTTTATTTGCAAGTACCACCAAATACGATTGATATTAATATTCATCCCACCAAAACAGAAATTAAGTTTGATGATGAACAAGCCCTGTATGCTATTTTACGTGCTTCTATAAAACATAGCTTAGGACAGTTTAATGTTGCACCCGTTTTAGATTTTGACCGTGATGCCAATTTAGACACTCCATATCACTATAAAGATATAGAAGCTGAAACCCCAACAATTCAGGTTGATGGAACATTTAACCCGTTTACAGATGATAAAACAAATCAGCATTATTCTAAAGCCAGTTCAGGTTCTGCAGTAAGCTCTGGTGGTTCAGGATCTGGTTCATATTCCGGAGGTTATTCTAAAAGAGTTGAGCCAACAGCAAGCTGGGAAAGTTTGTACGTTGGGTTGGATCTGGATAATCCGGAGAGCATAGAAAGTTCCCCTTTTACATTCGAAAACGAAGAAGTGACTTCCTCTTTATTTAATGATGAAGAAGTAGAACAGGCAATACATAAAACGTATCAGATTCATAAAAAATATATTGTTTCTCCAATTAAATCAGGAATGGTAATTGTAGATCAGCAACGTGCTCACCAGCGCATTTTGTATGAGCAATTTTTACTGAATATGACAGTAAATCAGGCCTCAAGCCAACAATTGTTGTTTCCGTTGAACTTGTTTTATTCGACAGCTGAAATGGAATTAATAGAAGAATTAAAACCTTCTCTTGAAACAACAGGTTTTGTTTTTGAAGAAGCACAAACCGATCATGTAGTAATTTCAGGAATTCCCGTAAATATTACAGAAAGTGAAGTTTCTCTTGTTATTGAACAATTACTAAGTGACCTGCAGGACGGAATCCCTGCCAGCAGTTACAGTCAGAATGATACTATTGCCAAATCGATGGCCAAAAGTTTAGCGGTTAAGACCGGATCTTATTTAAACGAAAAAGAACAGGACAATCTCGTAAACGGATTGTTTGCCTGTAAAGATCCTAATATTTCACCTTTTCAAAAACCTACCTTTATCACGATGCGTGTTGAAGATATAGATAAAAAGTTTGCCTTATGATGAATATGACTCCCGTAGTAAAACAATTATTAATAATCAATATTATATTTTTTATTGGCTCTCAGTTGGTTCCAGTTTCTTATGATTACCTGGCTATGTTTTTTCCAGAAAGCCCAAATTTTAGAGTTTGGCAGCCAATAACTCACATGTTTATGCATGGAGGAATTATGCACATAGCTTTTAATATGATTGCAATGGTTTCTTTTGGTTCAGCTCTGGAGCATTTTTGGGGAGGTAAGAAATTTTTATTTTTTTATATTTCCTGCGGATTGGGATCTGCATTATTGCATACGGCTGTAAATTATTACTCTTTTCAGGATACAATGAACGTTTTAATTGCAAACGGATATCAAAAAGCTGATATTATAAAGCTTTTAAGTGAAGGTAAAATTGATACAAGATGGCAGGATTTGGTCACAGTTTCACAATTTAATGGTTTTACTAGTGCTTATATAGGAACCGTAGTTGGTGCTTCGGGCGCTATTTATGGTTTGTTGACAGCTTTTGCTTTTATGTTTCCAAATGCAGAGTTAGCCTTAATGTTTATTCCAGTGCCAATTAAAGCCAAATATTTTGTTCCGGGAATTTTAGCAGTTGATTTATTTCTTGGGTTTAAAGGAGGCTCAATATTTGGAAGCAGCGGAACCGGAATTGCACATTTTGCCCACATCGGAGGAGCGCTTACAGGTTTTTTAATGATGTTATATTGGAAAAAAAATCAGTTTAATAAAAATCGTTGGAATTAATTTTTAACTTTATTATTGAAAAATAAACCTAAAGAAGCTTTTATGAATATTCTTGATGATTTAAAACTACAATATAAATTAGGCGGTGTCGCAATGCGTGTTATTTACTGGAACATTGCGTGTTTTCTGATTTCGTTCGTATTTTACGAATTTTCAATAGGACAATTTATTTTTCCGAACTGGCTGGCTTTATCATCAGATCCTGAAGTTTTTTTATTTAAGCCATGGACTTTTTTGACCTACGCATTTTTTCACGACGGATTTTTGCATCTGTTGTTTAATATGCTGGTTTTAAATTTTGCGAGCTCATTGTTTCTAACTTTTTTTACTCAAAAGCAATACTTAGGATTGTATATTCTGAGTGCTATTTTTTCAGGTATAATTTTTGTCCTGAGTTATTATTTTTTAAATTACAGTGCATCAATAGTTGGTGCATCAGCTGCAATTATGGCGATTTTGGTGGCCACGACAACTTATCAGCCACTGATGAATGTTCGTTTGTTACTTGTCGGAAACGTCAAATTATGGCATATTACAGCAGTAATTTTAGTTTTAGATTTAATGCAGTTTCGTCTTGGTAATATGGGCGGACACATTTCGCATCTTGCGGGTGCTGTATTTGGATTTATTTTTATTAAATTGCTTCAAAATGGGACTGATTTGAGTATCGTGGTTTCCAAAACAATTGATTTTTTTGCCAATTTGTTCAGGAAATCGCCTACAACCCCCTTCAAAACAGTTCACAAGAATTATAGACCTACAGAAAAACCAACATCAAGAATTGTTACAAAAGATAAAACGCAACAACAGATTGATGAAATTTTGGATAAAATCAGCCAGTCCGGCTATGATTGTTTGACCAAAGAAGAAAAAGAATTTTTATTTAAAGCAGGAAAATAATCCTTGTAATAAAGAAAAAACATGCAAAACCTGTCTTGGTTTAATAAAATTATGTTCTTTTTGAATATAGTACTGACTGTAGTAACTTTTAGTATTTATATTTTACCCTTTCTGGCACCCAAAAGTTTTCCACTTTTGTCGGTGCTAACGCTTTTTATGCCGGCATTTTTTGTGATGAATGGATTGTTCTTTATTTATTGGGCAATTCAGTTTAAAAAACGTCTTATATTGTCTGGTTTGGTACTGTTGACCGGAATTACTTTCATAAGTAAGTTTTACAAATTTTCTGCAAAAGAATATGTAGAGGACGAAAAAGATTTCTCGGTAATGAGTTATAATGTTCGCCTTTTTAATGTTTTTAAATGGCTGGATCGTGATGATATCCCATCTAATATAAAAGCTTTTATAGATGAAAAAGACCCTGATATTTTATGTATTCAGGAATATTCAAATTCTGCTCATATTGATTTAAAAGTATATCCGCACCGCTATATATTCATTGACGGAAATCAGATAAAAACAGGGCAGGCTATTTTCTCAAAATTCCCGATACTGTATGAAGGTAATATTGTATTTCCCAACTCAAGTAATAATGTGATTTATGCAGATATAAAGCGTGGTAAAGATGTTATACGAGTTTATAATATGCACTTGCAGTCTATTAAAATTTCTCCGGATGTAGACGAAATCTCGCATGATATTGATAATGTAAATCAGCAGAAATCTCAGGCTATTTACAAAAGAATCAGTAAAGCGTTCCGACAACAGCAGGAACAGGCCGAAAAATTCAAAGAAAATATTAAGCAATGCAAAAATCCTATAATTATTTGTGGGGATATGAATAACAGCCCGTTTTCATATGTTTACAGAAATATTAAAGGAAAATTAAAAGATGCTTTTGAAGAAGCCGGAGAAGGCTTTGGTGCTACTTATAAGTTTCGTTATTACCCTGCAAGGATTGATTATATATTTTCAGACAGTAAAATGAAAGTCAAAAACTTTGAAAGTTTCCCTGATTTTGAGAATTCAGATCATTATCCAATTATGGCAAGACTTTCAATGGAATAAATATTAGAAAATTCAATTTTTAAAATTCCCCAAATTCCAAAAAAATTATAACACTTTCTGTGTTTTTAAATATTCCATAGCAAATTTACCTTCATTAAAAAGTAAATCTAATACACTCAGATTATTTATAAAACCATGTTTGTCATCAAAAACCTGAGGATATTTCCCGAATGAATTGGAGTCTTTTTTTCCGTTTGCCAAATATCTGAAATCTTTAATATTTTCCACTTCGTGAAAATATTCAGTAGTTTTTCCAAATTCAAATTTCATTCTAAGGCATTTTGTAACAATGTCTAAAACTTCAAAATTTAAATCCATTAAAAAAGTATGTTTTTTTTCGAAAACAGGTAAAATATCATCTTCAAAAAATTCAAAAAAAGGAGAGCTTCTGTACGCTGCTTCTAATGATTTAAAGTGTTGCTTTTGCCAGTCAAATTCATTTTCTATCAAAACATCTTTGGTTTTTTGATGTGCTGATTTTGAGTGTTTAACCGGAATATTTAATAACTGAATTCCGTTTGGACTATAAATGTATGTGCGGTTTCTGTTCGTCTGTTTCTGAAAATTATCTTCCATTTCAAAAATAATATTTTCAGATTGTGCCATTACTGCAAAGTGGCTTATTGACGGAAAATAGGTAGGAAGTAACAAGGAATTCATGATCTGTTTTTTGTTTAAAAGTTTCAGGTTTCAAGTTTCAGGTCTTATAAACTTGAAACTTGAAACCTGAAACAAAAATAACATTATTTTATTATGCTTTATTTTCTTTTCTTTTTCTCCAAAAGTATTCTCCAACAAAATAAAGTGCCAATACAATTAAGAAATATTTAAAATACGATTGAGGTTGGCCTTCGCCGTCAACAGTAGTAAAAACTCTGCTCCAACGAATTTTGTTGATGCCTTTTCCGTTTGTGTCCCAACTAAGCCAAATAAAAACTGGTTTTCCTACAATATGGTTTTCAGGAACATAACCCCAATAACGACTATCCTCAGAGTTATGACGGTTATCTCCCATCATCCAGTAATAGTTTTGCTTGAAGGTGTAAGTTGTAGCCGGTTTTCCGTTTATTAAATAGTGAGAACCATCAATTTGCAAAGTGTTGCCTTCGTAATTCGTTATAATTTCTTTATAGAAAGGTAGCGATACATTGTTTAGGGCAACAGTTTTTCCTGCCTCCGGAATATAAATAGGCCCCATATTATCCTGGCTCCATTTGTTTATGTGAGGGAATATGGCATTGTCATCTCTTCTGTCAATCTCTCTTTTTACAGCAGTAATACCAGGTGTGTTTTTTAAACGTTCTGCGCTGGCTTCTGTTAGAGCTCTAAAGTAAAGTGTATCTCTTTTTTCGCTTTTAAATCCGGCTCCGTCAGTAATGTCTAACTCTTTTATCAGAGATTCAAAATCAATAGGTGTTTTTCCGTCCAAAGCAACAGAATACGAATATTGAGGTTTTGCTCTTTCAGGTAAAACTAATTTTTTTCCGTTAATGAAAACATAGCCATCTCTAACAGATAAACTATCCCCGGGAATACCAACACATCTTTTTACATAATTTGATTTCTTGTCTATAGGTTTTATAACACCAGGTCTTCCTTTTGGTTCGTAAAAATAGTGTACCGTATCTACAGGCCAGTTGAAGACAACAATATCAGTTCTCTTTATTTTTTCGAATGCCGGTAATCTAAAATATGGTAGTTGTGGCCATTTAAGATATGATCTTTGTTTTACAAATGGAATCGAATCATGAACCATTGGTAACGCTACAGTTGTCATAGGAACTCGGGGGCCGTAGTTAACTTTGCTTACAAAAAGGAAATCGCCAATTAATAATGATTTTTCTAATGAAGAAGTCGGAATTGTATATGGCTGTACTACATAAGTATGCACCAATGTTGCTACTATAATGGCAAAAAGTAATGAGCTTATTGTGTCTGCAGCTTTATTTTCTGAAAGTAATTTTCTGTTTGTGTGATATTCTAATTTCTGAGTGTAGTTTATATAATAGATATAAAAGCCTAAAGTAAAAATTCCCAAAAGCGTATCTAAAGTAGAATTTTTGCCAAAAGTTCTTAAAGTCTCTACCCAAACAACCGGAAACATAATCAGGTTAATGATCGGAATGAAAAGTAATATAGTCCACCAGGTAGGGCGGTTAATAATTTTCATTAAAACAATTGAATTATAAACAGGAATTGCAGCTTCCCAGCTTTTTCGTCCGGCTGCCTGATACAATTTCCATGTTCCTAAAAAATGAACAATTTGTACACCTAAGAAAAAAACAAACCAAAGATATAATGTCATAGTATTTTATTTAAGTTTAAAACCTCAGCTTAGTAATATAGCTTGTGATTTTATCAGTTATTGTAAGTTTAGTACATCCTTCATGCTGAAAACACCTTGTTTTCCAGCCAGCCATTCTGCAGCAATAACAGCTCCCAAAGCAAAACCTTCGCGATTGTGAGCAGTATGTTTGATTTCTATATTGTCAACAATAGAATCATAAGTTACAGTATGTGTTCCGGGAACATCACCAATTCTTTTGGCTTCAATATGAATTTCATTTTCATTTGGCTGCTCCATTGTCCAGTTTGAATATTTGCTGTTTTCAATTACTCCTTTTGCCAAAGAGATTGCAGTGCCGCTTGGAGCATCTAATTTTTGGGTATGATGAATTTCTTCCATTGTAACTTTGTAAGAGTTAAACGGAGCCATTATTTTAGCTAAATATTCATTAAGTCCAAAGAAAATATTTACTCCTAAGCTAAAGTTTGAGCTAGAGATAAAACCTCCTTTTTTGTCGTTGCAAAGCGCAATCATTTCGTCATAATGTTCCAGCCAGCCAGTGGTACCGGAAACAACAGGTACGCCAGCATTAAAACTTGCAGAAATATTAGCTACAGCAGCTGTTGGTACGCTGAAATCGATAGAAACGTCTGCATCTGAAAGACCATCGTATGTATTGTGTTCGTCTTTCTTTAAAACAATTTCATGACCTCTTTCCAAAGCAATTCGTTCAATTACTTTGCCCATTTTCCCGTATCCTAAAAGCGCAATTTTCATTATATGTTATTTTTTGATTTTTAAATAGAAATTGTATCTATTAAAAGTGGTAATTAAAAGTTAGTCCAACATTTGGCCTGAAAGTTACATCATCTGGATAGATTTCCGGACGTAACGATAATCTTTCATTCACATTGAATTGAATCAATGCAGCGTCAACGTTGGCGTCAATAATGTTTAAAACATAAAAGCCAACGACAAATAAGGCAGATAAATCTCTGTTTCGTTGATAGAATTTCTGTCCGGCAATAAGTCTGCTATCGTCCAAAAACTGGTATTCATCATTGTTATACCCTTCTAATCTTCGTTTGTAGGCGTCACGGTAATCGTGGTATTTTTTGTTATTATCAATATAAAAATATAAGCTGGTACCAATTGCTCCGTAAACCAAAGGAATTTTCCAGTATTTTTTATTGTATGCCTGACCTAAACCGGGTAAAATTGCCGAATAAAAAGCGGCTTTTGCCGGCGTTAGCGGATCTATTTCCTGCAATTTAGTAGTGTCTTTAACGACCAAAACCGTGTCTTCTTTTGCCTGGGCAAAAAGAGAAACGGTTCCTGTAAGAAAGAACAACAAACTTATGGGGACAATTTTATTCACTACCCGTTTATTAATTTTATAATTCTATTAAAGTCGGCTTCTGAATTAAAAGGAATTGTGATTTTTCCTTTACCATTGCCAGCCACTTTTATATCAACTTTCGCACCAAAATACTCATTGAAAGCACTTTTTTTGATTTCTTCTACTACAAAAGAAGATTCTGTTTTAGGTTTTCCTTCTGCTTTTGGCTGTAAGCTTTCGTGATAATTTTTTACTAATGTTTCGGTTTCACGAACAGATAAGTTCTGACTTACAATTTTTTGATATATATCTGTCTGAATATCTAAATCCTCAATATTGATAATTGCTCTACCATGTCCCATGCTTATAAAACCATCACGAATCCCAGTTTGGATAATCGGGTCTAATTTTAAAAGGCGTAAATAATTGGCAATTGTAGAACGTTTTTTTCCAACTCTTTCGCTCATTTGTTCCTGTGTTAACTGAATTTCGTCAATTAAGCGTTGGTACGAAAGTGCAATTTCTATCGGATCTAAATCGTGACGCTGAATGTTTTCAACTAACGCCATTACTAATGATTCATTGTCATTAGCAATACGTATATAGGCCGGAACATGCGTTAACCCAACTAAAGTTGAGGCACGAAGACGGCGTTCTCCTGAAATTAACTGGTATTTGTTAAACTCTAATTTACGAACAGTAATAGGTTGAATAACACCAAGTTCTTTAATAGAAGTAGCTAATTCTCTTAATGATTCTTCATTAAAATTGCTTCTTGGCTGAAATGGATTTATTTCGATAGCACTTATTTCAAGCTCTATGATATTTCCAACAACCTTATCAGCATTTTTGTCTTCTACTGATGTAATGTCGTTTTCCGGATCTTTTAATAATGCTGATAATCCTCTTCCTAAGGCTTGTTTTTTAATTGCTTTTGTCATAAAAACTATTTGCTGTTTTTCTTTATAATTTCCTGAGCTAAATTAATGTAATTAACTGCTCCTTTGCTGGTTGCGTCATAGTTAATGATGCTTTCGCCAAAACTGGGTGCTTCACTCAATTTTACATTTCGCTGAATTACGGTATCAAAAACCATATCATTAAAGTGTTTTTGAACTTCTTCTACAACCTGATTTGATAAACGTAATCTTGAATCATACATTGTAAGTAGTAATCCTTCGATATCAAGATCAGGGTTGTGTATTTTCTGAATACTTTTTATCGTGTTCAATAATTTTCCAAGTCCTTCAAGTGCAAAATATTCGCACTGAATAGGAATAACTACAGAATCAGCGGCTGTCAAAGCATTTAATGTTAATAATCCCAAAGAAGGTGCGCAGTCGATAATAATATAATCATACTCGTCTTTAACACTTTCTAATGCTTTTTTTAGCATGTATTCTCTGTTTTCCTTATCAACCAATTCGATTTCGATGGCAACAAGGTCAATGTGAGCTGGTATCACATCAACATTTGGAGCTGAACATTTAACAACCGTTTCTTTTGGCGTGTGGCTATGTTCAAGTATCTGATAGGTACCAATTTCTACGGACTCTACGTCGATTCCAAGACCAGATGTAGCATTTGCCTGAGGATCAGCGTCGATCAGTAATACTTTTTTTTCTAAAACACCTAATGAGGCAGCAAGATTTACAGATGTAGTAGTCTTTCCAACGCCTCCTTTTTGATTAGCAATCGCAATGATTTTGCCCATTTATTTTCTGAATTTTGAACCGTAAAAATACAATTATTTATGGTTTTTGAAAATCTATTTTGTTAACATTTGATAAACCTTGGATAATCGTTGTTTGGTGCGTGTTTCAAAGATTTTTTTTTTAATTTTAAAAGAAAACAACTATAAAAGTTGAATATATTAAAGTGTAATTTGGCGCTGAAATCTGTTGCAATTAAAATTTGTTCTTCATTGTTTGATATTTTATGCTGCACACTTTTTGAAAAGAAATATTCTTATTTTTAAAATTGTTTTGGATAAGCAAAAAATAGTTATATATTTGCACCCGCTTTCGGGGTGTAGCGTAGCCCGGTTATCGCGCCTGCTTTGGGAGCAGGAGGCCGCAGGTTCGAATCCTGCCACCCCGACAAAAAGTCTTTTCATTTATTTTGAAGAGACTTTTTTTTTTGCTTTTAAATGAAAACAAATTAAACGTCCAATTGGGCCCCTTTTGTAAACACACAAAGTATTTTTCATTTACATAATTGTTTGAAATCTCTATTTCAGAATAGCAAAAACTGATTATTTGGGTTCTTAAATCCGATAATAAAAACTTACTTTTGTGCTCATTATTAACACAATCATATTATGTCAGATACAATCGAAAAAATTAAATGCCTAATTATAGGTTCTGGTCCTGCAGGTTATACTGCTGCAATTTATGCTGCCAGAGCTAACATGAATCCGGTTCTATATCAGGGAATGCAGCCGGGTGGTCAATTGACTACAACAAATGAAGTAGAGAATTTTCCGGGTTATGTAGATGGGGTAACCGGACCAGAAATGATGGTTCAGTTACAAGAACAAGCAAAACGTTTTGGAGCAGATATTCGTGATGGATGGGCTACTAAAGTTGATTTTTCAGGAGATATTCACAAAGTTTGGATTAATGATTCTATCGAATTACACTGTGAAACTGTTATTATTTCTACAGGTGCTTCGGCTAAATATTTAGGGCTGCCATCCGAACAACATTATTTAAATATGGGAGGTGGAGTTTCTGCCTGTGCCGTTTGTGACGGATTTTTCTACCGTAATCAGGAAGTTGTAATTGTTGGAGCAGGAGATTCTGCGTGCGAAGAAGCACATTACTTATCTAAACTTTGCAAAAAAGTAACTATGTTGGTAAGAAGCGAAAAATTCAGAGCTTCGAAAATTATGGAAGAGCGAGTTCGCAAAACAGAGAACATAGAAATTTTGATGAATCACGATACTCTTGAAGTAGTTGGAGACAATCAGGTAGTTCATGCTATTAAAGCATTAAATAAAACTACTGGAGAAGTTATAGAAATTCCGGCAACCGGATTTTTCGTAGCAATTGGCCACAAACCAAATACAGATATCTTTAAAGATTATATCACATTAGACGAAACTGGTTATATTATAAATACTCCTGGTACATCAAATACAAATGTTCCTGGTGTTTTTGTTGCCGGTGATGCTGCAGACCATGTTTATCGTCAGGCTATTACTGCTGCAGGTACAGGTTGTATGGCAGCACTAGATGCTGAAAGATATTTGGCTTCTAAAGAGTAATTTTTGGTTTTAGGTTTCAGGTTTTTTATTTCAAGTAATGAGATACCAATATAAAACAGAAAAGTCCCTTCTTATAAAGGGACTTTTCTGTTTTTAATAATTAATGACCCGAATGTCAAATCTGAAACTTGCAACCTGAAACAAAAAAACTATTTAATTTTCTTAATCAGTTTTGCTTCTTCAGAAAAACGGGTCAATTCTATTTTTGGATTTCCCAGAAGAGAAAGTTCTGCTTTATCTCCAATTGCTATTGAGACAGCGATTTCAGCCAGAATACTTCCGGTTGAATAACTTTCGGCAGTAATATTAGATTCTTTTAGGGTAAATTTTGTTCCGTTAAAAACTGAATTGTTATCTAAGCGTATAGTTGCTTTCTCTGCAATACCTTCGATAGCCGCATTTGCTTTTTGATATAAATCACATTTAAATTTTATAGCAGATACCAATGTTTTAATCGAAGCATTTTTGCTCAACTGCAAACTTGCATCTTCTGATTTTAAATTTAATTCTGTTTTTGATTTGTCATTAGCAATAAGATTAAATTTTTTCGAATTTACATTCAAAAATAATTTTGAATAATCCATACTGTTAAAGGTTATGTCATCTAACTGTAATTCCTGAATAGCATAGATAGCAGCCTCATTTTTAGCAATTACATTTTTAAGCGATTTAGTATAGGTAACCCGTACAATTAGTTTTTTAAAAATTGTACTTTCTTTTGATGTATATAAACGTAATGTTCTTTCTCTCAAATCCATTCCGATAATATCATGTAAGTTATCGTCGGCTTCAATTTTGATTTCGTTTTTCTCGCCTCTTTCAAGATAAACTTCCAGGTTGTCATCGGCTTCAATACCGTCAAACTCTCCTACTTCCTTAATAGAAGTTGTTACGACTTTAGACCCCTTAATTTTTTCTCTCTTTTGTGCAAAACTTAATGTTGTGACTAACAATAATAGGAGTAAGGCTGTATTTTTTTTCATTAATTCTATGTTTTGATTTTAGCAAATATAAAAAAATCATCCACTTTCGATGAATGATTTTTTTATATTAACACAGAAATAAGGTTTATCCCTGGCTTACGCTTCCGCCTGAACTGGAAGTTCTTTCGATTTTTTTAGGACTAGTGTCATAATTAACACTTCCGCCGCTGCTTGCGTCTGCTTTAAGGCTCAGAATCGGGTGTACACTTACACTGCCTCCGCTAGATGCATCAGCCTCAACTTCATTTGCTAATAATTTTTGGGCGTCTATACTTGCGCCACTGGCAGCCGAAGTTTTAAATTTTAATGCTTTTCCTTCAATATTGATTGTACTTCCACTTCCTGAATCACAAGTGATATTGTCAGATTCAACATTAACATCCATTGTCGCAGCACTTGATGTTTCCAGGCTTATGTTTTGTGACTGAATAACATTTTTAGTTTGTACAGATGAAGCGCTTGAAGCTTCTAATTTATTAATGAAAGGCATCTTTACAGTTACCTTTTTCATTGTAACATTATTAAAAGAATTAAACTTGCATTTAATTACCAATGTTCCGTTTTCAACCGTTGTGATGATTTCTTTTTGTAGATTATCATCAGCTTCAACAGTAATTTCAGTAGAATCTGATTGTTCAATAACAAGGTCTATCGCATTGCTGACAGATACATTTTTGAAATCTCCCTGAACAATTCTTTTTTCAGTAGTGACATTTCCACTACCTTCAATAGAATTCATTTTGTCTACAAAATTGCATGAGGTAAACAATAGTGCGGTGATAGTGGCAATAATGAATTTCGTAATATGAATGATTATCTTTATCATGGTTTTAGTTAATTTTGATTATTACTCCGTTTTTATCAGTAGTTAATTTTCCGTTGGTTTTTTTTCCGTTTAAAACTTCTTTACCGTTTATTTTAATTGATACTTCTTTTACAGTATCATTTACAATAGTATTTTCTTCGTCTTCTACATCGTCATAATCATTTTCATCTGCAGGACAATCCAGACATTTGATTTTAGAACCTTGTACTTTGTAGTTATAGTTTCCACTAAAGTGTAAGTTAAAAAAATCATCTTCAGAATCGTCATAGTCTTGTACAGAAGTGTCTGGTTTAAACAATTGACCTTCTGGTAAGTACAAATATACATCAACTTCCTGTCCTCTGAACTTATTTTTTACATCTGTTAAAAAATAATTATCCAGTACTAAATGATTTCCGTTAAGCTCAATTTTATAATCAATTTTTTCAGCCCTTTGCTTTGCGGTTGTAAAAGAATTTCCTCTCGCACTCTTTTCTATTTGTAAATAAGCCGTTGCCTGGTCTGTGTGTAATACATGCAAACGAACATCTGTAGAATAGATTAATTGGTGGTTTGCAGAATCCTGCACAAATTCAAAATCCCTGTGGTGATTAAGATCTTTAGCATAATAATCATTGTATCTGAATTTCACAAAAAGTGTATCAGTTGGGTTAACATTGATTGCTTTTTTCTCAACTGTTTTTCCATCATAAGACAATTCTGTTGCTTGTTTTATTCCAATACTAATTGCAATTGCAACAGCTATAATCCAAACGGCCAGTAACGTGTATTTTGTGATATTTCCTATCGGTTTTAACTCCGGAGACAATAATTTGAAACCCAAAAGAGTCAAAAAGAAGAATGGAATTCCAACAGCAAAGAACATCAGTAAGCCAAATGCCCAAATCGGATAATCAGTAAAGTTTCCTGCGTCTACAAAATTTTGCCATGGAAATTCAATAAAGATGTTTGTACCCAAAGTAAAAACCCCGATTAATAATAAAATCAAAACTGCAAGTCCCGACATGATTAAAAACACACCTAATACTTTAGCGAAGATTTTAAAAACCGTCATGATAAAGTCTCCAAATGAACTACTTATTCTCTCAGCTCCCGACTTTACCTGGTTTCCCATTTTGTCATAATCTGCATTTTTAAATTTCTCAGATAATGAATCAATTTCTTCACGAACCTTTTTTTCGATATTTGAAATCGTAACCGGCTCACCCGTCATTTCTAATTTTTCAGATGTTGTAACAGCTTCAGGAGTTATCACCCAAAGAACGAAATAAGCAAGAATTCCTGTTCCAAAACCTGCAAAAACAAATATTAAGAAAACGATTTTTATCCAAACAGAGTCAATTCCAAAATAATGTCCAAGTCCCGTTGCAACACCCCCAATCATGCCTTTTTCTTTATCACGGTATAATTTTTTGTTTTTTCTGGCGTATTGGTTAAAAGACTGATTAGATTTTTCTTCATCCTCAATAATGTAGTCTTCAGGTTGTCCCATAACGGCAATCACTTCATCAACATCCTTCAGTCCTACAACATGTTTCTCGCTTTTTTGTTTTTCTGTTAATAATTCAGAAACACGCATTTCGATATCTTTAATGATTTCATCTTGTCCTGATGAATTGTTAAGGGATCGTTTTATGGCGTCAAAATAACGGGTTAGTTTTAAATATGCATCTTCATCTATGTGAAAAAACATACCTCCTAAGTTAATATTTACTGTTTTGTTCATGACTTATTGATTTTGATTGGTGATTAGTTTTACGGCGTCAGACAATTCTGTCCAGGTGCCGCTTAGTTCGTTTAAAAATGTTTGTCCTATTTCGGTTAATCCATAATATTTTCGTGGTGGCCCTGAGGTCGATTCTTCCCAGCGATAATTAAGTAAGCCATCGTTTTTTAATCTAGTTAGTAATGGATAAACTGTACCTTCAACAACTAGTAATTTGGCGTTTTTTAAAGTGTCTAATATTTCTGATGTATAGGCATCTTTCTCTTTTAATACTGATAAGATGCAAAACTCAAGAACACCTTTGCGCATCTGTGCTTTCGTGTTTTCAATGTTCATAATTTCATTTTGTTTTTTTTAGATTGAACAATTCGTTTTTTGATTGATGATGATTGATTGATGATTGATTTCGACTTTATTCTGTTAGAACTTGTTCGTATTTCGTATAACTTTTAATCTTTTGTGTCACACTGAGCGAAGTCGAAGTGTTACTTTATAAAAGAAATCGTCATAGGATATTTGTAATATTCTCCATTAGATGCTTTTATAGAAGCGTAAATCACTAAAAAGAATTCAACAATTTTTAATAATCCAAAAAGTAAAACAGCTGTTGCGCCAATGCTTAATAGCCCGATATTTCCATCAAAATTAAAATTTCTGATTACGAAGTCTTCGTCGTTAAAAACGGCTTCCATCGGAATGTTTTGAAGAAATACAATTACAAAGATCGGAATGGCAATCAATACTAAAATCAAAGTGTAAAGCAATAAACTCAATTGAAAATTTAATGCCTGTTTTCCATGATGGTTCGCAAATTCTGACTTGTCTTTGTAACTTGACCAGATTAATATCGGAAAAATATAATTTCCGAAAGGAATAAAATATTGTGTTAATGTGCTTAAATGCGTGAACGTTGCAGTGTTCTTTTCTGATGATGTTTCCATGATGAGTGGTGTTGATGTTTCCATGATTAAAAGTATATAGTAATTTCTTATGCAAATATATATCTAAAAGACAGTATCTTGTTTTGCATAGTACCAAATATTAACATAATTTTAACAAAATTAGATTTTTATATGTAGGTAAAACAGATTGAAAATGAGCAAAAGACACAGTGTTTACAGCAGTTTTATGAAAGTATTAGTAATTTATTGTGCGTGCATAGTTTTTTTGTATTTTTGCCTAAAAATAAATCTTATGGCAGTTTCAGTTTCCAAACTCAACAAATTTGTATTATTCAAATTACCATCAGCCTATATTTGTGGCGTTCGGGTAAAAGCGATTGACGAGGACAGTTGTATCGTAAGTGTAAAACACCGCTGGATCAATCAGAATCCTTTTAATTCGATGTATTTTGCTGTTCAGGCAATGGCTGCCGAATTAACAACAGGAGCATTGGTGATTTCGCAAATTCAGGAAAGCGGCAGAAAAATCTCTATGCTGGTAGCCAACAACAAAGGCAACTTTACCAAAAAAGCTACCGGCAGAATTACATTTGTATGCAATGACGGACATTTGATTGCAGAAGCTATTAAAAAAACAATTGAAACTGGCGAAGGGCAAACTTTCTGGATGAAATCTATTGGAACAAATGAAGAAGGTGTTCAGGTTTCGGAAATGGATTTTGAATGGAGCGTACGTTTGAAATAAATTCAATTATAAATAAATGAAAAAAAGACCTGTTTAAACAGGTCTTTTTTTTTGGCTTATAGTTTTATTTTTATTTGTAATTAGTTGTAAATCAATATTTTTTATAGGATTTTCGGATTTTTTTATTTTTCTTTTGTAATTTTATTGAAGAATTATCCACACTAAAAATTTGAAAATATTCATATAATCTTCATTAAGAGATTATAATTTTACATCCAGATTTAATTTGTATTTGTAGGAATAATAATATATATATTTGCCAGCAAAAAAGGACTAAAACTTTATTGAAAGTTACAGATCCAAAAAAATTAAAGATTACAATTTTATTGATTTCGACGATAAGGTTCGTCACACACAATATTAGAATTATGGATGATAAAAGACAAATATTTCAGACAGTGACCCAAAAACGCTGGAAAACTTTTCAGTGGTCAAGCCGGCTAATCTTGTTTACTCTTATTTTAATGGTGCCAATTTTTTTTATAACTCTTAAAAGAGGATTAAAACCGCCATTGCCGCTTTTGGCAAACAGTACTAAGGCTGGACATACTTTAGAAAATCCAGTTATTCCTAAAGATTTAAGTGCCAAAGAACTCAAAAAGTTTCAGGGATTTGACTATTATTTAAGGGAAAAAGCTAAAATTCAAAAACTTGCAAATCATTCGGTTTCTCCTAAAACAACTTCAGAGGTACGGGCTGCTTTTTATGTGAACTGGGATCCGCAAAGTTTATTTTCTCTTCAAAAGAATATTGATAAAATCAATATGGCTGTTCCCGAATGGTTTTTTATTGATCCTAAAACCGATTTACTGCGAACAGAAATAGATACTGCAGCATTAAAAGTGATGAAAAAAGGAAAAGTAAAAATACTTCCCTTAATCAATAATATAAATGAATCACTTGGAGAAGGTGAATTTGACGGTGACCTTATTCATCGTATTCTTCACGACAAAAATAAAAGACAAAGACTTATTAATGATATTGCAAAAACGTTAAAGCAATATGATTTGCAGGGAATCAATATTGATTTTGAAGAATTTAAAGAAAACAGCGATGAACCTATAATTGCTTTTCAAAAAGAATTATATGAAAAACTTCATCCGCAGGGTTATTTGGTTACTCAGGATATCATGGCAAGTGATGACGATTTTAATATAAAAGAATTGTCAAAATACAATGATTATATGTTTTTAATGGCATATGATGAGCATTATGCCGGAAGCATTCCAGGAGATGTGAGCAGCCAGAAGTGGATAGAAAGAATAGTTGATAAAACAGCTCAGGAAATTCCTTCGGATAAAATTATTCTCTGTTTTGCAGGTTATGGTTATGATTGGCAGGAAAAACAAGAAGGCGAAACTATAACATATGATCACGCCATTGCAATTGCAAAACAACATAATGCTTCGATTAAATTTGACAATAACAGTTATAGTAATTCTTTTAGTTACACAGACAGTAATGGTAAAAAGCATATGGTCAATTTTGAAGATGCAGCCACTAATTTTAATACCATTAGATTTAGTGATGAATATGGTTTGGCAGGAACAGCTTTATGGCGTTTGGGAAGCGAAGATCAGCGTCTGTGGAATTATTACCAGCGAAGCCTGACAAACGAAAGTCTCAGTAAAAAGCCTTTTGATTTTAATATAATGAGACGTGTAGATACACGAATCGAAAGCCCTGCTTATATTGGTGATGGTGAAATATTAAATGTTATTGCCGACCCCGCTGCGGGAAAGATAGAACTGGAAATCAATAATGATGAAACTATTATTACCGAACAGAGATATATAGAATTGCCAACCAAATATGTCATTAGCAAATTTGGAAATGTACACAATCAGGTTATTTTAACTTTTGATGACGGGCCAGACCCTGTTTACACGCCTCAGATTTTAGATATTTTGAAAAGAGAAAAGGTACCGGCTGTTTTTTTTGTTATTGGTATTCAGGGGGAAAGCAATATTCCTTTGTTACAAAGAATTTATAAAGAAGGACACGAAATAGGAAATCATACTTTTACGCATCCTAATATTGCTTTAGTAAGTCCTGAAAGGGCTGCAAAAGAAATGGAAACGACAAGATTATTAATCGAAGCCGTTACCGGAAAAAGTACAGTACTTTTTAGAGCGCCCTATAATGCAGATGCTGAGCCAACTACCGAAGCCGAGTTAAAACCAATTGCCATGAGTAAGGCTCAAAATTATTATACTGTCGGGGAAAGTATCGATCCAAATGATTGGGAAAAAGGTGTAAGTGCAGATTCTGTTTATATCAGAACAATAAAACAATACGAGGCAAATCCTGATAAAGGGATTATTTTGCTTCACGATGCCGGAGGTAACAGACAAGCAACAGTTGAAGCTTTACCCAGAATAATTAAATACTTCAAAGACAGAAATGTTCAGTTTACAACCGTTGCTCATTTGCTTGGAAAAACGAAAGATGAAATTATGCCCAAAGCAGAAGGGCCATTTATTACACTGGACAATTTTATTTTTGATTTCGGATATTGGTTTGGTCATTTTATTACTGCCACATTTTGGGTGGCTATTCTGCTGGGCTTTCTTCGTATTGCATTGATGGCAATAATGGCATTTATAAAAAGATGGAAAGATTATAAATATCCGCCGGTATATAAATCTTTGGTTGATGCCCCAAAAGTGAGCATTATTGTTCCTGCCTACAATGAAGAAATAAATGCCGTAAAAACTATCGAAAATTTACTGGGTCAGGATTATCCCGATTTTGATATTGTCTTTGTAGATGACGGATCTAAAGACAAAACGTTTGAAATGATCAGAAACGCTTTTGAGAATAATCTAAAAGTAAAAGTGCATACCAAACCAAATGGGGGAAAAGCTTCGGCATTAAATTACGGAATTGCATTAACAGAAAGCGAGTATGTAATTTGTATTGATGCTGATACACAGTTAAAAACCGATGCCGTTTCGCAATTAATGAAAGGATTTAGAATCCAGTTAAAAAAGAATGAAGAAATAGGTGCCGTTGCCGGAAATGTAAAAGTAGGAAACGAAAATACAATGCTTACCAAATGGCAAAGCATCGAATATACAACAGCTCAAAATTTTGACAGAAGAGCTTTTGATTTAATTAATGGGATAACAGTGGTGCCGGGTGCAATTGGTGCATTTAAGAAAACGGCTATCGAAAAAGCAGGAGGTTTTACAACTGATACTCTCGCAGAAGATTGTGATTTGACAATTCGTATTTTAAGAAACGACTATCATATTATAAACTGCATCGAGGCTGTGGCTGTAACAGAAGCTCCTGAGAGTTTAAAAGAATTTATGAAACAGCGTTTTCGCTGGAGTTACGGTATTATGCAGGCTTTTTGGAAAAACAGAGATGCGTGCTTTAACCCGCGATACAAAGGCTTGGGAATGGTGGCGTTGCCAAACATTCTTCTTTTTCAAATTGTATTGCCAATTTTTGCACCTTTAGCCGATTTAGTTCTTATTTTGAGTTTAATCTGGAATCATAACGATCCAGATAGTCTTCATAAAATATTGATTTATTATATTGCTTTTATGCTCGTTGATATGCTGGTTAGCGTAATTGCTTTTATTTTTGAAAAGGAAAAACTGACCAAATTAATATGGCTGATCCCGCAGCGATTTGTATACAGACAGTTGATGTATGTCATTTTATTCAGGGCGTTAAGAAGGGCCATAAAAGGCGAAAGCCAAAGTTGGGGAGTGCTTACAAGAACAGGAAATGTCGGAACCGTTAAATGATTTTAATCAGGAATATAAAAAAAGGACCTCAATCTGGGGTCCTTTTATTTTTTAAGTCTTATTAAGCTTTAGCGCAACAAGATTTTTTGTCTTTTTTAGTTTTTCCTGCATCACAAGTTTTTCCCTCTGCTTTGCATTTTGCTTTACATTTTTGGATTTCAGCATCAGTCATTTTTTTAGATGAATCTGATTTTTTTGAACAGCATGATTCTTTTTTAGCAGTCTCTTTCTGGACTGGTTTTGTTTCCTGAGCCTGGATCCCCAACGAGAATAGCGCAATGGATAAAATGGTAATTACTTTTGTCATTTTTTGTTTTTTGAAGGTATTAGATTCTTTTTTGATGAATCAAATATAATAGGATTTATACTTTGTAAGAATAGGAGTATTGTTAATGTTTTTGTAAAGTTGATTTACTAACCATTTTAATGTTTTTTTTACTGCTGCTTATTTGTTATTTTATAGTATTTACTAATTTTTCTTTTGCACGTTGTTTATCCCCCCATTCTTTAAGGTGATTGATAAACGGAATAAGTTCCATGCCTATATCGGTTAATGAATATTCTACTTTTGGCGGAACTTCATGATATACTTTTCGGGAAACCAGTTCATCATCTTCCAGTTCTCTCAAAGTCTGTGTAAGCATTTTTGGAGTTACATCCATAAGTGTTTTTCGCAATTCACCATAACGAAGAACTGTTTTGTCGCTTAAGTTCCATAAAATCCGACCTTTATATTTACCTCCAATTCTCTTAAAAGCATAATCTACAGAGCAAACTACGTCTGTACAGCCATCTGCATAATTTTTTTTTGGCATTTTTTTAATTTTTAAATTGTTGATAATCAATATTAGTATGTTTTTGGTATGTAGATTACAAAAAAGTGCATACTTGTGGCAAAGATACTGATATTCTACTTTTGTACTGTAAATTTAAAACAATTATTATGAAAGCAATTATATTGAATGAAGCAGGTAGTGCATCAAATTTAAAATACGTAGACTTGCCAAAGCCCGAAATTAATGATGATGAGATTTTGGTAAAAGTAAATGCCCTGAGCATCAATCCGGTTGATTACAAAACCAGATCTTCTGAAGGCGTAATTAAACGTTTTTTTGATGAAGAACGCCCTGTTATTTTAGGTTGGGATTTATCAGGAAAAGTGGTTGAAACAGGAAAAAATGTAAAAGATTTTAAACTGAATGATGAGGTATTCGGAATGGTGAATTTTCCTGGAAAAGGAAAGGCTTACGCAGAATATGTTGCAGTTCCGGCATCACATTTAACATTAAAACCAGAGAATATTTCTCATGAAGAAGCTGCAGCTGGAACGCTAGCTTTGCTTACAGCCTGGCAGGCTTTGGTTACAAACGGAAAAATAAAAGAAGGAGATAAGGTTTTAATTCACGGAGCATCTGGTGGAGTTGGGCATTATGCAACACAAATAGCCAAACATTTTAAAGCCTATGTTATCGGAACTTCATCAGAAAAAAATGCGGCATTTGTTTTGCAAAATGGGGCTGACCAGCATATAGATTATAACAAAACTGATTTTGAAAATGAAGTTGCGGATGTTGATTTGGTTTTGAATTCTATTTCTGATGCAATTAACAATCGTTCAATTGATGTTGTAAAACCAGGAGGGAAGATTGTTTATATTCTGGGTGCAATTGCTCCTGAATTTGCTCAAAAAGCCAAAGATAAAAATGTGGATTTGTTTGCCATTCTGGTTGAATCTTCCGGAGCAGATATGAAAACTGTTGCAGATTTGATGCAGAAAGGAATTATCAAATCACACGTTTCGCAAACATTTGCATTTGATGAAATGGAAAAAGCGCATTTACAATTGGAAACCGGCAGAACGGTTGGTAAAATTGTAATTACAGTATAAACGCCTTCATTTTAAAATAAAAAAATCAGTTCAGATAAAATTTGAACTGATTTTTCTAAAGCCTCGTATTATACAAGGCAAACTAATAATTCAGATTAACTCCAAATCCAATTCCCATATCGCTGTCATAATGCGTTGTGATTCCGAAATTACGCGCTATAATATATTTTAAACCAGCCATATATTCCTTATCTGTATTCCACATAAGGTTCATTCGGAGCCGCTGTGAAAGCGGAATGTCTTTTCGCTCAAATTGTACCCTCACATTTCCATCAGTATAAACTTCCAGTTGTGCTTTTACCAGCATTGGTAAAGTATATTCAAGACCGGCACTAAAAACCGAACGATTGTCTTTTGTATTACTCTGTCCAAAAATATTTTGTTCCTGTTCGTCCATTCCCATTTTTCTGTATCGCCAGTCAAAACCTATAAAAGGCATCAGCCATTGATTTTTTCCGATATAACGGCCAATATGCGTTTCTGTTTCATAACCGTGTTTGTCATTATAACCCAATCTCCATTCGGTTGCAATGCTCCAGCGCGTATTACTATACATCGCTTCACCATCATTTCCATTGCTTGCAAAATCATTTTCGGCCATAAAATGAAACATTCGATCGTCCATTTTTAACATTTTAAAAGCCATTTCCGGATGATGAATCAACGGATTGGGAGCTGAATTTTCGTAACTAAATATTCGTCCCATTCCTGCCATCATGTGATATAAAATATGACAGTGAAAAAACCAGTCGCCATCTGCATTGGCCTGAAATTCTATTGTATCTGTTTCCATCGGCATAATGTCAATGACATTTTTTAGCGGAGCATAATCACCATGTTCGTTTAGAACTCTAAAATCATGTCCATGTAAATGCATCGGATGGCGCATCATCGAGCCGTTGTACATAATAATACGAACATTTTCTCCTTTTTTGATTAAAATCTTATCCGTTTCAGAAACCACTTTATTGTCTAAACTCCACACATATCGGTTCATATTTCCTGAAAGGGTGAAGCGTAATTCTTTAACCGGCGCATCTTTCGGAAGATTTGTTTTAAACGGAGATTTCAGCATTCCATAATTCAAAGTGACAATTTCTGGCGTTTCTGTACTGTCATTCTCCATTTTCATCTCTTCCATATTATGATTAGAATGATCCATTGGTTTAGCATTTTCATCTTCGCCGGAAATTTCAGGATACATCACAGCATTCATATCCATTTTGTTCAAAGACATGTTCATGCCCATATCATTCATTTCCCCATTCATTTTCATCATATCGTTCATCATTTTCATTCCTTCAAAATATTTTAATTTTGAAAGATGATTAACGGGCTGTTTTTCGCCATTTCCTAAAAACAAAGAAGCAGATCCAGTCCTGTCTTCGGCTGTAGCCAAAAAAGCAAAAGATTTGTTGTCTTCAGGAATGGTGACCACAACATCATAAGTTTCAGAAACCGCAATAATCAAACGATCCACTTCTACGGGCTCAACATCATTTCCGTCACTCGCTACGACAGTTATTTTTCCACCGCCGTAAGTCAGCCAGAAATAACTCGAAGCATCTCCGTTGGCAATTCGCAAACGAACTTTCGAGCCGGGTTTAAAATCGGAAAGCTGTTGTTCATTTTTACCATTGATCAAAAACTTCTCATAATAGACATCACTAACATCCATAGCGTTCATTCGTTTCCATTCGTTGGTAATTTTGGTCGAAAAATGTCCTTGCTTTACCGCTTCGGCATAACTTTGTGTTGTTCCTTTTTTTATAGCAAACCAGTCATTTGCATTATGCAGCATTCGCTGAATATTCTCTGGTTTCAGATCAGACCATTCGCTTAAAATAACCGGAATCGTTGGCAGATCATCAATACCTTTTCTAATAGTACCATCGTCTTTTTTCTTATTGATTATAAAAAGGCCGTACAAACCAATTTGCTCCTGAAGTCCGGAATGGCTGTGGTACCAATACGTTCCGTTTTGAATAATCGGGAATGAATATTTATGTGTAGTTCCGGGTTCAATTGGCATTTGCGTCAGGTACGGAACGCCGTCTTCCTTATTAGGTAAAAACAATCCGTGCCAGTGCATCGAGGTTGTTTCTTTTTTCAATTCGTTATGGACATAGATTTCTGCAATATCTCCTTCGGTAAAAGTCAGAGTCGGCATCGGAATTTGACCATTTACGGCAATCGCGCGTTTTTCTTTACCCGAAAAACTGACAATCGTATCGCGAACATACAAATCATAACGCACTATTTTTTGTGCATTTAGCTGAAAAGCAATTAAAAACAGAAGGATAATATATTTGATTTTCATGACGATTACAATTTTAGATTTCTCAGTCGCAGCGCATTAACTATTACAGAAACGGAACTTAAACTCATTGCTACAGCGGCTAACATGGGAGAAAGCAAAATTCCCAAAAACGGGAATAAAATTCCTGCCGCGACTGGCACGCCCAGAGTATTGTAGATAAAAGCAAAAAATAAGTTCTGTTTAATGTTTGACATTACTGCATGGCTTAGATTTTTGGCCTTTACAATCCCGTTTAAATCTCCTTTTACTAACGTAATTTTGGCACTTTCTATTGCAACATCAGTTCCGGTTCCCATTGCGATTCCGATATTTGACTGAGCCAAAGCAGGCGCATCGTTGATCCCGTCACCCGCCATTGCCACAATTTTTCCTTCAGACTGAAGACGTTGAATTTCCTTCAGTTTATCTTCAGGAAGACAATCGGCTTTAAAAGAACTCAGATTCAAATAATCGGCAACAGCTTTTGCTGTATTATGGTTATCGCCTGTCAGCATAATAACCTCAACGCCCTGAGCAACTAATTCTTTGATGGCGTTGGCACTGTTTTCTTTGATAGCGTCGGTAATAGCAACAAAACCTAAAACTGTTTTGTCAATTGCGATATACGAAATAGTTTTGCCTAAATTCTGTTCGGCAGTAACTTGTTTTTCCAAATCCTGAGAAACAGAAGCTCCTGTTTCAGTCATTAATTTTTTGTTTCCTAAAGCGACATTTTTGTTTTCTATAGTACCCAAAACACCTTTTCCGGTGATGGTTTCAAAATCCTGAACTTCTTTGAATGAACTATTTTTAGCTTTCGCGAAATCAACAACAGCCTGCGCTAGAGGATGTTCACTATGCTGATTTAAGGAGGCAATGTTTTCAAGAAGGAAATCTTCGTTGTTATTAATGGCATATATTTTTTCTACAGAAGGCTTTCCTTCGGTAATTGTTCCCGTTTTATCGGTGATCAAAACATCAATTTTATTCATGTTTTCCAGCGCTTCTGCATTTTTAATCAGGATTCCGTGTTGAGCCCCTTTTCCAACTCCGACCATTACAGACATTGGCGTTGCCAGACCGAGTGCACAAGGGCAGGCAATAATTAAAACAGCAATTGCATTGATTAGTCCATAAACATAAGAAGGCTCCGGACCAAATTTTGCCCAGATAAAAAAAGTTAAAAGCGAAATAATAACAACCGTTGGTACAAAATATTTAGAAACACGATCGGCCAGTTTCTGAATTGGTGCGCGAGACCTGCTGGCATCATTTACCATTTGTATGATTTGTGAAAGCAGGGTTTCTGATCCTACCTTTTCTGCAGTCATTACAAACGATTTTGTACCGTTTATGGTTCCTGCAATCACTGCGTCTCCTGTTTTTTTGTCTGCAGGAATTGGTTCTCCGGTAATCATAGATTCATTAATGCTGCTCTCTCCGGAAGTTATTTTACCATCGACAGGGATTTTTTCTCCGGGTTTTACACGCAACAAATCTCCCTTTTTTATATTGTGAATCGAAATTACTTTGTCACTTCCGTTTTCAACCAATGTCGCTTCGGTCGGAGCTAATTTTAATAATTCTTTTATAGCGCCGTTGGTTTGTCCGTGTGCTTTGGCTTCCAGTAATTGTCCTAATAAAACTAAAGTAATAATTACAGTAGCTGCTTCAAAATACAGATGAATTGTTCCGTGATGGGATTTGAATTCGTCTGGAAAAACATCAGGGAAAAACATGCCGACAATACTAAATAAAAAAGCGACGCTTGTACCAATTCCGATTAAAGTAAACATGTTAAGATTCCATGTTAGGATTGATTTCCAGGCACGAACGAAAAACATCCAGCCTGCATAAAATAAAACCGGAAGCGAAAATATAAACTGGACCCAATTCCATTTTTCTACAGACATGATACGATAAAGCGGATTATCCGGAATCATTTCTGACATTGAAATAAGGAAAATAGGAATCGTAAAGAGTATTGCAATCCTCATTTTTTTCCATAAATCAGAATAAGTTTTGTTTTCTTCATTTTCAGAAACCTGAACCGGAACCAAGTCCATTCCACAAATGGGACAATCGCCAGGTTCGTTTGAAACAATCTCAGGATGCATCGGACAAGTAAATTGTGTTGCATTTATAGCAATTTGAGGTACCAAATCCATTCCGCAGACCGGGCAGTCTCCTGGCTTGTTATAGGTTTTGTCACCTTCGCAATGCATGGGACAGTAATAGACTCCATTTGCGCTGTGCTGAGGAACTTTATTTTCTTTTTTATGATGATCGTGATTCTCTTTTTTGTGACCTGAACAGCAAGATGAAACAGGAACATCTCCATGGTTTTTAGGAGAATCCATCTCGATAGTATAATTTCCTGCGGCCGATAAAACTTCCTGAAGTTTTTCAGTAGCCACATGTTTGTCCATGGTAATAGTAGCAATCCCGGGATTTAGATTTACTTCAGCATGAATGCCTTCAATTTCATTTAAAACCTTTTCTACTTTGGTTCTGCAGCCGTTGCACGACATACCCGAAATTATATATTGATGAGTCATTGTATTCTTTTTTAAGTATTACAATGCAAATTTCCGAACTATAAATTGTTCACGTTTGTATAATTTTGAGAATGATTTGTAAGATTTACTAATGTTATTTTTAAACCGCAATTCATTGATAAAAAACATAGCCCAAGGTTAAAGCCCTGGACTATGTTGCAATCTTGCAATATTAAAAAAATTACAAATTCTCGATCTGAATGCGCTTTTTATCTTTCGATTTTTTGAAAGAGGTAGGAGTAAAGCCAGTAATCTTTTTGAACTGGTTGCTCAGGTGAGCCACATTACTGTAGTTTAAAATATCGGCAATTTCGCTTAATGAAAGCTCATTATAAACCAATAATTCTTTTACTTTTTCAATTTTCTGGCTAATGAAATATTTTTCTATAGTGGTATTTTCAATTTCAGAAAATAAATTGCTCAGCGAATTGTAATCCTGACTAAGATCTTCTGCTAAATAATCTGATAAATTGATTTTGAGATCATTGTTTTTATGATGGACTAAATCTATAATCAGTGTTTTTATTCTTTCGACAGTTTTGCTTTTTTTGTCATCGATCAAATCAAAACCCAAAGCCTGAAGATTTTCTAATAAAGCATGTTTCTGCTTATCGCTCATTTCATTTTCCAGTTCAACTTCGCCCAATTCGACAGCAATGGTCTGAAGCCCGAGTTTTTCGAACTCAGACTTCACCACCATTTTGCATCGGCTGCACACCATATTTTTGATGTAAAGCTTCATGTTTATTTAATAGTTTCTATAACATTTCCGCAAGTCAGCATAGAAGAACCATAATAAGGATTCTTAACCGCTTTTTCTTTGCTCAGCCAGTCAGCATCTGCCATTGGGCAATATTGTTTGTAAATTGGCTGGTCGGGATTTGAAACTTTTATTAAATCGTATGTCTTTTTAGACAGCGATTTAAAAGTCTCACGTTGTTTTTTAAGATCTGTTGTTGCCGAAATACTTTTGGCATCAGCGGTTAGTTTTTTTACAACCTTCATCCAAACGGTATGTTCGCTATCCTTTAGTTTATCCATTTTTACAGCTGTTATCGCGGTAAGTAAATCTTTGGCTTTTGCCGAAGTCAATTTACTGTCACTTTTTATAAGTGCATCTTTTACTGTAAAATAAGCATCATAAACAGGCTGAAGCTGACTTGATGAATCTGTTACTTCATTTTTTTCTGTTTTGATAGAATTTGCCTGAATGTTATTTGCAGAAAATAATAAAGTAATTATTGCTGCTATTGCTATGATTGAATTTTTCATGTTATATATTTTTAGATTGAAAGGAAAAAAATCCTTTTTAATTTATTCGAAAGATTAAGATTGATTTTGACCCAATTATGGCTGTCAAAAAAAGAATTATCCTATTTTAGGACGTAGCCAAATCGAGGTAAAACCAGCAGAAAGGCCAGTTTCATTATAATGGCAATTTTGTTTTTTAGTAGCGAAATTAAAATTATTTCGTTCAAAAATAAATTCATTTGGAGGTATCGCATTCAACTGAAAAGAAACTGTACAGTTGGCGTGATGACATTTTTCATCACAATTATGTTTCTCTTCTTTTGAATTGTTTTTTTTACAGCATTCTTTTTCACAGCTGTTTTCTTTTGTTTCTTTCACGGTCATTTCTTCAGAATGCCTATTATTACAGGCATAATTGATACCCGGAATCAAAAAGAAACCAAGAGTTAGAAGAATAAATACTATGCGAACCTTTTTTGACAATGAAATGTTTTTGAAATACAAATTTAACTAAAAAACAATTGAAGAAATAATTTTTAAGATTTCCATAACTATAACCTTTTAAAATCTGTAGGTTTCATGTTCTTTCTTTTTTTAAAATAATTAGACAGATGGCTCTCATCGGTAAAGCCAAATTCGTACGCAATTTGCTTGACAGGTAATTGGTTATTCTGAAAACGTTTTTCGATTAGCGTTGTTCTCAAATTATGAATATAATCACGATAACTAATAGAAAAAGTCCTTTTGAAGTAAGCACTAAAATAAGTTTGCGCAATGTTAAAATGATCTGCAATTACCTTGATCTGAACCAATTTTGGCTGATATATATTCTGATGAATGTAAGAAGTAATCTGCTCGTTGTCAATAGAATTTCCTTTTACAACAAGGTTCAGGCTGCGCATGGTTTCTTTTATTAATCCAAAAATAGAAAGGATCTGATAAAATACAATTGGCGAATTCGAAACATCGGTTTTACAATTATAAGCAGAAATGTTGTCGATCGTATTTTTTAGAATTGTACGGCAGGGATCATCAAACTTTAAAACAGTTTCTTTGAGTGTTTTGTCACGCATAAAACTTTCGGGCGTATGAATTAAAAATTCATCACAGGTAAGGTTTTGTTTTGAATTAAAATAACTGTCAGTGAATTTGATATATACAAAGCGCGTACTTTTTTTAATGTCAAAATAATGCTCATCGTCTGGAGAAATAACAAATAAATCACCCGTTTTATAAGGGAGAAGATTATTGTTTAAATGATGAACGCCACTTCCTTTTTTAATATAGATGATCTCATAATACGTATGCGTATGTGGCGGAAGATGAAATTTTTCATCTTCAAATTCATTTATAACAAGAGTTTCAAATTGATTTAATTTTGGCATAACTTAAATATACAAGTTTATATCGCAAATATACAACTAAATTTTTCTGCAATTGAGTTAAATTTGCCTCATAGAAAGTCATTTTCCTTTCTTAATTAATCAGATGAAAAAAAGTCTCATTGCTCTCTCTTTAGGAGGGCTAACTATTGGAATTACAGAATTTGTAATGATGGGTTTATTGCCTGACATTGCTTCAGATATGAAAGTTTCAATTCCGGTTGCCGGTTATTTAATTTCGGCGTATGCACTTGGAGTTGTTATTGGTGCGCCTTTATTAGTAATATTAGGCAGGAATTATGCGCCCAAAAAAATGCTTTTAATTTTAGCTTTAATGCTAACACTTTTTAATGCACTGTCTATCATTGCACCCAACTATAATTTTTTGTTTGCCTCACGATTTTTATCAGGACTGCCACACGGAGCATTTTTTGGAGTAGGAGCAGTTGTGGCAAGCCGTTTGGCAGACAAAGGCAAAGAAGCACAAGCAATTGCTATTATGTTTTCGGGCCTGACTTTGGCTAATTTAATAGGAGTTCCAATCGGGACTTATATTGGTCATCATTTTATCTGGCGTTATACATTTATTCTTATTGCAATTGTAGGGTCGCTTACCTTTTTGTTTATCTATTTATGGATGCCAAATCTGGAAAAAAACCAAACGGTAAACATGAAAACGCAGCTGCAGTTTTTTAAGAAAGCCGATGCCTGGCTTATTATCGGGATCACGGCCATTGGATTTGGCGGGCTTTTTGCCTGGATAAGTTACATTGCACCTTTGTTGATTAAGGTGTCTAAATTTTCTCCCGAAGACGTTTCTTATATTCTTATTCTGGCAGGTTTCGGAATGGTGGTCGGAAATTTTTTGGGTGGTAAGCTTGCAGACCGGTTTTCTCCGGCTCCGACTACATTGGCGTTACTGATGGTAATGTCGGTGGATTTAATTTTGGTTTATTTTTTCTCTTTTAATCAATATGCTTCTTTGATTTTTACTTTCTTAACCGGTGCTATTTCTTTTTCGGTTATTGCGCCAATTCAAATGTTGATGATCCGTACTGCCAAAGGTGCCGAAATGATTGCATCGGCTTCATTGCAGGGAAGTTTTAATATCGGAAATGCATTAGGGGCTTTTCTTGGAGGTCTGCCTTTAATTGCCGGTTACAGTTATGCTTCTCCAAATCTTATTGGTGTCGGAATGTCAATTGTCGGTATGATAATCACTTCTGTCTTGATTCAAAGAAGAAGAAGCTCTCAGATTGAATTGCAGGAAGCAGAGGCAATTTAAAATACTAAAATTTAGAATTTAGTTTTTATAAAAAAGGCTGACAAATACTATTTGCCAGCCTTTTTCTATTTGGATTTTAATGGTTTTACCAGCCTTTTACAGCACCGCCTTTAAATTCTTTTTCTGCTGCTTTTGCAACCTCATCAGATTGAAAAGCTTTTAAGAATTTCAAAACTTTCTCGTCATTTTTGTTGTCTTCTCTCGAAACAACCAAATTGACGTAAGGTGAATCTTTATCTTCTACAAATAATGCATCTCGTGACGGAACTAGTCCTGCCTGTGATGAAAAAGTATTATTGATAATAGCTAACGATACATCTTCGTCATCTAGCGTTCTTGGAATTTGCGGTGCTTCTAATTCTAATATTTTTAAGTTCTTAGGATTTTCAGTAATATCAATCACTTTTGGTAAAAGGCCAACATTATCCTTAAGTTTTAAAAGACCGTTTTTTTGAAGCAATAATAACGAACGTCCGCCATTTGTAGGGTCATTTGGAATAACAATTGTACTACCCGGTTTTAGTTCGGCAAGTGTTTTTATTTTTCTTGAATATGCGGCAATCGGGTAAATAAAAGTTTTACCGATAATGGCAAGTTTATAGCCTCTTTGCTTAGCCTGCTCATCAAGATAAGGTTTATGCTGAAAAGCATTAGCATCGATATCACCCTGATTCAAAGCTTCGTTTGGAACAACATAATCATTAAAAGTAATCAGCTCAACTTCTAGTCCGTATTTGTCTTTTGCTACTTTTTGTGCAGCTTGTGCAACAATGAATTCAGGTCCTGCCGCAACTCCCACTTTTATATGATTAGGGTCGTTTTTCTTTTCTTTTCCACAGTTAGCAAGTGTTAGCGTCAGGGCTAAAATCCCTCCAAGTACAGAAAGTTTATTTTTTGTATTCATGTTTATGTTTTAAAATTATAACTAAGTTTATCTGTGGTCAAAATATTTAGAAAGTCTGTCTCCGACGAATTGTATGATAAAGACAAGGGCAACAAGTAGTGCTAAAACCGTATTCATGATTACGGCATCATAACCAATGTACCCATATTGATAACCAATCTGCCCGAGTCCGCCGGCACCAACGGCCCCGCCCATAGCAGAATAACCCACAAGTGTGATTAATGTAATAGATGCGGCATTGATAAGGGATGGAAGTGCTTCCGGCAATAATACTTTATATACAATTTGCAGCGGTGTTGCGCCCAAAGCCCTTGCGGCTTCAATTAATCCTGAAGGCAAACCCAGCAAACTGTTTTCTACTAATCTTGCAATAAACGGAGCAGCTCCAATACTCAGCGGCACCAACGCTGCACTAACTCCGATTGAAGTTCCGACCAGAGTTCGTGTAAAAGGAATCATCCATACAATTAAAATAATAAACGGTATCGACCTGAAGATATTTACAATTACAGACAGAACACGATTAAACAATAGATGTTCGAGAATCTGACCTTTTCTGGTAAGGAATAATAATATTCCGGAAGGGAGGCCCAGCAAAAAACCGAAAAATCCGGCTAGAAAAGTCATTACAATAGTTTCAAAAGTTCCTTGTAATAAGAGTGTTATAATAGATTCAGACATAGCCTAATATTTCTGTTTTTACGTGTTTGTCATTAAAAAATCGAATTGCTTCCTTATGTTGTGTTTCACTACCGGATAACTCAACAATAAGAATTCCGAAATTGGTATCGCCTGCATAAGCCGTTTGTGCGGTAATAATGTTGGCATTTACACCAAACTGAATGGCTGCCTGAGTTAAAATAGGCTCATTTACCGAATTTCCGTTTAGCTCCAGTCGCAATAAAGGATGTAAACCATCTTTATAATCAGATTTTAATCGTTCCTGATATAAGTCCGGGATTTCTATATGTAGAGAAGAAGAGATAAACTCACGGGTAAGTTCATTCTTTGGATTTGCAAATATCTCGCCCACAGTTCCCTGTTCAATTAATTTTCCGTTACTGATTACAGCAACCTCATCACAAATGGCTTTTACCACTTCCATTTGATGCGTAATAAGAAGAATAGTGATATTTAGTCGTTTATTAATATCTTTTAATAAATTCAGAATAGATCTGGTAGTTCCGGGATCAAGTGCGCTCGTAGCCTCATCACACAAAAGAACTTTAGGGTTGTTTGCCAGAGTTCTTGCAATGGCAACACGCTGTTTCTGACCGCCGGAAAGACTAGCCGGATAATCATTTATTTTTTCAGAAAGTCCAACTAAATCTAATAATTCCAGAACACGCTTTTTTATATCAGGTTTAGAAACACCTGCTAATTCTAAAGGAAAAGCAACATTGTCAAAAACAGTCCTTGAAGATAAAAGATTAAAATGCTGAAAAATCATTCCGATTTGTCTTCTTTCTTTTGCTAATTGTGAATTACTCAATTGTAATAGTGATTTGCCGTCTACAAGCACATCACCAGAAGTCGGTTTTTCGAGCAGGTTTATACATCGTATCAAAGTGCTTTTGCCCGCACCCGAAGTTCCGATAACACCAAATATTTTTCCAGGAGGGACATGAACCGAAACATCCTGCAAAGCAATGATTTCTCTCCCGGTTTTATGAAACTTTTTAGTAATATTCTTTAATTCTATCATATTGTATTTTTTGCAATCAATTGAAAATTAAAAGCGAAGCAAATATCCGCTCACAAATTCGATGCAAATGTAAGTTATATTTAGTTTATAATAAAATCTATAGGGGAAGTAGAACATTAATAGAATGTTAATTATTTGATTTAATAGTTGGTTTTTCTGTTGTAAAAGCCCAAATATCAAGTACTAATTTTTTAAATCCTCAAATTCCATTATAAGATGTCTTAATTGAGTTTAAAAAAAATAAAAGAATTTATATCATTTTTAATTTTTTAAACAATACGATAATGCCCTTAATTTTTTCTGAAGGCGTTCTAATACTTACATAAACAAAGCCTGATAAATCTTTAATTTTCTTTATGTAATCGATTATTATGTTTTATTAATTGCACATATTTAAACAATTAATAAAAATATATTTAATATTTATAAAGCTATTAAATTATGCATAACTTATTTTAAATAGTAAATAATTATAAAAATTAAGTTTAATTAAGATTTTTTTATGATTTTAAATTTTTTGTATCAAAAAAATTTTTATGTTTGTGCAATCGATTACATTTTTACTTTAGAAATTTGGCTGACTTTCGTATTTCTTACAAGAAAACGGAAACCATAATTGTAAATACTTATTAGATTTTTAAAATAAAACCACTTTATACTAATCCATTACTAACTTAAAACATTAACTAACTATGAATTTTAAAAATTTATCCGTTAAAGGAGCAAATTGTTATTTTACGGTAGTTTTCTTATTGTGTCTGCTCGCGGGCGGGCAAATGAGAGCACAGTCTGTAACACTTGAAGGAACGGTTAAGGACGCTACGGGACTGTCTTTGCCCGGTGTAAATATAGTAGAGAAAGGAACAAAGAACACTGCTTCTACTGATTTTGATGGCCGTTACAAAATAAAAGTTTCTAACCCGAAGGCAATCTTAAGTTTTTCATTTATAGGATTTAAAACAAGAGATATTTCTGTTGAAGGCAAATCTAAAATTGATATAACACTTTCTGAGGACTCCAATAACCTAAACGAAGTTATTGTTGTGGGATACGGAACAACAAAAAAATCGGATTTAACAGGTGCTGTTTCTACATTGTCAGGAAATGATATGAGAAAAATTCCGGTTGCCAACGTAGCAGAAGCTCTTACAGGGCGAGTTGCTGGGGTACAGGTTACTTCTTCAGAAGGTTCTCCCGATTCAGAAATTAAAATTAGAATTCGCGGAGGCGGATCGTTGACTCAGGATAGTTCTCCCTTGTATATTGTTGATGGTTTTCCTGTAAATAGTATTAACGATATTTCTTCTTCTGATATCGAATCGATGACGATACTAAAAGACGCTTCTTCTACAGCGATTTACGGATCAAGAGGAGCAAATGGTGTTATCATTGTTACTACTAAAAAAGGTAAAGACGGTAAGATTGCAGTAAATTTTAACATGTTTTACGGCATGAAAAAAATGGCAAAAGAAATTGATGTTTTATCGCCGGAAGATTTTGTTAAATGGCAATATGAATATTCGCTATTGGAAGAGGATGTGAATACATACGAAAAGTATTTTGGATCATGGCAGGATTATGATTTGTATAAAGGAATGAAAGGCAATAATTGGCAAAAGCAGGTTTATGGAAAAACCGGAGAAGTGCAAAGCCGTGATTTGTCGATACGTGGTGGGGCAGAAAAAATAAATTTTAATTTTAATTATGCCCACTATGATGAAAAAGCAATTATGGTTGGCTCAAATTTTAATAGAAATAACCTTTCGCTGTCGTTAAACAGCAAAGCTTCAGATAAAGTAGATCTTTCTTTTACAATGCGTTATTCTGATACAGAGATAAATGGAGGCGGATTAAATGAACAAAATGAGGTTTCGTCTGCAGATTCACGTTTAAAACACAGCGTTGGTTACTCACCAATTCCAATGCCGGGTTTAACAACAACCAACACAGATGAAGCGCTTTCTAATTATTTGACTAATCCATTTGTATCCATTGCAGACAATAACCGTCAGCAGTTTAGAAAAAACTTTAATATGCTTGGAAGTTTTTCATGGAAGTTAACAGACAAACTGGTTTTTAAGACCGACTTAGGTTTAGATAATTATAGTTATTTAGACTATCGTTTTTACGGGCGTACTACCTATTATGTAAACAATGCCCCTGCAGCAGAACGACAAGGCATGCCAGCTCTGACAATGGCCGACAGAACTGATAAGCGTTTTAGAAATGCAAATACGCTTAATTATGATTTCAAGAAATCATTGGGTGATAATCATAATCTAAGAATTCTTGTTGGTGAGGAAATGATCAATTTTAAGAGAAATGATGTGACTAGCGTAATTCAGGGATTTCCTAAGTTTTTTGATTTTGCTTTGGCACAAAAACTTACTACACAAGGAACGCCATTGTATGTTGATAATTTCTATTTTCCTGATGATAAATTGTTATCTTTTTTTGGACGTGTAAACTACGATTTCAAAGACCGTTATCTTTTTACAGCGACCTACCGTGCCGATGGTTCGAGTAAATTTGCAGGTGATAATAAATGGGGATTTTTTCCGGCAGCAGCAGCAGCCTGGAAAATATCTGAAGAAAGCTTTTTGAAAGATGTTTCCTGGATTGAATCACTTAAACTGCGATTAAGTTATGGTGAGGCGGGGAACAACAATATTCCTACAGGCCAGACTTTTCAGAATTTTACATCAACGGCAACTCCATGGATAAACGGAGTTAATAATTACTGGTCAGCACAAAAAACACTATTCAATCCCGATCTTAAATGGGAAACTACGGTTACTCAGAATGCTGGTTTAGATTTTGATTTTTTTAAAAGCAGAATAAGCGGATCTGTTGAGGTTTATAAAAATTTAACTAAAGATTTACTGATAAACTTTCCTATTCCGGGGTCAGGATATGATTACCAATATAGAAATATGGGAGAAACTCAGAACACCGGAGTAGAAGCTACCTTAAACCTTGTATTGTTAGAAACGCCGAAGTATGGTCTGAATTTATCTTTTAATGCAGGATTTAACAAAAACCGCATTAACTCACTGGGAGTGATGAGCGATTTTGGTGCGGCAACCAACTGGGCTTCTACTGCAATCGGAAATGATTTTCTTGTAAATGCCGGACAGCCTTTAGGATTAATGTACGGATATGTAAGTGACGGGCGATATGAAGTTTCTGACTTTACCTACAGTGGAACAACATATACGTTAAAACCCTATTTTTTGCCTGATGGTACCAGAAATCCAGATGGAGTAGTAAGTGCCTCTACAGTTGTAGGAACTATTACACCGGGAATGATGAAATTAAAAGATATTAATGCAGATGGAGTTGTAAATGCCAACGATCGTAAAATAATTGGTAATGCAAATCCTAAAAGTACCGGTGGAATGATATTGAATGCAAATGCTTATGGCTTTGATCTTTCTGCGGCATTTAACTGGAGTATCGGGAATGATGTTTACAATGCAAACAAAGTAGAATTTACTACTTCTACACCAGACACACAATATAGAAATTTAAGTTCTGAAATGGCCGATGGACAAAGATGGACAAATCTTGATCCTTCAACAGGGCAGTTGGTAACAAACCCTGATGCTCTGACAGCGCTTAATGCAAACACAACTATGTGGTCTCCGTATATGAGTCGTTATGTTTTTAGTGACTGGGCTGTTGAAGATGGTTCTTTCTTAAGACTTAATACGCTGACTTTAGGTTACACGGCACCAAATTCCTTCATTTCTGCAACAGGTATTTCAAAACTAAGATTTTATCTCACAGCTAGTAATGTCTTTATAATCACAAAATACACAGGACCGGATCCGGAAGTTTCCACGAGAAGGAATACGCCTCTTACCCCGGGTGTTGATTATTCAGCGTATCCACGCAGCAGACAATTGGTTTTTGGTTTAAACCTTAATTTCTAATTCAATAAAACTTTCACAAGATGAAATATAAAATAGTAATTGCAGGAATTGTAATGGCAAGCCTTTTTACTTCCTGTCAGGAATTTTCAGATGATTATTTAGATGCGCCTGCAAAATCAACAATCGAAGAAAAAGAACTTTTTTCTAATGTTGGACTGGCGCAGGGCGCTGTAGATGGAATTAAGGTTGCATTTGCAGAAACCAACTCTTACAGAGGCCGATTTCTTCCTTTTTATGGACTTAATACAGATGTTGAATGGTACAATTCTTCACAGACGGTAAGTGAAGCATCTAACTTATGTACGTATGATGCAAAACCTGAAAACACACAAATGAATACCACCAATAATGCCTGGGCTATGATGTATTTAGGTATAGAACGTGCTAATATCTGTATTCGCGGATTACGTACATATGGCGATCCTAAACCGGGAAATGAAATTGGATATTTGCTGGGAGAAGCATTAACATTAAGAGCAGTTTATTATGCTGATTTAGTTAAGGCCTGGGGAGATGTTCCGGCTCGTTTTGAGCCAGTTAACAGTGAAACTCTTTATTTGCCAAAATCAAGCCGTGATGTGATTTACAAACAAATCCTTGCTGATTTGAAAGAAGCTTCTGCTCTGGTACCATGGCCTAATGAAAGTGCATCTACCAAAAGCACAGAGCGTGTAAATAAAGCTTTTGTTAAAGGATTACGCGCCCGATTAGCTTTGGCTGCCAGTGGTTATCAGCAATATCCTGATGCAATCAGAAGAAGTAATGATCCGCAATTATCAGTTCCTCTTATGTATAAATTAGCATTGGATGAGTGCCGGTCTGTTATTGAAAGCGGACAAGCACATTTAGAATCTTCTTTTGAATCTTTTTGGAAAAAATACAATCAGGAAGTGTTGACAGCCGGAGGAGAATCCCTTTGGGAAATTCCTTTTGGAGAAGGCCGTGGCCGTATGCTATACACTTTTGCTGTTAAGCATACGACAGAAGACCAGTATCATAGTAATGGAGCAAACAGAGGAGGAACAGCTGGTCCGCTGCCTTTTGTTTTTTACGATTATGATCAGGCAGACACCCGAAGAGATGTTACCTGCGTGCCGTACAAATATGGTACAGCTGTAAATAATGTTGCCAAACAAGAGTTGGGCGCAATAAATACCTGGTATTTTGGTAAATATCGTTACGAGTGGATGACGCGTTTTGTAACTTCTGATAATGATGACGGGGTCAATAAAATTTACATGCGTTATGCAGAAGTATTGTTAATGGCGGCAGAAGCGGCAAATGAGATTGAAGGCCCGGGTGCAGCAGCTCCGTATTTAAAAGAAATAAGAAAAAGAGCATTTAAGGCAGAAGATCATGCAGTAAAAGTTGAAGCTTATGTAAATGCGCTAACAAGTAAACAAGCTATGTTTAACGCGATCGTAGAGGAGAATAAATTTGAATTTACAGGAGAAATGGAACGTAAACAGGCACTTATTCGCTGGAACTTGCTAAAAGTTAAATTGGATCAGGCAAAGCAAAAAATGTTTGATTTACAAGATCGTACAGGAGATTATGCAACTGTGCCTGTAAACTTGTATTATAAATATAAAACGGATAACGAAACACTGATAATTTATGGTTTAAACAAAGGAGAAACCACAAATCCCGGTTCAGATTATACTTTATATGTTGATAGCAAAGGAGCAAATGCATGGGATGTGCTTGCAGACACTAAAATCAACTCTCTTTACAAATTGGGAGTGGATCCTGATAACAGGCAGTTCTGGCCAATTTGGAAAGTATTTATTGATGGAAGCAACAGAAAATTAGTCAATGATTATGGCTACTCAAATTAATTATCAATTGTAAGTTATGATGATCATGGAAAAAATAAAAGATATGGCAAAAGGCTTTATAGCCTTATTGCTTCTGGCAATTGCCTTTTCGGGTTGCGAAAATTATAATGAAGAAGTTATAGATAGCCTGATTGTTAGCAGAGAGTTTTCTCCTATCGGACTCACAGCAAAGATTAGAAATCAGACTTCTGTTGAATTAAACTGGACTATTAAAGATGGAGATGCAGAAAATTATGTTATCGAAGTCAGTGAAGATCCTCAATTTAAAACAATTTATAAAACGGTTGAGGTTACTGCAGATCAGCTGCCGGTACAAGTTCCGTTAGAAAGTGAAACAGCTTATTCTATCAGAGTAAAAGCAGTGAGTGCTACTGGTATAGCAGATTCTAAATGGTCAGTTGTCTCAGCAACAACGTTGTCAGAACAATCATTCCTTCTTTCTATAGATGGAGATATAGAAGCAAAGCAGGTTACATTAAGATGGATCCCAAATATAAATGTTACTCAAATAGTAGTAAATCCGGGAGCTATTACACACACCATTACATCGGCAGAAAAGGCAGTTGGTATTGCTGTTGTTAGCGGTTTAACGGGCGAAACCGATTATACTGCAGATTTGATGAACGGTACTAAGAAAAGGGGAAATAAAGCTTTTACGACAGCAATTGACATCGGAACAGGGATTTTGGTTAAGGAAACAGATGATCTGGTTGCTAAAATTAATGACGCAGCTGCAGGAGCAATTTTGGTACTTGAGGCTGGAGATTATAAAATTGCAAGCAGTGAAATTATATTGAATAAATCAATCACAATAAGAGGTTTGCGTAGTTATAATAAACCGGTTATATATGCCAAATTTACAGTGAAAGCAGGAACTGTTAATCTATCCTTAATCGATCTGAATTTGGACGGAACAGGAATCACAGATGCTCATGCTGTTACTCTGGCTGATGCAAATACTACTTATAATGATGTGTTAATTAGTGGCTGCGTAATTCATGATTATGATCGTGCATTACTGTATGCATCTGTTAGTGGGTCAAAGTTATCTTCATTTACAATCGATAACAGTATCGTCAGGAACGTAAATAATACTGTACAAGCAGATCTTATTGATTTCAGAAATACCTACGCAGCAAGTATTGTTGTTAAGAACAGTACCTTTGATACGTGCTCAGCTTTCAGGGATTTTGTTCGTGTAGACGCTGCTTCAGGTTTCAGCGGTACGGGATTGACAACTAATGTCCTAATTGACCACTGTACTTTATATAAAGTTTCGACCAATGTAACACCAAGAAGAATTTTATATATTCGTTTTAATGGAAATGCATCAACAGTAAAAAATACTTTGATTACAGAAACAACGGCACTTTATTCAAACCAGTCAGCAACATTTACTCCGACATTTTCTCAAAATTATTATTATAATGCAGCCAGCTTTATGGATGCAACAATTTCAGGAAATAAAATTGATGCATCTGGAACTGTAGCAAATCCACAATTTATGGACGCTGCAACAGGCAATTTTAAAGTTGGTAATCAAACTTTGATAGATAATAATATTGGTGATCCGCGTTGGATAAATTAAAATAATTCATGTAGTTAGTTTAAGAAGAGGGATGCTTTTGAGTATTCCTCTTCTTTTTTTGGTTTTAGTTTTGGTTACTAAAAACGGCTGTTCCGGCTAAGGAATTCCAATTTTGAATGATATATTATTTAATAATACAATCTAAAATCGAGCAGTTTGCAAAGATTGTAATGTTTCTGATACAATTCTTCTACTACTTCTGTAAGATCATCATTGTCCTGATATAAACTAAAAAAGGCTTTGTCAATTGTGCTGCAGCTCGCAATTTTATTATATGTAGAGCCATAACCCGAAATAGCACGTGCGCCGGTTATGTCAAGAAAATATTGTGCTTCGTCGTTGGTTAAATCTAAGATTTTAAGATTGGCAAAATGAATAATCTTTCCTTTCATTTTACCCTCAAAAAGTTCGGCAATTTCTACCAGACTATAGTAGTAATCGTGCAGGCAAATATTGTTTTCCTGGCCAGGCATTGCCAGATAAATGATTTCATAATCTTTAAAATTATGATCTTCATAGAGTAGGATATTCAGGCTTTCTTCTAGTCCTTCTATCGTATCGCAGGTTTTATGGATACTTGCAATTCCCTGATCAATGGCTAATTCCTCAAGGCATTTTACGACATTTGTTGTGATTTGAATTTCTATATCCGGGACGCCTTCAAGGCAAAATATAAATTTTTCGCTATCCATTACTTTTGTTTCTGATTTTGTTAGAGATTGACGGTCCCTAAATTTTTCAATTAGCAAAAGTATTTTTTATTGTGTATAAACTTGTAAGAAGAATATATTTTTAACTCATTTTTTAGTTTTTTAGTCTCAGTTCCAGTACAATATTCATCCCCAAATGAATTTGCAAATTATGAACTGAGACTTCAAACTGAGACCGGAACTAATTCGCAGTCAAAATTTTATGCCACCATTTTTGCTCTGTATTCTGCAAAATAGTGTTGTTAAGAAAGTTAAGTCTTTTATGTCCGCAGGCAGCACAAAAAGACGCCTTCGGAGTTCGATAAGGTTTAGAACAGCTTTCGCAGGGCGGGCCATACAATTCAATTCTGTGATGCATTATAGCATTGGGTTCTGTTTCTTCGTAATCGGTTAATTCCTTATAATATTCCAGAAGATCTTTAAAACGTTCCTGCCTTGTCATATTACATTTTCCGGTTTCAAAACCATGTCGGTAGAGTTTAGAAGCCATTTTATGCTCATCCTCATTTAACATCGGAACTTCCATTTTACATCGCCAACACCAAAGATGTTCCATAGTTTGATTTGTTTAATTGTAATAGTTTGTCTTTTTGTGATTCTGGCTTTCTTTATCTCTGTATATCTTTTGTTTTATTAAAAAATAGTTGTGATTATTTGTATTTGATTACAAAAATCGTTTTTATTGCTAATAAAAAAGCACGTATAAATACGTGTTTTTTAGTTAACAATAAAAAAATAAACGGACTAGTATACTAGTCCGTTTATTAAGGTATGTAAATCTAATTCCTCAAAATTTTCTCCATCACTTTTCCTTTAGCCAATTCATCAATTAGCTTGTCTAAATAACGAATTTTTTGCATGAGTTTATTTTCAATTTCTTCAATCCGGTAACCACAAATTACACCGGTAATTTTGGATACATTCTGATTCATTTGTGGTGCATTTGCAAAAAAAGTTTCAAAATCAGTTTTGTTATCGATCAGCGTCTGAAGCTGTGGTTCGTTATATCCTGTCAGCCAGAAAATTATAGTATCCACCTCTTCCTTTGTGCGGCCTTTTTTTTCTGCTTTAGCAATATAATGGGGATAAACACTGGCAAATGAAGTTGTAAAAATTCTATGATTTTCCATAATTAAACTCTTTTTAGCTGTATGATTTAATCTTTAGGTTCCCACAATTCAATCTTGTTTCCTTCAATATCAATAATATGAATAAACTTTCCGTAGTCATAAGTTTGTATCTCGTCAACAATAATTACACCTTCTTTTTTTAGCTCAACAACCAACGCCTCCAAATCTGCCACCCTGTAGTTAATCATGAAATCTTTGGTAGATGGCTCAAAATATTTTGTTGTCTCCGGAAACGGGCTCCATTGAGTAGAACCATTAATTGACGGATCAGATTTGTCTTTCCATTCAAAAGTTGCACCATAATCGTTCGTATCAAAGCCGAGATGTGTTTTGTACCATTCTCTCATTTTATTTGGATCGTTGCATTTAAAAAAAATGCCACCTATGCCTGTTACTTTTTTCATGTTTGTTTCGTTAAGTTAAAGCAAAGTAATTTGAAACTATTTTTACTTTTTAGCTAAATTAAGAATTTTTGTAATATTATTTTTAAAGAAAAAATACCTAAGGATTTACTGTGAAAACAAGTTTTGGTTTATTTGTTTGCAATTTGTTTCATAAAAAAATCATGGCCTACAAATGGAAGTGATTTGGCAAGCAGAATCTAAAGCTTAAAAGGCTTTCCTCACACAAACAATATATACTCCGAAGAAACTAATATAAAAAATAAAGCTAATCTTATATAGATTAGCTAAATGGCAAAGAAGTAATTTTATTTATTAAAATGACTAAATTTCTTAACAGAAGTTGTCATTAATTGTCAGGTCTTCTTTAGAAGAGATTGCGAGATCTAAATCCTCTGTGTCGTTAATTGCGCAAAGAGGCTGTTCGTCCCAGTCTCCCCAGTCTCCTTTATATGATTTTACATAAACTAAATCATTATTTTTTTCTGATGTAAAAAGCCGGGTATTAGAAATAGGACAGCTGAAGTTTATAGTTGAATTTTTCATGGGGGTGTAGTATTGGATTAATAATGTTCAAATTTACACCCACTGAAAATGAGATCCTTACATGATAAGTTGATTTTCTTATTTAATTCACATGTATACCTGTTTGCAAGAAATTGAGTAATGCCTTTACCTAAAGTGACTTTGTTTATATTTCTAAATTATCAGCAGCCGAAATCTGGTCCAGTATATTGGTTTGGTTGGGCGAAATGTAATTTTTTACTTCACCAGGGTTTTCCTTTTTAAAAAGAAGGTCAAGAGCATGGTATAGTTTTAATAAAACATCTTTATCTTCTTTAGCAATATCTAAAGCTGTATTAAAGTTAAAAACATAATTATTCGAATTGCGTACTTCTACTTTTATTGTTTTTGATGTGATTTTAAATTTGACTATATCCATTTGTTGTAAATTACTTCGTTTGCAAAAGTAGAAAAAAATAAAAAAATAACTCAGTGTAATACAAAAGTTCAGGTATGATAAATATATTTACTTTTAAATTGTATTTGCATTTTTTTTAAGTTTTGGACTCCAATTTACGAACCGAATCGAAATTATTTCAAATAAAAAACCCTTAAACATTTACTGTTTAAGGGTTTATCTTTTGTAGCGAGGACGGGAGTTGAACCCGTGACCTCAGGGTTATGAATCCTGCGCTCTAACCAACTGAGCTACCTCGCCAAGACTGCATTTAGGAATGTTCCTTATTGCGGGTGCAAAGATAGAAATAATATTAAAGCTTACAAGAATAAAATGAAGAAAAAAAAATATTTTTAAAAACGCATTGTTTTTGGACATATATTCTTATATTTCGAAAAAATTAAAAGTAGCACATGGATCCAAAAATACGTTACGAAATCGAGTTTCCCATAAATTCTTCGCCGCAATTATTATATCAATATATATCAACTCCGTCAGGTTTATCAGAATGGTTTGCTGACAATGTTAACTCAAGAGGGGAATTTTTTACTTTCATCTGGAATGATTCACAGGAAAAAGCACGTCTTGCGTCTAAAAAAACAGGTGAAAAAGTAAAGTTTAAATGGGTTGATGAAAGCAGTAAGGATACTGAATATTTTTTTGAACTTCATATTTTAGTCGATGAACTGACTAAAGATGTTTCATTAATGGTAGTCGATTTTGCAGAAAAAGAAGAAGTTGGCGAAGCTAAACAATTGTGGGAGAATCAAATCTCAGACCTTAAACATCTTATAGGTTCTGTTTAGTAAAAGTCTATTTTATCCCTTATATTTGCCCTGAACAAAATTCAGGGTTTTTTTATGATCAATTTTAACGGAAACTTAATAGAGCGCGAAGAAAATATATTAACTCAAAACCGGGCTTTTTTATATGGAGATGGTGTTTTTGAAACGCTAAAAATAATCAACAATAAAATCTTGTTTCTGGAGGATCATTATTTTAGATTAATGGCATCGATGCGTGTTATCAGAATGGAAATTCCGATGAACTTTACAATGGAATATTTTGAAGAACAGGTTTTAAAAGTGGTTCAGGAAAATAATCTTTCGGCATCTGCAAGAGTCAGAATTACCGTTTTTAGAAATGATGGCGGATTGTACTTGCCAAAAACAAACGAAGTTTCTTTTTTAATTCATGCGACAGCATTAGAAAATACTTTATATACTCTAAAAGCATCACATTATGAAGTTGATTTGTATAAAGATTTTTATGTGACAAAACAATTATTGTCGTCAATTAAAACAACCAACAAACTAATTAATGTTACCGGAAGTATTTATGCACACGAAAACGGCTTAGACAACTGCATTTTGTTAAATGATACAAAGAATGTTGTAGAGGCATTACAAGGAAATCTATTCATGGTGACAGGCAAAAAGCTAATAACTCCACCAGTTTCAGAAGGTTGTCTAAATGGAGTAATGCGCAAGCAAATTTTAGCTTTGGCTAAGAAAATTAATGACATAGAAGTATCCGAAGAAATAATTTCGCCATTTGATCTTCAAAAAGCTGACGAATTATTCCTTACAAATGTAATCACAGGGATACAGTCGATAAGTAAATATCGAAAAAAAGAGTTTACAAATAATCTGGCTCATTTATTAGTGCAGAAGCTAAATGAATCTATATCTGAAAATTAATTCAGATATGGATTTTCAGGTGCATTTGACCAAATAAGATAATCCCCGCCCAGCTCAATTATTTGTTCTTTCCAAAAATGAGTGGTAGATTTTCCGATAATTTTGTTTTTATAATTATTATCGGCAATAATCCAGGAGTTTCCCTGCATCTCATTCTCAAGCTGATTTTCGTCCCAACCGGTATAACCTAAGAAAAAGCGAATATTATTTTTACTAATAGATCCGTTGTTTATTAAATCTTTGGTTGATTCAAAATCCCCTCCCCAATAAATCCCATTAGAAATCTCGACACTATTCGGGATTAACTCTGGAATATTGTGAATGAAATAAAGATTGTCCTGTTCTACAGGCCCCCCGTTATATATCTTAAAAGTAGCATCAATCTCCGGAATTAAATCATTAATAGTATATTTTAATGGTTTATTAATGATAAAACCTATTGATCCTTCTTTGTTATGGTCTGCTAATAAAATTACCGATCTGTTGAATGATAAATCTCCAATTATTGAAGGCTCGGCAATAAGCAGGTGTCCTTTTTTTAATTTTTCTGAAATCATACGGCTACAATTTTTATTAAATTTAGTCATAAAATTTTTAAAAACCCAATAAAATCGTTAAACCGCATAAAAAAACCCTCCACAAGGAGGGTTTTAATTATAATATAAGTTTAGAGAACTTTTCTTACTTAGTTCACTGCACCTTCTAATTCAGCACCAGCTTTAAATTTCACTACATTTTTAGCAGCGATTTTAATAGTTTTTCCAGTTTGTGGATTTCTACCGTCTCTTGCAGCTCTAGCAGACACTGACCATGATCCGAAACCTACTAATGAAATTCTTCCTCCTTTTTTCAAAGTAGTTCCTACATTACCTAAAAAAGATTCTAAAGCTAATTTTGCCGCAGCTTTTGTGATTCCTGCATCAGCAGCGATAGCATCGATTAATTCTGATTTGTTCATAATAATTAGTTATTAATTGTTGGTTAAAAAAAAAATTGTTAATACACAAATTTAGTAGGAAATCCGTTGCGTGCAAGCGTTTTACCTAATTTTAGCAAAAATTGTTGATAACTTACTTTTTTTGTTCATAAAGCATGTTGTTTATCGATCAAAAACAGGTAGAAACCCCTGTTTTATTGGCCTTAATAGACTTTTGCTTCCTCAGAAAAAGTAAACCCATTTAGCAATTCTGCAACCTGCATTCTCTTTTTCCCGGGTAATTGCAAACTCAAAAGTAAAATATAACCATTCTTAATAGCAATTTTGATTTCTTTTTTACTGCTAATTACCTTTCCAATTTCATCAGAATGAGATTCTTCTATCAGTTTGGCATCGTATATTTTAATGCTTAATTCTTCATTTTTATCTTTTAGAAAACACCATGCAGCCGGATATGGACTCAAACCACGAATCAAATTATTGATTTCATCACCAGATTTTGTCCAGTCGATCTTACAATTTTCTTTATTAAGTTTATAAGCAGTTTTAATTTCAGCATTATCTTCCTGGATTGTTGTAATTACGTTTCCTTTTTCAATAACCTTCAGAGTATCAATTACAGTCGTGCTTCCTAGATTCATTAAACGGTCATGTAATTGTCCCGCATTTTCTGTTGGTTCAATTGCAATCTCCGAGTTCAGAATCATTGCTCCGGTGTCGATTTTATCGTCTATAAAAAAAGTAGTAACGCCTGTTTTGGTTTCTCCGTTAATAATGGCCCAGTTAATTGGAGCCGCACCGCGATAATTTGGCAGTAAAGAAGCATGAAGATTAAAAGTTCCTAAATTTGGCATTTCCCAAACTACTTTTGGCAGCATTCTAAAGGCAACAACAATCTGCAGGTTAGCATTTAAAGATTTTAGTTCTTCCAAAAAACTTTCATCTTTTAAGTTTGTTGGCTGTAATAAAGGCAAGTTGTTTGCCAAAGCATATTCTTTTACAGCCGAATATTTTATTTTTTGTCCACGTCCTGCAGGTTTGTCCGCTGCCGTGATCACGCCCACAACATCATAATTGTTTTTAATTATGGTATCCAAAATGCCAACAGCAAATTCCGGAGTTCCCATAAATATGATTCTCAATTTTTCCATTATAATTTTAAAGTGTATTTATTGTTCGGTTGTATAATAATATAGTTGTTTTCTAATAATTCCTGAAGCGCCAGAATAATATCTGAAGCATCCATTTTTATTTGAGTCTGAATTTCTCTTGAGGTTAGTGCAGCGGTTTTTAGCAAAGCCAAAATTTTATCTGCAATAGAATCTGCTTCTGTAATTTTGCCTTTCTGTGTAATGCAGTAGGAGCAGACACCACAATTAGAATTTGTTTCTTCTCCAAAATAATCCAGAATCAAACGGTTTTTGCAAGTCCTGTTTTCCTTTATATAATGAAGAACAGACATAAGCTGTTCTTTTTTAAGCTGATTTTGTTTCTCTAAATATTTCGCAACTCTGTTGATAGTCAGATCGTCTTCGCGAACTTCATTAAATAAAATAGTAGCGTCGTTGTTTTTAGATTTATATTCAATAATTCCCTTTTCTCTCAGTTTTTCCAGAACAGCACTAACTTGTGCTTCAGAATGATTTGATTTTTTTGCAATTAAAGGTAAATTAAACGGAACTTTCATATCGTAAATTCCGGGATATGTTCTCAAAATAGCCAATAAAATTTCTTCATCATTTGGATTGAGGCTTATATATCGAATCACTTCCTTAGATTCAATCAAAAACTGAATAGTTATCTTTTCAGAAAATTCCTGAGACATCGTAATTATTCCCTGCTGATTCAAAAACTGTAAAGCATTATAAGTTTTCAGTGTAGAAAAGTCATATTTCTGGCAGAAATGATTCATCTTAAAAGAAAAAGAATCGTCTAAACCTTCCCCATAGGCTATTTGAAAATAGTTGCAGAGTTTATTGTAAACCGATTTTAGGAATTTTTTATCTGGCAGAACACTTAAAAACTGCTGTTCTGTCTGGCCTCTGTCAGAGGCGTTGGTCAATAAAACAGCAAAAGATTTACCGCCGTTTCTTCCGGCTCTTCCAGATTCCTGATAATAATTTTCAATATTTTCCGGAAGCTGTGTGTGAATAACCGTTTTTACATTGTCTTTGTCAATTCCCATTCCAAATGCATTCGTAGCCACAATAACCTGAGCTTGTTCAGACATCCATAACTGCATGTTTTTATCTTTCTCTTTTGCAGAAAGTCCGCCGTGATAATAGGTTGCCCTAAAACCAAGAGATTGTAATTGCGTTGCGATGTTTAAACAAGATTTTCTGTTTCGCACATATATTATAGAAGGCTGTGGATTTTTTTTCAGAATTTGTTCAACCCGATATAATTTGTCTTCAACTTCAAAAACCATGTAAGCTATATTTTCCCTCGCAAAAGACTGCTGAAAAAACTTGGTATCTTTTAATTCCAATTCAGTTTTAATATCTTCAATTACTCTCGGAGTTGCTGTAGCAGTAAGAGCTAAAAAAGGAATTTTAGGAAAGAATTTTTTGAGTTCGGAAATCTTTAAATACGCTGGTCTAAAATCATGTCCCCACTGCGAAACACAATGCGCTTCATCAATAGCAATTAAATTTATGGGTAAATTTTTGATGCGCTCCAAAATCCAATCCGACTGAAGTCTTTCTGGAGAAAGATATAAAAATTTGTAATTTCCATATTGGCAATTGTCCAGAAGATCAATGATTTCTTCTGTATGAATACCACCTGTAAGAGCAATAGCTTTAATATCCCTTTTTTGCAAATTAGCAACCTGGTCTTTCATTAGAGCAATCAAAGGAGAGATTACAAGGCAGATTCCGTCCTGCATCATTGCCGGAACCTGAAAACAAATCGATTTTCCGCCGCCGGTAGGTAATAAGGCAAAAGTATCCTGACCATCCAAAACCGAATCAATAATTTCTTTTTGAAGCGGTCTAAAGCTGTCGTGTTTCCAGTATTTTAAAAGAATTTCCTGCGCTTGAAGCATCGCTTTCGTTTTAAAGTTAAAAATTTAGAAATCAGTTTCTAGTTTACAACTTTAAACCAAATACTAAATTTTATCTAAGATATAAAGAATTCTGTTCTCCACCGTATCTTTCGGCACTTCTATTAAGTCATAACCGTACTTCTTATAGGTTTCGATAAGATGTTTTTGAATTTCCAATGCCTGTTCAAAATTCTCATAACGTTCCGTGTCGCTCTGATAAATTTCTTCCCAAGGCGGTAAAATAAAAGTTTTAGAATATTTAAAATCCTCACAGGCTTTTGTAAAATGCTCCGGATATTCATCACCAATATAATCCATATAAGCAACAACATCTGGAATTCCTCTGTCAATAAAAACCACATTATGAGATTCTTCTTTGGCATTTTTAAATTGCTGAATGCGTCCTTCCAGCAACATTTCGCTAAACAATAAAGGTTCTTCCAGAAACAACTGGTCAATACCCCGCTGCTGTGCTTCGAGTGTAACTTGTCTTGAAATTTCAGGATAACAACAGTAGCCACAAGCCACCAATTCGTTAATAAGCGTAGATTTTCCTGTACCAGGACCACCAAGGAGAACTATGATTTCTTTTTGCACTATTCTAAAAATAAAGCGCAAATTTACCTAAACTTATTCATAATTAAAAAGAATATTTATCAGAAGCGAAAGATTTGGCATTTTTGGCCGTCATGGGTTCCTGCTGTTCGCTGCAATCTTTTGCTTTTTAAAGAAAAAAGCAAAAGGATTTCCGCTGCCATCAGGGCTAATAGGAGAGATGGTTTTGTTTTTTTGGGAGATATTAAAGTTGTTTTCTGCGAGGTTTTCAAACTTTGAGGGAATATTAATTCTTAAATATTTCCCACCATTTTCTTTTAGGTTCTTCAATAATAATAACTCTTGTGTTGTCTATTATTTGATTTCCATCAAAATCAATAACATATTCATTAGATTGGAAATCAAATAAACGTATTGTATTGTTTTCTATATTGAATTCTTTTTGATCTTCATTATTTACCCAAATATCTCTTCCTCCAAAACGCCAAACAATTCCTCCTTCATATGTGATTCTAAAGATTTCTGATTCTCCATGAATTATAAAATCCTTTTCAAGTTTGTAGATGGCAAAGTTTGTTGCCCAATCAAATTCTTTATGCCAAACCAGTTTTAATGTGGGAATTTCTAAACAATAAATTTTATTGCATACACAAATCCATATTTTATCATCATCAATTATAAATGAATTTTTGTCTATTCCTGTTGCACCACCAACTTCACATAGTATTACATTTGAAATTTCAATTCCATTTTCTTTAACAATAACAGCATGTTTGCTTGTCGAGTGAAATTTATCTTCTTGATGTTTACCTTCAAAATAGACATTTTGATAGTGGCGGAAATTAGAAGTTGAATTTAAACAGTAATTAGCATCGTTAAATATTTCGATTTCAAAATTCTTATATATGTTTTTCATTTTCTTACTCACAAAATAAATACTTCCCAGAATCCGCGACTTTCTTCGAAGGCACAATCAAATGCGATTCAAACTTCTTTCCTTTCAAGACATCATTCACAAAATCCAGAACATATTGCTGTCCATCATGAAAAAGATAACCTGAGAATTCATGTCCGCCACCGCAAAAAGTTATCAGTTCAATGTCCTTATGTAGTTCTTTCATATGATTGTAAACCGCATAAGAACCAAATAAAATTAACCAGCCAGAAGCATTGGTTGGGCAGGAGCGATGCGAACCCGCGCTGTAAGGAACCGTGTCGTCATTACTGCCATGCGCCAGTAACATGGGCATCGCTTTTTCTTTCGTAATTAAATTAATATCCTGAATAGCACCCGAACCGCCAACAAAACCGGAATATTTAAAGTTTTCGGGCAAATTGTTTTTGTATAAATTCATTAGTTTATAATCCCAAAATGAGGCATGAAAACCAATTTCTGCACCCGCACTAATTCCGGAAATAAAGATTTTTGAAGCATCAAGATTGTATTTGTCTGCGTTTTCAATTAAAAATGAAGTTGCCTGCCACATATCGCTTACACCAATCTGAATCGCTTTTATTTTTTCGGTTAAAGTTCCTTTACAGCCAAAATCTTTTCCTTTCATGTATAAACTGTATGAAATACTCGCAACCGCATAACCGTTTTTCGCCATAAACATCCCAAATTCTTTTTCGCTGGTACGTTCCCCGCCAGAAAATCCTCCGCCGAAAGCAAACATAATTAACGGAATTTTTTCTCCGGTTTTTTTCTTTGGCAGGTATAAATCTAAATCCAGTTTGATGGTGTCATTTTGGAAATAAGTAATCGTTTTGATTTCCTGTGCTTTCATCGAGCTGAACGTGATCGCAATAAGAAGGAGAAAAATGTTTTTTTTCATAGTATTGTAGTTTAATCTGAAAAGACGAAAGTTAGTTAAGGATTCGAATTTAAAAATCCTGCCACTTTGCGTGATGTTTTTACAGCGAAGTTTTTCAAATATAAAAGTTTGCCACGAATTCCACTAATTCCCACTAATTTTATTTACGACTTGTTCTAAACAATGCTAAATTTCAAGTTTTTTTGATTATCTTAATTAGTGAAAATTTGTGAAATTCGTGGCAGAAAATCAGTCGTTTTCGTTTCCTGAAAAATCTAAAATCTAAAATCAAAAATCTGAAATCAAAAACGTATCTTTGCGTTTATTTTTAATTACGAATGGAGAACGATAAAGAAAAAAACACCGCCGAATTTTACGAACGATTAAAAGTAGAATTGGATAACTCAAATACTTGGCCAGCAGAATACTTATATAAATTTATTGTGCCTTCTGTAGCTGATAATGTAGAGAGAGTCGAAAAAGCTTTTGACAGAATGGGAGCGGTTATCAAAACCACAAAATCTAAAACAGGTAAATTTACCAGCGTTTCTGTAGATGTTACGATGAATAGTGCTGATGAAGTGATTGGCAAATACAAAGAAGTTTCTACAATAGAAGGTATAGTTTCATTATAACTTATGGTCGAAAAATATAAAAAAGAAGTCGCAAACGACGTTGTTTTTAATTTAGAATACAATTCTGAAAGACAGCGTTTACTTATTCCCGAATATGGTCGTCATTTACAAAAACTGATTGACCAGGCAACTGGTATTGAAGATGCTGAAACACGCAATAAAGCTGCGAAATACATTATTCAGGTTATGGGGAGCCTAAATCCGCATTTGCGTGATGTGCCCGATTTTCAGCATAAACTTTGGGATCAGTTGTTTATTATGTCTGATTTTAAATTAGATGTAGAATCTCCATATCCAATTCCTTCAAGAGATGTATTGCAATTAAAACCAGATGTTTTACAATATCCTCAAAACTTTCCTAAATACAGATTTTATGGTAACAATATCAAATACATGATAGATGTTGCTAATAAATGGGAAGATGGCGAAATGAAAAATGCATTGGTATTGGTGATTGCCAATCACATGAAAAAATCTTTTTTGAGCTGGAATAAAGACACTGTAAAAGACGATGTGATCTTTGAGCACTTATATGAATTGTCCGACGGAAAAATCAACTTGCTGCAAAGTACAGAAGAGCTTTTGAACACAACTGATTTAATGCGTACCAATAAGCGTATGTCAAATAAAATTTCACCAGTCGGACAGCCAAAAATTCAAAGCAACAAAAACAATAATAATAAAGGCGGAAAACAAAAAACTTTTCAGAAAAATAACAATCAAAAATAAAGTTGCTAAGATACTAAGGCACTAGATGCTAAGATTTAGCGCAGAACCTTAGATTCTCAGAACCTCAGAACCTTAAAAAAAGAACATGGGAATATTTAAAATCGAAGGCGGAATACCTTTAAAAGGAGAAATCACTCCACAAGGAGCAAAAAATGAGGCATTACAAATTTTATGTGCTGTACTTCTTACAGGAGAAAAAGTAAGAATTAATAATATTCCTGATATTATAGACATCAATAAATTAATCACATTGCTGGGTAATTTAGGTGTAAAAATCCAACGCAATGAACCGGGTTCTATTACGTTTCAGGCCGATGAGGTAAATGTTGGATATTTAGAAACAGAAGCTTTCAAAAAAGAAGGAGGAGCACTTCGTGGTTCTATTATGATTGTTGGACCGCTTTTGGCTCGTTTTGGAAAAGGATATATTCCAAAACCAGGAGGAGATAAAATTGGACGCCGTAGATTAGATACGCACTTTGAAGGTTTTATTAACCTTGGAGCAAAATTCAGATATAACAGAGAAGATCACTTTTATGGAGTAGAATCTCCTGAAGAAGGATTACAAGGAACAGATATGCTTCTTGACGAAGCTTCTGTAACCGGAACCGCAAACATTGTAATGGCTGCTGTTTTAGCAAAAGGACAAACTACAGTTTATAACGCTGCATGCGAACCTTATTTACAGCAATTGTGTAAAATGCTAAACTCTATGGGAGCAAAAATCACCGGAGTTGGCTCAAACTTATTGACTATTGAAGGTGTTGAAAGCCTTGGCGGATGCGAGCATAGAATCCTTCCGGATATGATAGAAATCGGTTCGTGGATTGGTCTTGCCGCTATGACAAAAAGCGAAATTACAATAAAAAATGTAAGCTGGGAAAACTTAGGTTTGATTCCGAATACATTCAGAAAACTTGGAATTACGATTGAAAGACGTGGTGATGATATTTACATTCCGGCTCACACAGACGGATATGAAGTAAAAACTGATATTGATGGGTCGATCTTAACTATTGCCGATGCGCCATGGCCAGGATTTACTCCTGACTTATTAAGTATCGTTTTGGTTGTGGCAACACAAGCAAAAGGCGATGTTTTAATTCACCAAAAAATGTTCGAAAGCCGTTTGTTTTTCGTAGATAAATTGATTGATATGGGAGCAAAAATCATGTTATGTGATCCACACAGAGCTGTGGTTATGGGACATAATTTTGAATCTCAATTAAAAGCTACAACAATGTCATCTCCGGATATTCGTGCGGGGATTTCATTATTAATTGCAGCTTTATCAGCTAAAGGAACAAGCACGATTCAAAATATTGAGCAGATCGATCGTGGATACGAACGCATTGACGAGCGTTTAAGAGCAATCGGAGCAAAAATCGTGAGAGCATAAAACATAAAAAGTTAGCTTCGAATTACACGAATTCACACGGATTTATTTAGATTTTTAGATTAAAAATGCTAATTCAACTTAAATAATTAGTGATAATTAGTGTAATTCGTGGCAAAAAAAACATAGCTCAGCTAAAAAAGCGGAAATGACGAATGAACAAAAAGCTATAAAAGCTACCTATTTTAGTATAGCTGGAAATACCTGCCTGGCCCTTGTAAAAGGTCTCGCAGGTTTTTTTGGCAATTCATACGCCTTGATTGCAGATGCCATCGAATCGACTACGGATATATTTTCTTCTTGCCTCGTTTTATTCGGAATCAAATATTCTAATAAACCTGCAGATGAAAACCATCCTTATGGTCACGGTCGTGCAGAACCTTTAATAACGTTTTTGGTTGTGGGATTTCTTATTACTTCTGCAACAATTATTGGATACGAAAGTATCTCGAATATTAACACATCACACAATTTGCCAAAATCCTGGACTTTGTACATTTTGGGGGCCATTATAATCTGGAAAGAATATTCGTTTCGTGTAGTGATGAACAGAAGCAGACAAACCAATAGTTCAGCATTAGCAGCAGATGCCTGGCACCACCGTAGTGATGCAATAACATCGGTAGCGGCGTTTATCGGAATTTCTGTTGCGTTGATTATGGGTAAAGGTTATGAGTCTGCAGATGACTGGGCGGCACTTTTTGCAGCTTTTTTTATTTTGTACAACAGTTACAAAATCTTCAGACCGGCACTTGGCGAAATCATGGATGAAAACTTAAATGATGATCTGGTAGAGGAAATCCGTGTGAAGTCATTAACAGTTCCGGGAATTTTGGGAACCGAAAAATGCTTCATCCGAAAAGCCGGTATGAGATATCATGTTGATCTTCATGCAATAGTTTCAGCAAATATATCCGTAAAAGAAGGTCACGACTTATCGCATAAACTACAAGACACCTTAAAAGAACTTATTCCGCAGTTAGGAAATGTTCTGATACATATAGAACCGGATGATTATCACTGAGGAAGGTTCTAAGTTGCTAAGATTCTAAGGTTCTGAGTTAAGCACCTTATATTTTTTTTCAAAGTTTTAAACTTTGACAAAGGTTAAAGTTATAATCCGTTTATTCTCATAGGAGGATTAAACGGATTTTTTATATACAATTGTCAGTTCGGGCGAAGTCGAGAACCCGCAAAGTGTTTCAAGGGAATGCCTCGCAACTTAGAACCTTAGCGGCTCAGAACCTCAGAGCCTTTAATTCAAAACATTCAAAATCTTCAGTCCAAACACAATACCATTTTGCTCAATTCCACCTTGATAAGAATGCACATAATCAATTCTAAATAATTTAAATTTGCCAAAACCAAGATTATCCAAACCAATCGTAAACTCAGAATAAGGTTTTCTGTTGGGAATTGACAAAGAATGAAATCCTAGATTCATTGTTGATTTTAAGAGATTCAGAAACGGAATCTTATTCATTATAAACCCCATATCATTGTGTTCTAAATGCATTTCAAAGTAACTGTCGTTTGTGCTGTTGGCATAATACGGCATCAAATTAAAAACATTCAAATAGCGATCACTTGTGCCAATGTGTGTTTGATTTCCGTTGAAATGTCTGTAATCAATAAAAGAAATATTTTCGGCGTTAAAGAATTTTCCCGCTCTAAGATTCATTCCTAATAGGCCTTTGTTTCCTAAAGATAGATCATATTGAACAGCAGCGCCCAAACGTTCAAATTCATACTTTTTTTCATTGGCAGCAAATGCCTTTTCAAATGCTAAAAATACTGTTGGATATTTGTCATCTTTAAAATTATATCTTCCGTCAGGTCTTGAAATGTATTTGTTTCCAAAGTTAATCCTTGCAGTCAGATTGGCTTTAAACAAATGGTGAGGATCAAAAGCAGGAGTTTCAAAATCATTTGGCGCCAGCGGATTGTTAGAAGAATAAAAATCATCTTTTTTGAAAAATGAATAATCTGTAGTATTAAAAAGCGGTTTTCGTTGTTCATAACCTACTTTTGCATTCAGATTAATTCCGTTTGCAATATCTTGCGAATAGTTAATCTGAGCGAATTCCAAATTATAGAGCTTTATATAATTATCCTTAAAAAACAAAGAACTTATTGAATTTACAAATTTACTAATTGGTTCCGCACTGTTGAATTGTGCTACTTTTGTTCCTCCGGAAACATTTATTGAAGCATAATTGATATTGTTGAATTTGTGATTGAATTCTGCTGTAGCACGAAAACGCTCGTCAGAAAATCCATAATTAAAAGTAGTTTTTACAGCAGTACTTTTTCCGTTTTCCTCATTCCATTTTTTAAATGAAAAACCGGAATCAAGATTAAATCCCTGAACGGTATTAAAGCTTAGGGAAGTAATATTCAGTAAGCCATCATATTCAAAAGAATATTTTTTAAAAGTATTTTTGTATTCATAACCTTTTAAAATATCCCAAATTTTAAATTTGTTGGTTTTTGCATCAATTGAATCTGTGTATTTTTGAGATTTTCGAATAGTTTGCAGACTATCTTTTTTTGTGTAGTCGGCATTTTCTTCCAGGGTTAAAGGAATTGGGCGAATCTGGTTCCAGAATTCATCATCTTTTTTATTGGCATTTAAATCAAAAGCAACAATTTCATTCCCAAAAGTTTTCTTTTCAAACGAATCCGGAAACTCATAATTTGAGTAAATATAATTGAATTGTCCTGAAAATTTTACACCAAAAATTCCCGCATTAAAAGATAATGTCTGAGCATTTTTTGACCAGATTTTGTTGGTAGCATTATAACTAAAACTTTGTTTAAGAGTCATGATTTCGGTAAACTCATTTTTCATCCGATACCCTTTTATATCGAGATCTAAGGCATAAATGGCAAAACTATCATCAACTATATAAATATATCCTTCAAAAACGGGTTCTTTATCACGTTTTGGTGTTACTTTAATTTTATGTATTTCATTATTGTTATCGTCAAAAAATGTGCCTTCGAGTTTGTAATTGTAATAACTGAAAGCATTGCTGGCAATTGGGGAAATCAATTTTATGTCGAAATCCAAAGTATTGTCATAAAAATCATAAGTTGACAAAGCTGCCGTATTATAACTGTATCCTCTATTATTGCCTGAAATTTTTGAAGCAATAATATTCTCTTTAAGTTTATTGGGTTTTTCGAAAGTAACCTTAGAAATGGTTTCAGAAAGATACAAAATTCCTGTTCCGGTAGAATCAAGATTAGAAGCCATATCTTCACCAAGGTCTATTTTTTGGCCTAATATTTTTTTGGGTAAATCCTTGACTTTAAAAATTCCTTTAGAATAAAAATCGGCTCTGTATCGGGATGTTTTTTCAGAATTTTCTTTTTTGTTCGCTATCGCACTTTTTATAATTGCATTTGCAGGATTATTTTTCGGGTCAATTATAACTTCATTCAAAGTAAAACTTTCTTCCTGCATTTTTACATCCAGAACAACCGTCTTTGAATTTGCTGTTACGGCTATCTTTTGAGTTTTAAAACCTAAATATTGAAAAGTGATTTTGTTTTTGCCAACCTCTTTTACGTTAAGCTGATATTTTCCCTGCTCATTTGAAGTTGTTCCGGTGTAAGTGTTCTCTTCCAATACGGAAACATACGGCAGAGGGTTTCCCTTTTCATCGGTTATGGTTCCTTTGATTTGGGCAAAGCTGGTAATGGGAAAAAATAAAACGGCGAATAAAATAAAGTTTTTCATGAAAGTTCTTTCTCTAACAAAAATAAAATAACTTAAAATCGCAGCTATTAAAAATTTGTTAAATAAAGACTTACAGAAATGACTGTATAGCCAAATCGTAGCTTTTTAATCCAAAACCTAAAATGACACCTTTGGCATTTCCTGATAAATAAGATTGATGCCTGAAGCTTTCGCGTGCATACGTATTAGAAATATGTACTTCTATTACCGGAGTTGTAACAGCTTTTATAGCATCACCTAAACCAATTGAAGTGTGGGTGTAAGCACCGGCATTTAAAATAATTCCGTCAAATGAAAAACCACATTCCTGAATTTTTCCAATCAGTTCACCTTCAATATTACTTTGATAATAAGAAAGTTCAATGTTTGGATATTTTTTTTGTAACGTTTCAAAATAATCTTCAAAGGTTTGACTTCCGTAAACTTCAGGTTCTCTTTTTCCTAAAAGATTCAAATTGGGGCCATTAACAATACAAATTTTCATAAGTGTAATTTTAATTAAATGAATGAACCATTAAGTATTCATTGACAGTAAAAATAAAAAAACCGCTCCAATTAAGAGAGCGGTTTTTAGAAAAGTATGTTATATTATTTTTTAGAACAAGAATCCGGCAGAGATTTGCACTGTTGAATTTTTAACGTCAGCGTCTTTAGATGCTTCTGTTAGACCTAAACCATAACGGCCCTGTACAAAAAAGTTTTTGGTAATTTTAAATCCTAATCCGGCATTAAGCCCAAATTCGAATGTTTCTCCATTTTCTACATCAAAATCATTTTTTTCGCTTACTAAAAAAGATGCTTGTGGACCAACTTCCAGACTAAATGAATCTGTTAAATAAAATTTAGCCATTACAGGAATAGATATATAACCCAATTCGTTTTTAAAATCTTGAACTGCAGTTTTGTAGTTTGCTCCCTGAGTAGAGTATAAAAGCTCTGGTTGGATTGCAAATCTGTCTAGTAATTTTATTTCTGCAACTAAACCCGCATGATAGCTTGTGATTCCTTCTTTATCAAATTCAACACCTTCTAAAGATGCATCTCCTGTCTGGTTGGCAAAGTTAACCCCTGCTTTTACTCCAAATTGCACTAATTGAGCCTGAATTGATGCTGATGTTGCAATGAACAATACAGCTGCTAAAAATATTTTTTTCATAATTTCTTTTAGATTAAAGTTGTTTTATTAACTCAAAACTACAGAATAGCTGTATTTATTGTATTATGTTTTAGATAAAATTATTTTTAGAATTCACATGTTAGCTAAATTATTTGTTATTCCATGGGAGTTCATTCCCTCAATTTCCTGTTTTTGAAGTCCTTGTAAAAAGCAAAAAAACATTTGTCTTATTTTAATAGTCTGCGTACTGTTTGTGGCTATTTATTTACAAGTCTGTTTCTACTTTTGGTCTTGTAATTTAAAAAAACAGATCATGAAAAAAATTATTTTAGCTGCTATTGCAGTAATGTCGTTTGGTTTTGCAAATGCACAAGAGCAAACTGCAAAAGGAAAATGGTTAATTGAAGCTAATACTGGTTTTGGTGCCGGAGTAGGTTCAACATCTTTTGGATTGGCATCATCTGATGGCAATACACAATGGAATATTGGTGCAGAAGGCGGATATTTCGTTGCTAATAACTTAGCTGTAAAATTAGGTTTAGGTTATGGAGATGATGGAGAAGACAGTAGTACTTTTGCTTACAAAGTTGGAGCGAAATATTATGTTGCAAACAAATTTCCTCTAGAGGTTTCTTATAATGGTCTAAGTTATAAAGGAGCAGATGAAAATCCATCATTTTTAGGTTTACAAGGTGGTTATGCTTGGTTCTTAGGGAAAAATGTATCTGTTGAGCCTGGTGTAAGATATAATATTTCATTAAATGATGATTATTATAAAAGTGCTTTCCAATTTAACGTTGGATTTGCATTACACTTCTAAAAAATTAGTTGCTTTTTAAAAAAACCTTCCTCTTACGAGGGAGGTTTTTTTGTTTTGGCAAATATTTAAAATCTATTCATTTTTATTTTAACATAATTTTTTGGCCTAATTACTACTTTTTTAGTTAAAATGCAAATAATTTTTTAGTAAGTATAAGTGTATATTTGTTCATTAAAAATTTTAACCAAAACAAATCAGAATGAAAAAAATTATGTTAACTGCTGCTGCAGTAATGGCTTTCGCATTCTCAAATGCACAAGAAACTAAGTTTGGAGTTAAGGGTGGTCTTAACATTGCTAACCTTGGTGGAGATGTTGAAGATACATCTTCAAAAATTGGATTCCACGTAGGTGGTTTTGCAGAATTCAAAATTTCTGACAAATTTGCTATTCAACCAGAGCTTTTGTTTTCAACTCAAGGAGCTAAAACAGAATGGTCTGATGAAGGTGTTAGAGTGGAAGAGAAATTAAATTTGAGCTACCTTAATATTCCAGTAATGGCAAAATTTTATGTAGCAGAGAAATTTAGTCTTGAAGCTGGTCCACAAATTGGATTCTTACTAAGTGCTAAGTCAAAGGTTGAAGCTGGAGATTTTTCAGATGAAGTTGATGTAAAAGATGCTTACGAATCAATTGACTTTGGTGTAAACTTCGGAGCTGGATATGATTTTACAGAAAACCTTTCTGCTGGTGTTAGATATAACTTAGGTTTATCTAATATAGCTAAAACAGAAGATGGAGAAGATTTTAAAATGAACAACAGTGTATTCTCTGTATCTGTAGGATATAAATTCTAATATTTTATTTAAGATATTTAAAAGGCCTTCCAATTTGGAAGGCTTTTTTTATGCTATTTTCTTTTATCATTATGATTCTATCTATAATAAGCAATAATATTCGTTAAAAAACAAATAAATTTTTATGAAGTAAAGTTTTATATTTGATTAATTAATTCTAAACCAAACAAATAAAATGAGAAAGATTATTTTATCTGCAATTGCAGTAATGGCATTTGGATTTACAAATGCTCAGGAAACAAGATTTGGAGTAAAAGGAGGATTAAACCTTTCTAATATTACAGGAGGAAATGTTGACGGTACTAAATCACTAGTTGGATTTCATGTTGGAGGTTTTGCCGAAATTAAAATTGCTGAAAAGTTTGCAATTCAACCAGAACTTTTATATTCTGCCCAAGGAAGTACATTTGAAGCAGGTCCATTTTTTGGAGATTTTGATGTTAAATTAAATTATTTGAATATTCCTGTTTTAGCTAAATATTACATTGTTCCAAAATTTAGTGTTGAAGCAGGTCCACAACTTGGCGTTTTATTATCTGCAAAATCTGAAGGTGAAGATATTAAAGATGGCTTTAAGTCTGTCGATTTTGGATTTAATTTGGGAGCTGGTTTCCATTTTACTGAAGATCTTTCTATCAATCTTCGCTACACAATTGGTTTGTCACCTATTGCTGATGATGCAGATATTGATAATGAAGAAGAGTATTATGATAGTGCTAAAAATAGTAACCTTGCATTGTCTTTAGCGTATAAATTTTAAATATCAAATTTACAAAATGCAAGCCTTCCAGTGATGGGAGGCTTTTTTTATTACGCTTGTTTCCTTGTGTTTTTTTTAACATTATTATCTCTCATTATTAAATTATTTGTTAAAAAACAAATCCATTTTTAGTTTGTATAGCTTTATATTTGACCCATTAATTTTAACCATAACAAATAAAATGAAGAAAATTATTTTATGTGCTATTGCAATAATGGCATTCGGGTTTACAAATGCCCAAAAAGCTCGATTTGGAGTAAAGGGAGGTCTTAATATTGCTACTATTGGCGGTGCTAACGATGCAAATTCCTTAATAGGTTTTCAATTAGGTGGTTTTGCTGAAATCAATGTTTGGAAAAAACTGTACATTCAGCCAGAACTTTTATTTTCTGCTCAGGGCGCTAAATTTGATGGTTACTATGGTGAGCGTGACTATACCGTAAATTTGAACTATATCAATGTTCCTGTTTTAGCTAAATATTATATCACAAAGCAATTTAGTGTTGAAGCTGGACCACAACTTGGATTACTTGTCTCTAGTGAAAATATTGAAGATGAAAAGTCAGTTGACGTTGGCTTTAATCTAGGAGCGGGATATAATTTTACAGATAATTTCTCTGTTGGTATTCGTTATACTATTGGTTTGACAAGTATCTACGATTACAACGATTATTATGATGATTATGATGGTTATTATTATGACAATAGATATTCAAATAATGTTTTAGCATTAACTGCGGCGTATAAATTCTAATTCTTTCAGGATATTAAAACCTTCCTTAAATGGGAAGGTTTTTTTTTGAAATTAAATTATAAAAAAAATCAAAAACAATGAAAAAAAATATTTTAATAATAGCTGCAGTTTTGATGTTTGGATTATCAAATGCTCAGGAAGCCAAGTTTGGTTTAAAAGGAGGGTTAAACATTTCAAATTTTTCAGGTGATACCGAGGGAATAGATTTTAAATCCAGAATAGGATTTAATGTTGGGGCATTCTTAGAAATAAAATTATCAGATAAATTTGCTATACAACCTGAGGTTTTATATGCTACTCAAGGTGCTACTGCAGATGATTTTGTAGACCTTGAAAGTGGTATTACTGGAGACGTTGCTTTTAAACTTAACTATATAAATATTCCAGTTATGTTTAAGTATTATGTTGCGGAAAAATTTAATATTGAAGCAGGACCTCAAATAGGTTTTTTAACTTCTGCAAAAACAACTACTAAATTAAATGGTTATTCAGGGAAGCATGATATGGATGTTAAGGATATGTTTGAATCTATTGATTTTGGTTTAAATTTTGGGGCTGAATATGATTTTACAGAGCACATCTCTGCAGGATTAAGATACAACTTAGGTTTGGCAAATATTGCTAAAACTGAAGAAGAAGATGATTCAAAAGTTCATAATGGTGTTTTTTCATTATCAATTGGATACAAATTCTAATAATTGACTTATTTTATATAAACCTTCCTTTATTGGGAGGTTTTTTTTATTTAATTATTAAAGTGAAAGAAAAATACTACATTTGTTTAATAAATAAATGAGTTAAAAAAATGAAAAAAGTTATTTTATCAGCAATTGCATTTATCGTATTTGTATTTGTAAATGCACAGGAAGTTAAATTCGGAATAAAAGGTGGTTTAAACTTGTCAAATTGGGCTGGAGATACCAGGGGTATGAATTTAAAACCAATCGTTGGAATGAATGCCGGAGTTCTGGTTCAAATCAAATTATCTGAACAATTAGATATTCAGCCTGAGCTTTTATATTCTACTCAGGGTACAAAAATGAAAAATGTTGGAGCCTCTATATCTGATACATATTATACAGGAGATATCAAATGGAATCTTTCTTATCTAAATGTACCTGTTCTCTTAAAATATTCTGGGGATGGTAAATCTTTTATTGAAGCAGGACCCCAGGTTGGGTTCTTAACATCGGCAAAAGCATCAACCAAATTAACTCAATATAGTCAAACCGTAGAACGGGATGTTAAGGAAGCATTTGAGTCTATCGATTTTGGTTTTGTTGTTGGTGCAGGTCTTAATATTACTCCAAATTTATTAGTAGACCTTCGTTACAATATTGGTTTATCAAATATTGCAAAAACGGAATCTGGTGATAATACGAAAATCCGAAGTAGTATTTTCGCTTTAACGGCTGGATATAGATTCTAATTCTTTTTTAAGTATTCTAAAACCTTCCCTAATCCGGAAGGTTTTTTTATGTTCAAAAATGATTTACTTTGTGATTATGAATTGGACCACATACATAAAAGATTATCAATCGTATTTAAGGATTGAAAGAGGCTTATCTAAAAATACTATAGAGAACTATGGTTTTGATATTGAACGGTTATGTCTTTTTTTAGAAACCAACCGAATAGAAGTTTCTCCGTTAAAAATTACAGACGAAACGATTCAGCAATTTATTTATTCGGTTTCAAAAGAAGTAAACCCGCGGTCTCAGGCACGTATAATTTCTGGACTCAAAAGCTTTTTTAATTATCTGGTTTTTGAAGATTACCGAAATGATAATCCTTTGGAGCTAATTGAATCTCCCAAAACAGGCCGTAAATTACCCGATACGTTATCTGTTGAAGAAATTGATGCATTAATTGCGGCAATAGATTTAAGCTCAAACGAAGGAGAGAGAAACCGCGCTATTCTGGAAACCTTGTACGGTTGCGGACTTCGTGTTTCAGAACTTGTTTCGCTAAAGATTTCTGATTTATATTTTGAAGAAGGTTTTGTCAAAATTACCGGAAAGGGTAACAAAGAGCGCTTTGTACCCATCGGCAAACTGACTGAAAAATATATTCGGATTTACCAGGATGCAATTAGAAATAAATTAAATATAAAAAAAGGCTCTGAAGATACTTTATTTTTAAACAGACGAGGCGGACAGCTTACGCGTTCTATGATTTTTGCAATCATAAAAGATCTTGCTGTAAAGATTGGTTTGAATAAAAATATCAGCCCGCATACGCTGCGGCATTCTTTTGCGACACATTTGCTTGAAAATGGTGCAGATTTAAGGTCAATACAGTTAATGCTGGGGCATGAATCGATAACAACTACTGAGATATATGTACATTTGGACAGACGTTTTTTAAAAGAAGTCATGCATTCCTTTCATCCGCGTAAATAGTTAAGTGCAATAATTTTAACAAATGCCCGTTTTTTTTGTTTAGATTTTAATACCTTGCTATTGGTCTTTATTTCAAAGAAATAAAAACACTTTACCTTTTTAACTTGAATATTTAAAGAATAATTCATTTAAATAAATAAGTAATATATGATTTTTGATTTATATGAAAATGAGGATTGCTTAGAAGTAAATAATTTTTACCGGAAATTATTTGCCGAAATGCCTGATTTACTTTTTCAGTTCATTATCGATAAAGACAATAAATATTCTTTTCCTCTTATCAGTAAATCAATAGATGATATTTTTGAGCTTACAATAAGCGAATTTACAAACGACATTATATTTATAATTTACGAAAGAATCTTTCCTCAGGATCGCGACATGTTTTTTCAGTCTTTAGTAAAAGCCCGAAAAGAAATAAAGCCATGGGAAATGGAGTTCAGGGCCGTTTTGCCAAAAAAGGGATTGCGATGGTTTAAAATTTCGGCCAAAACAGAATCAATACCTGATGGATGCGTTAGTTTTTGCGGACATGTTTCTGATATTACAGATTTAAAGGATAAGGAAGAAAAATTGAGAATTTCTGAAGAACGTTTTCAGTTTGCCCTTGATGCATCTACAGCAGGTATTTGGGATTGGGACATGGTTACAAATAATGTATTTTACTCTTCATTATCACTAAAGATTTTAGAATTAGACTCTACAGATATTTTTGATGATCCGGAACGGTGGGATAAAATTGTGCATCCCGACGATCTTCCAAAGTATTATTCTGATATACAGGAGCACTTTGACAATAAGATTCCGTATTATGAAAACTATCATCGTGTAATGACTTCGACTGGTAACTACAAATGGATTTTAGACAGGGGCAAGGTGATAAAACGTGATGAAAATGGGAAACCGCTTCGTGTTATAGGAACTCATACAGATGTTTCTTTGCAAAAAGAAAAAGAATTAGAACTCCTGAAAACGATGAAGCTGTACAGTGATCAGAACAGCCGATTGTTAAATTTTTCTCATATTGTTTCGCATAACCTAAATACACAGGCCGGTAATATAAAATCTATTTTAGACTTCATTGATGCCGATGTTGATAAGCAGACAATCAACGAAATGTTGCTGCATTTACGTACAGTGTCAAATGATCTAAATGAGACTATTTCTAATCTTACACAGATTGTAAAGACACAAAGTAATATAAATATTGCAGTTGCTCCGCTAAAATTGTATGAGTATATTGAGAAAACAATTTCAACAATAAAGCGATATGATAAGCAGACCAATGTTTCTATAATTAATAATGTTCCGAAATATTTAAAGATAAATTTTAATCCGGCATATCTTGAAAGTGTTTTGTTGAATTTTACAACAAATGCCATAAAATATGCCCATCCGGACAGAGATCCTGTAATTGTGTTTGATTTTGGGATAGAGCCAGAAGGTTATAAGTCATTAAAAATTACAGATAATGGTCTTGGGATTGATCTGGCTGTATATGGTGATTTATTATTCGGAATGTATAAAACATTTCATAAACACGAAGAAGCCCGCGGAATCGGTTTGTATATTACCAGAAACCAGATTGAGGCTATGAAAGGAAGTGTTTCTGTAGAAAGTGAGGTAGGAGCAGGAACTAGTTTTAAAATTGTATTTAATGATATGTAATGAGTTAATTAAGTATATAAAATAACAAAAGGCTATCATATGATAGCCTTTTGTTATTTTATAATTAGAAGATTTACTTCGCAATATTTACTGCTCTTGTTTCTCTGATTACTGTTACTTTAACCTGACCTGGATAAGTCATTTCAGTCTGGATTTTTTGTGAAATTTCAAAAGATAGAGTTGCTGCATTATCATCAGAAACTTTTTCGCTCTCTACAATAACACGAAGCTCTCTACCAGCCTGAATAGCATAGGCATTTTTTACACCGCTAAATCCGTAAGCAACTTCTTCAAGATCTTTTAGTCGTTGGATATAAGAGTCTAAAACCTGGCGTCTTGCACCTGGTCTTGCGCCTGAGATAGCATCACAAACCTGAACGATTGGAGATAATAATGATTTCATCTCGATCTCATCGTGGTGGGCTCCAATAGCATTACACACTTCTTCTTTTTCACCATATTTCTCTGCCCACTGCATACCTAACAAGGCGTGAGGTAAATCGCTTTCAGTATCAGGTACTTTACCAATATCGTGCAGTAATCCGGCTCTTTTTGCCAGTTTTACATTTAAGCCCAATTCGGCAGCCATGATACCACAAAGTTTAGAAACTTCTCTTGAGTGCTGCAATAAGTTTTGTCCGTAAGAAGAACGGTATTTCATTCTACCCACAACTTTAATTAATTCCGGATGTAATCCGTGAATTCCTAAGTCGATAACGGTACGTTTTCCAACTTCGATAATTTCATCATCAATTTGTTTAGCCGTTTTTGCAACAACTTCTTCAATTCTTGCCGGGTGAATACGTCCGTCAGTTACTAATTTATGCAATGATAAACGGGCAACTTCTCTACGAACAGGATCAAAACAAGAAAGGATAATTGCTTCGGGAGTATCATCAACAATAATTTCTACTCCGGTTGCTGCTTCTAAAGCCCTGATATTACGACCTTCACGGCCAATAATTCTGCCTTTTACGTCATCAGACTCAATGTTAAAGACAGAAACGCAATTTTCAACTGCTTCCTCTGTTCCAACTCTCTGAATTGTATTGATGATAATTTTCTTAGCTTCTTGCTGAGCTGTAAGTTTTGCCTCTTCAATAGTATCCTGAATATGGGACATTGCTTTGGTTTTTGCTTCAGCTTTTAAGCCTTCTACTAATTGTTCTTTTGCTTCTTCTGCAGAAAGCCCTGAGATTACTTCAAGTTGTTGTAATTGACTTTTGTGTAATTTGTCAACTTCAGCCTGTTTTTTATCCAGAATTTCAATTTTACTATTATATTCCTGAGTTTTAGCTTCAAAATCATCATTCACTTTTTTAGCTTTTGAAAGCTCATTTGATACTTGTGATTCTTTGTCTCTAACTCTTTTTTCTACTTCAGCTACTTTTTTGTCCCTGGCTAAAATAACTTGTTCGTGCTCAGATTTCAATTCAATAAAACGCTCTTTTGCCTGAAGGATTTTATCTTTTTTTATGTTTTCTGCCTCCAGATTAGCATCTTTTAAAATAGAAGCTGCTTCTTTTTTTGCGTTTTTGATTAAATTAGAAATATTGCTTTTTTCGATAATTTTAGCTATTCCAAAACCTGCTGCAATACCTATAATACCTGAAATAATGATCGTTATTATGTCCATGTTTGTTAAAATTTATATATAAAAAAAGCCTACATTAATTGCTTGAATAAACTCGTAAAGACAAGTTTTGAGCTAACTCACTGTTCAAGTTTCCTCGCAATAAAGCGTGGCATACTATAGTAGCGACGATTTGCTCATTCTAATTTGTTAGTGTTGAGTTTACCAATTGTGAACTAATGTAGGCAGTATCTTAGTTTCTGTAAAGAACGTTTAATTTTCGAGATATTGATCTAAAAGCAAATTTAATCTTTTAATTCTTTCGATGGTTTCGTGTCCATCAACATTGTAATCAATTTGTTTTTGTTCTGCTTGCGAAGCAAATTGTAAGGCGCACATGGCCAGTACATCCTGTTTGTCACGAACTGCGTAACTTTCTTCGAATTGCTTGATCATAGCATCAATTTTTTTAGAAGCACTCCTAAGGCCTTCTTCCTGAGATGGTTCTACCGTTAACGGGTAAACCCTGTCTGCAATTGATATTTTAATTCTAAGCTTTTCGTCCATGTTTTCTAGTCTGATAATTGTGCTATACAGTAATCAATTTCGCGAATTAATGAATTTATTTTAAGCTTTGTCTCTCTCTTATTGTTGTCGCTGCCGAGCAACGAATTGGCTATTTTAAGTGTTTCATATTGCTTTCTCAAAGCTTCAATTTCCTCAGATTGTTTCTGGATGATTTGCGCAGCTTTGGTTAATTGTAGTTTTAGTTCCTGATTGTTTTTCTCCAGCCCTTTTGATTTTTCAAAAAGCTTTTCGACTTTATATTCAAGAGTATCAATTATTTCGGCAATTACACTCATTATAAATCCTATTCATTACTTAATCATACAAAGTTAGTATTCCTTTTTATTAATGCAATTTTTTCTCGATTTTTTTGCATTAAAAATAGATAAATAAATGAAATTCAATTAATTGAATTTTTGTATGTTTTTTCTTGCTTTTAATAGCTTATTTTTCTTTATCTTAGCAAAAATGTTGTTTATGAGAATTTCACTACTAGCTCTTTTTTTTTGTAATTTTATTTCTGCCCAGACCCAGTATCCCAAAGATTATTTCCGCCCTCCGTTAGATATTCCGATGCAGCTTTCGGGAAATTTTGGTGAGTTGCGTCCTAATCATTTTCATGCTGGTTTTGATTTAAAAACAAATCAAAGGGAAGGGTTAAATGTCTATGCTATCGCTGATGGATATGTGTCCAGAATAAAAATCTCCACATTTGGTAACGGGAAGTGTTTATATATCACACATCCCAATGGTTATACTTCTGTATATGGGCATTTACAAACTACAATTGGTCCCATTCAGGAATATGTTGAGAAAACACATTATGCAGAAAAATCTTTTGAGATAGAAGTATTTTTGAAACCAGATGAGCTGCCGGTCACAAAAGGACAATTAATTGCACTTTCAGGAAATACAGGGTCTTCAGAGGGTCCGCATTTGCATTTTGAAATTAGAGATTCAAAAACAGAATTTGTTATTAACCCTATGTTTTTTGGTTATGATCAAAATATAAATGATAGTAAAAAGCCAACAATTTCAAGTGTGTATGTTTATCCTGTGGGAGAAAATACAGTTGTTAATCAATCAAAACAGCCTTTATTATTAAATCTTTCACTTCAAAAAGATGGTACTTATCTCGCGGAAAAAATTAAAGCAAATGGTAAAATTGGTTTTGGGATCAATGCTGTAGATTTTGATGATGTCTCAAATAACCGAAATGGAGTTTTTAATGTTACCGGTTTTTTAAACGGAGATCCAAAATATAATTATCAGTTTAATACCTATTCATTTGATGAAATGCGTTATATAAATGCATTTATAGATTATCCGAGATATAAGAAAACCGGACAACGTGTCCAGAAGCTGTTTATGAAAACTCCGTTTGCTTTGAGTATCATAAAAACAGATTCGCTTCACGGAGTTATACCTGTCGAGCCCAATTTAGCATCGACTTACAGAATTGAAGTTTCTGATTATTTTGGAAATCTTAATTCTGTTACTGTTCCCATTGAGTATGATTCAGAAACTCCGATTGTAAATGCAGAACCGATAACTTCAAAATATTTTATTCATGCAAATAAAGATTCGAACTTCGAAAAAGATAATATGTCGGTTTTTTTTCCGGCGGGAACTTTTTATGATGATTTCAACTTAAATTTTGATGTAAAAAATAATATGATTTATATTCATGATGATGTCATTCCTGTTCACTCAAATTTTACGATTACAATAAAAGACAGTATTTATCCTGAGAATTTAAGGGATAAGTTATTTATTGGAAGAATTAGCGGAAACAGTAAAAGTTATAATGCAACAACAAGAAACGGAGATGTTTTTACTGCAAAATCAAAGACATTGGGACAATTCGGGTTGGTGTTGGATACTATTGCACCAGTTATAAAAATCACAAAAGCAATTCAGGACAAATGGATTACTGATACAAAAGCAATTCAGTTTACAATAGGAGACAGCTTGTCCGGAATTAAATCGTATAATGGATATATAAACGGAGACTGGGTATTATTTGAGTACGATAATAAAACAAGAAAAATTACGCACAAGTTTGAAGACGCAAGGCTTGCAGAAGGTGCAAATGATTTAAAAATTGAAGTAATTGATAATGTGGGTAATTCTGCTATCTTTGAAACTCATTTTTTTAGAAGTCAACAAAAATAAAATCAAAACGTTTGAATTGTAGCAAGTTAATATTCGTTTTCCTTTTTTTCTGCATAGGCTGTATTTCGTTTGCTCAAAATGCTCATGTCAAAGGAATTATTTTAGATAGTGAAAACAGACCTGTTTCTGACGTGAATATTTCTTCGTCAGGAAAAGTTGCGCAGACTAATTCAGATGGTTTTTTTGAAATTGATGTTCCGTCCAACAAAAAAGTATCTTTGATCTTTACTCATATTTCGTTAAAAATGATTAGTCTTACTGTGAATTTAAAACCAAATGAAACGTTTGTTTTTAATCCGGTTATGAATAATACTGCAGAACAGATGGGAGAAGTTTTTGTTTCTTCTACTAATAAAAAACGCGTTCAGGGAATTGTCACAATCGACGCGGCAACAATCAGGAAAATTCCCGGAGCAAATGCCGGAATCGAAAATATTCTGAAAACTTTGCCAGGAGTAAACTCAAACAACGAACTGAGTACCCAATATGCGGTTCGCGGTGGAAATTATGATGAGAATTTGGTTTATGTAAATGAAATTGAAGTATATCGTCCTTTTCTAATTCGTTCGGGCCAGCAGGAAGGATTAAGTTTTACAAATACAGGTTTAGTTCAGAATGTTGATTTTTCTGCCGGAGGGTTTCAGGCAAAATTTGGAGATAAATTATCTTCAGTTTTAGATATTACGTATAGAAAACCAACTGAATTTGGTGCTTCTCTCGAAGCAAGTTTGTTGGGCGGAAGTGTTTCTGTTGATGCTGTTTCTAAAAATAAGAAATGGTCTGCTGTTACCGGTGTTCGTTATCGAAACAACAGCCTTCTTGTAAATAGTCAGGATACTCAAACCAATTATACGCCAACTTTTGTTGATGTTCAGACGAATTTGAATTATGATATTTCTGAGAAATGGCAGATGAGTTTCTTAGGAAATATTTCGCAGAATAAATATTTATACCAGCCTCTTACCCGTGAGACCAAATTCGGAACAATAGATCAGCCAATGGCGCTGGCAGTTTATTACGAGGGAAGGGAAAAAGATCAGTATGATACTTATTTTTGGGCTTTAAAAACTACTTATAAAGTCTCCCCAAGTTTTACCTTAAAAGTTATTGGGTCTTTATTCCATACAAAAGAAAAAGAACATTTTGATATTTTGGCACAATATCGTTTAGGAAATGTAAATTCTGACGGGACAACTGATGTTGATGATGTTGATTTTTCACGAGGAATTGGTTCTCAACTCAATCATGCCAGAAATGATCTCGATGCATTAATTGCAAATGCTGAAATCAAAGGTTTTAAAGAATGGAGAAACAGCCAGTTAGAATTTGGAATTAAATATACCAGAGAATCAATTCGCGACAGAGTAGTGGAGTGGGAAGTAATTGATTCTGCAGGATTTTCTATAAATCCGCCCATTATAATTTTGCCCCAAAACAATCAGCCAAACGAGCCTTATACCGGGCCATTATTGCCTTATCAGGATGTTCGTGCAATTAATTTTAATACAATAAACAGATTTTCGGGATATGCCCAGTGGAATCAAAAGGCAGAAATTGGTACTACACAGATTTGGTATAATTTCGGAGCCCGTTTTCAGAGCTGGAACGTTACCGGAGCTTTAGAAGAAGGAAAAAATCAGATTGTTTTTAGTCCGAGGGCGCAGTTTGCCTTAAAACCCGATTGGGATACGGATATGGTTTTCAGGCTTTCAGGAGGATTGTATCATCAGCCGCCTTTTTACCGGGAACTTCGCGACCTAAACGGAGTAGTTGATCCAAATGTAAAGGCTCAGGAATCTGTACACATTGTTTTGAGTAATGATTATAGTTTTAAAATATGGAATCGTCCCTTTAAATGGGTAACAGAGATTTATTATAAGTCGCTTTCGGATGTTAATGTATATTCAATAGATAATGTTCGTATTCGTTATGTTGCCAATAATAATGCAAAAGCATATGCGCAGGGACTTGATTTTAGACTGAATGGCGAATTTGTTCCCGGAACCGAATCCTGGATTAGTTTTGGGTATCTGAAAACAGAAGAAAATTATGAAGGTAAAGGATATATTGCCAGACCAACCGACCAGCGTTTGAAATTTGCGATGCTGTTTCAGGATTACATGCCTAATATTCCAAGTGTAAAATTATATCTGAATTTAGTTTACAATACCGGTTTGCCGGGCGGAGCCCCGTCTTATTCTGATCCTTATTTGTATCAAAACAGACTAAATGATTATCGAAGAGCAGATATTGGTTTTGCTAAAGTTTTTGTGGACAGCAGTACTAAAATTGCGAAAACCAACTGGTTGAAGAATTTTAAGGAATTGTCTGTAGGAGTTGAGATTTTTAATATCTTCAATAATCAGAATGCGATAACCAATACATGGGTACGCGATGTATATTCTAAAAATCAATATGCGATTCCGAATTATATGACTTCGAGGGTTTTTAACGTTAAGTTAAATGCGAGGTTATAAGTGATAAGTTGTACTTTTTTGTAAGATTAAATCCAAACAAATAAATGGATAATTCTAAATTTTATAAGTTTTTAAAAGAAGAAACCGGAAAAAATTTTGATGATGAATCGCCCAACTATTATATTGAAAAAGATTTGAATATCTATGGAGATGAAGCCGAAGATTTTTTAATGAAATTTTCAAATGAGTTCAAAGTTGATATAACTTCTTTTAATTTTGGAGAACACTTTAATCCTGAAGCAGATAAAATATATCTTTGGTTTTATAATTTATTTTATAAAAAAAATAAAAAAGATTTGACAATAGAAGATTTAAAGAAAGCCATAATTAAAACAAAGCTTGAATGATATAATTTAATTTATGCAATTTTATATTTGGTAACTCAATAAAAAATAAATACAATCAAAAATACTATATTTGATATTCCAATATAATAAGTATACATGAAAAATTATCTAAAATATATAAGCTTAGTAATTATCGGGTCTTTAGTAAGTTGCAAAGACGAAGCTCCAACGCCAAAAGTAATTTATGATGCTTCAAATAAAGCAAGTGTAGTAAATAAAACAGATTCAACGCAAATAGAAGTTGCTGATTTGCCAATTCAGATGGAAGGAACGAATTATTTGATACATCCGGTTGGAGATTTAAGAGTATTTGAAAGAGGAACAAAAGCACGTTACGGATCTTCTAGTGTAAACGATGTGAGTTTTACTATTTCAAATTTAGGCGAATATGAAATTACAGGCTATTTGCAAAACCTGAAATTTCAAAAAACAGATTCAGATTCCATTAGACCTTTGACAGATAAGCCGCTTCTGATCTTAACTGCTACTTATTTGAAAACGGTTGCCGACAGAACTCAAAATCAAATTATGGTTTATACGCTGGCAGATTCTGATACCAATAAGGACAGTAAAATCGATGCAGGAGATATTAAAACTTTGTATTTGAGTAATATTAGCGGAGAAAATTTTACTAAGATTTCAGAAGATTTTCAGGAATTGGTTGACTGGAGTTTAATTGATTCTAAAAATCGTTTGTATTTCAGAACAATCGAAGATACCAACCAAAATGGACAGTTTGACAAAAATGATGTTTTGCATTATAACTATATAGACTTAGCTTCAAAAAAATGGGAAGTTAAAAGTTATAAACCTATCTGAGGTTCTAAGGTGCTGAGATACTAAGATTCTAAGGTTTCAATCTTATAAAAGAAAGACCGTTAAAAATTACATCTATAATTTTTAACGGTCTTTCTTTTATCGTAAAATTGAAGAATAAGTCTTATAATCTAATCTGTATGTAACTTAAAAAACCTCAGAATCTTAGTGTCTTAGAACCTTAGCAACTTTTAAAAAAAATCTCTAAATCAAAATATCACTCTCGAGATCTGATTTTTCGATTTCAAAACCAAATCCTAATCGTTCCACCAATTCAATCACGAGTTTTTTATACCAGTTTTCAGATTTTGGATGAATATAAATTCGTTCAATTAGCTGATTAATGTCAACATTAATTTTCAATCCGTCGTTCAGTTTGATCTTACTTTTTGAAGTATCAGTGATAATACGAACTTCACGCTCGTATTGAAAACTTTTTCGTTTAAACAAAAACGGGAAAAACAAATCATCAAACGGAATGTATTCTTTTTTGTAGTCGATATAATTTACTTCACCAATATACTGATCAAAATTATTCTCCGGATTTACTGCTTTCTGTAATCTTCCAATGGTCGACTGTATTGCTAATCCTTCACTGTTTTGAGTAAAAATCTGCCACATGGCATACGATTCATATTCGTTAATATGCCAGCTGCTTATAGCAACTTTTTCGCGATGTGTTTTGTAATAATTTAAAAAGTCAGGATTATCGACAGCCAGTTTTCTAATCTCTTCAAAAGTAGGTTCACTAAAAGTGCCTTCGTACTGATCTTCGAATTTGTCTGAACGGGACATAAATAACTTTTTGGATAATAATAAATCTAAAAATTTAGATAAATCCAGGTATTTCCAAACAATTGTATCCGGATCTTCAGGTAATTTTATGTTTGGATTGTTGAGATACATTCTAATAAAGGATTTTTGTGTTAGTTGTATCTAAGTTAAAAAAATAACACAGATTAAAGAAATTAAGATGAGTTTTAATAATTCTTTAATCTGTGTTTTATAATATTTTTTTTTTTGAATCTTATGACTCAAAAGACTGCATCGTTACCAGTTTATTGTAAGTGCCATTATGAGCAATTAATTCGTCATGGGTTCCTTGTTCTACGATTCTTCCTTTTTGCATAACTACAATTATATCTGCTTTTTGAATTGTCGAAAGACGGTGTGCAATTACAATCGATGTTCTGTTTTGCATCATGTTTTCCAGGGCAACCTGAACAAATTTTTCGCTTTCGGTATCCAATGCAGAAGTTGCTTCGTCCAGAATCATAATAGGAGGATTTTTTAATACGGCACGTGCAATAGATAAACGTTGTTTTTGTCCTCCTGAAAGCTTGTTTCCGCTGTCCCCGATGTTGGTGTAAATTCCTAACGGCAGATCTTTTACAAATTCGTAAGCATTAGCGATTTTTAGCGCTTCGATAATTTCATCATCTGTTGCATCTAATTTTCCTAAAGAAATATTTGCTTTTATAGTATCATTAAATAAAATACTGTCCTGAGTTACCAATCCCATCAAACTACGAAGTGATTGCAGATCCATATCCTTAATGTTAATTCCATCAATAGAAATAGTTCCGTCATTCACATCATAAAAACGAGTTAGTAAATTGGCAATAGTACTTTTTCCGCTGCCAGATTGACCAACAAGTGCTACTGTTTGTCCTTTTTTAATGTTAAGAGAAAAGTCTTTTAAAACCGTTTCTTCCTGATATTTAAAGTTGATGTTTTTAACCTCAATAGTGTTGTCAAAACTTGTTTTTTGAATAGCATCAGGTTTAGAATCTATAGTGTTCTCCTGATCTAAAATCTCCAATACACGTTCTGCTGCGGCATTTCCTCTTTTTACTCCATAAGAAGCCTTAGAAATTGCTTTTGCAGGTGTAAGGATGTTATAGGCCAGACCCATGTAAGCGATAAAAGCTGCACTATCAAGCGTTTTATCAATCAAGACCATTTGACCACCATACCATAGCAAAATTGCAATTACGGCAATTCCCATAAATTCACTCGCAGGAGATGCCAGATTTTGACGATTACCTATAGTGTTTGATAATTCAAAGAAACGTTCTGTTGAGCCCTTAAAAACAGTATTGAAATAGTTTTCTGCATTATATCCTTTTACCACTTTTAGTCCTCCGATTGTTTCCTCTATAGTTGATAAAAAAGTACCTTGTTCCTGTTGTGCCTTAGAAGATTGTTTTTTAAGCTGTTTACCGATTAATGAAATAATATAGCCGGAAACAGGAATGAAAATAAAGACAAACAGAGTTAGTTTTGCACTGATGATTACCATCATAATTATAGTAAAAATAATGGTCAGAGGCTCTTTTACAATAAGCTCCAGTATGGCCAGAAAGGAGTTTTGAACTTCATTTACATCAGCAGAAATTCTCGAAATTACATCTCCTTTTCTTTTTTCAGAATAAAAAGCCAATGGCAGTTCCAGTGTTTTTTTGTACATCGCATTTCGCATGTCTCTTAATACGCCATTTCTTAAGAAAGTAATAAAAAACATAGCAAAATAATCGGCAAGGTTTTTTAATAAAAAGATTGAAATGATAATGGCAACCATTATCGATAAAACGTAACCCGATTCATGAGTACCTTTTGTGGTGGTGATATAGTAGTTTAAATAATCTTCACCATATTCTTTAATTTTTATAATTCCCTGAAATACTGGTTTTACTGTAATTTGCTTGTTTTTATCAAATAAAACCTGAAGCATTGGTATTAATGCAACAAAGGAAAGTGTACTAAAAAGAGCGTATAAAATATTAAAGAAAATATTTAAAAACGCGTATTTTTTATACGGATATATAAAAGGAACTATTTTTTTGAAATTACTCATTGAGGTTGTTATTTACCATTAAAACCCGACAGTTAAAAAACTGCCGGGTTTTTAAAAATATATTTGTATTCTGTTATTTCAATTGCATTGCTGCAATGATGTTTTGTATTTTTTCGTCTAAGTAACTTTCTGCTGCGTCAAAGTCTAAAACTGATTCTAATTCTGCGTTTACACTAATGTAAAACTTAATTTTTGGTTCAGTTCCGCTTGGTCTTGCACAAATTTTAGATCCGTCTTCGGTATAATAAATCAATACATTTGATTTCGGCATATCCATCGTAGATTCTTCACCTGTCAATAAATTCAAGGCAATAGATGATTGATAGTCCTCCACCATAATTACTCTTTGTCCATTGATTTCTTTCAAAGGATTCTGACGTAAATTAATCATCATCTGATTGATTTCTTCCAGGCCTTCCATTCCTTTTTTGGTCAACGAAACCAATTGTTCTTTATAAAAACCATGTTCAACATAAAGTTGTAAAAGTTCTTTATAAACCGTACTTCCGGCTGCTTTTGCCTGAGCAGCAACTTCGCAAATCAATAAAGTAGCAGCAACTGCATCTTTGTCTCTAACAGCATCGCCAACCATAAATCCAAAGCTTTCTTCCCCGCCTCCAATAAACTGAAGTTCCGGAAAATCCTTGATCATTTTGGCAATCCATTTAAAACCGGTTAAACCAACCTTGCATTCTACACCATAACTTGTGGCCAGCTCCATAATCATTGGTGTTGATACAATTGTAGAACCAACGAATTGTTTTCCGTTTATTTTTCCGGCCTTTTTCCATTGTTTTAACAAAAATGATGTCATTAAAACCATAGTCTGGTTTCCGTTAAGCAAAATCATTTTGCCATCGTTGTTTCTAACGGCAACACCCAAACGGTCGCAGTCAGGATCTGTTCCGACAACAATATCAGAATTTGTTTTGTCTGCCAGGGCCAAAGCCATTGTAAGCGCTTCCGGTTCTTCAGGATTCGGAGATTTTACAGTAGGAAAATTTCCGTCCGGAATTGCCTGTTCAGGAACAATGTGCACATTGGTATAACCCGCTTGTGATAAGGTATCAGGAATAGATTTTATTGAAGTTCCGTGCAAAGAAGTAAAAACTATCTGTAAATTTTCCTTTGCCTCGGCAGGAGTATTAAAACTCGCGTTTTCAATAGATGACTTAATAAAAGCCTTGTCAATTTCAACATCAATATACTGAATCAGTTTCTCGTTTGCCTGAAACTTGATTTTATCATAACTTAAGTCTTCGATAACTTTGATGATTTCTGCATCCTGAGGCGGAACAATTTGTCCTCCGTCTTCCCAGTATACTTTGTAACCATTATATTCAGGTGGATTATGAGAAGCTGTAAGAACAATTCCGCATTGACAGCCCAAATATTTAAGGGCAAAAGATAATTCAGGAGTTGGTCTTAAATCAGAAAACAAATAAACCTGAATTCCATTTGCAGAAAAAACATCTGCAACAACCTTAGCAAGTGTATTGCTGTTATGACGGCAATCATACGCGATAACCACTTTTAATGGCTGGTTTGGAAAAACCTGATGCAAATAATCTGAAAGACCCTGCGTGTTTTTTCCAAGCGTATATTTATTAATTCTGTTGTTTCCAATTCCCATTACACCGCGCATTCCCCCAGTTCCAAATTCCAGGTTTTTATAAAAACTTTCCTCAAGTTCTTTCGGCGATGTTGTCATTAATTCCTTAACGGCCGCTTGTGTTTCATTATCAAATGTTGGCGTGAGCCATTCGTTTACAGCATTTAAAATATTAGGTGCTATATTCATGTAAATGTCTTTTTAAAGTTTAAACTAAAGATAAGTTTTTTTCAGGAACTAATCCTGTTAAAAATTAACCTCTCGGGCTACTTTATAACGTTCCTCGTTGTTTTTGGTTCTCAAAATAATTTCGCCCAGAAATCCGGCCAGGAATAATTGAGTTCCTAAAATCATTGTGGTCAATGCAATAAAAAACCACGGATTATTGGTAACTAAAGTATATTTCAAACCTGTATACATATGGTACAATTTTGAAATTCCGATATAAGCTGCAGAGCAAAAACCAATAATAAACATAATAGAACCCATTGCACCAAATAAGTGCATAGGTCTTTTTCCAAATCTTGATAAAAACCAAATCGTAATCAAATCAAGGAAACCGTTTATAAAACGTTCCATGCCAAATTTGGTTTCACCGTATTTACGTGCCTGATGTATAACTACTTTTTCACCAATTTTATTAAAACCGGCATTTTTTGCCAAAACCGGTATATAACGGTGCATTTCGCCCGAAACCTCGATGTTTTTTACAACTGTATTTTTGTATGCTTTTAATCCGCAGTTAAAATCATTCAATTCTACTCCCGAAGTTTTTCTTGCCGCCCAGTTAAATAATTTTGAAGGAAGATTTTTTGCAACAACAGAATCGTAACGTTTCTTTTTCCAACCCGAAACCAAATCATATTTCTGAGCCGTGATCATTTCATATAAGCCCGGAATTTCATCAGGGCTGTCCTGCAAATCAGCATCCATGGTAATAATTACATCACCTTTGGCTTTTGCAAAACCAGCATGTAAAGCCTGGGATTTTCCGAAATTCTTCATGAACCGAATCCCTTTTACATTTGCATTTTCATTAGAAAACCCTTCAATAATATTCCATGAATTATCTGTACTGCCATCATCCACAAAAATGATTTCATAAGAATAATTGTTAGATTGCATCACTCTGATAATCCATGAATAGAGTTCTTGCAGTGATTCCTCCTCGTTAAGAAGCGGTATAAGTATAGATAAGTTCATTTATATTTTATTATAGACTATAAGGTTTTTCATTCTTCACTATTGCGCCGACAATTAATGAATATATTAAGCCAATGAATGCATACATAACAAGTGTTACAGGGAAAACAATTAGTGGATTCATGAATTTTTTAACCATGCTAAGTCCCATTTCAAGTTCTTTTTCAGTCACGTTAGGATTTTGCTTAAGCATTCCGATCTTAGAAATTTCAAGCATTTCATTTATAAATTCAGGGAATATATAATTAAAGATGACATTAAAGATACCATATACTAAACCTGCAATGACCGCAATAGAAACTCCGATCTTTAAACATTCAGAAAAAGATATAAAACCATTATTAACGTTTTTCTTATAATTAGTACAGCCTAAAAATATAAACAGGATAGGTAAAACCAGATAATTTGCCAGATTTACAATTATTCCGGCACTGGTATTAACCAATGATTTCATGCCAATTACATACATAATGACAAATTCTAAAACCATTATAGTTCCAAACAAAACACCAAACATTATTCCCGATTTAGCAGGAGAAGTATTTTTATCCATATGATTACAATTTTTTAATCCACAAATATAGCAATTCCGAATATAAACAGCGGTAAAAAAAGCTTTTTGAATTTAACTAAAAAAAAGTGAGCTAAAGATTTGTTTATTAAAAAAGAATTGTAAATTTGCACACTCAAAAATAATTAAATTTTTAAACAAAAAGAGTATTATTTGTTTACACCTTTTTCTAACCATGAAAAAGCTTCAAAATAAAAATGCTCCAAACAATAAATAAAAGAAAAGATGAAAAAAGGAATTCACCCAGAAAATTACAGACTAGTTGCATTTAAAGACATGTCAAATGACGATGTTTTTATCACTAAATCTACTGCAGATACAAAAGAAACAATTGAAGTTGACGGAGTTGAGTATCCAGTTGTAAAAATGGAGATTTCCAGAACATCTCACCCTTTTTATACTGGTAAATCTAAACTTATCGATACTGCAGGACGTATTGATAAATTTAAAAACAAATACGCAAAACACGCTAAAAAATAATAGCTGTTTTTCTTTAATATCAAAGCCTTCCAATTTGGGAGGCTTTTTTTATGCACTAATTTTAAATTAGAAGACAAAATAAATAAATTTTGTTTACTGAAACAGAACAGAAAATGCTGTATTTTCTTTCGTAAGAAAAAAACATCTTTAATGATTCAAATAAAATATTTGTAACTTTGAGCCAGGTAACCAACTCAAAAATTTTAACAAATATTAATTAATTTATGAATTACATTCTATTTGACGGTCCCGTCCGGAATGCTTTACTCCCTTTTACTTTTACCAGACCTGTAGCTGATATTTTAATCGGAATTATGACGATTCGTCAGAAATGGGAAACGCGTTTAGGATCTACTATTACGACCATCACAGAAGATTATTTGTCAGATAAATTTCCGATGGTAGAATTAGAAGAGAACGTAATGATCAATGCAGCTTATTTGCCAAATGATAAACTTGCAGAGATGATTTCTGATTTGAAAGTAAATCAGGCAATTTTTAAAGGTGAAGATGTAATTGCTTTTTTTGCATCTGAAAATCAGGAAGAAGTTGATTTTGATTCTTATGAAATTATTCAATATAATGATGATTGTCTGACGGTTGAACATACTTGGGATATTTTTTCAAAAAATGATGCTGCAATTCGTGAGGATTTCAAATACCTGACAGAAGATAGAAAATCACAGCCAATCCCAAAAAGTGTTAATGTTATTGCGCCGGAAAATATATTTATTGAAGAAGGGGCAAAATTAGAGTTCGTAACTTTAAATGCATCCAATGGGCCTATATATATAGGTAAGAATTCTGAAATTATGGAAGGCACGGTTATTCGTGGACCTTTTGCCTTATGTGAAAATGCCCAGGTAAAGTTAAACGCCAAAGTGTATGGTGCAACAACTGTTGGCCCGGGATCCAGAATAGGAGGAGAAGTGAAAAATTCTGTTCTTTTTGCGAATTCAAATAAAGGTCATGACGGATTTTTAGGCGATTCTGTTTTAGGTGAATGGTGTAATATTGGAGCAGACAGCAACAATTCGAACCTTAAAAATAATTACGAAGAAGTAAAATTGTGGAGCTACGAAACAGAAGGATTTGCCAAAACCGGACTTCAGTTTTGTGGTTTAATGATGGGAGATCACAGCAAATGTGGAATTAATACCATGTTTAATACCGGAACTGTAGTGGGAGTAAGCGCCAATATTTTCGGAAGCGGTTTTCCACGCAATTTTGTTCCTAGTTTTTCATGGGGAGGCGCAGCAGGCTTTACAACTTATGTGACCAAAAAAGCTTTTGAAACAGCAAAACTGGTAATGAGCCGCAGAAATATTGAGTTTGATGAAACTGAGGCTGCAATCCTTGAACATATTTTTGAAGAAACAAAAAAATGGAGAAAAGACTGATTTAATAGAAAATTAGTCAATATGACAATTAGACAATGTTTTAAGAACCGATATTTGCAATTTGCAATATCGGTTTTTTTATGTTTGGACTTTAGGTTTGGTTATGGAAACTATCTAATTATCTAATTGACAAATTGCCACATTAAGAATTGGCACATTATCTAATTAAAATCTATCTTTGCAGCTTTTAATTTATTAGGGAGCGAAACTTCTAACTTTCAGCCTCTAACTTCTAACTTTATATAATGATTACAGTTAACGATATTTCGGTTCAGTTTGGTGGAACTACATTATTTAGCGATGTTTCTTTTGCTATAAACGAAAATGATAAAATTGCCCTTATGGGTAAAAATGGTGCGGGAAAATCGACACTTTTAAAAATTATTGCAGGAGAAAACAAACCTTCAACAGGAAGTATTTCTACTCCAAAAGATGCAGTTGTAGCGTACTTGCCACAGCATTTACTTACTAAGGACGGTTCGACTGTAATGGAAGAAGCTTCAAAAGCTTTTGGTGAGATTTTTAAAATGAAAGCCGAAATTGATGAAATCAACGAACAATTGACCGTCCGTACTGATTACGAAAGTGATGAATACATGAAATTGATCGAAAGGGTCTCTGATCTAAGCGAGAAATTTTATGCTATAGAAGAAATAAATTATGAAGCTGAAGTTGAGAAAATTTTAATTGGTCTTGGTTTTGAACGTGAAGATTTTACACGTCAGACTTCTGAGTTTTCAGGAGGATGGAGAATGCGTATAGAACTTGCTAAAATCCTTTTGCAAAAGCCCGATTTAATTTTGCTTGATGAGCCGACGAATCACATGGATATCGAAAGTATTCAGTGGTTAGAAGAGTTTTTGGTAACTTCTGCAAAAGCTGTTGTGGTTATTTCTCATGACAGGGCGTTTGTAGATAATATTACAAATCGTACTATCGAAGTTACAATGGGAAGAATTTATGATTACAAAGCAAAATACTCTCATTATTTAGAATTAAGAAAAGACCGCCGTATTCATCAGCAAAAAGCATACGATGAGCAGCAAAAAATGATTGCTGACAACAGAGCATTTATTGATCGTTTTAAAGGAACTTTTTCTAAAACAGATGCCGTGCAGTCTCGTGTAAAAATGTTGGAAAAACTAGAAATTGTTCAGGTTGATGAAGTAGATACTTCTGCTTTGCGTCTGAAGTTTCCTCCGGCACCGCGTTCAGGGCAATATCCTGTGGTTGTAAAAGATCTATCTAAAAAATACGGAGACCATGTTGTTTTTAAAGATGCAAATATTGTAATTGAAAGAGGCCAGAAAGTAGCTTTTGTTGGTAAAAATGGAGAAGGAAAATCGACCATGATCAAAGCAATAATGAAAGAAATCGGTATTGATGAAGGAAGTGTTGAAATCGGGCATAATTCTCAAATTGGATATTTTGCTCAGAATCAGGCTTCTCTATTAGATGAAAATGCTACGATTTTTGAAACTATCGATAATATTGCTGTAGGAGATATCAGAACGCAGATCAAAAATATTTTAGGGGCTTTTATGTTTCAGGGTGATGATATTACCAAAAAAGTAAAAGTGCTGTCAGGTGGTGAAAAAACACGTTTGGCAATGATTAAATTATTGTTGGAACCTGTGAATTTATTGATTCTGGATGAGCCTTCCAATCACCTGGATATGAAAACTAAGGATATTATTAAAGATGCTTTACGTGATTTTGACGGAACCTTGATTTTAGTTTCTCACGATCGTGATTTTCTTGATGGTTTGGCAACAAAAGTTTTTGAGTTCGGAAACAAAAGAGTAAAAGAGCATTTTGAAGATGTTGCAGGTTTCTTAGCACATAAAAAAATGGATTCTATGAGAGAAATCGAAAAATAATTTTCGGCTACATTTATAAAACTAAAGCGCAAGTTAATCTTGCGCTTTTTTGTTTTGTTACTGATTGTATTTAAATCCTTATTCCTGGTGGAAGTAATTCTTTGTATTTGGGATTCTTTTTGATAAATAATGCGATTTTGGGTGAAATAGGCATAATTCTGAATTTCTTTTCACTGACAATTTCCATGATGTTTTTAAGCAAAGAATCAATTACAGCTTGATTATCATAGCCTTCCGGCGTGTTGATTTTGGTTAAGAAGATCTTTTTTTCCTGAAATGAATATTCAACAGAAAGTAATCCTTCCCTAACCATGGTTTCAAATTGTCTGGCAAAAGTATTGTCTTTGATTTCCATAGTTTCAATAGGCTCCATATGTAAATAGTTTTGGGGGTTGTATTTAAAAATGATAGAAAAAGAACGGTAAAATGACATGGTACAAAACCTTACTAAAAGGTTTTAGATGTGGAACATTTGATTACAAAGGTAATCATTTGATTCTCAATATGAAATTATTTTTTAAAGCACCATAATTAAAGTAACTTCTTACTTTTTGGTTTTTGAAGAAATAAATGGTGTAAGATTTGTAATGCATCTTAATAAAAAAAGTATTTTTATGCTGAAATTGAACATTATAACAATAATACGTTTTCTGTAAAATGAGTAGAATTCCAGTATATTTTATGCCTGGTCTGGCGGCAAGTCCGGCCATTTTTGAGAGAGTCAAATTGGATGAAACTGTCTTTGAAATGTGTTTCTTAGAGTGGGAGATTCCGATGTCAAAAGAATCTTTGTCAGATTATGCACTTCGGATTTCTAAAAGCATTAAACATCAAAATCCGGTTTTAATAGGGGTTTCTTTTGGAGGGATTCTGGTTCAGGAAATAGCAAAACATATAGAGGTTCGTAAAGTAATTATCATTTCGAGTGTAAGAAGTTCTCTTGAGTTTCCGAGAAGAATGAAAATTGGAAAAACAACCAAAGCCTATAAACTGATCCCGATGAAAGTGCTTTTGAATATCGAAAGCCTTGCAAAATATTCTTTTGGCGAAAAAATTAATAAACGAATTCAATTATATGAAAAATTCCTGTCAGTTCGGGATTTGCGCTATCTCCAATGGGCGGTAGAATCTGTAATCCTTTGGGACAGAAACCAAATTGATGAAAAGGTAATTCATATTCATGGAGACAAGGACGAAGTATTTCCTATAAAATATATTAAAAGCTGTATTATAGTAAAAGGAGGAACTCATATTATGATCCTTAATAAATATAAATGGCTGAATGAGAATTTGCCTTCGATTATATTGGAGGATTAGAGATCTTTAAATTTCAATACACACAATCTTGTCATCCTGAGCGAAATCGAAGACCATACAAGAAACTCCGCACAGGAATTCCTTAAAGTAATTTTGCTAATCTTTGTTGAGTCACTTGTGTGGCTTTCGTTCCTCAGGATGGCATACTTTGCGGGAAAGACAAAAAAAATCCCAAATGCCAGTAATTGGAATTTGGGATTTAAATATTGTAATTTAAAAAAGAAGTTTAAATTTTCTTCATTTGTTCTTTCATCATTGTAATCTGCTCTTTCAGCATACCTTGTTTGTCAAGTTTCTTAGCTTCATTCAATAAATTGGTTGCCTCCAGTTTTCTTCTTCGTGACATAGCTACTCCTGCAAGGTTTAATTTGGCTACAGCCAAATCCATATCCATAGATAATCCTAGTTCAATTGCTTTTTTGAAATGTTTCTCAGCCTGGTTGATATTGGTTTGAGACAACATAATTCCGTGCAGGTAATTAAAATAGCCTTGTTGCTTTCTTACCAATGCTGCTTCGGGATTTTTAATGTATGCAAGCCATTTTTTAGCGCCTTCAAAGTCTTGTTTTCTTAATTTAAGGAAAGCCAAAAGGATAAATTCATTTTTAAAGTAAAGAAAAATTGGAATAGCAGTAAGCAAAATAAGGAAAATTCCATTTCCGATATTACTCTCTGTAAATTGCCAAACAGCAGCAACTACTAGAAGTGCGGCCAGAATAAGTTTAATATTTTTGTGAAACATAATTAATGTAAATTTGTGATTGCAAAGATAGTAAAAGGAATTAAAAATATTTTTATAAAACTACTTGCCAGAAAAAAAAGTCTTTGTATATTTGCACTCGGTTTTCGAATAACGATATTCAAAAACAGAAAAGAGATATTAGACACCATTTTAAAGATACAAAGCAATGAGCAAAAGAACATTTCAACCATCGAAAAGAAAAAGAAGAAATAAGCACGGATTTATGGACAGAATGGCTTCTGCGAATGGAAGAAAAGTTCTAGCGCGTAGAAGAGCAAAAGGAAGACATAAATTAACTGTTTCTAGCGAACCTAGACACAAAAAATAATGTTTGTATAAACATACATAAGGCGATTACTTTTTTAGTATCGCCTTTTTTTATACCTTGTCGGTAAAAATTTTCTCAACATTCTAGTTTATAGCCCACTAGAAACGTTTTTTAAAATCTTAAGTAACTACACAATACATACAAAATGCCTAAAGACACATCAATAAAATCAGTTTTAATTATAGGTTCAGGACCTATTGTTATTGGTCAAGCTTGCGAATTCGATTATGCGGGATCTCAGTCTGCGCGCTCGATTCGTGAAGAAGGAATTGAGGTTATCTTGATAAACTCAAACCCAGCGACGATTATGACCGACCCAACTATGGCCGATCATGTTTATTTGAAACCATTAACTACAAAATCGATTATTGAAATTCTGAAGGAACATCCACAAATTGATGCGGTGTTGCCAACAATGGGAGGACAAACGGCTTTGAATTTGTGTCTGGAAGCTGAAGAAAAAGGAATTTGGCAGGATTTCGGAGTAAGATTAATTGGAGTTGATGTAAACGCGATTAATATTACAGAAGACAGAGAACAGTTTAAACAGCTTTTAGAGAGAATAAATGTGCCAACTGCACCTGCAAAAACAGCTACTTCTTACTTAGAAGGAAAAGAAATTGCTCAGGAATTTGGTTTTCCATTAGTAATTCGTCCATCGTTTACACTTGGAGGAACCGGAGCAGCAGTTGTTTATAAAAAAGAAGATTTTGATGAGCTTTTAACAAGAGGTCTTGAAGCTTCTCCAATTCACGAAGTTTTGATCGACAAAGCTTTGATGGGATGGAAAGAATACGAATTAGAGCTTTTAAGAGATAAAAACGACAATGTTGTTATCATTTGTTCGATTGAAAATATGGACCCAATGGGGATCCACACAGGAGATTCGATTACAGTAGCACCGGCAATGACTTTGTCTGATACTACTTTCCAGAAATTACGTGACTACGCCATCTTAATGATGAGAAGTATCGGAAATTTTGCGGGAGGATGTAACGTACAATTTGCAGTTTCTCCAGACGATAAAGAAGATATCGTAGCGATCGAGATTAACCCTCGTGTATCTCGTTCTTCTGCATTAGCATCAAAAGCAACGGGTTATCCAATTGCAAAAATTGCTTCTAAACTCGCTTTAGGATACAACTTAGATGAATTGCAAAATCAAATTACAAAATCTACTTCGGCTCTTTTTGAACCAACTTTAGATTATGTAATCGTAAAAATACCACGTTGGAACTTCGATAAATTTGAAGGATCTGACAGAACTTTAGGTCTTCAGATGAAATCTGTAGGTGAGGTGATGGGAATCGGGCGTTCTTTTCAGGAAGCACTTCACAAAGCCACACAATCTTTGGAAATTAAGAGAAATGGTTTAGGGGCAGACGGAAAAGGATACAAAGATTACGAACAAATTATCGAGAAACTTACTTACGCAAGCTGGGATAGAGTTTTTGTAATTTATGATGCCATTGCAATGGGAATTCCGTTGAGCAGAATTCATGAAATTACAAGAATCGATATGTGGTTCTTAAAACAATACGAAGAGCTGTATGTTTTGGAGAAAGAAATTTCAAACTATAAAGTTACTAATCTTCCTAAAGAATTATTGCTGGAAGCAAAACAAAAAGGTTTTGCCGACAGACAATTGGCGCACATGATGAATTGTCTGGAAAGTGAAGTTCACACTTTGCGTATGGACATGAACGTCAACCGTGTGTTTAAACTGGTTGATACTTGTGCAGCAGAATTCAAAGCTAAAACACCTTATTACTACTCAACTTTTGAGGCAGAAATCGAAAAAGTAAATGGAGAGCGTTATGTGGATAACGAAAGTATCGTGACAGACAAAAAGAAAGTTATCGTTCTGGGTTCAGGACCAAACAGAATTGGTCAGGGAATTGAGTTTGATTATTCTTGTGTGCACGGAGTTCTAGCAGCAAAAGAATGTGGTTATGAAACCATCATGATTAACTGTAATCCGGAAACTGTTTCGACAGATTTTGATACGGCTGATAAATTATACTTCGAACCGGTTTTCTGGGAGCATATTTATGACATTATTCAGCACGAAAAACCAGAAGGTGTAATCGTTCAGCTTGGTGGTCAGACGGCACTTAAATTAGCAGATAAATTATCTAAATACGGTGTAAAAATCATCGGAACCAGTTTTGATGCACTTGACTTAGCAGAAGACAGAGGACGTTTCTCAGATTTATTGACAGAATTAAATATTCCTTTCCCAAGATTCGGAATCGCTGAAACGGCAGACGAAGCTTCGACTTTGGCAGATACTTTAGATTTTCCGCTTTTGATTCGTCCTTCTTATGTATTAGGTGGTCAGGGAATGAAAATTGTAATCAACAAAAAAGAGCTTGAAGAGCATGTAATCGATTTGTTAAAAACAATTCCTGGAAACAAATTGCTTCTGGATCACTATTTGGCCGGGGCAATCGAAGCTGAGGCTGATGCAATCTGTGATGCTGACGGAAATGTATACATTATCGGAATTATGGAGCACATTGAGCCTTGTGGAGTTCACTCTGGAGATAGTAACGCAACATTGCCTCCTTTTAACTTAGGAGAGTTTGTAATGCAGCAAATTAAAGATCATACTCATAAAATTGCAAGAGCTTTAAAAACGGTAGGTTTAATCAATATTCAGTTTGCAATTAAAGATGATACAGTTTACATAATTGAGGCAAACCCTAGAGCTTCAAGAACAGTTCCGTTCATCGCAAAAGCTTACGGAGAACCTTATGTAAACTACGCAACAAAAGTAATGTTGGGTCACAATAAAGTAACTGACTTTGATTTTAATCCGCAATTAAAAGGATATGCAATCAAACAGCCGGTTTTCTCTTTCAGTAAATTTCCGAATGTAAACAAAGCATTAGGACCGGAAATGAAGTCTACAGGAGAAAGCATCTTGTTTATTGATGACTTAAAAGACGATCAATTCTATGAATTATACTCTAGAAGAAAAATGTATTTGAGTAAATAAGAACCTCAAACCCTGATAACAAAAAAGCTCCATATGATTATGGAGCTTTTTTTATATGGAAATATTCAGGATTATTCCTGTCCTGTATCATATCTATAACTAAAAGCGCCTTCGGTTACTTTTGTTGTGATAGGGTTAGTATCGCTAATTGGTTCGTCATCATCATCTACACAATTAAACGAAAATGTTCCGGTTACTTTTTTAGCATTTAAGTCAATTGCTGTAATTGATAATGAACCATTAACAGGATATTGACTTTTTCCTTTACTGTTGAATGAGATTTCAACTTGTGTTTTAGATGCATCAAATGTATTTTTTGTTATAGGATATGTTCCAACTTTTAGATCGCTTCTCTTAATGTAAAGCCTAATTTCATCTATAAAAGTAGTGTTTCTTCCTTGTAAAAGAATATATTCTTCTGCCGGATACATTTCAAATAATGTTTTTGTAGCATAATCTGAGCCAAACGGATTATTCATTTGCCACAAAGTTCCGTCAACTTTTGCAGTCATTGCAACTTTTGATGTTTCGGGCTCATCATTTGGGGAGCCACTGTCGCTTGAACAGCTGTTTAAAGCCAGAAGTAAAAAAAGAAATAGGATTTTTGGTGTTTTCATTGTTTTGGATTTTTATTAAGCGCCAAATGTAAAAAATAATAACAGGTTTTGAGATTAAAATAAAGATAATAATAATTGGAAATTAGCTAAAAAAGCTCCATTACTGGAGCTTCTTAGTTAATTTTTTAAATTCTAAATTCTAAATGTATTGTTTAAGCATAATTAATTTTTAATAATTTTATGTGTTTCTAATTTTCCATTTTTCCTTATTTGTAAAAAGTAATGGCCATTTTTTAAATTGGACATATCAAGTCCGGAAACTTTATTGGTTTTTCGTTCTGTTTTTAAACTCCCTGTATCATCATATAATTTTAATTCTAAAACTTCATTACCAGATTTTTTTTGTAAAGATGATTCTTGATTTTCCTGAATATTTAAAACTGTAGAGACTGGGTTGGGGGATACTACAAAACTATTTGATCCTCCATTTTCGCAAGAACTGATGACGGCAATATAATATTGAAGCCATTCAGAAAAACCACAGCTATTGCTGGCTCTCACCTTAAAAGCTACATAATTGAATGGCGGTGCAAAATTAAGGGAAATTAAAATTTCATCACCTTGCATAGTTGCATAATGATTATCTGTAATACTTTCTATCTGCCAGGTTGTATACATATCCTGACCTTTTATACTAGCTCTAAAAAAATTGTTTTCTGTAGTGTTGCTATCCCGACACATCGTTAAATCTTCATTACCATAATTTATATATGGAACGCCTATCCAAACGCTATCTCTTATAGTTTGATAGGGAAGTATAGCATCAATATATCCAGCTTCACTAACAACCCATGAATCTAAGGGTTTTACTGTTATACTACTATTGTTTGAGGATACAATTTGTAGATTAGGTGAAACTTGCCAGGCAACAGAACTTCCTCCGTTTTGTAATGTGTAAGTGCTCCCTTGTGTATTACTGCAAAATTGTGCGCTGCCAGTGAGTGTCGGCACTGCACAGCTATTGCTAATTGTGTTTCGTAAGAGCTGAAAACTGTTGATTGCGGTTCTCATTCTAAATCCCTGCCCTGGAGTAAAATGATCTCTAGGAGAATAATATGACATTATATTTGTTAGATCAGGACTGTATCCATTGTAACTGTAATTACCATTATCTGCCGGTGTGTCGCAAACCTCATCACCACAATAATCACAATTAGTACGTGGAATTGCTTCAACGCATCCATCATCATTTCCCACTGTTCCATAAAAAGTATGATGTAGATTTAAACAATGTCCAATCTCATGAGGTGAAGTTGGTGACAGTGCATAATCTTTTCTGATTACTAATCTGTTCGAAGGAATATTGATTGCAGTTCCTGTTATAAATCCATTTGATACGTTCCATAATGTATCAACGATATAATAATTTATTGAATTTGATTGATTATTAGTCTGGGCAAGGTTTTCTGATTCTGTTTTATTATCTATTTGTTGATAATTTGTGTTATTAATAAAGTCATAACCAGCATTCACAAAATAGATATTATGTGAATTGTAAAATTGATTCAGGTTGTTAATTATACTTGGCAACTGATTTACCTGAATTCCGCCGTTTCCATAATTGTCCCTTACAATATGAAAGTAAACATTGATGCAATAAGAAGCATCTTGTGCAGCAGCAAGTTCTGAAGCTGTAAATGTCTTTTTAGAAGCAGAGGCAGGAGCAATTGTAGAAGTTCCACAGACTTCCTGACTGTAAACATAAGAATTGATACTGAAAAGAAGGAATAAGAGTAATTTTTTTTTCATAATTTAAATGGTTAAGTTAATACATGATTTATTCTTTTTTAATCGCATTAAAAATAATAAATAAATTCATACATTTATCTAGAGGCTTTAAAAATAAATAAGTAAATATTTATTTTTTTAACTATTAAAGTGTTATTATTTTTGTTAAAGTCCATTCAGGCTTTGAAATTTTTATGTTTTTTCTTAATTGACTTTCGATCTCCTTTAGTAAAAACTCCAAAATAATGTTAGTTTTTGGTAGCAGTTCATCCACATTAAAATAAAAAAAGCTCCAATCACTTGGAGCTTTTTCTAGAATTTGGATATTATAAATTATTCATTTTGTCCAAATGACATATTATCTCTGGTATTCTTTTGTACTGAAATAGCGCCGAACAAAGCTAACAGAAAAGCAAATGCATAAAAACCTTTTTCGCTTGGCAAGATCGTTGCATTCCATAATCCTATAACTAAAAGAACTATAGATAAAAGTGTTCCAAACCAGCAGATTCCGTAGTAAATATCGGTAACAGGTAGTTTTTCAATTCTGTCTCTCACGCTTTTTTGCAATGAAACTACAGCAAAAAGACCGAACATTAGAACAGTAAAATAATATCCTTTTTCGTTTAACAGCATTTCAGCTCTGGCAAGTCCAATTATAAATCCTACTGTTCCTGCTCCAAGAGCTACCCATGATGCCGCTATAAAGGCATTTGATGTTTTTTGTATCATGTTTTATTATTTAGGTTTTTGGTATTCAATAAATGAATGATGTAAAAGTAATTAAATTCATTTAACATCAAAATCAAAATAAGTAGGAATAAACTTGATTTAATTTTGTGCTGAATGTAAACCAAAAGCTTAAAATATTTCTCAGGTTGTTTAGCTTTTATTATGTGCATTTAGAAAAAAACAAGACGAAAAGTAGTGTAAAATGAGGAGTTCTGACTAAGAGGTTTACTTTATTTTAGTTGTGATTTCGATACGATTAAAAATAAAAAAAAGCCTCAGTTATGAGACTTTTTTTGAAAGTAAGATTATTTTTGAATCAGTTGCTGCAAAGGTTTTAGCTGTTCCATGTCAATTTTAGATTCTTTTAAAACACTCATTAGAGTCATAATGTTATTTGGGTTCATGTCTTTTCCCAAAACGCGTACAACAGCAAAACCATTTTCTTTTTTATTGGCAAAGACTACAAACTCCTCGATGTTTTCGTCTGTACCAACATAACTTATCGATGCGCCTTCTTTTCCTGAGCCAAATTTCATTAATTCCTGATATTTGGGATCTTTCAAAATTGCTTTGACTTTGGCTCTTTCAATTTCAAATTCCTTTTCATTTGTTGCATTCGCTTTAAATGCAAGGATATTCATTTTGTCAAAAGAGTTAACCGCTTTTGTTTGCTCGGCAGATAACTTTGTTTTCTCTAAGTTTAAGATCGAAGGCGAAACATCAAGAGCTATAAAATTTTTGTTCTCTGTATTCTCTACAAAATATTTTTGCAGAGAAGGTTTAGATTCACAACTTATTAAAGTTAATAAAGCTAATATGGCTGAGGTAAAGACGCTGATTTTCATCTTATTTTTTGCTTTTAGAAGCTTTTTTTAAGTCAGAACCGCCAGGAAGCTGCATTTTGTCTGTCAGGACAGAGATTTCATTGATATCAAAATTCCCCGTTAATGACAATAAAACACTTTCGTTGTTTTTAGCTCCGTCAATAAACATCAGTAATTCTTTTACCTGAGAGTCTGTAGCACCAGATTTTACAGAGATTCTTACGTTTCTGCCACTGTCGCTTACCCGCATTAATTCTTCTAATCCTGAAGATTTGACATATTTGTCAGCAGAAGCTTTCATATCAGCTTCAATCTTTGGGTTTTTTGTGGTAAAGACTTTTAGGTAGTCTAATTTTTTGATCAGGTTAATATATTGCTGCATTTCCTTATCAGAAGCATCAACTTTTACCTTACTCATTAAATCGAACATTTTTTTGTTTACGATTACTGAGGTTACATCGTCTTGACCGTCATATTTGTCAAAAGCACCTTGTGCATAAAAAGCAGTACTTACAAATGCGAAAACTATTGTTATGATGAAATTTTTCATTGTATTGAATTTTAATTATTGTTTGAAGATTTTGTTTTTTGATTGTTCGTATTCCTGAATGTATTGTACACTTTCTATACCTACATTCACATTGTTTGACAACATAGCCAAAGCTTTTTGCGTTGCTGCGAGAGCTTCTTCAGGATTGTCATAGGTTCCTAATTCTGATTGCGCTACAACCGGAGGTGCATTTTTTTCGCTCACATACATAAAGGTTCCAATTCCCAGTAAAACAACAACAGAAGCTGCAATTGATAACCACGCCACATTACGTTTCTTAGATTGTAGTGGTATCTCCTGCGTCGATTTTTGTTCTTTTACCTGAGAGAAATAACCAAACATTGGTTTATACTGCTCCAAATGCTGCGCAACATCCGGCGAAGAAAAATATGCTTTTAATTCTTTTTCTTCTGCAATAGTGGTTTCTCCCTGAAAGTATTTTTCTATTATATTTTCTATTCTATTTAATTCCATAACGGTGTGTATTAAGCATTGATTCTCTAATTTTTTTTCTCGCTCTCGAAAGCGCTACCCGGATAGCGGTTTCATTCATGTTGACAATTTTCGCAATCTCATCAAATTCATATTGTTCAACATCGCGTAACTGAATTAATATTTGTAATTGTTCTGGCAACTCGCCAATTATTTTTTCTACCCATTCCAGACTATCTGCATCTTCCAGTTTTTTATCCAATTGTGGATGCCTGTCTGTAAAATTGTTATGTACAATTTGTAGATTTCCTGCTCTTTTAGATTTTAACTGATCGAGGCAATAATTTTTGGTCATTGTCATCGCCAGTGCCTCAACGCTGGTATAAGATTCTAAATTTTCTTTTTTATTCCATAATTTAACCATCACTTCCTGAGTTGCATCCTCGGCCTCTTCTGTACTGGTAAGCAATCTTTTTGCCAGACGAAAAACTTTGTCTTTAAAAGGATTAATTAATTCTATAAACACAATTTGATTCATGTGTGGTTTTTTTGGTTTTTGGTTGGTTTATAAACTATTTATAATGTATGGCGATTTAGTATTTTTTATAAAAACTTTATCGTGTTAATCAAACATTATAAATTAGTTTATATAAGCAAGACGAGACACAATTATTTTTGTTACAGGCAAGTTGTAAAATTTATTTAAAATAATTCTAATAAACTTATAATTGTTAAAACTAAAGGTAGTATTTTTACGTTAATACTTTTATAATATCTATTTTATGAAAACAATATTAAGAAGTTTACTATTATTAATTCTACTTGCTTTTTCCTTTCAATCTTGTGAGGATCAGGATGATGTTGAGTCTCCGGCAGACTTACAGGTAAATGATTTTATCTGGAAAGGGCTGAATCAGTATTATCTTTGGCAGGAAGATGTTCCTAATTTAGCAGACGACCGTTTTAATAATCAGGATGCCCTAAATTCTTTTTTAAGAGGATATTCTGATCCGAAAAATTTATTTGAAAATCTTTTAAATAAACCAGCAAGCAAATTTCCTAAAGGAGAAGCAATTGATCGTTTTAGCTGGATTGTTGATGACTATACAGTTTTGGAACAGGAACTACAGGGAACTTCTAAAAATGACGGAGTTGATTTTAGACTAAGTTATAAGCCGGGAAGTTCAACAGACCTGGTTGGATATGTTCGATATATTATTCCGAATTCTGATGCTTCTACAAAAGATATAAAACGTGGAGATCTATTTACAGGAGTCAACGGAACACAATTGACGATATCAAATTACAGACAATTACTTTTAGAACCTGAAAGCTATACTTTAAATCTGGCACAATTCAACGGGTCTACAGTAGAATCTAATGGAAAATCACTTTCGTTGGTAAAAACAACTTTGGATGAAAATCCTATCTTAATAAACAAAGTGATAGTTTCCGGAAGTCACAAAATTGGGTATATGATGTATAATGGTTTTTATGCCAATTACGATACGCAGTTAAATGATGCTTTTGGACAATTAGCAGCGCAGGGAATTACCGATTTTGTTTTGGATTTGAGATACAATGGAGGCGGATCGGTAAAGACAGCAACACGTTTGGCAAGTATGATTACAGGCCAGTTTAAAGATCAGATTTTTGCTAAAGAAAAATGGAATGCTAAAATTAATGCAGCCTACGAAACTAACGATCCGGAATCTTTAAATAACAGGTTTGTAGATAATATTAACGGGACAAAATTAAACAGCCTGAATCTTAGTAAAGTTTATATCCTTACATCAGATGGTACTGCATCTGCAAGTGAATTAATTATTAACGGACTGGCTCCTTATATTACAGTGGTTCAGATTGGTGATTATACAGTGGGGAAAAATGTTGGTTCAGTAACTTTATATGATTCTGAATCATTTACAAAAAACAAAGTAAATCCAAATCATAAATATGCCATGCAGCCTCTGGTTCTTAAGATTGTTAATTCTGCCGGTTTTGGCGAATATACAGATGGCCTTAAGCCAACTTATGAGCAATTGGAATACATAACAAATCTTGGAGTTTTAGGAGATCCTTCAGAGCCGTTGTTGAATACTGCTATTTCAAAAATTACAGGTGCTGCAGCTAAAAGAATACAACAGGACAGAGGAAAAACATTAAAAACCTTCATAGATGCAAAAGCAATAAACGGAATACGAAACCAAATGTATGTTGACAAAGCACCGGAAGGGTTTTTAAAAGCATTAAATTAAGAATAAACAAAAAGGCTTTCATCACTGAAAGCCTTTTTTTTCCAAAAAAAATAAAAAAATAAAGTGTAAATTGATTAATCTAAAAAATAATTAAATAATTATTTTCTTAGGCATTTATTAGTTAAAGTAGAATCCGTTTGGCCCAACTCCAACAGCTAATTCCTTTATCAGGCTTCCTGTTAAGCTATACACATAAGCTTTACTGTCTGCTTTAAAATTACCACCATCAGCTATATATATTTGATTGTTGTTTACTGCAAATCCATATAAATAACCAACGTTTGAAGTTAAGATTGCAGTTTCTGATGCAGCCGTAGCAGCTGTACTTATTGCATAAACTGAATTTCCGGCAGTATAGTAAATTTTACTATTATAAATGTCTAAAAATCCTGCACCATCCAGACTTTCAGGAAATGTTATTGTAGAGGTTGTTTTATCTGATAATTTTACTTTAACAATTTCACTTCTGTCACCATAAGGCGCTCTCAAAATGTATAAAATGCCATTTTCCTCTTCCATAGTATCAGAAGAAAAACCAATAGTTACTGGAGTTTCAAGTGCTTTGGCAGTGATGTTTACTACTAATAATTTATCACTATTGTAAGGCTCAGTAATGTAAAGTTTTTCATCTTTTAAAGTAATTCTGTTCCCTGTAGCATTCAATTCTATTTTAGATTCCACTTTATAAGTATTCAGGTTAATAACAGCAACATAATCATCTGTGTTCCCATTTGGATTTGTGTCTGAATAATAAGTGTTTGCATTTGTAACATAAGCTTTTCCATCTTTTACTACACCATATCTTGGATTAGCCAATCCTGAATCAACCTTTGCAATTAATTTAAAAGTATATCTGTCAACCACATTAATTACGTTTGAGCCACCTGAAATAATGTAAGCTTTCTCATTGTCAAAAAAGATGTTTTGAGCATACTTTCCAAGTAAGTCGCCTCCATTTGCAGCTGTGTAAGCATCCTTGGTAAAAGAAGTAAAATCATTAGTTGAAAAAGAAACAGTACCTTGTCCGGCACTTCCTTCATTCAAAATAAAAAAACCATTTTCATATGCTCCTTTAGTTGTATTGTCATCATCACTCGAACAAGAAACAAATAAAGAAAGGCTAAATGCTGCTAAAAGCAGTTTGCTAAATTTCATAATATTAAAATTTTAAGGTTAAATACATATTAAAATTGCGACCCGGCATAGGTCTGTCTTCGTAACTTTCATAATCTTTATTAAAAATATTTAAGACCTGAAAGCCAAGTTTAAAGGAGTCCAAAAATTTGAAATCATAATCGATTCCCACATTAGAAACTGTATAAGCTTCTATGATCTCATCAGGATTATTGTCTGCTCTTGTATAGACAAAACCATTATACAGAAATTGATAATATGCTGATATTTTACTTCTGGAATAAGAAACTGAACCTGTTACTTTGTTATAAGGGACAAAGAAAAGCTGATTTTTGGTTTCTTCATCTTTGGATGCCGTGTAGGCATAAGTGGCATTTGCACTGAAATAGTTTTTGCCAAAATGTTTTTTCCAGCTTAGTAAAGTTTCAGCTCCATAACTGTTTACCTTACTGGTGTTTTTCGGAGTCCAAATACCATTTTGACCAGGAACCCATTGTAATAAATCTTTTATTTTGATATAATAGAAGGTCTGCGTAAGCGAAATGTTTTTAAAAGTAAAAACGTTTCCAATTTCAGCCTGATAAGAACTTTCAGGTTTTAAATCTGGATTGCCACCCTGATCCCAATACAAATCGTTATAAGTTGGAATTCTGAAATTTCTTGAAAAATTCAATTTCAAATTATACAATTTACTAAACTGATAAGAAGATCCCAAAGAAAATAAAACAGGCGATTCGTAATTATCCGTAAACTCCTTTCTTATGCCGAATTCATTTTTCCAATCGGTTGCTATATCTTGCTTTACCAGTAAAGAAGCAGAGCTAATTTCACGAACGTGATCTCCAAAGCTTGTTCCGTAGCCTTTAGTTCTGTTATAATCTATAATACCATTAACTTGTGTAGATTTGAAAAGTGTATAGCTCAAATCTAGCTTTGTAATCAGGCTTTCGGTTTTTCCATAACTGTAATCTTCTTTTGAATTATCGGCAAAATATTGGTAATTTTCAAAGATATAAGCCGTTTTAAGATTGGTTTTTAACTTTCCGAAATCTCCATCATATTCCAGCAAATTCCTGTTGAAACCATTTATATATTTACTTTTGGTTTCAGATTCTGTAATTAATGACGTATTACGATCTGTATTTGAGGTTTGGCTGTAAAGTTTTATGCTGTTTTTTGAATCTAATTTATAAGCCAGACTACTGCTCATTGTTATAACATCATATTCACCATTTTGGTTCCAGCGCTGTTCGCCTCTCCATGTATATCGGTTTAGATATTTATAATCATTCGTAGAACTATTTCTGGAAAATCCAATTTGAGCACTCCATTTTTCGTTCGAAATATTTGTTTTATAGTTGATTCCAGTTGTATTAAAACTTCCGTAATCTAATTTCAGAATGTTTTCAAATCGCTTATAAAACCCTAAATCATTATTTAAATGCACAGTTCCTCCAATAGCACCGCTTCCGTAAATTACACTTCCACCGCCCGCTTTGACACTAACAGAATTATAGTCAGAAGCCGAAATTGTATTAAAATCAGTACTTCCGTTCATTTGAGAATTGATATTTATCCCATTCCATATTACTGCCGTCTGTGAAGCGGTTGTTCCTCTAAATGAAACAGAGGATAGCATCCCACGGCCATATTCTTTAAAATAAATAGTAGAATTATAATTCAATAAATCAGTTAGTAAAGCTTCATTTTTATTGATAATCGAATCATTAAGTCTTAGGACAGATTGCGTATTAGAATACTTTTCAAGATTGCTGTCAGAAACTACAACCTCTTTAAGTTTTGTAATAGAATCGTTCTGCGCCAAAGTAATCTGGCACAACAAAAGCAGGCAAAAAGCAAAACGTTTTTTTAAAGTCATAATTCTTCACTCTTTTTCCCGAGAGCTCGATATTAGTTACAAAGGCAGGTCTCCTGGCTTGCGTCTTGTTGTTTACCTTCCCACCCGCCTTGGCGAGCAGTGGTTTTGTAGTTAACAACAAGCATTCTTTAGAACTAAGCTTACAGTTGCGGGTACAGCTCAAGATTTGACTTGATTCCCTTTTAATGTGTTATAAAAATTATAACACAACCTTAAAATTTTGGCAAATATAGAATTTAAAATACTGAATTTTCAAATTTGTTTTACTTTTTATGTAGAATTCTAAACAAAATAATGGTTAAAGTAAGATTTTGATTACCTGACCAAAGTCAATTTTATTCTGAAAGGCATCTTTTAACGGCAATGAAGATTGATGACAAAGAAAACTTCTTAGAATACCGGCATGAGCAACAATAATAATGGGCTGATCTGTTTTTTTTGCAATTTGTTCTGATAAGAAAGCGTTGGTTCTTTGATGAAGTTCTGTAAAAGATTCTCCGTTTGAAACCTGCACATTTACAAAATCCTCCATCCAGGGATTAAGTTGGTCTGGCGGAATGTCGTTCCAGTTTTTCATTTCCCAGTCGCCAAAGTTCATTTCCATTAACCTCGGATCTTCCTGATAAGAAATAGTTTTTATTTTGCTTTGAATGTGTTTCGCTAAAATAGCGCACCGTTGTAACGGACTTGTAAAAATGGCGGCTTCGTTGGGCAGCTGAGCGATGATATTTTCAAAAATGAGTTCAAAAGGTTCTGCTAACGCAACATCAGTTTGTCCGTAGCAAATTCCTTTTTCACAGAGGGTTTCGGTATGGCGTACTAAATAAATTTCCATACTAAAAAAAGACTTAGATAATAAACTACTTCACAAACCTGCTGTGTTGCACCAAGGCAGTCACCTGTATAACCGTCAATCCATTTTTGAAAATAGCGTGCTAAAAAATATCGCGTCAGGAAAACCGGAATCAAAACCAAAAGGATTTGATATTTAAAATAGGAGAGCGCCAACAGCGGAATTAATCCAAAAATAAAAGCACCGATAATTTCTTTCCAGGTATTACTTTTGGCTATCGGTTTGCTTTTACTGGTAGCATCATCACGTGAATATTCATGTGTAAAAATAATACTGATTGCAGTCAAACGGCTCAAAGCATGGGCCGATACAAACAACAAAAATATCAGGAAAGATGAAAGAGCGTAATTTGTTTGATAATATAAAACAGCCTCAGAAAGCAATTTGAATTTTAATAAAAAAAGCAAAACCAAACCAATTGCTCCATAGGCGCCAATGGCACTGTCTTTCATAATCATCAGGATTTTTTCTTTAGTCCAGCCTCCACCAAATCCATCGCAAACATCTGCAAAACCATCTTCGTGAAAAGCTCCGGTTATAAGGATCGAAGCAATTATTGCCAAAATAACAGCGATTTCTACAGAAAGGAAAAAAGAAAAAAGGAAATATGCTAAAAAAGAAATACTTCCGACAATCCAGCCAATTAAAGGAAAATACCGAGTGGCTTTGTTTAAATAGTCAGGATGATGTGTAATGTTTTTAGGACATGGAATACGGGTATAAAACATTAAGGCAGTAAAAAATATATGTAGTTCTTTTTTCATTTAAGTATTGCGAGTTATTTGGCTAAAGCCTGTTGTGGGTGAGTATTCTTTTACCAACATCTAAAGATGTTGGCAATTCATTTTTTAATATTGATATATGCTATGTTTGTTTAAATCTGATTTATCTTGAGATTACATAATTACATAAGTGAAAATGTATTAATAGCTAATTTTTATTTAATTGCCTCCAGATTTATCTGGAGGTTACATAGCTATTAGCAGAAAGGGCTTTAGCCAAAATTCTAAGTTGTTTTTTGAAACCCAAATTTGCTAATAATTTCATCATACTCTTCCTGAAATGTTTTCTTTTTGTGATGCGATTCCTGATTTTTAATATAATCTCTCACTTTGTTCACAACAGATTCTGAAACAGATATGGCAAAATAATCATCTTGCCATTCAAATTTTGTCTTAGTTAATTTGTTTTTATTAATCCAATACGAAGATTCTCCCTTGATTAATTGCATGATTTTTTGAATATTTTGATCTACTCCTAAGGATACCAGGCAATGGCAATGATCTGTATATCCATTTATAAAATCAATAAAAATCCCTTTTTCTTTTGCATTCTCACTAATATGTTTCCAGACTTTTTCTCTCAATTCAATAGAATCCAAATATGGAAACCTATTTTTGGTACTCCATACAAAATGAATATAAATTTTAATAAACGGCATATACTAAAGATTACTTTTTGCTCACTCCGGCATTTTCAAAAGTAGCCATTTCATTCAAAAAAGCTTCTGCTGATTTTAAAATTGGAAAAGCTACTGCACAGCCGCTTCCTTCTCCCAGGCGCAAATCTAAATTTAAAATAGGTTTTACCTCTAAATAATCTAATAATTTTTGGTGCGCTTTTTCTGCCGAGACATGGCAAAAAACAGCATTTTGTTTTATATTGGGATTAATTTTTGAAGCAATCAAAAAAGCAATACTGCAAATAAATCCATCAACCAGAATGAGCATTTTATGATCATAAGCTGCCAGCATGCCACCTGCCATTTGTATAATTTCGAAACCTCCAAAATAAGCAAGCTGCTGCATTAATTCGGCCTGACCGGAATAATTTTGAATTGCTTCTTGAAGTAAAATTTGTTTTTGGATTAACTTTTCATTTTCAACACCAGTTCCTTTTCCAACACATTCTTCAATTGGCGAATTAGTGAGGACGCTCATTAAAACAGAAGCTGTTGAGGTATTTCCGATTCCCATTTCGCCAAAACCAATACAGTTGCAATTGTTTTTGGCAATATCATCAACAATTTCTTTTCCTTTACTAAAGCACAATTGCAGTTCGGTGTCACTCATTGCCGGTGCATAAAGAAAAGATTGGGTCCCTTTGGCGATTTTGGCATTTATTAATTTGGCATTTGTCGGAAAATCATAATTTATACCAGCATCTACAATAGACAGCGCAATATTATTTTGATTGCAAAAAACGTTTATTGCAGCGCCGCCATCGAGAAAATTGCCAACCATTTGTCGGGTAACATCCTGCGGATATGCACTAACACCATGATTCGCAATACCGTGATCAGCAGCAAAAACAACGATATTGGGATTTTTTATTTTTGGGTCTACGGTTTCAAAAACAGTTCCCATCTGTAAAGCCAAAGTTTCTAAAATACCCAAAGCACCAATCGGTTTGGTTTTAGAATCGATTTTTTCCTGTAAAAACTGCCTGAAATCTTTTTCCTCAGGCTGAATTGCGGGATTTAATGAAAGGTTTGAAATTTCACTTTTTATTATATTTTTTATTTCCCTGCAATCCGGAGTTTCCGATTTCTGTTTCCAGTTTAATTGCTGTAACATTGGCTGATTGTTATAATTAGTAGCCGGTTTCCCGATACAGAAATAACCCAGCGGCTCAATGTTTTCGGGCAGGTCAATTATTTTTTTGAATTGATAATAATTCAAAATAGAAACCCAGCCCATTCCATAACCTTGTTCAGTTAGTGAAAGCCAAATGTTTTGTGCTGCACAAACCGAACTGAATTTAACCGCTTCATTGCTTCCTACGGTCCCAATCGTAAACTGGTTCAGGACCGATCTGTCATACGCTATAATAAGTCCGATTGGAGCTTCCTCAATCGCTTCAAGTTTCAATGATCTATAATGTTCCTGCTGTTCAGGATTATCAGTCAGGGCCGCAGCTTTTTCATTATAATCCAGAAACAAATTTTTAATGGCAGCTTTTACTTCAGGAGATTTAATGATGAAATATTTTGTAGCGTCCGTCAAACCAACAGAAGGTGCCCAATGCCCTGCCTGCAAAGCTTTTTGGATTACTTCATCAGGAACTTCTTCGGTTGTAAAGTGGCGCGTATCGCGACGCGATTTTAAAATATCATCTAAATGGCTCATCTGATAAAATTACGATATTTAAATTCAATATGAAATTTCAAAAATAAATCCAAAACTATCAAATCATGGAATTTGGAATTTTAAAATTTGGAATTTGTTTTATATTTTAACCCTTTATCTTAACTGGAATTCCCGAAACCATCAACACAACCTGATCTGCTTTTGAAGCTAAAAACTGGTTCATCCAGCCTTGCAGTTCGGTAAATTTTCTGCCGATATGAGTTTCAGCATGAACACCCATTCCGATTTCGTTGGTAACAATTATCAAATTTGTATTTTCCTGAACGGCTATTTTTTCAAATTCGGTTTTTGCTTCTTCCAAAGACAATGAAACGTCATTTTTAGTATCAACAAAAAAGTTTGTTAGCCAAAGTGTCACACAGTCTACTAAAGCAGTTTTTCCTGTAAAATCAATTTCACTAAGCTGTTTCTCTTTTTCTATATTGGTCCAGCGTTCATCGCGTTCCTGCTGATGTCGGTCAATTCTGTTTTGAAAATCGGAATCCCATTTTCTGGCTGTTGCTACATATATTGGTGAATTTGAAAGCGATAAGGCCAAATTTTGGGCATAGCTGCTTTTTCCGGATCGTTCGCCGCCAGTAATTAAGTAAATCATTTTTTTGGTGGGTTAGGGGTTAGGGGTTAAGGGTTAGGAGTTAAGGGTTAAGAGTTAGGAGTTAGGAGTTAAGGGTTAGCAGTTAATAGTGAATATTATCAAGCATTTCTACTTCTAACCCTTAACTCCTAACTTTTAACTTTATAACTTTTTAATAAGGACAATGTCTGCATCCATTTTCGCAACAGCTTCCTCTTTTTAGATGGAACCAGGATTTAAATACATATTTTTCATTTTCTATATAATAATCGATTCCTTCAATTAGCTTTTCTGTTTTTGGCAATGTTGCAGCTTTATTGTTGATTGCTTTTTCGGGAGTTAAGGTTTCTACATAAGCATCGATTTTGTCTTCACAAGCTTCTTTAAAACAAACCGGACAAAGACAGTCACCACCATCAGAAAGATTAAAAATAGGAGGGAAATCATTACACCAACATTTCTCTTCAGCAGAAATATCTCCGCAACTAAAAGAAGATTCGCAGCCGGAGCAAACTTTTGTTTTTGTGGTATTCATGAGATAAAGATAATATTTGTTTAAGTTTGTAAGAATAAAGGTAGACAAAAAAAGTGCAAATTGGTTTACCTTTGTTTTTACTGAAAACGTAATTTTGAAACGGCAAATACCATACCTTAAAAACAATATAACCTACTTATGAGACATTTATTATCTAAGTTTATTTTTATCCTGCCATTTTTTGTTCTTGTCGGATGTAAAAAAAATGAACAGGCAGAAACGCAAAAACCTGAGATTGCAAAAAACAGTATAGAGTATGCTTCAGGACTTTCTATAGTAAAACATGAAGGCTATTCGGTGGTGACGGTTTCTAATCCGTGGCCAGATGCCAATAAAAGTTATACGTATGTATTAAAAGAAAAAAATGCCAAAGTTCCGGATAGTTTGCTAAGTTATGCCAGTATAAATGTTCCGCTGGAATCTGTTGTGGTAACTTCGACAACAAACATTCCTTTTCTGGAAATGTTAGAAGTAGAAGATAAGCTTGTTGGATTTCCTCATACAGATTATGTTTCTTCTGAAAAAACAAGAGCTTTGATTGATAAAGGTGCTGTAAAAAATGTAGGACAGAACGAAAAATTAAACATCGAACAGCTTATAGAATTATCTCCTGACCTTATTGTAACTTTTGGCGTTGACAATAACAATCCGATGCTGGATAATTTGAAGAAAAGCGGCCTAAATGTTTTTATACAAGCCGACTGGATGGAACAATCTCCACTTGGAAAAGCAGAATGGATAAAGTTATATGGTGCTTTATTTGGTAAAGAAGAAAAAGCAAAGAATTTGTTTGATAAGATTGTAGACAGTTATAAGCAAACCCAGAAACTTATTGCAGACAAACCTGCAACGGCAACAGTTTTGTATGGTTCTATGTACGAAGATGTTTGGTATGTTGCAAAAGGAAACAGCTGGGTGGCTGAATTTATGAAGGATGCCAAAGCAAATTATTTATGGTCAGATCTAAAAGGAACAGGAAGTGAAGGTTTGTCTTTTGAAAAAGTATTGGTAAAAGCAAAATCTGCCGATTTCTGGATTGCTGCTGGTTCTTTTAAATCACTGGATGAATTTGGGAAAAGTAATCCTCATTATACTCAGTTTGATGCCTTCAAATCCAAAAACGTATACACTTTTGAAGGAAAGATTGGCGCAACGGGAGGAATAGTTTATTACGAACTTGCTCCAAGCCGTCCGGATTTGGTTTTGAAGGATTTCATCAAAATTTTTCACCCTGATCTGTTACCAAGTTATGAGTTTACTTTTGCATCTAAATTAAATTAAGAATACTTGATAAATAAAAAACGAAATATAATTCTGTTTTCATTACTCGGCTTAGTTCTTTTATTAATGTTTTTTCTGGATATTAGTTTAGGTTCGGTGACAATTCCGTTTAAGGAAGTTTGTACAAGCCTGACCGGAGGAAATGCCAGTAAATCGACATGGGAATATATTATTATAAATTATCGACTGCCAAAAGCCATTACAGCAGTTTTAGTCGGAGTCGGATTATCGATAAGCGGTTTGCTGATGCAGACCTTATTTAGAAACCCTTTAGCCGGACCTGATGTTTTGGGTTTGAGTTCAGGTGCTATTTTGGCTGTGGCGGTTGTAATTTTGGGCGCCGGTTTGCTGCCGTCATTTTTAAATGAAATAGTATTATCAGCTTATGGAATTGTATTGGCCTCTACTTTAGGAAGTATTTCTGTTTTACTATTGGTTTTATTAGTGGCACAACGGTTAAGAAATACAATGGCAATTTTGATTGTCGGACTTATGTTTGGTAGTTTTACAAGTGCTATTGTTGGGGTTCTGACCTATTTTAGTTCAGCAGAACAGTTACAGAGATTTACTTTTTGGTCGTTAGGAAATCTTGGGAACCTTCCCTGGACATCCATTTTTGTCCTGGCAGGTTGTGTGGGTATTGGTTTGTTTTTAAGCATCAGTAGTGTAAAACCTTTAAATGCATTGCTTTTGGGAGAAAATTATGCTAAAAGTATGGGTTTAAATTATAAAAAGGCGCAACTCCTTATTATTTTCGCCACAAGTATTCTGGCAGGAAGCATTACGGCTTTTGCCGGCCCGATTGCTTTTATTGGTTTAGCGGTCCCTCATATTGCAAAATTGACTTTCCAGACCAGTAATCATGCAATTTTATATTGGAGTACTTTTTTTTACGGTGCAATAATTATGCTGTTTTGCGATATCGCTTCACAATTACCGGGATTAGATACCACACTGCCAATTAATGCAATTACATCAATTATTGGGGCTCCGGTTGTGGTATGGCTGTTAATGAAAAAAAGAAATTTTCAGTAATTATAAAAAAACTCAGAAGCTTAAACATCATTCTCCTGGCAACTTTAATATGAAAAATATCCTGACCACCTCAAATTTAAGTATTGGCTATAAGTCCAAGAAAGACACTGCAACTATTGCTGAAAACCTGAATCTGAATTTGGCTGCAGGAAAACTTGTTTCCTTAATAGGTGCAAACGGAATCGGAAAATCGACTTTGCTGAGAACGATTACAGGAATTCAAAAACCATTGTCAGGAAATGTATTGCTGAACGATAAAGATATTACGACTTTTAAACCATTGGATTTGGCCCAAAATTTAGCTTTGGTGCTGACCGAAAAGCTTCCACCGAGCAACCTTACTGTTTTTGAGCTGGTTGCTTTAGGCCGTCAGCCTTATACGAACTGGATCGGAACTTTAAATCCAGAAGATATCATAAAAGTAAATGAAGCGTTGGAACTTACTCAAATTACTCATTTAGCCCGAAAAAAACATTTTGAAATAAGCGACGGACAATTACAAAAAGTATTAATTTCACGCGCTTTGGCACAGGATACGCCACTAATTATCCTTGATGAACCCACAACTCATCTTGATTTGCTGCATAAAGTTTCACTTTTCAAATTATTAAAAAAGCTGACTCAGGAAACCCAAAAATGTATTTTGTTTTCTACGCACGATATAGATCTGGCAATTCAGCTCAGTGACGAAATGATTATTATGACACCTGAAAGTGTAATTCAGGACGAGCCATGTAATTTAATTTCAAAAGGCAGTTTTGCCAATTTATTCAAAGACGAACATATTATTTTTGATGCCGAAAAAGGGAAGTTTATTGTAAATTAGCTTTTCTTGCTTTTAACTCTTTTATTTTTTGACTAATTGCGAAATAGATTCTAACAGAAAGCAAGTAAATAGAAATCTTCATTAATAATACGAGAAATATATTTGAAGGGTAAATGCCTGAATCATTATACATTGTCCAGGAACTTGGTAAATAATCTCTATGAAAAGATGTAAAAATGATTACCATCTTTTCAATTGATATGATAAGCAAAAAACTAAATATTAATCGAAAGAGAATATTTTTTTGAATCGTTTTAAATCGCAGAAGTTGAGTAATAGAAAACCATATTAGTGGCTGAAGCCAAAATCCGAACCAATATTTTCCAAACATTCTATTCAGAAGATAATTTCTGCTTTCTTCTTCCCGAAAATATAATTCAACAATTGTAGCAATAATCCAGACAATCAGATAAACAATACCTATAAACGAAATAAAATGATTTGAATGGACATCAACTTTTTTTAGAAAGTTCTTTTTTATAAATAGGGAAAGAATTAAAAACAATATCGTAGTTAAGCCATATGCAGAAAAGAAATCCAACAATATTAATTCGGAATTGAATAGTACGCTTTGAATCATTTTAAGCTATATTTATTTTATAAGAAACTCTTGTCATGCAAGGTTTCAAAAACCTTGTAGGTTTAAATAGTAAGTTATCAAGAAGGCGGCACAATACCTACAAGGTTTTTGAAACCTTGCAGGAAGTAATTTAAATCTTCAATGCAATTTGCCTCTTAGCTTCACCAACAACAAAAGCAACTGAATTGGCAATATTAAAACTTCTGATAAGCTTTGACATCGGAATTGTTAAATGGTTTTCAAAACGTCCGAGTACTTCTTTGCTCAAACCAACGCTTTCTTTGCCAAAAACCAGCCAGTCACCATCTTGGAAATCAGTTTCCAGATAAGATTTTTCAGCATGGGAACTCATTAAAAACACACGAGATTGATCTGGAATTTGTTTTATCCATTCCTCGATATTCTGATATTCAGTAACATCGAGATGAACCCAATAGTCCAATCCGGAACGTTTAAGGTTTTTGTCATTAATTACAAATCCAAAAGGATGGATTAAATGTAATCGGCTTTCGGTACCCACGCATAAGCGCCCGATATTTCCGGTATTATTTGGTATTTCCGGTTCTACAAGAACAACGTTCAGCATTTTTATAGGAGTTAGGAGTTAGGAGTTAGGAGTTAGGAGTTAAGGGTTAAGGGTTAAGGGTTAAGAGTTAAGAGTTAAGTTAGGGTCAGCGAATTTAAAAAATTATCAAATTATCAAATTGTCACATTAACTAATTATCCAATTTAAAATCGGGTACTTCAAGAACTTCTCCCGCTTTTAGATTTTGCAAATATACATTTCCTATCCGAACACGAACCAGTCTCAGGGTCGGAAAGCCAACTGCGGCTGTCATTTTTCGCACTTGGCGAAATTTGCCTTCATTTACCGTTATAGAAGTCCACGAAGTTGGTCCGTGACGTTCATCTCTTATTTTTTTTGCCCTTGGCCCAAAATCAGGAATTTCAGTAACAATAAATGCTTTGCAGGGTTTGGTTTTGTATTTTCCGCCATCAAAACCAATTTCAACCCCTTTTTGCAGTTGTTCGATAGCCTCAGGCGTAATTACTCCGTCGACCTGTACATAATATTCCTTATCAACTTTTTTGCTTCTTATCTGTTCGCTCACTTTCCCGTCTGTAGTAAGCAGAAGCAGACCTTCAGAATCTTCGTCCAGACGTCCAATAGCCATAGTGCCTTTGGGGAAATCATGTAATTCTCCCAAAAGTTTTTTCTTTCTTTTTAATTCATAAATAAACTGGCTTAAATAGCCATAAGGTTTAAAAAGAATAAAGTGATGTTGCATGCCAATTATTTTGTGCAAAGATAGTTTTGTTTTATTATCCAAAAGCTATGTTAAATGGTTTAGTTTTTGGTCTGAAAATTCGTAATATTATAATAGAAATTTAAAAAAATACTACTATGGAAACTAATGATTTAGGCTCTAAAAAGATAAATGGGGTACAAAAAAATATAGATGAATCTAAAGGGAAAAATGTTTCGCACGATAAAAATCCGGATGATTTGAAACTCAAAAAAGAAGTGGTGACAGACCAGGAAGGAAACAAAGAGGTTGTGGACAGAGCAAGAAACGAAAATGAGAAAATAACGGAAGTATCAGATCAAAAAGGAAAAAATAGTGCAAGTGGCAACCGCGGTGTTGTGACAGAAGAAGAAGCAGAAAAAACGGTAGAAAATAAAGACAGGAATTCTGATATAACCGCAAACCGTTATCCAAACTCACACCCTGACAACCATAAAGACCGCGGTAATATGAAATTAGATGAGGAAGATTGATTTACAATACAAAATTTTTAGCCGGCCACAGTAATGAAAATAACATTGATAGTGCAGTGTAAAAAAATTAAAAAAATAAGATTTTAAGACCGTCTGGATTCAGTCGGTCTTTTTTATTAGTTATATTAAATAAGTTTTTTCTTCATAATTATGAAAGTTGACAAGACTTAAAAACCTTCTAGAAATACTATATTTGTTGAGGTTTTAAATATTATGTGAGAATTTTTTGTTTTTATAAGCTGTGCAAAATAAAATATGAAAGAATTAATTTATAATTTCATAATACTGCCTTAACTTTAAAGGTCATAAATTTAGTTTCTAAAAACTCTATTTTTTAACTTATGAAAAACATTTACTCTCTACGCCATTTAATGGCTTTTTTAAGTTTTTTTTATTTCTTTTCGATAAGTAGTAGTGCACAGACAATGCCGGCTGTACAAAGTTTGCCTTATGCACAAAATTTTGATGGACTTGATTATACTGCTACTATATATCCCGCAGGATTTCAGGGATGGACTGCTTCTACAGCACCCGGATCTGCTTATAACACAAGTGCAACTATGGTTGCCGACAGACCTTTGGTGGCCAGTAGTACAGCAGCCACTACCAGTGGTAACGTTCACAACTATAATGGTAAAATAGGTTTCTTAAATACAGGCTCGCTTGATTTGGCTATTGGTTTTGCTTTTTCCACTACAGGACAAACTGCTATTCAGGTTCAATATGATGCTATTACGATTCGTAATCCTTATGGATTAGTTTCGGGAGCCACAACGTCTGAACGTATCAATGAGATGATTTTACAATATCGCGTTGGTACTGCAACAGCATTTACATCAATACCTGCAACAGCTTATACAAACAATACAATACAGCAGACAGGAGCAGTTACAGATCCTCAAAATCCTAAAACAATAAAAGTAACTTTGCCTGCTGAATGTAATAATCAGCCTGTTGTTCAGATCAGATGGATTTCTAAACAAAACTCAGGAGGCGGTTCACGTCCTTCTTTTGCCATTGACAATATTGACATCAGAAGCGATATAATAGCACCGGTTAGTGAAGCCGGTTATCCAAAAGCAGATAATATTTTATCCGAAGCTTTTGACTTTTCTGATAAACTGAATGAGGCAGGCAAAACCTATTATGTATTATTGGCGTCAGGAAGTGCCACACCTTCAGCAGCTCAGGTAAAATCTGGTCTCGATGCAAACGGAAACGCAGCTTTGCAGGCAGGATTTCTGGATATTACAGATCCTTCTCAGATATATGTAAAAAGTTTTACCGGTTTGGTAATTAATACTGCATATTCTGTTTTTTCTGTTTCTGAAGACTTATACGGAAATATTCAGACCGTAATTAATAAAGTTGATGTTACAACCTCAGATGTTGCGATTCCTTCTCTAATGACATCAACTGCTTTAGTTGATTTAGGATTTTCCGAAACAAATTTTGATTCAGAAGTTTTAAGTTATCAGATTCAGGGAGATAATCTTACCAGCGATGTTATAGTTACGGCTTCAAGTAATTTCACAATTTCCAAAGACAATATTTCCTTTGCATCTTCTTTGACTTTCCTGATGTCTGATTTTGCTGCAAACGCAAAACCAACAATCTATGTAAAGTTTACTCCAAATGCAGCAGCGATATTTTCAGGACAAATAACACACGAATCAACTGGCGCAACGAGTAAAATTGTGATTCTTAGCGGAACAGGGATAAATCCGTACATACAAGGTTTTAACGATCCAAATGTTTTGACAAACAGCGGCTGGACTCAATACAATGTTTCCGGAACTACAAATAAATGGGGATATACAAGTGTTGCCCGAAATGTAAATACAGGAACAGGTGCCGTGCTGATGAATGGTTATTCTGATACGGGAGCAAGCAAAGACTGGCTGATATCGCCAAGATTGAGGTTGAACAATTTTAACCAGTTTCCTTTACTGTCTTTTTATTCACGTAAATTTTATACAGGTCCAGGTTTAAAATTAATGGTCTCTGTAAATTATGACGGTAAAAGCAATCCGGAAACAGCAACATGGACAGAAATAAATGGTGATTTTCCTGTTACAACCGGAACGTATGCAAAGTCGCAATATATAGATTTAAGCGCATATAAAACGGATCAAACCTATTTGGCATGGGTTTATGAAACAACAGTAGGCGGAACAAATAATGCATCAGAATGGTCAATAGATGATATTGCCATTACAAATGAAATGGGTTATGTGGCTTCAAATCCTTTTCTGGATTTTGGAGATGTAAACCCTAATACAACATCAGTAAGTCAGTCTTTTAATTTTAAAGCTGCCGGTTATGGAGATATAGCCATTACAGCGCCTGCAGATTATCAGATCTCTTTGGATAATGTATCATTTCAGTCGGTTGTTGTTGTCAGTGCCGCAGATGCATTGGCAGGAAAAGTGCTTTATGCCAGATTTGTACCTTCTGTAAAAGCTTTAACAATCTCTGGTTCCTTAACCGTAACAGGAACTGGATTAAACAAGCAAATAGGAACATTTACCGGATCTTCATTACCAAAAGCAGATACTTTTGATGTTGTAAGTTATAATCTGGAGTTTTTTGGATCAGATGTAAAAGGAACAGACGGAGCTGAGTTTGGGCCAACAGACGATGCCTTGCAAATTGATAATGTTGCCAAAGTAATGAATAAACTAAATGCCGATGTTTATGTGGTTCAGGAAGTTTCAGACGATCCATCTATTGATCTTCTAATTCAGAAAATAAATATTAATGGAAAAACATTTGATAAAACAACTTCAACATCCTGGTCATATTCGTTTGAAGAACCGGATCCTAATTTTCCGCCTCAAAAACTGGTTGTGCTTTATAATACACAAACAACAACGGTAAAAAGTACCCGTGTCATGTTTAAGAAATTGTATGATGATGTTCGTGCCGGGACAGCAACTTTACCAAATTATCCCGGAGGCAATGGAGCAAGCTTTTTCTCATCAGGACGTTTGCCTTATTTGGTTAAAATAGAAACAAATATCGGTGGAATCAAAAAAGAGATTAACCTGATTGATCTTCATGCACGTGCCAATAGCGGAAGTGATATCTCCAGATATAATATGCGTAAATATGATGCCGAGCTATTGAAGGATAGTTTAGACGTTCATTACCCAAATTCAAATTTTATGATCCTGGGCGACTTTAATGATGATGTCAAAGAATCGGTTATTGCCGGACAGCTCTCTTCTTACCAAAAAATTGTAGAAGATACAGACCGCTATAATCCAATTACTCTGGGCATTAGCCAGGCTGGCGCTTACAGCTTTTTAAGTTCAGGCGGATTCCTGGATCATATTGTTATTTCAAATGAACTTACAGATGATTATATTCCTAATTCTATTGCGGTTTACGATCCGAGAGCAGATATTCCAGGCTACACAACAACAACTTCAGATCACGGACCCGTAATTGCCCGTTTTGAATTAAAAGCGGATAATTTGTCAACAGATGATTTTGAAACAATAAACGGATACTTTATACAAGCATACCCAAATCCGGCTTTGGATGTAGTAAATGTAGCGGTGAAAACAAATCAGGACAAAAGCCTGAAATTGAGACTTTATGATATGTCAGGACGGTTAGTTCTACATCCGATTGATATAAAAAATACACAAGACAGAAGCAACTCAATAATTCAGATAAGCAGCCTTAAAACCGGAGTTTATATTTACACTTTAACTGAAAACAATAAAGTTATTTACAGCAGTAAAATCATTAAAAAATAAAATGATTTCTTTAAAAAAGCACAGGCAGCAATAAGCTCCCTGTGCTTTTTTATATAAAAAATTTAATGTAGTTCAAATATTTTTCTGACTTTGCTCAAATCCAAAGAGTCGTTAATCTCAAAAAAATAATTCAATTGCCAGCTTTGGGTTTTTTGAGCTTGTTTACTTGTGGTTTCATCCCACGGCGGATAAACTCTTGTTGCTCTTATTCCTTCTTTTTTTGGAGTAGAAAAAACACCTTTTTCAAACAAAACAGATTGCGGAAAAATAAACTGTCCAAAAACATCCTTTTTTCGAACGTTTACAATGACGAAATCAATTTTGTCAGAAGCATCAAAAGGTTCAATAGTTTTGGACGACGAATTACGTTTCCATAAAGTTACAAACTGACCTGTTTTGGTGGGTGTTATTTTAGCTTCGCGAAAACAAATATGCTTATTGTTCAGTTGAAAACGATAAGCACTATATTCTGCACTTTCTAATTCCGGTTCTGGTTTTGTAAAATTAAAATTCAGTAAGTCATACACCAATTCTTTGGCTGTAATTAAATCTTTTGGAATTGAATTGATATTCCAGTTGTTTTGAATGCTCATTTAATAAAATTATTCTGTTGTTTTTTTGGAAAATTACAACAAATAAAAGATTAAAACGAAACATTTAATCCAAAATTCAATCCCCATTGAAGCTGATTAAAAGATTGGTTGTTTAAAGGATTTATATAATAATTCATAGCAGGCTCAACAAAAACATTTGTCTTTTTGTAAATGCGGTATTGTACCGTGCTGCTCAAAACAGACCCGTAAACAAAATCATTGGCATCAAGATTTTTTCCTATAGAGGTACCGTCCAAAGCTACATTATTAGAAATCAGTTTCCCTACAAAACCTCCTGTGTTCAGACTTATATTCGTTCTGTTTTTGTTAAAAACTGCATAAGAAACTTCCAACGGCATTTCGATGTAACGCAAACTTTGATCCAGATTACCGGTTTGAACATTCTCACTTACCAAAGCATCTTTTGTAGTGTTAGAAACAAACACATAGCTTCTGTTATTGGCGATCTGAGGTGCTGCTACATTTTTGACAAAATACGCTGACGGACTAAAAAAAGCACTATTTTTTTCACTCACATCCATATACGAAACATTAGCAATACTTTGACCTAATTCATTAATCTTTAACCCCGAACCCACAGCCCATTTGTTATTGATTTTGTATTTCGTTTTTACACCGTATGTAGTACTCTGTTTAGAATCGTTTACGTGGCCTAAGGTTTTGTCATTTTTATAATTATCAGAATTAGCAACTCCGGCAAAAACCTGAACTGCCCATTTTTCACTTTCAGATTTAGGTTTGGTTTCTTTTTCTTTTTTATCCTCAGGATTCGTGATTCCTTTTTCTAAATTTTGAAGTTCTGCCAGTTGTACAGAATCCTGTTTGCTGAGTACATCAATAAATTTCGAATTTTTTTGCAGATTATCAGCAATGGTTTTTTCAGCGTTTACAGACTCGTTTTCGTTCGTTTTAATACCTGTATCTTTCTTTGCTTTATTATTTAATTCAGTGCTTACAATCTGAGACAAAGAGTTTAAGGCTAAATTAGTATTGGTTTTATTGCTCTTTGTATTCGGTTTTGACTCAAAAAGAGAATTTGCTACCTGATTTTTCGAAGTTGAATTAAATGGATTTTGTTTTCCTGAACTAAATGTTTTTTCTGCCAGGATTTTATTCGCATTCTTTTTCTCAACATCTGCAATTTGATTTTTTGATGATGAGTTGAACCCATTATGATTTCCTGAAATTAATATTTTCTCAGTTGCAGCCTGATTTATATTTTCTTTTTTAGAATTTAACAGTTGGTTTTTTGATGATGAATCGAATGCATTATGATTTCCTGTAGGTGATGTTTTCTCAGCCACAGCATCATTTGCATTTCCTTCTTTTGATGAAGTATTAAATGAATTTTCTTTTTCTGAAATTGATGATTTTTCAGCCAAAGTTTCATTTGTATTTTTATTTCCAACACTTGATTTTTTTGCCGAAACTTTTGTTTCAATTATGTTTGAAGCATCAGCAACAGCATTTTCCTGTCTTTGATTAATTTTTTCAGTATTAGTCGTAACCGGGTTTTTTTCTAAAGGTTTATTTTGATTGTTTGATTTTTGATTAATGCTTTTATTTTCATCCCCGGGAATAGTTCTGGTTTGGTTTATATCTATTTTATTTTCATCAAGAACAACACTGTTGTTTTCTAAAGGGGCATTATTTTTAATATCAGATGATACTGAATTAAAATACAGAACAGAAGGCAGCATAAGTCCTAATAATAAGCATGCAGCAGCCGACCACCAAAGAATTGCTCTCTTTTTCTTTTTAGGTTTGTTTAATTTTTCCTCAATCTTATCCCACAATTCCGGTGGCGGAACATTGGAAAAGTTTTCCATTGATGAAAAAATATTTTCTATGTTTTGCTTTTTCATGCTGTTTTAAAATTTTTTATGCTCAAAATTCTTTTTTGCAAAATTCGCTTTGCTCGGTTTAAATTTGATTTTGATGTTCCCTCAGAGATTTTTAGTAATTCGGCTATTTCTTTGTGTTTCATTTTTTCAAAAACATACAGGTTAAAAACAGTCCGGTACTGATCGGGAAGATCACGAATAAACTCTAATAATTTTTCCTGCTGAATCGGGGCGATATCCAATTCCTCTTCTTCTACAAAATCAGTATCAGGATCAAAGACATCCAAAAAGAAATTTTCCTTTTTCTTTTTATTAAGAGTTTCAATAAGCTTATTAATGAAAATACGTTTTAGCCAGCCTTCAAAACTACCTTCAAATTTGTATTGGCTTATTTTCTGAAAAACTATCACAAAGGCCTCCTGAAAAACATCTTTGGCATCATCTTCGTTTTTCATATATTTCAAACAGATACCATACAAAATGGGAGAGAACAACTCATAAATTTTGAGTTGTCCTGCTCTTTCATTTTGCATACATTGCTTAATATATATTTCTAAATCGTCTTTCAAAAAAGTGGTTAGATTTGTTTTGGCAAAATTAGTTTTTTTAACTCATAAAACTATTTTTTGTGAATAGTTTAGAATCAGACATTAACTGTTTAAATTTTGATTATCAATATCTTCCGAATGCATGAAGTATGTCATGAATCCAAATCAGAGATGTTGTTAGTTGTTATTTAAAGCAGTAATTTTATCCTTAATTGCTTTTTTGAATGCTTTTATTTCAGAAGTCTGATCTGCAGTATCTGCATTATCAATATAGATTTTGGTAACACTTGAACCCTGGTGTAATTCAAAATAAACACCACCCTGCTCAGATGTATTCGGATTACCGTATGTTTTAGTTTGTCCTTTTAGTGCAGCAATTTCAGCAGTGATACTTTTTGAAAATAAAGTATATTCACCAATTTTGGTTTTTGCAGTATATTTGTATTGGCCAAAATCGTAACTTCCTGCTACCACATTTTGAAATTTCAAAATATTATAATCATTCAGCTGGAAGAATTTCTGACAATCAGCTCCCGTACACTGACTTGCAAAACTACCGATCACGATGTTGTCAGGACTTGCCTGAACTCTGTTAAAAAACAATCTTTTAGCTGTTTTAGGAATCAAAATAAAATCTGTAGGATACGTAGGAGTTGAGGTTATAGCTTCTCCGGTCTGAGGTGCTTTTTCAAAAAAGTTAATAACCATTTCGCAACCGTTTTCTACTATAGAAGTTATTTTTATCGCATATCCGCTGGTAGGTTTTGCTCCAGCAAATATTCCTACCAGGTGGTACTTGGTAAAATCGATTGTAGGGTCACTCGGATTTGGACATGTATTGGCATGTTTTGTAAAATCGGCAAGTAGTTCCTGTTCCGATTTAATTTGTATTGCAACAGGATTATTTGGTAATGTTTTTACACTATAATTACACAAAAGCGGAAAACCAGTAAAAGCTACATCTACATTAGATCCACAATCAACATTAAGATCATCATTGTTCAGGGAGCAAGCGCTAATTCCAAAAGCTATAAATAAGCCTAGTATTAATTTTTTCATGATATTTTTTTTATTAGTTTATATTTACAAGATGTTGTTCTTTTTGAATGGTTGCGTAAGACGAATATTTATATATTAAAAAAATGTTTCAAAATCTTAGTGAATTTGGAAATTAGTGATATTTGAATTTTAAAATTTCGAACTACGTATTATTGCGTACTTTTACTTAAAAATAAACTTAGTTATGTTTGATTTTCTTCCGTTTTTATTGGTTTTTATAGTAGCATTATTCCTGGGGATCTATTTAGGAAAGCTTTTGTATTCTGCTAAGTCACAGGCCGAAAAAGTGAGCCTGAACGAAAGACTGACAGCAATGGCAAATCAATTTGAATTGCAGAAAGAGCAGTTTGACAAGGAAAGAACTATTTTTGAAAAACAGCTTCAGCTAAATAATACGGATAAAGAAAATATCAGGACAGAAAAAGACAGTCTGGCTATTCAGCTTTCTAAAAAAGAAGTAGATTTTGAAAATTTATGGGAACGACATAAGGAACAAAAAAACGAAATCACCGAATTACAGGAAAAATTCACCAAAGAATTTGAAAACTTAGCCAATAAGATTCTCGAAGAAAAATCGGCAAAATTTACAGAACAAAACAGCGAAAACATGAAAAATATCCTTTTGCCCCTGCAGGATAAAATTCATGGTTTTGAACAAAAAGTAGAGCAGACCCACAAAGAAAGCATCGATTATCATGCAGCTTTGCGCCAACAGATTGTTGGTTTGAGCGAAATGAATGCGCAAATGAGCAAGGAAACATTAAACTTAACCAAAGCGTTGAAAGGCGACAGCAAAATGCAGGGCAATTGGGGTGAGCTGGTGTTGGAACGTGTTCTTGAAAAATCCGGCCTCGAAAAAGGACGCGAATATGAAGTACAGCAAAGTTTTACCAACTCAGAAGGAGCAAGGGTTTTTCCGGACGTAGTAATCAATCTGCCGGATGGGAAAAAAATGATTGTTGATTCTAAAGTATCTCTGGTAGCTTATGAGAAATGGATCAACGAAGAATCAGATATTTTAAAGATTGATTTATTAAAAGAACATGTTAACTCTATAAAAAGGCATGTAGAACAGCTTGGAAATAAAAATTACCATGATCTGTACCAAATAGAAAGCCCTGATTTTGTATTGCTTTTTATTCCGATAGAACCTGCTTTTGCCATTGCACTAAATGAAGATTCTACATTATACAACAGAGCATTCGACAGAAACATTGTAATTGTAACACCAAGTACCTTATTAGCAACTCTGCGAACGATCGACAGTATGTGGGCCAACCAAAAACAACAGGAAAATGCATTTGAAATTGCCAGACAGGCGGGTGCACTGTATGATAAATTTGAAGGTTTTGTGATCGATTTAGTAAGGATTGGCAATAAAATTAAAGACTCAAAAACCGAATATGAAAACGCTATGAGTAAATTGGTGGATGGTCGCGGAAATTTAATTTCGAGCGTTGAAAAATTAAAAAAAATGGGAGCAAAGGCAAAAAAAGCACTTCCCGAAAATATTCTGGCCAGAGCTTCAAACTCTGAGGAAAATCAAGTATTAGATTAAAATAAAAACAAACCCCAAAAACAAAAACATGACTGCCGATTTTAAACCCGTTTCTTCATCCAAAGTAAGTATTTCTGAGCTAATGCTGCCTTCACACACTAATTTTAGTGGAAAAATTCATGGAGGATATATCCTGCTTTTATTAGATCAGATAGCTTTTGCCTGCGCTTCAAAGTTTTCCGGAAATTATTGTGTTACCGCTTCAGTTGATACAGTAAATTTCTTAAAGCCAATAGAAGTTGGAGAATTAGTAACCATGAAGGCCTCTGTAAATTATGTGGGGAGAAGTTCTATGATTGTTGGCATTCGCGTTGAGGCAGAAAACATTCAGACCGGAGCAATAAAACATTGTAATTCCTCGTATTTTACGATGGTTGCCAAAGATAAAGAAGGGAAGAGTGTACAGGTTCCGGGACTTATACTCTCGAGCCTTGATGAGGTGCGCCGTTTTAGAAAATGTATTAAACAGATAGAAGCTAAAAAAGAAATAGAAGAACATGCTAAAATTACCACTGTAAATTCTATTGAAGATCTGGCAAGTCTGGATAAATATAATGTGCTGCTGGAAATAGGATAATCCTTCTCTAAATAGTATCTTTAGTTTAAAATTATTTATAATATTTTAAAATTTTAAAAATGGTAAAATTCGGATATACAATATTATATGTAGAGAATGTCGAAGAATCAATTTCATTTTATGAAAATGCATTCGGATTCTCAAGAAAATTCATAACACCCGAAAATGATTATGCTGAATTAGTTACAGGAGAAACAACGCTTTCTTTTGCATCAAAGAAACTAGCCGCTCAAAATCTAAAAGATGGTTTTATAGAAAGTACTTTAGAAGATAAGCCTTTTGCAATAGAAATTGGTTTTATTACAGAAGATGTTACAGAAACAGTACAAAAAGCAACTTCTTTTGGGGCAGTTTTGGTAAAAGAACCAACTCAGAAACCATGGGGACAAATAGTGTCCTATATTCGTGACCTGAATGGTTTTTTGATCGAAATCTGTACCGAAATGAAATAACTGCAGCATCAGATTTCAAATCAAAATTTGGTATTTGATATTTGAAAATTTTCACAAATATTTAGCAGTAAAACCGCAACCCAAATGGCAATAATTTCGTAATTTTAAGTATTAGGCATTTGCTTAAAACTTTCACGGAGTATTGCCATTTGATTTTTTTTTCAGACCTGGTTAAATTTAGTTTTTCTTCTCTTAAATAAAATAATCAAATGACATAATTGTTTAATTACTGACGATTATGAAAAGAACTACTTTATTTATTTTACTCTTTACTGCATTTTCTATACTGGCTCAGGATAAATTTAAAACCACTTCGGCAATTATAAATTTTGAAGCCTCTGTTCCTTTTTTTGAAGAAGTAAAAGCAGTAAATAAACTCGGAACTATTATTCTAGAACCTGAAACCAGTATGCTTATCTGTAGTGCTGTAATCAAAGATTTTCGTTTTAAAATGGACTTAATGCAGGAACATTTTAATGATAATTATATTGAAAGCAACCGCTATCCAAAAGCAGTTTTTAAAGGAAAAATTGAAAAGTTTGATTTGAAAGATATTAATGAAGTTGAAAAAGAATATGATGTAAAGGGAAAACTTTACCTTCATGGAAAATACAAAGTCATTTCTGTAAAAGCGCAGATTAAAAAAGTGCCTGAAGGAATACAAATTCTGTCTAATTTTCCGTTATCAGTATCTGATTTTAATATCGAAATTCCTTATATGGTAGCCAATAAAATTTCAAAAACAGTCCAGACAGATTTAAGCGGGATAATGAAATAGGGATTTACTTTATGCAGTCAGAAAGTGCTGTTTCGATATCTGTAAATTGAAACTCAAAACCTTCTTTTTTTATTTTTTCAGAAGAAACCCTTTGCCCTTTCAGAACGGCGACACTCATTTCGCCCAAAACAACTTTAAGGATGAATTTAGGAATTTTTGGAAGCCAAATTGAATAGCCATATAAATTGGCCAGTATTCTGGAGAAAGTCAAATTTGTGGTATTATCTGTAACAGCTGCATTATAAGGGCCATGCATTTGGGTGTCTGTTATTGATTTTAAATAAATATTAGCCAGATCCTTAATATGAATCCAGGGCAAATATTGTTTTCCTGATCCTAAAACTGAGCCAAAGCCAGCTTTAAAACTCGGAGCTACTTTTTTCAGGAAGCCTTCATCTTTTCCTAAAACAATTCCGGTCCTGATTTTTACAGTCCTGATTCCTAACGACCCGATTTTGTCGACAGTGTCTTCCCAAATCTGGCAGGTAATTCCTAAAAAGTCATTGGCAGGAAGCGTAAATTCGGTACAGATTTTTTGACTGGTAACAGCACCATAAATTCCAACTGCCGAAGAGGAAACGAATGCTTTTAGTGTTTCGTTATTTTTTTGCAGAATAGAATAAATGAGCTCAATTGGTTTTGTACGGCTTTCTAAAATTGCTTTTTTTCGATTATTTGTCCATCGCTTTTCTACAATTCCTTCGCCCGCAAGATGAATGATATAATCAGCATTTAAAATTGCATTTTCATCAATATAATTCTGTTTTAAATTCCATTTGTAATACGTAATAAATTCAGTGTTTTTTCTTTCTCTCCGGCTCAAAACAGATACAGAAAAACCATTCGCAATTAATACTTCTGTTAAGCATTTGCCAATAAATCCTGTGCCGCCAGTAATTAGTACATTTTCAGCCATTTGTTTTATAATTTATTTAACATCGTGTTATGTTTAACGCTTAATAAAGATACTTAAACATTGCTTACCTTTAAGGCAAATTTTAAATTTCAATAAGATGGCAGTAAAAAAAAATATAATTACCAAAGAGTATATCGTTTCATTGTACATGGATGAGGTTTTGGAAACGCAAAAAAAACCTGTTTCTGTTTTTCATTTTGTAAAAGGAAAAGATTTTACCGAAGCTGAATTTTATAACTTTTTTGGAACGCTCGAAGGTCTGGAGAAAGAAATTTTCAGAATGTTTTTTGCAAATACGGTCGATTTGCTGCACAAAAACACAGACTATCCCGAATATACCATGAAGAATAAAATGCTGAGTTTTTATTTTACTTTTTTTGAAGTTTTAACTGCCAACAGAAGTTATGTTTTGCAAAGCCTGAAATCACACCAGAATCCAATTCGAAATTTGACGCAATTAAGTTTACTGCGTGAAAGCTTCAAAGAATATGTTTCTGAAATCCTGACTGATGATTACAGACTAGAACAGGAAAAATTGCAAAAATATCAGGAAAAAACTATTCAGGAAACGGCCTGGCTGCAATTGATGATGACGATAAAATTCTGGGCAGATGATTCTTCTCCTGCGTTTGAAAAAACAGATATTTTTATCGAAAAATCAGTTCATGCTTCATTTGAATTAATGAACGTAGCGCCACTGAACCATCTTATAGATTTAGGAAAGTTTCTCTTTAAGGAAAAAATTTACAGTAAATAATGAAAACAATCGATTATATACCAACATCAAAAATAGAAAGAGCCGGAAAACTGGTTCAGACCGGAGCAAAAATAGGAGTGAATTATGTTAAGCATTATGCCGAAAAAATTGTTAACCCGGATTTGACCCGCGACAAACTGAATGAAAACAATGCCGAAGATATTTATGACGGTTTAAAAAGCCTGAAGGGAAGCGCACTCAAAGTAGCACAAATGCTAAGCATGGACAAGAATTTCCTGCCACAGGCGTATGTAGAAAAATTTTCTTTGTCTCAATTTTCTGTACCGCCGCTTTCAGCTCCGCTGGTTTTAAAAACGTTTAAAACAAATTTTGGTAAAACACCTTATGAAATTTTTGATGAGTTTAATGCCAATTCTGTAAATGCCGCCAGTATTGGTCAGGTTCATCTGGCTGTAAAAGACAATAAAAAACTGGCCGTAAAAATTCAGTATCCGGGAGTTGCCAATAGTATTTCGTCAGATCTGGCTTTGGTAAAACCAATTGCAATAAGAATGTTTAACCTTCAGGGAAAAGATTCTGATAAATACTTTAAAGAAGTTGAAGATAAACTTATCGAAGAGACCAATTATTTGCTGGAGTTAAAACAAAGCAGGGAAGTTGTAGAGGCGTGCAGTAAAATCGAAAATATACTTTTTCCGAACTATTACCCTGAATTCTCTTCAGAGAAAATCATCACAATGGATTGGATGACAGGAATTCATCTTTCTGAGTTTACGGCAATCAATAATAATCAGGAAGTTGCGGACAAAATAGGTCAGGCCCTTTGGGATTTTTATATGTACCAGATTCATGTCTTAAGAAAAGTTCACGCCGATCCGCATCCCGGTAATTTTTTGATAAATGATAAAAATCAATTGATTGCACTTGATTTTGGCTGCATGAAACAAATTCCTGAGGATTTTTATGTTCCTTATTTTGAATTAATCAACAAAAATGTCATTACAGATCCAAAGCTTTTTAATGAGAAACTGTTTCAGCTGGAAATTCTTCGCCCGGATGATTCACCTTCAGAAATTGAATATTTTACCGACATGTTTCATGATTTGCTGTATTTGTTTACAAAACCTTTCAAAGAAGAAACTTTCGATTTTGCAGATGTGACGTTCTTTGACAGCATTGCAAAATTAGGAGAACGTTTCTCAAATGATACAAATCTTAGAAAAATGAACGGAAATCGCGGTTCTAAGCACTTAATTTATATGAACCGAACTTTCTTTGGTCTTTATAATTTAATGTTTGATTTGAAGACTAAAATTATCGTTAATAATTATTTGAAATATTAGATTTTTGTTTCAGGTTTCAGGTTACACAAAGTATGTCATCCTGAGGAACGAAGGATCACAATAGAAGTTCCGCACAGAAATTCATCATCTTTGTAGAGTTCCGAGTGTGATCCTTCGTTCCTCAGGATGACATACTTTGTGAACCTGAAACAAAAAACTATTTCAAAATTCCTGCTTTATAAGTTGTAATCGCGCGATCTCTTGCAAAAGCATGATCTACCATAGGTTCATTATAACCCAGATCAAACTCAGGAATCCATTTGCGAATATAAATTCCATCTTTGTCAAATTTCTTTTGTTGAATATCCGGATTAAAAACCCTGAAATACGGTGCAGCGTCGCAACCCGTTCCTGCGGCCCACTGCCAGTTTCCAACGTTGGAAGCCAGTTCAAAATCTAATAATTTCTCTGCAAAATAGGCTTCTCCCCATTGCCAGTTTATAAGCAAATGTTTGCATAAAAAACTCGCGACAACCATGCGCACGCGATTGTGCATATATCCTGTTTCATTTAGCTGGCGCATCCCTGCATCTACCATTGGATATCCTGTTGTTCCGGAACACCAGCGTTCAAAATCTGCTTCATTGTTGCGCCATTGAATTCCGTCATAATTGGATTTGAAATTCTGATGAACAACTTTCGGAAAACTAAACAGAATCTGAATAAAAAATTCACGCCAGATTAATTCACTTAAAAATGTCTGATTTTTTCTGTTGGCCCAATTGACCAATTTTCTAATACTTACAGTTCCAAATCGCAAATGCGGAGAAAGATAAGAAGTGCCGTCTAAGGCTGGGAAATCACGTATTTCCTTATAATTTGAAATTTGAGATAAATTATGAGGAACCACTTTTATAGCACTTCTGTCAAAACCAATTTCTAACAATTCGGGAAATTGAAAATGGTTTTTATAAAAATTAGCCCATAAAGGTTTAGTATCGTATTCTGCAGCTTGCCCGGAAAGATGATATTTCTCAAGCCATTTATTTTTATAAGGAGTGTAAACCGTATAAGGAAGTCCGTCTGATTTAACGATTTCTTTTTCTTCAAAAATAACATGATCTTTAAATGAAGAAACCTTAATGTTGTTTTCTTGTAATAAAGAAAAAATAGCAAGATCCCGCTTTATGGCAAATGGCTCGTAATCTTTATTAAAAAAAACTTCTTGTATGTCAAATTCAGTTAAAAGTGATTTCCAGATTTCAAAAGATTTTCCTTTTTTTATTAAAACAGAAGAGTTAATTTCTAAAAGCTGCTTGTTTATTTCCTGTAAGCTATCATATATGAAATTGACGCGAGGATCGTTTTTTGGAAGATTTTCCAGAATATCTTCATCAAAAATAAATAGAGGAATTACAAGAAAATCAGATTGTAAAGCATGAAATAATCCGATGTTGTCGTCTAAACGCAAATCGCGTCTGAACCAGAAAAAATTAGCCTTTTGTTTTGTCATGAAATTCTTTTATTTGCCACAGATTAAAGGATTTATAGATTTTTTGTCACGCAGATTTTGCGGATCTAACAGATTTTAAATTGTAATAAAAAATCTGCGTGAACAAAAAATCGAAGAAATCTGGGGCAAAAATTATTTTAAATTGAATAATTCTTCTATTTTGTTTTTCCGATATTCAAAAATATCTTTCAGTTTGTTTTTGACCATAATGTGATTTGCAATTCGGCCCAAAAAACCAAAAGGTAATGCATAATGCACAATATCAATCATTTTTGTACCCGTTTCAGTTGGTTCAAAAAAGTGCTTGTGATGCCAAAAAGAATAAGGGCCAAAACGCTGTTCGTCTATAAAATAGTCATTTTCTTTAGAAACAGTAATAATCGTTACCCAATTGATTTTGATTCCAAAAAGAGGTTTCAAAGTATATGTGATAATTTGTCCGGGATACATGCGTTTACCATCAAAATCATGGATTTCAAAACTCATATCGTCGGGCGTAATGGTTTGAAGATTTTTTGGGCTTGAGAAAAAATCCCAGCATTCTTCGATCGAAGCATTGATATATTGAATGGTTTCTATTTTATATACTTTCATAAATGAATTTACATTTTATAATATTTGAAAGGAACAAACAGCATTCCGAAACACTCTCCATGTTCTTTCCCCAAATGTTTGTGATGCATTTTATGCGCTTTTCTTAATCCGATGAGGTATTTGTTTTTGGTGTTTTTGAACCATTTAAAGCGTTGATGGATTAAAACATCGTGAATTAAAAAATAGCAGATGCCGTATAAAGTAACCCCACAGGCTATAAAAAACAAATAATTAAACCCACCCTGAACTCCAAAATAAAAAAGAAGAATACTCGGAATTGCAAAAATGACAAAGAAAATGTCGTTGCGCTCAAAAGTGTGCTCGTATTTTGGCTGATGATGATCTGCGTGAAAATACCACATCAATCCGTGCATTATGTATTTGTGCGTAAGCCAGGTTACACATTCCATAAACAGAAATACACTTATAAATATTAAAAAAGAAATCATTTTGTGTGTTATGTATAAAGTTGTCAATTAAATAATTATAAAAATAACTTTAACGAAAGAGTAACTTAATATCAGACAAGCTTGAGTTTGTATGTTACAAAAGATTGTGCTAAAAGTCCTGCTTTAGTATAGTTGGAAACTCTGATTCTGGAACTTCCAATTTGGTGATATGGCGTATTTTTTAGCTTTTTTAATAGTTTTTTGTAGTATACAAAAGCAGTATATACGCCAAATTTAGCTTCAATAGGAAGTTTTATAATTCCTTGATAGGCAATTCTGAAGTCTTCTTCGATTTCGGCAATAATCGTGTTTTTGGCATTTTCATCAAAAGAATTTAAGTTGATTCCCGGAAAATAATTTCGGTTAAGAACAAGATTGTCATCTTTTAAATCCCTAAGAAAATTTACTTTCTGAAAAGCTGACCCTAGTCGCATGGCTTCACTTTTTAGCTGATCGTATTTTTTTTCTTTCCCCGAAACAAAAACTTTAAGACACATCAGGCCAACAACATCTGCAGAACCGTAAATGTAATCTTCGTACTCGGTTTGTGTATTGTAATTTGATTTTATAAGATCGAGTTTCATGCTTTTGAGAAATGCCTGAATAAGATCATCTGTAATATTGTATTGCTTTACTGTATGCTGAAAAGAATTGAGAATAGGGTTAAGGCTGATTCCCATTTCTATTGCTTTGTAATATTCTTTTTCGAAATCGTTGATAAGCTGTTCTTTATCATAATCATGAAACGAATCAACAATTTCGTCAGCAAAACGTACAAAACCATAAATGCTGTAAATGGCTTCACGAATACTTGGTGCCAGCATATGTACGGCAAGCGAAAAAGAAGTGCTGTAGTTCTTGGTAACCAACTTGCTACATTTAAAAGAAACGGTGTCAAATAGTGATTTCATTTTTTTGCGATCTAATTGATTTGTGAATTAACTCAGCGGTCAATTTTCCTGAAATTAAGGCAGGAGGAACACCCGGTCCGGGAACAGTTAATTGTCCTGTAAAATATAAATTACGAACTTTTGGGCTTTTTAGTTTTGGCCTTAAAAAAGCAGTCTGCAGTAACGTATTTGCCATTCCGTATGCATTTCCCTTGTATGCATTATAATCTGCAACAAAATCATTTTTACAAAAGGACTTCTTAAATATAATATTATTTTTAATCTTTTGTTGTGTAAGTTCCTCAAAACGAGTGATTATTTTTTCAAAATAATCTTCTCTAAGTGTTTCATTATCTTCGATTCCCGGTGCCAGTGGGATAAGAAAAAAAGCACTTTCCATTCCGTCTGGCGCTGCGGTAGGATCTGTCTTAGATGGAAAATTGGCATAAAATAATGGTTCATCAGGCCATTTGGGATCATCATAAATATCTTTGGCATGCTGGTTAAAATCAACATCAAAAAATAAGGCATGATGGGTTATGTTCGCTATTTTTTTATTAAAACCTACAAAAAACAAAAGTGAAGAAGGTGCAAAAACACGGCTTTCCCAATATTTTTCAGAGTAAGCACGATATTTTATATCCAGTAATGTTTCTGTATGCTGATAGTCGGCGCCGCTTAACACAATATCAGCAGCAACAAATTGCCCGTTTATAATAACTCCGGTTGCAGTTTTATTTTCTACAACTATTTTTTCTATTGATGCATTGGTTTTTATGGTTACTCCAAGTTCGGTCGCCAGTTTTTCTATTCCACGTACAACATCAAACATTCCGGTCTTTGGATGCCAGGTTCCTAAACCAAAATCGGCATAATTCATGAAATTATAAAATGAAGGCGTTTTGGAAGGTTTTGCTCCAAGAAATAAAACGGGAAACTCGAGAATCTGAATTAATCTTTCGTTTTTAAAATTCTTTCTGATATCACGGCTTACGGTACTGAAAAACTGATTTAGTTTTAATATGCTTTGAGGCGTAACTAATTCTAAAGGAGAAACGCCAGGACGGTAAACCAAATCTTTTATAGCAATGTCGTAATTGCTTTTTGCTTGTTTTATAAAAGCCCTGAGTTGTTTGCCGCTTCCGGTTTCTATACTTTCAAAAGTAGTTGTTATTTCTTCTAAATTGTCGCAGATGTTTATGAAATCATCAATTCCAAAATAAACCCGATAGGCAGGATTTAGCTTAATCAGTTCATAATAGTCAGCAGCTTTTTTATTGAAATCAGAAAAAAAGCGCTCAAAGACATCAGGCATCCAATACCAGCTTGGCCCCATGTCGAAGGTAAAACCGTCTTTTTTAAATTGTCTGGCTCTGCCGCCAATTGTTTCGTTTTTTTCATAAATAGTCACATCGTTTCCTTGTTGGGCAAGGTAACATGAAGCGGCTAATGCAGAAAAGCCGGAACCTATTATGATGATAGTTTTTGTCATTTGTTTAACAAATATACAAAAACTTTAAACAAAATTTTATATTCTTTCTATAGTTTCATCCATGGAACTAAAAATATGTATTCGTTCGGGTAAGTTTTTAAGTTCAATATATTCTACCATTTTGCCCATTAGCCAGATTTCATTATTCTTTAGAAGTAATTTCTGGCCCATTGATTTTACATATTGGTTGATCACTCCACGATCCGGTTGTACAGTCATAAAGGAAACAAAAACGATATTTTCAAAATGTTTAGTTAGATCATGAAGGTTTTCTATCGGCATACTTTCTCCAAGATAGATAGTTTTGTATCCTTTGGATAAAATCTCATATTGAAGATATAGTAATCCGATTTGATGAATTTCGTTTAATGGCAATGAGAGAACAAATATTTTATCGGTTTTTGTTGGTTTCTGAATTTGAAGGCTTTCGGTATAAATTAAAATTTTCTGTTTTATCAAATGACTCATAAAATGTTCATTTGCAGGAGTTATGGTTTCCGATTGCCATAATAGTCCCAATTCCTTCAGGAGTGGAAGAAAATGTTCCCTAAAAACTTCCTTGAATGTTTTTTCTGAAATCAGCCAGTCAAAGGTGTTAAAGAATATTTCCTGGTCAAAATTCATCATCGCCATTTTGAATGAAGTTATAGCGTAATTCTGTGCATTCTTTTTAGAAATAATTTCCCGCACTAGTTCAGGAATCTTTTCATCCGGAAAAGTAGCAATTTTAGAAATTTTATAGCCGTATTCGTGTAATAGGGTTATGTTTAAAAGTTTCTGAAGGTTTTGTAAATTATAAAGTCTGATGTTGGTATCTGTTCTCATCGGTTCAAGAACGTTGTATCTCTTTTCCCAGATACGTATGGTATGTGCTTTTATTCCAGATAAGTTTTCTAAGTCTTTAATGCTGAAAACAGTCTTGATATTGTTTATCATTCTTCTAAAATTTGGTAAACAAAAATAGAACAAAATATCACATTAAATCTAAAACCGTATCAAAATGATTGAATATTAAAAGTTTGTAGTATCATACTGATTTAATTTATCCAGATGTAAGATAGTTTTAGTATTATCTTTACTTCTGTTGTACATGGCACGGAATTTTGCGCCATAAATTATCTCGCTAAAAGTATAAGATGTCCTGGCAACGACAGTGTTGCTAAACATATCGTCAAAAGTGGTAATGAAAACTAAAATTTCACCATGTATTTTTTTAAAGTCCTCTTCGGTAAAATTATATAACGGACTATTTTCTGTGATGGGATGTACTAATGTCCAGCTAAGTGTGAGGGCATTTATCCTGCTTAACTCTAATTCTAAATTATAGAATTTTATAGTTTGCCGGCCTTCTTCTTCAACATTCATTCCGAGTGTTATTTTTGCTGTTGCATCTGTAAAATTGGTGTTTTTAAAAGGTACGAGACGTATCATCAATCCTTTGTTTCCCTTGTAAGGCGAAATCAAAGCATTATGCGAAAATTTCAGGAAAGCGGTTGGTTTGCTAAATCTTCCAAAAAATAAACCTGTTGCAATGGCAAAAGATAATAGTCCAATTAATGCTTCTGCAGCAGAAAGAGCACTTGTTAGAAAACCTGTCGGGCTAATATGTCCATAACCTACAGTGGTAAAAGTTTGTGCACTAAAGAAATATGCCTGTCCAAATTGTGTCAAAAAGCTGCCTGACGCATTTATTCCATCAAGATGTTCAATTCCGATAGCATAATAAATAATGGCAAAAATGAAGTTGATTATGATATAAAAAGAAAATAAAATGAGCATGAATTTCCAGTTTGGCATTTCGATCATAGTATGATACCAGCTAATGCGCTGCAACAAATTCATTCCTCTTTTTTCAATATTGGCAGTCCCGTTCTTGTTTACAAAACGTCCACCATAGCTGTTTGCATTTGTTCCAAAGCCTGAATTTTCATCTGTTTTTGCTTTATTATTTAGATTTTTAAGAAGTACCATTAAAATATGTTTTAAAGAGCAAATGTAGCAATATCTTTGATATAGGATTTTGTATTGTCATTAACGAAAAAAGCAATCTGCAAGATCTAGATTTTGCAGATTGCTTACTTTTAATTTTGAGTATGCTTTTTATTTACAGAAAGTTGCCCTGTTTTTTATAGCGCTTTGGCTTCCTAATTCTATAGCTTGTGTGAAGTCTTTGCAGGATTTCTTTTTGTCTCCTATTTTGTTGTAGCAAAGGCCTCTTAAGTTTAGGGCTATGTAATCTTTGGGATTCATCATAAGACAATAGGAGCAATCTTCGATGGCGGCATCGTAATTCATTAATTTGTAGTTAACATTTGCTCTTCCTGTAAATGCATCTGAATTCATTGTGTCTAATTCGATTGCTTTAGTAAAATCAGCAAGAGCTCCTTGTAGATCGTTGAGTTTGTATTTTGCTACGCCTCTGTTTTGATACGCTTCTACAAAATGAGAATTCATTTTAATCGCTTTTGTGTAATCAAGAATGGCACCTTTTGTATTTCCGGCTTCAGCCTTTTTCATCGCTTTGTCAAAATAAGCTGTTGCAGATTGTGCCCATGTAAGGCAGGTAATCATTAAAAATGATACTAGTAGTAGGTTTTTCATAAACTAATTTGGGATTAGTAGGGTTAATTAATTTCCAGACGAATTTATGAAAGATTTATTTGTGAGAGAAATTCTTTTATGAAATTTTGGTTAGAAGATTTTTAAAAAAAATGGTGAAGCCCCAAAGTATTCTATGGATTGAAATTCTAAGGCAAATAAACTTTTAGTATAATAATTTCATATATTCGTTGTATGCCCCGAACGATATTTTGCCTTTTGAAATTGTAATAATATTGATTCACCTATAAAACATTAGAACTATGGAAAGTAAAAAACCACTATTATTTGTTTTTTGGGTTATAGCTATCATTTTAGGTATAACATTGTATAAGCAATTTGACTTTGAAAATTTAAAGTTTGAGAAGCCAGCACTGGCGATTGTTTATTTAGTTGTTTTTGTGTTCTCTGTTTACTATCTGGTTAAAAATTCTAAAAAACAATCTGAAAAATAAAATTGAGATTTTTATGATTTTTTATTGGAAAAAAAGTCTGTGAGGAATTGAAAAAATTTAAATAAAAAGCCTGCAAAATTTAAATTTTGCAGGCTTTTTATTTTTATAGTGACCATGGAGGGATTTGAACCCTCACGCCCTTGCGAGCACCACCCCCTCAAGATGGCGAGTCTACCGTTTCTCCACATGGCCTAAAATAAAAAAGGTCAAGTAATAAATTACTCGACCTTTGTGACCCGACTGGGGCTCGAACCCAGGACCCCATCATTAAAAGTGATGTGCTCTACCGACTGAGCTATCGAGTCATTGCTATCAAGAAATTTAATTTGTTTATCACAAAATTTGTGACCCGACTGGGGCTCGAACCCAGGACCCCATCATTAAAAGTGATGTGCTCTACCGACTGAGCTATCGAGTCATTTAATTTCTTGAATGCGGGTGCAAATATAAGGAGTTATTTTCGAAGTTTCCAAGCATTTTTATTATAAATTTGTCTTTTTTTGAGAAAAGTTCTCAACGTCTTAGTTTATAAGGTTTTATTAAAATGAAAAAAATTGTCTTATTAGGTTATATGGGTTGCGGAAAGTCAACAATCGCCCAAAATTTGTCAAAAATTACAAATATTCCGTTTCTTGATTTGGATAAATGCATCGAAAAAAAAGCAAATTTGTCGATAAATGAAATTTTTGAGCAACACGGAGAAGTTTATTTTCGAAAATTAGAACACGAAATTTTTGTAGAATTACTTCAGTCTCCAGAAAATAATATAATTGGTTTGGGTGGAGGAACACCTTGTTATGCAAATAATCATGAATTATTGCAAAAAGAAGATGTTACTTCGATTTATTTAAAAGCTTCAATAGAAACGTTATTTAACAGACTGGTTAATAATAAAAGCAAGCGGCCTCTTATTGCTAATATGAATGAAGAGGAAATGAAAGAGTTTATTGCAAAACATTTGTTTGACAGAAGTTTTTATTATAACAACGCCAAGTACAAAGTTTCGGTTGATGACAAAACTGTTGAAGATACGGTTCAGGATATTTTGGCAATTTTGGCCTAACTTAAGAAAGCATAGTTGTCGCCATTTTCATCAAATATCACCTGAACATGCTCTAATAATGATGTTGAAAGCGATATTCCTTTAAAATCGGCCTTTACAGGGTATTTTTTATGATTTCGGTCTACAAGTACTGCGGTTTTGAATTTCTTAAGCGGAACGTCTAAGAAATGACGTACTGCATATATTAATGTGGTACCGGAGTTTAATACATCATCAACAAGCACTAATCCCTTATTTGAATATTCTTCTTTTGTTAAAGAAGTTTGTACAGGTAATTGAGGATTTTGCTTGTCAACCCTGACTTCGCATATAGATACTTTAAGTGTTGAAATGTTTTCTAGGGCAGCTGCGATTTTTTGAGCAAAAACAGAACCGTTTGTAGCAATACCAGCAATCACAACTTCTTCTTCATCAACAAAAGTCTCGTAAATTTGGTATGCGATACGTTTTATTTTGTGTTCGATTTCCTGATTCGTTAAGATGATATTTTTGTTCATGATTTTATTTTTTGCTAAAGTACAAATTTAGGTTTTGAAATTCCAATATATAAAAATTCCAAATTCCAATGTTGAGGTTTATTTTAGCTTTTTGGAATTTGGAATTTAATTTTTGAAATTTTTGAATTTTATTCCGTCTCATCTTCATCAATTATATCATTTCCGTACTCGTCAATATCTCTTCGGTCTTTTTTAGTTGGTCTTCCCGTTCCGCTTTTACGGTAGTGTTCTTTAGATAACTTTAATAGTTCTAAATGTGCATAAGCTTCTGCGGGTGTTTCGTTTTTTCGATAAATATCGACAAGTTTTGCTCCAACGCGACTTTCGGGAATATCCAAAACGGTTATAATTTGCGTAATCTGATCTTTTCTAAAGGTAATTTTGTCAGTTGGAAAAACCTCTTTTGATGGTTTGGCAACCTGCCCATTTACGGTAATATGGTTCTTTTTGCAGGCCTCAGTAACCATGTTTCTGGTTTTATAATAACGCACGCACCATAAGTATTTATCTATTCTCATAATTTTTCTAAAATAGAAGTTAAAATCTTTACAAAAATAAATCAATATTGTATCTTGCGCACCTAAAAAATTAAGAATAATGAACAAATTTAAATATTATTTTATTTTATTATTGGCAGGTATTGCTATAGTTTCTTGTAATAAGGATGACGATGATGATGTTGTGGTAGTTCCTCTAAGAGATTATAAAGAGCAGTATAAAGCAGATAATGATTCGATTGTCAAATATTTAAAAACAAATTATATTAAAGAAGTCACTGCTAATTTTGATATTACAATTGCTAAAATCCCTGCAGGAGGAACACAAATATCTATATGGGATCAAACTGATTATCCTTTACAATCCAGAGATGTGTATAGTGATGATGTAAATTATAAAGTATATTATCTTACTTTGAGAAAAGGAACAGGACAATCACCTTGTAATTATGATAAAATTTCTGCTTCTTATACAGGTAATTTATTAAATGCAACTGAATATTTTGATACATCTTATGGAGTGGCAAGGACTTTTAATTTAGAGCCTTATTTAGCTACATCAGTAATCGAAGGATGGTCAGAAATTTTCCCTCAATTTAAGACTGGAACTTCTACAACAAGTAATAGTGGTGTAATCACATATGATAATTATGGTGCAGGAGTAATGTTTTTACCATCAGGACTAGGATATTATGGTACTGCACAAGATGATATTCCAGCTTACTCTCCATTGGTATTTAGTTTTAAATTATATGATCTTCAAAGATTAGATCATGATTTTGACGGTGTTTATGATTTTGAAGAAGACCTAAATAAAGACGGCTACCTGTATGATTTTAGAAATACTGAAAAATATCCAAACCCGCCGACTAACCTGTTTGATGATACAGATGGAGATAAAATAGCAGATTTTATAGATGTTGATGATGATGGTGATGGATATACAACTTTTTATGAAATTACAAAACCAGCAGGAGAGGTAGGTATTGTAAACGGAATTAATTATGGAATAAGTAAATATTATCCGTTTGACCCAATTGCAGATAATCCAAAAACTCCAAATGTTGACGAAACAGAAACGCGTGGTATCCCTAGGAAATTTACAGGACCACTTGTTGATCCTACAAAGCCGGAATCTGCAACAAATCCAAAAACTGGAACGAAAGAGGATTATGAAGATCCTTCCAGATTAAGATTACATCTTGATAAAACTATTCATTCCGGTACTGGTTATTAATAAAAGAAAAAACCTCGAAATTCAATTTCGAGGTTTTTTTATAAGTAAGAAAAATGAAATTATTTTCTTTTGATTACTCTTTCTACAGCTTCAACAATTGCCTGATTGTTTAGTTTGTATTTGTCCATTAATTGCTCTGGAGTTCCAGATTCACCAAAGCTATCGTTTACAGCTACAAACTCTTGTGGAGCCGGAGTGTTTAAAGCTAATACTCTTGAAACACTTTCTCCAAGACCTCCAAGAATGTTATGCTCTTCTGCAGTTACAACACATTTTGTTTTTGCCAATGATTTAAGAATTGCTTCTTCGTCAAGTGGTTTAATAGTGTGAATGTTGATTACCTCGGCAGAGATTCCTTTTGCTTCAAGTGCTTCGGCAGCAATAAGAGCTTCCCAGACTAAATGTCCTGTTGCAACAATAGTTACGTCAGTTCCTTCGTTTAATAAAATTGCTTTTCCGATTACGAATGGTTCGTCTGCTGGAGTGAAGTTAGGCACAACCGGACGTCCGAAACGTAGATAAGCAGGGCCATGGTGATCAGCTAATGCTAAAGTAGCAGCTTTAGTCTGATTGTAATCACAAGTATTGATTACAGTCATTCCTGGTAACATTTTCATTAAACCAATATCTTCTAAGATCTGGTGTGTTGCTCCGTCTTCTCCAAGTGTTAAACCAGCATGAGAAGCACAGATTTTTACGTTTTTATCAGAGTAAGCAACAGATTGACGAATTTGATCGTAAACTCTTCCTGTAGAAAAGTTAGCGAAAGTTCCTGTAAAAGGAATTTTTCCTCCAATTGTTAAACCTGCAGCAATACCGATCATATTAGCTTCTGCGATTCCGATTTGAAAAAAGCGTTCCGGATGATTTTTTTTAAAATCATCAAATTTTAATGATCCAATTAAATCTGCACATAATGCAACAACATTTTCATTTTTTTGACCTAGTTCAGTCATTCCCGCTCCAAAACCTGAACGAGTATCTTTACTTCCTGTATTTGTATATTTTTTCATTTTTGTCTTTTATGAGATGCTAAGTTTCTAAGTGGTTAAGTTTCTAAAGTGAAACTTTCACTGAGACTGAACGCTTTTTAATAATCGATTTGATCTGCAGAATAATTTTGAGCCAACGCAGCTGTTAACTGATCATTGTTTGGCGCTTTTCCGTGCCAAGCGTGTGTATGCATCATAAAGTCAACACCATTACCCATTTCAGTATGTAATAAAATACAAACCGGTTTTCCTTTTCCTGTTCTCGATTTAGCGTCAGTCAGACCTGCAATTATAGCATCGATATTATTTCCTTGGGCAATTTCTATAACATCCCAGTCAAAAGCTTCAAATTTTGCACGCAGGCTTCCCATTGCCAAAACTTCGTCAGTTGTTCCGTCAATTTGTTTTCCATTAACATCAACTGTTGCGATGATATTGTCCACTTTTTTTGCAGAAGCATACATGATAGCTTCCCAGTTTTGACCTTCTTGTAATTCACCATCTCCGTGTAATGTAAAAACTAAATGTTTGTCTCCATTTAATTTTTTAGCCTGAGCAGCACCAAGGGCAACCGATAAACCTTGTCCTAATGAACCAGAAGCTATACGAACACCAGGTAAACCTTCGTGAGTTGTAGGATGTCCCTGTAAACGAGAATTTAATAATCTGAAAGTTGCCAATTCTGAAATTGGGAAATATCCGCTACGTGCTAGTACGCTATAAAAAACTGGAGAAATATGACCATTTGAAAGGAAAAAAATATCTTCTCCGATTCCGTCCATATCAAAACCTTCTTTACGGTCCATTATATTTTGGTATAATGTTACCAAAAATTCAGTACAACCTAGTGATCCACCTGGGTGACCTGAGTTGACAGCATGTACCATACGAAGAATATCTCTTCTTACTTGGATAGTTAAATCGCTTAATTGTTGTGTGTTAGGCTTCATTTTATTTGTAAAAGTTAAACTGAAGCAAAAGTAAATTTTATTTTGCGGTAAGGCAAATGATTTTTTGCTTTAGTTTGCTGTAATTGTTAAATTATGCTTCTTTTTTTATTGATGTAGAAAAAAAAATAAACCTAATAAGTACTTAATGAAAGTTGCCCTGGATTAAAATTAATTTGATTTAAATCTTTATTAATCTTAATCCAGGGCAAAAATGAAATTTGTGGCAAAAAAGGGTTATTCTGTATCTGCGTCGCTGTAAAAATTATTTTCTTCATCTTCGGAACCAATATCTTCCAGCTCATCATCAAGTTCAGCGCCTGGAATGTCTAAATCATTTCCTAGTTTGTCGCTGTTTTGTTTCCATTCATTATCATAATTGTCGTTGTTAATGACTATTCTTTCGCCTGAAATTCCTTCAGGATCTATATCCTCCAGTTTTTCTTCCTGATTATAAATGTCTTCGTTTGCAGGATAATCCAAATTATCAAGATTTCTTTCAATTCGCTCTTCAGTGGTCGTGTTTTTATTTTCTGAATTTATCATGATTTCTATATTTTAATTGATATTATTACCTAATTATATAGTCTAAAATTAGCAAATTAGTATTGTTGTTATGTTATACTTTATTACTGTCGTTATTGTAACTTTTACATTAGTCTATTTATATTTTATCGAAGTGCCGTCGCATCTTTGCGTTAGGGATAGAAGTGAAAAGCCCACAGCCTGACGAAGGAAGTGCGAGGACTTGCAGCGGATAGCCCGACCGTAGGGAACGCCCAAAAGAAAGTGAGAAGTTAAAAGTTAGAAGTTTTTGTTTCATGTTTCAAGTTACAGGTTCGCTTTTAGGACTGTTTAGGTATTATCTAATTTTCTAATTGACAAATTACCTAATTAATTAAATTTCCCTTAAATTAGCTTATCTTTGCCGTCCCGAACAATCGGGAGAAAAAAGAAACAGATGAAGTTTGATTTATTACAAAAAGATCCGCAGTCGAAAGCAAGAGCGGGAAGTATTACTACAGATCACGGCGTAATTGAAACGCCTATTTTTATGCCTGTTGGTACCGTTGCATCAGTAAAAGGTGTTCATCAAAGAGAGCTGAAAGAAGATATTAATCCGGATATCATTCTGGGAAATACCTACCATTTATATTTACGTCCGCAGACAGAAATCCTTGAAAAGGCCGGTGGACTGCATAAATTTATGAACTGGGATCGTAATATTTTGACGGATTCTGGCGGGTATCAGGTGTATTCGCTTTCGAGCAATCGAAAAATTAAAGAAGAAGGAGTGAAGTTTAAATCGCATATTGATGGTTCTTATCACTTTTTTACACCTGAAAATGTAATGGAAATTCAACGTACAATTGGAGCTGATATTATCATGGCTTTTGATGAATGTACGCCTTATCCTTGCGATTACAGATACGCACAACGCTCAATGCATATGACACATCGCTGGCTGGACCGTTGTATTAATCATTTGGAGAAAGTTCCTTATAAATACGGATACGAACAGACATTTTTTCCGATTGTTCAGGGAAGTACTTATAAAGATCTTCGTCGCCAGTCTGCAGAATATATTGCAAACTCAGGCCAACAAGGAAATGCAATTGGCGGATTGTCAGTAGGGGAGCCTGCTGAAGAAATGTATGCAATGACGGAAGTGGTTTGTGAAATTCTGCCTGAGGATAAGCCCCGTTATCTAATGGGTGTTGGAACTCCGATTAATATTTTGGAAAATATTGCTTTAGGAATTGATATGTTTGATTGTGTAATGCCAACACGTAATGCCAGAAATGGAATGCTGTTTACGTCAAACGGAACAATCAATATTAAAAATAAAAAATGGGAGGCTGATTTTTCTCCAATCGATGAAATGGGGCATACTTTTGTAGATACAGAATATTCAAAAGCTTATTTGCGTCACTTATTTGCAGCCAACGAATATTTAGGAAAACAAATTGCTACAATTCATAACCTTGGTTTTTATATGTGGTTGGTTCGTGAAGCAAGAAAACATATCTTAGCAGGAGATTTCAGACCATGGAAAGAAATGATGGTTAAAAATATGAGCCAAAGACTATAAAAGAGTTTCAAGTTTTTTTGGTTTCAAGTTTCAAGTTCGCATAGAACCTGAAACTTGAAACCTGAAACAAAAAAAGCAAAAATCTATGTTAACGATAATAGATAAATATATTTTAAAAAGATATTTGGCGACTTTCTCGGTAATGATCTTGTTATTTATTCCAATCGGAATTGTAATTGACGTATCAGAGAAGGTAAACAAAATGCTTGAAAACAAGATTCCGTTTACTCAAATCGCTATTTATTATTACAATTTTACGGTTTATTTTGCGAACTCATTGTTTCCGATATTTTTATTTTTATCCGTAATCTGGTTTACATCAAAATTGGCAAATAATACTGAAATTATTGCGATTTTAAGTTCGGGAATTTCCTTTACGCGATTTTTAAGGCCTTATATTATTGGTGCTTCTATAGTTTCTGTTTTTGTATTATTAATGGGATTTTTTATTGTTCCGGCAGCAAGTGAAGGGTTTAACAATTTTAGGTACACCTATCTGAAAGGAAATGGAAAGCAATTGATGCGTGGTGAAAATACAAATGTCTACAGACAGATTAATGACCATGATTTTATCTTTGTTAACAGTTTTAATGAGGAATCTAAAACAGCTTTTAATTTTTCGTTAGAACATTTTGAAAAAGATAAATTGAAGTATAAAATTACGGCTAGCCGTATTAAATGGGACCCGAAGAAAAAAGTCTACACTATGTATGACTACACTAAGAGAACTGTTGGTGAACTGAATGATGTAATTGAAAAGGCTCCGGAAAAAAATACTGCTTTTAAATTTGAATTGGAAGACTTAACTCCTGTGGTCTATATCGCTGAGACATTAAGTTTGCCAAAGCTTTATAAATTTATTGAGAAAGAAAGAAAACGCGGATCTGGGAATATTAATACTTATTTGGTCGTACTTTATAAAAAGTATAGTGTTCCTGTTTCTGCTTTTATCCTTACAATTATTGCTGTTGCGGTTTCTTCTATGAAGCGTCGTGGCGGTATGGGAACAAATCTGGCGATTGGAATTGCAATTGCTTTTTCTTTTGTGTTTTTTGATAAAATATTTGGTACACTTGCCGAAAAATCTACTTTCTCACCTTTACTGGCAGTTTGGTTTCCTAATATAGTTTTTGGAATACTGGCAGTTTACTTATTACGAAATGCGAAACGATAATTTAAAAAGTTATTTAAACCTTCATTTAATTGTTTTCATCTGGGGGTTTACAGCAATCTTAGGCGCCTTAATCACTATTGATGCCGAAAACCTGGTATGGTACAGAATGCTTCTGGCCGGAATTTTTCTGGGAGGTTTTATTGTTTTTAAGAAGCAGTCTTTTAAGGTTCCTGTAAAAGAATTTTTTAAACTTATTTTTGTGGGTTTGCTAATTGCCTTACATTGGATTTTCTTTTTCAAGGCGATTCATATTTCTAATGTTTCTATTACGCTTTCCATCTTTTCGCTTGGTGCATTTTTTGCGTCTTTACTTGAACCTATATTTTACGGGCGAAAAATATTATGGTATGAAGTTTTTTTCGGGCTTATAATAATCGGTGGTTTAGCATTAATTTTAAATGTAGAAATTAAATATTTGAATGGTGTATATTTTGCATTAGCTTCTATTATACTTGGAGTTTTGTTTACACTTATGAATGGAAAATTAATTGCAGATCACGAGCCGTCGGTCATTACTTTTTATGAGTTCGCCGCCGGGGTTTTCTTTATTTCTGTTTATTTTTTATTTCAGGGAAAATTTAATGCTGATTTCTTTTCTATGTCTCTCAATAATTGGGTTTTACTGTTGGTTTTAGCTTCAGTTTGTACGGCATATGCTTTTACTGCTTCTGTAAAAGTAATGCAGAGACTGACTCCTTACACGGTTATGTTAACGACTAATCTGGAGCCTGTTTATGGAATTGTTCTGGCTTATTTTATTCTTGGCGGAAAAGAAAAAATGAGTACAGAATTTTATATAGGAGCTGTAATAATTGTAATTACAGTTATTTTAAATGGTGTTTTCAAGCATTATCAAAACAAGAAGAAAGTGTAATATTTTCCTTATTTTTAAATTGCATTTTTATACTTTAAATAACAATTAACTTCGCCAATGATATAATATTTTTATATTTGCGGTTCGATTTACAAACAAAATTCAAAAATCCATGGAATATTTAGATTTTGAGCTTCCAATAAAAGAACTTGAAGAACAGTTAGAAAAGTGTGTTATAATTGGAAAAGAATCTGACGTTGATGTAAGCCCAACTTGCAAGGAAATCAACAAGAAATTAGAACAAACTAAAAAAGATATATATAAAAACCTTACGGCTTGGCAGCGAGTACAATTGTCAAGACACCCGAACAGGCCTTATACCTTAGACTATATCAGAGCTATTTGCGGTGAAACATTCTTAGAACTTCACGGAGACAGAGGTTTTAAAGATGATAAAGCAATGGTTGGTGGTTTAGGAAAAGTTAACGGACAATCTTTTATGATTGTGGGCCAGCAAAAAGGTTATAATACTAAAACACGTCAATACCGAAATTTTGGTATGGCAAACCCGGAAGGATATCGTAAAGCTTTGCGTTTGATGAAAATGGCAGAGAAATTCGGAATTCCGGTTTTAACTCTTGTAGACACTCCAGGTGCATATCCGGGACTAGAAGCTGAAGAAAGAGGACAGGGAGAAGCTATTGCCAGAAATATTTTTGAAATGGTTCGTTTAAAAGTGCCTATCATTACTATTATTGTAGGTGAAGGTGCTTCTGGTGGAGCTTTGGGAATAGGTGTTGGGGATAAAGTTTATATGTTAGAGAATACATGGTATTCTGTAATTTCTCCAGAATCATGTTCTTCTATTTTATGGAAAAGCTGGGAGTACAAAGAACGTGCTGCTGATGCACTTAAATTGACTTCATCTGACATGAAAAGACAAAAATTAGTTGATGATGTAATCCCGGAACCACTTGGTGGGGCGCATTATGACCGCGAAACTACTTTTAAAACAGTTGCCGAATATATTACCAAAGGTTATAATGAGTTAAAAGACTTATCAACAGCTGACTTAATTGCCCAAAGAATGGACAAATACAGCAATATGGGTGAGTATAAAGAATAAATTCATAAAAAATGAATTAAAATCCGAAGCCTTACCGTTTCGGATTTTTTTTTGGTTATGAACAAAAAAGTCATATTTATAAACAATTATTAGTTATAACTAGATAGCTTATTTTTTTTAAAATTCGCTACTTTCGCTATATGGAAAATTTCAAAAACGTAAACCCTATAAAAGTCGATAAAACCACTATTATAAACCTGGAAAAAGGTAAATTACCTCCACAGGTAATAGATATGGAAGAGGCCGTTCTTGGAGCGATGATGATTGATAAAAAAGGAGTAGATGATGTAATTGATATTTTACAGCCAGATGCTTTTTACAAAGACGCACACAAGCATATTTTTGAAGCCATTCTGCAGCTTTTTACTGAGACACAGCCAATTGATTTATTGACAGTTTCTAGTCAGTTAAAGAAAAATGGAAAGCTTGAATTAGCAGGAGGAGATTTTTATTTGATTCAGCTTACGCAAAAAATTGCTTCTTCTGCGCATATCGAATTCCACTCACGTATTATTCTTCAAAAATTTATTCAAAGAAGTTTGATTCGAATTTCTTCTGAAATAATTGAAGAATCTTATGATGAAACTACAGATGTGTTTGACTTGCTGGATAAAGCTGAGTCAAAACTATATGAAGTGACGCAGGGAAATATTAAACGTAGTTCTGAAACTGCACAGAGTTTAGTGCTTCAGGCAAAAAAGCGTATTGAAGAAATTGCAGGTAAAGAGGGATTAAGCGGAATTGCTACTGGTTTTGAGAAGTTGGATCAGGTAACTTCTGGGTGGCAGCCTTCGGATTTAATTATTATTGCAGCTCGTCCTGGTATGGGTAAAACGGCTTTTGTACTATCTATGGCACGAAATGTTGCTATTCAGTTTGGACATGCAGTGGCAGTTTTCTCACTTGAGATGGCGTCAGTTCAGTTAATTACGAGGCTTATTTCATCAGAAACAGGATTGTCATCAGAAAAATTAAGAACAGGAAAACTTGAAAAACATGAATGGGAGCAGCTAAGTACTAAAGTTAAAGATTTAGAAAAAGCTCCTTTGTTTATTGATGATACGCCTTCGCTTTCGATATTTGATTTACGTGCAAAATGCCGTCGTTTGGCTTCACAACACGGAATTAAATTGATTATTATTGACTACTTGCAGTTAATGACAGCTGGGGGTAACGGTAAAGGGGGAGGAAACCGTGAGCAGGAGATTTCTACCATTTCCCGAAACTTAAAAGCTTTAGCAAAAGAGTTAAACGTTCCGGTAATTGCACTTTCGCAGTTATCCCGTGCCGTTGAAACGCGTGGATCCAGTAAAAGGCCTTTGCTTTCTGACCTTCGTGAATCTGGAGCTATTGAGCAGGATGCCGATATCGTTTCGTTTATTTACCGTCCTGAATATTATAAAATTGAAGAGTGGGATGATGATGAACAATCGCCAACTGCAGGACAGGCTGAATTTATTATAGCAAAACACCGTAATGGTAGTTTGGAGAATATTCGTCTAAAATTCGTAGGTCATTTAGGTAAATTTGATAATCTTGAAGATTTTACCGGAGGTTATGATGACTTACCATCAAAAATGAATCATGATGACAATCCGTTTATCACCAAAAACCTGCCGTCAGCAAATGAGGCTTTTGGCAGTAATCTCAATGATGACGATGATGACAGTGATGTTCCATTTTAATTAAATAAAAACTGAATAAGCAAAAAAATCTTCATAAGCATAAGCTGATGAAGATTTTTTTTTATCTAAAATCATAACTTAAATTTCATAAGTAATTTTATGCATTATATCTTTTATGTAAAATTAATTCGGTAGTTTAGCAAAACCATTAACAAAATTTATACTATTAACTAATTCAAAAAAAAAAATTAAACTATGAGCGAAGACACATTTCCAGGACCATTCCAAATTTCATTAGCGACTGCTAAAGAATGGGAGAAAAGGTATCAGGATGAAAATACTGTTGAAGACAGTAAGACTAAAGTAAAATCTTTTTTAATACCACGAGAAAGTTTAGAAGCAGTTTTGCAACTTAATACCGAAGCCGTTCGTGCCTATATTGGTATTAATGACAAAAAAGAAAAGACTCTTTTTTTTGTTGGAGCAGGGTATGATAAAGAAACGGGTACATATAATGATGTTTACGGAGCACCGTCGACACTACTAAGATCTGAGGCTGCGACTGATGATATAGTTTATGATGGAGTACGCCCTAGTCCACCTTATTGATTTTTAAAAGAATACGTATAAATATGGATAATTTTTTAATATACTTAGTTTATGCAATTTTATTCTTAAATCTCATTTTCTACAGCATTAGCTTTTTTCAAAAGAAAAAAGCTAATGCTTTTTTTGTGTCATATATTGTCTTTAGTTTTTGTATGCAATTTTCTATGGAAATTTTATATCGACTAAGTATTCATAATTTATTACTTGTAAATTTCTTTTTTCTCGGACAATTTATTTTGTTAGGACTGTTTTTTAAATCGCTTTTTTCAAATAAGAAACAAATAAAATATATACAATTTAGTATGTATTTAGCGCTGTTTTTAATTGTTTGTCAGTGTGCCTATGATTATCATTTATTGTTTGAATTTAATTTGTTTGTAATCACACTTACTTCACTTTTATTAGTTTGTTATGCTTTAATGAATTTATATAATCAGCTAACTACTGAAAAAATGTATTATTTTATAACTATAGCTATTATTATGTACATGTTATCTAGTGCTGTTTTGTATTTGGTAGGTAGTTTGACAAAGAATTTGAGCGATGATTTTAAATATATCTCATGGCAACTCAATGCACTTTTAGTTATTTTACAGCAGTCCTTGTATTTGTATGAATGCAAAAGAATCTTTTTAGAAAATAAGAAGCAATAAAAAAAGCACTTTTAAATATTGATAAAACCAAACCAACTATGAAGAAAACTATTTTATACGCAACAATATCGGCGATGTTTTTGATCTTTTCATGTCAAAAGGATAACTCGCAGGAAGATAGCGTCTCAGTATCAGCGATACAAAAAGAAAATTGGCTTACAGCTGATTTAGATTCAAAATTTGCAAACTCGCAAAAACAGGTTACCGCTTATTTGTTTGACAATGATGAAATGTCAAAATTAGTAAAAACACCAAACATTAACGAAGTACGCTTTGTTCTTGGTTATTCTGATAATACAATTCAAATAGACGTTGTTGGTGTGGATAAATCCGGAAAAAAACTGGGCACAGTTAGTTCAACAATTTTAAAGGACTCAAATTACAGTAAAAAACTCGACGAACTTAACGATGTATCTGTAAGTACAACCAATAAAAGAACAGCATTATTAAATGCGCATTTGTTATCACCAAAAGATGCTTTCAAAGGAATTGAGGCTTGGCAGAAAAAACTAAGTTCAGTTTCTGATCTTGATGAAATCACTTCTCATGAAGGATCACGTTTTCGTTATTTTAGCTTAGAATCGGATATCGTAAAAGCAATGGTTGATAAGTCTGGTACAGCAAACATTGGTTTGTTTTTAGGGCTTAACCCTGTAGGTAAGGTTACGACAATTTTGATTAGCCTGGATAAAAGTAATACAATTAAAAAAACATCTTTAGCTTCAAAAACCGCAACGTCAGATGTTTATGACGCTACGCGCCCATGTCCGCCAAATGGTGATCCTGAAACAGATGAATAGATTTTCTTTGTCCGTCTACATCTTTTAAAATATTTATATAACTTTAATCAATAAATCACTATGAAAAAAACTATTTTATGCGCTATTGCAGCGATGTTTTCGATGATTTCATGCCAAAAAGATAACTCGCAAGAAGAAAGTGGGGCAGTATCTGCGGCCCAAAAAGAAAATTGGTTGACAGCTGATTTAGATTCAAAATTTGCAAATTCGCAAAAACAAGTTTCGGCTTATTTATTTGCAAATGATGAAATGTCCAAATTAGTGAAAACACCAAATATCAAAGAGGTTCGTTTTGTTCTCGGTTACGAAAATAACACTATACAGGTTAGTATAGTTGGGGTTGACAAATCAGGAAAAGAGCTTGGAAAGATTAATTCTAAAATACTTAAAGAGTCAAATTACGCGGCTAAACTTAGTAAATTAAATGAGGTATCAGTTAGCAAGACTAATAAAAGGACACCTTTAGTAACCGAACATTTATTGTTGCCAAAAGATGCTTATGCAGGAATTTTAGGTTGGCAGGAAAAACTGAATTCTGTTACAGGTTTAGATGAAGTAACTTCTTATAATGGATTACGTTTTCGTCATTTTAGTTTAGAATCTTCTATTATCGAAACTATGGTTAATAAAGCAAATACAGCAAACATCGGCGTATTTTTTGGACTTAATCCTAAAGGAAAAGTAACAACAATTTTGATTGGTTTGGATAAAAATAATTCAATCAAAAAAACATCAGCCACGTCAAAAGACGACGGTGAAAATGTTTTAGATGATGTTTTAGATGGAACTCGTCCATCTCCACCATATTAATATTTAAAAAAAGCAAGTATTTTTAATAAAAATCTCTATCGAAATTAATTTTGATAGAGATTTTACTTTTTAGAATTTTTAATATTATACTTAGATTTATAGAAAAACAATATATTTGATTTGAATCTATAACTTAATTAATACCATAGTTTATGAACATACATTCAGTTCCTGAAAAAGAAATTGTTATAATAATATTATATACCTCTCTTTTTTTTGTGGTTATGGCTATTGTATTGGTTGTTTTTTTCTATTTTTCCAGAAAAAAAATTATAGAAAAAGAACTCGAAAAGAAAGATTTGATCTTGCAATACCAAAAAGAGCAATTATACGCCGTAATAATCACACAGGAAGAAGAACGAAAACGAATTGCTCAGGATTTGCATGATGATATCAGTTCTAAACTGAATATAGTATCACTAAACAGTCATTTGTTAAACTCGCCAAACTTAACAGAAAGCGAAACAGCAGAAATAACGGATAACATTATTAATCTCACTACAAAAGCCTTAGAAAATTCAAGGAAAATAGCGCATAATTTATTGCCACCAGTTTTTGAGAAATTTGGGCTTAATGCAGCTATCGAAGAAATATGTGAAGAATTTGAAAGTTCTAAAGCTGTAAAAGTGTATTATAAAAATGAGATTGATTTTCATGAAAACGAAATTGATAGACATTTACATATTTTTAGAATTCTTCAGGAATTGATGAATAATTCTCTAAGACACGGAAAAGCAAGTGAAATTTGGATTGCTTTTAAAAATCAGAATGGCGTAAATTGTTGTAATTATGAAGATAACGGAGTTGGTTTTGATGCTAAATGTATTGAAAATCAAAAAGGACTTGGTATGAAAAATATTGAAAGCAGAATCTTATTTTTGGACGGAACAATAAAAATAAATTCAGAAATAAATCATGGTATTGATGTCATGTTCACCTTTTAGCGTTTAGATAATTTTATTAAGAAAATAAAATTATTAATAAAATAAAATGTTTTTTCTGTTTTGTAAAGCATATTTTGTAAATTCGAAACATCCAAAAACCAAATACACAAAATAAAATGAGTGGCGCCATAAAAATTGCTTTAGTCGATGACGAAGTTTTATTTCGGAAAGGAATCTCTTTTTTATTACAACGGGAGGAGAATATCGAAATTATTTTTGAGGCATCAAATGGAGAAGAACTTATTGTGAAGCTCAATGATAATCCGATAAAGCCCGATATTATTGTTATGGATTTGAAGATGCCGATCTTAAACGGTGTTGAAGCCACCAAAATTATAAGAAAATCGTATCCTGCCATTAAAATTATTGCCTTGACAAGTTACGATACAAAATCATTTGTAGCAAATATGATTCAGGTAGGAGCCGTTGCTTATTTAATAAAAAATACAACTCCAAAAGATTTAATTCATACAATAAATGAAGTATCCCGAAAAGGATTTTATTACAGTCAGACAGTTTTAAAAACTATTCAGGATACCATTATTTCATTAAAAAATAACAAAGGAAACTTAGAAACCGGTTTTCTGTCCCCTCGCGAAATAGAAATTCTTCAACTCATTTGTCAGCAAAAAACAACTTCAGAAATTGCTGATCAACTTTTTTTAAGTCCTAGGACAGTAGAAGGTCATCGTAATAATTTATTACTTAAAACCGAATCCAGAAATATTGCCGGATTAGTAGTTTATGCGATTCAAAATGATATAGCTGTACTGACATTTTAATTTTAGCTGGCTAAAAACTGTATTGATAAGACGTAATATAAAATTATAGTTAACACAAGTAAACAGATTCCTATCTTTTGTACTAATTTTAAGCCCTTTGGTTCATTGTTGCTTTCATTTGTTTTCATGGTTAAATTTTCATTGATTATATAATTGGTTATTTCACTAACAAATTTAATTAGAATCCACTTTTACATACCAAGTGTTTATACGTGTTTTTTTGTAAATATTTTCGGTATGAATTTATAATAGATTTTAAATAATAAAATAGTCAGCCAATTGTGTTTTTTGGAGGTTCCTTTATATCTTTACTAAAATAATTTTCTAATGAATAAAGGGCTAGCATATATTTTCATACTTCTGTTTTCTTTCACAGCCAAAGCTTCGTTTCTTTTAATCCCAATGGACGAAACTACACAGCAAAATCATCTTAAAGCATACGGAATTACCTATTGGTGTTTAAGCAAAGATTATAAGGCAAGCTGGTTATTAAATTATCGTGGAGGCTCATTTTTATTGCCGGATGCTGAGGAAATTCGTAAAGAATGTAAAATTCGTGGTGTAAGTTTTGAAATAATTTCTGATAGTGAAGAAGCTTCAATTTTAAATGAAATCTCAAGTCCTTCACAAAATATGGAATCGGTAATTCTTGAGAAAGCTCCAAAAATTGCTGTTTATACTCCAAAAGGGAAACAGCCTTGGGACGATGCAGTAACATTAGTTCTCACTTATGCTGAAATCCCTTTTACACCAATTTACGACGAAGAAGTTCTCAGCGATCAATTGCTTCTGTATGATTGGCTGCACTTGCATCATGAAGATTTTACAGGGCAGTATGGTAAATTTTATGCTGCTTATAAAAATACACCCTGGTATATCGACCAGAAAAAAGATGCAGAAGCATTGGCCTCAAAATTAGGTTACTCTAAAGTTTCACAAGAAAAAGGCGCAGTTGCAAAAAAAATCAGGGATTTTGTTATTGGCGGCGGGTTTATGTTTGCCATGTGTTCAGCGACTGATAGTTTTGACATAGCGCTTGCAGCAGATGGAGTGGATATTTGTGAGGCTATGTTTGATGGAGACCCTAGTGAATCAAATTACCAGTCAAAATTGAATTTTGCGAATTCATTTGCGTTTAAAAATTTTACATTAGAAAGAAAACCGGATGTATATGAGTTTTCTGATATAGATATGACCACCAAACGCAGAATAGTAATGGAAAAAGATTATTTTTCTCTAATGGAATTTTCTGCAAAATGGGATCCGATTCCCAGTATGCTGTGTCAAAATCATACTCAATTAGTAAAAGGCTTTATGGGACAAACTACATCATTTGATTCATCGCTGATAAAATCAAATATTTTAGTAATGGGCGTGTGCGAACTTAATGGTGAATCAAGGTATATTCATGGAGAAAAAGGAAAAGGTATGTTTACTTTTTTTGGAGGACATGATCCCGAAGATTTTCAACATCAGGTAGGAGATCCTCCAACAGTTTTGGATTTGCATCCTAATTCTCCGGGATACAGACTAATTCTTAATAATGTTTTATTTCCCGCAGCCAAAAAGAAAAAACTTAAAACATAATTATTTAATCGAAAATTCAAACCAAATAGGAATGTGGTCGGAAATTTTTCTTGCCTCTTTTAAAGAATTGAATTTTTTATAAAATGAAACCACACCAGAATTAATATAGTTTATAGTTGTTGTTTTATATAATATATTGTCAAATTCAGATGCTAAGCAATTATCATCCTTGCACTTTTGTTTCAATGTTGTTTTCTGATTTTGAAAAACAGGAAAGTATCCCATCTTTTTAAGTGGATTAAAAACAGTATGCGATTGTGGACAATTAAAATCTCCGACAAAAATTAAGTTTAGATTAGAATATTCCTGAGGTAAAAACTTGAAATATTTTATCTCGGTTTCAGGCTGCCTGCTTTTTGTGATAGCATGAAAGTTTACCAAAGTGATTGTTTTCTTATCAATTTTAAAAGTTGCAAAATAAGGTTCACGATCAATCTCCAAATTGTATTTTTTCTCTAGCCATGTGTTTCCTTGTAGGCTAACTTTGCTCACTTTCCATAAAAAAGCATAACGTTCTCTTTTATAACTGCTGCTGCTTGTCGGATTACTTATACTATAATCCCATTTTGTCCCCTTTTTATTTAAGATTCCGGCTAATTTTGTTATGGACTGTGCCCCACCATAGCCCGCAACAACTTCCTGAATAGCTATAATATCATATTCCTGAATAATATTGGCAGTAAAACTGAGATCAGATTCTGTTTTGGATTTACCGAAGTTTTCAAGATTCCATGATAGAATCCTAATCTGGCAAAAAGAATTGACAGTAAATAATAAAATAAAAAAACTAAGAATATTTTTCATGCAATATTTAAATTGCCAAATATATGCATTTCAAAACTGGGCAATCTATGCTAAAAAATAAATTTCAATAACTTATTTTAAAGTTTTCTATATCTGTTTTTCAATGCTGTGCTAATAATTATTATTTGCAAAACCAGAAGCGCAGGGATGAAAATAACATTCCAATTTACTTCTAGCCAGCCTGTTTTCTCGGATACGAAAACAAAACTTATAGATAGGAAAAGGCAAAGTAACATTGTTTTTATTATAATTTTATTGTGAGTAGTATTAATTCTTGAAGAGAATTTTCGATTGTGGTTCTTTTGTAATGATATTTCGTATTTTGGTTTCATCTGGTCTTGTTAATTAGTTTTTAAAATAGACTTCTTAAAAAGTTTTTGTGTACGAAATTCGTAACATACTAAATTAATTAGAAACTTTTTTATCTGTCCGATGTGGTTATTTATTTGTAAAATCTGGATGATATTTAAAATTAAAATATCATTTATATCTCACAAGCCAAAAGTAAAGAATAGTAAAACTTGAAAACAGGGTATAAATACGGTATTTTTATAGGATTTAAATCAAAGACTTTTATTTTTAAAATTGCTTGCAAAAGCAAAACCCTCTTTTGGGAGGGTTTCTACGGTTTGTTTGTATAAAAAGATCTGGAAGCTTATACAGCTCTCATTCCTGTAGCAATTCCAATTCTGTTCCACGCATTAATTGTAATAATCATCATTATAATTTCAGCAAGGGATTTTTCATCATAATATTTTGCTGCATTCTCATAGGTTTCTTCAGAGACATGATTACTAATTAAAGTAATTTCTTCTGTTAATGCCAAAACAGCTTTTTCTTCTTCTGTATATACATCAGCTTCACGCCATGCACTTAATAAATAGATGCGTTGTTCTGTAACACCCAATTTTCGAGCATCTGCAGTATGCATATTAATACAATAAGCACAACCATTAACTTGTGATGCTCTGATTTTGATTAGCTCTTTAAGGACAGGAGTAATTGATGTTGTAGCAATGTATTTTTCTAAACTTAGCATGGCTTGATACGCTTCAGGAGCTACTTTCGGAATAACAATTCTTGGTTTCATTTTATTTATATTTTTAAAGTTTAATACAAAGTTCTTGTATATCTGCCTTAAAAAACTTGAACTGCTTCAAGAAATACTCCTAGACTTTTCCGGCTCTGATTTTACTCATAAACTCAGCAGAAAAATCCAAATAGGAGGCAAGCATATATTGTGGTACCCGCTGTACAAATTCAGGAAACAGATTGTTCATATGATGAAACCTTTCTTCTGCAGACATTGTAAATAAAAACTTGATGCGCATTTGTGCAGCTCCAAATGATTTTTGAGAAACAATTCTAAAATATCGCTCCAGTTTTGGGATTTGAAGTAAGATAGTCTCGAGACTTGATTTTTCTATAGCAATAACTTCTGAGTTTTCTACAGCCTGAATATAAAAATGAGAAGGAGTATGATTATGATAACTCAGATAATCGGTTATCCACCAATTTTCAATACCAAATTGCAGTGTTTGTTCTGTTCCCTTAGAATTGATAATGTATTGCCTCATACAACCTTTTATAATAAAATATAATGTGTTGCAAACCTGTCCTTCCTGTAAGACATGTTCTTTCTTTTTTATTGTAAATGTAGAAAGACATGACTCGAGTATATCAATTTCTGAAGATTCTAACGTTACAAATTTTTCTATATGATCAAAAAGAGATTTATACATCATTTAATTTACTAGCTATACAAATGTACTTTTTATATTCAATTTCTTAAACATGATTTTACAAACTATCACAAAACAAAAACCCAGTCGTTTGACTGGGTTCTATGATAAGTAAGTAATCTTAAATTGAGTTTATAAAACGTTTATTTTACTTTATTAAGAATAGCTTTGAAAGCTTCTGGGTGGTTCATAGCCAAATCTGCAAGAACTTTACGGTTCAATTCGATTCCGTTAGCTTTAACTTTCCCCATGAATTGAGAATAAGACATTCCTTCCAATCTAGCTCCAGCGTTGATACGTTGAATCCATAATGCACGGAAATTTCTTTTGTTTTGTTTTCTATCGCGGTAAGCGTAGCACATTGCTTTCTCTACTGCATTCTTAGCAACTGTCCAAACGTTTTTACGTCTGCCAAAGAAACCTTTGGCTTGCTTCATTATTTTTTTTCTTCTTGCTCTTTTAGCAACTGAATTTACCGATCTTGGCATAATTTTAATGTGTTTTTGTAGCAGGCGTCCTGAATTGAATCAAAGGAACTTAAAAGCCATACTCCAAGGTTATATAAATAATTTTTTAACCTAAAGAATTATTAGATAATTCTTAATTGTTGTTTAATGCTTTTCATATCTGTAGAGTGAACTAGCGCTGAGTGTGTCAAAGCTAACTTACGTTTTTTAGATTTTTTAGTCAAGATGTGACTTTTAAAAGCATGCTTTCTTTTAATCTTTCCAGAACCAGTAACTTTGAAACGTTTCTTGGCGCTAGATTTTGTTTTCATTTTAGGCATTTTTCCTAGTGTTTTAATTTATTCTTACTTACTTATTTTGTTTCAGGTTACAACTTTCAGGTTTCCAAGACTGATTACTGAAACTGCAAACTGATTACTTTTTCTTCTTAGGAGCAATGAACATAATCATTCTCTTACCTTCTAAAACTGGCATAGCTTCTACTTTACCATGTTCTTCTAAATCTGTAGCTAAACGTAATAACAAAATCTGACCTTGATCCTTATAGATGATAGAACGGCCTTTAAAGAAAACGAAAGCTTTTAGTTTGGCACCTTCTTTAAGGAACTTTTCAGCATTCTTTCTTTTAAACTCGTAATCATGCTCGTCGGTTTGTGGACCAAATCTAATTTCTTTTACTACAACCTGAGACGATTTAGCTTTCAACACCTTATCACGTTTCTTTTGTTCGTAAACAAATTTCTTGTAATCCATGATTTTACAAACCGGCGGCTCAGCATTCGGCGAAATCTCAACTAGATCCAATTCGAACTGATCAGCTAAACGTAATGCATCTGCTAGTTTAAATACACCAGGCTCGATGTTTTCACCAACTAGTCTTACTTCCTGTACACCACGAATATTGTTGTTTATTCTGTGTGCATCTTTTTTTTCTACGCGAGGTTGAAAACCTCTGTTGCTTCTTATTGCTATGACTTTATAATTTAAGTTAAACTGTAAAAACTTTTAATGTTTTATTTATTTCTTCGTTTACAATTCTGACAAATTCGTCAATTGTAACTGTAATATTCCCTTTTCCTTCTTGTCCGTGACGACGAATTGAAATAGTATTATTTTTCTCTTCTTCCTCCCCTACAATCAGCATAAATGGTATTTTCTGCATTTCTGCATCCCTGATTTTTTTACCGATAGTCTCATTTCGGTTATCAATTAGGGCGCGAATTTCGTGATTTTCTAGCAAATCTAAAACTTTTTTAGCATAAATTTCGTATTTCTCGCTCAAAGACAATATTATAGCTTGCTCAGGCATTAACCAAAGTGGGAAATTTCCAGCTGTATGTTCCAGTAAAATTGCTATAAAACGCTCCATAGATCCAAAAGGAGCCCTATGAATCATTACAGGTCTGTGTAATTCGTTATCAGCACCTTTGTAAGTCAATTCAAAACGCTCAGGCAGATTATAATCCACTTGAATAGTTCCTAATTGCCATTGCCTTCCCAAAGCATCCTTAACCATGAAGTCAAGCTTTGGACCATAAAAAGCAGCCTCGCCATATTCTACTACAGTATTCAATCCTTTATCTTTCGCAGCATTGATAATTGCATTCTCTGCTTTTTCCCAATTTTCGTCAGAACCGATATATTTTTCTCTGTTTTCCTGATCCCTCAACGAAATTTGAGCAGTAAAGTTTTCAAATCCTAAAGAACCAAATACATATAGTACAAGGTCAATTACTTTTTTAAACTCTTCATCCAACTGCTCCGGAGTACAGAAAATATGTGCATCATCCTGAGTAAACCCTCTCACACGAGTCAAACCATGCAATTCCCCGGATTGCTCGTATCTATATACAGTACCAAATTCAGCATAACGCTTTGGTAAATCTTTATACGACCAAGGTCTTACATTGTAAATCTCACAATGGTGAGGACAGTTCATAGGTTTCAATAAAAACTCTTCACCTTCAGCAGGAGTATTGATTGGCTGAAAACTATCAGCGCCATATTTTGCATAATGTCCAGAAGTTACATAAAGTTCTTTTTGACCAATATGAGGAGTAACAACTTGTTCGTATCCGGCTTTCTTTTGAGCTTTCTTTAAAAACTGTTCTAAACGATCTCTAAGCGCAGCTCCCTTAGGCAACCATAAAGGCAAACCTTGTCCAACTTTTTGAGAAAAAGCAAACAATTCAAGCTCTTTGCCAAGTTTGCGGTGATCACGACGTTTAGCTTCTTCCAGAAGTTCAAGATATTCGGTTAAGTCTTTTTGTTTAGGAAAAGAAGTTCCGTAAACACGAGTCAACTGTTTGTTTTTCTCGTCACCTCTCCAGTAAGCACCCGCAACACTCATAACTTTAAAAGCCTTGATGATCCCTGTATTCGGGATATGCCCACCACGACATAAATCAGTAAATGTAGAGTGGTCGCAGAAAGTAATAGTCCCATCTTCAAGATTAGAAATCAATTCAGTCTTGTAAACATTGTCTTTATACATTTCCAATGCTTCCGCTTTACTAACCGGACGCATTTTAAATTCATGTTTACCTCTCGAAATCTCAAGAACACGATCTTCAATCTTTTTAAAATCAGCTTCAGAAATCTTCTGGTCTTCAAAATCTACGTCATAATAAAACCCGTTAGCAATTGCAGGTCCAAGAGTTAATTTAATCCCTGGGTACAATTCCTCAAGAGCCTGAGCCATTACGTGCGAAGTCGAATGCCAGAAAGCCTTTTTACCTTCAGCATCATTCCAAGTATATAATATAAGATTACCATCGGTCGTTAATGGAGTTTCGGTTTCAATAGTTGTACCATTAAAAGATGCAGAAATAACATTTCTTGCAAAACCTTCGCTAATGTTTTTAGCGACCTCCATTGGAGTTACGCCCGAAGCGAACTCTCTAATTGACCCATCGGGTAAAGTAATCTTGATCATTGTTTATAATTTTGTGAATGCAAATATAAGTGATTACTAAAACACATACAATATATATATGTACAAGATTCTTTTATTATATAATAAGTAGAAAACTTTACTATAATATATAAGAGTAGAATAGGTTGGTATTCTATTTCAGATTTAAATACCCATTGTCAGCTGAGCGAAGCCGAAGCCTCTTTTCTGGTTTAGAATTTGAATTTTAAAAAAGGGAGTTTAGTTTTAATAAGGAGCTATTCCCGCTATCCGCTGCAATCTTTTGTGTCTCGTTAAAGAAACGAGACACAAAAGGATTTCCACTTCTATCGGGGCTAGGACACTTGTTTTCAAAAGAACTTTTGAGATTCATAATCCAAAAGAAGAAGCAAACCTTGCACCTTGATGGCAGAATGAATCAAATTCCTGCAAAAATCTATAAATTCCGCAAAAACGTCGTTTCGAAAAAGACTTAAAATACAGAAATATCAGCCTGATGAAGAAAAAACTGACAATGACTCAAAAAAAGTTTGATTGTAAAGAATCTGTTATCAGTGAGTTAAGAAAAAGCGTGGAAAAACATGAAAAAAATATAATAAAAACCCTTGTAAATGTAAATAAAGGTGCTACTTTTGCACCCGCAACAACGACACACGTTCCCTGATTTACTGACAAGCAATACGAATTAAGACTGAAAAAATTTTTTCAAAAAAGATTCAAAAAAGCTTGTGAGATTAGAAAACGGATGTTACATTTGCACCCCGCAAAACACGGAAAGTTCATTGAGAGA
>NZ_JAFICC010000011.1 GCF_017833415.1 Flavobacterium sp. 1355 | reverse complement strand
ACTTCAAAAGCTCTATAGGGGTCATATAAAATTCTTAGATTGCAAAGTTCTTGTTTTATTTTGACATTTCCTCCCCAAGCTTTGTGCTTCATCCAATATTTCTTGAAATTTTATACTTTTACTCATTATAAATTTGCTAAATCATAATGAAAAATATTTTTTTAAAAGAAGATGCTTCTGAATACATTGATAGGATAAATCAATTAAGTCCTGATTCTAAAGCATTATGGGGGAAAATGAGCGTAAATCAAATGTTGGCGCACTGTAATGTTTCTTATGAGATGGTTTATGAAGATATTCATAAGAAACCGAATAATTTTATCAAGATAATACTAAGATTGTTTGTAAAAAATAAGGTGGTTAATAAAAAAACTTATTCTAAAAACAGCCCTACTGCTCCTCAGTTCATTGTAAAAGATGAACGTAGTTTTGAAATTGAGAAAAATAGATTAATAAATTATATCATTAAAACTCAGGAATTAGGAGAAGATGCATTTGAAGGGAAGATATCTCATTCTTTTGGAAAATTAAGTTCAAAGGAGTGGAATAATATGTTTGCAAAACATTTGGATCATCACTTGACTCAATTTGCTGTTTAATAATCCCATCAATAAAAATTATCTGTCATGAAGAAGTGTTTAATATTAATTTTTCTTTTTATCGGAGTATCTTCAATGGCTCAAAAACAAGATGTGCAGAAAGTTATAGAAGATTTTTTTGCTGCATTTCATCAAAAAGATACGATTAAATTACAATCTGTCTGTTCAAATAAAATTATTTTGCAATCGATTAGTGAAAGCGTGACGAAAGGAAATAAATTGTCAAACGAGTCTAGTGCTGAATTTTATAAATCCATTTCATCGATACCTTCAAATATGAAATTTAATGAAAAAATATTGAGTTATACTATTCAGATAGACGGAACAATGGCTCACGTTTGGGCTCCATATGAGTTTTATCTTAATGACAAATTGAGCCATTCAGGAGTTAATACGTTTACTTTATTTAAAGAAAAAGATAATTGGAAAATTATTTATCTAATTGATACAAGAAGAAAATAGTTAAATGACTTGAGTTTGATAATATAAACAATCGTCAGCCATCAAACAGATTTCGCATTTTGGTTTGGGTCTGCATATTTCTCTTCCCAAAAATGAAATTGCCATACCAATTTCCGACCAAATTTTCTTCGGTAATACTTTCATTAGTTCTTTTTCAACTTTATTTCCATCTTTACTTTCTTTTATAATTCCAAGCCTTGGGGCTACACGTATAACATGGAGATCTGCAATAATACCTTCAGCAGGTTGATTAGTTTCTCTTAGAATGACATTAGCTGATTTTCGGCCAATTCCTTTTAGCGCAGTTAATCCTTCCATTGTTAATGGTATATTTTCATCTTTTTTGATGATTTGCGCTATTTCAAGTAACCAATTTGCTTTGGTTGGGTAATTTCTAACTTTACTTATGTAGGGAATAAATTTTTCAGGATCTGCTTTTGACAGGCTTTGAAATGTCGGAAAATTTTCAAACAAAGCAGGTGCTATCTTATTTATATTTGCATCAGAATCTTGCGCAGACAAAACTACCATAACAAGTAATTGATATGTAGTTTGATAATCTAAAGGATGTTTTTTGCCTTTATATTTTTTTATAAGTGGTTTTAATGCTTCTTCCCAGTTCTTTGTTTCTCCAAATAAATCCATTTTACGTTATTTAAATATTAATAAAACACAAGTATTATAAAGTTAACTACTTTTGATAAAATCTAAGATTTTTTTTATCACAATTTGATTTCCTAATATTTTTCTGTGTCCCAATTTATCGGTAAGAAATAAACTTCCATTTTCCAAATGTTTGTGAATATGAATTCCGGCTTTTACTGCAACCTCCGGATCATCATTATCGTGAATCACTAAAACAGGAACTTTTATTTTGGCAGCAGCTCTGTATGCTGAATAATTATCCATTACAGTTTGGTATTTATTTTCAAAGTGTTCGCGTAAAAGCTCGCTTATTTTTGGTTTTAGTTCTAATTTTGAAATGAAATCATCTAAAATATCCTGAACAATATCGCCACTGCCAATTACAACAGCTTTATCTACTTTTAATCCATCTTTTATGGCGTTTAGGACCGACATTCCTCCCAAAGAATGTCCAATTGCAATTTCGAATGGTCCGTAAATTTTGTCAATCTCTAAAATTGATTCTATAAAATCAGACATTATAGTAGTTTTTCCTTTTGATTTTCCGTGTGCCGGAGCATCGAAACTTACTGTTGAATATCCGTTGCGCAAAAGTTCGTCTGCGATTTTAAATAATTGGGTTCCTCTTCCTGACCATCCATGTACTAATAAAATTTTACGATTGCTTTTTCCAAATTCGTAAACAACAATGTCTTTATTAATTTTTGGAATATGAATTGTATGTTGCGCGCTTTTGCGATCCATTTCTAATTCTCTTTTAGGAACTTTATGTTTTATTGGGGTGGTGAAAAGTCTCGCTGTATATTTTGTAACCAATTTACTGGAAATAAAAGCGCATATTTTACAGGATATTATTATAACGCGTGGTATTTTTAAAGATTGAATAGGATTGGAAGTCTTTTTTGCCATTTTAATAATTTTTACTTCGAGGTCAGAATTTGTTTATTTTTTCCTAAATTTAAAGAACATAAAAGTAGTACAAATAGTAAATGTTTGACTTAAATAATTGGGAATTTAATTTAAATGGAAATATTTCACATAAGTGCAGAATGTTACCCGATGGCTAAAGTTGGTGGTCTTGCCGATGTTGTTGGTGCATTGCCTAAATATCAAAATAAAGAAGGTCATCAGGTTAGAGTAATAGTCCCTTGTTATGACACTAAATTTTATAGTCAGAATCAATTTGAGTGTGTTCATACCGGGACTGTTAAGCTGGGGAATTTTAAATTCCCTTTTAATGTTTTAAAGGAAACTACCGATCAGTTAGGTTATGAATTGTATTTAATCGAAATAAAGGAATTATTTGATCGTCCAAATATTTATGGTTATGAAGATGATATAGAGCGGTTCTTATCTTTTCAGATTGCAGGTTTAGATTGGATTTCCCAGCGCAATTCAATTCCTGATATTATAAATTGTCACGATCATCATACCGGAATAATTCCTTTTATGGTAAAATACGCTTACAAATATGAAAAATTAAGAAGTGTAAGGACAGTAATCACAATTCATAACGGTCTATATCAGGGTTGGTTTGGTTTTGATAAATTACATTATCTGCCAGAATTTGATTTAATGCATGTAGGGTTTTTAGAATGGAACAATTCTTTAAACTCATTAGCAGTTGGAGTAAAATGCGCTCATGCCGTGACTACTGTTTCTCCAAGTTATTTAAACGAAATAAACATTTTTTCAAATGGTTTAGAATCGTTATTTAATTCGGTTAGATATAAATCTAAAGGAATTTTAAACGGAATTGACATTGAAGTCTGGAATCCATCAAAAGATGAAATGATTAATGAAAATTATGATCTTTCAACTTTTGTTACCGGAAAACAAAAAAATAAGGAAAAGTTGTGTGAGCAATTTGAATTAGACCCTTCAAAACCTCTATTTAGTTTTATAGGGCGATTATTTGAAGAAAAAGGAGGTGATTTGCTTCCGCAGGCAGCAGCTTTGGCTTTGTCAGAGAATTTTGAAAATATTAATATTCTAATTCTAGGATCCGGAAATACTGAAATCGAATCTCAGTTGATACAATTACGTAATGATTACAATGGTAATTATAATGTATTTATTGGTTACAATGAAGAACTGGCTCATTTGATTTATGCTGGCTCAGATTTTATATTAATGCCTTCTCGTGTAGAACCGTGCGGTTTAAATCAAATGTATGCGCTTCGATATGGTACAGTACCTATTGTGCGGAGAACAGGAGGACTTCAGGATACAGTAATTGACTTTGGAGATAACGGGAATGGAATTTGTCATGATCAGGCCTCTGTAGGTGATATTTGTTATTCTATTAACCGGGCTGTTAAACTTTATCCGGATAAAGCACATTTTAATAAAATAATAGAGAAAGGAATGGAAACAGATCATTCCTGGGAAAGAGTTTGTAAGGAATACATCGAAATATACAACTTAATAATTCAGCAAAATGAAGTTTAAAAAGAAAAATGTAGTTGCCATTATTTTAGGAGGAGGACAAGGATCACGCTTATTCCCTTTAACAGAAACAAGATCAAAACCTGCCGTTCCGATTGGAGGAAAATACAGATTAGTCGATATTCCGATTTCAAATTGTATCAATTCTGATATCTTTAAAATATTTGTACTAACACAATTTAATTCTGCATCTTTAAATGCACACATAAAGAATACATTTAATTTTAGTATTTTCAGTCAGTCTTTTGTTGATATATTGGCAGCAGAGCAAACTCCGGATAATCCTACCTGGTTTCAGGGAACTGCCGATGCTGTACGTCAATGTATGTCACATTTTCTTAAACATGATTTTGATCACGCTTTGATTTTATCAGGTGATCAATTGTATCAGATGGATTTTAACGAAATGCTTGAAGCCCACATTGCAAACAATGCTGAGATTTCTATAGCTACATTGCCCGTAAATGCTAAAGATGCTCCTGAGTTTGGAATTTTAAAAACGAATCATGAAAATGTCATTGAAGCTTTTATAGAGAAACCAAATGCGTCACTGTTGCCTGATTGGGAATCTGAGGTAAGTGAAGAAATGCATACAAAAGGTAAAAAGTATCTGGCTTCTATGGGGATTTACATTTTCAATAAAAATCTCCTGGTAGAATTAATGGAGGATCAGGAAACCAAAGATTTTGGAAAAGAAATTATTCCTGAGGCTGTCGGAAAACATAAAATTTTAAGTTATCAATATGAGGGTTATTGGACTGATATTGGAAATATTGAATCTTTTTTTGAGGCCAATATTGGTTTAACAGCAGATATACCGGAATTTAATTTGTTTGATAATGATAACAAAATTTTTACACGTCCGAGATTGTTGCCTCCTTCAAAATTTAGAAATTCTATTATAAATCAATCCCTAATTTCTGAAGGCTGTATTATTAATGCGAAGGAAATTAAAAGTTCTGTAATAGGTATTAGATCCAGAATTGGTGAAGGAACTATCCTTGAAAACTGCTATGTAATGGGCAACGATTTTTATCAGGATCTTGATGAACTGCATCATGAAAATGAGAACAACAAAATTAATGTTGGAATAGGAGAAAATTGTTTTATCAAAAATGCTTTAGTAGATAAAAATGTGCGTATAGGAAATAATGTACACATTAACGGAGGCAAGCACTTAGATAATTTTACAAATGAGTTATATAGTATAAAAGACGGAATTGTTGTGATAAAAAAAGGGGTTGTTCTTTCAGATAATTTCAGGATTGAATAAATTAAAATTTAATTGTTGCCTTAAAAACCAAATATGAATAAAGTAATTACGCATTCTCTTTTTACTGATTTTGACATCAATTTATTCAAAGCCGGGAAACATTACAAATTGTATGAAAAACTTGGTGCACATTTAATTGAAGTTGACGGTATAAAAGGAGTTTATTTTGCGGTTTGGGCACCCACGGCAAATTCTGTATCTGTTGTTGGAGATTTTAATTATTGGACAAAAGATGAACATCAACTCCAGGTTCGCTGGGATTCTTCGGGAATTTGGGAAGGATTTATTCCTGATATTGAAAAAGGAGCACTTTACAAGTATAAGATTCAGTCTAATATTGACGGAATTGTAACTGAAAAAGCAGACCCCTTTGCCCGTTATTGTGAAAAACCACCACATACTGCTTCTGTAGTCTGGGATTTGGACTATAAGTGGAAGGATGAAAAATGGATGCAGACCCGTAAACAGAATAATGCTTTAGATAAACCTTATTCTGTTTATGAAGTCCACTTAGGTTCGTGGAAACGTGCGGAACACAATAGATTTTTATCCTATCTGGAACTTGCAGACGATTTGGTTAAATATGTAAAAGAGACAGGTTTTACCCACGTCGAATTTATGCCCGTTATGGAATATCCTTATGATCCTTCCTGGGGTTATCAATTAACTGGGTATTTTGCACCTACTTCACGTTTTGGAAAACCGCAGGATTTTATGGTCTTGGTCGATAAATTTCATCAGGCCGGAATTGGCGTAATTCTGGACTGGGTTCCATCACATTTTCCTGATGATGCACATGGTTTAGGCCTTTTTGATGGTTCAAACTTATATGAACATCCTGATCGTAGAAAAGGATATCATCCGGATTGGAAAAGTCTTGTTTTTAATTATGAACGAAATGAAGTTCGTGCTTTTTTAATTAGTAATGCTGTTTTTTGGCTTCAAAATTATCATGTTGATGGCTTGCGTGTAGATGCTGTTGCATCGATGTTGTATCTCGATTATTCAAGAAAAGACGGAGAATGGGAACCTAATATATTTGGCGGAAGAGAAAATCTTGCCGTTATAAGTTTCCTTAAAGAATTTAATGAGGTCATTTATGCCAATTTTGATGGAGTTCAGACGATTGCCGAAGAAAGTACTTCTTTTCCAATGGTTTCCAGACCTACATTTACCGGTGGTTTGGGTTTTGGAATGAAATGGATGATGGGATGGATGCATGATACTTTGCAATACTTTCAGAAAGAAACGGTTTATAGAAAATACCATCAAAATGAATTGACTTTTTCTATGACTTATTCTTTTACAGAAAACTTTATGTTACCTTTTTCTCATGACGAAGTAGTATACGGAAAAAAATCAATAGCCAGTAAAATGCCAGGTGATGAGTGGCAGAAATTTGCCAATTTACGCCTATTATACGGTTATATGTTCACGCATCCGGGAACAAAGCTTTTGTTTATGGGATCTGAATTTGGACAAAGTGATGAATGGAACTTTGAAAAAAGCCTTGACTGGCATTTATTACAATACGATTATCATTCCGGAATAAAAAAAGTTATTACAGATTTAAACCAATTATATAAATCCCAACCGGCATTGCATCAGAAACAATTTAGCAGTGAGGGTTTTGAATGGATTAATTATTCTGATCATCAGAATGCAGTTCTTACTTATATACGAAAAGGGAATAATGCTAAAGAAGACTTAATCATCGTCTGTAATTTTACTCCGGTTATTCGTGAAAATTATCGAATTGGAATCCATCAGAAAAGAAATTTGGTTCCGGTTTTTAATAGCGACAATAAAAATTATGGAGGAAGCGGTGCAGGAAGTTTGGAAACTTTAAAAATTGAATTATCTCCTTATGATGGCAGAGATTATTCTGTACAATTAGTTTTACCGCCTTTGAGTGTTATTGTATATTCATTTGAAAATTAATCAAAATTTTTCAAATGAGATTTTGTCAGTTTTACGTTTGTAAATTATCGATTTTCTGATTTCATAATATCTAATTTATCAGTCCTGCAGAAAAAACGTTTTCGTGAATAAACCTCATATTTATAGAGGCCTATTAACTTTTTTTGTATGTTTGGAATTATAGACAGAGTTATAAACTAATTCATTTGGCGATATGATTACGAATACATCATTAGAATATAAAGGCGATTTATATCCATCAAAAATCGTTTCGTATGAACATGATGGAGATTCCATTTTTTTTCATACAGACAATAAAGTAATCTTAAAGGTCACAATTCTCAGAGACAGTTTAATCCGTTTTCGTTTTACAACCAAGGGCTATTTTAGCAATGATTTTTCATATGCAATTGACAAAACACAATTGCATGGTTATAATTTTCTTGAAGTTACCGAAGAAGAAACTTATTTTCAGATCAGGACAAGCAAAGTAAAATGTAAAATCCAGAAAGCAGATCTCCGTTTATCAATCTATGATCTCAATGATCTTTTAATCCTCGAAGACGAACTCGGTTTTCATTGGGAAGAAAGTTATGAATATGGAGGGAATATTGTAAAAATGAGTAAATCATCAAAAGATGGAGAATGTTTTTATGGTTTAGGTGACAAAGCCACTCAAATGAATTTAAAAGGCAAGAGAGTTGAAAATTTTGCCACAGACCAATATGCCTATCAAAAAGAGCAGGACCCTCTGTATAAAGTTGTACCGTTTTATATTGGCCTGCAGAACAAGCAATCATATGGAATTTTCTTTGATAACACATTTAGGACTTTTTTTGATTTTTGTCAGGAAAGAAGAAATGTAACCAGTTTTTGGGCAGAAGGAGGCGAAATGAACTATTATTTCATTTATGGCCCACAAATGCAGGATGTTGTCACTACTTATACAGATTTAACCGGTAAACCAGAATTGCCGCCACTTTGGGTTTTGGGTTATCATCAATGCAAATGGAGCTACTATCCGGAGAGTAAAGTCAAAGAAATTACTTCAAAATTCAGAGAACTTCAAATTCCCTGTGATGCTATTTATCTGGATATTGATTATATGGAAGGTTTCCGATGTTTTACATGGAATAAAGAATATTTTCCAGATCCAAAAAGAATGGTTGCAGAATTGGCAGAAGATGGATTTAAAACCGTTGTGATTATAGATCCCGGAATTAAAATCGATAAAGATTATTGGGTTTACAAAGAGGCTCTGGATAATGATTATTTCTGCAAAAGAGCCGACGGACCTTATATGAAAGGAAAAGTATGGCCGGGTGAATGTAATTTTCCTGATTATACAAATCCCGTAGTTAGAGAATGGTGGGCAGGATTATTTAAAGAATTAATTTCAGATATTGGGGTAAAAGGAGTGTGGAATGATATGAACGAACCTGCCGTTATGGAAGTTCCAAACAAAACATTTCCGATGGATGTTCGTCACGTTTATGACGGAAACCCGTGCAGCCATAGAAAAGCGCATAATATTTACGGAACTCAAATGGCAAGAGCCACTTATCATGGTGTTAAGCGTTTTGCATATCCCAAAAGACCATTTGTGATAACAAGATCTGCTTATTCAGGTGCACAGCGTTATACTTCATCCTGGACAGGTGATAATGTAGCAACATGGGAACATTTATGGATTGCTAATATTCAGGTACAGAGAATGTCTATTTCGGGTATGGGTTTTACCGGTTCTGATATTGGAGGTTTCGCTGAACAGCCAACCGGAGAATTATATGCACGCTGGATTCAATTGGGCGTTTTTCATCCCTTTTGCAGAACCCATTCTTCTGGAGATCATGGAAATCAGGAACCTTGGGCTTTTGATGAAGAAGTAATTAATATCACCAGAAAATTTGTAAACCTTCGTTATCAGTTATTACCTTATTTATATACGATGTTCTGGCAATATATTGAAGAAGGAATTCCGATGCTGAAACCTCTTTTTTATTACGATCAGGATGATACTCAGACGCATTATCGTAATGATGAATTTATATTCGGAAATCAGATTTTGGTCTGTCCTATTCTTGAACCTAATTCTTTAGGCAGACGTATGTATATTCCAAGAGGTGAGTGGTATAACTACTGGACAAATGAACTTTTTACAGGTGGAAGAGAGGTGTGGATTGATACTAAATTTGATGAAATTCCGATTTTTGTAAAAGCAGGTGCAATTATTCCTAAATATCCGGTTCAGCAATATGTTGGAGAATTAGAATTTGATGAATTAACGCTCGATTTGTATTTTAGAAACGGTAAAGAGAAATCATTTGTATACGAAGATTCTCAGGACGGTTATGATTATAAAAAAGGCCGCTATAGTTATTTATCATTTCAGACAATCGGGAAAGAAAAAGAGCTTATTGTGCAGTTGCATAAAGAAGGAAAATTTGAAACAAATTATTCTAAATTTAGAATTAACTTCATCGGACTTCCTTTTAAAGTTACTGAAATTGAGATTGATAATGAAAAGATAGAGTTTAATGCAATTAATTTTTCTGAAAATAATTATCTTATCATTAATAAAGAATTTAGTGAATTACACCTTATTGGGGAATAGCCTTATTTTGATATTTTTTCTTAAAATTATATAAAACGCAATTTTATAATATTTGTATTTTTGTTTAGTTAAATACCAGAAATTATGAAAAAATATTTATTAGGAGGAATAGTAACTATTCTTTTCGTTGCATGTGCAACAAATCCAATTACTGGAAAACAGAATTTAAATTTTGTTTCAAACAGCGAGTTATTTCCGTCTTCGTTTCAACAATATAATCAATTTTTGACAGAAAATAAAGTTATAACGGGAACAGCAGATGCGAAACGAGTTGACCTCGTGGGATCAAGAATTAAAAGCGCTGCGGAAAAATATCTGACATATCTTGGACAAAGTCAGTATCTGAAAGATTATCGTTGGGAATACAAATTGGTTGACAACAAAGAAGTAAATGCCTGGTGTCTTCCTGGTGGAAAAATTGTTGTTTATTCAGGAATTTTGCCTGTAACCCAGACCGAATCAGGACTGGCAACAGTGATGGGGCATGAAGTATCTCACGCATTGGCCAATCACGGAGCACAAAGAATGAGTGCTGCCCAGCTGCAGCAAATTGGAGGTGTAGCTTTGGGAGCCGCAACAAGTGGTAAATCAGAACAAACACAACAAATATTTTCGCAGGCATATGGTCTTGGGACAGAAGTAGGAGTAATGTTGCCATTTAGCAGAGGTAATGAATCAGAAGCAGATAAAATCGGATTAACACTTATGGCAATTGCCGGTTATAATCCAGAAGATGCTGTTACATTTTGGAGCAGAATGTCTGCCAAATCAGGCGGAGCAGGAACCCCTGAATTTATGAGCACACACCCGTCTGATGCGACAAGGATTGCAAATATAAAATCGTTAATACCCGAAGCAAAAGCAATTGCTCTTAAGGTAGGTACAATCAGATAAGCACAATAATATTAAATAATAAGCTATTCAATTTAGAGTAGCTTTTTTTTTGTAAAAAAAACTCGGTTCTTAATATTCAAATAATGGATACTTAATAATAAAGAGATAAATTCGTAGCCAATTAACAAAACCATTTCTATGAAAAACCTAAAAAAGGGTGATAAGAAACTTTTGAATGCCTGGGCATTTTATGACTGGGCCAATTCAGTTTATACACTTACTATTGCATCTGCAGTATTTCCTATCTTTTATGAAGCACTGTTTCCAAAAGACAATCATTATATTGATGTTTTTGGTCTTCATCTAAAAAATTCTGCATTAATTAGTTTCATAACCGCTTTTGCCTTTTTAGTCATTTCTTTTATTTCGCCTCTATTATCCGGGATTGCAGATTATGTAGGCAACAAAAAATCTTTTATGAAGTTTTTCTGCTATTTGGGAGCTTTATCCTGTATGGGATTATATTGGTTTGATTTGGAAAATATTTATGTAGGATTGTTGTTTTACTTTCTGGGATTGATCGGATATTGGGGAAGTTTGGTTTTTTATAACTCTTATCTTCCGGATATTGCTTTTGATGAGCAACAAGACAGAATCAGTGCAAAAGGATATTCTCTTGGGTATGTGGGAAGTGTAATTCTACTGGTTATTAATTTGGTTATGATAATGGGTGCCGAAAGTACGGAGGCAAGGATGCAAGCAATGAAATATTCTTTTGTAATGGTTGGAATCTGGTGGATTTTATTTAGCCAGTATACTTACTATTACTTGCCAAAAGGAAACAAAGAAACCAATCAAAAGTTTACTAAAGATGTTATTTTTAACGGTTTTAAAGAACTTAAAAAAGTTTGGGCACTTCTCAAAGAGAATGTACCCTTAAGAAGATATTTGGGCGGATTCTTTGTCTCAAGCATGGCCGTACAGACTGTAATGTTGGTTGCAACTTATTTTGGTGCTCAGGAAATACAATGGTCTTCTGAAGAAGAAAGTACAATTGGTTTAATTAAGTGTATTTTAATAATTCAGTTAGTGGCAGTAGTGGGTGCTTATTTAACTTCAAAAGCCTCTGCTAAATTTGGAAATATTCCGGCTTTAATTTTCATAAACATCATTTGGGCCGTATTTTGTGCTCTGGCTTATTTTATAACATTACCAATGCACTTTTATGTTATGGCAACGGTTGCCGGATTCGTGATGGGTGGAATTCAGGCTTTATCGCGTTCTACTTATTCGAAATTATTGCCAGAAACAGAAGATACAACATCGTTTTTTAGTTTTTATGATGTTGCCGAAAAAATAGGAATTGTAATCGGAATGTGTGTCTATGGCATTGTTGACCAAATAACAGGAAGCCCTCGTGCGGCGATTGTAATTTTAGCTGTCTTTTTTATAACTGCTATTTTCTTATTACGAAGAATACCAAAAAACGTTACTTCAAAATAAAATATAAGTATTGATAAAATAAAAACGTCATGAGCTCAAAATCTCATGACGTTTTTATTTTAATCTTTTAGTTTCTTAAAGTATTTTTCTGCAAGTTTTATGCTTTAGAAATATTCCCGGATCCGGCCACTTTTACATCTCGTTTCTCCGGATTTCCTTCATATTTAATATTTCCTGAACCTGAAACTCTTGCTGTTAAATTTTCGTTGCAGCTTACCTTACTATTTCCTGACCCCGAAACATTCACATCAACATTCTTAGACTTTAGGTCAGATGCATCAATATCTCCTGAACCTGAAAGTTTGCTGGTAAAGTTTGCCGCATTTCCTTTTAATTGGACATTGCCTGATCCGCTTAAATTAAGATCCAGATCATTTGAATTTATACTAAGGTTAAAATTTCCGGAACCTGAAAGATTAGCCGAGAATTTATCATTTTTAATATCATTTTTAGTCTGAATATTTCCTGAACCGGATAAACTCAATTCTGATATTTTCTCAAAAGGAACTGTAACTTGTATTTTTTTGCTTGGTCGGATGTTTGTATTGCCCTTAATATAAATTTTCAGCGTGTTTTCTTCAACTTCTACTTTCACAAATGAGAGTAAATTTTCTTCTCCTTTGATCGAAATATTTCCTTCTTTGCCCGAAACTAAATCTACATCAAAAGATCCGGAAACTTTTATGGCATCATAATCTGCTGTGTTTCGCGTTTCAGAAACTATTTTTCCGTTTCCTTTTACTTTTTCCTGATTTGATGGCCATTGTGCATTTGCTGTAAGACTTAAAAGAAATACACTACAAACTAATAATTGAACTGATTTTTTCATTGTTTTTTGATTTTAGATTATTTTTTGGTTAACGTTACGCTGCCGTAATTAGAATTAATGACAAGTTTATTTTGTCCTTTTTTCTTATTGAAACCACTTATTCTCTTTGTATTACTTTTGCTTTCTGACACAGAAACATCCAGTGAATTATCATTTTTAATATTTCCATATCGGGTATTAATATCAAAATCAAAAGCATAATTTGTGTCATAACCCAGAGATACATCAGTATATCCGCAATTTATATTGACATTATTGGCTCTGTCGGTAATGTTAGAAACATTTATTTTACTGTAATTGGTATTTACATTGATGCTGTTTGAAATTTCGGCGATAGAAATCGTAAGATAATTTCCTGAACCTGAAAATGTATTTATTTTTTGAAGTTTAAAATTCCCGTAATTACAATCGTACTTTATATTTTCTCCTTCAGACATCACCAAATCAGAGTAACTGGTATCCAGATTCAGATTTCCAGATTCAGTAATTTTCAATCCGGAATAGCGGGCTACAATAGTACCGCTTTTGATATAGTCAATACTTGAATTCTGGCAATAAGCAATTTCAATACGATTGCTGTTCCCGTTTAATTTTCCAAGAGTAACTTTTCCATATTTGCATGAGATATCTGTCGCAGCATCTACACTTAAGATGTTGATATTCCCATATTTATTGTCAAGTTTTACCGTTCCGTTTTTAGGGATTTTAATAACATAATTTATTTCAAAACTATTACTGCTTCCTCTGCTTTTCAAAGAAGAATTTCCAATTGAGGTAATAGCAGAAACCATAGATTTTAAGGCCGTAATATCAATATCAATACTGTTAATCCTTTCGTTTACCCAGTTTTCATTTCCTCCGGTAACTTTAATCGTAATATCAAGGTCGATTTTATCTTCGTCCCAGGTGCTTACAGAAATATTTCCATATTTATTTTCAATAGTAATTCCTGCATTTGAGTTAACGATATAAGTTTTTTTGATGTTTTTTTGTTTTGAAATAACAGTTTCATCATTTGAAAATCCCAAAAATGGAATTAAAATAAATAAAATTAGAATGTTATAATGTTTTTTCATGAGTGGTGTTTTTTAAATTTTCGTTTTCTTCAATTCTCTTTAAAACCGTTTGTAAAAATGAAATACGGGTTTGCAGATTGCTGATCATCGCATAAATAATTTGTTTGTTCTCTCCATTTTTTTGCAGCTCATTTATAATTTTCTGATAATCTGCATCAAAAATTTTCATTTGAGAAAGCGCATCGTTTATAATCTGCTGATTTTCCGGAGAACTTTTTTCTTTTAGTTTAACTAACTCATTATCAATTAAAATATTAAAAATAGAATCGGTTCTTTGGGTTTCTTTAGAAGCAAATTTAAATTCTCGAGGTTTTTGATTCGTATTATAAAAAATAGATATTCCCAGCAACAAGACTATCGAAGCAGCGATTCCTAAAACGGCATAATAATTCTTTTTAGGTTTCTTTTTATTATTTAATTTATTTAAGAAATCAAGCTGATGGTCAGAATTCATTTCCTGTACATCCCATTGATTTTCAAATTTTTCAAATAGTTGGTCTAATTTGTCATTTTCCTTTTTCATATATCCTCTAATTTTTTTCTTAAACTTTCTTTTGCTCTGCTCAGTGTTGTTCTGCAATTGGCATAACTTATATTCAGAATTTCGCAGATTTCCTCCTGATCATAACCTTCAATGTAAAAAAGTGTCAATACCATTCGGTAGCTGTCTTTTAAACTTAAAATAGTATCCAGCACCTGTTTTACTTTTAAAGAGTTCAGATCAATATTTTCAGAAAAGAAGCTGTCGTTTTCCTCTATTTTATAAAGAGTTTTACTCAAATCTTCAACCTGAAAGGCATTGTTTTTTTTATAAAAGTCAATACTGTAATTGACAATTATTTTTTTTAACCACGCACCAAAAGCAACTTCCTGCCTGTAGTCATTAATTTTAGTAAAAGCTTTCAAAAAACCCTCCTGCATGACGTCTTGTGCATAATGTTCGTCCTTTACAATTCTATAAGCTACATTATACATAGCTTTACTATAGCGATTGTAAACTTCAAATTGTGCTTTTTGATTATTCTCTTTACAAAGCGTGATTAATTCTTCGATATTTTGGTTAGTTATATTCAAGTAATTTTTGCTGGTTTATTATAATGACTTTGGTTGTTTTGGTTTGTTACAGTTTTATAAAAAATAATTGTAATTTATTTTTTAAGGCTCCTCTTTCATTAAGTATTAAAAATAGCTTTTTATTCTAATTTTCTAAAACTCTCTTTGGTTTTGGCACAATGATTGTCTATTTTTATGGCCTACCTTGTAAATGATACACTTATCATTATTTTGATAAAAACTAATGAAGCTTAGATTTTGTTTACTGTTAGAATTGATAATTTAATGACAAAACGACTTATATATTATTATGTCAAACCATAAAATACTTACCATTGACAATCTGTCACTTCAGGAATTCGATTCAGAAGCAGAATTAATTCCATTATTAACGCCGGAAGACGAAGAGGAAATGAACAATGAAGAACTGCCGCTTTCTTTGCCAATTCTGCCTTTACGAAACACAGTTTTATTTCCGGGTGTTGTAATTCCAATTTCAGCAGGAAGAGATAAATCAATAAAGCTTATTAATGATGCAAATGCAGGAGGAAAAATCATTGGTGTAGTTTCTCAAATAAACGAAGAAGACGAAGATCCGTCAAAAGATGATGTTCATAAAATCGGAACCGTAGCAAGAATCCTTAGGGTTTTAAAAATGCCTGACGGAAATGTAACGGTAATTTTACAAGGTAAAAAACGTTTTGAAATTGACGAAGTTGTTTCTGAAGAGCCTTACATGACAGCCACTATAAAAGAGGTGTCAGAAGAGCGTCCTGATGAAAATGACACTGAGTTTACCGCTATCTTAGATTCTGTTAAAGAATTGGCCATTCAGATTATTAAAGAAAGTCCAAATATTCCTTCTGAAGCTACTTTTGCGATTAAAAACATTGAAAGCCAGTCGTTTTTAATCAATTTTGTATCGTCAAATATGAATTTATCCGTAAAAGAAAAACAAGGTCTTTTATCGATAAATGGCTTAAAAGAGCGCGCTTTAGAAACTTTGCGTTATATGAACGTAGAGTTGCAAAAACTAGAATTAAAAAATGACATTCAGTCAAAAGTGCGTTTTGATTTAGACCAGCAACAGCGTGAATATTTCCTTCATCAGCAAATGAAAACCATTCAGGAAGAATTGGGAGGAGTTTCGCAGGAAGAAGAAATGGACGAAATGGGGCAGAAGGCAAAAACAAAAAAATGGGACGAAAAAACGCAGAAACATTTCGAGAAAGAATTGTCTAAAATGCGTCGAATGAATCCCCAATCTCCAGATTTTGGAATTCAGCGCAACTATTTAGAATTGTTTTTGGAATTGCCATGGGGCGAATATTCCAAAGATAAATTTGATTTAAAATATGCTCAGAAAGTATTAGATAAAGATCATTTCGGACTTGAAGAAGTTAAGAAAAGAATGGTAGAGCATTTGGCTGTTTTAAAATTGCGAAATGACATGAAATCTCCAATAATTTGTTTGACAGGACCTCCTGGGGTCGGAAAAACATCTATTGGACGATCTGTAGCAGAAGCTTTAGGGCGTGAATATGTTCGTATTTCGCTTGGCGGTTTACGTGACGAAGCTGAAATTCGCGGACACAGAAAAACCTATATAGGTGCAATGCCGGGAAGAATTATTCAAAGCTTAAAGAAAGCGGGAACTTCTAATCCTGTTTTTATTTTAGATGAAATTGATAAATTATCCAGCGGAAACAGCGGCGATCCGTCTTCTGCTTTACTGGAAGTTTTAGATCCCGAACAAAACAGCTCTTTTTATGATAATTTCCTTGAAATGGGATATGATTTGTCTAAAGTGATGTTCATTGCCACGTCAAATAATATGGCAGCCATTCAGCCAGCCCTGCGTGACAGAATGGAAGTAATTAAAATGTCAGGTTATACGATTGAAGAAAAAGTAGAAATCGCTAAAAGACACTTATTTCCAAAACAATTAGAAGCGCATGGTCTAACGGCTAAAGATCTGACAATTGGAAAAAAACAATTGGAAAAAATTGTAGAAGGTTACACGCGTGAATCTGGAGTTCGTAATCTTGAAACTAAAATTGCTCAGATTATTCGTAATGCAGCAAAAGCAGTTGCGATGGAAGAAGACTATAACAAAAAAGTAACAGACGAAGATATCATCACTGTTTTGGGAGTTCCAAGACTTGAGCGCGATAAATACGAGAATAATGATGTTGCAGGTGTAGTGACAGGTTTGGCCTGGACAAGTGTTGGCGGAGATATATTATTTATTGAGTCCTTGATTTCTGAAGGAAAAGGCGCACTGACAATTACAGGTAATCTTGGAAATGTCATGAAAGAATCGGCTACAATTGCATTAGAATATATTAAGGCAAATGCTAAAAAGTTAGGTCTGCCGATAGAATTATTTCAGAAATACAATATCCACCTGCACGTTCCTGAAGGAGCGACACCAAAAGATGGCCCAAGTGCAGGTATTGCAATGCTTACCTCATTGGTTTCTTTGCTGACACAAAAGAAAGTAAAGAAAAGCCTTGCCATGACAGGAGAAATTACACTTCGTGGAAAAGTTCTTCCTGTGGGAGGAATCAAAGAAAAAATTCTGGCGGCAAAAAGAGCCAATATCAAAGAAATTATTTTGTGTCATGAAAATAAAAGTGACATTGATGAAATCAAAGCTGAATATCTGGATGGTCTTACTTTTCATTATGTAAAAGAAATGAGCGAAGTTTTGACTTTAGCCTTAACAGACCAAAATGCCAAAAATGCTAAAACTTTAAAATAATTTTAGCTTTAAATTCCAATCTTTAAAGTCCAAATTCCAAACTGATGCTGACAGATTGGAATTTGGATTTTTTTTTATTGAAATTTTATTGATGAGTGCTTTCTCTGTATTTTCGGTTTGACGAAAAAGATAAAAACCTGACACAATAACTGATTTTTAAATAGTTATAAAAATTATTTTTTAAATTATATAATTTTATATTTGTATTTGCGTTATTCCCATATAGGAACGCCACACAAAGCATGATAAAACGACTTGTTTTATTCTTATTGATATTATTAAGTTCGGTTTCTTTCGGGCAAATTGGAGGGCGTTATACCTATCAGTTTCTTAATTTAACTACTTCACCAAGGCAGGCAGCGTTAGGTGGAAAAACGATAACGATTTATGATGAAGATGTCAATCAGGTTATGTTTAATCCAGCAACTCTAAACCAAGATATGGATAACCACCTGGCAATGAATTATGGAAGTTATTATGGAGAAGCCTCTTATGGAACGGCTTCGTATGCCTATACTTACGATAGACATCTTCAGACATTTTACGCAGGAGTAAGCTACATTAGCTACGGCACTTTTGATGGTTATGATGAAAACGGACAGGCTACTTCTGATTTTACCGGAAGTGAAGGAGCTCTTTCATTAGGATATGCTTATAATATTCCTTTTACCGATATTCACGTTGGAGCAAATGCTAAATTAATTACTTCAACCTTAGAAAGTTATAACTCAATTGGAGGTGCAATTGATTTAGGCTTTTTATATATAAATGAAGAAAATGATTTGAATTTAGCACTTGTAGTCCGAAATCTGGGAACTCAGTTTACCACATATTCTGGAATTCAGGAAAAATTACCTCTGGAAATTATTGCAGGAGTGTCTCAGGAACTGGAGCATGTTCCGTTGCGCTGGCATCTTTCTTTAGAAAACCTGCAACAATGGAATATTTCATTTTCGAATCCTGTTCGTGGCGAAACAAATATTGACGGTTCAACCAGTGAAGAAAAAGTTTCTTTTGTCAATAATGCTTTGCGACATGTAGTTATAGGAGCAGAACTTTTTCCAAAAAAAGCATTTAATATCAGATTAGGATACAACTTTAGAAGAGGAGAAGAATTAAGAGTTGAAGAACAACGTAATTTTTCGGGAGTCTCTTTGGGATTTGGTCTTAAAATGAACCGTGTAAAATTTAATTATTCATATTCAAGATATACTTTGGCGGCCAATACAAGTCTTTTTGGTCTAATCTTTAACTTTCAATAGGCAATTATATGAAACTATTCTATCTGATCCTTTTTGTTACAGCAGGTTTTTTTAATACCTCAAAGAATAATTTTAAAGAAAATTTAAGTACTGCAGAGGTTGAAAGACTAAATTTGCAGATCGAAGAAGTAAAAGAAAAAATCGAAGAAGGACCCAGTTACAATACAAAAATTGCTTTTTTGGTTGATATGAAAATCAAGTCAGGTAAAAATCGTTTTTTTGTTTATGATTTGGTTAATGATGAAATTATCGATCAGGGACTTGTTGCCCATGGTGCCGGTTCTGAAACAGGGATCAACGGAGAACTAAAATTTAGCAACGTTCCGGATTCTAAAGCAACATCATTAGGGCGATATTCTATAGAGAAGTGTTATAAAGGAATGTTTGGCAAAGCATATAAATTAGCAGGGTTGGATGAAACGAACAGCAATGCTTTAAAAAGAGCAATCGTTTTACATAAATATTCTGCAGTTCCTGAAAGTGAGCAGGATCATTACATTTCACGTAGTCAGGGTTGTCCTATGGTGAGTGAAGCCTTCTTTAAGAGAATCGAAAAAATAATTGACAGTTCAAAGTCGAAAATTATTTTAAACATCTATTATTAATAATTACACTAGAATTACAAATTTATAATATCAAAAAAAATATTTTGAACAGAATTACCATTGCAATAGACGGATTTTCGTCAACAGGAAAAAGTACTTTAGCGAAACAGTTGGCAAAAGAATTAGAATATGTTTATGTCGATACTGGAGCAATGTACAGAGCAGTCGCTTTGTTTGCAATGCAAAACAAATTTATAGGGCCTGATTTTTTTGATAAAAAAGGGCTTATTGATTCACTTCCAAAAATTCAGCTAGAGTTCAAATTCAATGCAGATCTGGGATTTGCCGAAATGTATCTGAACGGAGTGAATGTAGAAAAAGAAATCAGAACGATTGAAGTGTCCAGTTATGTAAGCAAAGTTGCTGAAGTTTCTGAAGTGCGTTCTAAATTGGTAGAACAACAACAGGAAATGGGAACCAATAAAGCTATCGTTATGGATGGCAGGGACATAGGCACCGTAGTTTTTCCTAATGCAGAACTTAAAATTTTTATGACGGCCAGCGCCGAAACCCGTGCGCAAAGACGATTTGATGAATTGCAGCAAAAAGGAGATAATGTTTCTTATGAAGATGTTCTGAAAAACGTTGTCGAAAGAGATTATATTGATACACACCGTGAAGACTCACCACTTATCATAGCCGATGACGCTATAGAAATTGATAATTCTTACCTAAGTCGCGAAGAACAATTTTCTGCTGTTCTGGAATTAATAAATGACGTTGTTAAAACGATATAATTTTTTGTAGATATCATTTTTAATGGTAGTTTTACCGCTTCATTTATTTTTACAAAGACAATTTCATCATATGGGAATTAAAAACAGATTAATTGTAATGAGCTTTCTTCAATTTTTTGTTTGGGGAGCGTGGCTTATTACTATTGGAAATTATTGGTTTGGAACTAAAAACTGGGAAGGAACACAGTTTGGACTTGTTTTTGGCACCATGGGAATTGCTTCTTTATTTATGCCTACTCTTACTGGTATTATTGCAGACAGATGGGTAAATGCTGAAAAACTTTATGGAGTTCTGCATATTCTATATGCAGTTGTTTTGTTTGCAATTGCACAAGTAGCAACTCCGGATACCTTTATAATAGTGATGCTTTTGGCAATGTGCTGTTATATGCCGACAATTGCCTTAAGTAATTCTATTTCCTACACTTCGTTAAAGCTTAATAATAAAAACATAGTAAAAGATTTTCCACCTATTCGTGTTTGGGGAACAATTGGTTTTATTGTAGCCATGTGGATTACAAATTTAAGCGGAAGTAAAGCCACAGAATATCAGTTCTATATTGCCGGTATTGGTTCTTTGATTTTAGGGTTTTATGCTTTTACATTACCAAAATGTGAGCCTCAGCGTTTGATCAAAGAAAATGCTACATGGATTGAAACTCTTGGATTAGAGTCTTTTAAGTTATTTGGGAATTACAAGATGGCTTTGTTTTTTGTTTTTTCGATGTTTTTGGGAGGAGCTCTTCAATTGACAAATGCCTACGGAGATGTATTTCTGGATGAATTTAAACATTTTCCAAAATATGCAGATTCATTCGTAATAAAATATTCAACCATTATTATGTCGATTTCTCAGGTTTCTGAGACGTTGTTTATTTTGGCAATTCCGTTTTTCTTAAGACGTTTTGGAATCAAACAAGTTATGCTAATTAGTATGCTTGCCTGGGTATTACGTTTTGGATTATTTGCTTTTGGAGATCCTGTAAGTGGTTTGTGGATGATTATTCTTTCTTGTATCGTTTACGGAATGGCGTTTGATTTCTTTAATATTTCAGGTTCATTATTCGTAGAAAGCAATACAGATTCTAAAATCCGTTCTTCTGCGCAAGGATTGTTTATGATGATGACAAATGGAGTAGGAGCTGTTTTTGGAAGTTTAACTTCGGGATGGGCTATCGATCGTTTCTTTACAAAATCATTTAATAATACTATTGAGTTATCAGGGTTTTTACAAACAGATGCTTCTAATTCTAAAATGATTGAATTTGTAAAAAGTCAGGGAAATTCTATTTCTGCTGAAGGAGCTTTTGCAAATCCTGTTTTAATGAAAGACTGGCATACAATCTGGTTGTCATTTGCAGCTTATGCTTTGATAATTGCAATCGCGTTTGCTATTTTGTTTAAGCATAAACATGATCCAAAAGAATTGGAAAATTTGAGTCATTAAAAGGATATAATTATAAGTAAACCCGACAGATTTAAAAAAAACCTGTCGGGTTTGTTGTTTCATGTAATTTATTACGATCAAAAATATGCAAAATCAGATAAAGAAACCTCTTCCGTCATTTGTGTCTGTTAGTTTGAACCAACAGTAATTTTTTATAAAGGATTAAATTAATCTTTGTCAAAGTTTAAAACCTTGACAAAGATAGTTGCGCATAGTAAACCTAGCAGGTTTTAAAAATCTGTTAGGTTTGTTAGTTTCAGAATTTAAAGTTCTTAATAAAGATAAATACTCTTATCTAGCCCCGATAGAGCAGATATCCTTTTATGGTGTCCCGAGGCTTCGGGACCCATAAAAGATAGGAGCGAAAGCGGGACCTTAGGGCTTCTAAACCTTTAAATATCTTGCTCCTGAGCAATTAGCTGATAATCATTTAGAATTGTTTTGGTATTACAAATATTTGTAGTAATTTTGCAAACCTTTTGGCAAAGAAGAGTTTCCTTTAGGTATCAACTATTTATGTAAAACAACTTCTGTTTTTTCTACTGCATTAAGAAACTCGAGAAATACAGAATACAAATTTTTTATCAGAGCATGTCTGAACAATTAAAATCACAAGAAGAGTTTTTAGCAAATTTTAACTGGCATAACTTCCAAGAAGGAATTGATGCAGTAGATGAGAAAAACTTACAAGAATTCGAAGAACTAGTATCTAAAACTTTCATCGCTACAGACCAAGAAGAAGTAGTTGAAGGTGTAGTTGTTAGAATTACAGATAGAGACGTTATCGTTGATATCAACGCAAAATCGGAAGGTGTTATTTCTTTAAACGAATTCCGTTACAACCCAAACTTAAAAGTTGGTGACAAAGTAGAAGTATTAATCGACATCCGTGAGGACAAAACAGGTCAATTAGTATTATCTCACAGAAAAGCACGTACTATTAAATCATGGGATAGAGTTATTTCTGCAAACGAAACAGGAGAAATCGTTAATGGTTTTGTAAAATGCAGAACTAAAGGTGGTATGATCGTTGACGTTTTCGGAATTGAAGCTTTCTTACCTGGTTCTCAAATTGACGTTAAGCCAATTAGAGACTACGATGTATATGTAAATAAAATGATGGAATTCAAAGTGGTAAAAATTAACCACGAATTCAAAAACGTTGTTGTATCTCATAAAGCGCTTATCGAAGCTGATATCGAAGTACAGAAAAAAGAAATCATCGGTCAATTACAAAAAGGACAAGTATTAGAAGGTGTTGTTAAAAACATTACTTCTTATGGTGTGTTCATTGACTTAGGTGGTGTTGACGGATTAATTCACATTACTGACCTTTCTTGGAGCAGAATCAACCACCCAAGTGAAGTTCTTGAATTAGACCAAAAATTAAACGTTGTAATCCTTGATTTCGATGATGAGAAAACAAGAATTCAATTAGGATTGAAACAATTAAACGCTCACCCATGGGACGCTTTAGATGCTAATTTAACTATTGGTGATAAAGTAAAAGGTAAAGTAGTTGTAATCGCTGATTACGGTGCATTTATCGAAGTTGCTGAAGGTGTTGAAGGTTTAATCCACGTTTCTGAAATGTCATGGTCAACTCATTTACGTTCTGCTCAGGATTTCGTAAAAGTTGGAGATGTTGTTGAGGCTGTTATCTTAACTTTAGATAGAGATGACCGTAAAATGTCATTAGGTATCAAACAATTGACTCAGGATCCATGGACTGACATTACTTCTAAATACCCAGTAGGTTCTAAACATACAGGTATTGTTAGAAACTTTACAAACTTTGGTATTTTCGTAGAATTAGAAGAAGGAATTGATGGATTAATTTACATCTCTGACTTATCTTGGACTAAGAAAATCAAACACCCATCTGAATTTGTAAATGTTGGTGAAAAACTTGATGTAGTAGTATTAGAATTAGATGTTGACGGACGTAAATTATCTTTAGGTCACAAACAAACTACTGCTAATCCTTGGGATCAATACGAAGATTCTTTCGCTGTAGGAACTATCCACAATGGTGAAATTTCTGAAATTGTTGACAAAGGAGCTACTGTAGAATTCGGAGATGATATCGTTGCTTTCATTCCTACTCGTCACCTTGAAAAAGAAGACGGAAAGAAATTGAAAAAAGGTGATACTGCTGATTTCAAAGTAATCGAATTCAACAAAGAATTCAAAAGAGTAGTTGCTTCTCACACTGCTATCTTCCGTGAAGAAGAAGAGAAAAATGTGAAAGCTGCAACTGAAAATACTTCATCTAACTCTTCTAACACAAATGCACCAGCTGCAACTTTAGGAGATAACAATGATGTATTAGCTGCATTAAAAGCTAAAATGGAAAAAACTGAGAAAAAATAATTCTTAGTTTCCTCTAAATAGAAAGTCCCACAGCAATGTGGGACTTTTTTTATATCTTATTATGTAATTACAAAAACGTTTTGTGGTCCAAATAAGAATAAGATAAAAATATATTTGTTCTGGTTTTCATCTGTCTATTATTAGACAGGTAAATTTTTAATAAGTTCTTTTTAAATGAGGAAATTTCGGTTTCCTCATTTTTTTTTATTTTGAAGCTAATAAATTAGATTCTTCCGGGGTAAATTCGTTTACAATTGCGTATGCATCAATTTTCGCGATTTTCATTTCGTCTAAAATGTCGACCAAATTTTTAAAATTACTTTTTTCGCTTGGTTTTATAATTATAATTACGCCACTTTTAGGCTTGCCTAGTGCGGACATATATTCAAATATTTCTTTCTTTTTCAAAAAAACTTCTGTTCGGATACCATTTTTTCCAAATTTAACTTCTTTGGGAATTTCAACAGGATATCGCAGTAAGCCCGAATACGTTATAATTTTATCATCATCATCAAGTAAAATTGTGTAAAGTCGATTTCCATCTATACATGCTATTGGATTACAAATTGGCTCGTTATTTGGCAGACTTAAATCTATTCCTTTTGGTTTAGATAATTCACCAACAAGCATAAAAAATATAATTAATAAAAAAGAAACACTAACCATTGCCGTTAAATCAACACTTGTGTTTAACTTTTTGCTTCTTACTTTTTTCGGTAAATTCTCCATAATGAATGATTTTTAATAAAGTTACTGATAAAACTAAAACAAAAAAGCCTTGGTTTTTAAAAATAGTTTAAAAATATTTTTTTATGTTAAGACCTTGTATTACAGTTGTATTTGAGAATATTTTAATAAGATTCCATCTTTTTTTATTTTATTGCTAAAACCAAAACGATAGTTATGGCGTAAATGAGCTTATAACTTAAAATATTAATTATGAAAACTAGAAAATTTTTAACTGTTGCAGTTTTAGCTTTAGGATTTGCATTTACATCCAATGCACAAAAAAACGTAATGGTTGGCGGTGCTGCGATGTACCCAAACAAAAATATTGTTGAAAATGCTGTAAACTCAAAAGACCATACTACTTTGGTTGCTGCCGTAAAAGCTGCAGGATTAGTAGAAACATTACAAAGTAAAGGACCATTCACCGTTTTTGCCCCAACAAATGCTGCGTTTGACAAATTACCAGCAGGAACTGTAGAAACATTATTAAAGCCAGAAAATTTAAAAATGTTGCAGACTATTCTAACTTACCATGTTGTAGCAGGAAAAATGAATGCTTCTGATATTGCCAAAGCAATAAAAAAAGGGAACGGAAAAGCAACTCTTAATACAGTTAGCGGCGGAACTTTAACTGCCTGGATGGATGGAAAAGAGTTATATATAAGCGATGAAAGCGGAAACAAATCTAAAGTTACAATTGCAGATGTTAACCAATCGAATGGTGTGATTCACGTAGTAGATACTGTTTTATTACCAAAAATGTAGTCTGGTATTCAAATTCCAAAACTTAAAAATTCCAAATTCCAACTTTTAAATTGGAATTTGGAATTTTTAAGTTTTAAGATTTATGTATTCATTTTTTTTGCCGTTAAAGTTGATCCGGCAGAAGCCACAACAACACAAACAACAGCTAAGATTTCGTATAAGGTTAAGTTTTCCTGTAAAAATATAAAAGCACAAATAGAAGCTGCGGCAGGTTCTAAACTCATTAAAATACTAAAAGTGCGGGGTGGAAGCTGACCTAGCGCTTTCATTTCAAGAGTAAACGGAATTGCACTCGATAAAAGGGCAAGTGCTACGCCCATGCCAAAAAGTTTTGGCGTAAGATTTATTAGCCCGTTTTCATAGAAACCAAACGGAAGTATTAAAAGTGCTGCAAACAACATTCCGGTAGAAACGGCTTGTCCGCTATTCATGATTTTTGATATTTTACCGCCTAACACAATATAAGCAGCCCAAAGTGCTCCGGCTAAAAGAGCAAACAGAACTCCCAAAGTATCTATTCTGCTATTTGTCCATGGGGCGATTAAAACGATTCCGGCAGCTGCCAGTAAAACCCATAAATAATCTACTATTCGCCTTGATCCGATTATAGCGACCAACAAGGGACCAATAAACTCTAATGTTACTGCGAGTCCAATCGGAATTCTTTCGATAGCAAAATAGAAAACTAAATTCATTGCACCCAACGACAATCCGTAGGGAACAACAATTTTCCATTGTTGCGGTGTAATCTGTTTTAGATTTGGACGATATGCTAAAAGCAAAATTAATGCTGAAACGCCTATTCTTATAGAAGCTGTGCCGGCTGCACCTAGTGCGGGAAATAATGTTTTGGCGATTGCTGCACCACATTGTACACTAATAATAGCTAATAGTACTGCAGGTACAGGAGGAAGGTTAAATTCTTTGTTTTTCATAAAGATTGTGCTGAAATGTAGTAACGCAAAAATACTATTCAATAAGAGCATTATGTTACATTTTGCTCAATATTTTACATGAAAATATTTAATGATATTAATTACCCAGAGCGCGTTTTGTAACGAAGGCACGATATCCGATAATAGCCATCTGCCATTTTTTAGCTTTGGCTATGTCAAGGCCTTTTTTGGTAAAGCTCGGTAAAATCAGTTTGTTTATTTTGGCTAAAATTTTATACATGATAAGGGATTTTTTTCAAAGATATAAAAAAAGACTTTGCAATAGGAGCAAAGTCTTTTAGTGGTTATTTTATTAAATTTAAATTTTGAGTATCAAATTGTTATCTAGGACTTACTATTGTTTCTTCTTTCTGCCTTTCTTAATTCTTCAGCATGTTTTTTCATTTCTTTTGCGTGCTCTTTCATAATTTCAGCCTGTTTTTTCATTTCCTCAGCATTCATTCTTGCGTTTTCAGCCTGTTCTTTCCCGTCAACTCCATAATGATCATTCAGATAAATTTCATATTTATTCATTTCAGAAGAGTATTTGCCCATTGCCAGCTCATATTTAGCCATTTCTTTATCAAAAATAACTTCACGCTTAGCCATAATTTCTTCTATTTCTTTTTCAAAAGCTTTCATCTCTGGTTCAAAAGCTTCCATCTTTTTTTCAAATACCGCCATGTCTTTTTCAAACTTCGCCATTGCCACTTTATCTTTAATATCTAATGGGGCAATTGGCGCTTTAGGCATTTTGGACATGTCTGGTGCTTTTGGCATTTCACCTTGTGGAAACATAGGCGCTACAGGTGGGGCTGGCGGTACAGGAGCCAACGGATCTTCGTTGTTGTCATCTCCAAAATGGCGAACAGCAACTCTCTCATCATTAATTAATCCTGGAGCTGCAAGTGCTCCTTCTGTATCTAAATTGACAGTTTTTTTACCATTATCATCCGTTGTAATTGCAAATACACAGTCTTTTATCGCTTTGTTTCCATCGATTTTAACGGTTTGTTTTTTGCCGGTTTCTGACTTGATTTTGATTTGAATCGCAGTTAATTCTTTTTCAGAGTTTCGCTTTACATCAGATACTTCAATATCCAGATTATGGCTTGCTTTTAATTTTTCTGTAAGTTGTTTTAATTCCTGATCTGTTGAGTTTTTTGTGATTTTAAAGATTTCCTGTGTTTCCTTAATGGTATCTTTTTGAATTACATTCTCTTTCTGCATTCTTTTTTCCTGCGCTATTGTTTGTATTTGAAATAAAAGTACAAACGCGGCAAGTGCCGGAATAACAGCATAGTATTTCCAGTAATTTCTCTTTTTTGATTGATTTTTGTTTAACATGACAATTCGTTTTTTGATTAATGATTGATAAAAATGATTGGTGATTGCAACGCAGGTTTCGTGCGTTGTGATTTTTAAGAGCGTATATTGGTACGCTTTTTTGTCGCTGATTTTTTTAGAAGCTTCTCTGTCAGCAATGAATTCCAGATTTTGTAAAATAGCTTTTTTATAAAGCCAAACAATCGGATTGAACCAAAACAAAATGCAGAAGATTCTCGATATCAAAACATCAATTGTGTGATGCTGATTGCTGTGAACTTTTTCATGCTCTAAAATATTTTCTAATTCGGCTGCCGTGTATAGTGATGAGTTATACACGATGTAATCGAAATAAGAAAAAGGAGCAATATTTTCTTTCACATCAATAAATTTAAAATCTTCCAGCTGTTGGATTTTTTTTCCTTTTAAGACACAATTTAAGCTGTAAAAATCCAAGGCAAATTTGACCATAAAAGCGATAAATCCGACACTATAGATTATCAGGTAAACCAAATTCCAATTGATTTCAAAACTTTCTTCTGTAACTGTTTCAGGTACATTTGTATACGAATATGGAGCTACATCTGCAGAGGAGCCATAACTTGTCGTATTGTTATATATATTCTCAGTTGCAACAGGGGCAGGGGTAATCCAGATTACTTTGGTATAAACAACAAATGGCAATATTACAGAAGTTAACAAACCAGCGATCAAAAACCATCTGCTGCTGTTAAAAAAGGTTTCTTTACGAAGTAATAAAATGTAAGCAAAATAAAACATTGCTAACAACCCGCTCGATTTTAGAATAAAAATGAAAAGTGCTTCCATAATAATTGATTATTTTACTTCTTTTAGATTTTCGATCATTGCTAAGATTTCGCGTAATTCGTCTGCAGAAATTTTCTCTTCTTTGGCAAAAAACGAAACCATACTTTTATAAGAACTATTAAAATAATTGTCGATTGCTGTATTCATAAAACCATTTCGGTAATCTTCAATACTAACTATGGGGTAGTATTGATGCGTGTTTCCAAAAGCATTATGAGCAACATAACCTTTGTCTTCCAGATTACGCACAATTGTAGAAAGTGTGTTATAATGTGGCTGATCTTCAAGAATCTCTGCCTGAATTTCTTTTACGAAAGCTTTTTTAAGTTTCCATAAAATATGCATGATTTCTTCTTCTTTGTTTGTTAGCTTTTGCATTTATTAATTTTATAATTTAAAGACGAGCTTATTTGCGGGTTTCAATAACAATGGCACCATTCTTCCCTTTTTCGCCATATTTAGCAATTGCCATTTCTCCTTTATAAACATTCATAACCTTAACATCTTTATCATTAATGTCCTCAAGGTTAAAAGCGGCTGGCATTTCTTCTCCATCAATAATGATGAGTTGCTTTCCGTTTTTATTGACATTAACAGGATTAGAAACTATTACAGTTGCACCATCCTTTGTCGTTATTGTAGTGGTGTTTTTGTTATCAGAAGTTATAGTAGTGCTAACATTTGTGTTAATATTAGCGTTAGTTTTTGTACTATTAGTAGAATTAGTGTTAACATTTGTATTGGTATTTGTGGTTGTTTTTTTAGCGTTTATGGTTTTAGAAGCTGCAGCATTGGAATTGATTGTTTTGCTGAAGTCGGTTTGTGGACTATCAGTCTGAATTCCTACTTTTTTGCTTCCATTTTGATCAGTTATAACGATAATTCCAAAATCTTTAATTGTCTGATCGCTTCCTGTCTGAATAGATTGTGTTTCCTGACTGCCGTTCTTAACGTCAATTTTGATTGAGGTCAGGTTATTTTCTCCATTTCTTTTTATTTCAGAAGCTTCAAAATCAATGTTATGAATTGATTTTAATTTTTCTTTAATTTCTTTTAATTCTGCATCTGTAGAAGTTTTTTTGATTTTGTAAACATCAACAGATTTAATTTCGCCCGAGACATCTTTTACAATTTGTTGTTTTTCTTTTGCGATTACTTTTACCTGAAATAAAAGTACAAAAGCAGCTAAGACTGGTATTACCGTGTAATACTTCCAGGAATTTTTCTTTTTTGATTGATTTTTGTTTAACATGACAATTCGTTTTTTGATTAATGATTGATAAAAATGATTGGTGATTGCAACACAGCTTTCATGTGTTGTTATTTTTAAGAGTGTATATTGATATGCTTTTTTGTCTAATAGTTTCTTAGCGGCTTCACTATCAGCAATAAATTCAAGATTTTGAGTAATTGCTTTTTTATAAAGCCAAATAAAAGGGTTGAACCAAAATATAATAGTAAACAATCTCGAAATCAGTACATCTATAGTATGATTCTGATCGCTATGCACTTTTTCGTGTGCAATAATATTCTCTAATTCAGAAGGAGTGAACATTGATGAGTTGTACACGATATATTCAAAATAGGAGAAAGGAGCAATGTTTTCATTTACATCAACGAACTTAAAATCGGCTTGCTGTTGAATTTTTTTTCCTTTTAGAATAGCATTCAAACTGTAGAAATCTAATACAAATTTTATCATGAAAATGACAAATCCTATACTATAGATACCCAGCATTATATAATTCCAATTGAGTTGGAAGCTTTCATTTTTAACGGATTGAGAAAGAGTATTCTGAACATTTATATCTAAAGGGGCAGCAGCATTAACCCAAATAGTTTTTGTGTAAACTAATAAAGGTAAAACAGCTGAAACGATAAGTCCCGATAATAAAAACCATCTGTTGCTGTTGAAAAATGTTTCTTTGCGTAACAAAAAATGATAAGCGCAATAAAATAGCAACAATAAGCTGACAGCTTTGGCGATATAAATGAAAAGTGCTTCCATAACCAATTATTTTTCTTTGTCTTTATTTTCGATCATAGATAAGATCTCGCGCAATTCGTCTGCTGAGATTTTTTCTTCTTTAGCAAAAAACGAAACCATACTTTTATAGGAGCTATTAAAATAGTTATCAATTGCTGTTTTCATAAACCCTTTTCTGTAATCTTCTATTTTGACAACAGGAAAGTACTGATGCGTGTTTCCAAATGCATTATGGCCTACATATCCTTTCTCTTCAAGATTACGTACTATTGTCGATAACGTATTATAATGAGGCTGATCTTCTTTTATTTCGGCTTGGATTTCTTTTACAAAAGCTTTTTTCAGCTTCCATAAAATCATCATGATTTCTTCTTCCTTGTTTGTTAACTTTTGCATGTCTTCTAATTTTAATTCAAACCTACAACTATTTTTTTAGTTACGCAACTATAAAAATAGTTATTTAACTAAAATTTACGTTTAGAATCAGTTTTGGGCATAGGGAAATATTTCAATTTAAAGTTAATAAATTGAAAATGAATATTTTATAAAATAATTAGATTTTAAGAAACTCTTTCCCGAACTAATGCATTTTTGATCCAAAAGCAACAAAGCGTTGCAAAAACTCCGATCGAAGCCATGAAGAACCAGTTGACCTGATAGCCATATCCTTCTATGATTTCTAAACCAACTTTTGTACTTATAATATGAGCCAGACTAAAACTCATGGTATAAAGCGCCATATAACGGCCTTCCTGGCCACGCGGTGCACGGCTCAATGCAAAAGCATTCGAAAAAGGAAATGTTAGAATTTCTCCAATCGAAATACAAATCATGCTAATCACTAAGATTCCGGCCCAAACATTAATCAGTAATAAAAAGAAACTTAATGCCATTATAAATGAACCCAGAATAATGATCCTGATTTTAGGAAAACCTTTTCTTTCCATAAAACCAACTGTTGGCATTTCCAGCGAAAAAATTAAAAGTCCGTTTAAAGTCATTAATAATCCCGTTTGAAACTCGCTTAAACCAAACTTCTTAAAATGGTATAACGGTAATGTTGTAAAGAGTTGAAAGAAAATCATTGCCGTTACAAAACTCACAAATAAGAAAACCCAAAATATCTTATCATGAAAAACCGATTTTATTTCTGCCGGAATTTCCATTTTATCGCCATGAACTGCTTTTTTCTTTTCCTTAACTAATAAGGCAAAAATTAAAATAGAAATAATGCACGAAGCACCATCAACCCAAAAAAGACCTTTATAACCAATTCCCATAATAATCAGTCCGCCAAAAGCAGGTCCGGCCGCAAAACCCAAATTTACTGCTAACCGAACTAATGTCAGGGCACGGGTTCTGTTTTCGGGTTTGGCATACGCTCCCAACGATACAAACATGGCTGGTCGAAACATATCGGCAATAACCATTAAAACAAACATGCCAATACAAAGTCCCCAGAAAGAAGTTATATACTGAATGAAAAAGAGCAAAACACCGCTGGTAAACAAACTGAAAATCATGATTTTATAAAAACCAATTTTATCTGAAAGTTTGCCGCCCAGCCAGGAACCCAACATTGATCCTAAGCCAAAAGAAACCATTATCCAGCTTACATCACCATAACTAAAATGAAGATCTTCATTTAGATATTTAGACAAAAAAGGAAGTACCATTGTTCCGGCACGATTGATAAATGTGACAAGTGTAAGTATCCAGATTTCTCTTGAAAATCCTCTGAAATTATTTATGTATTGGGTATAAGCAGTCTTGAGCATTATAAATTCCGGTTATTTGCAACAAAGTTAGAAAACTTTGTCACTTTGAGCCGTTGCTGCTTTGTTAGTTTTAAACTATTTTTGCATAAAATCCAGAACATGAAAAATATAGGCACGATAGTTTTCTTAATAACTTTTGCTTTAGGCTTTAGCCAAAATAAGTTTAATAAAAGTGAGACTCAAAAATTTCAGAAAACAATAAATGCAGAATATGCTGATGCTAAGACAAGTCCGTTAATGGAAGAAGATTTAAAATCATTTAAATCTCTGGACTTTTATCCCATAGATGGTAAATATTTTGTCAATGCAAAATTTGTAAAAGCCCAAAACGAAAAGGTTTTTGAAATGAAAACCACCGGAACAAGAACTCCAAAATATATTAAATACGGAACTGTATATTTTAAAATAAACGGAACAGCTTGTCAATTGAATGTTTACCAAAATATTGAACTTTCTAAACAGAAAGAATATAAGGACCATTTATTTTTGCCCTTTTCTGATCTTACCAGCGGAAAAGAAAGTTATATAGGCGGTAAGTATATCGATTTGAAAATTCCAAAAGGGAATACGATTGCAATTGATTTTAATCAGGCTTATAATCCGTATTGTGCTTATAATCACAAATATTCATGTCCACTTGTTCCTTTAGAAAACGACCTGAAAGTTGAGATCAAGGCCGGAGTAAAAGCGTTTCATTAATGGAATTCTTTAATTTTCATACACATCAAACGACAAACCAGCCGAATGTTTTGGAACTGGTGAACCAATATCCACAAGATTTTGAGGCTTCGATCCCGTTTTATTCAATCGGAATTCATCCTTGGTATATAACAGAAGACAGAATTGATGATGACCTGAAAATTATAGAAGATAAGTTACAAACAGAAAATTGTCTTGCAATTGGGGAATGTGGTCTGGATAAAAGAATTGAAGTGCAGTTGGAGTTACAGATTTCTGTTTTTGAGAAACAATTGATTTTGGCCGAAAAATACAAAAAGCCAGTAGTAATTCATTGCGTTGCTGCTTTTCAGGAAGTAATTGCCATCAAAAAAAAGATGAAAATTTCGGTTCCGATGATTATTCATGGTTTTTCTAAAAATGATCAGGTTGCCGGCCAGCTTATCAAAGAAGGATTTTATCTTTCGTTTGGAAAATATTTACTGAGAAACCCAGAACTAAAAACCGTTTTTGAGCAAGTTCCCGATGATCGTTTTTTTCTGGAAACCGATACAATAGAAGAAACAATTGAACAGGTTTATAATTTGGCTTCAGAATATAAAAATATAAATATTAAAGAATTACAGGAGATTATTTCAAGCAATTATAAAAGTGTTTTTGAATAATTTAAAACCTGATACAAAAACAAATTTAAAATTATAGATATGGCAGAGTGGACAGAAAGAGCCGAACTTTTATTTACTAAAGAAGGATTAAATAACCTGCAGAATTCAAACGTTTTGGTAGTTGGTTTGGGTGGGGTAGGATCATTTGCAGCTGAATTTTTGGCCAGAGCGGGAGTAGGAAATATGACTATTGTAGATGGTGATGTGGTTGATATTACCAATATAAACAGACAATTGCCGGCTTTGCATTCTACAGTTGGCCAGCCAAAAATTACGATTGTTGGTGACCGCCTGATGGATATTAATCCGGAATTAAAATTAACCCGTATACAGGAATTCCTGTCGCCTGAACGCGCTTTTGAAATTGTTACTCCGGATTTTGATTACGTTTTGGATTGTATTGACAGCATTACTCCAAAATTAAATTTGATTATGGGAGCAAAACGTCAGAGGGTAAAAATTATCAGCAGTATGGGAGCAGGCGGAAAAATGCTGGCCTCTAAAGTAAAAGTTGCCGATATTTCTAAAACTATAAACTGTTATTTTTCTAAAACAATCCGTAAACGTTTAAGAGAACTTAAAATCAACAAACTGAAAGTAGTATTTTCTTCGGAAATCCAGGATGAAAAAAGTTTGAAATTAACAGATGGTAAAAATTACAAAAAATCATTTTACGGAACCAACAGTTATATGCCGGGGCTATTCGGTCTGCATGCAGCTGAAACAGTAATTAGATATTTAATTAAAAAATAGAGGTGCTAAGATACTGAGGTTCTAAGTTGCTAAGGTTTACTTAAAGTGCTTTGTCAAAGTTAAAAACTTTGACAAAGCTTAATAGAGAACTTGCAACAAAACCTTAGAACCTTAGACCACTCAGAACCTCAGAACCTAAAAAAAAAATGATTAAAACAGTAATTTTTGATATGGATGGTGTTATTGTAGATACAGAACCCGTTCACCGTTATGCTTATTACAAACAATTTTCGGAGTTGAATATTGAAGTTCCCGAAGAAATGTACACTTCTTTTACCGGTTTATCTACCAGAAATACATTTCAAACACTGAAAGGACATTTTTCTGCGATAGAACATGAAATAGAAGATCTTATTCAAAGAAAAAGAAATATATTTAATGATGCTTTTGATACCAAAGAAGATTTGTATCTGCTGGAAGGTGTCGAAGATTTGATAAAAGATTTATACGCAAACGGAATTCAGTTAATATTAGCTTCTTCTGCTTCAAAAGTTACCATTGAACGTGTTTTTACCAGATTCGGTCTGCATCAGTATTTTTCACATATTGTGAGTGGTGAAGATTTTCCACAATCAAAACCGGACCCGGCAATATTTCTTCATGCTGCCTCATTATCAGTCGCACCAAAAGAAAACTGCATTGTAATAGAAGACAGCACTAATGGTGTGAAGGCAGCAAAAGCGGCTGGTTTGTTTTGTGTAGGATATAACAGCCAAAATTCTAAAATGCAGGATTTATCAAATGCCGATTTGGTAATTAATCATTTTAATGAATTAAATACACAAAAAATATCACAGCTGCAGCCCTGAATTATATTAAATTTAACATTCGTTCCCTTATTGAATTTGTAAATTTGAGCAAAACAAAATAAACTTAATTCTGATGAAAAAAATAATTATTGCATTAGCCATCATATTGGCACCTTTTGCTTCTGAAGCACAGGTAAAAACACCACAAGCAAGTCCAAAAGCGTATATCAAACAAACGGTTGGGTTAACTGATGTAGAAGTTACTTACTCTAGACCGGGCGCACGAGGCAGAGCAGTATTCGGAAACTTAGTTCCGTTTGGTAAACTGTGGAGAACCGGAGCTAACGAAAATACTATCATTAATTTTGGCGATGATGTCGTGATTGATGGTAAAACATTAAAAAAAGGAAAATATGCAATCTATACAATTCCTAAAATCGAAAGCTGGGAAATCATATTTTATCTTTCTACAGACAACTGGGGATTACCTGAAAAATGGAACGATGCCTATGTTGCTTTGAGAACTACTGTAAAAGAAAATGCATTACCAACCCCGGTTGAGTCTTTTACAATCGGTATTAATGGTCTGGATCCTAATTTTGCTTTTCTTGAAATTGCATGGGAAAACTCACACGTTGCTTTGAAATTTGAAGTTCCGACTGCAAAAACGGCTACGGCAAGTATTGAAAAAACATTGGCCGGACCAACGTGGAATGACTATTTTGCTGCATCTCAATACGTGTTCCAGTCAAACGGAAACATTGAAGACGCCAGAACTTATATCGACAAAGCTTTGGATATGAGTGTTGACAAGCCTTATTATGTTTCAAGATTAAAATCTTTGATTCAGGCAAAACAAGGTGACAAAAAAGGAGCAATTGAAACCGCAAAAATTTCATTAGCTGCTGCTGAAGCCGCAAACAACCAGGATTATGTAAAAATGAACAGAGACAGTATCGCTGAGTGGAGCAGATAAGGTTTTAAGTTTCAATAAAAATCAAGATTCCAAAGCTTATGGCTTTGGAATTTTTTTTTGCTTTTTACTTAAACATTTAAATAAAAATAATTAAATAGACAGACCTGTCTGTTTGTTTTGAAAAATAATACTATATTTGTTGAAATAAATGATTATGAGTATGCTGCCAAAAGAAAGAATTTTAGAAAAAACTTTTACATTATTTCATAAACAAGGTTACAATGCTACTGGTATTAATCAAATTATTGAAGAGGCCAAAGTGGCTAAAGCAAGTTTTTATCAGCATTTTAAATCCAAAGAAGATTTGTGTGTTGCTTTTTTACAACAGCGCCATTTATTTTGGTTTGAGCAACTGCAAAAATTCACAGCTAATGAAGAGGATTTAAAATCAAAGGTTTTGGCTTCTTTTGATTTTTTAATTTTTATGAATAAAAATGAAAATTTCAGAGGCTGCAGTTTTCTGAATATTTTATCAGAAATTCAATCAGATAATGTAAAAATTATGAGTGTAATTCAAAGTCATAAAGCTGATCTGCGTGCATACTTTTCAGAAATTTTAAAAGATAATCTTTTATCAGATCATGTGTATTTACTTTTTGAAAGCTGTATTATCGAAAGCCAGCTGTTCAAATCAAATGAACTTATTGAAAAAACAAAAAGAATTATTCAAACTCTAATTTTATAATTATGGAACAAAAACTGCCATTGCCACCGTTTACGTATGAAACAGCAATAGAAAAAATTCAATTAGCAGAAGATGCCTGGAACAGTCAGGATCCGGAACGCGTTTCTAAAGCCTATACCAGAGACAGCGAATGGAGAAACAGAAATCAGTTTGTAAATGGAAGGGAAGAGATTGTCGAATTTCTGACCCAAAAATGGGAAAAAGAAAGAAATTACAAGCTTAAAAAAGAATATTGGGCACATACTGAAAACAGGATAGCAGTTCGATTTGAATATGAATATCAGGATGTTGAAGGAAACTGGTTTAGGGCCTACGGTAATGAAAACTGGGAATTTGATTCTAATGGTTTAATGCAAAAAAGATTTGCCAGCATAAATGATCTTTCAATTAAAGAAGAAGAAAGAAAACTGAGATAACAAATTCTGTTATAGATTTTGTTAATTCATAGATGGCGGTTCTGGAATCTTAATTGATCTTTTTACTTTCTTTACGATCAGTAAATAGAAAGTAATACCGCCTAAAATAATAAGCAAAGCAATCTGAAGCTGCCCTAAACTGTTGTTTTTACTGTACATAGCATTAGCAGTTGCCAGCTTCGATTTTCCTTCTTCAATTTGAATATGAGATAAGGATTCCAGTGTTTTTAACGCTTCATTACTTGCACTGGCTATTCTGCTCCAGTTTTTATCCGAAACCTTTTTGTTTATTTCTTTGCAAGAACTCAAAAAGGCATCAAAGTATTGTTTTTCCTTATTTGTCAGTACGGTCTTAGCATACAAATCATCAATGGTATGAATAATATCAAGGGTATGGATGATTTCGTTTTTCTTAATATTATCACTCAAATCAAGCTTTTCAGCTTCAGCTTTTATAAAATGAAGTTGCTTTGAATATTGAAAAATGTATTGTGAAACTACCAAACGGTCGTTGTAAATAGCATTTATATTCTCATTGACTTTTTTGGAGTTTTGCAATGTATTAAAATTGCCCAAAAGAATAATTAGCATCACAATAAGCAAAACAAAAGCAGCTTTGGTTTTGTTGCTGTATTTTTTTTGATCTTTCATAGCGATGCATTATTGAGAAAATAGTTAGTTACTCAAAGATAAAGATTTTTAAATCAGTTAATGAGAATGTTTACTTAACTATTATATCTCAAAAAAGCAGTAAATATGCCGTTTTGATAAAGGAGAAATGACAATCTTAATTATTATTGATTAATAAATTTGTTTGATTATTTATAATTTCCGCTCCTTTGTTCAAAAAATCAGGTGCTATACAATCAGCAAAATTTATATAAACCAGATGATTATCATCATTCAAATTCCTGTTTTTCTCCTCAACAATTAAATTACTTTCTAAGCCCATCAATAAACAAACAGGATTACCTTCTTTGTAAAGTTGAGTTGAGATTTCTTTTAATCTTTCTTCTGCTGCCAGCTGAATATCTTTTTCCTTATATGATAATAGCATCATGCAATTCATTAATGAGCAAAACGTTGTACTTTTAAAAGTGGGGTATTTTTCAAATATTGCAGCTCCCTGATTTAAATTATCAAAACATTTAGTATACAGCTGCATTGCAATTGAATTGTTTTCGTATGTCACGTCTTTAGTCGCTTGAGCCTGAACCTGAACACAAATTAACAGAAGTAATGTATAAACAAATTTTAAAAGTATTTTCTTAAATTCAAATATAGATTTATAGCACATTTTAGAAGAATTCATATCAGTAAAACTAGTTGGTTTGTTTTTTTCTATTTTCAAAACATAAATATATTTTAAATAACGTTCCGATGATAGGAATAAAATTTAAAATTATCCAACTCGGTTTAATCCCTATATCATTCAATCTACGGGCAGTTGCCGCCTGGTATGGTATGAATGCAAACAGGATAATAAAACAGATATAAAAAAAATTAAGTACTTTTTCATTATTCAAATTAATATTTTTATGCAAGTTTAAAGCTAAAAATCCCAGTAATGTTGCTATTGCCGAATAAATTATGAATTCTCCTCTTCCTGCTTTTCCAGAAAATGAGGAATAGAAAAATATTACATTCTTTAAATGCTTTATAATTTTTTTCATTTAAATAATTTCTACGATATCTTTTTCTTTGTCTCTTCTAAAAAACAGGAACTGTAACAATAAAGACAATACAATTGTCAACATCGCACCAATAAAATTAAGCCATAAATAACCTAGTTTTTCCTGGCTGTAAATCATAAAGTAATAAATCACAAAAATGGTAAGCTGACTTATGATAGCGCTGATAAACATAGATTTGGCACCAACACGACGCAAATAAAATCCAACCAGAAAGATTCCCAAAACAGTTCCGTAAAAAATAGAACCAATAATGTTTACCAATTGAATTAAATTTTCAAACAAAGTTCCTACGCAGGCAAATAATATTGCTATAATTCCCCAAAAAAGCGTGAAAAATTTTGTTGCATTTAAGTAATGCCTCTCAGATTTTTCGGTTTTCAGGTTTCGTTTATAAATGTCAATAGCTGTCGTAGAAGCAAGCGCATTTAATCCCGAAGCGGTTGATGACATTGCTGCAGAAATAATTACGGCCAGCAATAATCCGATAAGTCCTCTTGGTAAATAGTGAAGGATAAAATGAAAAAACACATAATCCTTATCATTGGTTTCACTGTTGCTGTCGGCTTTATTAATAATTTCCTTGGCACGATCTCGTAAATCCTTTTCCTTGTTTGATAATGCAACCAGTTCTTTTCTTAAAATCGGATTATCATAATCCTGATTGAGCTGGTCTATATATAGTAGATTAATTACTTTTTTATCTTCAGAAAGTGTCACCAGTTTCTTTTCCAGAGCGTGGTATTCGGCTTTAAACTGTGATTTTTCAATTACAATTTTATTATTCGGATTAAAATTTAACGGAACGGGATTAAACTGAAAGAATACAAAAACCATAACTCCGGTAAGAAGAATAAAGAATTGCATCGGCACTTTTAAAAGTCCGTTCATTATAAGTCCCATCTGGCTTTCGCGAATTGATTTCCCTGATAAATAACGTCCAACCTGTGACTGGTCTGTTCCAAAATAGGCGAGGGCCAGAAAAAATCCACCCGTTATTCCACTCCAGAAAGTATATTTTTCTTCAGGATCGAATGAAAAATCTACAATATTCATTTTATCATTAGCACCTGCAATATGCATAGCGCTTGAGAAAGTCATATCATTTGGCAAATAATGCAAAATCAGAAAAAATGTAATAAACATCCCGGACATAATGACAAACATTTGCTGTTTTTGAGTTACGTTTACTGCTTTTGTTCCTCCTGAGAAAGTATAGATAATAACTAAAAGACCAATAAGAATATTCATGATCGTCAAATTCCAGCCCAAAAGTGCCGACAAAATGATGGCCGGCGCATAAATGGTAAGTCCGGTTCCTAAACCTCTTTGCACCAAAAAAAGTATTGCTGCCAAAGAACGGGTTTTTATGTCAAAGCGTTTTTCAAGAAATTCATAAGCAGTATAGACTTTGCTTTTATGATACAAGGGAATGAATGTCAAACAAATAACAACCATAGCAATTGGCAGTCCGAAATAGAATTGTACAAATCCCATACCGTCATGATAGGCTTGCCCGGGTGTTGACAAAAACGTAATTGCACTCGCCTGAGTCGCCATCACAGAGAGACCAACAGTGTACCAGGGAGTTTCATTACTGCCTAAAATAAAATCCTCGACATTTTTACTCCCTTTTGTTTTCCAGGAACCATATCCAACAATAAATAAAAGTGTGACAATCAGTACGATCCAATCAAATAGTTGCATAGGTTATGAGTATAATTGCATGATTAAGAAAAAAATCAGAATGTAAACAGCGTTTGCTACCAAAACGTAGGTATAGCTTTTCTTCCATTTTTTTGTTTTTTTATCTTCCATATTGAGAATAATTACTTTTTTAATTCCTGTTTAGGAGCTTCTATAGGCTGCTTTAGTGAAATTATATTAGAAAGCAGGCGATAAGCCCCGGCAACACCTTCTGGCAATTCTCTAAAAAAGCTTAAACCTGTGTAAATGTAATATCCTTTTCCGTATGGCGCTACTAAAAGAGCACCGTTTTTAGGCGATTCACCTTTATCATGTGATGATATAATAGGAGTGAAGGCAGCATCATATTCGTTTGGATAATAAAGACCCTGTTCCTGAGTCCATCCTTCAAAGTCTTTTGAACTAATTTTATTTGGTGTGTTCAGAACTGGATGATTGGGTGCCAGAAAAGTAATTTTTGCATTTTCTTCCGTTACGCGATCACTGGAAATCTTTAGCGGATAAGGCGCAATCTGATCTGTTACTGTTCTGCCAAAAGTATTGTACTGTACAATCATGTTTTTTCCGCTTTTTACAAAATCAAAAAGTATTTTTTGTTTGTTTGCCAGCGCATTGACAGTATTATATGCACGAATTCCGGTAATCACGGCACTAAAAGAATCCAGTTTTTCGGGTGTAATATCTTCTGGTTTCAAGATACTAACTTTGTATCCCATTTGTGTAAGGCTCTCCGGAACTTCATCGCCAGCGCCCATAATGTAAGCAATTGCGCCTCCTGAAGTTCTCAAATCAATTCTAATGCATTTAGATTCGGCCGATTTTAAAACTATTTGTTTAGTTATATGACTATAATCTATAACGGTTACATCTTTATCAAAATGTTCACTGTCAACCGTCACAATACTTTTTGCTACAGCTTCTTCTGGCTGAACTGGTGGGGTAACTTCAAAATAAAAAGTCTGTTCCATACCTTTTTTCTCTAAGGTAAATGGAATTTGTTTTGGAGAAATCATCCAGTCTTTTGGCAGCTCTAATTGTAAGTTTCCTTTTATGGCATCTTTTCCGGCACGAACTTTTACCGGTATCATTTTGCTTTTGGTGTCTTTAAAAATCAAAACTTTTTCTAATATGGAAGTGGTTGCTTCGGGAACGATATCAAGAAAATTATACATTTCACCTTTTACGCCGTCATTATATTTATATACTACGATGCGCTCAAACGGAATTTCTATTCCATTAATTTTGACATTAAAAATAACTTTGACTTCTCTGATTATATCCGGAATCCCTATATTTTCCTGATTAGATACAGTATACATTCCAACAGTAGTTTTTTCTTTCAGCCAATAAGGCTGTGTGTATTCTATTGTATTTGGGAGCTGAATCTGAAGGTTTATTTTCTGATCGTCATTGTTTTTCAGGACAATGTTTTGAGCTGTATTTTTATTATCCGGCAATGTAGTTACGCTGGTTAATACCATTTCTGAAGCCGATCGGTTAATGGCTTCCAGACTTAATCGTAGCGTACTTCCAGGTGTTACTTCCTGTTCACTTGCTACAGCTTCAAGATATAAACCAGAGCAGGAAGCAATGATATTTTTTATTGCGGCCGATTTTAAATTTTTCCAATGATCGTCTTCTAGAGACTGAATCAACGCATAGGCTTTTACAAGATCAGGAATACTTGCAGAAGGATTACTGAAATCATATTTGGTTATAATTTTAGAAATTAATTCTCCAACAGGTTTCCCGTTTTTAACGCGGTTCCATGTAGTATCAATTCCATCAAACAAGGCATCACGATTTTCAGGTTTTTCACCATTAATTAATTCCAAATATTCAGTTTCGTTTCCACGAACGCCAGTACTTCCAAAACCTTGTGACTGGTGACGGCTGCGGCTTAAGGCTGCAATTTCCTGATTCGATTTTCCGATTCCGGTATAATAGACACCGGTTTCTAATTTTGTAAATTTTGATTTGTTGGCGGCATCAAATTTTTCCTGACTGCCGTAAAACCACCAGGACGGATTAAAAAATTGACGTTTTACCTGCCATGGTTTTACATATTTTAATTGTTCAGGATATATTTTAGGATCATTTGTAAGATTAAAACTCTCTACACTTAACATAGCAGAGGATGTATGGTGTCCGTGAGTTGTTCCCGGAGAACGATGGTCAAACCTATTGATTATTATATCCGGCTGAAATTTTCTGATAGTCCAGACAACATCTGCAAGAACTTTGTCTTTATCCCAGATTTTTAGGGTTTCATCAGGATTTTTTGAAAATCCAAAATCGTTGGCACGTGAAAAAAACTGTTCACCGCCATCAATTTTTCTGGCCTCAATTAGTTCCTGAGTTCTTATTACACCCAAAAGTTCGCGCAATTGCGGACCAATCAGGTTTTGACCTCCATCACCACGGGTTAAGGATAAATACCCGGTTCTGGCATTCATATTATTTGCCAAATAAGAAATTAAACGAGTATTCTCATCATCCGGATGCGCTGCTACATATAAAACAGAGCCTAAAAAATTCAACTTTTTAATCTGATTGTAAATCTCAACAGAATTTGGCTTTTGTGGTTGTTGGGCAAAGGAAACAGAAGTTCCGGCTAAAAAAATAAAAAGAATTTGTATCTGAATTTTTCGCATAGCGCAATTAAATATTTTGAAAGAGCTTCAAAAATACTAATTATATTTTTGAAGATTATGCAAATAAAATGTTAATGGCTGTTTTGTGATGTTTTTTAAAAGCATAAAAAAAAACTGTCTGAAATAAATCGGACAGTTTTCTTTAAGAGTGGTATTCTTAGGATTACAGAATTATTTGTCTTTCTGTATGTTATTATATTTAGAAAGAATAGTTTATTATTCTTCGTTTTTTCTTTTAGTAAAAATTAGTATTGTAAGAAATACAATGCAAATATAAGACTTTTTTATATTAAAATAGGGTAACTTTCATTTTTTATTTAAAAAAAATATTTTCCTTAAAAACGCAATATCTATTACAAGATGAAGAATCATAAAAAAAGAGAGTATCATAACTTTGATACTCTCTTCTCTATATTAATTTTTTAGTATTATCTTCTTCCGTGACCATGACCATGATCGTCCCTGTCATCTCTGTCGTCTCTGTCATGATGTTTATTATGGTGTTTACCATGGTGTTTATCATGATGATCATGACGATCATTATAACCATAAACAGGTCTCGCTCTGTAAGGTCTTTGAGGTGCACCATGATATCCTTTGTAATATTTCACTCTGTGTCTGTCAAAATAAGTGTAAGGCGTTCTTCCATGATAATCAGTTAAAACTACTTTGTAACCTCCATATAAATCATAATTACGGTATTGTCTTGGTAAACGAGTTGTTCTGACCCATCTTCCTCCTCCAAAATAAATAAATTGCGAGGATCTGACATCATAATAAGATTCAATGTCTGGTAAATAATAATATTCCATTTCTGCATAACCGGCAGGACCCCAGGCCGGAGGTGAGCCAATGTTTACATTTACAGATACTTGGGCTTGCGTGGCGTTTGCAATCAAAAGAAAAAGACCTGCGATTGCTATCTTAACTGTTTTCATTTTTTTTGTTTTTATGTTAATTTTAATCTTAATTAACGGTATTCACATACTGTGCCAAAAATGAAAACCACAATGTATTTCGACGGGTAAACAATGTATTTTGCCGATGTATTTTGTGTGTAAATCAATGGAAATATTTGATTTGTAAAAGGTTACAAATGTGTTTTAATTTTGAAAAAAAAAGTCTTTTTTTTCAAAATTAATCAAATATTCAAACATGTTTTTTAGCTCATCGATATTCTACAATCCTTGGTTTTGCAAGCTCAAAACTCTGTAAACCAAAATCAGTAGTTTCAAAAGTATTGGTTTTGATTACGTTATCTCCCTGAAATGGAATACTTGGGTAATATGACAGAGATAGCTGAAAGGAACTGAAAACCAAATAATCATTACTGATTAATAAACCTAAGGTAAGTTTTGAATACGCTTTATTTCTAAGCATGGCATCGTGCGAACTTCCAAGGACTCCAATGGAGTAATTGAAAAATGGATTCATACGAAATCCCCAGAGAACATGAGGAGAATAGGTTTGCGTTTGCAGGGACAAAATCATTTTGTTTGTTCCGTACAGCGCAGCATTAAAACCGGCTAATCCGTTTCGTTCATTTAAGTTCAGTTCATCTGCAAGTGCATCTGCACGGTTTATACCCAAAACAACTTTAGGGTTCACAAACTGTCTTAATTTCCATCGGCCGATAGAATATAATTTTGTAAAATAATTAGATTCAAACAAAAAAGCAGTCTGATATGTTTTGGACTGATGAAAAAAAGTTCCTGCCTCAAAATTCATACTTAAGAAACCGAATTTGTAATAATTTCCAAAAGAAAACTGCGCTCCCACATAAGGCCGCCAATAAGTATTTTTGTACTGATACCCAAAGGTCACACCATAAATTCTTCCTATGGGAACGTCTTCTGTCTGCCCATTTCTAAAAATATAAGTTTCCTTAACGAACTTACGGGTATTGATGCCGACACCGCTCAGGATTAATTTTTCGCTGGAATAAAAATCTATAGGATCGTACTCAATCGACGGACTTTCTTTAAAATCAATATTAAGGAATCTTGCAGAGACTATTAAATTGGTAACCCCGTTATTTTCGTCTTCAAAAACTTTTGATGCTTTTCCTAACCAAAAATCCTGATAATCATGCTTAAAAGGCTGAAATTTATATAACAAATCCGGGCCTTGCAAACTATCTCTTCTAAAGCTTTGACCTACCAAAATTCCTCCGGCCCATTTGGTCAGTGGCGAATAAAATGCACGCTCAAAATCAATACTTTTATTATAATTATTGTCAAGATCTACGTTGTACTTTGCTGTAGCGCTAATATAGGTATTGGTAATATTTGGTACAGTATACGTTATATCATTGGCATTTGCACCATCATCAAAACGATTTGTAAAACGGTAGTCCAGCTGTTGTCCGCTTCCAAAGAAATCTTTCTCCTTAAAACCGACAGAAACACGGCTGCTGGAGATAGAAAATCTCGGAATGGTACTCCAGGAATCCAGCACTCTGATTGTAACATCTACAGAATCGGATTCTTTTACTGCTTTTTTATAAATTTTTACTGCTGTGACATAGCGCTGAGAACGTATAAGACGCTCAGATTCCTGTACTTTATAAGAGTCGTATGGTGTATTCCTTTTAAATAAAAGTAAATTATAGATGGCTATTTTTTTTGTTTTTAAATGTAGTTTATTACCCGTTCTTTCTCCCCAGTTTCGAGGCATCGCTGTCGAATCTGTAATCGAATGGCCAAAAGGGTCCAGTGTCACAATATTTATTTTTCTGATGATTTTGCCATTGTAATCAGCAGTATCTTTTTCTATAATTTCGGCTTCCTTCTTTTTTGGTTTATTTGCCCTAAAAAGTAATTTATGTAATGCTTTTGTGAATTTGCGCTTTTTAGAATAGTTCTGAATTTTTTTATAAACTTCTGTACTGTCTTTTTTAGTTTCTTTTTTTGGTTTATCTACTTGTGCACAAACACTTTGTATACAAAGGCAAAGCAAAACAGAAATTACTATTTTTAGTTTTCGAAACATTCAAATATATTTTTGACTTTTAAGCTATTTTTGTATGAATATACACTTATTATATTGATAATTATAATTCTTTTTAACTTTCGATTTTTGCTTTTCTAATCCTCCAGATAAATCTTTTTGGCATATGATTTCCCATTAGATAACCCCAGGGTTCTAGTGATTCTATCCTGTCAAAAATAATTTTTAAAATTGCCAAAAGCGGAATTGCCAAAAACATACCTGCTATACCTGCCGCTGAGCCGCCGATAATGATTCCCATAATAGATACAAAGGCATTGATCTCTACTTTAGAATTAATAATTAGTGGGACAAGCAAATTGTTATCAATTAATTGCACAATAAGATTCACTATCAAAATTCCAATAATTAATGAAGTTTCTGCAGATCCGGTTAGTGAAGCTAAAATTGTTATAACTCCGGCAGCTGTTATTCCTATATATGGAATCAGGTTTAAAATACCGGTAATAAGCCCCAAAAGGATAAAATATTTAACGCCAATAATCCAAAGTCCTAAACTTGTTAAGATTGAAACAACCATCATTTCCAGAATTAAACTCACGATATAATTATTGATAGAAACCTTTATTTGTGACAAAATATCTTTTAATGCTGAATGATTTTCTTTACTAATCAATTTTACAAGAAATAAAATAAAGTGATCCTTATACAACAGAAACAAAAACGTATAAATCGGAATAATAGTACAATCTAACAAAAGATCGCTTATCGATATTATAAAAGAACCAATTGTAGCCTGTCCATTTTTAACAGAGTCTCTTGTTACATTATCTATATATTTTTTTTGTTCTCCAATGCTTACATTAAAATTTTCCTTTATATACTTATGAATATCAATAAGAAAGCTATTTGCATTTTTCTTGATTGTCTCAAAATCATTTGCCATATCGGTTACTTGGTAAGAAATGAACACCAGAATACCCACAATGCACGAAGCAAAAAGCAATACACAAAGAAGGGCTGCAAAATGCCTCGGGATCTTAAGTTTTGAGTTTAATAGTGTGAATACAGGCAGTAACAAAACGGCAAATAAAAACGCCATTAATACAGGCGTAAGGATATCTTTTCCGATACAGAAAATAAAAGCAAAACATATTAAACTTACTAAAATCAAAGAGAGTTTAGCATAAAAAGGCCATTTTACTGTTTGAGTCATTTGTTATAAGGAATTAAAATAAAGGGTTTGGTTAAAACAAATATTATACTTTATTTAAATAATATTGTTTTACGTTTCCCGCTTTAGTTTATAAAATTCCCATTCAGTTAGTCAAAAAACTCTTTGTCCTCGTATGGAGTTGGGATAATTGATATCCCTTTTTGAAGTAATAAATTGTTTGGAAAAATAATTCTTTCGCCTTCTCTTGTTCTGAGATTTACGTGAAAAGCGCTAATATCTTCAATCTCAGCTTCAATTGGAAAATCCTTGTCATGGATCTTAATCGTATCACCAATTTTAAAAGGAAAAGAAAAGAATAAAATCATTCCCGAAGTAATATTGCTCAGAATAGACCATTGCGCAAACATTGCCACACCAATCACAGTAGCAATAGAAGAAACCGTTATAAAAATATCTTTGGTGTCTACACCCCAGATTACAATTAGACTAATAGTCACCAGTATATTCATTAATATGTGAATATACTTGATTACCAGATTGGTACGGTGTTCTAATAAATGACTTGATTTGGCAAACCCACGAATTAATCTTGCCACAATTACTCTTAGAGATACTAGGGCAACAATAAGAATTATGGTGGCTAATATTTCCTGACTATATTCTTTAAAAGAAAACATAATTTATTTTTTACACTAAAGTACTCAAATATTCGTAAACTTTAGCCGTCGGAAGTCCCATAACATTGGTATAAGAGCCTTCTACTTTTGTAACTGCCATAAAACCAAACCATTCCTGAATGCCATAAGCACCGGCTTTATCATAAGGTTTGTAATTTTCTATATAATACCAGATGGCTTCATCAGACAAATCCTTAAAAGTAACTTTTGTTACATCGTTAATTAGGGTAGAAGCAGAGTCAGTTTTAAAACAAACCGATGTAAATACTTCATGCGTGTGGTCAGACATTGATTTTATCATCTCAAAAGCTTCCTGAGCATTTTTAGGTTTTCCCAAAGCTTTATCCTGATGCCAGACAATGGTGTCGCTTGTAATTAATATCTCATTTGGATTTAATTCTCCTTCAAAAGCATTTGCTTTTAATTCAGCCAGATAGTCGGTTATTTCAACTGCTTTTAATTCAGGTGGATATATTTCTTCAATCTCCTTTAGTCTGATTTCAAAATCCAAATCCAGATCCTTGAAAAACTGTTGTCTTCGCGGCGATCCTGAAGCCAGGATTAAAGTATATTTTTTAAGTTTTTCCTTAAGCATTGTATTTGATATTTAAAGTGATAACCAAAATTGATAAGATTCCAAAAAGCAATATTAACTTTAAAACTGTACTCAAATGATGAAAATCCTTTTGAGATTTTGCAGTAAATATTTTTACGATAAAATATAAAAGTGGTGCCAAAACGAAAGCAAAGGCATAAATAGTTACAACCAAAAGGTTATTTTCTACAAAATATTTATCGATATAAAGCAACGTCAGAATAAACGGAATGACAGCAAGCCCTAAAGCAATTTTTGCAGCTCTGCTATTTCCGATAGCAATTGGCAAAGTATTCATTCCCTGATTATAATCGCCATTTACATCCTCAATATCTTTAATAATTTCGCGAATAAAATTAATCATAAAAGCAAATAAGGCATAATCTGTTAAGATAGAAAACAAACTGGCCATTTGTGCACGATTTTCTACCGTCGTGGCAGGAAAAAGATCAAAAACTCCAATTATCAAAACACTAAAAGACAATAATAAGGCAACAATAAAATTACCCAAAATCATGATTTGCTTTAATGAAGTTGCATAAAAATAAAGCAATGAGGCAATTAGAATAAAAAGTGTAGCAAAACCAGGCCTCATGATGATATTTGAAAGGTAAAAACCAATTGAAACACCCGTAATGTTCAACACAATATAAATATTATAACCTGCAGTTTCTGAAATTCCTTTTCCAATTACAACATCATTTGGTTTATTGATACTGTCTGTTGCAACATCATAGATATTATTAATCACATAACCGGCAGCAGCTATCAATACGGTGCTTAATACTAATAGTCCGTATTGCCAGTCAGCCAAAGCAAGCGGAATATCCTGTTGCTTTAAAAAGGCATAACGAAATAAAAGCTGCATAAATGCAAGCATAATTAGGTTTTTGTATCGAATGAGTTTGAGGATTTTCATTTTTTTAAGGTTCTAAGGTTCTAAGGGGCAAAGGTTCTGAGGTTTCTAACTTTGTCAAAGTTTTAAACTTTGACAAAGTTTCTATACAGCATACAATCTAAAATCTAAGATCTAAAATCTAAAATATTTAATCGTGTTTTCCGTTAAAATGTTCCATCCATTTTCCCTGCACTTTCATAACTTGTTCTATCACATCACGCGCCGCACCCCGTCCGCCTTTTACGTGAGATATGTACCTGCAGATATTCTTAATTTCCGGGCTGGCATCTTGTGGGCAGGTAGGCAATCCTACTAATTTCATCACGTGATAATCAGGAATATCATCACCCATATACAATACATTCTCAGGTTTTACATTATAAATATCAGTGTATTCCTTAAAAGTTTTAACTTTATCAGGAGTTCCTAAATGTATGTCGGTAATTCCTAAATTGCGCAAACGTACACGAACTCCTTCATTGCTTCCGCCAGAAATAATGCAGACATTGTAGCCGCTTTCTACAGCCGCTTTCATTGCATAACCGTCACGAATATTCATCGTACGAAGAATTTCTCCTTCATTGGTTACAAAAACAGAACTGTCTGTCAATACGCCATCAACATCAAAAATAAAGGTGTTGATATCGTTCATTATTTCTTTATAACTCTTTGCCATTATTTTGTATAGATTGGGTTAATATTTTATAGATGTTTTTTTGATTTTCATTGGTAAGATATTTCAAATGCCCGTCAATTGTATCAGAATCATTGCGCTTTGCCGGTCCGGTCTGGGCTTCCGCGGGATTTAATGATTTTATTTTTTCGGAAGTTTCCTGAATCAGCGGTTTTAAAATTTCAAACGGAACCTGATGTTCTTCGCAAATCTGCTGTCCGAGCTGATATAAATGGTTTGTAAAATTGTTTACAAAAACAGCCGAAACATGCAGTGCTTTTCGCTGCTCTGAAGTAATTGAAAAAACAGCATTCGAAATACTTTTGGCAACCATTTCCAAAACGGCAAAATCGGTATGATTTTCTGCTTCCAGACAAAACGGAATTTCAGAAAAATCTACTTCCTTGTTTTTAGAAAATGTCTGTAAAGGATAAAAGACACCTTTTCTGTTTTTGGAATCTAAAACATCCAGTGGTGCAGCTCCGGATGTATGCACAACTAATTGGTTTTGAAAAGGCAATTGTTTTGAAACTTCTGAAATAGCATTATCCGAAACAGCAATAATACATAAGTCAGTTGGGATTAATGCCGAAAAATCGGTTATGATTTTGTCTGAATCGAGAAGATGTGCCAGCGTTTCTTTATTTCTCGAAAAAACCTGCGCAATTTCTATAAGTCCACTTTTAGTGAAAGCCTTAATTAAGTGCTGCGCAACATTTCCGGAACCAATTAACGTTATTCGAATCATACCGCAAAATTAGCATTATTTTTTTTAAAGTTAATTGCTTTTGATTGCTTTGTCTTTTTGTGCTGATTAGAAAATTATACATAAATCTGCTGTTTGATAAAGTTAAACAGCAGATTATTTTATTTTTAGGATTTAAAATTTCACGGCATCTTTAGGAACAGTTTGTCCCAAAACAGTTTTATGAGATAAATCTAAGTTTTTAGCAGACGAAAAATCAATGTTTTGGCTTGCCGGCCCGTCAATTGTTATGGCTTTTGATGATGTTGAATTAAACTCTACATTTTCAAAAGAAATATTTTTTCCGTTATATATTTCGAATACCGTTGGTTTTTCAATATCCAGTTTTATATTATTTAATTTGATTTTGTCGGCATCAATTATAGAAAAACCATTTTGAGCCTTCACAATCAGATTTGAGATTTCTATATTTTCAAGATTCATTTCGGGCAGACCCTGCAGAAAAACAGCTTGGTAAGCACCATTTATCGTAATGTTTTTTATTGATATATTTTTAAACTGAGGCGTTTCTTCCGTTACGGGAACAATTTTGGTTGTGATTTTATTTCCGCCTTCGGCCAAAGTTTCAGCAATTGATTTTCCTCCATAATAAAGATCAAAAGAAATTGCCTGAGATGGAATATCGACCATAAAAATATCCGAAATAAAAACATTTTCAACAATTCCGCCACGCCCTCGGGTGCTTTTAAAACGCAATCCTACATCAGTTCCCATAAAAGTACAGTTTGAAACATGCAGGTTTTTTACCCCTCCGGACATTTCACTTCCTACCGTTACGCCACCGTGTCCGTGATAAACGATATTGTTTTTAATAATGATATTTTCGCACGGAATTCCTCTGTCACGGCCATCTTTGTCTTTTCCGGATTTAATGCAAATTGCATCATCGCCAACATCAAAGCTTGAATTTTCTACTATCACATTTTTGCAGGACTCCACATCAAGACCATCACCATTTTGAGAAAACCACGGATTTCGAACCGTAATATTTCTAATAATCAAATCCTCAACCATCAGCGGGTGCAGGCACCATGCAGGAGAATTTTGAAAAACAGGCCCGTCAAAAAGCACTCTTTTACTATTTTGAATACTCACCAACACCGGACGGAGAAAATCATGAATAGCTTCAAACTCTTCCTTGGTTTTTAAGTCCGGGCGAACATTCTGATCTGCACCTTTAGCACCTTTTAAATATTGCTCAGACGGATACCAGCTGTCTTTTTTATCGTTTAAAACACCACCCGAAGCAATAAATTTCTTCCATTGATCTTCTGTTAATTTACTCTTCTTTACCTGTCTCCAGGCTTCTCCTGATCCGTCCCAGACACCTTTTCCTGTAAAGGCAACATTCTCTAGGTTTTTGCCATATATAGGAGAAATACATCGCCATGTATTCAGTCCTTCAAAACTGGTTTCTATAATCGGATATAATTTTTTGTCTGTAGAAAATTTTATTAAAGCACCGGTTTCTGCATGCAATTCTATATTGCTTTTTAGAATAATAGGTCCCGTAAGCCAGATTCCGGGTGGGATAATTACTTTTCCGCCGCCTTTTTTTGATACAGCCTCTATGGCATCTGCAAAAGCTTTTGTATTTAAGACATAACCGCCATTTACAGCACCAAAATCCTTAATTGAAACTGTATTATTAGGGATATGTGGTTCATTAACCTTTTGCATAGAAAATGCTACATTTTTGTATGTATTGACAGGTCCTGAGGTATTTGCGATAACATTTTTAGAACAACCGGTTATCAAAAAAGAAAAAGTTATGGATAACCAATAAATTGATTTTAGTTTCATTTTCGGCATGTTGGTTTTAGTTAGTTTTATCTTTTACAATGATTTGTAATCGATTACACAAATCTAATAAAAATATTTTTAATAGAAATTATTCTAATTTGTTATAAAGATAATAAAGACTGTCATTTTTAAGAAATTCAGAAAAATTGTAGGTTATCTTTTTGGTTTTTATTAACAAATCATAAATATTGCAACTCAACATTTTTAAGTACTTTTGTGGCACTTTTATACAATGTAATTCCTCAAAAATGGATAAAAAAATATTCTCTTTTTTGTTTTCTACAAGATTAATGGCCGTTCTTTTTTTAACATTTGCATTAGCAATGGGTATCGGAACTTTTATAGAAAGTAAATACAATACCGATACGGCCCGAATTCTAATATACAATACCTGGTGGTTCGAAGCGATAATGGTCTTTTTTGTGATCAATTTTATCGGAAATATTAAACGTTACCAATTACTAAAAAAGGAAAAATGGGCAACTCTTTTATTACACATTTCCTTTATTTTTATTCTTGTAGGAGCGGGGATAACACGATATATCAGTTATGAAGGCATGATGCCAATCCGTGAAGGCGCTGCTGAAAATCAAATATATTCTGATAAAACATTTTTAACCGTTTTTGTTGACGGGGAATATAAAGGTGAAATGAAACGCAGGGTTTTTGAGAAAAGTCTTTTGTTATCACCAGTTACAAATAATGATTTTAGGATCTCAGGTAAATTTGATGAAACTCCTTTTGAAGTAACTTATCAAAACTATCTTATGGGAGCCAAAGAGGTGGTAAAACCAGATCCAAAAGGGACTTTATACCTTAAGCTGGTTGAGGCAGGTGCCGGCGGACGTGAAGAACATTTTCTGAAAGAAGGAGAAGTTCAGAATATTCACAACGTTTTATTTGCTCTTAACAAACCTACAGACGGTGCTATAAACATCAATACAACCGGAGAGAAATACACGATTCAGACGCCATTTGAAGGAAATTTTATGAGAATGGCCGATAAATTTGAAGGTAAAGTTACCAAAGATGATGTACAGCCTTTGATGATGCGTTCACTTTATAGCATTGGAGACATAAGAATTGTGTTCCCTGACCCCGCTATGAGAGGAGTTGTAGCGTATGAATCTAACAATGATTATAAAGCTAAAAGCCATACAGATGCCTTAATTGTAAAAGTAAAGGCAGAAGGCCAGGAAAAAGAAGTAACACTTTTGGGATCTAAAGGAAGTATTGGTGAACCAAAAACGGTTAAGATCGGTAATATCGAATATTCACTATTCTACGGAAGTAAAGCATATGTTTTGCCTTTTAAAATAAAACTGAATGACTTTATCGCTACAAAATATCCCGGAACAGAAAAAAGTTATTCTGCTTTTGAAAGTAAAGTAACCGTTCAGGATTCTACAGAAACTTTTGATGCAGATATCTATATGAATCACGTTTTGGATCATAAAGGATACCGTTTCTTTCAATCTTCATTTGATCCGGACGAAAAAGGTACAGTTTTATCTGTAAACCATGATTTCTGGGGAACTTCTATCACTTACTTAGGATATTTTATGTTGTTTTTTGGTTTAATGGCGATTATGTTTACAAAACATTCTCGTTTTGCCGATTTAAAACGCAAATTAAACAATGTGACAAAGAAAAAAGAAAAACTAATTACAATTCTTGTTTTATTGTTGAGTCTAAACAGTTTTGCTCAGCAAACACCACATGTTCACTCTCACGATCACGAACACAATCATACTACAGATCCAAACGATCACGCTAATCATGTCACCGCACCGCCAAGTCAGAAACAATTAGATTCGTTATTGACAATTTATAAAGCGCCGGAAGCACATGCTGCAAAGTTTGGACGCCTGATTATACAGGATGCAGGAGGAAGAATGAAACCTATTAATACGTTTTCTTCTGAATTACTTCGAAAAGTAAGCCACAGTGATAAGTATAACGGAATGAATTCTGATCAAGTTTTCTTGTCCATGACACAATATGCTCAGGTATGGATTCAGATTCCTATTATTTATATTAAATCAGGAAATGACAGTATCAGAAAAATTATCGGAATTGACAAAGAAGCAAAATTTGCCCCATTTGTTAAGTTTTTTGATGAAAATGGAAACTATAAATTATCTCCTTATTTGGATGAAGCTTACAAGGCAGCAAATCCAAATCAGTTTGAGAAAGATTTTATAGAAACAGATAAAAAAGTTAATTTAATGGAATCTGCTTTGAGTGGAAGCATTCTAAAAATATTCCCGATCCCAAATGATCCGAATAATAAATGGGTTTCGTTTTTAGAGCGCGAAAATGCAGGATTTAAGGGAATGGATTCTACTTATGTAAAACAAATTTTGCCTTTATACTTTAGTGCATTAAACAATGGTTCTATTTCGAAAGATTTTAGCACTGCTGATAATCTGGTCGAAAGTATCAATGGTTTTCAAAAGAAATTTGGAAGTAAAGTTCGTCCAAGCGAAGATAAAATTGATGCTGAAATTGCATACAATAAATATGATGTTTTTAAGGTATTGCCATATTGGTATATCACCGCTTCTATTTTGATGCTAATTTTTACGATTGTAAATATCTTTTTTGAAAAAAAATGGCTTCGTATTACCGTAAATGTTTTTCACGTTATTATCGGGCTTCTATTTGCATTGCACACTTTAGGATTAGTGGCACGTTGGTATATTTCTGGTCACGCGCCATGGAGTAATGCCTATGAATCTATTGTTTATGTGGCATGGGCTACCATGTTCTTTGGTTTGGCTTTTGACAGAAAATCAAAACTTACTGTAGCGTCATCTGCATTTGTAACGGCTATGATTTTGATGGCGGCATACATGAACTGGATTGATCCGGAAATTGCCAATTTACAGCCTGTCCTTAATTCTTACTGGTTAATGATTCACGTTGCAGTAATTGTTGCAAGTTATGGCCCGTTTGCACTGGGAATGATTTTAGGTTTTGTGGCTTTGATCTTGATTTTCTTTACTAATGGTAAGAACAAGGCCAAAATGAGTTTACATGTCAAGGAAATCACTTATATCAACGAAATGGCATTGACTATTGGTTTGATTATGCTTACAATTGGAAACTTTTTGGGTGGACAATGGGCAAACGAAAGCTGGGGACGTTACTGGGGATGGGATCCAAAAGAAACCTGGGCATTAATCTCTATTATGGTTTACGGATTTGTAATTCACGCCAGATTTGTTCCTGCATTGCGCGGAAAATGGTTCTTTAACCTAATGAGTATGTTTGCTTTTATTTCGATTTTATTTACCTATTATGGAGTAAATTTCCACTTGGTGGGGCTGCATTCATACGCAAGCGGGGAAGCACATTCTCTAAACTGGATTTATTACTCTTTAGGCGCAATTGCCATTATCGGCGCTATAACATATCCTAGTTACCGCAAACATTATAAAAGCAAAAAATAAAAATTAATTCAAAGAAAAAAGGTTCAGCTAAAGTTGAACCTTTTTTCTTTGAAATATACTTTTAAATTGTATTAATGTGGCTGTATTTTCTTAAATCCATTCGGATACATTATAACTAATAGAACTATAATCAATAAAAAATTATATTCAACACCATTTCTTCCCCCGCCAACAACAAACCATCCTTCCTGAAAATGAACCAGGATTATTCCCATTACAAGTATGAATATAGTCACGAATCCTGCAGGCTTGATATATGTATTAAAAAGCAACAATAGTGCTGCCACAACATGGGAAATTTTTATTGACCATGCCAGAAAAACTCCAAAAGGAGCAAACCCAATTTGATTCAAATACAAATTGCCAAAATCATTTATACCATTATTAAACATTCCGAAAACAGAATGAGTAAGAAGGATTAGAGCTACAGCGATTCTCAGAAGTAAAATTCCGTTCATAGTGTGATGTTGATGATTGGTGTATTATAAAAATAATAAAAAAGCGCATATTAAAATTAATATACGCCTGATGTTTTATGCAGCCCTTAATTTTAGACTTTCCTTTATACTTTTCCTAAAGTATATAATTGTGTCATAGTCGGAGTTAAACTTCCACCGGCCGGCTCGAGAGTAATTCCAAAAGCTTCAGCTTCGTTAGTACGGTCAACAGCAAATATTTTTTTAGAATTTCCTTCAAAATCGCTTAATAAACCAATACTTGTAGGTGTCAATACCGGACTTAATTTTAATGCCCAAACCTGGTAAACCATTCCTTTTGGAGGTTTTGGTAAACCTGCAGCATCAATATAAGTAGTTTTAGTTTCTTTATTCCAGTACACTTTTGCAAATGATGTCGGAGAAACTGCCTGACCGCCAAGTGTAACGCCTGTGTTTTTAATATCTCTTACAATCGCTAAACTTTTTTCGGCTTCTTTGTTTTGCTGATTTAGATATGCAAATTCTCTCTCTATCTTATTTTTCTCTGTACCAACAGTAGAAATTGCATCTTTTGTTTTAGTTAATTCCAAAGTCTGGTAACCAAGTCCTAAAAGGAACAGAACTGCAGCTGCCCAGCCAACATATTGAGACCAGTTTGAAGCTGGTTTCATTTCGACAACCTTGCCATGTTTAAGCTCCAGACGGGCCTTTATCTTTTCGAAATTCGCCACAGAGTGAAAAGGAGAGAAACTCGATGACAAAGCCACAATAGCTTTTTCAATTGAGATAATTTCCTGATCTACCTCAGGATTATTTTTTGCCAGTTCAGCTATTTCCAGATTCTCTTTTTCGGTTAATAAACCGTAAACGTATAACTCCAGAATTCCTGATTCTATATATTCTTGTGCTTCCATTATATTTTTAAGTAATTACGTAAATCATTAATACAATTTCTGTTTTGTGTTTTGATAGTTCCCAGTGGCATTGCCAATTCTTCTGAAGCTTCTTGTTGGGTATATCCTTTGAAAAATAATAAATCGATGATCTCAATACATTTTGGCTTCAGTTTTTTTACAAATTCCTGTATACCAATAGAATCAATTCTGTTCATTAATTTATTACTGTCATCTAACAGATTTACGAAATTATCTGAGTTAAGGTTTTTTTGGCTATTATTAAAATTTTTCGATCTCAGCTTGTCAATTGACGTATTCCTTGCTATGTTAAGGATCCACGTATAAAATCGACCTTTACTTTCATTATAAGAGTCGATATTTTTCCAGATTTTGACAAAAACTTCCTGCAGGACATCTTCGGCTTCTTCCCGGTTTTTGATTAAAACATTTATGACTGAAAATAGACTTTTAGAGTACATATCGTACAAATGTGTAAAAGCTCTTTCGTCCTTTTTGTTAATTAATTCTAATAATTCTTCTTGACTCATAGATTGGTTTTTTTAAGCTTAAACAAAAATTTTTTTATAGCATATTTTATTAGTTAGAGATAAAGATAATTGATTTTTTGTATTAAAAACATTTTTTTTTAATAGTCTTAGCCTTAGTAAAATAAGAGATTTAAAAAAAATATATTTTTTTTTGCTTTTTTTAAAACCAAAAGGAAACCTTTTACGTAAATGCTATTATAATATTAATCTTAAAAAAGTTAATAGCAATGTGATTATAAACTCTTACAAAATTTTTTAGCTGATAGAAATGAATCGTATTTGTGAGGTTTGATAAAAAAAGAAGACAATTCGAAAAAACAAGAAAAATCATGCAGAAAATAAATGTTTTAAAAATATTAATCGTAGCACTGACAAATGTTTTGGCATTAATAAATTTTAATAAAAATGATTTTCAGAAAAGGCATGAGCAAACAGAATCAAAGCAGATTAAAATTTCTGTAGAAGAAAAGCTTGAAAGTATAGCTAGTTTTAAGATTTTATAGAATTTGATTTAAATACAAAATGTAAAGTAACTAAATCTTAATAAATATGTAGTTGAGTCGCTGTTATGCCGAAGGAAATCAAAAATGAAAAACAGCTTAATCAACCAATTAATTTACGAATTAAAAAGTTCATAAGTTTAAAAAGTTGATGCCTTCGGACTTCCAACCGAAAATTAGTTTTTATCGTTTTACCGAATCTTAAATTTATTATTGTAAACACCGATATAAAATTATCAAGATATAATGGTTGAACATTATAACAATTTTCATCATAACCGGGGCATCAGCTATAATAAAGAAAAAAAACATAAAGAAGCTGTACAGTTCGCTCTTATGGCTAAGCGGTTGAACTATTGACTTCTTAAAATCCGGCACCGATTAAAGGTTTCTTATCCGTTAACAAAATAATTTTTGAGATAGTTACCACATACATGCACAACGAAATGAATTGGTTAGAAGATAATATATACTCCGATGGTGCCTGATTTTATTGATAAATAAATTTCAGTTGAATGGAATTAATAAAAGTCACCGTTTCAGTTAATTGGTTTAGTTATAATTGCCTGAGACGAATTAAAATAAAAAAACGAGTCCGCAAAATGCCAGAATATTTTGCATCCGGAACTCCCTAAAGTCCAAAAGCAGCAATTGCTTGTAAAGTTCAAATTTCATGGTTTGATTTGTTTGTATGGGGAGAAGCCTAACGTCTGATTAACGTTAGGCTTCGTTTTTTTATTTAACTTATGTTTAATAAAATAAAGCCCTCTAAAAGCTTTTTGCAAAAATGTTTTTGATTAAATTTATAAAAAATTAAAACGATGAAAAAAATATTATTTCTGGCTTACGGCGTACTATTTTTATTTAGCTGCCAAAATCAGGCACAAACCAATAAAACAAAAACTCCTAAAACGGACAAGGTTATGGCAAAAGAAACTATATACCAATACAAAGTAGAAGATTTATCTGGAAATCCTTTTGATTTTGCTTCTTTGAAAGGTAAAAAAGTAATGATTGTAAATACAGCATCAAAATGCGGATTAACACCGCAATACAAAGATCTTGAAGCTATTTACAAAGAATATAAGGATAAAGGTTTTGTGATTGTAGGTTTTCCTGCAAACAATTTTGCTTCACAAGAACCGGGTACAAATGAAGAAATTGGTGCTTTTTGCCAGCAAAACTACGGAGTTACTTTTCCAATGATGGACAAAGTTTCGGTAAAAGGCGATGACATGTGTGAAGTTTATAAATTCCTGACTCAAAAATCTAAAAATGGTTTACAGGACTCTGAAGTTGAATGGAATTTTCAAAAATACCTGATCAACGAAAAAGGCGAACTGGTAAAAGTAATCAAGCCAAAAACTTTACCAACAGATCCCGAAGTTATTAATTGGATAAAAAGCTAATTATAATTTTCTAATCAAAAAAAGGCACAAATTTGAAATTCAAATTTGTGCCTTTTTTTTTAAGGTTCAAAGGGGGCAAAGCTGCATAGGGGCAAAGGTTTTATTTATGCTTTTTATCAGGAATAAAAACCTTAGTTACTTTACGTAAAACTTTATTTTTTGAAGTAAAAAAAAATTATTTCAAAATAAGCTGCATAAAAACGAGATCAAGCCAATGATTAAATTTATAACCTACCTCACGAATTGTTCCCGTTGCAACAAAACCAAATTTTTCATGAAAAGCGATACTTCCGGCATTGTCAGCGTCGATTGCACCAATCATGACATGGTAGCCCTGTTCTTTTGCCAGGCGAATTAATTCTGCCAGCAGCTTAGATCCAATCCCTTTTCCGATAACATGATCGACCACATAAACAGAATGCTCGACAGTATATTGATAACCAATTTTTTCACGAAACTGACCGTAGCTTCCAAAACCCACAACGTCACCCTCTAATTCAGCTACCACAATGGGTAAGTTTTTGGCTTTTTTGTCTTCAAACCATTTTGTCTGAACCTCCAAAGTCTGAACATCATAACTATAATTGGCAGTAGTGTGCAAAATCGAATGATTTACAATTTCCAATATTTTTTGCAGATCGTTTGTAGTTGCCGGTCTAAGTATTAGATTCATGTTTTTTATTTTTTAGTACAAATTCATGAATTTTTTTAAAAAATCAAATAATTCCTGAATAAGTGTTTATGATATTATTTAGTATTTAATTCAGTTAATAAAGCATCGGCATCTTTCGTATTCCAGGTCATTTGTTTTCCGATCGCTATAGCATCTTTCGTATATTTCAAAGCAGATTTTTTGTCATTTATTTTCTTGTAAAGCCTTGCGACAAGTAAATTTCCATCATAAGAATCATTTAACTCCAGGGAATGTTTTACCCATGAAATTGATTTTTTTAAGCTTTCAGTATCCTTAATATGTTTTAAATAAGTCTGACCAATATCTTTTAAAAAACTCGCATCATTCCAAACCAGTTTTTGAGTGTCTTCTATAGTTACTTTTTTATAAAACTGCCATTTTTCTGTTCTCTCAGCCAAAGTCAGATCAAATTTAAAAACCAGAGAATCTGTTTTTTGCAAACGGATAGATTTTGCAATTTCTCTTTGTTTATAGTAATTTACAGTGTCTAAATTATCAACAAGCGGCCGCAATAATTCATTGACGATGCTTTCAATTTTTCGGTCAATACGATTTTGCGAAGCCACAGCAGCAAACTCTTTCTGATGTTTTAAAACAAATTGAAATTCTCTGGAATTAATGTCGGTTACGCCATTTGCAATAGCACGCCAGTTAGTTTCACTCAATAATTGCGTATCAGATTGCGTATTTAGATAAAGATGCGTTACATGAGAAAGATCGGTTCTGTCTTTTCCTTTTTTTAAAGTGTTAAGGTAAGCAAAGAATTTTGCAGAGTTTCCGGGGTCAGACAAAAATTCTTTTTCTAAATAAGGCAATTGCATAGTAGGTTTTAATGCATAACCGGCTTCAGTCATAAAATCTGTTTTGGTCATTTCACCCTTCAAGACATACAGAAGTGTTTCTTCAGAATCCAAAAATAAAAATGTCGGCAGTGATTTAGTATTGTATTTCTCCTTAAGGGTTTTTCCTTCTTCTTTTTCTATGTTTTTAAAGATGCATACATAATTTTTTCTCAAAAAATCAATCACAGAAGGATCACTAAAAACATCTTTCTTCATTTGATTACAATGCGGGCACCAATCGGCAAAAAGCATCACAAAAAGTGGTTTGTTTTGTGCTTTGGCTGCTTCTAACCCGGTTTTATATGATACATCATCTGAAACAAATTGATTCTGTGAGTTAACATTTGAAAAGGTTAGTAAAAGAAAAAAGAAATATATAAATCGCATGCGCACTTATTTTGTACAAAAATTATGTTTTACAAATATATCCTCATTTTTCTAAAATTTGACTTAATATATCAGCTTTTATAAGTTAAATAAACTTCGAAGTTTGTAACTTTGTGAGATAGAAAATTTCGCATTTTCTTTTAAAAAAAATAATACTTCATTAGAATGATTTACCCCAAAATACCGCTTGCACAAAGCATTATAGAAATTTGTTTAGCAAAAGGAATTACCAATATCATTATTTCTCCCGGATCAAGAAACGCACCTTTGACAATTGGATTTGCACAAAATCCTAATTTTAAATGTTACAGCATTGCCGATGAGCGATGTGCAGCATTTTTTGCCTTAGGAATTGCCCAGCAGACCAAACAGCCAACCGCAATTGTCTGCACTTCCGGATCGGCTTTATTAAATTATTATCCTGCAGTTGCAGAGGCATTTTATAGTCAGATTCCACTAATTGTTATTTCTGCGGATCGCCCTCAGAACAAGATTGATATAGGCGACGGTCAAACCATTCGCCAGCAAAATGTATATGAAAACCATTCTGTTTTTAATGCCAACTTAACAGAAGACGCTTCTGTAGAAAATGATTTAAAAATCAATAAAGCAATTGAAACCGCGATCCTAAAAAAAGGCCCGGTTCACATAAATGCTCCTTTTGAAGAACCTTTGTATGAAACAGTTGAAACGCTTTCTGTAAATTCAAAAATTACAGTTTTAGAGCCTTTTTTCGAAACAAGATCTATAGAAAACAGTGAAGAATTTGTTTCGGTCTGGAATTCTTCTACACGAAAATTAATCATGGTTGGTGTCAATGAAGCCAATTCAATTGATGAAGAAATAATCGAAAAACTGGCAAACGATCCGTCAGTTGTTGTGCTTACAGAAACCACTTCAAACTTACATAATCCTAATTTTATAGGTAGTATTGATACTTTAATTACACCGTTTGAAGATGTTGATTTTAAGGATTTTCAACCTGAAATTTTAGTCACTTTTGGCGGCATGATTGTTTCTAAAAGAATTAAAGCTTTTTTGCGAAAGTATAAGCCTAAACATCACTGGCATATCGACACTTTGCGCGCATACGATACTTTTTCTGCCTTAACACAACATTTTGTAATGAAGCCAAATGATTTCTTCAAAGATTTGTTTTTAAAGACGGCAAATGTTGAAAGCGATTATTTTTTTAAAACAAAAGCTATTTACGATTTAAGAAAAATAAGAAGAAAAGAATATCTTGAGAAAATTCCGTTTTCTGATTTTAAGGTTTTTGAAAAAGTAATTGAAGCTTTGCCAAAAAACAGCCAGCTCCAGATTAGTAACAGTTCGGCAATTCGATACGCACAATTGATAGATATCGATAATTCTATTGAAGTTTTTTGCAACAGAGGTACGAGCGGAATTGATGGTAGTACATCTACGGCAATCGGAGCAGCAGTTGGAAGCGGAAAACAAAATGTTTTTATTACCGGTGACATTAGTTTTTTGTATGACAGCAATGCTTTGTGGAACTCTTATGTTCCAAAAGATTTTAAAATTATTTTGATTAATAATGGAGGAGGAGGTATTTTCAGGATTTTACCGGGACATGAAGAAAAACCGGTTTTCAATACTTATTTTGAAACTTCTCATCACCTGACAGCAGAACACCTGGCTAAAATGTATCAGTTTAACTATTTTAATGCATCCGGTGACGATTCTCTGCAAAAAAATCTTGCTTCATTATTAAATGAAAGCAATGCACCAGCGATATTAGAGGTATTTACACCTACTTTTGAAAATGATGTTATACTAAAACAATACTTTAAAGAGTTAATTTAATTTGTAAGTTAAATATTGTTAAAAATTATTGTTTTTACAACTTAATATTTTAAATTTGGTATTTCAAAAGAATACTAACCGATATATTAAAATTTTATGAGTGCAAGAGAAGAGTTAATTAAAAAGTACGCTGACGATTTAAAAGAAAAATGTGGAGTAACTCCAGACATGGATTTATTAACAAAAGTAACAATTGGATGTGGTCCATCAATCTATAATCAGGATGCGTCTACAGTTGCAGGATCACAAAAATCTGAACTGGAAACTGTAAAAAATAATTTCCTGATTAAAAAACTGGGATTAGCAGACAGCCCTGCTCTAGATGAAGCCATAGACTCAGTATTAGAGAAATACGGGAAATCGAACAAGAATAAATACAGAGTTGTTGTGTATTATCTTCTGACACTTCACTTTAAAAAAGAGAGTGTTTATAAATAAAAACAACTAAGAATGCAAACGTCCTTATTTAAGGACGTTTTTTTTGTAAAAGATTTTTTCTGCATACCATTTTCAAACTTCGTACATTTGCAGCGTAGAAACTTAGTTGTCGATCAGCTTAGAACTTTAATGAAAATGCTTAAAATAGGAAAATACAATACACTAACTATATTACGTGATACCAAAGTGGGGCTCTTTTTAGGAAATCCTGAAAAAGATCCTGAAGGAGTTCACGATGTTTTACTACCAAACAAATACGTTCCGAATGAATTTGAAATAGGCGAGGAGCTTATTGTCTTTGTTTATCTGGACCACGAACAGCGTCCGGTTGCTACTACGCTGGAGCCCTATATTTTACTGAATGAATTTGCTTTATTGAGAGTAAATTATACTAATCAGGTTGGGGCTTTTATGGATTGGGGGATGGAAAAAGATATCCTGGTTCCGTTTAAGGAGCAGGCACGCCCGATGGAAAAAGGAAAGCGTTATCTGGTTTATCTTTATATTGACGAAAAGACCAATCGTTTAGTAGCTTCAAGTAAATTGAATCAATTTTTAAGCAATGACCAACTTACGGTTGAAAAAGGAGAAGAAGTAGATTTGATAGTTTCGCATATTACAGAACTAGGAATTAATGTGATTATCAATGAACAGCACAAAGGCTTATTGTATAAAGATGAAGTCTATGATGACAGCATAAGAACAGGAGACAGAATGCGCGGTTACATTAAAAACATTCGTCCTGATAATAAAATTGATGTTGCTTTGCAAATACAAGGCTATCAGAATATTGAGCCCAATGCTGAGAAAATTCTGGATGAATTAAGAGCAAATCGTGGCTTTTTACGCTTAAACGATAATTCTCACCCCGAAGATATCAAAACGGTTCTTAAAATGAGCAAAAAGACTTTTAAGAAGGCAATTGGAGCTTTGTATAAAGAGAAATTTATTGAAATTAAAGAAGATGGAATTTATCTTATTCAGGACAACTAATTTTTTAAATTCAAACAATAAAAATTCCAAATTCCAATAGAAAGCATCTAATCTATTGGAATTTTTGTTTCAATTGAAATTTAAAAATTCGACCGTGACCACATTTAAAGTTGGAATTTGGATTTTAATTTTTGGATTTTACCTTACATATATAACAGGAAAGGCTGCTCATTACAAGCAGCCTTTCCCTTTTTATTCAGTTTTAAAAAAAATTGTAATTAAAAAAAAACAGAAATAAAATAATTCGAATTCTTACAAGAAATAACAGCTTTAAACATTTTTGAAGTTACTTCCTGCATCATTTGTATGTCTTTTAAACGATTTAGAATACTTATCTCAACCATCAAAAAATCAATTTCACGGCTACTCCATTGGTTTATAATATAACTTTTAGAAAGCAGTAATCAGCAACTTTTCCTCTTTTCGTACTCAACTATATTGCTAATAATAAACATTTCCAACATTTAACCTTAGGTGCTACTATCTCCTTCTTGTAGTTTTGACAAATGCGTAAATCATTTGCTCATTGTTTAGGGGTTTACTAATAAAAACCGTAAAAAAATGAGCGACAAAATTTTTAATTTTTCTCAAAAAAAGTCATTTTTTAGGTTAATAAATCAGTGAAAGAAAATCAATCCTTAATCAATAAAATAAATGTATCTCATTGATTTCTAGGGTATAAAATTACTCAATTTTTTTTAAATCAAATGTTAAATAGTGTTATTTTTTATCCATGATACCCAATTGATAACATTGGGAGTAATTTTAGTGAAGACTTAAACTAAATTGAGTAGGTAAAAATGTAAAAAATGATTTATTTTTACACTATAATTATTTAAAACTAAACAAATAGAAATGGATTGGATAACTGCCAGAGAATTTGAAGATATAACCTATAAAAAATGTAACGGAGTTGCAAGAATTGCTTTTAACAGACCCAATGTCAGAAACGCTTTTCGTCCTAAAACAACTTCAGAACTGTACCAGGCTTTTTATGACGCACAGGAAGACACTTCGATAGGAGTAGTTTTGCTTTCTGCAGAAGGCCCATCAACAAAAGATGGAGTATATTCTTTTTGCAGCGGAGGTGATCAGAATGCGCGTGGGCATCAGGGTTATGTTGGAGAAGATGGTCAGCACCGGTTAAATATTCTTGAGGTTCAGCGTTTAATTCGTTTTATGCCAAAAGTGGTAATTGCAGTTGTTCCCGGTTGGGCTGTAGGCGGCGGACATAGTCTGCACGTTGTTTGTGACATGACGCTGGCAAGTAAAGAGCACGCCATATTTAAACAGACAGATGCAGATGTTACCAGTTTTGATGGTGGTTACGGATCAGCTTATCTTGCCAAAATGGTAGGGCAGAAAAAAGCTCGCGAAATTTTCTTTTTAGGAAGAAATTATTCAGCTCAGGAAGCAATGGATATGGGAATGGTAAATGCAGTAATTCCGCATGACGAACTTGAAACTACTGCATACGAATGGGCTCAGGAAATCCTGCAAAAATCACCAACTTCTATAAAAATGCTAAAATTTGCGATGAACCTTACAGATGACGGAATGGTTGGTCAGCAGGTGTTTGCCGGAGAAGCAACACGTCTGGCTTATATGACAGAAGAAGCCAAAGAAGGAAGAAACGCATTCTTAGAAAAGAGAAAACCAAATTTCGGAGAAAATAAATGGCTTCCATAAAAGCAAAAAAGTATCAAGTTTCGGGTTTTAAGGTTGTCTAGCCAGAATCAAAAACTTGAAACGTGAAACCTGAAACAAAAAATTAAACAAAATAAAATTATAAATGAAACATTGGATTGAAGCCGCCAGACTGCGCACATTGCCTTTATCAGTTTCCGGAATTATTGTGGGTAGTATCTATGCACTATCAAACCCAACAGAAGCCATCAATACACCAACAGAAGTTTTTAGCTGGAAAATTTTTGGTTTTGCACTTTTAACAACACTAGGTCTGCAGGTTTTATCAAACTTTGCAAATGACTACGGAGATGGCGTAAAAGGCACTGATAATGAAGACAGAGTTGGTCCAAAAAGAGCAATTCAGAGTGGTGTAATTACACCACAGGCCATGAAAAAAGCAATCATCATTACTTCATTGTTGACACTATTATCAGCTGTAACCTTAATTTATTTTGCTTTTGGGCAATCAAATTTCGGATATTCTATCTTTTTTCTTTTATTAGGAATTGCAGCAATAGCTTCGGCAATTCGTTATACAGTAGGAAATTCGGCCTATGGCTATAGAGGATACGGAGATATATTTGTGTTCGTATTCTTCGGACTGGTAAGTACTTTGGGTGTTAACTTTTTATATTCAAAAGAAGTTGATCCGGTTTTAATTTTACCTGCAGTTGCAATTGGTTTGTTAAGTGTTGCCGTTTTAAACCTGAACAATATGCGAGATGAAGAATCAGACAAAAAATCAGGCAAAAATACAATTGTGGTACAAATTGGCGGCAAAAAAGCTAAAATATACCATTTTGCCTTAATCATTACTGCAATGGTTCTTGTTGTTGTATTTGCTATTTTAAGCGATTACCGTTTTGATCAGTATTTATTTTTATTGGCCTATATCCCTTTAACCAAACATTTAATTACTGTTTCTAAAAATAAGGAACCTAAATTATTAGATCCTGAATTAAAAAAAGTGGCTTTGAGTACATTTCTACTTTCATTGCTGTTAACAATCTGTATGATATCATTGATATCAGATATTATTGTAAATCTCTTCTTAGGCGGAAGATAACATAAGTTCAACTATAAAATCTTTCAAAATGAAAATTACTTTTTACGGACACGCATCTTTAGGGATAGAAGTTGGAGGGAAACATATTATTGTAGATCCTTTTATAACCGGAAATCCACAAGCTTCGGCAATCGACATACATACTTTAAAAGCAGATTATATTTTACTTACGCATGCACATGGCGACCACGTTTTAGATGTAGAAGCTATTGCTGCAAGAACAAATGCAGTTATTGTTTCTAATGCCGAAATAACAAGCCATTACGCAAAATTGGGTTTCAATGCGCACCCAATGAATCATGGCGGTACCTGGAAATTTGATTTTGGAACAGTAAAATATGTAAATGCAATTCATTCCAGTTCTTTCCCAGACGGAAGTTATGGAGGAAATCCGGGAGGTTTCGTAATCGAAGGAGAACATAAAAATATTTATATTGCCGGAGACACAGCACTCACATACGACATGAAACTTATTCCGTTGAGAACAAAACTGGATTTAGCAATCCTGCCAATCGGAAGTAATTTTACAATGGATGTAGAAGATGCTATCATCGCATCAGATTTTGTAGAATGTGATAAAATTCTTGGCTATCATTATGATACTTTCGGATATATCGAGATTAACCACGAAGAATCTATTCGTAAATTTTTTGATAAAGGAAAAGATTTAATGCTTCTTGGAATTGGAGAATCAATAGAATTATAATTTTTTTCAGGAGCTGTTTCCTGCTGTCCGCTATATCTTTTGGGGTGAACCCCACCCCAAAAGGATACCGCTTCCATCAGGGCTAGTCATATCAGCCAACAATAAATCAACCAATTGATATATGGAATGATGATTCATTATATATTTGTTAAAGATTTTTATAATGGAATTCAAAAGCCGAGGCTGAAAAGCGAATTGAAAATATGATTAATACTACTGCTAAAAATTAATGAATATGACTTTCAAAAAAATATTTTTATTCCTATCAGTTATTTCTTTTTATGGCACTTATGCACAAAAAGACGGTTATTGGGACAAAGAACGTGCTACTACAAAAGAATTTTTGGTTTCTGCAGGAGACCGCGTTGCCATAAACACAGAGGATTTACCTGTCGGAACCACAGAAATTGTTTATCGAATAACACTTTTAGATAAAAATCAGGAAATGACAAGTAGCCTGGTTTCTGTACTAAAAGCCATTCCGGATCCTTACGGAATTGGTCAGGGATCTGCAGGAGCTGTTTTTTTGATGTCAAAGATTTCCGGAGATGACAAGTGCACGTATTCTATTTTTACTACAAATGAAGATGCAAAAAAATATGTTGCAGAAGGAAAAACAGATGTCGCTTGTTTTGTTCAGTCTGAGCCTGTAAGCAAAGATGCCAAAAGATTGTCACTGGATAAATCCTCATGCCTAAAACAAAATACGACAACAATCTGGTTTGGTTTTGAAAGCAAAAACTGGATTTTGAGCCAAAAAATAGTTTTAGAAGTTGTGCCGTGGGTCGATTCGAAACTAAACAGAGGCTGGAATCAGGATAATAAAAATGAAATTATAAGTTTGTGCAAGACATCAACGATGGCTCAAAAAATGGCCAATTCGGATGATTTTTGTGTTTGCATCTTAAACAAGATAATAAAACAATATCGTTATTCTGAATTTCAGAAATTATTGCCAATCGAAAAAAATAAAGTTTATAAGGATTTTGGGAACGCCTGTTATAATGATGCCGATATTTCTAAAAATGTTTATAATGATCTTCGTGCCCAGATAGCATCATTGATGAAACAACAAAAATATAACGAAGCGATTCCAAAATTAAATACCATCATTAATGACGGAAAAGCTACCGCACTGGATTACAGTTCAATTGGATACTGCTACATTTTGACCAAACAATATGCAAAAGCAATAAAAGCGCTTACCGAAGGACAAAAGCTTGATGATACAGAACTATTGGTAAAACTAAACCTGGCACACGTATATCTTTTGAACGACGATTACAGTACCGCAAAATCAATTTATAAGAAATACCAAAATCAAAATGTTACGGACAGCCTTAGCTGGACAGAAAAAACAAAACTAGATTTTGCAGTTTTTCAAAAAGCCGGAATACAATCTAAAGATTATGAAAAAGTGCTAAAACTTTTCTAGAAATCTTTCTAATTTATAATCAAAAATGCTCGCGAATTACCACAAATACATGCTCGAATTTAAGCGCCCGTCAGGAACGTCGAGAGGTGTTATGACCGAAAAAGAAACATGGTTTATTGTTTTAGAAGAAAACGGTAAAAAGGGCATAGGCGAGTGTGGTATTTTGAGAGGATTAAGTGCTGATGATCGTCCTGATTATGAAGAAAAATTAAAATGGGTTTGCGAAAATATCCATTTGGGAGCCCAAAAACTTTGGGAAGCTTTGCCTGAATTTCCCTCTATTCAATTCGGTATCGAAATGGCTTTTTTATCCTTAAAAAGCGAAAATCCTTATCTGCTGTTTCCTTCTGATTTTACCAATAATTCTAAATCAATTACAATTAACGGTTTGGTCTGGATGGGTGAAGCTTCTTTTATGAAAGAGCAAATAGAAGAAAAACTAGCACACGGATTTAATTGCATAAAACTAAAAATCGGCGCCATTGATTTTCAGAAAGAACTTGAATTGCTCCAATCCATTCGAAGCCACTTTTCTGCTGAGCAGATAGAAATCAGAGTAGATGCAAATGGCGCATTTGGTTTAGATGAAGCTTTAGATAAGCTTAATCAACTTAATCAATTTCAACTTCATAGCATCGAACAACCTATTAAAAAAGGTTATATAAAAGAGATGTCAGATTTGTGTAAAGTGACACCTTTTCCTATTGCTTTGGATGAAGAATTGATAGGTATTTTTTCTGCAGATGAAAAAGAAAAACTACTGCAAAAAATCAAGCCACAATATATTATTCTCAAACCAAGTTTTATAGGAGGTTTTAGAGGAACTCACGAATGGATAACTCTTGCAAATCAATATAATATTGGCTGGTGGATTACATCTGCACTAGAAAGCAATATTGGACTAAACGCAATTGCACAATGGACTTTTTTACAAAACGCTAAAATTCCGCAGGGATTAGGAACAGGGGCACTCTATACTAACAATTTTGATTGCCCGCTGGAAGTTTTGGATGGACAATTATGGTACAATAAATCGAAGAAATGGGAATCGTCTTTCCTTTAAAAAAAATAAAATAACTTTTAGCTTTATAATTATTCTTTTCCTCCTCTTAAATTTTCCTGCCAATCATTTAATTCCTGCCATTTACCTTCATAAGCATACAAAGCTTGTTTTGACCACGTAGTCGGGTTATGGATCCCATAATTTTCACCTCCGGTATCCAGGATTTCTTGTAGTTTCTCTATTGATGCTTCTGATAGATCACGCCAGGTTTTGATTTCAGCATCATTTAATAATTTCTCTATTTTTGGTCCTATTCCTTCAATAATTTTAAAGTCATTTTCTGTTACTTCCTTGCTTAAACTTTGAGACGCTAAAGAACTATCAAATGACAAAATAGGTTCGGCGGCAACAGGCGGCTCTATTGTATTACTTATTTCTTTATACGTTAATTCACCTTCCAAAGCCATAACTCTGGTCGTAAGATTTTTTACGTGTGCCTTGCTGGCATCCAATTCAGCTTGTAATGATGATGTTAATGAATCATCATTTTTTGAATTCATTCTTCCTAGTATGTAACCTAAAATTCCACAGATTAAGCCAACTAGTGCGGGTACTAAAAAATATGGCAGATTCATCGTTGTATAATTTTGATTAATATTTCACTAAAAGTTGTGAGTTCTGAATTGAATAGTAAATTTTGGAGATATCAAATGTAGTAAAAAACAAACATGTAATTGGTTAACAATCAGTTAACTTAATAAATTCAAACGTTAAAACATATTAGATTTATAAAGAAAGTTTAGAAAATGTCAAATACAGCGACTCAATAAAAATGAGTAACTTGCATAAAATAAATTTACATATCAAAATGGTTGAAATTGAAAGAAAGTTTCTTGTAAAATCAGAGGATTTTAAAGAACAGGCTTTTACTCAAAATAAAATAGCACAGGGATATCTTAGCTCTATTCCTGAAAGAACTGTACGCGTTAGAATTAAAGGCCAGAAAGGATTTATTACTATTAAGGGAATTGGGCAGCATGGCGGAATGACCCGTTTTGAATGGGAAAATGAAATTCCGGTTGATGAAGCCGAGGAATTGCTTAAGTTATGCGAAAAAGGAAAAATTGAAAAGACGCGTTTTGAAGTAAGATCAGGAAATCATGTTTTTGAAATTGATGAATTTTATGGTGATAACGAAGGCTTAATCATGGCTGAAATTGAACTGAAATCTGAAACGGAGTCTTTTGAAAAACCGGAATGGCTTGGAGAAGAGGTTACCAATGATGAACGTTATTACAATTCCTATTTAAGTAAAAATCCCTTTAAAGACTGGAAATAAAACCGTTATGACAGAATATGATTTAATTATTGTCGGAGGCGGTCCAATTGGTCTGGCCTGCGCCATAGAAGCCCAAAAGAAAAATCTACGTTATCTCATTATAGAAAAAGGAGCAATTGTAAACAGCATTTTCAATTATCCATTGTATATGACTTTTTTCTCTACGGCAGAAAGACTTGAGATTGGTGATATTCCGTTTAACTGTCTGGCTCCTAAGCCCGGACGTCAGGAAGCTTTAGAATATTATCGAAATATTCATCGCTATTTTAATTTCAATATTAATTTATTTGAAAAAGTTTCTGAAGTTAAAAAACAGGAAGATAAATCTTTTAAAATTGTAACAGATAAAAATATATACAGCTGTAAAAATGTAATTATTGCAACCGGATTTTATGATATTCCGATTAACATGAATATAAAAGGTGAGGAGCTGCCAAAAGTTCGTCATTATTATAAAGAAGCGCATGAATATGCTTTTAGAAACGTTTTGGTTGTAGGAGCAAATAATTCTTCTGTTGATGCCGCACTGGAATGCTGGAGAAAAGGAGCAAACGTCACTATGGTAATTCGTAAAAACGAAATCAATAATCGTGTAAAATATTGGGTAAAACCGGATATTGAAAACAGAATTGCCGAAGGAAGTATTAAGGCCTATTTTGAATCAAATCTTACTGAAGTAAGAGAGAGCGAAGTCGAAATTAACACTCCAGACGGAAAAATTACCATAAAAAATGATTTTGTTTTAGCCCTAACCGGCTATAAGCCAGACTTAAGGTTTCTTGAAAATATGGGGATTGAACTTTCTAATGATGAATTAAAAATCCCAACGTATAATCCTGAAACAATGGAAACGAATGTGAAAGGTTTGTTTCTAGCCGGCGTCGTTTGTGGCGGAATGCAGACGCATAAATGGTTTATTGAAAATTCAAGAATTCATGCCAATATGATTGTTGATTGCATTACTAAATAAAGGTTTGCCACGAATTTCACGAATTATTTAGTTTTAAAATATTCGTGAAATTCGTGGCAAAAAAAAACTTTAAGAACTACAAGAAAGCATAGAACAACCCACTTTAGATCTCGCCCAATCGGGTCTTTTTGCAAACCATTTTTCCATATCAGGCTGTTCATCGTATGGATTTTGAAGCAGTAAATACAATTCGCTAACCAGAGAAAAATCACCCTTATCTGCAGCATCAATACTTAATTGCGCCATATAGTTTCGCAAAACATATTTTGGATTTATTTTGTTCATTTTTGCCTGACGATCCTCATCAGAAAGTTCTTCTGTATTTAATCGTTGCAGGTATAAAGTAAACCAGGTTTTCCAATTTTCGAGCACATTATTTGCAATTTCATCTGGAATGTAAAATGCATCTTTAATCTTTTCTAAAGCTATTTCAGCAGAATCTTCTTTTTTTATTTTGCCTAAATTCCTAAAAAATATTGTCATATCGGTTTCCGATAACTGAAGGTTTTCCTCTAAATCAACAATAAGTTCACTGTCAGTTTCAATAGAAGTAAAGATTCCTAATTTACTTAAAAACATAACTTTATAATCTTCACTAAAATCATTCATGAAAGACTCCAAAATATTTTCAAGAGGTTTTGCCTCATTAATTAAAGGATAGAGTGCATTTGCTAATTGATATAAATTCCATTGAGCAACTTGTGGCTGGTTTCCGAAACGATATCTTCTGTGTTGGCTGTCTGTTGTATTGGGTGTCCAATTTGGGTCATAATTTTCTAACCATCCATATGGGCCGTAGTCAATCGTGATTCCGTGAATTGACATGTTATCGGTATTCATAACTCCGTGTACAAATCCAACCCTTTGCCAATGTAAAATCATTTCACGCGTTGTATCTGCTACCTTTTTAAAGAACTGTATATATTGTTCTTTTGGCTCACCTTTAATTTCAGGAAAATAATTCCTGATTGTAAATTCTGTAAATTGCTTTAAATTTTTTAATTCATTTCTGGCAGTTAGCATTTCGAAACTTCCAAATCGAATAAAGGATGGAGCAACACGGCAAACAATAGCACCTTTCTCATATGCAGGATTTCCATTATATAGAATATCACGCAAAACTTCATCACCAGACTGAATCAAAGAAAGTGATCGGGTAGTGGGAACGCCCAGATAATGCATGGCCTCGGCACACAAATATTCTCTTATTGAAGAGCGTAAAACGGCCAAACCATCTGCTGTTCTGGAATATGGAGTTTTTCCTGCGCCTTTTAACTGAAGCATAAAAAACTTATTTTCATGCTCCACTTCGGTTAAGTTTATAGCACGCCCATCTCCCAATTGCCCGGCCCAGTTTCCAAATTGATGCCCGGCGTAACACATTGCAAAGGGGCGGGTTTCCGGAAGAATTTCTTTTCCGGAAAAAACATTTAGAAACGATTCTGACTGAATTTCGTCTTTATCAATCCCAACTAATTCTGCCACAGATTCTGATGCATGAATTAATACCGGATTTGAAGGTTTAACAGGATTTACGTATGAAAAAAGCGCATTCGAAACCTGACGAATTTCATTGGTTTCGTTAACATCTGCAGGCAATTCTGCAGTAAATCGTTTATTTATTTTTAAATTTTTCATTATATTATTTATGCCAGTTTATCAGCATACATTTTTTTTAGTTTCTGAATTTTTGGATCAATTACCACCTGGCAATAACCCGCTTCCTTGTTTTGATTGTAATAGTTTTGATGATAATCTTCTGCGTCGTAAAATTTTTCAAAAGGTTTTAATTGTGTCACAATTGGATCAGCGTAAATGGGCTGAACTTCTTCAAAAACCTGTTCTGCAATTTCTTTTTGAGAATTATCATGATAGAGAATAACCGAACGATATTGTGTTCCATTATCACCGCCCTGACGATTTAATGTTGTCGGATCATGACTTGTCATAAAAATGGTAATCAGGTCATGGTATGAAATTATGTCAGGATCAAATGTTACCTGAACAACTTCTGCATGGCCGGTTCTTCCGGTGCAGACTTCGCGGTAAGGTGGATTTTTAATAAACCCGTCTGAAAATCCGGATTTTATTGTTCCAATTCCTTTTAAACGTTGAATGACGGCTTCTACACACCAGAAACATCCGCCACCAAAAGTTGCAACTGATAAATTTCCCATAAATGTTTGTTTAAATTTTAATTGCCTATTAATCCGATAGAATATTGTGATAAATTTTTATAAAAATTGCTGTTTACTTAAAGATACCAAAAGGTTATCTAATGTTTGAAGTTTATAATTGATAAATTCTCAATTTTATAAAAAAGCAATATATTTGCATCAAATACAAGGCACACTAATGAACAGCAAAAATAGTACCATCAGTCTGGAAACATATTTTCAGGAATTCAGACAGCATATTGTCGGTGTAAATCAAGAATTTATGTCTCCGTATGGCAAAAAACAGATCATTTATACAGACTGGACTGCCAGTGGGAGATTGTATCGTCCTATAGAAGAGAAACTTCTGAACGAATTTGGGCCTTTTGTTGCCAATACCCATACTGAAACTACTGTGTCAGGTACTGCCATGACAAAAGCATACCATCATGCACGAAACATAATTAAGCGTCATACAAATGCGAGTCAGGACGATGTTTTGATTACCGATGGAACGGGAATGACAGGTGTTGTCAATAAATTTCAACGTATTTTAGGTTTGAAAATTCCTGAGAACCTAAAGGATTGCACAATTGTTCCTGCAGAAAAGAGACCAATAGTTTTTATTTCTCACATGGAACATCATTCTAATCAGACATCATGGTTAGAGACTATTGCAGATGTAGAAATTATTCCTTCTTGCGAAAAAGGGCTTTTTTGCCTGGGTAATCTGGAGGAATTATTGAAGAAATATAATGACAGAACAATAAAAATTGCTTCAATTACTTCGTGTTCAAATGTTACCGGTTTAAAAACTCCTTTTCATGAGGCAGCAAAACTGATGCATCAATATAATGGTGTTTGTTTTGTTGATTTTGCCTGTTCGGGACCTTATGTAGAAATTGATATGCATCCCGAAGATCCGGAATCTTATCTGGATGCTATTTTCTTTTCGCCTCATAAATTTTTAGGCGGGCCGGGAACTTCGGGTGTTTTGATTTTTAATAAAAAATTATACAATAATATGATTCCCGATTGTCCTGGCGGCGGTACTGTCAGCTGGACAAATCCATGGGGAGAACATAAATATATAGATAATATTGAAGATCGTGAAGATGGGGGAACTCCGGGATTTCTTCAGGTTATAAAAACGGCTTTGGCAATTGAGCTCAAAGAAGAAATGGGAATTGAAAACATTTTGCAGCGTGAACATGAAATCGTTGATTATGTTTTTAATAAATTGGATGCTGTTGCCAATATTAAAATTTTGGCGGGACAGCATAAAAACCGTCTGGGTGTTATCTCTTTTTTTATTGAAGACCTTCATTTTAATTTAGGTGTAAAAATACTGAATGACCGTTTTGGAATTCAAACCAGGGGAGGATGCAGCTGTGCCGGAACGTATGGACATTTTTTGCTGCACGTAGATCAGGAAACTTCAAATAAACTGGTAAACGAAATTACAATTGGCGATTTGATAAAAAAACCTGGATGGATCAGAATGTCTATTCATCCTACTACTACAGACGAAGAGATTGCTTTTGTCTGCAATAGCATTAAGGAACTGGCAGAGAAACATCAAGACTGGGCTTTGGATTATTCGTATAATAAAACAACAAATGAGTTTATTCACAAAAATGCCAATTCATTTGAAGATGAATTAGTTGCCGGTTGGTTTAAATCGTAAGCATTAAAATATATATAACAAACCCGACAGTTTTCTAGATTCTGTTGGGTTTTTTGTTTCTTAAGAATTTTATATTTCTAATCTAGCCCGATTAGTAGCGATATCCTTTTTCTTTTTTCTTTAAAAAGGAAAAGATATAGCGTCCCGAAGCTTCGGGAGCGGACAAAAGGTCTTTTAGGTTTTAGATTTTTGCTCCTGAAAATTGTCTGTATATTTGAAGGATTTATTTTAACTATTTGATTTCTCAAATTTTTTAAGAGACAGCAAAGCCTGCTTTTGTATTTTGCCCTGAAAAAATCCGGTCCAGCCCAATAAGTATCCGGTTAAACCGAAAGCTTGTTTTGACCATTTCCAAACATCAAAATTATCAGTGTGTTTAATGATTAATCCGTCCTGAAAAACGAATTCGGCAGCAATTTTATTGATAACTTTTCTGTTGGTTTTGCTAAAATTGTAAGTCGCCTGCCAGTTTGCAGAACCGGTAAATTCGTCTGCCCTTACATTAGAAAATTCAATTTTGAGGTTGCCTTTGCTTCTGGAAAGCAGCATTTCCCACATTTTAGAAACCTGTTCTTCTTTTAATAATCCGAAGGCGGGATCAATAAAGTGAACTTTTGGGTGATAGCATTCGCTCATCGTCTTGTAATCAGCGTTTCCAAAAGCGGTATAGAACTTGGTAATTAAATTTTCGTTTGAATTCATTTTTGTGAAATTAGAACATAAATATAAGATTTATTTCAAACAAAAATCTTTATAAAGTACTAATTTCTTTGGCAGTATCGTATGATTTTTTTGAAGTATCGTAAGCAGTAGAAAAATACTCCATTTTGTTTACTGTAGTAAAATAACCTGTTTGGTTGCCAAATGTGTTTGATCCTCCGGCAATTATAAATCTTATGGATTTAATATCGGTCTTTTTGAGTTTAAGCATTTCTGCGGGAGTAAAGTAATAATAGGAGGTTGTTTTACCATCTGCAGATTCTTTTACATTTTTATCTACACATGGTATAACATCTCCATTTGCCAGATCTACATAAACACCGCCAGAAATTCTGGCTTTGTCATTGGCGGCTGCAATTGATAATTTTAAAATTCCTCCTTTTTCTGTTTTTGCAATCTGAACTTTTGTTTCTCCTGTGTAAGCATATTTTTCGCAGATAAAAGTATATTCCTGTGTTGCCGGAAAAGGCTTGGAACCATTTACAATCATCGTTTGCTGTGCTGTTGCTATAGTTGAAATAAAGAGCAAAACAAAAAGAGGCAATTTTATATTCATAGTATATCTTTTTTAATCTTTTAATTTCGATTCAAAACTTTCTTCCCAATCCATTGATTTTATGGCAGAAACCAAGTTTTCTTCATTTACAAAAACACGAAGTTCTTTATTGGCTACTTTTTTTGTGTATAATGCATGGTAACGATAAATCACTTCTTGTTTGGTTTTATAAACCCCGTCTAGTTTCAAATCAATAAAATTTCCGTAATACTGCCTGAATCTGGTACATGTTTTTGTCAGACGTTCTTCTGTCGTATTTTCCATTACAGATTTGGTAACTTCGGTTTCATCAAAAGGTTTGAACTTAGATGTGTTGCAGGTTTCTAAAACCCTTTTTCCTAAATCGTAAGCTTTTTTCTGCTGATTTGCATTTATATCCGAAGCTTCGAGTTTTGTAATTTTGAGATCTTCGGTATCTCTACTGACGGTTTTTGATTTACATCCTGCTAACAAGGACAAACATATAATCAATATTGCTTTCTTCATAACTATTTATGTTATTTTTAATAATAAGTTAGGGTCGGGGCAATTTTCTATATAAAAATTTAAGTCATTTATGTTGCAAACTCCGGGATAATCACCAAGATAATTTTCAATATTATTTATGATCTGAAAATGTAAATGCGGCGCATAATCGCCATTTATTTCAGAATTTCCCAATGTTGCTAAACTTTCACCTTTTTTAAAAACAGCCCCAACGGTTAAGTTTTCTATACTTTCTAACGACAAATGTCCGTATAAAGTATAAAATTTTTCATTTTCAATTTCATGTTCCAAAATAATTGTCGGTCCGTAATCTCCCAAACCAAGATTATTTTTAAAGCTGTGAATTTTTCCGTCAAGCGGAGCCAGGACTTTTGTTCCCGCTTTTCCCCACAAATCCAAACCAATATGAATATTGCGCTCGGGATTGGATCCGTCTTTAAAAATTGTACTTCTCTTATATAAGTTACGCCCTTCTATATAACCTCCAAAAGCAATTTCGGCATTATTTTTTTCTAAATATTTTGAAATAAAACCTTCAAATTCAGTAGCATTTGCGGGTATGCTTTTGGCCAGATCCTGGTTTGTAACCGATAAATCTAAAGGAACATATTTTGAAAAATCAATATTAGTATCAATAACTTTTGTAGGCGGTAAGGCTTTTAAAATGGAGACAAGGGTTTTCATATAGTAAATTAAACTACTTTTTCGATGATTATTAATTCGTTGTGATCTTCTATTCGGGGCAGCATTTTTGAGGAAAACAATTTAGGGTTTATTTCTGAAATATACTTCCTGTTTCTTACATTATGTGCTTCATCTAAAATCATTGTATTAAAAAGTACAAAGCCCTTTTCTTTTAAGAGTGAACAAACGCGCTCACTGAAAAACTTTTCGAATAAAAAATTAGGCATTTTTATGTCCTCAAAAATATCTACAATAATCAAATCATATTTGTCTTTTGTTTTCAGAACAAATTCAAAAGCATCATCTATAATAATCTCAAGTGGCTTGATTTGGTCAAGGTTAAAATATTGATTTGCAATCTGGATAATATCAGGATCAATTTCAACACCCGTAATCTTACCTTTATATTCAATTTCGTCAACCAGAGTTTTTATCACGCTTCCGCCTGCAACACCCAACAATAAAATGTGTTGCATTTCAAGAATCTTATCATAGCCAATATTTCGAAGTCCATACCTTAATATTCGCTGCAGGCTTCCATAAGAGTAATTAGTATTTTCAGAATCCAGAACCAATTCACCATTTGCCCATGTCACTTCAATCATTTTGCTTCTTGCAGATTTTTTTTTGAATATTTTTATTGGAATCAGATAGCTGAATATTTTTTGAATCATTTTGTACGCGTTTTACTCAAAAATACCATTTTAAATCTTTTATTTTGCCTGAAATATAAATTTTAATGAAGAAGAAACTATATAAGTTTATCTTTTTTAAGCTAATGGGCTGGAAGATAGTGGGTATTGAAAATGCAGAGATAAAAAAATGTATATTAATGGTAATGCCGCATACCAGTAATCATGATTTTTATATTGGTCTGTTTACAAGAGGTATTTCAGGATTGCAAATGAACTGGGTTGGGAAAAAGGAATTATTTAAATTTCCATTTGGTTATTATTTTAAAAATGTAGGAGGCGAACCAATTGATCGTTCAGGCGGTCTAAATAAAGTAGATTCCATAGCAGCAATTTTTGACAGAAAAGAAGTTTTTCGCCTGGCAGTTGCTCCAGAGGGAACCAGAAAAGGTGTTTCTGAAATAAAAAGCGGTTTTTATTATATTGCGCTTAAAGCGAATGTGCCGATTGTACCTGTAACTTTTGACTGGGGCAAAAAAGAAGTAAATTTTGGAAAACCATTTTACCCAACAGGAGATTATGAAAATGATTTGGAAATTTTAAAAGAGCACTATAAAGGTGTTTTAGGAAAAATTCCTGAAAACGGTGTCAAATTGTAAATTTGGAACAACTTTTCAACCGCCTGAGAATCGCGTAAATCAAAATTTTCTTTACCCATATCCAAATATGCTCTAAATTTTAATTAAGGATTGTAGACCTTAAATGTTCCGTTTTTATAAAAAAACACAATTTTTTCAATTTCACCTTCCTCTAAGTTAAAAGATGCTTCTTTAACCTTTGGAGGATTTGCGTTTTTGTCTGAAATATTTTTATCATAACTAAGGTCCGAAAATAAATTCTCATTATTAAAATTTTCATTTACCGGAATAGGAGAGTCTCTTTCTGTTTCGGATATTATTTTATTTGAAGGTTCTTCCTGTTTTTTTGGAAAACTTCCTTTACCATTCAAAATCCAGTATAAGTCTACATCCGGAAAAACATCCAGTATTTTTAGAACAAAATCTAAGCTTGGTTTGTTTCTGCCTGAAAGAAGGTGAGACATACTAGAACGCTGCACACCAATTTTATCGGCAAAACCAGAGGCGTTAAGACCATAATAATCTAAGATAATTTCCAGCCTTTTTACAAAATCATCGATGTTTACCATTGTAAAATATTATAATTATTTAACATGTTTACAAATGTAATTAAAAGTAATGATATAATCTATTTTACAGTTGTAAATTGATAATTAAAGTAATTAAATAACGCTTTTTTACTATAAGTAAATGTATTTAACTACTTGATTTATAGAAATATAATGCATTATATTAACACGAGTAACAATTGTTAACCGCTTATGTCCCAAACTTTCATTTTTCAGTACAAAATCAGTTTACATTTATAAATTTCTTCTTTTTAAATCAGTTTACAATTGTAAAAATAAAGATGTTTACTTTTGTAAACTAATCAAAACACAATGAATTTAGAAGAATTATTTAAGGAAAACAAAGAGCAGACTATACAAGGGCGTTACCTTACTTTAGAACACATTCAGCCTCTATTAGATAAACTAAATACAAATAACCAGGTGAAACTGATTGGCAAATCGGTATTAGATAAACCTATATATAGTTATGAGGTTGGCTCAGGAGATACTCGTATATATTTATGGTCTCAGATGCATGGAAATGAAAGCACAACTACAAAAGCACTTTTTGACTTTATTAATGTATTAAACAGTAAAACTGATCTTGCAGCAAAACTGCTTGATACATTTACTTTTTATTGTATTCCGATTTTAAATCCAGATGGCGCAGCATTATATACCCGTGAAAATGCCAATAAGATAGATCTTAACCGTGATTCTCAAAATCTGACACAGCCTGAAAGTAATGTGCTTCGTAAGGTTTTTGAGGATTTTAAGCCTCATTATTGCTTTAACCTACATGATCAGCGTACTATTTATGGTGCCGGAGATTTCGGAAAACCTGCTACGGTTTCTTTTTTGGCACCTTCTTATAATGAAGAAAGAGAAGTAAATGATAATAGATTAAAAGCTATAAACTTAATTGCCGGCATCAATGATATATTGCAGGAATACATTCCGGGACAGGTTGGGCGTTTTGACGATTCTTTTAATATTAATTGTATAGGAGATACATTTCAATTTTTGGGTGTTCCCACAATTTTATTTGAAGCCGGGCACTATTCAGGTGATTATAGCCGTGAAATAACAAGAAAGTTCATATTTTTCTCACTTATTTCGGCTTTCAGAATACTTTCCGAAAACGATTTAGTTGATAATAGATTTTATGATTATTTGAATATTTCACAAAATAAAGTCGTTTTTTATGATTTTATGTATAAAAATATCAAAATAAATTATGATGGTATCGAAATTATTACGAATTTTGTCGCACAATACAAAGAAGAATTGATTGAAAATAAGATTCATTTCAATGCCTACATAGCTGAAGTAGGCGAATTAGAAAATTATTTCGGACATTTTGAATATGATGGAGAAGGCGCAAGTTACTCTGATGATTATTCTAATTTTCCGAATTTGAATCAAAAAGCAGATTTTTATTTAAATAAAAATATTAAATTTGTTAACGGATTGATAAAAAGTTAATTTTTATGTGAATTTGTTATTTTTATATATATTTTTATACTTTGTTATAGCAATTAGTAATATTAATTAAAGAATTATGAGTAAATTTCGTTTAGATGAAGTAGATCACCAGATTTTAGATATGTTAATAGACAATACGAGAGTTCCGTTTACTGACATTGCAAAAAAATTATTGATATCTGCTGGAACAGTGCATGTTAGAGTAAAAAAGATGGAGGACGCAGGGATAATAATGGGGTCTTCTTTAGCCTTAGATTACGATAAATTAGGGTATTCATTTATTGCTTATGTAGGGGTGTTTCTTAATAATACATCTCAGACAAAATTTGTATTAGAGCGAATCAATCAGATTCCTTTTGTAACTGTTGCATCTGTTACTACAGGAAAATTTAATATTTTTTGCAAAATTAGAGCAAAAGATACCAAGCACGCTAAGGAAGTTATTTTCATGATCGACGATATCGAAGGTGTTTACAGAACAGAAACTATGATTTCATTGGAAGAAAGTATAAACGATAAGAAGCGTTTGATGCATACTATATTTAAAAATATGTAATATTTTCTTGAATGCTATATTAAAATATACCTCAAGTTTATTCTTGGGGTTTTTTTATGACCTATTAACCAACCAACTACAACACAATTATGTATACGTTACCTAAAATTGAGCGTTTTAATCAGGACGTTCTCTCAAAATACCACATTTATAATAGTGTTTTTATAACATTACCCTTTGACTCTATAGACAATACAGGAGTTTTATTGCCTTTATTTACAGAGACTTGCGAAACGGGATTTAAAAAACAGGAAACACCAAAAGAGATCTTTGATTTCTTTTCTAATAAATTTTTGAACAACGCTTCTGAAACTGAAAAAATCGATTTAATGTTTCGATTTATTCAATATATAGAACGCCAGATTGTTCTTTTTGATGCGATTGAAGATGCAGCTTTTCCGGTAGTAAACAATATGGAAGGGCGTGGATCACTTCGTGATATTAAAGAAAAAACAGATGCAAGAGAAAAAGATGATGAACTTATTGAATTTCTGGAGAATTTCAATGTCAGAACTGTTTTAACAGCACATCCTACACAATTTTATCCCGGGCCGGTTTTGGGAATTATAAATGATTTAACTGAAGCTATACGCCAAAATGATTTATTTAAAATCAAACAACTATTGGCGCAGTTAGGAAAAACTCCTTTTATTCAAAATGAAAAACCAAACCCGTATGATGAAGCGGTAAGTTTAATTTGGTATCTGGAAAATGTTTTTTATCAAACTTCGGGTGAAATTGTTCATTACCTGCAAAAAAATATACTTGAAGGAAATGCAATTCAAAACCAATTAATAAAACTTGGATTTTGGCCAGGCGGTGACAGAGATGGAAATCCGTTTGTTACAACAGAAATAACTCTAAAAGTAGCTGACCGTTTGCGTACGTCTATTTTGAAGTGCTATTATGTTGAAATGAGAAATCTTAAAAGAAAGCTAACTTTCTCAGGTGTAGATACTTTGGTTTCAGAGCTTGAACAAAAACTTTACCGTTCTGTTTTTTATTCCAAAGGTGAAATCTATATTACATTAGAGGAATTACTGACACAATTGAATACAATTAGAGATATCATAATCGAAAAACATCAGTCCTTATATCTTGATGAACTGGAGGCATTTTTGGTGAAAATTAATTTATTTGGGTTTCATTTTGCAACTTTAGATATCCGTCAGAACAGTAAGATTCATAATGTAGTTTTCAAAGATGTTGTAAATCATTATTTGAATTCTGGCTCTGATATATTTCCGAAAAATTATTTTGATTTATCTGAAGATGAAAAATTGATTGTTTTATCTAAGGTAAAAGGAGACCTGAATCCAAAAGATTTTGAAGATGAGATTACCGTATCGACTTTAGAATCTGTTCAGGCTATAAAAACTATTCAAAAAGCAAATGGTGAGTTTGGAGCTAATCGCTACATTATCAGTAATAATGAAAGTGCTCTGAATGTAATGGAAACTTTCGCAATGATTCGTCTGAACAATTGGGAAAACCCTACAGTTGACATTATTCCCCTTTTTGAATCTGTTGATGATTTGCAGAATGCGCACCATATTATGGAGCAGTTATATACAAATCCTGAATATTCCAATCATTTGAAGGCAAGAGGAAACAAACAGACTATTATGCTTGGTTTCTCTGACGGAACAAAAGATGGTGGGTATTTGATGGCAAACTGGAGTATTTACCAGGCTAAAATAGCGCTTACAGAAATTTCCAGAAAATACGGAATTAAAGTTATTTTCTTTGACGGACGTGGTGGGCCTCCGGCGCGTGGTGGTGGAAAAACACATAAGTTTTACGCTTCACTAGGGCCTAAAATTGAAAATAACGAAATACAAATTACAGTACAGGGGCAAACAATTAGTTCTAATTTTGGAACATTAGATTCTTGTCGTTATAATATTGAAAATCTATTAAGTGCAGGAGTTACCAATCAGGTATTTGGTAAGGAAAAAAACGAATTGAGTGCTGAGGAGACTGCAATTTTAACTCAATTGGCAGGTTTAGGATATGATAAATACTTGAGTTTTAAGAATCATCCAAAATTTATTCCTTACCTGGAAAAAATGAGTACTCTAAAGTATTATTCGAAAACCAATATCGGAAGCCGTCCGTCTAAAAGAAGTAAATCTGATCAATTGGATTTTGCAGATTTAAGAGCCATTCCGTTTGTTGGATCGTGGAGTCAATTGAAACAAAATGTACCGGGATTTTTTGGAGTAGGGACAGCTCTTAAATATTTTGAAGATACAAATCAATGGGGTAAAGTGTATGACTTGTATCATAATTCATTGTTTTTCAGAACACTTCTTGAAAATAGTATGATGTCACTGGCAAAATCATTTTTCCCTTTAACTGCCTACATGAGAAAAGATCCTGAATTTGGAGAATTCTGGCAGATTATTTATGATGAATTTCTGGAAACAAAACGTCTCTTGCTTAAAATTGCCGATCATAAATCCCTGATGGAAAATTATCCTGATGGTATAGCTTCAATTCAGATCAGAGAACGTATTGTTATGCCTTTATTAACTATACAGCAGTATGCATTATTAAGAATCAATGAATTGAATAAAGAAGGAGATAATAATGATGAGTTAATTAAGGTTTATGAAAAAATCGTTACAAGATCACTTTTCGGAAACACAAATGCAAGTAGAAATTCTGCTTAATTAAAATTTAAAACTTTAATTTTAAAAAATGAACGCAAGTCAATTGTTAGAAAACGAATATTCCGGCCACTTTGTTACCTATATCAAAGAAGCCGGTGATGGGAAATTAATTGAAGAATTGGAAATTTCGTTGCACGATTTTATCAGGTTTGTGCAAAATATTCCGATGGATAAATTTGATTATCGCTATGCGGAAGGAAAATGGACTATCAAAGATATCATTCAGCATATTATCGATACAGAACGAATTTTTGCCTACCGTGCTTTGCGTTTTTCAAGATTTGACAAAACACCATTACCAAGTTTTGAAGAAAATGATTATGCAAACAATACGAATTCAAACGGAAGGAGTATTCAGGAATTGCTAACAGAACTTTCTGCTGTAAGACATTCAACTTTATTATTTTACAAAAGTTTATCTGAAGAACAGCTTAAAGCTATTGGAACAGCTTCTAATAATCCAATATCTGTACGTGCGTTAGGTTTTGTCATTATTGGGCATCAAAAACACCATCAGAAAATTTTTGAAGAACGCTATTTATAATTATTAAAAAAGCCAAAAGTCCTGTGAAATAACTTCACAGGACTTTTTTTAATTTAAATATTTTAATGTTTTCGCTCGATAAATGCCAAACCAAACCTGATTTTATCGTAAGATATTTTTTCTTCAAAATGATCAAAATAAGGTTTCAAAGCATTTGGTTTTTCTAGCACTATCTGAGCTTTTTCTATTTCTAAAATTTCCTCATCAGAAATGAACTGACTTAAATCTAAATCATGACCGTCAACATATAATTTTGCTAAATGTGAAACAATCGTAGTTTCTCCAAGATTTCTTTGTCCGGCAATTTCTGCTACAGAAAATCCATTTTCAAATAACTCTAAAGTTTTCTTGTACGTGCTGTCTTTTTTTTCCTTCTTTACAACAGATTTATTTCTCTCAAACTGAATTATGGCGTTAATAAATTCTGCACCATATTTTTCTAGTTTTACTTTACCAACACCTTCTACTGCCAGAAACTCTTCATCACTCACAGGTCTCAAAATCTCCATTTGTCTTAAAGCTGCATCGCTAAAAATTACATACGCAGGAACTTCTTCTTCCTGAGCGATTTCGTAACGTAATTTTCGTAATACTTCAAAAAGGGAATTTTTTATCGCTTTTGTTTTTACTTCTTTGATTTCGTTCTTATCAATTACTTTTTTAACTACAGTAGTAAGCTTAACTTTTTCGCCTTCAAATAGAACTTTTTTTGCAAAAGGCGTAAGCAAAATTTTATTGTGTTGATGGAAAGCAATTTCGCAATAGCCTAAATTAATTAACTGTATGAGATATTGATTCCAGTCATACCATGAAATATCACTCCCAATTCCATACGTTTTTAGCGTTTGATAATTTTTTTCATAGATATACGCGTTTTTCGAGCCTCTCAAAAAATCTACAATAACAGCCAGTGGCTCAGATTCTTTTAGACGGCTGATCGCTGACAATGCTTTCTGTGCCAAAATTGTTCCATCAAAAAAAACAGGAGGCTTTTTACAGATATCGCAATTGCCACAATTTTCAGTGACTAATTCTCCAAAATAAGAAAGCAGAATTTTTCTTCGGCAACTCAATGCATCTGCATATTGTTTCATTCTTTCTAATTTGGCTAACTGGACATCCGAATTCAATCCTTCTGAGGCAAATTTCTGTAACTGAATCACATCTGCATAGCTTTCAAATAAAATGGTCTCAGATGGTAATCCGTCACGTCCGGCACGACCAATTTCCTGGTAATAACCTTCGATATTTTTGGGCAAATTATAATGAATGACCCAACGGACATTCGATTTATCGATTCCCATACCAAATGCTATCGTAGCACAAACCACCTGACAATCATCATTTATGAATTCATCCTGCGTTTTGGCGCGCAAACTGTTTTCTAAACCAGCATGATAAGCTTTTGCAGAAATTCCATTTTTTTGAAGTTTTCCTGCAAGTTCCTCAGTATTTTTTCTGCTCAGACAATATATAATTCCAGATTCATTAGGTCTTTCTCCTATAAAATCAATGATTTGTTTTACCCTGTCTAAGGCAGGGCGAACTTCAAGGCTCAAATTTTTCCTGTCAAATGAAGCAACAAATGTTTTCGGATTCTTTAAATTTAATTGTTTCGTGATATCCGTTCGTGTCGCTTTATCGGCTGTGGCGGTCAAAGCAAGGACAGGAGTAGAAGGGAAGCGGCTTTTTAAATACCCCAGATTTGTATATGCGGGACGAAAGTCATGACCCCATGACGAGATACAATGTGCTTCGTCTATAGCAATTAAACTAATATTTAATTCATTAAATACATTATCCAGATAAGATAAACTTTCAGGAGCAATGTAAACAAGCTTGAATGTGTTTGATTTTAAATTGTCAATATAAAATTGCTGTTCCTGAGAGGATTGACTGCTGTTGATATAACAAGCAGAAATACCATTTGTTTTTAAGCTGTCTACCTGATCCTTCATCAAAGCAATTAATGGAGAAATAACGATTGTAATTCCTGGAAGTATTAACGCCGGTAATTGAAAACAGATTGATTTTCCGCCACCTGTTGGCATAATTGCCAATGTATCCTGACCTGACAGTATTGTATTGATGATAGTTTCCTGATTAGGTCTGAATTTTTCAAATCCAAAATTTTCCTTTAATTTGGCGTGTAGCACTGCTGAGTTCATTTTACTTAAATTTTCTGAAAACTATAAATATAATACTTTTCCTATTTTTATATCTTTTATTAATAATAAAAAAAGGAACCCGATCAGAGTTCCTTTAATTTTATATAAAAAGCGATTTATTAATCTTCATCGTCTTCTTCATCATCGTCATCAGCAATATCATCTTTGTCTTCATCGTCATCATCATCTCCGCCATCAACATCTGGTTTATCAAGATTGTCATCGTCATCATCGTCATCATCAGCATCTTCCAGATCAAGTCCTTTTACTGGTTCGATTGTGTCAACATCAAGATCGATGTCATCATCTTCATCAAAGTTTTCAATTCTATCAGCAAGTTTAGTACTAATTTTTACTAAATAAATAGTGTCTTCAGTACGAACTTCAACAGCTTCTACTAATTCGTTTTTAGCGTTTCTAAAACGGATAACATCCGAGTCATCATAACCATCAGGAAATTTTTCAACCAAAAGGTTTAAAATTTCGTTAGTTAATTTGGCGTAGTCTACTATAACTCTTTTCATAAAAATATACTATAAATCTAATAAATAGGCAAAAATTAAAGGTGCGACAATTGTGGCATCCGACTCGATAATAAATTTAGGGGTTTTGATATCTAATTTACCCCATGTGATTTTTTCATTTGGAACTGCTCCGGAATAAGATCCGTAACTAGTAGTAGAATCTGAAATTTGGCAGAAATAGCTCCAGAAAGGAACATCATGCATTTCCATATCCTGATATAACATTGGTACAACGCAAATTGGAAAATCTCCTGCAATACCACCACCAATTTGGAAAAATCCAATTCCATTTTGGCTATTTTTTGAATACCAGTCAGCAAGGAAAGTCATGTACTCAATACCTGATTTCATTGTAGATGCTTTTAATTCTCCTTTGATCACGTATGAAGCAAAAATATTACCCATTGTACTGTCTTCCCAACCCGGAACGATGATAGGCAGGTTTTTTTCTGCTGCTGCATACATCCAGCTGTCTTTTAAGTCAATTTCGTAATATTCTTCTAAAACACCTGATAATAACATTTTGTACATGAACTCATGTGGAAAATAACGTTCTCCTTTATCATCAGCATCTTTCCAAATTTTATAAATGTGTTTTTGCAAACGTCTAAAAGCTTCATGCTCAGGAATACATGTATCTGTTACACGATTTAAGCCTCTTTCAAGTAAAGCCCATTCGTCTTCTGGTGTCAAATCACGATAGTTAGGTACTCTTTCATAATGTGAATGAGCAACCAAATTCATAATATCTTCTTCTAGATTGGCTCCAGTACATGAAATAATTTGTACTTTATCTTGTCTAATTATTTCAGCGAAAATTTTACCAATTTCAGCAGTACTCATTGCTCCAGCCATGCTTACAAGCATTTTAGCACCATTTGCCAATTGCTCTTCATATGCTTTGGCTGCATCAACCAGAGATGCAGAATTAAAGTGTAAATAATGTTTTTCAATAAACTGACTGATTGGTCCTTTCATTTTGTTTTTGTTTTTTATTTTTTTTTGAATTAAAAGATTTTACTCTTTTTACTGTGTATGCAAATTAATAATTTTTAATTTATTAACATTTAATTTGCAGTTTTATTTTTACATTTTTTTCTTGTATCCCAAAATCTTCAAAACATCATCTGAAGTCTGTTGATCTGAGAAAACTTCTGTTGCCAGAATTCCATTCTCATCACGATCTATCAAAATGTGCTTTGGTTGTGGAATCAGACAGTGGTGTAATCCACCATATCCGCCAATTGTTTCCTGATAGGCTCCTGTATTAAAGAAACCAATATACAACGGTTTCTCCTTGCTGTATTTTGGCAGGTAAATGGCATTCATGTTTTGTTCAGAGTTGTAATAATCATCACTATCACATGTTAGTCCACCTAGCAGCACCCGTTCGTATGTATCATTCCAACGATTAACTGCCAGCATAATAAAACGTTTATTTATAGCCCAGGTATCAGGCAAAGTAGTAATGAAAGAAGAATCAATCATATTCCATTTCTCTCTATCATTTTGTTGTTTTTGATACAAAATCTGATAGATAGCACCTCCGCTTTCACCTACTGTAAACGATCCGAATTCTGTAAAAATATTAGGCACATCAACTTCAGCTTCGTCACAGGCTATTTTAATCTGATTAATAATTTCATCAATCATGTATTGATAATCGTATTCAAAAGCAAGCGAGTTTTTAATTGGAAAACCGCCTCCAATGTTTAAGCCGTCAAGAGTAGGACATTCTTTTTTAAGGGCAATGTATACTTTAATACATTTTACCAACTCATTCCAATAATAAGCTGTATCATTTATTCCGGTATTAATGAAAAAGTGAAGCATTTTAAGCTCAAGTTTATCATTTTCCTGAATTTGTTTTTTATAAAAAGATACTATGTTTTTATATCCAATTCCTAATCTTGATGTATAGAACTCAAACTTAGGCTCTTCTTCGGCAGCAATACGAATTCCTATTTTAAACTTTCCTTTTATTTCTGACTGAAGTAAATCAAGTTCTTCATAATTGTCAATAATCGGAATGGTGTTTTTATGTCCGTTATTGATTAGTCGGGCAATATTACTGATGTATTCATCTCTTTTGAAACCATTACAAATCACATAAGTACTTTTGTTGATTTTGCCATTTTCAAGTAAATTTTCAACAATGTTTATATCAAATGCTGAAGATGTCTCAACATGAATATTGTTTTTAAAAGCCTCATTCATAACATATTCAAAATGAGAGCTTTTTGTACAATAACAATAATAATATTTTGCTTCGTACTTGTTTTTCTCCATCGATTTTCTGAACCAGGCTTTTGCCTTATTAATGTTCTCTGAAATCTGGGGTAAATATGTAAATTTTAATGGGGTACCGTATTGTTCAACCAATTTCATCAAATCAATATTGTGAAATTGCAAGTTGTCTTTATTTAATTTAAATTCCTCCTGAGGAAAATAGTAGGTTTGATTTATAAGGTCAGAATATTTTGTATTCATTTATTTTTCAATATTTTAATTTGTTATTTAAATTTAGTGAATCTATTGCTAAATCTAACATTCAAACCCTAATATTGGCAAATATAATTTGCAGCTTTTCGTTTTCTGCTTTTGAACATAAAAAAACATCAAAACAAAACGGGCTTCTGCTATTATAAAAACGATTCAGCATCCTTAACAAGGAGCTATTGAGCCGGTTTCTGTAAGAGCTAAAATGTGTTTGTTTACTGTTTGTTTTCATTGTGGCAAATGTAAAAAATAAAATATACCAAAAGCAACGGTTTTGATTAAAAAAACTTTAAGATTTATAATCTTGAAACGCGCTCAGAATCAATTTATTTTCAACGGATTGATTAATTTTTATCTTTCCTATTCCTTCAATTAAGGCAAATTGAATCAAACCATACTCATTTTTTTTGTCATGAATAAGCAATTCGAGGATAGGTTCGATGTCGTTTTCTTCGAATACAACATCATCATAAATGCTTTTTATGGCAGTTTTAATTTCAAGATACTCACTTTCGGTAAGCAAGCCTTTTTGCCAGGAAATGTAACCTTCCAGAATCATTCCAACAGCGATAGCTTCACCGTGTAATAATGTTGTCTTTGTTTCACTTTCCAAAAAGTAACTTTCAATGGCATGACCCAGAGTATGTCCAAAATTTAGTGCTTTTCGAATGTTTTTTTCTGTTGGATCCTGAATTACAATTTCATTCTTAATTTCAACAGAACGATAAATAAGTTCGTCAAAATCTGCATAATCAATTGATTTCAAGTCCAAAAACTGTTTCCAGTATGAAGCATCGTAGATCAGGCCATGTTTTAGCATTTCGGCAAGGCCAGAGCGCATTTCTGTTTGCGGTAAAGTTTCAAGATACTGTGTATCAATCAATACCATTTCAGGAACATTAATAACACCAATCTGATTTTTTAGATTTCCTAAGTCAACACCTGTTTTTCCACCTACAGAAGCATCAACCATAGATAAAAGGGTAGTAGGTATATTTATAAAATTTAAACCACGCTTAAAAGTAGATGCAACAAATCCTCCTAAATCTGTAACAACTCCGCCACCGAGATTAATTATAAGTGATTTTCTGTCAGCACCAAGTTCTGTCAATACTTTCCAGATTTCAATACAAGTTTCTATATTTTTATTTGCTTCTCCTGCTTCAAATTCTATTATTTCGATATTCAAATCAGTTTCAATAACAGGCAGAAGTTTTGGCAGACAATACTCATTTGTCTGTGTATCAACTATAATAAAAATATTTGAGTATTTGTTTTCTTTTAAATGTTTATTTAAAGCCTCGTAAGCATTGTGGTTAAAATGTACGAAGTAATTATTGGCTTGAATGGATTTCATAATTCTTTGCTTAAATGAAACCGCAAAATAAGGGATTTTAAAACAAATAATATTCAAACTTTGGTTCTAATTTGTTTTAAAACTAATCATTCTAAATTAACATTTCAAAAGAACAGAATCTATTTACAGATCTTTTCTATTAATTGCTGGGCATCAGAATATTTTTTGTCTTTTGATATATTTAAATATTTGCAAGCATTGGTTTTATTCCCTTCTTGTAAATAACAAATTGCTAAAAAATATTCTGTTTTTCCATCGTTTAGTCCAGGATATTTTAATGCATTCAATAAATTATTTATTGCTTTTTTAGCTTGTCCCGTTTTTAAATAATAGAATCCAATATTTTGGTGAGCATAGATACTTTTAGGATCAATTTTTAAAGCTTTTTCATAAGACGTCAATGCTTCCCCTAATTTTTTTTGATCTTCGAATTTTTGGCCTTCTGTAATATAATCTGCAATCAAAAGATCATTTTTTCGTTTTTTTAATACAGCCTGGTCACTTTGAATTGAACTAAATTGAGAAATTAGCTGTTTTGCCGGAGGATATTTTTTATCTTTTGAGATAGTAAAATATTTCATGGCGTTGGTTTTGTCGTTTTCTTTTAAGTAACAAATACCTAAGAAAAACTCTGTTTTTCCGTCATTCAATCCCGGATATTTTAATGCATCCAGTAAAGAGCTTATTGCTTTTTTGTTTTGACCCTGTTTGAAATAATTGAATCCAATATTTTGTGTTACATAAATATTTTTAGGGTCAATTTTTAAAGCTTTTTCATAAGATTCCAGGGCTTTACTTAAATCAGACTGCGTTTCAAAATTCTGACCGCCCTGAAGATAGGAAGTAATCAAAAGTTGATTTTTTTTCTTTAATAAAACACTGTCATTAGGCATTTTCTTTAATCCTTCATTTACAAAACGAATTATTCTTTTGTAGTCAGCACCGGAACTTTGCAATACATTAGCCACTGTAACCCAGGTTTCAGGAACATTGCTATAACGTGAAAAAATTGCATGATTTTTAATCAATTCGAGAGTATCTTTTTTCATTATTGAGTAATGTGTAACTCCCTTGTACAGATCATAATTTCTAGGACGCAGGTTAAATGCCTGTTTACTATATATATAAGCACTATCTATTTTTCCTCTCTTGATAGCTATCAATTGTTTGTAAAAGTCTATTCGACCGCTATATGGATTAATTTTTGATGCTTTTGAAAAGCATTTAAGAGCTTTTTCATAATTTTTTTCTCGAATGTAGTAAATCGCTGCATATTCATAAAATGCTTCTGAGCTGCTTAATACATTTGGATATTTTGGGATTAGAGCTACAACTTTATCTCCGCTTAAAGCTCCTTTTTCGTTCAAATTTATATTATCACCAGCGATTAAGTATTCCAGATGCGAAGCTTTATAAATCAAATAAGCAGAATAACTCGTAATTATGGCTGCAATTATTAAAATTGAGCATGTAATTCTCACTGCAAATTGCTTTTGAGATTTATATTCAATACTTAACTTTGAGTTATTTGCCACGGTTAAGGCTAACATAAGAGCAAAAAATAGCTGCATAGTTGGCCTGTACATTGGGAAATTAAGCGATGAGTCAATTCCATAAGCGATAACAAGCATTAGTGTCAATACTGCAATTGCTCTGACATTGTTATCTTTTGATTTTAGTATTTTTTTTGAATTGGCAACAATAATAAAAACAAAAAGAGAGAGATAAATCAGACCGTTTAGTACTCCCGTTTCTGCCATGATCTCAAGAAAATCATTATGAGTATGCAATGATACTATGAAACCATCTGCTGCTGTTTTTTCATACGGAATAGATTCTACCTGATAGTTGCCCAAACCAATACCCAGAACAGGATTTTTTTCACTTATTTTTATAGCATTTCCCCAGTATATCAGCCTTAATTTTGAAGAACCATCTTCGGCATTGAATTTTTCAACTTTATTTCCAATAGAATCGTATCTGTTTTTATCCGTTGATTTAGTAAAAATTGTGTTTGAAAATAAAACAGCAATTAATACCGGAATGATCAAATATAAAATATTTGTAAAAGCTAAGCGAGTAAATGAATTTTCTCTAATTATGTAAATTATATAGACAGAAAAAATTAAAAATAAACTGATTAAAGGAGTTCTGGCGCCCGTTAAAAAAATTACTGCCGTAACTGAAAACAATGCTACGATTGAAAACCATTTTTTATAGGTCTTAAAATTACTAATACCAAGTAATAAAAATGGGACTTTGATCGTAAGGCTCGCAGCTAATATATTGATATTTCCTGTATTTCCTTTCATGGCTCCCAGAAGACTCATAATAGAAGCATGCCGTGGTATAATAATAAAATTACAAAGCTGCTGCCAGGATTGTAAAAAAGCACTTAAGCAAATTATAAAGATGATTTTATAAATAAGATCCAGCTTATTTTTTAATAAAATACAAAGATTTAGGAATAGACAGAATACAATGGCTATTTCTGTAAACTTTGTTAAAACAAGCGAAGTATTTTTTGCAGAAAAAATAGTGATTCCACAGAAAAAAAGGAAAGCGAGGTAAATCCTGAAGACATAACACTTTTGTATTATGGGAACGATTTGATTTGAAATAAGATTTGGATTGAAAAAGAAGTATACACCTATAATAAGATTTAATACCGCCAAGTATAAAAATTGAGGATTTATGATTTCCATACTCTCAAAATAAGGCATAAAGTCTATTACCAGCAGTAAAATAATAAACAACAGGACAACAAAATTTGGTATAGATTGCTTTCCTTTTAATTCATTAATAATATGATCTACTTTACTATTCATTTTGAATTATATTTTTTTGCAAAAGTAAATAAAATATAAGCAAAATCTTACTTTTGCAATCAAAAGTATTTTTAGGGCCATTAAAGATATAAAAAATTATGATATCATTTGGTGAATAATGTTCAAAACACTCGTTATATTTGCACAAAAAACAACCTAAAATGGAAAAAATATTCGATAACACTCAAGTTGCATTTTCGCTAAAGAGTGATACAGAACTTGACAGAGCTTATTTTCTTTTTAAAATGATTGATAGTGAGCCTCTGGTTAAGATTGGAACTGCAGTAACTAATTTTGCACTTAAAGCTCATTTACCGGTAGAAGGATTAATTCGTGCTACTGTTTTTGACCACTTTTGTGGTGGTGTAAATGAAGACGACTGTATTACTGTTGTAGATAAAATGTTTACCAAAGGTGTTTCGTCTGTATTGGATTATTCGGTAGAAGGAAAAGAAGAAGAAGAACAGTTTGATGCTGCTTTGGAAATGACATTAAAAACGGTAGAATTTGCCAAAGAACGCCTGGCAATACCTTTTGCAGTTTTTAAACCAACAGGTTTGGGACGTTTTGAATTATATGAAAAGCTTGGAGAAAAACAAACCTTATCTCCGGCAGAGCAGGAGGAGTGGAATAGAGTAGTGGCCCGTTTTGATAAAATTTGCAGTGAAGCACATAAAAAAGACGTTGCCTTATTAATTGATGGTGAAGAAAGCTGGATGCAGGATGCTGCTGATGATTTAGTTACCGAAATGATGCGCAAATACAATAAGGAAAAAGCAATTGTTTTTAATACCTTACAAATGTACCGTTGGGATCGTTTGGATTATTTGAAAAAACTTCATGAAGTTGCCAAAGCAGAAGGATTTTTTATCGGAATGAAGCTTGTTCGTGGTGCCTACATGGAAAAGGAAAATAAAAGAGCGGAAGAAAAAGGCTATGTTTCCCCAATTTGTGTTTCTAAAGAAGCTACTGATATAAATTATGATAATGCTGTACATTATATGTTAGACCATCTGGATATGATGTCAATTTTTGCAGGAACTCACAACGAATTAAGTTCTTATAAATTGATGGAAATGATGCAGGAAAAAGGTATCGCTAAAAATGATAACAAAATCTGGTTTGGACAATTATACGGTATGAGTGATAACATCAGCTATAACTTAGCCGAAAATGGTTATAATGTTGCCAAATATTTGCCATTTGGACCAGTAAAAGATGTTATGCCTTACCTGATTCGCCGTGCTGAAGAAAATACCTCTGTTGCAGGTCAGACAAGCCGCGAATTATCGATGATTAAGGCTGAACGCAAGAGAAGAAAAGGAAAATAATCGAGGATTTTAGATTTTAGATTTTAGATTTTAGATTTTAGATTTTAGATTTTAGATTTTAGATTTTAGATTTTAGATTTTAGATTTACAAAAAAATCCATTTGCGATGCAAATGGATTTTTTTTGGAATTTGGAATTTCTTTTTAAGAATTACTAAATTGTAAGTTGCTTAGGTTTTTATAAATACCATTTTCAAGGTTTATTAATTCCTGATGTGTTCCTTCTTCGGTTATTTCTCCGTTATCTAACACCAGGATTTTATCAGCATTTCTAATAGTAGAAAGACGGTGCGCAATAATGATACTTGTTCTTCCTTCCATTAATACTTCTAATGCTTCCTGAACCAGTTTTTCGCTTTCACTGTCTAGTGATGAAGTTGCTTCATCTAATATAAGAATACTTGGGTTTTTAAGCAATGCTCTGGCAATTGCAATACGCTGACGCTGCCCGCCTGATAATTTTACGCCTCGTTCTCCTACTAATGTTTCAAATTTTTCAGGAAAACCATCTACAAAATTAAATGCATTTGCTTGTTTTGCAGCCTCTAAAATTTCTTCGTTTGTTGCATTTGGTTTCCCGTAAGCAATATTCTCTCTGATCGTTCCGCCAAATAAGATTACATCCTGCGGAACAATACTCATGTTGCCTCGAAGGCTTTCTAAATCGTAATCATAAATATTTTTTCCATCAACATTGATCTCTCCGGAGTTTATATCATAGAAACGCAATAACAAGGATGAAATAGTAGATTTTCCCGCACCACTTGGCCCGACAATTGCAATTTTCTGCCCAAATTCTGCTGTGAAATTTACATTTTTCAACACCTGAATTTCTTTTCTTGAAGGGTAACTAAAGGCAACATTTTTAAAAGAAACGTTTCCTTTTATTTTTTCTATTGCCGCTGTTTTTTCATTTCCTTTAATGTCTTCCGGAGTTTCTTCTAATAATTCAAAAACTCGTTCTGTTGCACCAACGGCTTTTTGAATTTGTGCATACATCTCGGCTATTCCGCCAAAAGAAGCCCCAATAAAAGTAGTATAAAGAACAAAAGAGATTAAATCTCCGACCCCTTCAACTTCTCCTTTTATAGTTAGGGTTATTCCGTACCAGACTACCGCTACGACGCAACCAAAAAGGCATAAAATAATAAATGAAGCAAAATAACCTCTGTATTGGCCTCCTTTTATCGCGATCTTTACAATTTCTTTGATTTTGTTTTTGTAACGCTGGATTTCGTACCATTCATTTGCAAAGGCTTTTACATTACTTATTCCCTGCAAAGTTTCTTCAACAATAACCTGGCTTTCCGCAACTTTATCTTGTGTCTTTTTTCCATATTTGCGAATAAATCTTCCAAATATTACTGCTGCAACAGCCACAATTGGAACAATCGCCAACATCATCAAAGTTAATTTTGGGCTGATATTTCCCAAAATGATAAAACCTCCTATGATTAAGATTAACTGGCGTAAAAATTCTGCTATAGTGGTTGTAAAGGTGTCCTGTAATTGAGAAATATCGGCACTTATTCGACTATTTAGTTCTCCGACACGCTTTTGTGAATAGAACGACATTGGCAGTTTAACCAGATTTTCGTATAAGGCAAAACGAATATTTGATAATGAGTTTTCAGTAAAGTTTACAAAAAGTGAGATTCTGAAAAAAGAGAAAATTGCCTGCAGCATTAATATTACGATCAGGGCAACGGCTATTTCATTTGCTCGATTGAGGTTTTTATTGGTAACACAATCAACTAACATTCCCATTAATTTAGGAAAGGCAAGGGCAGTGGCACTAGTTAATAGGAGGAAAATTAAGCCCAGAAAAAATTTCCATTTGTGATTTTTCCCGTATTTAAAAATTCGTAGGGCTTTTTGAAGTGAATTGGAGTCTAATTTAGCTTTTGGCAAATCATTTTCTTGATATCTTGGCATGTTTATTTACAATTAAGGTACACAAAGGTATGATATAGCAAATGAATACAAAAAAGAATATTCTCAATTAGTTTTTAAGTCTGTTTTTTTAACTAAGAATTAAGAAATGAAAATTTTTATTTGTTTTTAATTAATTGAAAAATAGCTTTCTAAATTATCTTCTAAAAAAATTATTCGATTTTTTTTCTAAAATACTTGTTATTATGAATTCTAGCTGTATATTTGCACTCGCAATCACAAACGATAGCAACCTAGTAAATAGGGCGATTAGCTCAGCTGGTTCAGAGCACCTCGTTTACACCGAGGGGGTCGGGGGTTCGAACCCCTCATCGCCCACCAAGAAACTCCTTAAGAAATTAAGGAGTTTTTTTATATTTTGTATCTTGCAAATCAGTAGAGAAACTGTATAAAGCTAGCTTTTTCCAAATTACACTTCGGCCTGACCATTATTTATTCGTCATCAAAAGCAACACTTATAAGACTAAGAGATAATGTTAAGCTTATATCCTTTGCCACGTATAACGACAATTTTGATATTCGGATCACATTCCAGTTTTTTTCTAAGTTTTGATATGAACATATCCAGACTGCGCCCCACAATAACACCTTCATCTTCCCAAATCTCTTTTTGCAGTCGGCTTCTTTCTATGATCTCGTTGGGAGACATTGCGAAAATGAGCAATACACGGGTTTCCGTTCCGGTCAGGTCTATTGTATTTTCATACATGATGAGCTTCCTATTCTTCGCATCGAATACTACCGAACCTAAAGTGAACAAATTTGCATGATTACCATCAGGTAAAGCTGCTTTTGGCTTAGCAGATCTAAAAAAGATAAATCCAACAAATGCTAAAAAAGAGAAACTCCCCAAAAGGTATCCGTTTTTTGTGGTATTTATTCCAGTGGCTTTAAATTTAATATTAATCATGTAACATGCTTTGGGTTGCTTTCTTCCTATGCATGATACAATATCATTTTTCGTATTCTTTGACATAGCATATCCATAAGCTATATTGGTATTGCCACAGTTCATGACATTAACAACATAATCATTTGTGAGCGGATCTTTGGCTAATAAACGCTGAGTAGTATTCACCAAAGAATCGGTTTGAAAAGTAAGCTCATTCTCAAAACTGATCTGATACTCATTTTCGGCAATCTTTTTTAGGGGAAGAACCCTTGATGTACTATCTCCCGACTGTAAAAGAAGTTCATGTCCGATTCTGCGGAGCAAAATTTCCCTTCTTGCGATATCAAAGTCATTACTATCGGTCATACTAAAAGCTGCGCAGATTACAGATACAAACAAAAACAGTATCAATCCAAAGCGGTACTTGCCTTTGCCAGACAGGAGATTTTGACTATTATGCATAGTGTCAGGTTTTTATTTACAAAGTTTACATTTTTATTTACAAATCAAATCTATCGAACCGAAAAATATCAAGGTAATTTTGATGTACAATAAAAAAGAATGCTTTACATGAGCAGATTTATCAGGAGATAGATCTATTTTAATTAAACCAATAAAAATATGAAAAAAATCATTTATGCGCTGCTCTTATCACTTGCTGTGGTAAGTGGACTATTGTTTGCAAATTGCGAAATTAAAAACGAAAGTCCTAAAAAGTCAATCCCAAAAACACTCTCAGTTACTGAAAGGAAAGCCGAATTGAAAAAATGGGAATCAACCCCAGATGGTATAAAGCACAAAAAATGGAAGGTGTCACCCCGAGGTAAAAAAGTGCTTGCCAGTGCTGCTAAAATAAGGAATGATATAAGTACATTTACCAATATGGAGGCCGTTATAACCTCTCTTTCGCTTCCGCCAGGATCAAGATTAGGTTTCGGAGTGATGGTGAGGATAAATGGTGACGATTATATTCTTAGATTTGAACCGGAAAAGTCTCAACTGCAGCAATTACATAGCCTGAAGGTTAACGACAAAATAATTTTAAAAAGCCATAGTGTATCGTACGCGCCCAAGTATTCTTATCCAATAGTATCGGGCGATTATGTAGAGCGAGATAGTAAGGTAATCTATAAACGTGTCGCTCGCAAAGGCGGTTGTTAGTGATAAATTTATAGATACAAATATTTCATTTTATATTTTCGAAAACTTCAGAATGGATAAAAGTGTTCGATTGTAGTCCATGATGCTCCAGATTAAAACCTCCAATATCAAATGATTCTGGAGGTTTTTATTTGTTACAAGAAAGCAGTATTAAATATTTTTATAAAATTGCTAAAAGCTTCAATAGTGAATAATATATATTTTGTAATGCTGGTTAATGGTTGTAAATGCAGGCTTTGAACTTTAATCTACTACTCACAAGACTAAATTTCTAAAAACGCTATAATAATTTTTTACTATATTTGACAAGGAGATTGATTCGTTTTTAGATTAAAAAACACTGAATATCAATCAATTAATTTAAAATTAATCAATCTTTGTCAAATCCCAAATTTTAAAAATGAAAAGAAACCTTATAACTCTTTTATTTGCATTCACTGTTATAAAGATGGCTGGGCAAACGCCAAATATGTCAAACCCCATCGAAACTAATGATACTAGTAATAAAGTTTCCGCTATTGCTGATAATCTAACTCATAAATCCATAAGTCCTCTTAAAAAAGTTCCATTAGACGAAGCTTTAATCCTGATTTATGATTATGATGGTATCCTTTTTACATTTGATTTAGAATCTGAAACCATTGCCTGGACTGTAAAAGCTACAGATTCTCATACCGAAATGTGCGCGAATAAGGTAACACTGCATGATGGAGTTCTGTATGTACCGTTTATTAATGGCGAAATATTCGCAATTGATAACCAAACCGGTGCTGTTTTTTGGAAATCAAGGATAGGGAATAGTCCTGATCAAATTGTTCTAAAAGATCAAATTCCGGTTATAAATGAAGGAAAACTTTATATAACAAGTCAAAATGGCAACCTTTACGCTCTCAATACAAAAGACGGAAGTTTACTCTGGAACTACAAATTAGATTCTCCAAATAATGATATTCCGGTTCTCTTTTTTGACAACAAAGTTTTTACTCAAAGCGGAACCTCTTTCTATAGTTTTGAAGCAAATACAGGAAAACTTGTTTATCAAAAAACTTTTGAGGTACCAATACACGGAAAACCTGTAACAGATGGAGAAAATGTGTTTATAACCAATGAAAAAAATGAGCTTTTTGCCTTAAGTCCAAATAAACCCGATATTTTATGGCAATTTAAATTTGATGAAAACCAACAAAATGTAAAGGAACGTATATTGTGCAAAGACAAAAAAATATACTTTGCATCGCAAGGTCCAGAAGTTTCTTCTCTATACGCTGTCGATTCAAAAACGGGAGCTCAAATTTGGAAAACAGATTTTAAAGATGATACTATCGAATACATTACCGAAGAAAGTGATAATATTTGGGGATATACCCGTAAGGCAAAACTTTTTCAAATAGATTTAGCGAATGGTGAAATAGCGACAGAAACAAAATTAACAACCCAGCCTATTTCAAATTTTGAATTTCCGGTTGATGATTCCTTATTTTATTATTCTGATGCTGCTTTAATTCAATTTGACTTAAAAACAAAAGATGAAAACGAAGTTTATCTGCGAACCTCTATAAAAGACGATGCCTATAGTGCTTATGTAAAAATAATTCGATAGCAAAAAAAAGAAGCTGTTTCCAATGAGACACCTTCTTTTTTTTGCATTTGTTGAGTAAAATAAAAACAGTTTTTTTGCTAAAGAAACTTTTAATTTTTTCAGCAAAATATTTCCTGGAATATTTTCAGCTTAGTACTAAATAAGCGCGGCTAAATTTGGTTAGAATTTAAATTTACAATTATTCTTCAACCAGCTCAATATCCATAGTTTGTATTAAGCCATCTGTAAAAGTATAAATATGTTTAACCAATCCGTCAAAGATTAAATTATCATGTAAATCTTTTACAACCTGATGTACAGTAACCTCTAAAGTTCCGTTTTCCCTTTCATTAAAACCAATAGGGTCAACCTTCGGATTTATTTCTGTCCATTGTCTTGTCCAGTATTTTTTAATTTCGTCGTGTCCGCTTATGTAACCGCCTTCCCAGGCTCTCGACCATTTTATATCTGGCTGCATTGTTGACAAGGCGTTGTCAATATTTCTTTCGTTAAAAGCATTATATGCCCTGCGTATCGTTTCTTCGAATTGATTTGCTGTTTCTGCCATTTAATGAATGTTTAAATTTTTAACTCTTTATAGCTAAGATAAAGAAATATCCTGATTTATAATATAATTGAGTCGGCTGTCTGGCCAAATACAAGTTTTAAATCAAAAAAGTATTTTAGCAGATTAAAAAAAGTGGTATTATTGTGCTTAAATCTACCTTAAGAATACCACAACTATTTCCGTAAAAACAAAAATTATGTCAATTACAACCGAATCAGAATTAATTGGAATGCAAAAAGCGAGTGAAGCCGTTGCGTTTGCTTTAAAAGAAATGAGAAATTTTGCCAAACCGGGGATGACTACTAAAGAATTGGACAATTATGGCGGGAAAATCCTAAAGGATATGGGCGCTAAATCTGCTCCGTATGAAACCTATGGCTTTCCCGGCTGGACTTGTATTAGCGTAAATAATGAATTTTGTCACGGAATCCCTTCTGAAAAAAGAATTCTGAATGAAGGGGATTTAATTAACATCGACGTTTCTGCTGAATTAGATGGTTTTTGGTCAGACAATGGCGGTTCATTTGTGATTGGAGAGGATATCAACCAGCATCAAAAACTTATTGAGGCCTCTAAGGAAATTTTAAAAAAAGCAATCTACAATATAAAAGGCGGAGTCCGTATTTCTGATATTGGGCATATAATGGAAACCGAGGCAAAAAAAAGAGGTTTTAAAGTAATCAAAAATCTTACAGGACACGGAATAGGAAGAAGCCTTCATGAAGCACCACACGAAATAGTCAATTACAGAGATAAATTTAATCTTACCCGATTTAAAAAAAATGCTGTGGTTGCTATTGAAACATTTATTTCAACCAATTCAACTTATGCTGAAACTTTGCAGGATGGCTGGACAATGGTTGGAAACAAAGGCGGCTTTATGGCACAGCATGAACATACAATTGTGGTTACGGAAGGAAAGCCTGTTATTTTGACCGAGATGAATGGAATTTGGAATTAAAAGAATTTCAGGACGAATACAAAATGCAAAAAAAGGCCAGGATATATACCCACACACAAGATAGCAATGCCATTGGCGGAATTGATCTTTTAAAATTTCCGCTCACAGATCCGCATCAATTACGTACAGAATTTGATCAGTCAGAAAGTCCGTTTGAAACCCATCGGGATGAGTATTATATTTTTGCATTATTGACAAAAGGATATGTGAATTTTGTTTGTGATATGGAAGATATTGCTTTGAGTAAAATGTCACTGATGGTTCTCAAGCCGTATCAGGTGCATTCTGCAAAGAAATTTGACCCAAAATCCGAAGGTTATTTTATAACTGTCAATCCGTTTCTGATTCCGAATACGTGCAATGAAATTTTTCAAAATCTGCATGCTTCAGAGCAAGTTCTTAAAATTTCAAATGAGTATCACAAAGAAATCATAGATACTGCATTTCTTCTTTATCAGACATTTGGTCAGCAATTGCCAAATAAACAGCAAATAATCAATGGGCTTTTTATGTCTTTTGTTTACAGAATCTCCAATCTCTTTGCTGATTCTGAAAAAAAAATAAAAGGAAAGCTGAATCAGTCACAATTAATAACAGCGAAATTTCAAAGAATGATTACGTCAGATTCTATGCTTGAATCTGCTTCGTATTTTGCTGAAAAATTAAACATTACAACATCTCACCTCAATGATTGTGTAAAAGAGACAACAGGCAATTCGGTAACGTACTGGATTCAAAATAAAATGATAACCGAAGCAAAACGCCAACTTTATTATACAGATAATGATGTAAAGGAGATTTCGTTTGATTTGGGTTTTGAAGATCATACGTATTTCTCCAGATTGTTCAAAAAGATTTCGGGAGAAACACCGCTTTCGTTTCGAAACAAATTCCGTGAATAGTCCAATTATCACCTTTTTCATTCAGTTCCTTAATCAACTTCATCACGTTCCTTTGCAGCATAAATATTAAGATTATGCCAAATGCACCAAAATGGGTATTAGATGTTGTAGAAAAAATACTAATCCCAAAACTACCTTTGATGAAAGTTGCCGAAACAGCACTTTTATCACCTTCTGTAAAGCGAATTCGATTTTACGGAGATTTTAAAAAACTAAATTTCAAACCTGGTTCTTACATGGATATTCGTGTCAGCGATACAGAAGTGAGACGATATTCTGCCGCTTTTTCGGATGCAAAAAACGGAATTATGGATTTCATCGTTCATTTGCACGGCGCGCATCCGGGAAGTGATTATATGAAAAAACTAAATGTGGGCGATAAAATTAGTACGAGTATTTTAAAACCACATAAATGTTATAATGAATCGTCTAAAAAGTATGTTATTTTTGGCGATGAAACTTCGTTGGCGCTTGCGTGTTCGATATTTTCTGTTTTTAAGAAAAATAACGATGAATTTCAGTTTTACTTTGAATTAGATGAAGAAAACAAAAATGTTCCTCAATTACTACAGCTGGAAAATTATACTGTATTTGCAAAAGACGGATCTTTTGGAAACGAAAAATGGATTCAGAATTTACCGGTTATCCAAGAAGAAAAGTGGAAGGATGCTGTCTTTATTTTGACCGGAAATGCAAAATCAGTGCAAACGTTTCGAAAAGCTATAAAAAATAATTCCGCAGCAAAAATAATATCTCACGGCTATTGGCTAAAAGGGAAAAAAGGATTGTAATAATTATTATTTCTAAAAACAAGGTGTTATGATTTATGTATTTAAAACCTCGGTAATGTCACAAAAAGCAGTTAAAAAATTAACTGCTAAACTCAATGCATTTATTCCAAACTCAAAATGGAATTTTGATCTTGAAGATTGTGACAGAATTTTAAGAGTGGAGAGCAGGGAAGTAACAGCAAAGCAGGTTATTGATTTTATGAATGAATATAAATTTGAATGTCTTGAACTGGAGTAATTTTATAAATAGTATAACCTTTTGAACAATTTGATCCTGAGGTTTTACTGACTATCAATTATTAGAATTTTTCCGTTATAATCTTTTATTTTTCCCTGAAGTTCTTTTACAAAATAAATCATCATCTCGGCAACTCCATAATACGTACGCTGATAAGAACGTCTATGATCCGGGTTTTCGTTTTCAAGAATATTTTCGGCTTCGTTTTCTTCTCTGATTTCAATCAATGAATAATCTGCCAGTTTATGTAATTTATCATTAGTCTTAAATTCATCAAGAAGATTTTGAACTTCTATATTTTGAGGGTCCTGCTCAATTTCAATCTTGCATAAAAGCAATAAAAGATAATCCAGATATTCTTTAAATTGTTCGTTACTTATTTCATAATCTTTCCAATTATCATCATCAGAATACAATCCCAGTTTATTTAGAGCTTCATATTCCCCCAGCTGATACATAAAAACCCAGCATTTATCTTTTTGATCCAATTCACAAACAAGTTCAATACCAAGTGTTTTTAGCATATTATAAAAATCAATTTCTCTTTCAGAATAACTTTTTTCTGAGCCATTTAGATTTGTATTAAAATCATTAAAAAACCAATAGAAAATTGCCTCTAATTCGTAACGATTGATTGCATTAAAATCATTAACAACCTTATTTGTAATGCTTTCATAATTTGATTTTTCAAACTCAGGCAATCCAAAATTATGTTTTGCTACATAATCTTTAAAAGGAGTTTGATACTTTGTGTCATTTTGAATTTCTTTAATTAGATTCTTCTTTGCTTTTTCGGGGCATACCGTAAACACATAAACTTCTCTGCTCATTTTGTCCATTTTTTTCTTCTGAAATCAGCTCTTCTTAAAGCTAATATATAACTATTTTGAATTTAACAGCAAGATACTTTTTTGCCATTTGACAAATCCTTAATAAAAAGTTATTCCTAACTTTCGTGCATGAAAGAATTAGTAAATTTTATTTTGCAGTATGGCAATCTGAACCAACAGCAAATCGAGTTAATTACAGGAAAAGCGACTGAATTAGAACTTCGTAAAGACGAATATTTTTCTGAAGCAGGTAAAATCTCTACGCAGGTAGGTTTTGTTCTGGACGGCGTTATGAGAGTATGTTATTACGACAATAAAGGCGAGGAAATAACCAAATATTTTATTGATGAAAATAATCTTGTAGTAGATCTGGAAAGCTTTCAAAACAGTATTTGTTCATCTGCTTATGTACAGGCTGTTACAGATTGCAAACTTATCGTGTTTTCTAAACCCGACTGGGAAGAACTTCTCCATACTATTGTGGGCTGGGATGCCATTGTCCATAAAATTATTGCAAGAGCTTTAATGCAGAAAATAGACCGAAGAAGCCCGTTGGTTTCAGAAGATGCTACAACGCGTTATTTATCTTTTATGGAAAAATATCCTAAAATACTCAATCGAATTCCGCTTTCTTATCTGGCATCTTATCTTGGAATCACACAATCGTCTTTGAGCAGGATTAGAAAAAACATCCGTTAAAATCGCTTTTTGCCAAATGGCAAATGTTTTCATTTTTTATAGAAGCAACTTTGTATCAACAAATTTAAAAAGATAAAAAATGAAAACAGTATTAATTACAGGAGCAAATAGAAGCATTGGTTTAGAAACAGCAAAACAACTTTCAAAAAAAGGATTGTTTGTTTATTTAGGAACCCGTGACCTTCAAAAAGGAGAAGAAGTCGTAAAAGATTTAGCTCAGAACGGGTATAGTAATATTAAGGCGATCCAGATTGACGTTACAAATCCTGAAAGTGTTTTAGCAGCAAAAAACATTGTAGAAAAGGAGCAGGGTAAATTAGATATCCTAATAAACAATGCGGGGGTCTTGGGAGATGTACCACAAGATTCGTCAACCACTTCTGTGGAGAATATTCAAAAAACATTTGATACCAACTTTTTTGGTGTTATCAGGGTTACTCAGGCATTCCTTGATTTATTAAAAAAATCTGATAGCCCAAGAATCAGCAATATCACTTCAGGCCTTGGCTCACTTGCCTTGCACAGCGACCCAACCTGGAAATATTATGCAGTAAAAGCGGTTTCGTATGTTTCTTCAAAAGCAGCTTTAAATGCTTTTACCGTTACATTGGCTTATGAATTAAAAGATTTGCCTTTTACAGTAAATGCAATAGATCCGGGTTATACTGCAACAGATTTCAATCATTTTAACGGACCGGGAAGTGTAGAAAGTGCAGCCAGTTTTATCATTAAACATACGTACATTGACCAAAACGGACCTACAGGAAAATTCTTTAGCAATGATATTGAAGACGAAAGCGAAGAAAGTCCTTGGTAATTAAAAGCTTTTATTAAAACAAAAACCTCCCAAACATTGTGTTTACGGAGGTTTTTGTTTATTAAATTCTAATACTCCAACGCTAAACATATAAACTGAATGCATGCAGACTGGTTAGACAAAATGCTGTCAATCAAAACCAAATCATTAAAATATAAATATATAAAGCTCAACAACTTTGTTTTTTCTCATTTTGACTACGGATTTCCTCATTTAGGCTACGTACCGGCAAGACCATCTGATGACCTTTGTCTTATAATTTTAAAACTATTAGAAATGAAGATTATAGTAACAGGTTCGTTGGGAAACATCGGTAAACCGTTAACCAAAAATTTAATTCAGCATGGGCATGATGTCACTGTAATAAGCAGTAAGCCAGAAAGAAAACCAGCAATTGAAGCATTGGGAGCAAAAGCGGCTATCGGCACGATGCAGGATGTTAATTTTCTCTCCAAAACCTTTGAAGGCGCAGATGCTGTCTATCTTATGGAAACGCTTGATCACAGCACATTTTTTGATCCTGATATTGATATTTTAGCCGATATCGCAGCAATTGGAACTAACTACAAACAAGCTATAGAAAATTCAGGAGTTAAGCGTGTTGTACTTCTTAGTAGTATTGGTGCTCACACCAATAAAGGAAATGGCAGTCTTGTGATGCATTATAATGTTGAAAATATTCTAAAAGAACTTCCCGAAGATGTACATATCAAATTTATGCGTCCTCCCGGTTTCTTTACCAATATATTCAGGTCACTGCAAACCATAAAATTGCAGGGGAAAATTATTTCTAATTATGGCGGAGATAAAAAAGAACCGTGGGTTTCTCCTTTGGACATTGCGGATAAAATTGCCGAAGAAATGGAAAAAACCTTTGATGGAAGGGAAATACATTATATAGCAAGCGACGAAGTTTCTCCAAATGAAATTGCAAAAATTATTGGAGAAGCTATCGGGAGTCCGTTAAAATGGGTAGCCATCTCAGATGAAGAATTATTAAACAACATGCTTTCTATCGGGATGAATGCTCAAATTGCAAAAGGCTTTGTCGAAATGCAGGCCGCGCAGGGTACGGGAGAATTATATGAAGATTTTTATCTCCATAAACCGACTTTTGGCAAAGTAAAATTGGAAGATTTTGCTAAGGAATTCGCTTTATTTTATAACAGTCAAAACTAAAAAAATGAAAAAAGTACTCATTACAGGAGCAAATAAAAGCATTGGTTTTGAAACCGCACGTCTGCTTTTAGAGAAAGGATATTATGTGTATCTGGGAAGCCGCGACTTACAAAAAGGAGAAGCAGCAGCAGCAAAACTTAAGGGTGAAGGATTTAATAATGTTGAAGCCATACAAATAGATGTAAGCAATTCTGAATCGGTAAAAGAAGCCCGCATTATGATTGGTAATAAAACTGAAGTTCTGGATGCGCTTGTAAATAATGCGGGAATTAATGGCGGAATGCCACAATCTGCTTTAAACGCAACTATGGAACAATTTAAAGAGGTTTTTGAAACCAATGTCTATGGTGTTGCAAGAGTGACTCAGGCTTTTTTTGATCTTTTGGAGAAATCAGAACAGCCACGTATTGTAAATGTTTCATCGAGCGGCTGTTCCCTTACGCTTCACAGTGATCCTTCATGGAAATATTACACACACAAAGCAGCGGTTTATCCCGCGTCTAAAGCGGCTATGAACATGTATACTATAGATTTGGCTTATGAATTACGTGATACAAAATTTAAAGTTAATGCTGTTTGTCCCGGTTTTGTGGCAACAGATTTTAATAATCATCGCGGGACAGGAACGGCTCAGGAAGCAGGCAAACGTATTTCTAAATATGTTCTGATAGGAGAGGAAGGGCCAACAGGAAAATTTATCAGCGAAGAGCATAATCCGGAATCGGGTGAATGTCCATGGTAAAACCGGCTAAATAATTTAACTTTACAAAATGAAAAAGGAAGAGAATTTACCTCGAAAATTTGAATCTTTATCTGACTTTCATTGGGTGTTCGGGCTGCCAAAGCCTTTGCACCCAATGATAAGTTTTATAGATATGAAAGATATCAATATTGTCCCAAATGAATTAGGAAGCTCATTTATTCTTGATTTTTATAAAATTGCCCTAAAATCAACGGTTTGCGGTAAAGCAAAATATGGACAGCATTATTATGATTTTGGCGAAGGAGGCCTGGTTTTTTCAGCACCAAATCAGATCTTTGAAACTCCTCCTGAAAATGGCGCTACGGGATTTTTACTGCTCATTCATCCCGATTTATTTCTTACTTATCCTTTGGCTAAAAATATCAAACAGTTTGGCTTCTTTTCTTATGCTGCCAATGAAGCCCTCTTTTTATCAGATAAAGAAAAGACAACCGTTGTTTCTGTTTTTAAAATTATCAAGGAAGAATTAGAAGACAGAATCGATGATTTTAGTCAGGATGTAATTGTTTCTCAAATCGAGTTATTACTCAATTACAGCAACCGTTTTTACAAAAGACAGTTTATAACACGCAAAGGTGCAAATAATGACTTACTGCAAAAGTTAGAAGAAATTCTGGAGGATTATTTCAAGAATGAAAAATCACTAACTCACGGAATTCCAACGGTACAGTATCTTGCCGAACTTTTAAATTTATCACCGGGTTATTTGAGTGATATGCTGCGTTCGCTTACGGGCCAAAATGCACAACAGCATATTCATACTAAACTAATCGAAAAAGCAAAAGAATTATTATCTACAACCAGTTTAACAATCTCTGAAGTGGCTTATCAGCTTGGTTTTGAGCATCCGCAATCATTTAGTAAATTTTTTAAAACTAAATCGAGTGTTTCTCCATTAGAATTTAGACAGTCATTTAATTGATATCAAACTAATGATTAAAATTAAATTAAAGATATTGAACGTATAAAATTTAAACAAAAATAAAAAAGACCTCTAAACATTTACAGGTCTTTATGTTTTATATTATAATCTCAGTAATCCCCTAAACCCTCTTGCAGCATAATAAGAATCGGCACCATTATGATACAGAAAAACAGTATTATAACGGAAATCACAAAAAACAGCTCCGCCCAGTTTTCTTATTTCAGAAGGCGTTTTGATCCAGCTTGATGTTTTGGCATCAAACTTACCTAATTGCTGCAATTGACGATATTGTTCTTCGTTCAGAATTTCAATTCCCATTTCTTCGGCCATATTTATGGCACTGTTTTGAGGTTTGTGCTCTTTCCTTTTTTCCAAAGCTTCATGATCGTAGCAAACACTTCTGCGTCCTTTTGGGCTTTCTGCAGAACAGTCCGCAAAAAGATATTCATTAGTCTTTTTATCAAAACCAATTACGTCCGGTTCGCCTTCCGTACGCTCCATTTCATCCAGAGACCAAAGTTTTTCGGGATTTGCTTCCAATTTACTTTGAATTTTATTCCAGTCAAGACCTTCATGTCGCTGCATATTTTTTTCAAAACGTATTTGTAATACTTTTAATAATGCATCCTGCTGGTCTGCTGATAATTTTGCATTAGCCATATCTTATTTTTTATAATTCTAATTTTTAGTTTTAATCATTTAATCCTTTTCCGTTTAAAATCTGCGGAATTGCCTTTTCTATTCTTGATTCTCTTGTTTTAGCCTGTTTGGGCTGAGAGAAATGCAACAGATAAGCTTTCTGTCTGCCGGGAGTCAAAGCTTCAAAAGCGGTTTTTAGTTTTGGAGACTTTTGCAGTTCTGCCTGAAATTCTTCTGTAACTTCAAAATCTGAAGTCTTTTTAAAACTTACCTGCAAACCGGCTTTTTCTATTTCTATAGCCTCATAAATATACGCCTTCAAAACCGCTTTTATTTCCACTATCTCGTCGACACTTCTAAACCGGATTTGTCTAGCGGCCTGAACATTTTCTGTTTGTTGGATTAAAATATCGTTTGTATCTTTTAATAACACTCCTTTAAAAAACAAAAACGCACAATAATCCTTAAAGGAATGGATTAAAACAATATTGCTATCGCCATACATATAGCAGGGAACACCCCATTTTAGTTCTTCGGTTAATTGGCAATCGAGAGCAATTGACCTTAATTGCGCCATTTCTTTCTGCCATTTTTTGGCTTCATCAAAATAAAAATCAACTTTAGGATTCATACTTATTGATTTAAGTTAACTAAGAAATCACTTTTCTATCTGCCGGCCTAAAATACCAGGAAATAATGGTTAAAACCAATAGTAGAGCTGGCCCAAACAATTCTATTCCGTATTCTCCACGAGCCAGGTGAGAAATAATGGCTCCTGACATCGCAAAGAAAAATCCCGCGTATGCCCATTCTTTTAGTAAACCAAATTTAGGAATAAGTATTGCAATAACTCCCAAAAGTTTCCAGATACCAAGCAAGGGCAGAAAATAAAGCGGATAACCCAAATGGCTCATCATATCTACTTCTTCTTTTATTTGCAGTAACTGTACAATTCCGGTAGCTGTCATTCCAAGTGCCAGCCACAGAGTAGCGATCCAATAGATAATTTTATTTCGTTTTGTCATTATTTCCTATTTTAAGTTTTTTACAATTTCTTCTAATCTGTTGTGAGCCATATTAATACCCTGAGCAAAAGGCAGTTTTAACATCTCATTTCTCAATTCGACAGATTTATACACAATATGCATTTTCAGTCTGCTGGTGTCCTCAGTAATTTTTTCAAATTCCAAAAACTCAAGCTGGGCAGGGAAGGGGCTGTTCTCCATTTCAAAAGTTCGGGTAATTTTTTCGTTTGAGACGAAATCATGAATTACGCCATTTGCCCGGAATACCACGTTTCCGTTTGGATCACTGGTTTCAAATTGCCAGCCACCGTGCTTTTTATTTTCCAGTTTCAGGACTTTTGTGCCCATCCATTGTGCAACGATTTCCGGTTCTTCATAAGCTTTAAAAAGCAATTCCAAAGGCAGTTCAAATTCTCTTGTAATTAAGATATCGTGTTGATTTTCTTCGGCATTAAGTTTCGTTTTTCTTTCCATGCTGTTTATTTTTTATAATTTTTCATGATGGCTTCAAGCTTGTTGAAACGATCGTCCCACATTTTTCTGAAAGGTTCAATGAAGTTGTCTATTTCTTTCATTTTCTGAGGATTTAATTGATAATAAATTTCCCTTCCGTTTTGTGTCTGATGCAGCAATTCACATTCATTTAATATCTGAATATGTTTTGAGATCGTTTGTCTTGACGAATCAAAATTTTCTGCTATCGTACCCGGAGTCATTGCCTGCAACGCAACCAAGCTAAGGATCGCTCTGCGGGTAGGGTCGGCAATTGCCTGAAAAACATCTCTTCTAATTTCCATTGTGCAGTTATTTGACTGCAAATATAATGAAGTCATTTGACTGCGCAATATTTTTTTTGGCTTTTTTTATAGTGCAAAATAATTAAAATGCGTTAACAAATTATTATAAATAGTTAGTATATAGCATCTTAATCAAACTTATCTAAAGTTATTTAATAGATAAATATTTTTTGAAATTAATATTTGAAACTATCTAAATTGTTTGGGTTTAAGTTTTTGAGAAGCCAGTACAGCAGTTTCGTTGATTCTGCTTTGTCTTGTTTCCGGGCGTTTGGCAACGGTGACCCAATGCAGAATAATCTTTTTTACAGATTTGCTTAAACTTAAAAAATAATCTTTTGAGCCGGGATTGGCTTCAAAAGCCAGTTCGAGATCCTCAGGAATATAAAGTTCTTCGACCTGATCCAAAAGTGTCCATGAACCATTTTGTTTGGCAATTTCAACGCTTTCCAAACCTGCCTGGCTCATTAGATTTTCACTCATCAATCGTTCTATTTTTTCTTTATTTATTTTGGACCAGGCACTGCGTGGTTTACGTTTGGTAAAGAATTGTATGAATTTTTCTGAATCAATAGATTTCCTTGTGCTGTCAATCCATCCAAAACAGAGTGCTTCGTCTACGGCCTCACTCCACGTAATAGTGGGTATGTTTGCTTGCTTTTTATAACAAATAAGCCAAATAGATTGTTTTTTTTGATGATTATTTTTTAGCCATTTTCTCCAATCCTGCTTGCTTTTTGGGTAAAAAGTTTCGATATCCTGCATATTTCTACGATTTGGTTGTAATTATAACTATATGATAATCAATTGTAAATATAGTTATTTTTAAATTTATTTTACAAATGTAAACAGGTTGCATGACAACTGTATGTCAACAGTAAATTTATAAATACATTTAATAATTTAAAGTGATTAAAAATAATAAAATCGCAACAGCACGATACTGTTGCGATTTCTGTTAAGTGAGATTACATTCCGTCTGGTAAACGGTCTGCTTCATTTTTTTTGCGGTTAAAACGATAGGTAACAGTCAGGTTTATATAACGTCCCTGAGATTTGTATTCAGAATCGATATAATAAGAAGCTGTCGCCGTTTTTTCTCTTGTTATTTGTGAATTAAACAAATTGTTTACATTTAGTGTAAGAGACATTTTATCTTCTAATAAATCTTTGCTAACACCAATATTTGCACTGTATTGTGGCTCTGTGAGTGTTTGAACTCCCTGATTTTTTCCACTATATCTAAAACTAAAATCTCCCGAAATGATTTTAGGAAACTTAACAACCGAACGGAAGTTTGCAAACCAGGTCTGATTTTCAACGTTATAAACCACATCTTTGTAAACCCCTTTTTGTCTGAATTTATAGTAGTTAAAGTCAAATGACAATCGCAGCCATTGGGCAGGATTATAAGTGGTAGAAACTTCTGTCCCAAAACGGTCTTCTGTGCCCAGATTTACGGGTGTATTTACAAAATAATTTTCATCTGTACGTTCTACGATATATTCAAAAAAGTCTTTTGTGTGTTTGTAATAAACAGATGGATTGATGCTGAATTTTCCGGGTTTTGCCAAAAGAGTAAGCTCATAAGAATTGATAAACATCGGGTTTAAATCAGGATTTCCGACTGTTAGGTTTCTTAGATCCGAAAGTCCCGAAAACGGATTTAACTGCCAAAATCGCGGTCTGTTAATTCTTTTGCTGTAACTCAGCTGTAAATCTGTTTTACTGGTTAAATTGTAAACAAAATGCAGCGTAGGAAACAAATTGATATAGTTTTTACTTTTGTTAAAAGTGCCTTTTGTATCGGCAATCTGTATATCTGATAACTCTGATCGTAAGCCAATTAAATAATTAAACTTTTTAATTTTACTTCCAAACTGAAAATAGGCACTGTATAAATTCTCATCGTATTTCAATTTATTGGTATATTGTTCCTCCAGAACATCATCTATAGTCGTGTAGTAATCACTTCTAAGCGCACGCAAATCACTTCTGACACCCATTTCAATCCTTGAATTTTCGTTAATCGGGTTTACATAATCTGATTTGATAAAGATATCGTTACTGCTTTCGATGTCTCTGGAATATAAATTTGAAATTCCAGTATTGGCAGGGTAAGTCTTTTGTTGGCTGATGTATTGATTTTCATCATCATTCCAGAAATCATATTGCAGGCTGGTTGTCCATTTTTTGTCTTTTTTATCAAAGGTTTTTACATAATTCAGTTCTAAGGCATTATAATATTGAGGTTCTTTATAATTTTCAAATCGTGAGATAATGCTGTCTGTTGCATGCGCTGCATTGGTATAATTATAAGTAGTTGGGGTTTTATAGCTGTTTGTATTTTTACTTCTGTAATAACTTCCGGTCAGTGTATTTTTTTCGTTAATATAATAATCACCCCCAACATATATATTATACGTTTTATTATTACGGTTAATTTCACTGTATTGATTTAAAAATGTCGTTTCTCCATCATTTTTATTTATCTGAAACTGCTTGTTTGATGCATTAATATCAAAATAACGGTACCCAATATTTGAAAAAAGATTTATTTTTTCTGTTTTGTAACTCACATTGGCATTCAGGGTATTTCTGGCAGGATTGGCAATTCCGGCCTGAAGCGAACCGTTAAATCCCTGCATACTGTTCTTTTTAAGAACGATATTAATTATTCCACCACCGCCTTGTGCTTCATACGCTGCAGAGGGATTTGTTATTACCTCGATTTTTTCAATATTGGCAGCGGCGATTTGAGACAAGCCGTTATTTACTGTTAACATGGATGGTTTTCCGTTTATCAAAACTGTTACGGCATTATTTCCCCTAAGACTTATAACACCGGCAACATCAACATTTACAGAAGGAACATTGTTCAGAATATCATTTGCTGAACCTCCTTTAGAAAGAATGTCTTTTCCGACGTTGAATACTTTTTTGTCCAGTTTTAGATCTACGGTAGATTTTTCTGAAACAACATTTACTTCATTTAACTGATTAATGTCTTCATCAAGTAAAATATCATTCATCACAATATCTTTATTCAATTGAAGATAATCAATTGTAACTGTTTTATAAGATAAGAATTCAATTTTTAACTGATAATTTCCTGCCGTATTTTTAATGATAAAAGTCCCGTCTGAGTCTGATGTAACTGCTTTTTTTTCCTGAGAGGCCGACACTAACAATATTGTAGCATAAGCAATTGGCTGTTTCGTTTTTGAATCTGCTATTTTTCCTTTAAGAATAAATTCGGCTGGTTTTTGTGCCATACAGGCCACTCCGAAGAATAAGATGATTGATGTAATTAACTTCATTTTTTGATTGGTTTTATAATTTTTACCAAAACTCCAAATTAATTACCCGCAAAAATTGAGGACATGCTATAGAGACCATTATACAAGACAAACAATAGAAAATTTGCTATAAAACCAATTCGTATCCGTTTTTTGCTCGTTGATGCCTTTTTTTTATCTATTTGTCGACGCAGTATTTGTCTTTATAAATAAATAGTAACTTTGGTCCTGTATGACAGCATTCGAGAAACTTATCAATTATACCACAGCCCACAGAGTGGCTACGCACATCTTTTTCTGGACATGTATATATATCATGTTTACGAACAAAAGTGTGTTTGCCGGAAATCCGATGGAAATAAAGTCTGATATGCTGGAAATAGCATTAGACGAAATTTTTTCTATTCTTCTGGCTTATTTTATTGCTTATAGAATATTGCCCAAATTAATGGTTGCAAAAAAATACACCAGTATCTGGATCGAATTTTTTATCGGATGTTACATTCTTTGTGCTGCAGAAAGACTTTTTGTTGTTCACGTTTATGAGCCTTTGGTCCGCACACCGCCATTTGAACAGGAACCTGTTTTAGAAATTCTAACAGATCTTCCCAAGTTGTTTAAATCCTATTTTTTGCATACTTTTTCTTTATCCATATTTTTTGTGTTCATAAAACTAATCAAGGATCAGTATATCATTCACAAAAAGGCATTATTGCTGGAAAAACAAAAAGCCGAAACGGAATTAAAAATATTAAAAGCACAATTAAACCCGCATTTTCTGTTTAATACGCTCAATAATATTTATTCACTTTCTCTTGTAAATTCACCTATTACATCAAAATCAATTGCTGTTTTATCAGAAATTTTAGATTGTATATTGTACCGATGCAGCACTACGTATGTGCCAATTTCACAAGAAATAACGCTGCTGGACAATTATATCACGCTGGAAAAACTGCGTTATGATGAACGTCTTAGTGTTATTTTCAACCATTCCTTAGATCAAAATGGTTCTATAGCTCCTTTAATTTTACTTTCACTGGTTGAAAATGCTTTTAAACATGGAGCAGGAGAGGATATAGGAAGTGCACCCACTATACAAATAGATCTGAAACTTCTCAATAATTGCTTTGAATTTACGGTAAAAAACACCATTAATAATATTGATTCTGAAGCTGAGAGTGGAAAAATAGGACTGAATAATATTATTCAGCAGCTTGATAAAATTTATCCTGAAAATTATACTTTTAATGTTGTTAAAACAGAGAAGGATTTTACGGCCTCACTAAAAATAAATCTTGCAAATAATCTAGCCTAAAATGAAAATTAAATGTTTATTAGTAGATGATGAGCCTCTGGCCATAAGCCTCATGCAAAATCATATCAGTAAATTAGATTATTTTGAAGTGGCAGGAACTTGTCCAAATGCCTTAAAGGCCGCAGAAATGCTAAGAACTACAGCTGTCGACCTTTTGTTTTTGGATATTAAAATGCCACAGATTACCGGAATTGATTTTTTAAAAACATTAAAAAATCCTCCTGCTGTTATTTTTACAACCGCCTATCGTGAATATGCATTAGAAAGTTATGAGCTTGATATTATAGATTATCTTTTAAAGCCTATCACTTTCGATCGTTTTTTTAAGGCTGTCGACCGGTACATGAGGATTAGCGGTCCTGTAAACGATAAAATAATTACGCCGGCACAAGAAGATTTCATTTATATAAAAAACGGCCCTAAGTTTAATAAAATAGACATCCAATCTATATTATATATTGAGAGCGTAAAGGACTATATAGTTGTACACAAAAAAGAAGGGGTAAAATTTACAGCCAAATACAAAATCAGCGATATCGAAGTAGAATTGCAGGATAAAGGTTTCCTGAGGATTCATCGTTCTTTTATAATCAATTTAAAAAATATTACTGCATTTACAGCTTATGATGTCGAATTTGGAAATATAGAAATCCCAATCGGCGCGAGCTACAAAGAATATGTTTTTAAAATATTAAAAAGCAACTAACATACTTTTAAGGCATAAAAAAACTCCTTAAAAATTAAGAAGTTTTTATTCTTTGTGGTATTGCATTTTTTTTAAAACTTATATTTTTTTGAGTGTCAACTTCATTTCTTTGCTGTCTAATATCAGCTCATCATTTGTAATAGTACTTACACAAGGGTAAGGTGTGCCGGTTTCGTCTTTAATCACCAGACTTTTTCCTCCTTTTGTCAAGGCATATGTCCCATCTGTTATTTCTCTTTGTAAATATCCGGTAACATGTCCGTCTTTTGTAAAGGTCAAATTTCCTTCTTGAAGAATTACAGCTTTCGCTGAATCAGAGAGAGGAATTTTAGCTTCAACGGCAGTAATTTTCCAGGAGTTTACTAATTTGTTCCGGTCAGAACAAGAAATCATTACCACTGCCAGCAGGGTAATCCCAAAAATTAATAATTTAGATTTTTTCATGATGTTAGATTAAAAAGTTATACAGGAACTAATTTACAAAAAAAAGAAATTCAAATTACTTGTAATCAACTATTTAATCAAAGACAAATGTAAGATAAGTTTTAGGTTATTAAATTTGAAGATTATCATCGTTTTCAAATAAAAACAAAAAAATCAGCAAGTTTTTACGGGTTAGTTAAGCGTCAATGCTCCTAAAATCTCCTCATACATGAATGGCCCTCCCGGATATTTGGCCGTATAATCCATGTTTAGCCATACCTGACCACGTTCATCAATATGATAATGTAATTTCTGTTTGTAGCTTTCCTTTAAGAAAAGTACATTTTTGACCAGATAATTTACTTTCTCCAGATCGATAAGTGATCCAATTAACATTTCAGGATAAATATGCCCTTTTGTATGAATGAGCCTTGGGGTTCCTCCAATAGAACGTATGGCTGCTGCCATTAATATAGAATGGTCATCACAATCTCCTGAAAAATATTGCAGAGATTCACTTGCCGTTGCAATATAATCGCCTTCTTTTGGATCATTTACATAATTCCAACGGCTGTTTATTTCCTTAAAAACAGCAAAACACTGAATCGTTGTCCTGTAATCAGAATAGCCTTTTATCTTTTTAAAATGCTTTGTAGTAGCCATAATTGCAAAGTTTCGCACTTTTGGGTTCTGATATTCTATTGCACTGATAATTTGTGATTTGTTCGGAAATGGCAGCAGTTTTGCCACGATAATGTCCTGTGGATACGGATTATCGGACATGGTGTAAATCATCGAATTGTAATCTTCTGATATTTCTGTAAAGCCATAGTTGCCAATAACAGAACCGTAAACCAAAATCAATAAATAAATGGCTACACAAACCAAAATTATGGTTCTGAGATACATTAACAGAAAGAAAATACCAGCAAAAACAGCTATAAAAATAAAAACCCTGTCTAAATTAAATGGCCATTTTAAGTCAATAAGGTTCTGGTGCAGTATGATAAAAATCGGAATTGTTATTAAAAGACTCAACAGCATAATAATAATCCTGTCCCAGGGCGATTTGACCTGTAATCTGGATTGTAATTGCGGAAAGTCGATTTTAGGGAATTTTATCATAAGAATAAAAAGCAGTTTCTATAGTGCTTTTACCGTTTCTACAAAAGTACTTTTTTTATCAATAATTCCGAGTTCAAATAATTGATTTTGGATTTTAATAAAAGCTTTTTCACTTAAATGTTTTTGAGACCATTGTGTCAGTTTTAACCATTCCTGAATATCTTCTGGTTTTTGGTTAAATAATTCTGCCAGCGTTTTATCAATGTTAGGAATCTGAGCAAAATCGTGAGTTGTCTTGTTTATGATTTCGAGGATCTTTTCTACCGTTTTTGGATTCTTTTTTAAGAACTCATCGCGTACGGTAATAACAAAAGATGGCCATGGAGTAGGGCAGTCACCAACACGTCTGAAAATCCCTTTGTCTACAAGCGGTTTGGTCATAAAATGTTCCCACATAAAATAATCTGCAGTTCCATCTGTCAGGGCTTCAACAGCGCCATCAATCGTATTTATAATTTCAAACTCCAGATCATCGGTTTCCCAGCCCTGTTCATTTGCATTTACATAAGCCATAAGCTGCGAACCAGAGCCAATTCTTGAAATAGCTACTTTTTTGTTTTGCAGGTCTTTTATTGTTTGATACTCTGATTTTGCCGCCACATGAATTCCCCAGATCAAAGGAGACTGCACATAAATCTGAACAATTTTACTTGGATTTCCGGCAACAATATCTTTAACAATTCCTTCTGTCAGGATTACAGCCATATCAGCTTCTCCATCACGAAGCATCTGGCACATTTTACCTGTACCTTCGGGAATGTCTTTCCATTGCAAATCAATATTTTCCGCTTCAAATTCACCATTTTCAATGCATAATTGCCATGGCAGATTGAAGTGTTCAGGAACACCCACAATTTTTACGGTTTTCATTATAGTTTAAGTTTAAGTTAAGTTTGGCATGCGGTATTCTAAATATATTTTAGCTTTTTAATAAATCAGTTCTGTGTTTTTCAGAAAGGCAGGGTTCTGCATATTCTATAATCTCCTGAGAGTCATATTCAGTCAATATACTCCTTACCAAAGAATAATCCACATCCTTACTAATCTCAGCAGCAAAAAAAGTATCATTCAGTTCTTCAGATATACAGTTTATAGATTTTAGTTTTTCGCGAATTATCTCTTTATCAAAACCTTTCTCCAAAACAGCAACCTGCACAATAGAATTTCCAGAATTTTGTATCGTTTTTCTGTGCATTAGTTTTTGTTCTGTTTCATCATATTCGGCATAAAAAATATCATCCGTAGCGATCAAAGGTCCAAAAAATGGAATGTTATCCAGTTTATAAAGGCCTTTTTCTTCATCAATAATTTCTGCCCACATCGTTTCAGAAACAACTTCATCCAGATAATCGCTATAATACTTGAACAGGATTTTTGTATGTGTATCTGTCATTACTTTTTTATAATTATTACTAATAAATTATCTAATTGAAAATTTATATAATTATTTGTTTTTTCTTTAATCAATTTCGCTTATTTCTGCTTTTAGAGGTGATATAACGATTCGGTAGCCATCAGGGTCCAAAAACATTTTACCATTCTCATTCCAAAAAGGATTATTTGCAGTTATACTTGATATATTATTCTTTAAGAGACTACTTATTAATCTGTTATAATCTTCTATCGATTTTGGATAAAGTACTATAACATCATCCTGATCAAAATGGTGTTCTGCTTTTTCATGAGATTGAGTAAACTCAAAATGCCAGTCCAGGCCAGGTTTTCCGATAAAAATGCCATCATAATTATTATGGTTCTCAAAACCGCCCAACTGCTCAAAACCCAAAATATTGACATAAAAATTCTCAATTTTTTCAAGATTATCTGTATGTCGCGCTACTCTTAAAAACATAGTTTTATGATCTAATTTGATTAATATGATGTTCCAAATGTGCTACGTAATCTGTCATCATAAACCTTAAATCAATAACAGAATTATCACTTAAAATAATTTTATAATCCAAGGCTTCTTCACTAACAGATTTCATAATTCGTATGATTTGTTGATTTAATGAAAACCACAATTGTGTCAATTCATCAATATCCTTTGTCTGATACTGATTTAAACTTACTAAATCAGTTTGGTTATAAGGCCTGTGTTGATACGGTTTTTCCAAATAATTGATTTCTGTAAAACGAACTAAATTATGAATAGCTGAATCAACCAAATGCCCAATAACTTCTTTTTTAGACCATTTTCCTGCCTTTCTTTCTTCTAAAACAGAAGAATCAATTGTTGGAAAATAACCGGCGTTTTCATTCAGTAACCTCTCAAATTTAAGAATAGTATCTTGCATAAATATCTAATTTTCAAATTGACTGCTTATCTAATTATTTTTGAGCCAGTTTATTCAACGTATAAGAAATAAGCTGATCAACAGCTTTATATGGATCTTCACTAAAAGTTCCTGAAGCACGATTGGCAATAATAGCATTTAAAGATAATGCATTATGTCCTAAAAGTGCCGAAAGACCATAAATTGCAGCTGTTTCCATTTCAAGATTAGTAATTTTATTGTCGTTAAAAGTAAAATTATCCATCTTATTATTTAGTTCCTGATCCTGAATATTTAAACGCAAGACACGGCCTTGTGGTCCGTAAAAACCTCCGGCAGTAGCTGTAATCCCTTTAAATATTTTATCAGATTCTATTATTTTTTCTAATTTTTCTGAACAGGCAATAGCGTAAGGTTTTCCTTTTTTGATATCCCAGTTTGTATGAGTAACAAATGCATCTTCAATTGCTGCATTCGAAACTTCATCAATTAAATAGGAGCGAAGCATGTTATCTAATCCCAGACCAAATTTTGACATTACAAAACTATCTACAGGAATATCTGCATGCAAAGATCCCGAAGTACCAATTCTGATAATATTTAAAGAGGTCAGGTTTTCTTTGGGCAGACGGGTTTTTAAATCGATATTTACCAAAGCATCTAACTCATTTAATACAATATCAATATTATCGGGGCCAATTCCCGTTGACATTACAGTAATTCTTTTTCCCTTGTAAGTTCCCGTTTGGGTTTTAAATTCTCTTTTTTGAGTAGAAAATTCAATTGAGTCAAAAAACTGAGTGATTTTTTCTACCCTGTTTTGGTCTCCAACAAAAATAATATCGTTGGCAATGTGTTCCGGACGAAGGTTTAAGTGATAAACGCTTCCGTCAGGGTTAAGTATTAATTCTGATGCTTGTATCATTTTTTTTTTAGGTGCTAAGGTTCTGAGTGGCTAAGGTTCTAAGGTTTTTTTCTAAATTCTAATTGATCATGCTAAAAGATAAAGCTTTACGATCTTTGCCTTTTACAAAGATTAGAAATATTCCTTGCGAACTTTGCGGTTAAATTTTCACGGTCAAACATTGGAATTTGGTCCCGAAGCTTTGGGATAAAAATGGGAATTTTTATTATCCGCCCACTCGTTTTGTTTTAAAGCCTTTTTCTTTTAAAATTGCCATAATTTTATCACGATAATCACCCTGAATTATTATAGAATCATCTTTAAAAGTGCCGCCAACGCTCAGTTTGGTCTTAATTTCTTTGGCAAGAATCTTAAAGTCTTCATCAGATCCTTCATAACCTTCGATTATAGTAGTTGCTTTTCCTTTTCGTTTTTCGAATTTGCAAATCATTGGTTCTTTCTGAACGTAAAGCACATGATCTTGCTCCTGAACTTCTTCAGGCTCATTTGATTCGACGTGATCCGGAAATAAATTTTTTAGTTGATCTTTAAAATCCATAATGTTTAAAATCCAAAATTATAGTTTGTAAAAATTAAATTCCAAATTCCAAATAGTTGTCATTTTTTGGAATTTGGAATTTTAATCCCGATGCTTCGGGAGAGATTTAAAGTGTTTATTTTTTTATTAAACCTAAATCTACCAAACGTTCGTATAAGTAATCGCCCGCCGTGATGTCTTCAAATTTCTTAGGATTCTCGGCATCAATACAGTTTTCCAGACAATCCAGGCGCATATCGCTTACCGGGTGCATAAAAAACGGAATAGAATAGCGGGAAGTACCCCATAATTCTCTCGGTGGATTAACTACTTGATGTATAGTTGATTTTAGTTTGTTGTTAGTATGTCTCGACAACATATCCCCAACATTAATTACCAATTCATCATCTGCAGCAATAGCATCAATCCATTCTCCGTCATGATTCTGCACTTGTAAACCTTTTCCCTGAGCCCCCATCAAAAGTGTGATAAGGTTAATATCTCCGTGAGCAGCAGCGCGAATAGCGTTTTCCGGCTCAGAAGTAATTGGCGGGTAGTGAATTGGTCTCAGGATAGAGTTTCCCTCTTTTACATATTCATCAAAATAAAACTCATCCAGACCCAAATGCAAAGCCAAAGCTCTTAGTACATATACACCTGTTTTTTCAAGCATTTGGTAAGCCTCTTTACCTACAGCGTTAAAATGTGGTAATTCTTTAACTTCTACGTTATCAGGATATTCTGATGCGTATTTGGAATCTTTGTCAACATATTGACCAAAATGCCAAAATTCTTTTAAATCTCCCTCTTTGCGTCCTTTAGCATGTTCTTTTCCAAAAGAAACATAACCTCTTTGTCCGCCAATACCGGGAATTTCATAATTATGCTTGGTTTCTACTGGCAAAGCGAAAAATTTTCTTATCTCGCCATAAAGTTCGTCTACCAACTGATCATCCAAAAAATGACCTTTTAGGGCTACGAAGCCAATGTTCTCAAATGCACTGCCGATTTCATTTACAAATTTTTGTTTACGTTCCGGGTCGCCCGAAAGGAAATCACGTAAGTCTACACTAGGAATGTTTTGCATACTTTACATTTTTTATTAAAAGATAAAAGGCAGAGAAAGCCTTTCAATAACAAAGGTAGAGAATATTTTATATTTGAATTTTAATTTTTAATAGAAAATTGATTTTATATCATTCAGTAATAATTTCCAGCATCTATTTTTGATTATATTTACTTTCAAATATTTTGTTTTCTAAATTTTTAGAATTAAGAAATATTTACATGAAATAATTAGCTTTAAATAAGAAATCTCCTATATATTCGCAGAAAATTATATTTATAGTATTTGAGCTGAATTGCTATAATTTCCCGTAACGGAAATTAAAAGACTGAAATTTATTTTTATAACAATTAATGTTAAAATTGTTATATTTTTATATATTTGAAAACATTAAACAACGACCAATGATCTTTTACAAACAAGACCTTCCCGAAAGCAAATTATTAGATTTATACAAAAAAATACTAAAGCCCCGATTGATAGAAGAAAAGATGCTAATCTTAATTCGTCAGGGAAAAGTTTCAAAATGGTTTTCCGGCATAGGCCAGGAAGCAGTCTCAGTAGGGGTTACTGCAGCTCTGGAAGATTTTGAATACATCTTGCCAATGCACCGCAATTTGGGTGTATTTACCAGCAGAAACATTCCTTTGCACAGACTTTTTTCCCAATGGCAGGGAAAAGCAGGCGGATTTACAAAAGGCAGGGATCGCAGTTTTCACTTTGGAACTCAAAAATATAATATCATAGGAATGATTTCGCATCTGGGACCACAATTGGGTATCGCAGACGGAATTGCATTAGCAGATAAACTTAAAAACAATAAAAAAGTTACAGCCGTTTTTACTGGTGAAGGCGCTACAAGTGAAGGCGATTTTCATGAAGCATTAAATATAGCTGCTGTATGGCAACTGCCTGTAATGTTTATTATAGAAAATAATGGCTACGGACTTTCTACACCAACTAATGAACAATACTATTGCGAAAATCTTGCAGATAAAGGAATTGGTTATGGTATTGAAAGCTATATTATTGACGGTAACAATATTTTAGAAGTTTATAATAAAACAGTACAGTTAAAGAAGGAAATGAAAGAGAACCCACATCCGGTTTTATTAGAATTTAAAACTTTCAGGATGCGTGGTCACGAAGAGGCGAGTGGAACCAAATATGTTCCGGAAGACTTAATGAAGCAATGGGTGACAAGAGATCCTGTTGATAATTACAGAATGTTTTTATTAGAAGAAGGAATTCTTACTGAGGAGTATGATATTGCTTTACGCGAAGAAATAAAACTCGAAATTGATCAAAATTTAGCGCTTGCAAATTTAGAACCGGAAATAGTACCTACTTATAGCGGAGAATTAGATGATGTTTATAAACCTTATGAACATGAAGAAGTTAACGCTTCTGAATCTTCAGAAAATATTCGTTTTATTGATGCCATCAGCAAAGGTTTAAAACAATCGATGGAGCGTCACAATAACCTGGTTATTATGGGACAGGATATTGCTGAATATGGCGGAGCTTTTAAAATCACAGATGGTTTTGTCGATTTATTTGGAAAAGAACGCGTTCGTAATACTCCAATTTGCGAAAGCGCTGTCGTTTCTGCCGCAATGGGATTATCTATTAATGGATACAAAGCAATTGTAGAAATGCAGTTTGCTGATTTTGTTTCGACTGGATTTAATCCTATTGTAAATTTACTGGCAAAAACTCATTACCGCTGGGGCGAAAAAGCCGATGTTGTTGTTCGTATGCCTTGTGGCGGAGGAACACAGGCCGGTCCGTTTCACTCACAGACAAATGAGGCATGGTTTACCAAAACACCAGGTTTAAAAGTAGTTTATCCTGCCTTTCCTTATGATGCAAAAGGTCTTTTAAATACTTCGATAAATGATCCTAATCCTGTTTTGTTTTTCGAACATAAACAATTGTACAGAAGCGTATATCAGGATGTACCTACTGATTATTACACCATTCCGTTAGGAAAAGCAGCCTTATTAAAAGAAGGAAACGATGTCACTATTATTTCTTTTGGGGCTCCTGTACACTGGGCATTAGAAACTTTGGCAAAAAATCCTGAAATAAAAGCTGATTTAATTGATTTGCGAACATTGCAGCCATTAGATACAGAAACTATTTTTGCATCCGTAAAAAAGACAGGAAAAGCAATCATTTATCAGGAAGATACTTTGTTTGGTGGAATTGCCAGCGATATTTCAGCATTAATAATGGAACAATGTTTTGAATATCTGGATGCTCCGGTAAAAAGAGTTGCAAGCCTTGATTCTCCAATTCCGTTTACAAAAGCGCTTGAAGATCAGTTTTTAGCTAAAAATCGATTTGAAGAAACTTTATTAGAGCTATTAAAATACTAACTTAATAAAAAGCGCTTAAAATTAATTTTAAGCGCTTTTTTATTTTTAATTAGAATTATAACCTGTTTGAATTACCAAAACATAAATAATCCTTAACTTCTAATTCATTTCTGCTTCAAACAACTGTACCTGGCTTTTTAATCTCTCAATTAATAAATTCATCATTCTCTTGTTTAGACTTGATGAATTTTGAATATAAGTATTGTATTCTTCGACAGTAAAAAGTGCCATCACCATTCCTTTTAGGGAATTTCTGAATTTAATGTCCTTTTGAATGGAATTTTCAATAGTTTGTAATTTCTTTTCCACGCTATAAGAATAGAAATCTGCTTTGTTTTTATTTACATAATTTGCGAAAGCTGCGATAAAAAGATCGTTTTGAAGTTTTAAAACTGGTCTGATGGTCTGATTTTGGAATAACTCATCCGCTGAAGACTGAGCACTTACAGTTCCTAAAGTTTCGCCTCTGAATTCTTTTAAAAAAGTGTCCCTGTCTGTCATGTTTTTTCTTTAAATTTAAGAAAAATTCAAACAGAAAAAAACTATTTTTTATAACTAATAACTTAAATATAAAAATTAGTTTTACTCTTAACTAAATATATAAGGCAACTCAAATATTTCAAATGAACAAACTATCCTTTATTTTCCTTGTTTCTATTTTGACATTGGTAATCTCCTGCAATTCAAAAGAAAGCAAATATAAAGATGTACAATACAGAGCTGTAAACGGAAAAGACACTGCTGTTTTTGCATTAAAAATTAGTGATAAACGTTTTTATGGACGTTATGAACGCTCTTATTATAAAATTGGAAAAGATTCCGGGGATGTCCGTGGTGATATCAAAGGAGATACTTTGACAGGCGATATACATTATATTTCAAATGGTGGAAGCTGGAAAAGGATTCCGTTGGCTTTGCTTAAAAAAGAAAACAAATTGCTACTTGGAAATGGTGTAATTGGCACTTTTATGAATCTTCCTTGCTTTATTCAGGGAACGCTGAGTTTTAACGATCCGAAATTTGTTTTTGAGGAAGTGAAAAAGTAGTTTTTTTAAAGTTTCAGGTTTCAGGTTGTCTTAGTATTTGTCATTTCGACAGAGGAGAAATCACATCCAGAGAGCGACGCACCTGTGCAGACAACATACTACAACTTGAAACCTAAAAAAATAAAACCTAAAATAACCTGTTATTATTGATCTAACGCCCAATTTGCGATGGCAATTCGAACATTTCCAAATCAAAATATATCACAGAAGCCATTACATGATCAAAAATATCAGACATAATATATTCGTAATTTGCCCAGCGTTTGTCGCTCGAAAAAGCATAAATCTCTAACGGAACTCCATGCTCACTCGATTGTAATTGACGACACATAATATGCATGTCTTTGTTCAAGCCCGGATGTGTCACCAGATACTGCATGATGTATTTTCGGAACAAACCTAAATTAGTCATGTTTCTACCGTTAAGCGCAAGACTTTTATCAACACCATGCAAAGCATTGTATTTCTCAATTTCAGCCTGTCTGGTTTCTATATAAGATGAAATGAGCTGTACTTTTTTCATCTGATTCAAATCTTCATTATGAAGAAAACGAATACTGCTGCTTTTTATTAAAATGTGTCTTTTAATGCGTCTTCCTTCAGAATTCTGCATTCCGCGCCAGTTCTGAAAAGAATCCGAACTCAGCGCATAAGTTGGAATTGTGGTGATTGTATTATCAAAATTCCGGACTTTTACTGTTGTCAGGTTTATCTCAATCACATCTCCGTCTGCTCCGAATTTATCCATTGTAATCCAGTCACCAATTCGAACCATGTCATTTATGGCTACCTGTACGCTGGAAACAAAACCTAAAATTGTATCTCTGAAAATTAAAATAATAATTGCCGAAAGTGTTCCTAAAATAGTTAAAAGTTCCCCTTTTTTGATTCCGAATAAAGTTGAAATAATAAGAGCAACCCCAAAAATCCAAAGTACAATCATAATAACCTGAACGAAACTGTCGATAGGTTTATCACTATATTCAGGCTTTTGTTTTAAGTAGTCACGAAGCGAATTAAAAATGGTACGAACGATCCATAATCCCAGCAAAACAATGTAGACTCCAACTATTTTTCCAAAAACCAGTTCCCAATATTCATAACGGTCCAGAATTACAGGAACGGCTTTGTATATAAAGAAAAACGGAATCAGGTAGGCTGTATACCGTGTTGTTTTGTTCTGAATTAAATAATCGTCAAATTTTGTTTTGGTTCTTTGGGCAAAAATGGCCGTCAGGGTTACTAAAATAAATTTTGCGGCATAGTATATGACATACGCCAACGCGATAAGAATGATGATATTAAAAACCAGGCTGATGTAAGACGCAAAATTGCGGCTCATTCCCCAATCTCTGAAAACCGGATATAAAAAATTGAATACTTTATCCAAAAACTTATGCATTCTTTTCTAAGTATTTTTTTTCAACATAGAAAGTCCCAAAAGGAATAAGAGAAGCGATTAAAATAATTCCGAAAGTTTTTAGATCCCAATTTTGAGATTTTTGAAGTAAAAAAGCCAAAATAATGTATCCAATAAATAAAATTCCGTGAGTCATTCCTAACGGACGTAATAACGTATGATAAAGTTCTGGATTATTTGTTTTGATTATAAGCATGTTAGCAAATAAAACTAAATATGAAATTCCTTCTAAAATTGCTGTAACTTTAAAAATCTTAAGCATGTAATTGTTTTTTTGAGTTTATGCCAGCAAAATTAGGCATTATGGTTGTCATTCGATACCTGAAACTGAAAAATAAATTGTTTTTAACATTGCTAAGTTTGGCAGTGTTTCTTAACTTAGTAAGAGATACATTTCAATAATTATATGGAGCAATCCAATTGGAATTTGGAATTTTAAAATTGAAAAATGACTTAATATTTATGAGTAAACGCGATTTAAAAAAATATTTGGCAGAATTAAATAAAGAACAGCTTGAGGAACAAATCATTGAGTTATATGAGAAATTTGCTCCCGTTAAAGTTTTTTATGACTTTGCTTTTAATCCCAAAGAAGACAAACTTCTGCAGGAAAGTAAGTCCAAAATCTCACATGAATATTTTCCGATAAAAAAACCAACTTCAAAATGGCGTCCAAGGGCAAAAATGCGTCGTTCGGTTGCGCAAAAAATCATCAAACATTTTATTTCTCTCGGAGTTGACGCCTTTGTAATCGCAGATTTGATGCTTTATAATATTGAAATTGCACAAGCTTATTCGTCTAAAAACCTTATAAAGCAGGATTTGTTTTACAAAAGTATATTTAATTCTTTTGAACAAGCTGTTAATTTTATTATTTCAAATGGGATTTTGAATGAATTTAAAGCAAGAATTATTGCAATTCAACAAGAAACTATTCAACAAAAATGGAAAAATAAATACGATTTTGATACAATTTTAGATAAAATCGGCTTATAAAAACACTTCCCATAAAAAATCTTATTAAAAACAATAATTTATTTTACGTTAAAACGCAATGAATAACTGTTTTTTAGGTGTACTTTTGCAAAAATCCAAAAATTACAATGCCTCAAAACACTTTAGAAATAGAAAGAGAAGACAAAAAAGAACTTTATGCATATCAAAAGGGCGATATTGATGCCATTTTTGACCGTTTGGATAATGCTCCTCCTCAACATCATTTATTATATCAACTGCCTACCGGCGGTGGAAAAACAGTAATTTTTTCTGAAATCGTTCGTCGCTATTTATCTAACAATGATAAAAAAGTAGTGGTGTTAACACATCGTATAGAACTTTGTAAGCAAACTTCAAAAATGCTGAAAGGTTTTGGTGTGACTAATAAAATAATAAATAGTAAAGTAAAAGAATTGCCGGATCAGAATGATTATTCTTGTTTTGTGGCAATGGTTGAAACTTTAAAAAACCGTATCAATGATGAAAAATTACATCTTGATAACATTGGTTTGGTAATTATTGATGAGGCCCATTACAATTCATTCCGTAAATTATTAAATTCATTCAAAAATGCTTTTATCCTTGGAGTAACAGCAACACCTTTGAGTTCGAATATAAAATTACCTATGCACCAAAGTTATGATGAGCTTATTGTGGGAGACACAATTAGTTCATTAATTGACAAAGGATTTTTGGCGCGCGCTACAACTTATAGTTATGATGTTGGTTTAACATCCTTAAAAGTGGGTATCAATGGAGATTATACTGTAAAATCTTCAGATGATTTGTATACCAACACAGTTATGCAGGAAAAATTGCTGCATGCCTATACAGAGCGTTCATTAGGAAAAAAGACACTAATTTTTAATAATGGTATTCATACCTCTTTATATGTGTATGAAACTTTTAGAGAAGCCGGTTACGATATCAGGCATCTTGATAATACCAGCAGCACCGAAGAGCGTAAGGATATTTTGCAGTGGTTTAAGAAAACTCCCGATGCAATCCTGACTTCTGTCGGAATTCTTACTACAGGGTTTGACGAGCCTACGGTAGAGACTATTATCTTAAACCGAGCAACAAAATCATTAACTTTATATTACCAGATGATTGGTCGTGGTTCTCGTAAATTGCCCGGTAAAGATGAATTTACGGTTATTGACCTGGGTAATAACGCAGCACGTTTCGGTTTATGGAGCGAGCCGGTAAACTGGCAGCACATTTTTAAATCTCCTGAATTTTATCTTGAAAATCTTCGTGATGATACTGAGATTGAAATGTTTTTTAAATACAGCATGCCACCGGAATTACGTACTAAATTTAGTAAAACTGCCGATGTGACTTTTGATGTTGATGAAGAACATAAATTGGCAATCAAACAAAATCTGCGTTCAAAAATTGTATTAGATAAATCACTGGAACAACACGCTTCTATGTGTGTTGATAATACCGAAACACTTCAGGAAGCCAAATCATTGGCCAAAGAACTTGATGATGATATAGAATGCCGTATTAAACGATATGCAAAATGTCTAAGCCAATGCAGCAAAAACTACCGTGAATGGCTTGTTGATGATTACAAGAAAAATATGACCTTATTAATAGGTAAAAAATATCGTGAGAAAATCATGAACGAACCGGATTGATCTGAAAAAGTTAAAAAATGTTTCAGGTTTCAAGTTTCAGGTTGTTTACTTTGAACATAATTTTTAGCCGCAAAGTTCGCAAGGATTTACGCAAAGTTTTGAAAGTTTAAACGCTAAGCTTTGCGTTTCTTTGCGTAAATCCTTGCGAACTTTGCGGTTAAATACACATTCAAACAACTTGAAACCTAAAACAAAAAACAATAAAAACAAAACTAAAAAATGTCTAAACAATTCTCAGCATTAGGAGTTTCAACACCAATTTTAAAAGCGTTAAGCGAATTAAATATTGTTGAGCCAACAGAAATTCAACAAAAAACAATTCCGTTACTTTTATCTGAAAGTCATGATGTTGTAGGTTTAGCCAAAACTGGAACAGGAAAAACTGCTGCTTTCGGATTGCCTTTATTGCAATTAATTAATACCGAATCACCAATTGTTCAGGCAGTAATTTTGGTGCCAACCAGAGAACTTGGCCAGCAGATATTTAAAAACTTAGAAAGTTTTGGAAAACATATTCCGAATATCTCTATAGCTTCTACTTGTGGAGGTATCCCAATAAAGCCTCAAATTGAGCGTCTTACACAACCTACACATATTGTTGTAGCAACTCCTGGCCGTTTAATCGATTTGATTCAGCGCAAAGCAGTTGACTTAAAACAAGCAGAATATTTAGTTCTGGACGAAGCCGATGAAATGGTTTCTATTCTTAAGGAAAGTTTAGATGAAATCATTACTGAGTTACCAAAAAAACACCGCACTCTATTGTTTTCTGCTACTTTGCCGGGAACAATTAAACAATTGATTCAGAATTATTTAAACAAAAATGTGGTTCAGGTAAGTGCCAATATGGAAACTGTTGGTAACCAAGGAATTGATCATGAATATATTGTAGTTGATCCTATTGAAAAACTGGATGTTTTAATGCATTTTCTGAATTCAAGAGATGGTGAACGCGGAATCATTTTCTGTAAAACAAAAGCTGCTGTCAATAAATTAGCCAAAAATCTGGCAATAAACCGTTTTTCTTCTGGTGCTTTACATGGAAGTTTATCTCAGGGAATTCGTGACAGAATTATGGAGCAATTTCGTGAAGGACATATTAATATTCTGGTTGCCACAGATTTAGCAGCGAGAGGAATTGATGTCAAAGAAATTTCGTATGTTGTCAATTACCACTTGCCGGACACTTATGAAAACTACGTTCACAGAAGCGGAAGAACAGCCAGAGCAGGAGCAAAGGGGCTTTCTCTAACAGTTTTACAAGAAGAAGAAACCATTGAGATTCCTGAATTTGAAAAAGAATTAGGAATTAAATTTACTAAATTTCAGAAACCTTCTGCGGTAAGTTTAGAGGAAAATAATATGCTTTTATGGGCAAAACAGATCTTCAAAACAAAGCCAAATCATGACCTTTCAGCAGATTTGAAAACAAATGTAAAAACGGTTTTTCACCATCTTACTAAAGATGAATTAGTTGAAAAACTGATGGCAAACTATGTTTTACAAAACAAGGTTGAAGTAACTGAAAAGCCTGTTAAAAAATTCAAAAAGTAACATTTAGGACCACTGATTTAGCCAATTTATATTGTATTTTTATAAGCAAATGACAATTTGAATTATAAAAATACATACTGAAATGGCAGAAAATATCATAATAAGAAAAATATCTCTCGGTGAAATTGACCAGTTAAAAGAAATTGGCCAGGAAACTTTCTATGAAACATTTTCAGAGTTTAATTCTGAAGAAAACATGAAAGCTTATCTGGAAAAACAATTCTCCTACCAAAAACTAACCGCGGAACTTGCTGATGAAAACTCAGAATTTTACTTCGCAACCCTTAAAGATGAAGTAATTGGGTATTTAAAAATTAATTTCGGACAATCTCAAACCGAATTAAAGGACGATAAAGCACTTGAAATTGAAAGGATTTATGTTTCTAAGGAATTTCACGGAAAAAAAGTCGGGCAATTACTTTATGACAAGGCTATTGAAATAGCAAAAGAAAAAAATGCTGAATATGTCTGGCTGGGTGTTTGGGAAAAAAATCTCAGAGCATTAAGTTTTTATAAAAAAAATGGCTTTATTGAGTTTGACAAGCATATTTTTAAGCTTGGAGATGATGAGCAAACTGACTACATGATGAAACTAAAATTGACCAATTAATTTCATAATTTTTTAACATAAAACTCCAAATTGGTTTTTGTATTTGAAATTATAATGTTAAATTTATAGAACTGCTATAAGCAGAAATAGTTTTACTCATAAATCCTACTTAATAAACAATATATATGAATATAGTCATAATAGGAGGCGGTTTTGCAGGAATAAATCTCGCAAAAGAGCTTGTTAACCAACCGGAAATACAAGTAACACTTGTTGACAAAAACAATTATAATTTTTTTCCTCCGCTAATATATCAGGTAGCCACCGCTTTTTTAGAACCATCAAGTATTAGTTATCCTTTCAGAAAGTTTTTTGCAGGTAAAAAAAATCTTCAATTCCGTTTAGGAGAATTGCTTTCCGTAGTTCCTGCCGAAAATAAAATAATCCTTAACAATGGCGAATTATCATACGATTATCTTGTTTTTGCCACGGGTGCAGAAACCAGTTATTTTGGTATGGAAAACGTAATGAAAAACGCTATTCCGATGAAAACCTTAAATGATGCCATCGAAATGCGAAATACATTGCTTAAAAATCTGGAAAAAGCCGCGATTACCAAAGACATTCGCAAACGACGTAAATTATTAACAATTGTAGTGGCCGGCGGCGGACCTACAGGAGTTGAAGTTTCTGGTATGTTTGCCGAAATGCGTAAAAATATTTTGCTAAAGGAATATCCTGAATTAGAAACCTCTGCCAGCAATGTGTATTTAGTTGATGGCGGAGATGCCTTGCTTGCACCAATGAGCAAAGAATCTCAAAAAGATACTCTAGAAGCCCTTACAAAACTTGGTGTAGTTGTAAAACTTCATACAAGAGTAACAGATTATGTCGACGATACTGTTTATTTTGAAAATGGAGATACTATTAAGACTAAAAACTTAATTTGGGCTGCCGGTGTATCTGCAAAGCTTTTTGATGGAATCCCGAAAGAAAGTTATGGCAGGGGCCGACGCATGGCAACCGATCAGTATAATAAAGTAAATGGCCTCGAAAATATCTATGCCATTGGGGATACTGCAATCACAGCCGGAGACAAGAATTTTCCTGATGGTCACCCGCAAGTAGCGCAGGTTGCAATTCAGCAAGGATTAAATTTAGCCAAAAATTTTAAAGCAATGGTTAAAAATAAACCTCTTAAACCATTTGTATACAATGACAAAGGATCTATGGCAATTATAGGGAAAAATAAAGCTGTCGTAGATTTACCAAGTCCGAAATGGCATTTCAAAGGATTCTTTGCCTGGATCATCTGGTTATTTATTCACCTGATCTCTTTGATAACATACAGAAACAGACTAAATACTTTTTACAACTGGATGGTAGCTTATTTTGCCAGAGACCAATCTCTGAGAATGATTATCAGACCTGATAAAAGACAATAAAAAAAACAAAGCCAGAACATGTGTAAGTTCTGGCTTTGTTTTTATTTCCATTTTATAATTTCGATTTCTGAAATTTGTTTAATGTTCAATCATTACATCAGCGCCTTCGGCTAGTTCAACTTTATTTTTGATAAACCTTTTACCAATATTCAAAACAACAAATGCCGTAATTGTACTTGCTGTCATAATCACAACCATTGGAGTAACAGAATTTTTTACAAAAATTCCAACGGCAAACGATGCCAGTGCACCAAGTCCGAGCTGAATTGCTCCCATTAAGGCAGAAGCGCTTCCTGCATTTTTTGCAAACGGAGCCATCGTAAGTCCTGCAGTATTTGGGTTTGAAATCCCTAAACAGCCCAGAAAAAGAAACAGCATTGCAATTGTTTCATACAAACCAAGAAGATTATTTAATGACAAAACCAGAAAAACTACACTTATAACTGATTGCAAAATCAATGAACTGAAAATCATTTGTTCACTTGAAAATTTCTTCAATAAAAGTGAATTTAACTGACTGGAACCAATAAAACTTACTGACATAAAAGCAAAAATCCATCCATACGTTTTAGCATCTACATGATAAATATCCATAAAAACAATAGGAGAGGCCGCTACATAAGTAAATAAGCCCGAAAAGGCGATTGCACCGGTAAAAGCATAAGTATAAAACTGAGGCTCTTTTAATACGAGTAAAAAATTTGTAATTATGGGTTTTGGTTTTAATGAAATAGAAGTATCGGGTTTATAGCTGTTTGGCAGCCCAATTTGAGCAGCAGTCAGAATTGCTATTCCCATAAACATTAAAATTAGAAATATGGTATGCCACCCATAATCTTCTGTAATATAACCTCCAATTGTTGGCGCAAGCATTGGCGATAAACCAAGAACCAGCATTAATAATGAAAAAACTTTTGGAATATCCTTTACAGGAAATAAATCACGAACCATTGCTACAGAAGCAACAGTTGCAGCACAACTTCCGATAGCCTGAATAAAACGCAAGAAGATAAATAAATCAATATCAGTAACATAAACACAACCTAAAGAAGCTAAAATGTAAACTGACAAACCAATAAACAATGGCTTTTTTCTTCCGAAACGGTCTAATAAGGGGCCGTAAAGCAATTGTCCGGCAGAAATTCCGATAAAATAACTCGACAAACTCATTGAGACACGAGCAACTGATGTATGCAGATCTTTTGCAATTCCTGAGAAACCAGGCAGGTACATATCGATTGAAAAAGGGCCAAGTGCAGTTAGAGAACCTAAAATAAGGATAAGCTGTATATATTTTTTTGTTGTCATTTTCTTAAAAGATTGCTTTTAATTTCCGGCAAAGGTAAATATTTACTACCTTGTTAAGTAGAGAAACTTTTTATATCTCAAAAAGAGATTAGTTATTTCTACCTATTCGGCTTTCAAAAGTGTTTTGAAAACGATTAATCTAAAATTAAAAATTATGAAGAAGTACATTTTACTATTAGCCTTTATCACCACAACATTTTCATTTGCTCAAACAATTACATCTAAACAAGAAGATGCAAACGTAGCTCAATACGCTTTGCTTCAAAAAGTAAACGAATTTTATCCGGATATTACGCTGAATAAAACCATCACAAATTTTTATGCCGATGGTAAAATTATCGATTCGCAACAACAGTTTGATTTAAAAGGAACAAAATTTTCCAGTTATAAACTAGGAATTGAGCCAGATAACAAAAAACTATTATTCGAATATGTTACAGATGAAACCGGAAAAGTCTACGGAGATGTTTCGCTTTTTAAAGGAAACGTTTTGAGAACAACATTTACCGAAAAAACGGGTCAGATTGAAGTTTCACTAAACGGAAAATCAGTTTATACAAAAAATTAATTTTTTTTTAACGCAGGTACAAAGCTAAGAGCATCACAATCGTGATGCTTTTTTATTTTATATTTGAGTCCAATTTGTAAAATATTTTTAAATGAAAATAATAATTTCTTTGCTGCTTTTTATTTCTGTGCAAGCACATTCGCAAAACAATCGATTTACAGGAACCTGGAGCAATGAAGATTGCAAAGACTGCAATAAAGAGTATATCTTTAAAATAACTTTGGTTCAGTCAAATTATTTAATTTATGGAACAGCAGAAGTTACTAGTAATAAAAAAGAACTGAATTCAGGAATTTTAGACATAACAGGAAACGTAAGTCCATTGGGTGAAAGAGCCCAGATTAAATTAAAAGGAAAAGACGGAACTTCTGTGAGTGCAGTACTTTTTGAAAAAGAAGGAAAAATCCAGTTTGATAAAAGAGGTGGTGATGATGTGGTTCCGGGAGAACTTATTTTAACCAAATTATACGAATAAATATTGCTCTAAAAAAAAAATAAACCTTTGTATAGATGATATACAAAGGTTTATTGCATTTAGCAAATAAAACAAATTAAGGAATTCCAATAATTGTTTTTAATTGTGCTAAACTTTCTTTCGTTCCAATTTCGTGGCCTCCAATAGTTTTAATGATGCAAAATTCAGTGTCTGTTTGTCCCGGAATTGTGTACACAACATCAACATTCTCTTTAAGGATATAACACGGTTGGTCGTTGTCATACAAAGTAACTTCAATAAAAGCCATAATTTTTTGATTTTAAGTTAATACTATATCTAATGTAAGAAAAAATTGTCAATTTTTTACATTATATTATTATTAATTTTCTGCTTAAGAATTGCTGTAGCAGCGAGCATTAAATTGAAAATTTTAAGGTATTAAGTTTAATAAAAAATGATTTCTAATTTAATTAAGCGGCTTCAGATAATATTGAAAGGAATAATTGTCAGATTGTAGAGCTAAAAAAAGTGCTGAAAACCAAAATATTATGAATTATTGGCTATATACTTTTGAACTATAATTTATAGTATGAATCGCAGTATGTCCAAGAAGATGTTAACAACTTTATTAACAGCACTTGGAATCCCTATTTTGTAGAAATCTAAAGGTATAAAAAAAATATGGACATAAAAAAACCCCGTTTTATTGGGGTTTATTTATTGGTTTTAATATGTAAAATTATCCTTTTATTTCATTTATCAACTTGCCATCAACAAAGTATTGCATCAAAGAATTTGCACCTAACAAACGATATAATGTTCTAACAGTCTTACCATCAAATATTCGCACATCACCATAAGTCAAAATATCATCATTTGATAAAAATGTATAAGTTAAATGTCTTTTATCCATGATTGTAACATTATAAAGTTTAAACTTACTACTATTTGCATAAATTAATTCAGCAGATAAAAATTCATTAACTTTTAAATTATTCTTATAATTTGCTTTGACTTCTTTTGAAATCAAAATGTCAGGATAAAATATATTTACTTGTTTAATCAAATCATATTGATCAATATTTATAGGTTCTCTTTTCTCTAAAAATATTTTCATGTCTGAATCCTGAGAAAAAGCAGGGATTGAGATTAATACAAATAGCAATAAAGTAATTTTTTTCATGTAGTTTAGTTTGTGAGTTTATAATTACTAAAGATTTCCAAATATAATGCCAATAATTTTAATTTCTCTTTGTCAATTGCTATAAAAGAATAAATAATTATATTAAAAAAAATATTACATTCGTCAAAATTAAGAATTATGAAAAAAGAATTACTAACAATAATATTATTACTAACATTAGTCTTAAACAGTTATTCACAATCAGAATTAAAAAAATTAGAAAAAGGTGTTTGTAAGATAGACCACAAATGCTATACAAAATATGAGTACGATGACTTTGAAAACATATGGACTTATAGTGTAGGTTTTTATGAAACCATGCTTTCTAAAGATGGACTAACATATGTCATAACCAAATATCACGAAGAAAAAACAGATAAAAAATTAATTTTAATAACCTTTTTCGCAAATGCAACAGGCTGTAAATCTAAAGATTCATATGTACATATCCAGTTTAAAAATGGAGAAAAATTAAAAATAGGTGCATACGACGGTAACACCCAATGTGGTGTATCATACTTAACTATTAGTATTAGCGATTATATGGATATATTAGAAAAAGAACCAATAGATAAAATAAGGATTAATATTGAAGTAAACGACGACTTTATAATTACAGAAAAAGGTCAAAACAAATTGTTTAATAATTTAAAGTGCATTGATTCTGTTGACTTAAGTAAAAAATAAAAGTAAGCCTTTGTAAGTTAATACAAAGGCTTATCTATTATATAATCATTAAAGTATTGCCTAGAAATATAATTACCAGTTTTACGGTTGTAAATATTAATGTAGTGATAATCAAATCCAACATTTTTACACCAGTTATGTAGGTAAAAGATCGATTTACAAAACTCAATTTTAATAGGTCTTATAGATTTATCTTTATTAAAGATTGTACAGCTGTAAGGCGTTGGAGTAGTATTAGCCATAAATATTTGAAATTTGTATTTCTACATCTTGCAAGATATTTTTGATTTTGAACCCACCATTGACACAAACTAATGTTTCAATGTCAAATTCTCCTTTTTTTATTATACTTGTACCTTGTTCAATGTAATTTGTCAAAATCCAAAATTCATTTGTTCTAATATCTGTGAAAATATAAACTCTTAAACCGTAAGGATATGAAGTTTTACCTGTTGTCATTTTCACATAAAAATCTCCAAATTGAACGATTCCACCGTTATTCTGAACAGGGAACGAGGTAACCAAATCATAACCATTTCGAATATAATTTGGAGTTTCTCCCTGAAATTCAACTGTATCTACGTGTGTAGAATTTGGATAAGTATCGTAACTCCCAATGTAAAATTTGTTGTCTCCCTGAATTGTTCCAATGTTAAGCATTGAATAGACCCTACGATCAAATGTATAACCTGAACCCTGAGAAAATCTACCATCTATGCGGAATTGTGGTAACTTATATTCTTTAAGGTATCGTAACGGCTTTTTCTGAAAATCACTAAAATTTAAAATCTCTACACTTGAACCACCATTACTATAAGGAATACTTAAATAAATTTGAGTAAACGCAGTAGCAAAATAATTTTCTGGAATCACATTTAAATCAACATTCCCCAAGTCATTAATAACTGATAGCATAGGCAAACTATCGTAATTATTAAATTCTACGCCATTAACACGCTTGTTATCAATAAATACTGATAATATAAAAAATGGTGTTTGAATACCTCTTATTAGATAGCCCTCAGAGGATTCAATCTCTTTTACTTTGACTGCGTAAGTTTCATCTATATATTGAATAAAGTTCATATAGTTTAATTAAATAACGGAACTTTTTTCAAGTCCGAAGTTGATAAATATTTTTTCAAATCAGCCTTTAAGTCACGGCGTGTAATAACATAATAACAGCCGATTACCAAAGGAACAGTTGTAGTTTGCTTTACTCTCAATAACTCGTTAATTGTCTCCTTTTCATTTTCGAAATTAGACATTGGCTCAGTTATCCAAGTATACCAAGGAGCGTCTTTTGTTTGCTTATTTGTTCCTAACCAAACTGCCAAAGATTCTGCTATGTCATGAACTTCTTTACGAGGTGTAATTTTATTCAATTCAATCTCTTTTGTCATTGGATTAGAAACCGCAATTTTTAAATCTTTTTCTGCATCTTCCAAAGCTTTTTCCTCAGCATCTTGTGTGAATTTTGAATACCATTTTTTTAATAATGGATAACACACAATAATACCAACGACTACAAGCCAGTATTTTTGCAGAAAATCAAAGAGCCAAACAGTATTGGCTTGGCTCTTTGTTCTATTAACTATCTCTCTTTGAGCCATAATTACTTTTTCTTAAATAATTTATAAGCTAAAAGTCCTGCTAAAGCAACTAATACAACATTTGCAATAGTTTTATTGTTTGCGTAAAAAAGTTTGATTTTATCTAACATCTTGTTTAAATTTTGAATTAATAATTTTTATCGTTTTGGGCGTTTGTTTAGACTGTAACGCTGTAAACAGTATAAAAAAAAAGCAGTACGGGAATAATAAGATAATTGAATTTGAATTTCTTTTTAGCCGTTACAGTAACACTTGCAAGATTGTAATCTCCCATAATGTCAATAGCATCCTGAATGTCTGAATCGTAAATTAAATTGTGATCGGGTGCGCATTCATGTTTAATAATTGCACGAGCAATGACTAAGTAAAATTTTGCATCTACTATTTTAATTGTTTGGTCAGGATCTAAACCGACAGCTTTTGAGATCACCTCAATATACTTTTGCGTATCATTTTCAAACGGAGGAGCATATTCAGTTATAAGCTTTCTTACGGTATTTTTACCTTTATCAATATCATTTGTCAAATCTCGCAACATAGCACGAATACCGTATTTTACTTCTGTAAACTGTTCAAAATGTTTGTCGGTATTTTGAGCATTTGGTATTTTTCCCTGCCAAGCAATATTTGTCAAAACCAAGTTACCCGGATTGTTATTTCGAATACCTCTGGTTAATTCTTTTCTACCTAAATAACTACTCATTTTCTTCTGTAATTAAAGGTTTGGCAGGTGCTTGCGGTTCTTCTTTTCCGAAATCTAGCTTGCTTAATTCATCCGATACAACCTGAATACCTTTTAAAATAGCGGTTACAACCGCACCATATTTTACGATAATACCAATTATCGAAACAATTCCTTTCAAATTTTTCATGACTTATTTTGTTTTAATTGTTTTCTTTTTTCTAAATGCTCTTTGAGTAAATCGACCCCCTCATGAAGTATAAGAGGGAGGAATTTTAATATGAACCTAAACATTAGTTCGAACGAATAAATGTACCTGCATAACCTCCGTTTTTCGCACGTGGGTTAATTACAAATGCCATACTGTCAATTACGACTTTACCGCCATTTTTCTGCATTGTACCCCAGTGAAATGATTGAACACCAGTTTTAGTATTTGTAAAAGTGCATGCTACAGAACCAAACCAACCTTTTTCAGAAAGATTTGATTTATTAGTAGTTACACATTTAATTGCAATCAATTCTCCTTTAGACAATCTCCAACCAGTTGTTAAATGCTGTTCAACACCTTTATTCGGACCAGTAACAGGCATGTAAGTAGTGTACTTTGCACCTGAATGTTTTACCTTTTGTTGGTTATTGTTATTATTGTTGTAATTCTGATTATTAGAATTTTTTCTATTTTGTGCCATTACTTTATAATGTGTTTAATTAATAATATGATTTCAGCCAGTTTTTTTACTATGATTACTGCCGAATCTATCAGAAATACAATAAGATAGATTCGATAGTAATTTTTCGGCTTGCTATCTTTTTCTAGCAACTCTTCTTCCTGAATTATTGCGGTCACGTCTTAAAAACCAAATCAATGCAATAAGACCAGCGACAGCACCTAAAACAATTTTCCAGTTTCTTTGAAACCAAACCTTAATAGTTGAACTTACGACAGTAGCACCAACCTGACCAGAACCCTGAACAAAACCAGTACTTAAACCGTCATTAATCCCAGTTGTTACGGCTTTTGCGAAAATCTGAGAACCTGCATTTGCTACAGCTCCAACCGCTTGACTTGCGGTACTTAAAGCCATCTGTTTGTTGTATTCTTCCTCTGCCTGTTTATTCGCTTTTTTTGCTTCGTGAGCATCTTGCAAATTCTGCGAGATGTTTTGAACAGTTCCACCAACGAAAGGAATAGCACCCATGATAGGAGTAGCGACCTTTACCAAATTTTTGAACGAAACGTTTTTCTTAATCGCTGTTCCAATTTTTTTGAAAAATCCCATAGCTTACACGGTTTTTAAACATCTTACGACGAAATTAATAATTGAGCCTTGCGACTTATTGATTTCAATACCAACCACAGCCACTAAAGGCAAGGTTAATCTATCGGTTAAGCCTTGTAAAACTTTTCCATCTGCAAGAACAGCTTGAATAGGGTCAATATCACGACTTAATGTTTGCAGTTCAAAAGGAAGGTATTTAACTACCTGACCGTTTGAATACTGGTAAGATAAATCACTTACTGAATCGTCAACAGTCATGACAGCCAAATCAAATCCCTGAACATCAATTTTTTTGTTGAACTCCTCAGAAGCAACAGATTTTTGTTCAAAAAAGAATAAATTGTTTGTTTGCTGTGGCTCCTCAATTCCGTGTAAATCGTAGCGTTTACCTGCAATTAAATCTTCAAGAGTAATTTTAATACTCTCTTTATCTGCAAGATAAATTGAACCTTCGTCTGCTAATTCACATAATGCAATCAAAGCATTATCTTCGTCGGACTGTGTGTTTTCAGTTCCGTAGGTACTTGCTAAAATGAAATCTTTAAGCAAAACTTTATTTGCTAAAATGACATTCGAGCCGTTTCCACGTTCAATGTAAATACTAATTTTTTCAGTAGTTAAACCTGATAACGGCACATCACTTGAAAGAATTAAAGCACCGATTGCTTTTGTTACTTGAAGTTCTGGCGATTTTGTAACGCCTGTAATAGTTGCAATTTTCATTTGTTATAAATTTTATTTGTTAAATTTCTTTTACAAAGGTTATTGCAACTATTATTTGGCATTCCCTAAAATTCCCTATAATTCCCTAATTTTCCCTAATTTTCCCTATAATATGCCATAGTTTATTAAGTCTTGAACCGTTAAATAGTTCCTTTTTAAAGCGAGAGAATCAATAATTGTTTGATATTCTTTACATGCAGTTTTATAGCTTAATTCAAGAATATGCATTAACTGGGTTTTAGTAACTTTTTGGCTTGTATTCTGTGTTTTCATGGCTTATAAAAATAAAAGTTGATGTTCGTGGAATAATTCAGAATCAAAATCATTTACTAATTTTTCCTTTGTTCTAAATTCATGCAGATAGAAATGTAACTTGTTTTGAAACCATACTAAAAGTTGGTTTTCAGTAGTCATGTCCATATCTTGAAGTAAAAGATTTAGAGCAACTATATAAGATATATCTTGATTGTTTGCGTAATATTCTCTAAATAGAGATTTTGCAAGACGTTTTTTAATTGTTGTCGAAGAAAGAACAACCTTTTTTAAACGCTTGATTATAGGATTGAATTTGGTAATTTGGGACTGTAAAAAATCAAAATCAAAAAGAGTAATAAGTTTTTCTTTATTGATTTGACTTTTACCAGTATTCTCACGAAGTTCAAAAAAACCTTTATTTGCAATCTTCAATAACTCATAAAGATTTGCTTTATCAAAAATACCCCAAGTCATTGCCTGACTGATATTTACATTTCCTTTCGAATGTTCATTTAGCCCTCTGAAAAATGCTGAGTTTAACTGATATTCAAAACGCCAAACATTATCATTTTTCAAACCATTATTTGCATAATATTCGTTTATGTACGGCTTTTCAGTTAATTGTAATGATAGCGTTTTGTTATAGCATCGTATTATTTTGTCTGATGTTCTTTTTCCTATTTGGAAACCGTTAAGTATTGATTTTCCTTTGTACGTTTCAAAATAGCTTTGTAAATTTTTTGGACGACCTGAAATAAGGTAGTTACCTGCAACCACATTACTATATAAATTACGGTAAGAATTGTTGATATCAGACTTATCAAGGCATATATCCAGTCTATTAACAGACTTAAATAAGTAGTTCGTTTCATCGCAAAAAGCATTTATGACACCTTTTAAAGCGTCGTTAGATAATGTATAAAATAGATTGTTTTCAAATTGAAGCTGTGCAAATTGTTCACTCATAATTGCTGAGCGTGGTTTTGCTGTGTAAATACCGATTTTTAAATCTTCATAATATAAGTCTGCTCTTAGCTCAAAAATCTTAGTTCCATATTCATAAGGTTTTAAACGAAACTTAGAATGTTCGGGAAATTCTCCAAACGGTTGACCCTCTAAATTGATAATTAAGTAATCTATATTTATAAGAGTAGGTTTTAAATTATTGTTTTTGAATTTAGTTTGGGCCTGATGCCTTTCTTTATATGAAATCATTGTTTTTAGTAGGTTTTGAGTGAGTTAGTTGCCGTTATACCCTACGGCAACAATTGAAAAAATCGAAAGGGGAGTAGTAAAAAATTAATTTTCCGAATCCTGCCAAAGTGAATAATGATTTTTTGGCAAATCATGTATTGTAAATTCTTTCTTTGATATTGCTTCGGTTATTTTCTTTTCAACTTCAAAAAATTTTTGTTTATAATTTGAAATCTGAGAATTGAAAAAAATATTTATCTGCTGACCAATTTTTTTAATTTCTCTAATTGTAAAATCATGCTGATGTTTTAAACCAAGTAAATCGACAGTCTCTACAGGATTTTTTGAATATTCGTTTAAATCATGATTTAATCCAGCCAATTCCAAAAGCAAATTTTCTCGTTTTTGGATTAAAAGTAAAATTGTAGACATGTATTAAGGTATTAAAAGGTTGTGTTTAAGAAGTTTTGAAATGAGAGTTTTCATAGAATTGCAGTAAAAAGTAAATTCGTGAATACAAAATGATTGAGTTACTATAAAGCAATCCGTACAAACTTTAATTGTAATTCCTATCTTTGAACCACGGATTCTTAGAAATAATGTTTGGAACTTTAAATGTGAGGTTTTGCAAAATGGGCGCATCTTTTTTAAAAATGTTTTTGCATTGAAATCTGTGTGACGCATCTTGTTTAATTCTACAAGTAAGAGAGTGTAATTCTCTAAAGAAGATCGTTTTAAGGCCATGTGGTAATTGTTAATTAGTTATACCACAAATGAACTATAATTTATATTATGTAAAATAGAATATTAAATAAACCTTCTGCTTTGCTACTTTTATGTACTTCCTGATGATATTTATTTATTCTTTCAAAATGCTCAATTCTAAAACTCTTTAAAATAATAAAAAGATAATTTTAAAGTTATTAAAACATATATTTTCTCATTTATTTAAAATCACTAAGATGCTTTCGTTGTAAGACTTTATTTTATTATTTTTACACTCGATACTTTAAAAAAATTATCAGACTTATGAATACAATTGCTGAGCATATAGCAGATTTTTTAAAAGAATATCCGCCATTTAAAAATTTATCTTTTCAGGAATTATCTGATATTGCAACAAATATTCGTGTACTCAATTTAGAAAAGCACGCTATATTGTTTCAAAATAACGATCCGCTGCATGATAGTTTTTATGTGGTGGCTTCCGGCGTTATAAATCTGACAACAATTGCTGATGCTGAAGAAACGATTATTAACAAATGTCATGAGGGTGATATTTTTGGATTAAGACCATTCTTTGCCAAAAATAATTATATGATGACGGCCAAGGCACGCGAAGAAAGTATCATTTATGCTATTCCAATTGCTGTATTTAGGCCCTTTGTAGCTAATAATTCAGATGTTTTGAACTTTCTGTTAGAAAGTTTTGCAATAAATTCAAGACATACCAAAGACAATGTAAGTTCTAATGGAAAATTGATTTCTGATACTTCTTTTTATGTAGACCAGCAATCAGAAATGCAGTATATACAATCCCTTAACTATAATAACTCACCATTAAAAACGGAAGCGCATCATATTGTAAAAGATGTTGCTATTTTAATGACAGAAGCTATGGTTGACAATATTGTTGTTTGTGAAAAAAACCATCCGATTGGTATCGTAACTGATGCAGATTTATCTTCTAAAATTGCGACCGGACGTTATCCTATTACGGAAACAATTGACAAAATTATGTCGTCTCCGGTTGTTACAGTATTAGAAAATGTATCATTGGCAGAAGCACAATTACTGATGCTTAAACACAATGTTACCCACTTGTGTGTAACCAAAGACGGAACAAGCAAATCTGCTGTAAAAGGAATTATTTCTGAACATGACCTGATTGTGGCACAAGCCAGCAACCCTGGTGTGTTGATCAAGGAAATAAAACGTTCTCAGCTTCCAAAAGATTTAAAACAAATTCGTGATCGTTTATCAGATTTAATTCAGAATTCGATACAGAAAAATATACCGATTTCACATGTTAGTAATATTGCGAGCGAAATAAACCTGGCAATTATCAAACGTTCAGTAGAATTATCAATTTTGGACTTAGGCTCACCTCCTGCTCGTTTTGCATGGTTAAGCATTGGCAGCCAAGGACGTAAAGAACAGCTTTTACTAACAGATCAGGATAGTATTTTAATATTTGAAGATGTTACTCCTGAAAAATACAGAGATGTAAAAGATTATTTTTTAAGGTTAGCAAAAAGAACTACTGCTATACTTGAAAAAGTAGGTTACGAGCTTTGCCCGAACGGACACATGGGAAGCAACATGCTTTGGTGTAAGTCATTGACAGACTGGACAAAACAATACAACAGCTGGATGAATACTCCAGGTGAAAATAGTAATGATTTGAGCAGCATTTTCTTTGATTATGAAATAGTTTTTGGTGAACCAAAAATAGAAGAAGCAATAGAAAGTGTTATTTTCAAAAATGCCGTTAATAATACTTTATTCTTTGATTTTTTAGGAAATGATGCTTTAAAGAAAAACTCTCCTCTGAGTTTTTTCAAAAAATTCATTTTAGAAGAAGATGGCCCATATAAAGATAAATTTGATATTAAAACACGTGCATTAATGCCATTAATTGACGGTGCACGTTTGTTAATTCTAAATGCCAATATTAAAGGAATACAAAATACATATTTAAGATTCAAACAATTAGCTATTACTGATTCTAAAAATGCTGAAATATATCTAAGCTGTGCTGAAGCATTTTTGACATTGTCAAAATTCAGAACTGTTGAAGGCTTGAAAAATGATGATTCGGGACAATACATCAATTTAAAGGAAATGTCTAAAAGTGATAAAGAAAAATTAAAAAATGCTTTGTCACCCATGAAAGATCTTGAAGAATTAATTAAGAATAAATTTCAACTTACGCAATTCTCCTAACATATGCTAGACTGGCTTAAAAATATCAACAAAGACTATCCTGATTTCTGGAAGGATTATCTGATGAAATTCGAGACTAAACCCAATAGATTTGTTGTAATGTCAACAGAAACTTCTGGTCTTAATCCGGATAAAGATGTTATTTTATCATTAGGCGCTTTTGCAGTTGTAGATAACGGAATTGTAATTAAGGATAGTTTTGAATCTGTTTTGCTTCAGTACAAATTTTTACAGGATAATGGACTTTCAAATGAATTTATCATCGAGAGCAAGTTGATAAAAATGCAGGAACCTGACGCTATTGAAGGTTTTATTAATTTCATAGGCAATGCTGTTTTGGTTGGGCATCATATTAATTTTGATATAGAAATGCTTAACAGCGCACTAGAACGCCTTGACTGTGGAAGAATAAAAAATGAGGCCCTGGATGTTGACATGATGTACAGAAAACTTACTGACATTAACGACAAACAATTTTCGCTTGATGATTTATGTGATATTTACAAAATACCGAAAAGCGACAGAAACACCTCTTCTGAAGATGCATACCGAATTGCACTTTTATTCTTAAAATTAAAATCGAGATTGGGAATTAAGTAGTTTCATTGGAATCTGTTCCTAAATTTTTAAAGATAATACATTGTCAGACTGAGCCAAGTCGAACTTCCTACAAAGTTATTTAGCATAACAGGACTTCGACTTCGCTCAGTCTGACAAATGCATAGAGTTTTACTTGTGACTAAATTTTTGTCAAAGATGAAAGACTTAGTAAGGTTATAAAAAAATGCCTCTTAAATTTAAGAGGCATTTTTGTTTATTTTAAATTCCATTTTTCATGTATCTGACACAAGCAAAAAACTTGAAACCTGAAACATAAAAAACTTGAAACTATTTTTTAAGAAATTCTGTCTTTCATAATTTCTTCTACAACTTCAGGATTTAATAATGTTGAAGTATCTCCAAAATTAGAAAAATCCCCTTCAGCTATTTTACGTAAAATTCTACGCATAATTTTTCCTGAACGCGTTTTTGGCAAACCAGACACAAATTGTATTTTGTCCAGTTTAGCAATTGGTCCAATGTGATCGGCAATATATTGATTAATCTCTTTAGTCAGGTTTTCTTTATTTCTAACTTCTCCAGTCTCTTTAAGAATTACATAACCGTACAAAGCGTTTCCTTTAATTTCATGTGGGAATCCTACGATTGCAGATTCTGCAACGGCTGGGTGTTCATTAATTGCATCTTCAATAGGTGCAGTTCCCAAATTATGACCGGAAACAATTACTACATCATCTACTCTACCTGTAATTCTGTAATAACCAACTTCATCTCTTAATGCGCCGTCTCCGGTGAAATATTTACCTGGAAATGCAGAGAAATAAGTTTCTTTGTAACGTTCGTGATCTCCCCAGATTGTTCTGGCGATTCCCGGCCACGGAAATTTAATACACAAACTTCCCACAACTTGATTTCCTTCTATTTCATTACGTTTTTCATCCATCAAAACAGGTTGAATTCCCGGTAATGGCAAAGTTGCGTACGTTGGCTTAGTTGGAGTAACAAATGCAATCGGCGAAATCATAATTCCTCCCGTTTCAGTTTGCCACCAGGTATCTACCACCGGACATCTTTTGTCTCCAACGTGGTCATTAAACCAGTGCCATGCTTCTTCATTAATTGGTTCTCCAACAGAACCGATAACTTTTAGCGATTTTAGAGGATATTTTTGAATATAATCTAAACTTTCTTTTGCAAGAGAACGGATTGCAGTTGGTGCTGTATAAAATTGTGTGATTTTATGTTTTTCTATAATATCCCAAAAACGGCTAAAATCAGGATAAGAAGGAACTCCTTCAAAAATTACGGTAGTTCCTCCATTTAACAAAGGCCCATATAATATATAAGAGTGTCCTGTAATCCACCCGATATCTGCCGTACACCAGAAAATATCATTTTCCTCGTGACTAAAAACATTTTTGAATGTGTAAGCGGTGTAAACCATATAACCGGCAGTGGTATGAACCATTCCTTTTGGTTTTCCTGTAGATCCCGAAGTATATAAAATAAACAAAGGATCTTCTGCATCCATGATTTCTGCTACACTATTATCTATAGCGGCATCCAATAAAGGCTGTAACCAAATGTCACGACCTTCTTTCATTTTAACTTCTGTATTAGTTCTTTTAACAACCAAAACTTTAGTCACAGACGGACAGGTATTTAATGCTTCGTCAACAATCGTTTTTAGATCGATTGTTTTATTTCCTCTATAACCACCATCTGATGTAATTACCATTTTACATTCGCAATCATTAATTCTTGCCGCTACAGCTGAATCTGAGAATCCTGCAAAAACTACAGAATGTATTGCTCCTATTCTTGCGCAGGCCAATACAGCAACTGCCAATTCCGGAATCATTGGTAAATAAATACAAACTCTGTCACCTTTGCGAACGCCTTGTTCACGCAAAACATTTGACATTCTTGATACTCGCTCGTATAATTCGTTATACGTTATATGTAAAGCAGTTTCTGAAGGATCATTCGGTTCAAAAATAATGGCCGTTTTTTCTCCTCTTTTACTTAGATGTCTATCGATACAGTTTTTTGTAATATTCACTTTAGCTTCTGTAAACCATTTTACTTCAGCATCTGCCATATTAAAATCAACCACCTTATCCCATTGTTGATACCAAGTGAAATTTTCTTCAGCTATTTTTCCCCAGAATTTTCTTGGCTCTCTTATTGACTTATTGTAATGTTTAAAATATTGTTCTAAATTTTCAATTTTATAATAACTCATACTTAATGGAATTTTTTTATAAATGTATTAAATCTGTCCGTATTCTTAAAATTATTTAATTCATAAATTTTGACATAAAAAAACACATATTAAAAAAAATATTGATTTTTTATGAATTTAATATAAAAATATAACTTTTACCTCTAAATTGCTTATCGCAAAAAAGGCACAATAAAAATATTATGCCTTTTTGATTTTAACAATTTTAATAACAATTAATTTTTGTAATTCTTGTTCTGCCCTATTTTGAAAATAGCAGCATTTTACTAATTAATATAGCATTCTAAATAAGTATATTCAATACTAAACATACTTCATTCGTCGGGATTACCTTCACTTAACTTACAGACTCACAGAAGTTAAGTGAAATGTAATATGCATCTATATCCATATTATCTTAATAAGTGCTTACTAATTCAAAATATTATATAAAAGAAAGATACAGTGCAAATCCCAGCACAGTCGATTGTGCGGTAATTCCCAATTTATTATCCAATTTTTTTCATTGCAGTCATAGACTCTCTCAACCATGCTCCTACTTCTTCAATAGGATGCTGACGGATTTCTTTGTTTACTGCGATTAAAACAGCATTATCTACTCCGTTAGAAGTTGAGAATGGTTTTCCTATAATGTTTGTGTCTACTTTCTTCATGAATTCAGTCAACAACGGCTTACATGCGTGGTCAAATAAATAACAGCCATATTCTGCAGTATCAGAAATTACACGGTTCATTTCAAACAATTTCTTTCTTGCAATTGTATTTGCAATCAAAGGCAATTCGTGTAATGATTCATAATAAGCAGACTCTTCAATAATTCCTGCTTCTGTCATAGTTTCGAATGCTAATTCTACTCCTGCTTTTACCATTGCAATCATTAATACTCCATTATCAAAATATTCCTGTTCAGGAATTGGAGCTTCTTGCGGAGCTGTTTTTTCAAAATTAGTTTCTCCTGTTGCAGCTCTCCATTTCAATAAATTCACATCATCATTAGCCCAGTCAATCATCATAGTTCTCGAGAATTCTCCAGAAATAATGTCATCCTGATGCTTTTGGAATAACGGACGCATAATGTCTTTTAATTCGTCTGCCAGTTCGTAAGCTTCAATTTTTGAAGGATTGTTCAATCGGTCCATCATATTTGTGATACCTCCGTGTTTCAAAGCTTCTGTGATAGTTTCCCATCCGTATTGAATTAATTTTGAAGCATATGCTTTATCAATACCTTTTTCAACCATTTTATCAAAACATAAAATAGATCCCGTTTGCAACAATCCGCAAAGGATAGTTTGCTCACCCATTAAATCTGATTTTACTTCAGCTACAAATGATGATTTTAAAACTCCTGCTTTATGACCTCCGGTTGCAACAGCATATGCTTTTGCCTGATCTAAACCAGCACCATTCGGGTCATTTTCGGGGTGTACTGCGATAAGAGTTGGTACACCAAAACCTCTTTTATATTCCTCACGTACCTCAGAACCAGGACATTTAGGAGCACACATAATTACGGTAATATCTTTACGAATCTGCATTCCTTCTTCAACAATATTAAAACCGTGAGAATAAGCCAATGTAGAACCGTTTTTCATTAATGGCATAATTGCAGTAACTACTGCAGTATGTTGTTTATCAGGAGTTAAGTTACAAACTAAGTCAGCAGTTGGAATTAATTCTTCATAAGTACCCACTTTAAATCCGTTTTCTGTAGCATTTTTGTAAGATGCTCTTTTTTCAGCAATTGCATCTGCACGCAAAGCGTATGAAATATCTAATCCGGAATCTCTCATGTTTAAACCTTGATTCAAACCTTGTGCACCACAACCTACAATAACAACTTTTTTTCCGGCCAATGCAGCAATTCCGTCTGCAAATTCTGATTGCTCCATAAATTCGCAAACGCCTAATTGTTCTAATTGTAATCTAAGTGGTAGTGTGTTGAAATAATTTGCCATTTTTTTTAATAATATTTAATGATGTGTATTTAATAAATTTGGTTCTATTTAAATGCTTCTAACATTGACGAGATTTCCATTTTCTCTTTAGAAACTGATATTCTTCCCGAACGTACAAACTGCATAATGCCGTACGGTTTAAATTTTGCATACAATTCTTCTATTTCAGAGCGTCTTCCTGATTTTGAAATCACAAAGAAATCGCGGGAAACTGTTACAATTGTCGACTGACTTTCTTTAATAATATTTTGAATTTGTTTTTCATCAAACAACAAACTTGACGCAATTTTAAACAAAGCATTTTCAAGATAAATTGTCTCTTCGTCTGTATGATAAAATGCTTTTATAACTTCAATTTGTTTTTCAATTTGCCCTACTATATTCTGAACCCATTTCTCTGTTGTATTAACAACTATAATAAATCTGGAAACATTCTCTATTTCTGATTCTGAAACGTTTAGACTTAATATATTAATGTGACGCTTTAAGAATATTCCTGATATTCTATTCAACAACCCCACATTATTTTCTGAATATACCGATATGGTAAATGTTTTATCTTCCATTTTGTTTTTTAGTTTATTTTGTTTCAGGTTTCAAGTTTCAAGTTCTGCTGAGAACGTAAAACCTGAAACTTAAAACTTGAAACTTTTTTCTTTTAGCTTAATCTAATTTCTGAAACACATGCTCCTGTTGGAATCATTGGGAAAACATTGTTTTCTTTTTCTACCATGACCTCTAAGAAATAAGAATCTTTAGATGCCAGCATTTCTGCAACAGCTGCATCTAAGTCTTCTCTTTGTGTTACTTTTTTAGATTTTATATAATAACCTTCTGCGATTGCAACAAAATTCGGATTGATCATATGTGTTGAAGCATATCGGTTATCAAAGAACAATTCCTGCCATTGGCGTACCATTCCTAAAAATTCATTGTTTAAAATGACAATCTTTACAGGTACTTTTGTTTGGAAAATAGTTCCTAATTCCTGAATTGTCATCTGAAATCCACCATCTCCAATAATCGCAACCACTTCGCGGTCAGGCCTTCCCATTTTAGCTCCAATAGCAGCTGGCAAAGCAAATCCCATGGTTCCTAAACCTCCGGAAGTAATGTTGCTTTTAGTCGAATTAAATTTAGCATAACGGCAAGCAAACATTTGGTGCTGACCCACATCTGAAACGATAATTGCATCGCCTTTTGAATGTTTGTTGATCATTTCCATGGTTTCTCCCATTGAAATACCTTTGCCATTTGTTGGGTTTAATTCTTCTTTTATAACAGAAGCAAATTCAATTGCTGCGTATTCTTTGAATTCATTATGCCAGGAATCGTGAGATTTTTTTTCAATTAAAGGCAATAATGCATTTAAGGCTTCTTTTACATCTCCTAAAACTGCAACTTCTGTTTTTACGTTTTTATCAACTTCAGCCGGATCAATTTCAAAGTGAATTACTTTTGCCTGTTTGGCGTAAGTAGCTAACTTTCCGGTAACACGGTCATCAAAACGCATTCCCAATGCAATTAAAACATCACATTCGTTGGTCAGCATATTTGGTCCATAATTTCCGTGCATTCCCAACATCCCAACGTTTAACGGATGATCTGTTGGCAAAGCCGAAAGACCTAAAATTGTCCATCCTGCCGGAATTCCAGATTTTTCTATAAAAGCTTTTAGTTGTTCTTCGGCCTGACCGAGAATAATTCCCTGACCAAAAACAATAAAAGGTTTTTTGGCACTATTGATTAAAGCAGCAGCTTCGGCAACTTTATCCAGTTTTAATTTCGGAACTGGTACATAACTTCTGATTGAAGTACATTTTTCGTAACTAAATTCAAACTCATCAAACTGAGCATTTTTAGTTATATCAATCAAAACTGGCCCAGGACGTCCTGAACGCGCGATATAAAATGCTTTCGCAATAATTTCAGGAATTTCTGAGGCTTCAGTAATCTGGTAATTCCATTTTGTTACCGGAGTTGAAATTCCGATAATATCCGTTTCCTGAAAAGCATCAGAACCCAATAAATGTTTCCCCACCTGACCTGTGATACAAACCATTGGTGTAGAATCGATTTGCGCATCTGCAATTCCGGTTACCAAATTTGTTGCTCCCGGACCCGAAGTTGCAATGGCTACCCCAACTTTTCCTGTAGCTCTGGCATATCCCTGAGCGGCATGCGTTGCTCCTTGCTCATGACGTACCAGAACGTGGTGTAATTGATCCTGAAATTTATATAATTCGTCGTAAACCGGCATGATTGCTCCTCCCGGATATCCATAAACCAAGTCTACTCCTTCTTCTAATAAACATCTTATAACGGCTTCTGCCCCTGATATTTTCATAGTATATTTTGTTTTATCAATGTCAAAAATCAATTTCAAAATTCAATGGCAATGGCAAGAATCAATTTCAATTTGAATTTTTTAAATTGATCTTTTATTTATTGCTATTTGTTTTTTGATATTGTCATTGTCATTGATTTTTGATATTGTTATTTAATTAATTATCGGTAACGCAACCTGTTGAAGCGCTTGAAACCGATCTGGCATATTTAAGCAAAACTCCCTTTGTAACTTTCAACGGTGGCTGTACCCAAGCCGCTTTTCTCGCTGCAAATTCTTCGTCAGATATTTTCAGGTCGATTGTATTTTTAACAGCATCGATTGCGATCAAATCGCCATCTTTTACTAGTGCAATACCACCACCATCATATGCTTCTGGTGTAACGTGTCCTACCACGAATCCATGCGAACCTCCAGAGAACCTGCCGTCTGTAATAAGAGCACAGCTGCTTCCTAATCCGGCTCCAATAATTGCAGATGTAGGTTTTAGCATTTCAGGCATCCCCGGACCACCTTTTGGTCCACAATACCTGATGACGACTACACTACCCGGTTTTATCTTTCCGGCCTGAAGACCTGGAATTACTTCAAATTCACCTTCAAAAACCACAGCTGGTCCTTCAAAATATTCGCCTTCTTTTCCACTGATTTTTGCAACAGCACCTTCAGAAGCAAGATTACCGTATAAAACCTGAATATTTCCTGTTGGTTTTAATGCCTTTTGAATTTCATGAATTACTTCTTGTCCGTCTTGTAAGTCTGGCGTAGAAGCTAAATTTTCGGCTACTGTCTTTCCTGTTACGGTTAAACAATCTCCGTGAATCAATCCTACTTTTAATAAATATTTCATAACTGCAGGAATACCTCCAACAGCATGAATATCTTCCATCATGTACTTACCACTTGGTTTCATATCAGCCAAAACCGGCGTTCTGTCGTTAATTGCCTGAAAATCATCCAAAGTAATTTTGACATCTACAGCGTGAGCCATTGCAATTAAGTGCATAACTGCATTTGTAGAACCTCCTAAAACTGCTACAATTGTAATAGCATTTTCAAAAGCCTTGCGAGTCATGATATCTCTTGGCTTAATATCTTTTTCTAATAAAATTTTGATCGCTTCTCCTGCAGCCAGGCATTCGTCTCTTTTTTCCTGACTCAATGCAGGGTTTGAAGAACTGTATGGCAAGCTCATTCCTAATGCTTCAATTGCAGAAGACATTGTATTTGCAGTATACATTCCGCCGCAAGCACCAGCGCCCGGACATGCATTTTGAATAACTCCTTTAAAATCTTCTGGAGTAATTTCGTTTTTTACTCTCTTTCCTAATGCCTCAAAAGCAGAAACAATATTCAAGGATTCCCCTTTCCATTTTCCAGAGTGAATTGACCCTCCGTAAACCATCATCGCCGGGCGGTTTAATCTTCCCATTGCGATCAATGCTCCCGGCATATTTTTATCACAGCCCGGAATGGCAATTACACCATCATACCATTGCGCTCCCACAACAGTTTCAATAGAATCTGCAATTACATCACGAGAAACCAATGAATAACGCATTCCTTCGGTACCGTTAGAAATTCCGTCACTTACACCAATAGTATTAAAAATAAGTCCGACCAGATTTGCATCCCAAACACCTTTTTTGACGTCTTTTGCCAAATCATTTAAGTGCATGTTACACGTATTTCCATCGTAACCCATGCTCACGATACCAACTTGTGCTTTTTTCAAATCTTCTTCAGTTAAACCAATCCCGTACAACATAGCTTGTGCTGCTGGTTGTGTCTGATCCTGAGTGATGGTTTTGCTGTACTTATTTAATTCCATTATGTAATATTTAATTTTATTTTTATTCAAAAAAAAAACCTTCCAGTATTTGGAAGGTTTGTAATATAGTTTTTCAATTATATTTATACCATTCCCGATGCAGATGTGCTAAACACATTGACAACAACGACAGAAGTAATAATAATTGAGATTTGCATCATTTATTTTTTTAGTGTTACAAAAGTATGAAAACTTTAAGAACTAAAAAAATAAAATCTCAACATTTACAATACTTCTTGTTATTTATTTCATTATTTTAATAAAAAACTTAAACAATTGTCGATTGACCAATACTAACGTTGTCATTATTAAAATAGAGCAGGTCATCTTTGCTAAAAATGAAATTAGAAACAAACTCCCCTACTTCATTTGTACCAAATTTAGAATCTGATCTAAGATCTACTGTAACAACTTTATATTCAATTGCTTTTTCTATCGCCTTATAAATTACATTGGCTTCTGTAAATAATCCAAAATGCTCCAACAGCATGGCTGCAGATAAAATTGAAGCAATCGGATTGGCAATATTTTTTCCTTTTGCCTGCGGATACGATCCGTGAATTGGTTCAAACAAAGCATTTTTTTCTCCCAGAGAAGCCGATGCTAATAAACCAATTGATCCTGTAATAACACTTGCTTCGTCTGATAAAATATCACCAAATAAATTTTCTGTCAAAATCACATCAAATTGTTTTGGATTTAAAATCAATTGCATAGCAGCATTATCAACAAATAAAAAGTCAAGAAGAACGTCCGGATAACCTTCGCCAACTTTCTGAACTACTTTTCTCCACAATCTTGAGGTCTCCAAAACATTGGCTTTGTCTACCATTGTTAGTTTTTTGCGTCGGTTTTGTGCCGATTTAAAAGCTAAGTGTGCAATTCTGGTAATTTCTTCTTCTGAATATTCACATAAATCAGAAGCATGTGTTCCCTCTTCATTTAATGTTTTTGCTCCAAAATAGGCACCACCTGTTAATTCTCTGAAAATAGTAAAATCTGCACCTTCAATAATCTCTCTTTTTAGCGGAGATGCATCAATTAAGGATTTATAAGGTTTGATCGGACGAATGTTCGCAAACAAACCTAACTCTTTACGCAATTTTAGTAATCCTTGTTCCGGGCGCACTTTGGCACTTGGGTTATTATCATATTTTGGATCTCCAATAGCGCCAAATAAAACTGCATCTGTATTCAAACAAAGATTCAGCGTTTGTTCCGGCAGCGGAGTTCCTGTTTTATCGATTGCAATCGCTCCCATGAGCGCTTCTTCAAAAACAAATTCATGATTGTACACTTCGCCAATAGCGTATAATGCTTTTTTGGCTTGTAAAATTACTTCCGGTCCAATTCCGTCTCCAGGTAAAACTGCTATTTTCAAATTCATAACGTCTCGTTCTTTATGTATTTAAATCTTTTATTTTTTGTCTTGATCTTTCGTCTTTATTCGATTCTTACTTCAACTAGCTTCTTACTAATTCGTCCTGAATTTTTGCAGCCTCTATAATCTGGTGAATATCAGCATCTAAAACTTCTTTCTTAATATCGGCAAATTTCAGGAACTCAATGTATACAATGTCTAATTGCACTTTTGTAAGTTCATAACCCACTTTTTTGGCACGGTAAGCCAATGCAGCTCTTCCGCTTCTTGCTGTTAATATGATTGACGATTCATTTACACCCACATCAAGCGGATCCATGATTTCGTAAGTTGCTCTGTTTTTAATTACTCCATCCTGATGAATTCCGGAACTGTGTGCAAATGCATTTGCTCCAACAATAGCTTTATTTGGCTGCACAATCATTCCCATACTTTCAGAAACCAAACGGCTCATTTCGTTTAATTCCCTTGTATTGATGTTGGTATCTAAGTTAAGGTAAGGATGTTGTTTAAAGATCATTACCACTTCTTCAAGGGCTGTATTTCCGGCTCTTTCACCAATACCATTTATAGTACATTCTATTTGTCTCGCTCCGTTTATAGCACCCGAAATTGAGTTTGCAGTTGCCATTCCTAAATCATTATGACAGTGGCAGGAAAGTATTACGTTTTCTATACCTTTTACGTTTTCTTTTAAATATTTAATTTTTGCTCCATATTCTTCAGGAAGGCAATATCCTGTTGTATCAGGAATATTTAATACAGTTGCTCCGGATTTAATAACTTCTTCACAAACTTTTGCCAGGAATGCATTATCTGTTCTACCCGCATCTTCGGCATAGAATTCAACATCTTCTACATACGTTTTTGCATGTGCTACAGCAAATTTTGCTCTGGCGATAATATCTTCTGGTGTGGTATTTAATTTATGGAGTATATGAGATTCTGAAGTTCCGATTCCGGTATGGATTCTAGGTCTTTTAGCATGCTTTAAAGCAGCTGCTGCAACATCAATGTCATTTTTTACGGCTCTTGTTAGTCCGCAGACGGTGGCATTTTCTACAATTTTACAAATCTCAGAGACCGATAAAAAATCGCCCGGACTTGACACAGGAAAACCTGCTTCAATAATGTCAACTCCCATTTTGTCTAGTCGTTCTGCGATAACTAATTTTTGTTTAGTATCTAACTTACATCCTGGAACTTGTTCACCATCGCGCAAAGTGGTGTCAAAAATTTGAACTTTCTCTCTATTCATATTCATTTATTTAATGTAATTTCACATCTTGATAACAAATATATATTGTAGAAACGCAGTACGAAATTCATTTTAATGAAATTATACTGTTCATAAAACAATTTATACGCTATTAAATAACTAAAAACCAATAAGTTACATTATTATATTTTACAATGGCTAACCATCAAAAAGATTTCTTATTTGTTCTGATAAAATCGCTTACAAAATCTGAAAAAAGGCAGTTTAAAATTTTTGCAAGTCGTTTGGAAACGAGTTCAAACACAAAGTTTATTGAATTGTTTAATATTCTCGATAAATCTGAAAACTATGATGAAAAACTGATTCTTAAAAGCGGCGTAATACAAAAAGTACAGCTATCTAACTTAAAATCATACTTGTATAAGCAAATATTAGTTAGTATCCGACTGAATATTCCAAGCCAGAATATTCGTTATCAATTACGAGAACAAATAGATTTTGCAGTTATACTTTATAATAAAGGCCTCTATAAACAGAGTTTAAAGATTCTCGACAAAACCAAACAGCAGGCACTTGAGAATGATGAAAAATACATGGCGTATGAGATTGTAGAATTCGAAAAACTGATCGAATCACAATATATAACACGAAGTATTCAGGGCCGTGCTGATGAACTGGTTGTTCAGGCCAAAGAGTTAAATTACCGCAATACTATTTCAAGCAAATTATCGAATCTGTCGTTACAGTTATACGGAATAATGCTAAAAACCGGTTATGTGAAAAGTGATGAAGAATATAAATATATTGATGATTACTTTAACCGACACGTTGCAAAGTTAGATGAAAGCAAATTCGGTTTTCGTGAGAAATACTGGTTTTACAATGCCAGCCTTTGGCGTAGCTTTTTGGTTCAGGATTTTCTGGCCAGTTACAAATTTGCGTATAAATGGGTTACCCTTTTTTATGACAATCCAAATATGATTTACCTGAATCCTGTGTTTTTCTTAAAAGGAAATCATTACTTTTTGGAATCGCTTTATATGCTGAAATATAAATCAAATTTCAAAAAATACCTGACGCTTTTAGAAGAAACAATAGAAAATCCTAAGTTTCCTGTAAATGATAACATTGCATCACTATCATTTCTGTACGTTTATAATAATAAACTGAATCTTCATATTCTTGAAGGAACTTTTGCCGAAAGTGAATATTTGATTCCTGAGGTTTTGGATAAAATAAAATTGCACAACGAGCATCTTGATGAACATCACGAAATGGTGTTTTATTATAAAATCGCTTCTATTTATTTTGGAAACGAAAAATACAATGAGTGCATTCTATACCTGGATAAAATAATCAATAACAAGAACTTAACGATGCGTGAGGATTTGATGTGTTTTGCAAGGCTTTTATCCTTAATTGCACATTATGAGCTTGGTAAAGATTATTATCTTGAAAATCATCTTAAAAACACCTACAAGTTCCTGCTTAAGATGAACAACCTGCATGAAGTTCAAAAAGAAATTATTAAGTTCTTACGAAACCTGAATAATTTTTATCCGACAGACATCAAAAAGGAATTCATCAAAATGCGGGAACGTTTTATAGAATTGGAGAATAACACCTACGAAAAAAGAGCTTTTCTTTATCTGGATATTATTTCATGGCTGGAAAGTAAAATTGAAAATAGAAAAATTGCTGATATCATGAAGGAGAAAGCAAAACTGAATAATCGTTAATTGTTGTCATCCTGACGAAGGAAGGATCACACAAGTAATTCCGAAAAGTAATTTCTCAATCTTTGTCGAGCTTCTTGTGTGATCCTTCCTTCGTCAGGATGACAGACTTTGAGTTTATTAGATAAAAAAAATCCCAAACTCCACCCGAAACTTCGGAATTGGAATTTGGGATTTATATTTTTTAGAATTTAAATTCTTTATTCAGTTATATTAAAAGAAGCGACATAAAAATCTTTATTTACTTCCAGAGTTGGTTTATCAGTAGCTATTTTCTCTGTTTTCCAGTCTTGTGTTGGTTTTAAGACCACATCAGTACCGTTTAATTTGACTTTTACAGGCATATCAAATTTGTCTACACAATTTGACCAGCGATATCCCAAATGCCCGTCTTTAAAGAAATATTCTAATGTTGGGGTTTTTGTTGTTCTCAAATACTGATCAAAAACTTTGCTCAAATTCAATCCAACCTGAGCACTCATATAATCCTCAATTTGTTTTGTTGTAACCGTTTGGTGGTAAAAAGTACTGTTTAAACCTCTCAAAATAGATTTCCATTTTGCATCGTCATTTAAAATCTGACGAATTGTATGAAGCATATTGGCTCCTTTTGGATACATATCACCAGAACCTTCGTTGTTTACATCATAATTTCCGATAATTGTAGCATCATTATGAATGTTTTTTCTACAGCCTCTTACATATTCTGCACCGGCATCTTTACCGTAATAGTATTCTACAAAAAGACTTTCAGAATAGTTGGTAAAACTCTCATGAATCCACATGTCTGCAATATCTTTATAAGTGATATTGTTTGCAAACCATTCGTGCCCGGATTCATGAATAATAATAAAATCAAATTTTAATCCCCAGCCTGTTCCGCTTAAATCACGGCCTAAGTAGCCATTTTTATATTGGTTCCCGTACGTTACAGAACTTTGGTGTTCCATCCCTAAATAAGGAACTTCTACCAGTTTATAGCTGTCTTCATAAAAAGGATATGGCCCAAACCAATTTTCAAAAGCTTTCAGCATTTTTGGAGCGTCTTTGAACTGCTCTTTTGCCAAAGCAAGATTATCTCTTAAAACATAATAATTACAATCTAAGTCACCTTTTTCTCCTTTGAATTTCTCTGAAAAATTAACGTAATCGCCAATATTGATATTTACACCATAATTATTTATCGGATTAGAAACATACCAGTTAAAGGTCTTTGTTCCGTCTTTTTGTTTTTTAACACTTTGTAGTCTTCCATTAGAAACATCAGTCAAGTCTCCCGGAACATTTACGCTGATCAGCATATTCTCCACTTCATCATACATATGATCCTTGCACGGCCACCAAACGCTTGCTCCCAGTCCCTGACAGGACGAAGCCACAAAATCTTTTCCGTTTTTGTCTTTTTTCCAGCTCAATCCACCATCCCATGGGGCTCTTACTGCTTCTTTTGGTTTTCCTCCAAAAGAAATTACGATTTCTTTTGTTTCTCCAACCTTTTGTGCAGCGGTTAATTCAATAAAAAAAGCATTGCCGTTTCTAACAAATTGCTGCTCTTTACCATCCTGAGTCACCTTAGTAATCTGCATAGGTTCCTGTAGATCGATCTGCATTTTGTTATACTCTTTCAAAACAGTATAACGTACGGTATTTGAACCTGTTATTGTTTTTTCTGACGGATTCACTTTAATATCTAAATGATAATATTTCAAATCCCACCAGGCTCTTTCTTTTGTGATGCTTCCGCGTAAAGTATCCTGATGTGTAAAAATAGTTTCAGACTTATTAAGAAGTCCCTGCGCATTGGCTGTAAAACCAACTAAAAAGGCAATTAAAGTGCCACCTAGTATTTTTTTCATTATTAAGAAATTAGAAACAAATAGTGCTTTAAACAAACTTGATTAGCAACAAATGTAAACAATCCTGTCAATTTTTTGAGAATTTTGTGATTTCTATATAAAAAAAACAAAACCCGGTAAACTCAATAATAAGTCACCGGGTTTGATTTTTAAACCATTACAATTAATCTGTAATGTTGTATGCTGTTACATAAAAGTTTTTGTCTACTGTCAAATTTGGTTTATCGGCATTTATATTCTCAGCCTGCCAGTCTGTTGTAGGTTTTAGCCAGGTTTCAACACCATTTAAATTTACTTTTAATGGTAAATTAAATTTCTCAACGCAATTTATCCAATGGTAAACTAATTTTTGATCTTTAAAATAATATTCAAAAGTTGGAATCTGGGCAGTTCTTAAATATTGATCAAAAACAGGCCTCAAATCTATACCTGATTTTTCACTAAGATAATCTTCAATCTGTTTTGTTGTAACAGTTTGGTGGTAAAAAGCACTGTTTAAGCCCCTCAAAATCGATTTCCATTTAGCATCATCATTTATAACCTGACGAATAGTATGAATAATATTTGCCCCTTTTGGATACATATCTCCAGATCCTTCACTATTTACATCATAATGCCCAATAATCGGTTTTTTGTTGGAAATCACTTTTCTGATTCCTCTAATGTATTCATTCGCAGCTTCCTTACCATAATAATATTCCACAAAAAGCGCCTCAGAATATGTCGTGAAACTTTCGTGAATCCACATATCTGCAATGTCTTTGTACGTAATATTATTGGCAAACCATTCATGACCGGACTCGTGAATAATAATATAGTCGTATTTTAAGCCCCAACCTGTTCCGCTCATATCGTTACCTCCATATCCCTTTTTAAAGTTATTTCCGTACGTAACGCTGCTTTGGTGTTCCATACCCAAATAAGGAGCTTCAACCAATTTGTAACTGTCTTCGTAAAACGGATAAGGTCCAAACCAGCTTTCAAACGCTTTTAGCATTTTTGGTGCATCTTTAAAATGTTCTTTTGCCACAGCCAGATTATCTCGCAAAACATAGTAATTACAGTCCAAATCACCTTTTTCTCCTTTAAACTTTTCAGAGAAATTAACGTAGTCTCCAATATTGATATTAACCCCATAGTTATTTATAGGGTTTGAAACATACCAATTAAAGGTTTTAGTTCCGTCTTTTTCTTTTTTGACACTTTGAAGTCTTCCGTTTGAAACATCTGTCAAATGTCCGGGAACGTTTACGCTGATTAACATATTTTCTACTTCATCATACATATGATCTTTGCACGGCCACCAAACGCTGGCTCCAAGTCCCTGACAGGATGAAGCGATAAAATCTTTACCGTTTTTGTCTTTTTGCCACGTAATTCCTCCGTCCCATGGTGGGCGAACGGCTTCCTTGGGAACACCGCCAAATGAAATTACAATTTCTTTTGTATCGCCAATTTTTTGATTTTCAGTCAAAGTAATAAAGAAAGCATTCCCATCTCTTTCAAACTTTAGTTCCTTACCGTTTTGGGTTACTTTAGAAATATTCATCGGCTCCTGCAAATCAATCTGCATGCTGTTACTTTCTGTCAAAACGGTATACCGAACAGTATTTGTTCCTTTGATTGTTCTATCTGCCGGATTTACTTTAATATCAAGATGATAATATTTCAAATCCCACCAGGCTCTTTCTTTTGTAATGCTTCCGCGTAAGGTATCCTGATGTGTGAAAACCGTTTCGGACTTATTCATAAGTCCTTGAGAATTGGCAGTAAAACCAATTAAAAAAGCTATTATTACACTTCCAAAGTATTTTTTCATTAGTTATAAGTTAAGTTTTGAATTAGTTATAATATTAGTATACATTTTTAATTTATGTTACAAAATTTGTATTTACATACACTATTGTTTTTTATTTTAGCTAAAATTTTCCAGTTTATGAAATTTAGCTCGTTTTTATATATTTTGATATTCCTGTCTGAAATAAATAGTTATTCCCAGACATTTCCTGTTCATAAAATAAATGATAAAATAATAATTGATGGAGATTTAAGCGACTGGAAAACACCATTTTCAGGTCCGTTTGTTATTCATAATTCCGGAGATAAAGCAACACAAAGAACCTTTGTTTCACTTTCGTGGAATGATGAAAACCTTTATATCGCTTATCGTTCTGAGGATTCTAAGATAATTGGAAAATCGCAGCCGAAAGATTCTAAAATCTATGAAACGGATGATTTGGTCGAAATATTTATAGATCCGGACGGTGACGGAAAAAACTATGTCGAAATTGGCGTGAATGCTTTTTCAACAAACTATGATATGCTTTTGAAATGCATTTCTCCCGGCTGTGGAGGCTGGAATACTGCAATGAATTTTACTATTGCCGGACTAGAAGCTATAAGCAAAATTACGCCGGAAGGCTTTTGTACCGAAATTAAAATACCGTTCTCAAGTCTTGCAAAAGTTGAAAACGGCAATTTTGTAAAACCAAAAACCGGCACGAAATGGAAAGCAAACACTTTTAGAATTGATTACGGTAATACAACCGAATATCTTGCCTTACAGGATTATAAAAGTTTAAAATTCGGGTTTCACCATCCCGATGAATTTGCGGTTTTTGAGTTTGTGGAGTAATAATAGAACGCAGATGAGATGTAGATTTGGGCAGATTTTATTTTTCCAAATATTTAATCGTACTCATTTGTCAGACTGAGCGAAGTCGAAGTCCCAAAAAGTGATTCAGCAGACAGGACTTCGACTTCGCTCAGTCTGACATAAATTGTGTTTCTTGTTTCTTTTAACTACTTCTGACGCTTTTTTAATACTTCCACAACATCATTTAACTCAAAGCCTTTTGCCTGTAATAAAATCAAATAGTGAAAAAGTAAATCAGCGCTTTCACTAAGAAACAAATCGTCGTTATCGTCTTTTGCTTCAATAACAACTTCTACTGCCTCTTCGCCTACTTTTTGAGCAATTTTATTAATTCCTTTTTCAAATAAAGACGCTACATAACTTTTCTCAGAATCAGCATTTTCTCTTCTGGTTTTGATGGTATTTTCTAATTGGGAAATAAAACCATAATTGTCTGTATTTTCTTCCTGCCAGCAAGTATCTGCGCCCGTGTGGCACGTAGGCCCGACAGGTTTTGCCTGAATTAAAAGTGTGTCGCCATCGCAGTCGTTTTTAATACTTACCAGATTCAAAAAGTTGCCACTCTCCTCACCTTTTGTCCAAAGTCTTTGTTTTGAACGGCTGAAAAAGGTAACTTTTTGGGTTTCTATTGTTTTTTGAATGGATTCTTCGTTCATATAACCCAACATCAAAACGTTTTTAGTTTCCGAATCCTGAATAATTGCCGGAATCAAGCCATGTGAGCTTTTGATATCTATATTCATTTTTATTTTAGATTTTTCTATTATTTTAGATTTTAGAGTTCAGATTTTAGATTCTATACTTTATGTTTATTTTATTTAGATTTAGAATTCAGATTCTATACTCTGTGTTTATTTTATTCAGCTTTTAGAATTTAGATTTTAGATTCTATACTCTATGTTTATTTTATTTTATTTTTTTGGATTTTTATCCCGAAGCTTCGGGATAAAAATTGAAATTTAGATCCTCACCTCAATATCATTTCTTCTCAATTCCTCTTTCAAAGCTTTGATTTCTATCTCTTTAAAATGAAAAACACTCGCAGCCAGAGCCGCATCTGCTTTTCCTTCTTTAAACGAATCTACAAAATGTTGCATATTTCCCGCGCCGCCAGAAGCGATAATCGGAATATTGATTAAAGTTGATAATTTTGCCAAAGCTTCATTTGCAAAGCCATTTTTTGTTCCGTCATTATCCATCGATGTAAATAAGATTTCTCCCGCACCGCGTTCCGCAACTTCTACAGCCCAATCAAATAAATTCAGTTCAGTTGGTACTTTTCCGCCAACCAAATGCACAATCCATTGTCCGTCAATTTGTTTGGCGTCGATTGCTACAACTACACACTGACTTCCAAATTTCTGGGCCAGATCATTGATCAGCTGAGGATTTTTTACTGCCGATGAATTGATCGAAACTTTATCAGCTCCGTTATTCAACAGGATATCAACATCTTCAATTGATGAAATTCCGCCGCCAACCGTAAACGGAATATTAATTTTCTCCGCTACACTCCGCACCATATTAACTAAGGTTTTACGTCTTTCTTCTGTAGCCGAAATATCAAGAAAAACCAATTCATCTGCTCCTTCAGCCGAATATATTTCAGCGAGTTCTACAGGATCTCCGGCATCACGCAAGTCAACAAAGTTAACGCCTTTTACGGTTCTTCCGTTTTTTATATCCAAACAAGGAATGATTCTTTTTGCTAACATTAATCTAATGTGTTAATTTGAGAATTAGATAATTAAATAATTTTTACGCAACGCATAAATTATCTGATTATCTAATTTTTCTCATTATCTAATTTACTTTACTCAAATACAGGACTCAGGAAAGTTCTTTCGTAACTAATGATACATCTTGTGTCTTCTGCAAGTTTAAAAGCTTCTACACACTCTTTATCATCTTTTGAAAACATTTGCTTTCGGTAATTTTCATAAGCTGTTAAACTCGGAAAAGAAAACAACGCATAAGCAATATTATTTGCTCCTTCAGATGGCATAAAATAACCATGATGATGCCCTCCTAATCGATTTACAATCTTAATCCATCTTTTTCCGTAATCTTCAAAAGCTTCTAGCTGATAAGGATCTATAACGTATTTTAAATGACAAGTTATCATAATATATTTTTTAATGTGAGAATCTTTTAATATGCCAATTTTTTAATGTGCCAATTTTTTAATGTGAGAATAAGATAATTAGTCAATTAGATAATTTTAAGCGTATTGAAATAATTATCTAATTTTCTAATTGGCACATTTTCTAATTAATTCTCATTTACTAATTATGTAGTTCTCTAACTGTTTTAGCGTAATTCTGCCCTCATAAATCGCTTTTCCTATTATGGTTCCTTCGCAGCCTAATTCAGCTAATTTGGGTAATTCATCGAAAGTTGAAATTCCGCCAGAGGCTATTAATTTTACGCCATTTGCTTCTTCCAAAATTTTCCCGTACAAATCGAAACTTGGTCCTTCCAGCATCCCGTCTTTGGCAATATCGGTACAGATAACATACTGGATTCCTTTAGTTTGATAATCCTGAATAAACGGTATCAAATCTTCATTGGATTCTTCCAGCCAACCAGAAACCGCTATTTTTTCGTCTTTTGCATCTGCGCCCAAAATAATTTTTTCAGAACCATATTCAGAAATCCATTTTTCAAAAATAGCTCTGTTCTTTACCGCAATACTTCCACCTGTAATTTGGTTTGCACCGCTTTCAAAAGCAATTTTCAAATCATCATCTGATTTTAATCCGCCTCCAAAATCAATTTTTAAGCTGGTTTGTGTGGCAATTTTTTCTAATATTTTATAATTAACAATTTTGCTCGATTTTGCACCGTCTAAATCTACCAAATGTAGATATTCGATTCCGTGCGCTTCAAAAGATTTCGCCACTTCGAGCGGATTTTCATTGTAAATTATCTTGGTATCATAATCACCTTTGGACAAACGAACGCATTTTCCATCAATGATATCTATGGCTGGTATTATTCTCATGTTTTATTATTTTAGAGTTCAGATTTTAGGTTTTAGATCCTGAAAACTGAAATTTATTTTTGACTTTAAATTTGGAATTTGGTCCCGAAGCTTAGGGATTAAAAATTGGAATTTATTCTTGAAGTTTATCCTTCAGAGTTTAATTTCAAAAAATTTCCCAAAATTTTCTCCCCAATATCACCGCTTTTTTCCGGGTGAAACTGTGTTCCGTAAAAATTATTTTTTTGAAGGGCAGATGCATATTCAACATCATAATTTGTTGTTGCTATGGCCTCAGAACAATTTGGCGCGTAAAAACTATGAACCAAATACATGAATTCATTTTCTGAAATTCCTTTAAACAAATCTGATTTTAAATCATAAATCTGATTCCAGCCCATTTGAGGCACTTTTACATGGTTTGAAAACTTCACAACATCAACATCAAAAATTCCTAAACCTTCTGTATTTCCTTCTTCTGTTTTATTGCACATTAACTGCATTCCCAGACAAATTCCCAAAACAGGCTGTTTCAATTCAGGAATCAACCAATCCAATCCGCTTTCACGAAGTTTTGCCATCGCAGAACTCGCCTCGCCTACACCAGGAAAAATTACTTTGTCTGCCGATTTAATTTCGTTCGGGTTGTCGCTCAAAACAGCTTTAAAACCCAATCTTTCAATAGCAAACATAATGCTCTGAATATTTCCTGCTCCGTAATTTATGATTACTATTTTCATTTCTTATATTGTTTGTTTTGATTCAGGTTTCACGTTTCAGGTTGCTCTACAGAAACTTGAAACATGAAACCTGAAACAATTTCTATAAATCTGTATAATGAGCTATCATTTTGTTTACCAATCCATTTTCATTAAAAAACATCACTTCTATTGCCATTTTATTCATCACTGATTTATAATAAAGTGCAACCGAATTAACTCCTGAAGTTACTTCTTTTAACTCAAAATGCAGATCCGGAATTTTCTGTAAAGCTTTTTCCCAATACGCCCTAACCTGTTCTTTTCCCTGAAGTGAACCACTCTCAATTCCTGCCGCCAACTTTATCATTGGTGTTGTAATTTCAATATCTTCAGAATAATGCTTCATGATATCATCTAAATCATGAGAATTCCAGGATGTTATCCAGGCTTTTGCAAATTTTTCAGGTTCCATAATTCTTGTTTTTTTGTTTCAGGTTTCATGTTTCATGTTTCAGGTTGCTCAACAGAAAATCAAAATAACTTATAACTCCTAACTTATAACTCCTAACTCTTTTTATAGCATTCCTTTTGTTGAAGGCAAAATCATTTTTTCTGTGTCTCTTTTTACTGCTACTTTTATCGCTTTCGCGAAAGCTTTAAAAATTGCTTCGATTTTATGATGTTCGTTGATTCCTTCTGCTTTGATATTTAAGTTGGCTTTTGCACCGTCTGTGAAGGATTTAAAGAAATGATAGAACATTTCTGTTGGCATTTTTCCAACCATTTCGCGTTTAAATTCTGTTTCCCAGATCAGCCAGTTTCTTCCTCCAAAATCAATTGCAGCCTGCGCCAGACAATCATCCATAGGCAAACAAAACCCATAACGTTCGATTCCAAGTTTATTTCCCAAGGCTTTCGCGAAAACTTCTCCCAAAGCAATTGCAGTATCTTCGATTGTGTGGTGTTCATCGACTTCTAAATCACCTTTTACAAGGATTTCAAGATCCATTTGGCCATGACGCGAGATTTGATCTAACATATGGTCAAAAAATGCGATTCCAGTATCGATTTTGCTTTTTCCTGTTCCGTCTAAATTCAAATGGATATAAATATCAGTTTCATTCGTTTTGCGTGTAATCGAAGCAGAACGCGCTTCTAATTTTAAAAACTCATAAATTGTTTTCCAATCCATTGACTGCAAAACAATTGTTTCGTCTAATTCTTCACGCTTTGATGAAATCTCGTTACTTCCGATACCATCGGTTACATTCATAAAAATGGCTTTTGCACCAAGGTTTTTAGCCAGTTCCACATCAGTAAGACGATCTCCCAAAACAAAAGAATTTGCCAAATCATACTCTGGGTTGTTCAGGTATTTTGTCAGCATTCCGGTTCTGGGTTTGCGGGTTAACGCATTTTCTTCGGGAAACGTTCTGTCAACAAAGATTTCATCAAAAACAACACCTTCATTTTCAAATGCTTTCAGGATAAAATTTTGTGTCGGCCAAAACGTATCTTCAGGAAAACTATCCGTTCCTAATCCGTCCTGGTTGGTTACCATTGCCAGTTCGTAGTCTAATTCATTGGCAATTTTAGCCAGATATTGAAATGCTTTCGGATAAAACTCCAGTTTATCTAAGCTGTCTAATTGATAATTTTCCGGTTCTAAAACAATCGTTCCGTCACGATCGATAAAAAGTACTTTTTTCATATATTTTTTGTTTTGCCACAGATTATAAAGATTTAAAAGATTTTTCTGCCACGAATTTCACTAATTATCACAAATTAAATTAGTGAAAATTCGTGAAATTCGTGGTGAAAAAAATTAAACACAAACAAAAAAAAATCATATTAATCTGTGAAATCTGTGGCTTATCATTCTTAGCTCAATAATTTCAATTCTTTAATCAAAACTGCATTTTCCTCCGGAATTCCAATCGTAAAACGCAGGCAATTTTCGCATAAAGGCTGTGTTGTTCTGTTTCGAATTACAATTCCTTTTTCAATTAACTGATCGTATCTTTTATTGGCATCGTCTACTTTTACCAATACAAAATTAGCTTCTGTCGGATAAATTTTTTCTACAAAACTAATCTCAAGTAATACTTTAAGTAACTCTTCTCTTTGCTCAATAATTGAAGCAATTTCTTTTTTTATTTTATCCGAATCTCTTAAACGTTCAATTGCTCTTTGCTGTGTTAATTCATTTACATTGTAAGGTGGTTTAATTTTATTTAAAACCGAAATTACAGCTTCTGAACCATAGCAAATTCCTAAACGAATTCCGGCCAGGCCATAGGCTTTAGAAAGGGTTTGTGTAATCACCAAATTTGGATATGTATCAATTTCCACCAGCCAGCTTTCTTTGTCCGAAAAGTCAATATAGGCTTCGTCTATCACCACCAGACCATTAAAATTCTGAAGCAGTTTCACCACACTTTCATCCGAGAAAGAATTTCCTGTCGGATTATTTGGTGAACACAAAAAGATAATTTTTGTATTGTCATCAACAGCGTCTAAAATTTTCTCAACCTGTGGCTGAAAATCTGTCGAAAGTAAAATTTCTCTGTTCTCTACGGCATTTATATTTGCCAAAACACTGTACATTCCATATGTTGGGGGCAGCGAAATAATATTATCTGTTTTTGGCTCACAAAAAGCTCTAAAAAGCAGATCCAGAACTTCATCGCTTCCGTTCCCCAATAAAATCTGACTTGGTTTTACATTGTTGTTTTTTGCCAAAATTGCTTTAACCGAACTTTGTTGTGGATCCGGATAACGATTTACTCCGTTTTGAAAAGGATTTTCATTGGCATCCAGAAAAATCATTTCGGCAGTATCAAAATCTTCAAACTCATCTCTGGCAGACGAATATGGTTTTAATGTTTTTACGTTTTCACGTGTTATCGTGTTTATATTAAAAGTGCTCATGTTTTTAGTTTTACTCCTGCAAGGTCTCCAAAACCTTGTAGGTATGTTTTTTTTTTATAAGTCTGACATTCTATACCTACAAGGTTTTGAAAACCTTGCAGGAAAACCGAATTACTTCAATGATTGTAATCTCAAAGTAACAGCATTTTTATGTGCTTGTAAACCTTCGGCGTCAGCCATAACTTCAATCGCTTTTCCAATGTTTAAAATTCCGGTTTTAGAAATTTTTTGAAATGTCATCGATTTCATAAAACTATCCAGATTTACGCCACTGTAATTCTTTGCATATCCGTTTGTTGGCAATGTATGGTTTGTTCCAGAAGCATAATCTCCTGCGCTTTCCGGTGTATAATTCCCAATAAAAACCGATCCGGCATTTACGATTCCGTTACAATAAAAATCATCATATTCCGAACAAATAATAAAGTGTTCCGGGCCATAATCATTAATTAAATCTAAAGCAACCTGATCATTTTCGACCAGGATAAGTTTTGAATTTTCAATTGCTTTTTTAGCAATTTCTTTTCTCGGCAACTCTTCGATTTGCTCCTGAACCTCTTTTTCTACAGCATCAATTAGTTTTTTTGAAGTCGAAACCAAAATTACCTGACTGTCTGTTCCGTGTTCTGCCTGAGATAATAAATCTGAAGCTACAAAAGCCGGAACGGCAGTATCATCGGCTACAATTAATAATTCTGAAGGCCCTGCAGGCATATCTATTGCCACGCCATGTTGCGTTGCCAATTGTTTTGCTACGGTCACAAATTGATTTCCCGGTCCGAAAATCTTATAGACTTTTGGAATTGATTGTGTCCCGAAAGTCATTCCTGCAATTGCCTGAATTCCGCCTACTTTTAAAATTTTAGTCACACCGCACAAATTGGCAGCATATAAAATAGCAGGATTAATTTTTCCTTTTTTATCTGGTGGCGAGCATAAAACAATTTCTTTGCAGCCTGCAATTTCCGCAGGAACAGCCAGCATCAAAACCGTCGAAAATAATGGTGCTGTCCCGCCCGGAATATACAATCCGATTTTTTGGATTGGTCTTTTTTCCTGCCAGCAATTTACGCCTTCGGTAGTTTCAATCGAAATGCGCTCTGTTTTCTGGGCAGTGTGAAATTTGTATATATTGTTTTTTGCTAACTTGATAGCTTCTTTCAATTCATTTGATATTAAACCAATAGCTTCCTGAATTTCTTCATTAGAAACTTCGTAATTATCCAATGCAATTCCATCAAAGATTGAAGTGTATTTTGCAACAGCTTCATCTCCTTTTTTCTGTACTTCTTTGAAGATTTCCTTAACCGTAACTTCGATATCGTCTATTGTTTTGGTTGGTCTTTTTAATATTTCTGACCAGGTATCTTGTTTTGGATTGTCTATTTTATTCATGCCTTTATTTTTTTTAACGCAAACTTTGTGTTTTTTTCTACCGCAAAACCGCAAGGTTTTTTATTATTCTTTAAAAACGCTGAGCTGTTATCATCTTAATGTCAAGCTAAGCGAAGTCGAAGCTTTTTTTGAATTGGAATTTGGAATTTAAAAATTAAATTTCCCCTTACAGTACCATTTTCTCAATTGGACAAACTAAAATTCCTTCTGCCCCAACTTCTTTCAGCTGGTCTATAACATCCCAGAAAGTGTCTTTGTCTATTACTGAATGAACACTGCTCCATCCTTCCTGAGCTAATGGTAAAACGGTTAAGCTTCTTAAAACAGGCAGGATTTTTCCAACTGCATCGATCTTGTCATTTGGAACATTCATCAGTATATATTTTGAATTTCTGGCTCTTAATACAGCCTGAATTCTAAATTTTAAGGTATCGATATGTTTCTGAATTTCCGGGGAAACTTTTGGTGAAACCGCCAAAACTGCTTCACTTTTTAAAATTACTTCAACTTCTTTCAGGTTATTTTTGAATAAAGTGCTGCCGCTGGAAACAATGTCGACTATAGCATCTGCAAGACCAATATTGGGTGCGATTTCTACAGACCCTGAAATTTGGTGAATATCAACTGTTAATCCAAAAGAATTAAAATATTCATTTACAGTATTTGGGTAAGAGGTTGCAATTCGTAATCCTGCCAAATCCTGAATAGAATTGTATTCCATAGTTTTAGGAACAGCTACAGAAACTTTGCATTTTGAGAATCCTAATTTCTGAACTACTTGTATTTCTTTTCCTTTCTCTACCAGCAAATTATCGCCTACAATAGCTAAATCTACAACGCCGTCAATTAAGTATTGCGGGATATCTGAATTTCTTAAATATAAAACTTCAAGGGGAAAGTTTGAGGCTTCGGCTTTTAACTGGTCGATTCCGTTGTTGATAGAAATGCCGCAATCTTTAAGGATCTGAATGCTTTCTTCGTTTAAACGACCTGATTTTTGAATTGCAATTTTTAAAGTACTCATTTTTTTAGTTTTTTGGATTAATAGTCTGAGTACAAAGAATTGGAATTAAAAAACCCGCTTGATGTACTCAAACGGGTTTTAAAATATGATGATTTACAAACATACCATTAACACATCGCCTGAGAGCAATAATGAAAATGATGATGGTGTAATTGAATAGAAATCATGATTTGTGTTATTTTTTATTCTTTGTTTCGGTTGCAAATATAATAGATAAATTAACAGAAAAGCAATTTTTATTTTAACTTAACACTAGTTTATTGTTAAAAAAAATATTCAGTGCTGTTTTTATTGGTTTTTCTAAATTTACTCAAACGTTTGAGATTTTTCATCAAAAGTCAAAGTAACTGTTGTTCCTACACCTATTTCACTATCAATTTTAAATTTAATATGAAGAAGTTCTGTCATTCTTTTTACAATTGACAGTCCAAGACCTGTTCCTTTGATTTGTGAATGAAGAGAAGAATCGGACCTGAAAAATGGTTTTAGAATTGATTCCAGATTTTCTTTTGCAATTCCGATTCCCTGATCTGAGATTGTACAGCTTATAATGTCTTTTTCTTTTTTTAACTGAATTAAGATTCTCCCTTTCTCATTTGAATATTTGATGGCATTTGATACAATATTACGAATAATGGTGACCAGCAGGTAATTATCAGAATAAATATAAAAATCTTCTTTGGCTTCTAAAATGACATCAATTTTTGCTGCATTTATTTTCTCTGAATTAAGAGTTAGAACGTCTAAAATTACTGCGTTTAAATAAACATTTTCTTTATTTATATTTAGTTTTTGATTTTCAAAACGGGCCATCAAAAGAAGCTGGTCTACCAAAACATTTAAGTGGTCAACTTCGTTTATGCAATACGTTATTTTATCTTCATACTCTTTATTATCACGGGGTTTTCTTATCAAAACCTCAAGTGTTCCTTTAATAACTGTAAGCGGTGTCCGCAGTTCATGTGATGCATCAGAAGTAAACTGTTTTTCCCGTTCCACAGCATCTTCAATACGATCTAATAAATTGTTTATGGTGGATGAAAGCACATACAATTCATCACGTGTTTTAGGGAGCAGGATTCTTGTTTTCAGGTTATCTTTTGTGATAATCCTGGAGGTGTTAATTATTTCATTTATGGGTCTTATACTTCGTCCTGCAAAAAATCTTGCAATAAAAAACAGCATTAATAATATAATAGGAAAAGCTATTAATAAGGTATCAAAAAGATTCTTTAGCACTTTGGCAGAATCTGAAAGTGACATCGCAATAATTAAATAACCTACTTTCTTTGATTTTATATAAAGAGGAACTTGAATCTGCCTGATTGTATTGCCTAATAATTTTGTATCAAATAGCTGAAAATGTTCTACACCATTATGAAATACAAGCGTTTCGTTTTTTAAATTTGGTGATTTTTCAATTATTTTTTTATTCAGGTCAAAAAACTGAACAAATACGGGATTTACATCAACCGAATTATGTTCTCGTTCTTCCCATTCTTCGGCATCCATAAAAATTACTTTTTTATTTTCGACCCTGATTTCTTTTAAATGATCCTGAATTTCGATCATTAAATTTTCGTCAACATGCTTATAAACAGTAAATTTTACGGAGAAATAGATAGCTGAAAAAACCACTAAAATCAATAAACCTGTGTTGATAATGTAGTTTAAAGCAATTCTGTTTTTTAAGGATAACTGCATCATTTATAAATCATTAGCGATATAACCTATTCCACGAATTGTTTTTATATAATCTTCTTCTATTTTCAGATTAAGTTTTTTCCTTATAGCATTCATAAAAACATCAATAACACCGGTATCATATTCAAAATTAATTCCCCAGACATCTCTTAATATCTGATTTCTGGTACAGACTTTTCCTTTGTTTTGAATTAAATATTTTAATAATTCAAATTCTCTTTGTGTCAGGGCAACTTCTTCTTCGTTTTTTAAGACAATATGTTTGGACGAATCAATTGTAATTGTGCCAAGAGAAAGGGTTTCAGGTACTTTTAGATTTCTAAAATGAACCTTTATACGCTCAACTAATTCTTCAAAACTAAATGGTTTTTTGATATAATCATTGGCACCTGCTTTTAAGCCTTCGATTGTTTCCTGAATAGTATCTCTTGCAGTCAAAAAAATAATGGGAGTTGTTTTGTCTTTTACTCTAATAGCTTTACACAAATCCAAACCATTAATTTTTGGCAGCATCCAATCGAGTAAAATCAAATCAAACTGTTGGTTTTGCACTAGTTCAAATCCTTTAGAACCATCATTTGCTGTAGTTACCAAATATCCTTCTTCCTTCAGCCCCTGCTGCAAAAACTGAATGATCCCTAATTCGTCTTCAACTATTAAAATATGCATTTACAGTTAGTTAAGATTATATTTTATTCAAAGATAAAAATTTTAAGATTGGAAAAATATTTAAAAGTCATCTGAATCGTACAGGCTACATAATCTTAAGCAAACATTAAGTTAACTCTAATTAAGGCAAAAGCTAAACTTCATCTTTACTTAATGAGCTGAAATTAATTTTGTAAAAAAATAATGCCATGACTTTTTACAAGAAATTTTCACCTTTTTACAACCTTGGAGTATTTTACTTTATTGTTAGCTTTCTGCTTAGAATTGTCTTGCTTTTTCATCCTATAACCCAAAGCTCATTTACTGTGCTCGAAAGCCTGAAAATCTTTAGTTTAGGACTCATTTCAGACTTTTTTGTCTTTGTGGCTGCCAGCGTATTTTTGTGGTTGTACTTAATATTTATTTCAAACTCAAAATACAATAAACCTTCGGGATATATTATTTTAGGCGTTTTGATAGCTGCCTTTTTATATGTTGTTTCAGGTAAAAGTATCTTTGACGAATATGGTGGCGCTTTGCCACGAATCGTTTTAATTTTTATCGGGATAAAGGCTATTCTTTTTTCTGCACTGCTTTTCTTTCCAAAATACAGGGACAAAATCAGATTTTGGTTATTTGCATTTGTTATTTTCCTTTATGTTTTATTGATTCTCCAAAACGGTTTGAGCGAATATTTCTTTTGGAATGAATTTGGAGTAAAATACAATTTTATTGCAGTAAACTATCTGATTTACACCAATGAAGTCATCGGAAACATTATGCAGTCTTACCCGGTAATTCCCTTGTTTTCGGCACTGTTTGCCATTACCGGAGTTGTCACTTATTTTATTGTCAGAAAATCCAGAACATATATTGATGAGATTCCGACATTAAATGAAAAGGTTAAAATATCAGTACTATACATCGGATTATTATTGGTTTCTTTTTTTGCAATTCCTGCCTTGTCCAAAACAGAAAATTCTAAAAACATTTTTGTTAATGAATTGCAGTCTAATGGCTTATACAGATTTTATCTGGCTTTTGAGAACAACAAATTAGATTACTTTAAATTTTACAAAACACTTCCGAATAACAAAGCTTTTGCAATTTTAAAACAACAGTTTCCGGCAATTTCGACTGATAACATTTCACGAGACATACAAAGCGATTCAGTAGAAAATCATAAAAATGTAGTGCTTATTACGATTGAAAGTTATAGTGCAGAATTCATGAAAATGTATGGAAACCAAGAAAATATTACACCGTTTCTTGACAGCCTTTCTCAAAAAAGCTTACAGTTTACTAACTTATATGCAGCCGGAAACCGCACTGTGCGCGGTCTCGAAGCGGTTACTTTATGTCTGCCTCCAACAGCGGGCGAAAGTGTTGTAAAACGTGAAGACAACAAAAATAAATTTTCTACAGGGGCTGTTTTTAAGCAAAAAGGGTACAACGTAAAATTCATGTATGGCGGTGATGCTTTTTTTGATAATATGCAGGATTTTTATTCTGGCAATGGTTATGAAATTATTGATAAATCAAGTTTTTCTCCAAACGAAATTACGTTTTCTAATGTTTGGGGTGTATGTGATGAAGATATGTATAATAAGGCAATTAAGATTATGAACAAGGAAGCCAAAGAAAATAAGCCGTTCTTTAATCATATTATGACAGTGAGTAACCACAGGCCATTTACTTATCCAAACAATAAAATTGATATTCCCGGAGACATCAAATCCCGTGACGGAGGTGTAAAATATACTGATTATGCGCTAAGAAAATTCTTTGCAATGGCCAGTAAACAACCCTGGTTTCATAATACTGTTTTTGTAATCGTAGCAGATCATTGCGCCTCAAGTGCAGGAAAAACAGAACTTCCTCTGGACAAATACCGAATTCCGGCTTTTATTTACAGTCCGGAAATGAAACCAGAAACATGTAATAAATTAATGTCACAGATTGATCTTATGCCAACGCTTTTTGGTTTACTTCATTTTGATTATCAAAGTAAGTTCTTTGGAGAGGATGTTTTTAAACCAGATTATAAACCCCGCGCTTTTATTGCTACGTATCAGGATCTGGGATTAATAAAGGATAATGTCTTAACTATTTTATCGCCGAAACAACAGGTGAAACAATTTGATTTGAGCCTCAATAAAAAAGAAAATAGTGCTCACGCCTACCAAATTTATTATGATGAGAAACCGCTAAAATCCCAAAGAACAGATTTGATCAATCAAACTATTGCTTTTTATCAATCGGCATCGTATTTATTGAAGGAGAAGGAATATCAGTTTAAAGATTTAAACACAAAAAAAGAAAAATTGTACGCTAAAGTTCATTAAATTATAAACTAAAAAAAGCCTCAAATCCATAACGAATTTGAGGCTTTTTTAGTTAGTTTTAGAATGAATCTGAAACATTAAAACCTGAAACAAAAATTAATCGTTTTGATTTTTCATTCCAAACAAATCTCCTCGCTGAAATAGCTTTAGATCATCCTGCAAAGCCTGATAATTTCTTTGTGTCACTGCCGATGAATCTAAATCGCTTAAGTCTGGTTTTCCGGCATTTACCCAGGCTGTATACCAAAAACTGGCAGTTGCGGTAATGGCTTTTCTCATTTGATTTTCTACCATTCCGTTTAGTTCTTTGTGCAATTTTTCAGCATATTGGTCAGCAAAAACAGAAGTATTGTATTTGCTTTTTAATATTTTTCCATCTGCATCTTTTTTAAATATTTCACCTTCCGGAGTTGAAGTTCTTAGCTTTTTGTCGATATCTAATAAGGGCTGTGCTAAGCTGTGTGTATCATGAATCATATCCCAGGTTGCTTTATGAACGTCTTGGTAATATTGCGCTTCCGGAACATTTAATTTATAATTTTTAACAAATAACTCCGGTAATCTGCTTTCCCAAAGAGAATGAATCCCTTTTTGATCACTCAATTGTCCGTCATGATTTGCAGAAGTATGCAACGGCATGTGTGCATCACCGATATAATGACCTAAATCTGCAGCAAGAAACAAAATTTCTGCTCTGTTTTTATCCTTAAATGCTTTGGTTAATTTAACCATTAAGTCTTCTATATACCAAGGCAATATCCCGTTATCATTCAGGAATTTAGCATCATATTTTTTCTTTGCTGCCTCCATTGTCTGTGGTAAACTGTCAACAGGCCCAAAGTTTTCCATGTCAAAATAATGTCTTGGATTTTCGTCTTTATAATTTAAAGCATATTTACGAATATCTGGAACAGAAGCTTCCTGAGTAATAAAATCAATGTGATTGTAAAAGAAAACCTGAAGAGGTTTTGGCAAAGCCATAACTGCAGCTTTGTTAATTCGTTCGTGGCCAACGATTCCCCAGGATAATGTCAAAAATCCAATTCCTAGTGCAATAAATGCAATTAGTCCTGGTTTCATTTTAAAGTTTTTCATTTGTAATTTTTATTTGAGCGCAAACTTACTTTATTTAAAGATAATTTAAAAGACTACCAATTAAGATTCTCTTAATTTAACTTTTGATTGTTTTTAAACCTCATAAGTAGCATAAATTCATATTAACAACCATTTTTATTTGTAAGTTTGTTTTATTTCCAAACCTTATTTATGCGCCATATTATTTTAAATCTTTTTCTTTTCTTATCTGCTTTTTGTTTCGCACAAGAAACTGATATAGAGCTAAAAAATGTTAGTGATACAATTCTAAACACCAAAAGAATCCTTAAGATTACCGATCCGATTGATGGGGTGAAAACCATGCAGAAATTGTTTCCCGGAAAATTATACCATCTTGGTGATAAAAATACTTTTGTGAGCTGGAAATGCAAAACCTGTAAACCATCTCCTTTTACTGATGCTAATGGTGTTGAAGGAGATCAATTATTTCCATATACTGAAGGTGTTGCGACCAGACTCCTTGAAAATATCGGCTATTCTGATTCTAAAGGAAATCAATTTAAATTATTTGTATTTAACCATTCTGTGTATGATGCCGACGGGTTACAGACCAGCAGGTTTTCCGGAGGCCTTATTAGTATCGCTAAATTTGCAAAAAACGGAAATGTCTGGGAAATGAAATCTTTTCAGCCCGCTATTGCTGCTTTTGGTTCTTTTGCCCAATCCCCTCATTTAAAACTGATTCAGATCGGAGAAGATCAATATGCCTTATCTCTGGTGCACGCCAATGGCGGTGCTGGTGCGCCTTATAATGGTTTTTTATATCTAATTGCCGGATTTGATGGTAAATATCAGCCTTTGATGGAAGTCGGTTATTATTCGCTCTCAAACAGCATTAGCTCAGAATGGTCAAGTTCATATACTGTCGCTGTAGATAATAATAAAAAGTTTTTTCGTGATTTTGTAATCACTACAACCGGCTCGTATAAAAAGGCAAAAGGCACAGAGGATGATTATGAAGTTGATCTACCCGAAGAGCTTGCTGCAATGGCAAAAACAAAAAAGCAGTTTAACTTTGTGATTGAAAAACGTTTTTCATTTAGCGGAAAATGGTATAAGGCTGTTGGCAAGCCAGTTGTCAAATTTTTAAATATAAAATAAGCACTTAGAAAATTAACCCAAATAAAGTATTGAAGCCAAAGCCATTCCTGCGATAAAAACCCAAAGGAAAACACCTTGCAGTAATGGCTTCACTCCTACTGATTTTAAAGTGTTTATATTTAAAGTTGCACCAATAAGAAACAAGGTTACAGTTAATCCTGTTTTGGCAATATTGACGATATGAGGTGCAAAAAAAGATACTTGCGGTACATAAGAATTCAAAAGCATGGCAAGGATAAACAATCCTATAAAGTACGGGATTTTTATTTTTGAATTTTTATTTTTGAAAATTACTGCTGTTAAAAGCGAAATAGGAATAATCCATAAAGCTCTCGCCAGTTTTACTGTTGTCGCTATTTGCAACGCTTCCGGGCCATATTTATTGGCCGCCCCAACAACAGAACTGGTGTCATGAATGGCTATAGCGCACCATAAGCCAAATTCTTTTTGCGATAAATCGAGCTGATGTCCTATAAACGGAAATACAAATAAGGCAATCGAATTTAATATAAAAATTACTCCTAATGCAATTGAGGTCTGGTTTTCGCTTGATTTTATTACAGGAGCTACTGCTGCAATGGCGCTCCCACCGCAAATTGCTGTTCCCGATGATATAAGATGTGAAGTTTTGCGATCTATCTTAAGCCATTTTCCGAGGAGAAAACCTAAAACTAAAGTGCTTAAAATAGAGAAAATAGTTAGCAGAAACCCTTCTTTTCCTGCTGTAACCGCATTTGATGCATTCATCCCGAAACCTAAGCCTATTACTGAAAATTGCAATAAAAATGTAATGGCTTTATGATTGAACGTTAAAAAAGGGTTTCCGAAAAAATTTACAATTACAACTCCTAACAACAACGCAATTGGTGGCGAAATAATAGAAAACAGACATAAGACAATCGCCAAAGCGTAAATTGCCTGCTGAAAGTAAATGTTGACTTCTACTAAATGTGTTGCTGTTTGTGAATGCGTTTTCAAAATATCGAACTTAATTATTACCTCACAAAGGTCTGTCGATTATATTGAAATCGCCAATTGTATATTACAATTGACTATAACTTTAAGTTATAGAAAGAGTATATGTTTTGAATAAAAAGTTCTGACAATGGATCAGATTTACCAACTAAAGTAATGATATAAAAATATCTTTCTATTGATAAATTTTCTACATCTAGAACAATAAGCTCGTTGTTTTGAAGTTCTTTATTGACCGCATGTATTGACATGAAGGCAAAACAATCAGAATTTAGCAAATAAGATTTTATACTTTCTGTACTTCCCAACTGCATTTCGATTTGAAGGTCACTGATTTTTACATTAACTTGTTTTAATGCATATTCTATAACTTCAAGTGTTCCTGAGCCACGTTCGCGAGTTATAAATTTCATCGATTTTAAATCGTCCAGCGAGATTTCATTTTGTTTTGCTAAAGCATTTTTGCTGTTGCAAACCAAAACCAGTTCATCCTTCAGAAACGGAATATATTTTATGGATTGATTTTTAGTCTGTCCTTCTACAATTCCGATTTCGATTTCTTTATTGATCAAGGCATTTTCGATCTGCTCCGTATTTCCATTCAGCAAGTTTACTTTTATATCTTGCTGTTTCTGGTGAAAACGTGCCAATACTGGAGAAATAATATATTGAGAAATTGTCGTGCTTGATCCTAACCGTAATAATCCCTGGCGATTATCTATAAAACTGCTTAAGTCAAAATCTATTTCCCTGTAGATTTTAAATATACTTTTAGTATGTTTTAGGAGAATTTCTCCGGCTGGAGTCAAAGCTATTTTAGAACCATTCCGTTCGAATAGTTTCGTTTTATAGGTTTCTTCAAGTTCCTGAATGTGTTTAGAAACTGCCGGCTGCGAGATATACAGTTCTGTTGCTGCTTTTGTAAAGTTGAGCCTTGTTGCAACGGTGTAAAATACTTTTAGCCTGAAATCCATAATTGTTTGTTATTTTTTGTTTCAAGTTTCAGGTTAATTGAGATGGCAAAAAATTTGTTCCTCACTATTCTCTCCCAACGGTTGAAACCGTTGGCTATGTGGTTATGTATTTCTTTAATTTCTTTTACAACAACCCATTATATTTTCTAACAAACCATTCGGTTGTCAATAACAATGCTATTAAAACCAATAACCAAACCCAGTCAATTATTGGGGTTTTAGTCGAAATATTTTTCTCTATTGATTTGTATTCTTTGTTTTCTAAAAGAGTATTGATTAACAGATCTGTCTGATTTTCAAAAAAGGCTTTTCCATTGGTTTGCAATGCTAATTGCTTTAGTTTTACAACGTCAGGATTTACAAATTGCTTCTCAATATCGAAATCTAAAATTTCAAAATGACCTGAATAACTGGTGTTTGTATTTAATTCTTTTACCGAAAAATTATATTTCCCTGCAGATAGTCCATCCAAATTTACAGAAAAAGAATTGTTTCCTTTTAATAAGTCATAGTTTTTGGTCTGCTTGGTTTCAGTATTGGTAACACTAATAGTAAGTCTTGCTTTCTCGTCGAACTCGTAATTTTTATTAAAATATTGAGCATTGATTACAATTGCTTCTCCGGAATTATAAAAACTTTCATGTGTGACAACCAATGATTTTTTTGAAGCTGATGTCGCTAAATATTGAATAATCTTATCAATAAAAACATCATATTTTTCAAAAGACTGATTGTCTATATGGCTTTGCAAACGCCATTTCCAGCTGTTTTCTCCAAGAAGAAAAGCGGTTCTTTTGTTTTGATTTTCGGCGAAAGCCAGCAAAGGTGCATTTGTCGAAACGTTTCTAATTTTTGAAGAAAGTAAAACAGATACATTTCCGTTAGTAGAAACTGTTCCGAATAAATTTTGCAATGGAGGAAAATTTTCAAAACCGATATTATCAATGGCAAACAAATTAAATTGTGATTGAAATTCGTTTAAATAATCTTCTGTCTGTCCGCTCATTTTAAAAACCAGATTATTCTGCTGCTGGTTAAGAAAATTAAAATCGGTATTTTTTCCGGTAATAATAAAGGTGTTTGTACCGGCTAATTTGTTATGATCAAAAACTGGCTTAAATGCTGTGTTTGGCTGGTATAAAACCAGAACAGAAACATCTTGTAATAAGTTGATTTCATTCGGTTTAACCAATATTACTTTACGTTGTGCATTAGATTCCACAGCACGTTTGAGCGCCGCAATATCCGGATGGTTTATTGATGAAACTATTGCAATAGTTGACTTTTGATCGATGACTTCGACAGCAAAATTCTTGATATTATTGTAGCTGTTTTTCTCTTTTGCAGGAGAAGAAATGTTTGCTTTAAAAATCTGTAAGCCCACTTTGTCTGCCGGTAAAAGCAAATTTAAAGAGGCTGTTTTTTTTGAAGATGAAAAAGATACTTTTTCTTTTGCTACAACTGAATTTCCCTGTATAATAGAAAAATCGGCCGTTATATTTTTATCTCCTGCATATTGCAGAAAAACTTCTACAGGGAATTTGTTTTTGTGAAATGCATACTTGTTTACATTCAGCTGATTGATTTTTAAATCAAAAAAAGTGGTTGTATCTCCTACAATCAAAGGATATACTTTATTTACAGGATCAAAGCGATATACGTAGTCGTTTCCTGTTGTCTGATTTCCGTCGGTAATAATAACAGTCGGAAAAATGGTATTTCTGTTGATGCTTTTTAAGTTCTTTGCGACAGCGTCAAGATTGGTTTGCTTTCCTTTAAAATCAAATTCTTGTGAAGATTTTAAATCGGCATCAAACTGATAGGACTGAATATCAAATTTTTCGCGAAGTGCAGCATTTGAAGTTAATTCTTTATATAATTCAAGAACTTTTTTATCTGATTTTAAAGCTGTTATAGAACTTGAATTATCTACTGCAATTGCGAGAGGAGTTTTGGTTATTTCAAGGGAATTTTTTGTTACAATCGGATTTATCAATAAAACCAATAAACTAAAAATGACTAAAAAACGTAAAAAAGCCAAAAGCACAATCACATTGGATTTACTTTTGGCTTTGAAAAAATATTGAAAATACGACAAACCACCTGATATTACTATTGAAAGTAATAATAATAAAATCGTGTTTTTAGTCATATATATTTTTAGTTTATACTTTTTAGTTTATAGTTTTTGTTTGCAGAACAATAAACAACAAACCATTAACAATTAACAATATTAGGTAAGCATTCCTCCGCAAACATTCAGAACTTGTCCTGTAACATATCCGCTTAGGTCAGAAGCCAGGAATAAACACGCGTTTGCAACATCTTCCGGAGTTCCTCCTCTTTTTAAAGGAATACCTTCTCTCCATCCTTTTACTACATCTTCACCTAATTTTGCAGTCATTTCTGTTTCGATAAATCCTGGAGCGATTGCATTACAACGAATATTTCTTGAACCCAACTCAAGTGCTACAGATTTTGTAAAACCAATTGCCCCTGCTTTAGAAGCTGCATAATTAGTTTGTCCCGCATTTCCTGATACTCCTACTACAGAACTAATATTGATAATTGAACCTGCACGTTGCTTAAGGAAAGTTTTTTGAATTGCTTTTGTCATATTAAAAACAGATTTCAAATTAACATCGATTACCTGATCAAAATCTGCTTCAGACATACGCATCAACAAGTTGTCTTTTGTAATTCCGGCATTGTTGATTAAAATATCAACAGTTCCAAAATCAGCCAAAACAGCGTCAACAAAAGTTTGAGCTTCATTAAAATCAGCTGCATTTGATTGGTATCCTTTTGCTTTTACACCCAGACTGTTAAGTTCAGCTTCAAGAGCTTCAGCCGATGCAACAGATGAGCTGTATGTAAATGCTACATTTGCTCCGTGCTTAGCAAAAACTTCAGCGATTCCTTTTCCAATTCCGCGGCTGGCGCCAGTAATGATTGCAACTTTTCCTTCTAGTAATTTCATATTTAGGTATTCGTTTTTATTTTTTGAAATACAAATATAGAGTATTTGGGCGTTTAATAAAATTTGTGATTGGAAAAAATGGCTTCTCCATAACAATATTGATTTTTTTAAATTAAAAATAAAAACCGTTTTAGAATCTAAAACGGTTTTATTAATTATTATTTCTTTTTTAGCATTCGATAATTGTTCCGTCTGCCAAAAATGTTGGAAAACATGGTACAGGTTCATAAATATCTGCACATGGAAAATTCGGATAATTTGCCGGATTAGCACCAATCGGAGCCCAGTTACCATCTTCACAAACCGGATGTACTGGTGTTCCTTTTCCTAAAATGTTTTTTTGTTCTTCTTTGCTAAGTACTTCTACTCCTCTTGAATTTAAAATTGATTTCAACATAATAATAAATGTATTAATATTCATTTGCTCAATCATTTTATGTCCGTTGAGATTCAGACTAATACTATTAATTTTGAAGAGTAAGAGAAAAAAAACAGCTCAAATTGAGCTGTCCCCTTCAAAATAAAAATTAAAAACTAAAACTTTTAAATGCTGATAGTCAATTTGAGTTTATGAGAAAAAATAAAACTCCCATTATAAATAGTGTAACTAATATATTGTAAATTGAGAATTTAAAATTCTGTGTACCATCAACTTTATCTTCTCTTCTTTGTTTTACAAGATTAAAAATCATGAATGAAATCATTATGGGTATAAAAATATACTGATAATATCTAAGATACTCATAGTAATATTCATTAACTAGTAAGAGCCCAATTCCCCAAATAAAAATTGTTATAAAGGCTGGTGTTATGTGTTTTTTGATGGTATCCATAATTTATTTGTTTAAAAAAAAGAGATAATCTATTTTAAAAATTCAGCTAAAGCAGCTCAAGTTAAGAACTGCCTTACTTGAATTAAATATTACAATTGATATGTTGTCATTCTAAAACTGCTTGAAGCACTTGTAAAAGTATAAACGGTATTAGAGTAAGTGATTTTAAAATCTTCTTTTTTCACATACAATCCTGCAGCATTTGTAAACTCTGCGTCAATTTCTGCTAAAAATGCAGGAGGCGCTATTACGGCTGTACCATTATCCCAATAATCATCAGTTAGCACTATTGTTTTATTGGCAGTATTTTCACTAGTTGTTACTGTGTGATAAAGACTTGGTTTTCCTCCATTAAAACGGTATTGTATATAAGTTCCAAAAGGTGAATTGAAGTAAATCTGAATTCTGGAAATTTTTTGATTGGCCGGTAATGTAGCATTTGCTTTGTCAATCAGATATCTAAAATAATCTGAAGTTGTCGAAGCTGTATATAAGTTTGCGGCTATATAACCAAAAACCATTTGTGACTCTCCATCTAATAATTTCTTGTAATCATCTGTGATTCTTGGCGGTGCATTTGTAAATTTAATAGTTGCACTTACTCCACCTGTTCCTGTAGCAACAAAGTCATTTGTAGCGGCCTGATAAACAAAGTTTGATAATTTTTGACCTTTTACAACTAATGCCGGTTTTACCACTGCTCCGGTCGGGGTGTATGATAAAGCCAAGTTGTGACTATCATCAGAATCCAAAGAGGTGGCTACACCAAATCTTGCATCAGAATTAAAATCAAATTCATATTGATGTACTGCTGCACCATCATTTATTTCTAACAGCCTGAATAATGGGCTTGTCATGTCGCCCGTAATATGTTCAATAATCGGAGTGTTTCCGGCTAAGTCTGTCCAATCCTGTGCGGTTGCTTTTACAAATCGTATTTCCTGAAAGTTTCTGTTTGTTCTGAAAATAATCTCTCCATTTTCCTGTCCATAATAAAAAAACTGAAAATCACCAAGATACCCTTTTCCAAGAAGTGCCGGAGTTGGAAAATTATCCGATTGAGATAATAAATGAATTCTGTTGGCAGTAGTAAAAACCAAACTTACTGCACTACCCAACTGTACATCATATTGACTTCTGTGAATACTTGTATCGGCATCATAATCTGATGCCATATCTACTTTTCCGTCTGGAAAAAATTTAAATAAATGTGTAAAACCGCCTAATTGTGTACTATCAGTATAATAAACTAATTTCCACCCTTTATCTGACGAAAGTACAAGGTCTTGCAATTCCTTTTTCTGTGCATTTAAACGCTCTGTTGGTGTACTGTCAAATTTATCATCAACTTCTGTGTTGTTACAAGAAGCCCATAATATTGCTGTAAAAACAATAATAAGGTACTTAAATATATTTTTTACTTTCATAATATTAATTTTTATAATTAATGTTCAGGATGTTTTTATAGTTCAATAACTTCATCTGTATTTTTTTGTGCTTCATCTCTTAAAGCATAAAAATCTATACCGAAAGCATCTTTATAATACTGAACAACAATAGCTTCTTTTTTAATCAGATTAGCTTTGGCTGTCGGGCTTACCACACTCGCCAAAAATGCGGCATATTCTGCTTCTGAATACGTTAATATTGTTGAAGCTGTTTCTGCAAAATCTTCATAAACATTTAATCTTGCATAACTTGTAATAAACCCTAATTCTCTTGAAGTTGCAAGTGAATAAATATACCAGCTAGAAGTATATCCCGATGGTGTTAATTTTGACCAGGCCTGTACATCAAATGGTTTTGTCTGGTTCAGGATATGAACATACTCATGCTGAATAGTATGAATAAATTCGGTCACATCTGGCCTGCTGTTTTTGTTCAGATAATCTACCTGAAAAAGCGTAACCCTTTGTCCTCCTTCTGCCAAACCTAATATTTGTGTACCTGTTGTGTTAAGGTTTGTTCCTCCAACTAAAACAAATTCTCTTGGTGAAATTTTCTTAACAAAATCAGCTCCTCCGATAGTAGAATAACTATCAATCCAAATTCTTTTTACGATCTCTAGTGCAGGCTGTACTTTATCTACCGTTGGCGGAAACAGGAAACGGTTGTTGTCTACCAAATTCTGGTTCCACTCATAATATACTTTGATATTGTACGGATCTAAAAAACTACTCGTAATCCATTGATCTAAAGGAGTTTTATTAGGTACTGAATAATCTAACTGACTTTCTGTAGGCTGATCTTCATGAGCACAGGCTGCAAATAATACTGCTCCGGTAATTATTGCAATAAATCTTTGTATTTTTAATATTTTCATACTATTTAAAATTAAATTTTTATCTAGGATTTTTTTCGATACCATTATCTGATGCTCTTTGCGGTATTTGCAATGCTCTTCGCTTATCACCTTTAGTTAAAACATTATTTCTGACTACTTGTCCGAATTGTACTGTGTTATGTGTTACTACAAGATCAAAACGTTTGATATCAAACCATCTCATTCCTTCCTGAATAAAATCTCTTCTTCTTGCTTCTGTAATAGCTTTGATATAAGAAGTTTGCAGCGGTGTCAAAGCATAAAACGGAGTGAACTCGTTTGCAACAGCCGGGTATGTGTCTACAATATATTCTTCAGTTAAGATATCTGTTGAAGGATCATAATCTTCAATTCTTGTTCCTAAAAAGTATTGCAATTCAGCCCTTGCTTCCGACAATTGATTTTTCATTACATGAGCTTCGATTCTGTTTAAGAAAAACTCATCATTACTCAACAGAACAGTTCCTGTATAAGGCTCACCAATACCTGCAGTTACGTTTGTGTATTTGAAGTATTCGTAAAACTTAGGCATCAAAACATTATTTTCATAAAACTGTGATGTATAGATTAACCACGGTTTTCCAAAAAGATACGTATCAGAACCTAAAATTTCGTCTGCTCTGTTGGCAGAAAGATAAAATCTGTTTACATACCCTCTTCCTGCTATAGAGTTTGGATAAGCCACCAACAGGTTTGTTGGATTCTCGACTCTTGAATACACAATTTCTTTTTCAGCAGATGGTGCAGCATTAAAAGCCTCATAATCTCTAAGGTTTGTTGGTTCTGAACCCAGATCTTTTGAATATTCCAATACTTTATCCCAATCTCCTTTTACTAAATAAAAACGGCTGGCAAAAGCTTTCGCAGCTTGTACATTAAAGTGGTATTTTGGTTCTTTATAATTACTTGTTACATACTTCATCCCTTCTGTAATATCCTGCTCAATAAAATCAAACACTTCTTTGACACTATTACGTTTGTATTGTGCCAGCAATGCTGTTTCTGGTTTTGTTACGTATGGTATACCCAAATCTGTTGCCGCAGTTGCAGGATTATAACGTTGTGACCAGAATGAAACCAGCATAAAGTGCGAATATGCTCTTGCAAATAATGCTTCTCCTTTTTGCGGATTTAAACTGGAAGGGTTTCCAAGTTCGTCAATTGCAACCAATGCCTGATTGGCAGCTGCAATGGCTCTGTAGCATGAATTCCAGAAATCTCCTTCGGTATCAATACCAAACTGAGTTTGCATTTCCCAGTTAAAACTCTGGCTGTTATCTATATTAGATGCCGCCATTTCACTGTCAAAAACATTGTCAGACATCGTTTCTGCAATTACTGCATAAGTTCTGTCAGGATAGGCAGTTACTAATAATTCTGATATTTTTTCCGGTGTATCTATTTGAGTTCTGTTATCTGGTACTTCTGATAAAAAATCATCACAACTTGTGAGCGTGATCAATATCAATAGCGATAAAGTTATTTTTATATTTTTCATAATCAATTTATTAAAATGAAATATTTATAGCAAAAGTATATTGTGATGTAATAGGCAAAGCTACCCCTCCCGTATTACGGAATTCCGGATCTTGTCCGTGCAAAGCTTTGTCTGAATAAATCAACCAAGGGTTTACTGCTGATCCTTTTAGCGTAAATGTGCTAAGACCTAATTTTCTTTTGTAATCTTTTGGAAATTCCCAGCTAAGTGAAACATTTTTCAATCTTACAAAATCACCATCTGCAACTCTTACATCAGAAAAATTATAGGTATTGTATGCAATTGCTAAATCATTAGTTCCATAATTTCTGTTTAATAATCTATCTGCAATTACAGGAACGTTTGTATAATTTTCGTCTCCCGGATTAATCCATCTGTTTGTATATTCTTTTGTAAACACAGTTAAGTCATTGTATTCATTACTATAAACCGGATTTAAACGAACTTTATTTCCTCCTGAACCTACTACAAAAACATATAATGACCAGCTTTTATAAGTGAATGTATTCGCTAAACCAATAGATTTATTTGGTTCAATAGATCCTTCATATTTCAAATATTTGGTAACATCATTTGTATCCTGAAAATCAGCTCCTGTAATATTACTACTAGCTCCATCCTGCAAGTTAAAAGTTGGTAAACCCTGATTATTCAATCCTGTAAACTGGTAAGAGTAAATAGAATTTCTAGGGTGTCCAACTGCATTTCCTCCATTTGAATCTACTAAATCAAACGCTGATGGTCTATTGGCTAATTTTGTAATTTTCTGATCATAAACTGACATGTTTAATGTTGTTGACCATTTAAAATTATCTGTTGAAATATTTTGTGTTGTAAAACCAAGCTCAATACCTTTTGTCTCCATATCGGCATTATTACCTTGTTTTACGTCTTCTCCACCTACACCAGAAGTAATTACATAATCAACTAAATCAAATGCTTTACGGCTGTAAACGTCTGCAGTCAACTGTACTCTGTTATTAAACATTCCTAAATCAACACCAATATTAGTTTCAAATTGTTTCTCCCAGGTCAAATCACTATTTTGTAAATCTTCAATGTTTATTGCATTTTCTCTGTCTGAAAGATTAAAACGATCTGTGATATAACTTTTATAAATAGCTAATGAATTTGTCGCCGGACCAGCAGTTGCAGTAAGTCCGTATGAAGCTCTTAGCGCCAGAGTATTTATAGATTCAACATCTTTCATGAATTTTTCTTCAGCCACGTTCCATTTTCCACTAAAAGTGTATGTTGGAAGCCATCTTCCTGATCCGCTGTTTCCTTGTCTATTAGATCCGTCATAACGTCCTGTGATAGACCCTGTATAACGACGATCGTAAGTGTAACCTACTTTTCCAAAGAAACCTACTGTTCTTTCTCTTTCTTCACCAAATTCATAATAAGAATCTCCTCCGTTTACAATTTTTTCAATCATTCTCGGGTCAATAAAAGAAGTAAGACCTTTGTCATATTGAATTCCGACAGCAGTAAAATTGTCATTTTTTCTATCTACTGATCTAAGTTCTGTACCAAAGAAACCTTCAAGTTCATGTTTATCTTTAATTGTATTTCTATAAGTAATACTATTTCTGATATTATATGAAGTCATATCATTAGTGAATTTTCTTAAGAATCCACCACTTGGCAATACAGATACTTTTGGAGCAGTCGGATCATTTGGGTCCTGATACAAGAATACGTTATCATCTTGTATTTTAGTATTCACATTATCCCCTACACCAGCATTATAAGCACCTACAACATTTGATCCTTCCATAACTTTGTGCTCTCTTGAAGTATTAGCATAACGTGCAGAACCAGTAAGATTATAAGTTAAGTTCTTGTTGATTTTATAATCAACGTCCATCTGGAAACGAATGTCATTTACTTTTATATCTAATGTATTGTTTTGTAATTCGTTAACAATATTCATTGGAGCCCAGTTGTTTTGGTAGTATTCAAAATTACCATTTTCATCATAAGGTCTTAAAGTTCTGCTTGTATTTAAAACATAATTAAATGGATTAATATCAAAATCCCTTGTAGTACGACCGTATACAACATCTTGTTTGCTTTCATAAGCTCCCGGAGCCCCTTGATTACGTATAGATCCTAATGTAGATAAAGTTACGTTTAATCTGTCATTTACATAAAAAGTTCCTTTTATGTTAGATGACAATTGTTTAACATTATCAGCAATAGTCCATCCCGGATCTCCATAGTATCCTAAAGAAGCATAAAAAGTGTTGTTTTTTCCACCACCGGAAAAGCTCAAAGAGTGAGTTTGCGTAATTGAAGGTCTAAACAAAACATTAAACCAGTCTGTGTTTGCTAATTCATATTTTTTTAGAAAATTATTGATGTACGGCTGCTCATTTTTAACGCCAAACTGACCATTTGATGTATCGTAACGATTAATTTCTTTTGCAAGAATATTATATACTCCACCAAATCTGCCAGTGTATGAAGAACTTAAGTCTAGATAACCTTTTGCTTTCATTTCCTGAAAAACACTCATAGATTCCTGAGAATTTAGGATATCATATTGTGTATAACTAGGCACAGCTCTTACGGTATTCTCTACAGAATAAGTCACTTTTAGGGGTGAATCTCTACGTCCTTGTTTTGTAGTAACAACCACAACTCCATTTAAAGATCTTGAACCATAAATAGAAGTTGCAGATGCATCTTTAAGAATTTCAATACTTTGAATATCATTTGCATTTAAACCTGCTACAGAAGAACTTAACAATGTTGATGAATTTCCTGAAGCCAAATCTGCAAATGACATGTTGATAATATCTTCCTGAACCACACCATCAATTACCCATAATGGTTTTGTATCTCCAAAAATTGAAGAAGATCCACGAACAGTTATTTTTGGAGCAGTACCAAAAGTTCCGGTAACGTTTTGAACCGTAACCCCTGCTGCTTTTCCTTCAATCATTCTGCTCACATCTACTACACCATCAACTTTTAATTCGGCACCTGAAATTTTACTAATTGCTCCCGTAAAAGTTCTTTTAGATGTTTTTTCGTAACCTGTAGTTACTATAACTTCTTTTAAGTTTTGCCCCGCTTCATTTAGAATTACTGTCGGAGCAGTATTTTCAATTCCGATTTCCTTAGTTTCCATACCTACATAAGAAATCACCAATGCTGTACTATTTGCAGGCATATTGATAGAGAAATTACCGTCAAAATCTGTCAAAACAGCAATTTTTGTTCCTTTTGCCAAAACAGTTGCACCAGGAAGAGGAACACCACTAGGATCTGTTACTTTTCCTTTGATGATTGGTCCCTGAGCTAAAACATCGAATAATGTGTTTTGTGTTTCAACCCCTGTAAAAAGATTTTTATTGCTTTTTTGCAATACAATCTGATTACTAATTTCTGTATAAGTGATATTTAACGGTTCCAGAATTCTGGACAAAATATCCGATAATGTTTCATTATTGGCCTCTATGCTTATTTTCTGGTTCAATTGAGTTATTCTTGAATTATAAGAAAACTTTACATGAGCAGATTTTGAAAGTTTAGATAATGTATTGTCCAAAGTCAAATTTTCAACTGTAATTGTTACTTTGGTATCTAATTTCTTTTGTCCATTTATATCGTTAGCCATAGCAACACTTGAAAATACAAGCGCTAAGACAAACTGAAATAGTGTTATTTTCATGATTCGATGGAGTAATCGTTGTTTAACAACTGGTTTTTTCATAATTTTGGTTTGTTTTGATTAATACTGTTTAGAGCGTATTTTAAGAAACGATTGAATTACTTTTTACAGAAAGAAATTCAACTTTATTGAGTGTCGGAATGTTACAGCATTTCGGCACTTTTTTTTGCATTCTAAATTCACATAGGCGGTTATTTTAATTTTTGAAATACTTTATTTAGGGGTTTTAATTTTTATTTTTTTAAAGAAATACATTATGTTTATCTATTCTCTTATGCGATTTTACACCGAAAAAGATACAGTTAAAACAACAGATACAATTTCATAACTAATTCAAAAAAAAACTGTATTAATTACATCCTTCTGATGTTATGCTAATCTGGTTTCCATTCATCTCAAAATTGGTATTATTACCAATGCTTCTACAGACAATTTTTAACTTTTCAGTTAGTGGCTGATCGCTAAGAGAAGTGGTAAGATGACATTCTTTTAATTTTTCTTCCGGATAATCAATATCTATCAAATAAGCCTGTTCGATCGTCTCAAAGATCTGAGAAACAGGAATATCATTAAATTCAAAACTTAATTGTTCAATATTTCCAACACTTTTTACCAGTGCTTCATCCTGGGTAATGTTTGTAATTTTCTTAAAAACTAAGTCACTGCGCAAGAATCGCAATGCCTGATTTGGCAATAGTACTACCTCTTGCTCCGATGATGAAACAAGTTCATTAGATCTTACCTTAACTTTACCGGTGCGAACAAGAACTTCCACATTAGGCTGATCAGAATAAGCCTTAACCCTAAAGCTGGTTCCGACAACTTTTGTGACAATTTCGTTTGCATAAACGTAAAAAGGTTTTTTAGGATTTTTACTAATTTCAAAGAAACCTTCGCCGGACAAATACACCTTTCTTTCGTTTCCGGTAAAGATTTTAGGATAACTTAATTTACTATTTGGCTGTAACAAAACAGAACTCCCATCAGACAAAGTAATAATTTGTGGTTTATCAGAATTATTAGTTTGTTCTACTAAGCCTTCACTATTGGTATCAATAAGTTCGTTATAGGTAACAACTTCGTGAGTTGAAGTGATCTCATTTCTATAAAACCAAACTGACATTACGCAAAAAAATAATGTAGCTGCAACACCATAAAGAAAATATTTTCTCAGAAATCTTAAATTGTTATTTTTAAACAGGTCAATTTGATTTTCTTTATTTTCAATTTTTATCCACGTTTTTTGCAGTGCACTATGAATATCAGATAAGGATAATCCAGAATCTGGTACTTTCATTGCAAGCAATAACAACCTGGCATCTTCAACCAGTTTTGCACGTTGTTGACTCTCTAATGTCCACTCTTCCCAATTGTCTTCATCTACTTTTGATAAAATCCATAACTGGAACGATTCATCAGATAAAAAATCTTCAATCTCGGTATATTTATTACGTTTTTGCATGTATGAAATGAGGTTACAAAAACATAGAGGACAGCACTCTTATTATATACTCACCAAATTATGATTTTTTTTATTTTTTTTTAAATAAAACTAAAAAGTACTTGAAGATAATAGTGCGATTAAGGGAAAAGTACCCTTCCATTCTTTACGAAGCGTAAGTAAACCGCGGTATAACAAGTTACTTGCAGACTGATAATTTACATCGAGCATATCAGCAATTTGTTCTACCGTTAACCCTTGATGATATCTCAGATACAATGCTTCTTTTTGCCTTGCAGGTAAATCGTTTAAAAGTTTATTAAGATGAGAAACTTTTTCTTTTGTTGCATAATCATCATCAATAAGATCATATTCTACCGAAAATTTTAATAAAAAAGCAACAGAGTCAGTACTTGCGGCTTTGCGGAAAATATGGTCTCTTTCGTTTAAGCGCGCAATTCGTTTACGAACACTTGATAACAAATAGGCTTTTACTACAACCGAACTTTGCAAACCGTTTCTATAAACCCAAATATCTGTAAAAACATCTTGTATACAATCTTGTACTTTCTCTTCAAAGGGAGAAAGTGAATTTCCATAACTTACTAAATCACTGTAATACCTTTCGAACAAAATAGAAAATGATTTTTCATCACCTTCCTTCAGTTTTCCCCAAAGTATATTATCATCAAAAGTGGTGTGTGAAATTTTAGTTTTCATAATTTGATTTTGGGATAGTAGTTTTTGAAAATAGCTTTTTTGTTAATGTACAGAAAATATTTTTTTAACATTATTCTTCTACATTGTGCGATAAATATATAAAAGCAAAAATTTAAAAACAATTTATTTACAAAAAAGAGACAGTTTCCTAATATCAGGAAATTGTCTCTTTTTATTGATGGCGTTATGATTAGCCAAATTTTTGGTGATAAAATAAAAATTAGGCTTTTTTTAAATTGTCAGATTTTACAACAATTATTTTTTTAGATAATTTTAACATTTGATACAGAAATATCAAATATTAGAGAAAAATATATTTCAATAAAAAAGCCTGACTAATATAGTCAGGCTTCAAATTTTATACTTACTGCTTTTAGAAAGCTACATTCCATCTTGGTAATTTTGCATTCTCATCAAGAAAATTTTGCAGAACCTGTCCTTCAACAGTTGTCGGGATACCTTTTGAATCAGCATTAAAGGTTTCATACCAAACCACTTCCAGAGCTGAAATATTTTCCAGTTTCATTTGTGCCGGCCATGAATATTTTCTTCCAGTTTTTGCAAACTGATGTCCATTTACTATTTTATCGTAAAGACCGCCATTTTTACTTTTTAAGGTTCCATCATTTTGTACAGTTCCTGTTGAACCTACCATGATTAATTCTTTTTCATTGCCTTCAACTGCATAAACAACAAAAATTCCTGCGCCAGATTCCGGTGCATTACAAACTTGTTCTAAACTATCTTCTGCAGTAAAAGTAAAACTGTTGCTTACTTTAAACTTTTTTAATTCTTTGTACATATTTTTCTTTTTAAGCTACTATCCCGAATCTTCGGGGCTAAAAATCTAAGTTGCTAAATTTTTAATTATATTCCAAACATTTTAAAAATGTAAAAAAGTCTCAACAAATATTGAGACTTTTTTTTGGAATTTGTTATTTTGATAATTGGAGATTATCCAAGTATTTCTTTTACTTTTTTACCAATTTCGGCTGGTGAATCAACAACGTGAATTCCGTTGTCTCTCATAATTTGTTTTTTAGCAGCAGCTGTATCATCAGAACCACCAACAATAGCACCAGCATGACCCATTGTTCTACCAGCAGGAGCAGTTTCTCCGGCGATAAACCCAACAACAGGTTTACGGTTACCATCAGCTTTAACCCATTTAGCAGCATCTGCTTCTAATTGACCACCAATTTCACCAATCATGATAATAATTTCAGTTTCAGGATCATTCATTAATAATTCAACAGCTTCTTTCGTTGTAGTTCCAATAATTGGATCTCCACCAATACCAATAGCTGTAGTAATTCCTAAACCTTGTTTTACAACCTGGTCAGCAGCTTCGTAAGTTAAAGTTCCTGATTTAGAAACGATACCAACTGTTCCTTTTTTGAAAACAAAACCTGGCATAATACCAACCTTAGCTTCACCCGGAGTAATAATTCCAGGGCAGTTTGGCCCGATTAATCTTGAATTTCTTTCTTTAACATAATTATTTGCTTTAATCATATCTGCTACAGGAATTCCTTCTGTAATAGCAATAATTACTTTAATTCCAGCATCAGCAGCTTCCATAATTGCATCGGCAGCAAAAGCCGGCGGAACAAAAATGATAGATGTATCAGCTCCAGCCTGATCTACAGCATCTTTTACTGTATTAAAAACCGGACGATCTAAATGGCTTGTACCTCCTTTTCCAGGAGTTACACCACCTACAACATTAGTACCGTACTCAATCATTTGAGAAGCGTGGAAAGTTCCTTCGCTACCTGTAAATCCCTGAACAATTATTTTGGAATCTTTATTAACTAAAACACTCATGATATATATTTTATGTAGTTTTTAAAATTGTGTTGCAAAAATAAGGTTTTGTAATGTATTTTAACCTTTTTGTCATCAAAAAAATTAAGAAAATTGACTCATCTGATAACCGCGATATAATTTATCGTCTTTAATTTGCCAAATAGTAGAGAAATGAGCCAATAGCATTTCTTCTCTGGGGTTTTCTATAGTTTTAACATAATGAGAGTAACGTATTGATACTAAATCATCTTCGCTGATAATATGGCTAATTCTAACTTTTGAACGAACATAAGCACGGCTAAGTTCATTGGCCATATCCAATAAAGAATTATAATCCAACTGAATAAATCCTTTGCTGCTATTCCAATCCACTAATACTTCGGGATGCAAATAGGTTTTCATGATTTCACTATCAATCAAGGCATCCGACTTATAAAATTTTTGAACAAATTCTTTTATCGACATATTACTTCAATTTATTTAGAATTTCAGGAATCTTTTTAATATTGGCTAACTGCTTTAATTTTTCTCTTGATTCTTCGATTGGAGTCCCAAAATAAGATTTTCCTCCTTCGACAGATTTTGTCACTCCTGTTTGTCCCATAATAACAGCCTTCGCTCCTATTGTGATGCCACTTGTTGTGCCAACTTGTCCCCAGATGGTTACTTCATCTTCTATGATCACACAGCCGGCAATCCCGGTCTGAGAAGCAATCAGGCATTTTTTACCAATTACAGAGTCATGACCAACATGAACCTGATTATCAATTTTAGTACCTTCACCAATCTTTGTATCACCGGTAACACCTTTGTCAATAGTACAAAGTGCCCCAATACCAACATTGTTTTCAATTACAACCCTTCCTCCTGAAATCAACTGATCAAAACCTTCTGCACGCTTTTTATAATAAAAAGCATCAGCTCCCAAAATAGTTCCGGCGTGAATAATTACGTTATCACCAATAATAGTATGATCGTAAATAGATACGTTGGAGTGAATCAGACAGTTTTTTCCGATTTGTACGTGGTTACCAATAAATGAATTGGGCTGAATCACAGTTCCTTCACCAATAACAGCAGAAGCTGAAACAGCAACATTAGCAAATTGAAAAGGTTTGAAGTGCTTAGTTAAAGTATTAAAATCTCTAAAAGGATCATCAGAAATTAAAAGAGCTTTACCTTCCGGGCATTCTACTTTCTTATTGATTAAGACAATAGTCGCAGCCGATTGTAAAGCTTTATCATAATATTTTGGATGGTCAACAAAAACTATATCTCCGGGCTCAACAACATGTATCTCGTTCATGCCTAAAACCGGAAAGTTTTGGTCACCTATAAATTCGCATTGAAGCAAATTTGCAATTTCTTGTAAAGAGTGAACTTTTGGAAATTTCATATTTTTAAATTAGAAAATTTGTCAATCAGAAAATGTGTCAATTAAAAAATGTGTCAATCAGAAAATATGAAACTTGTAAATTTCTTCTTTGCATCAATTTTCTAATTGACTCATTGACAAATTATCTAAATGATAAACTATTCTTTTACACGCTCCATGTAAGAACCTGAAGCAGTATCAATTTTAATTTTATCACCTTCGTTGATGAATAACGGAACGTTTACTGTTGCACCAGTTTCTACTGTAGCAGATTTAGTTGCATTTGTAGCAGTATTTCCTTTTACACCCGGCTCAGCATATGTAACCTCTAAAATGATAGAAGCCGGCATATCAACTGATAAAGGCAAGTCTGTTTCAGTATTTACCTGAACCATAACATTTGTTCCTTCTTTTAATAACCCAGGAGCATCTAAGATACTTTTGTTCAAAGAGATTTGTTCAAAAGTTTCAGCATTCATAAAATGAAATTCATCTCCTTCAGCATACAAAAACTGATAAGTATGTGTTTCTACACGTACATCGTCAATTTTATGTCCTGCAGAAAAAGTATTATCCAATACTTTTCCGGTTGTTAAACTTCGTAGTTTAGTTCTAACGAAAGCAGGTCCTTTTCCTGGCTTAACGTGAAGAAATTCGATAATTTTATAAATGTCGTGATTAAACTTAATACATAATCCGTTTCTAATATCTGATGTAGATGCCATTTGTTTTTTATTTTAAATTTTAGAATGTAGATTTAAATTCTTTAAAGAATCAAATCTACATTTATATTGTTTATTTATTGTGGTCTAGAAATCTAAATTGAAATCTAAACTATAAAATTAATAATTTCCTGAATAACCTTTCATGATTCCTCTTGATGAATTTCTGATAAAATCCAAAATTTCATCTCTCTCAGGAGTAGCTTCCATTTCTGCTTCAATTATACTTAAAGCTTGTGTTGTATTGTAATTTTTTTGGTATAGAATTCTATAAATTTCCTGAATCTCTCTGATTTTATCAGTGCTAAAGCCTCTTCTTCTTAACCCTACAGAATTTATTCCAACATAAGATAATGGTTCTTTTGCAGCTTTTGTATATGGAGGAACATCTTTTCTAACCAAAGATCCACCAGAAATCATAGCATGGTCTCCAATATGTATAAATTGATGAATAGCGGCTAAACCTCCAATTACAGCGTGATTACCAACAACCACGTGACCTGCCAATGCAACTCCGTTTACTATTATAGCATTATTGCCAATTTCGCAATCGTGTGCAATATGCGCATAAGCCATTACAAGACAATTATTTCCCAGAATAGTTTGCCCTGAAGCTACAGTCCCCCTGTTAATAGTTACACATTCTCTAATTGTACAATTGTCACCAATAATAGCCAAAGAATCTTCACCTCCGAATTTTAAATCTTGTGGAACAGCTGAAATTACAGCCCCAGGAAAAATATTACAATTTTTTCCAATACGGGCACCTTCCATGATGGTTACATTTGAACCAATCCAGGTACCATCACCAATAATAACATTATTATGAATCGTTGTAAAAGGTTCAATTACAACATTTTTAGCGATTTTAGCGCCAGGATGAACATATGCTAATGGTTGATTCATCTGTATGTTTTATATTTTTAATTAAAAATAGTCTGATTTGGGCAACAAACGTAAACAATAATTTTGATTAAACTATTATTGTTTTTTTACAATTTGCGCCATTAACTCTGCCTCAGTAACTAATTTCCCATTTGCATAAGCATTTGCCTGCATATGACAGATTCCTCTTCTGATTGGAGAAATCAATTCACATTTAAAAATTAGCGTGTCACCTGGCAATACTTTATGTTTAAATTTAACATTATCTATTTTCATAAAATAAGTCAAATAGTTTTCCGGATCCGGAACAGTACTTAAAACCAAAATCCCTCCTGTTTGTGCCATTGCTTCTACAATTAAAACGCCTGGCATTACCGGAGCTTCTGGAAAATGTCCTACGAAAAAATTTTCATTCATAGTCACATTCTTCAAACCAACGACATGACGATCAGACATTTCAATAATTCTGTCAATCAATAAAAATGGAGGTCTGTGAGGAAGCATTGCCATAATTTTATGAATATCCATCAAGGGTTCTTGATTTAAATCATAAACAGGAACATGATTTCTTTGCTCTATTTTAATAATTTTTGCCAGTTTTTTTGCAAATTGTGTATTTACAAAGTGACCTGGTTTATTTGCAATAATTTTTCCCTGGATACGAACTCCAATAAGAGACAAATCACCAATTACATCAAGCAATTTGTGTCTTGCAGCCTCGTTTGGATAATGCAAGGTTAAATTATCCAAAACGCCATTAGGCTTTACAGAGATTTCATCCTTACCAAATGCTTTCTTTAAATTTTCCATTGTAGATGCAGAAATTTCTTTATCTACATAAACAATTGCGTTGTTTAAATCTCCGCCTTTAATAAGTCCGTTTTCTAACAGTGATTCTAATTCATGCAAAAAACTAAAAGTTCTTGAACTTGCTATTTCGGCTTTAAAATCAGAAATGCTTTTAAGTGTAGCATTTTGAGTACCCAGAACTTTAGTACCAAAATCCACCATTGTAGTTACCTGATAGTCATCACTTGGCATAACAAGAATTTCACTTCCTGTTGCTTCGTCAGTAAATGAAATAACTTCTTTTACAACATAAACATTACGAGTAGCATCTTGCTCTTCGATTCCTGCTTTTTCTATTGCTTCAACAAAATATTTTGATGAACCATCCATAATTGGTAGTTCAGAGGCATTCAATTCAATAATGATATTATCCAAATCGCAACCAACTACTGCAGCTAAAACATGTTCAGGAGTCTGAATTTTTACTCCTAATTTCTCAAGATTTGTACCTCTTTGGGTATTAACAACATAATTAGCGTCAGCTTCAATAATTGGTTGACCTTGCAAATCAACTCTTACAAAAGTGAAACCATTATTAATCGGAGCAGGCTTAAAAGTCATTGTAACTTCTTTTCCGGTATGTAGTCCAACTCCTGTTAGTGAAATTTCATTCTTGATGGTCTTCTGTTTAACCATTATTTCCATTTTTTGGGTTTATTACTTGTTTTTTTAATTCTTCCAGTTCGGCCACAATTTTAGGTAAGTTCTTAAAATGAACGTAAGATTTATTAAAATCTGTATACCCAAGTGAAGGCGTTCCCTGAAGGGTTTCATTATCCTTAATGTTTTTTCCTACTCCCGATTGAGCCTGAAGCCTCACATTGTTTCCTATAATTAAGTGGCCTGCTATACCAACCTGTCCTCCAATCAAACAGTTTTCGCCAATTTTTGTAGAACCAGCAACACCCGATTGTGCCGCTATAACGGTATTTTTACCAATTTCTACATTGTGCGCAATCTGTATCTGATTGTCTAATTTCACTCCTTGTCTAATTATCGTAGATCCCAGAGTTGCTCTGTCTATTGTAGTATTGGCACCAATATCTACATTATCCTCTATAACAACATTACCAATTTGTGGTATTTTGCTATATACACCTTCTTCATTTGGCACAAAACCAAAACCATCTGCACCAATTATGCTGCCCGAATGTATCGTACAAAAATTGCCAATAATAGTCTCAGAGTATATTTTAGCGCCTGCAAAAATATACACATTATCACCAATCACAACATTGTCACCAATAAAACTGTTTGGATAAATTTTTACATTATCGCCCAAAACCACATTTTGTCCGATATAACTAAAGCTTCCCAGATAAAGATTCTCTCCATATTTGGTTCCCTCACTCATAAAAGACTGCGGTTCTATTCCGTTTTTATTCAATTTTACCTGATTATAAAACTGCAAAAGTTTAGAAAAAGAAGCATAGGCATCTTCAACTTTTATTAATGTAGTAGTGATTTCAGATTCTGGTATAAAGCTGTCGTTGACAATAGTAACTGATGCTTTTGTGGTATATATATAGTTGATATATTTAGGATTAGCCAAAAAAGTAAGAGATCCCTCCTCACCTTCTTCAATCTTAGATAAACGAGAAACTTCTGCATTGGGATTCCCAACAACTTCTCCTTCTAAAATTCCTGCTATTTGTTCTGCTGTAAATTTCATTGCGACAAAAATATAAAAAATAGATTTTAAATGTTAATTTTAGATAAGTTGTTTTGGAAAACAGATATAATATTTTGTAACCAATTTAGATAATGATTTCAAATTCAGCTGATCAGAAGCTTCTACAACATCCTCAATTGTTTTGTCTTTTTTCAAAATTCGTATAGGTTCAGCTTCCTTGCTATAGGCTTGGTTCTTTATTTTTCCTCTAAAAATAAAATAACCGGCATCTACAGCAGATATATGATGCTGTTCTGCAAATTCCTCTTTTAATGATTGTGATTCTTCAATCGGAATTTTTTCTGCGCTTAATTTAATTTTGAGTAAATCTCTGTTAATAATCATCTTACTTAAAGTAGAAAGTATGAAATCATCCTGGCGTTGCCATGCTTTTAAGGCACTTATAATATCAAAATCATCCAATTGAGAAAACAAATCCAGCTTATCAGCATCAAAATTTTCTAATGTAATTTTATTTTGCATAAAATACTGAAGAGGTCCGCTGCATGGCAAATGAACTCCTTTCAGCGTCAATTCTTTGGCTCTTTTTAATGCTTTCATTAAAATTAATTCAGCAACCAGACTGGTTTTATGCAAATAAGCCTGCCAGTACATCAATCGTCTCGAAAGCAGGAATTTTTCAACCGAATAAATCCCTTTTTCTTCGATAACCAAAACTCCGTCAACGACATTCATCATCTGGATCAGTCGTTCAGAATTTACATTTCCTTCTGCAACCCCAGTATAAAAACTATCCCGTTTTAAATAATCCATTCGATCCATATCCAACTGACTTGAAATCAGTTGCAGCATAAACTTCCTGTGATATTCACCTTTGAAAACCTGAATTGCCAAACTTAATCTTCCGCCAAATTCATCATTTAACCTATTCATAAATAATAATGAAATAGCTTCGTGATTGACATCTTCGACTATACTTTTTTCCATTGCATGCGAAAATGGCCCGTGACCAATATCATGGAGCAAAATGGCTATATATAATGCATTTTCTTCTTCCGAAGAAATTGCAACTCCTTTAAAACGAAGAGTTTCAACCGCTTTCTGCATCAAATGCATGCATCCTAAAGCGTGATGAAAACGAGTGTGGTTTGCACCCGGATATACCAAATAAGACAGCCCCATTTGAGAAATACGACGCAGACGCTGAAAATACGGATGCTGGATTAAATCGTAAATAAGCTCGTCTGGGATGGATATAAACCCATAAATGGGATCATTGAATATTTTTAACTTATTAATGTGAGTCACTATTTGGTTATTTTTAAGTCAACAAATATAAGTAAATAACTATAAACAGTTTTCTGATTTTAACTTAAAAAAATTAAGTTTTAATACTAATTAAGGAATTAAAGAAATTTCATTTTAAAAATATTTAAATAAAAAAACGCAATTCTTTATTCTGAATTTTATACTATTTTTAATACTTTTTAAGTTCTATACCTTGTAAATTGCATCAAAATTAAAATTCGTTTATGGATAAGATAAAAATACTTTGGGTCGATGATGAAATTGATCTTTTAAAACCACATATATTATTTCTTGAAAAGAAAAACTACCAGGTAACCACATCTAATAATGGTTTAGACGCAATTGCTTTATTTGAAGAAGATAATTATGACATTGTTTTTCTGGATGAAAACATGCCCGGAATGAGCGGTCTGGAAACGCTTTCTGAAATGAAAGAAAAAAAATCAGCCATTCCCATGATTATGATCACCAAAAGTGAGGAAGAATATATAATGGAAGAAGCCATAGGGTCTAAAATTGCTGATTATTTAATAAAACCTGTCAATCCCAATCAGATATTGTTGAGTCTGAAAAAAAATCTCGACGATTCAAGGCTTATAACAGAGAAAACAACATTGGATTATCAGAAAGAATTCAGGAAAATCTCAATGGAATTGGCAATGGTTAATTCGTATGAGGATTGGGTTGAGTTATATAAAAAATTACTTTTCTGGGAATTAAAACTGGAGGATATCAACGATCAGGCCATGATCGAAATACTTGAATCTCAAAAGGTTGAAGCAAACTCGCAGTTCGGAAAATATATTGAACGCAATTATGAAGACTGGTTTGCTCCAAAAGCAGATAAACCTATTCAGTCGCATGATTTATTTAAAGAACTCGTTGTGCCGGAAATTAAAAAGAAAGACAAACCAATTTTATTTGTTGTAATTGATAATTTACGCTATGATCAATGGAAATCTTTTGAAACGGTAATTTCCAATTATTATAAATTAGAAAAAGAAGTTCCTTATTTCTCTATCCTGCCAACAGCTACACAATATGCAAGAAATGCAATATTCTCAGGTTTAATGCCTTTGGATATGGAAAAAAAGCATCCGGAATACTGGAAAAATGATGTTGAAGATGGCGGGAAAAACCTTTATGAAGCCGAATTTTTATCAGCACAATTAAAGCGTTTAGGACTCAATATTAAGGAAGACTATTTTAAAATCACCAATTATGCTGGAGGTAAAAAACTAGCCGAAAACTTCAAAGCATTAAAAGGAAATGATTTGGTAACAGTTGTTTACAATTTCGTAGATATGCTTTCGCATGCCAAAACAGAAATGGAAGTGGTCAAAGAACTAGCTTCTGATGATAAAGCATATCGTTCATTGACTTTGAGCTGGTTTAAAAATTCTCCGCTATTGGAAATTATTCAACAAGCACAGCTTTTAGGCTTTAAATTAATCCTGACAACTGACCACGGAACTATCAATGTAAAAAACCCGTCGAAAGTTGTAGGAGATAAAAATACAAGTCTGAATTTGCGTTACAAAACCGGGCGCAGTTTAACATATGAGCAAAAAGATGTTTATGTAGTAAAAGAACCAAAAGCAATTGGTTTACCGGCAATTAATATGAGTAGTTCGTTTATTTTTGCCAAAAATGATTATTTTTTAGCTTATGTAAACAACTACAATCATTATGTAAGTTATTACAAAAACACCTATCAGCACGGGGGTATTTCATTAGAAGAAATGATTATTCCATTCCTGGTTTTTAATCCTAAATAAAGAAGGTTGCCACGAATTTTTACAAATTTATCTTTCTTTAATTAAAAAATAATTCGCGGAAATTTGTGAAATTCGTGGCAAAAATATTTCGCTTATCGCGGAAATAATCGCAAAATAAATTTAACAATGAACATCATTTTTTCTTTAGATCAAATTCAAGAAACAGCAGAGAAAATAATAGCTTCAAATCCAAAAAAAATCATTCTTTTTAACGGAGAAATGGGCGTAGGAAAAACTACTTTAATTAAGCAATTATGTAAAAGTTTAGGAGTTCAGGACGCAACAAGCAGTCCGACTTTTTCTTTGGTTAATGAATATTATACAGTTGATAATCAAATTGTTTATCACTTTGATTTCTACAGATTAAATAAAGAAACCGAAGCACTTGATATGGGAGTTGATGATTATTTGTACTCTGGAAACTGGTGTTTTATCGAATGGTCTGAAAAAATTGCGAATTTACTTCCTGAAGAAACTTCGACAATTAAAATTGAATTATTAGCAGACGGAAAGAGAAGTTTAGAACTGGTTTAAATTCACAGCCATGCACGAATTTTTATAAAGATTCCAATATATTTTTAACTCTTGTGTTATCTGTGAAAAATTTGTGAACCTACATGAAACAATATACATGCAATGAATATTAGAAAATGTCATTTACGAAAGAGCTAATATAAAAATAAAGAAAATATTATTCTGATTTGTCTCGTTTTAAGAGAAGAAAATTAATACTAATTCTAAAACTTTTTACGTAATTTGCATCTTTAAATTTGTAATTATCCCATGTCAATAACCTTAACTCCATTTACGAAACAACAATTGCTTCCACAGGAAGAAAAACTTGAAGTTGGCCGTTTTAAAAGAGAACTTTTCATAGGAATTCCTAAGGAAACGAGTTATCAGGAACGTCGTATTTGCCTGACTCCCGACGCAGTTAACTCATTAACTTATGAAGGTCACCGCGTAATGATCGAATCAGGGGCTGGAGAAAGTTCGAGTTATTCTGACAAAGAATACAGTGATGCCGGTGCAGAAGTTACAAAAGATACTAAAAAAGTTTTTGGCTGTCCTTTTTTATTAAAAGTAGAACCGCCAACTTTAGCAGAAATAGAAATGATTAATCCCGAAACGGTTATTATTTCTGCAATTCAGTTAAAAACAAAAAAGAAAGCATATTTCGAAGCTTTAGCCCAGAAAAAAATCACAGCACTTGCGTTTGAATATATTAAGGATGAAGATGGTTCCTATCCGGCTGTAAAGTCTTTAAGCGAAATTGCTGGAACGGCATCTATACTTATTGCTGCCGAGTTAATGATTACAGACGAATTCGGAAAAGGGCTTCTATTCGGTAATATCACAGGTGTCCCTCCTACTGATGTAGTTATTTTAGGAGCAGGAACAGTTGGCGAATTTGCTGCTAAAACCGCAATTGGATTAGGTGCAAACGTAAAAGTATTTGATAATTCAATTACCAAATTACGCCGTTTACAAAACAATTTAAATCAAAGAATCTTTACTTCTACAGTTCAGCAGAAAGCATTATTAAAAGCTTTGAGACGCTGTGATGTAGCTATTGGTGCTATGCGCGGTAAAGAGCGCTGTCCTATTATAGTAACTGAAACTATGGTAGAACATATGAAAAAAGGTGCTGTAATAGTCGATGTAAGTATTGATACTGGTGGCTGTTTTGAAACTTCTGAAGTCACCACGCATGAAAAACCAACCTTTATAAAAAATAATGTTTTGCATTATTGCGTTCCAAACATTCCATCAAGATATTCAAAAACTGCCTCATTATCAATCAGTAACATTTTAACGCCTTATCTTCATCAAATTTCAGAAGACGGTGGCTTAGAAAGTGCAATAAGATGCAATAAGGGTTTAAAAAACGGAATTTATTTATACCACGGAATACTTACCAACAAAGCAATTGGTGAATGGTTTGATTTACCTGATAACGATATTAATTTACTTGTATTTTAAAAGAACTTTAATGTACCTTTGCAAAAATTTTATTTCATGAAGTTCGTACATCGTTTTGCTTATTATTTAATTGGTCTCGTAATGGGATGTTTTGTTGTAGCAGCTATTTTTAGCGGAAAAGATACTCGATGTAATTACTTTCCAAACGCAAGGGTTTTAAACAACCTTAGAACAAAACCTTTTAAATATTCAGATAAAGCTATTCAGACTTTAAATGAAAAATGGATTGATACTACAGATATTAAAAACACATTGACTTACGGGGATGTTGATTTTGATCAAAGTAACGTATCCTATAAAAAAGGAAAACTTTATATCATTGAAGGAAAAACGGTAAAAAATCAGGAAATTACTTTGAAAGTAATCAATTACGAAGACAAAGCTGTTTTAGACGAGATTGTTAAAAAACCCGTAGAAAAATAAGAACTACATTGTCATTTCGATGAAGGAGAAATCTCCACGAGACGCTCGACAAAGATTAGATTCTCTTTACGGGGTTACTTGCGGAGATTTCTCATTCGTCGAAATGACTGGATTGTGGAAAATCCCAAATTAGAAATTTGTAAAAATTCGTGAAATCGTGTTTTACCACTCAATTTCTTTAAGCCCTTTTGATTTCAAAAAAGCATTTGTCTTACTAAAATGTTTATTTCCAAACCAAAATCCTCTATTAGCACTTAATGGTGAAGGATGCCCCGATTTTAAAATATGATGTTTTGAAGCATCTATTAATGCCGCTTTCTTCTGCGCAAAACCGCCCCAAAGCAAAAACACAACATTTTCTTTTTCGGCAGAAATCTGTTTTATTACAGCATCAGTAAATTTTTCCCAGCCTTTTCCCTGATGACTTCCGGCTTCAGATTGTCGTACAGTCAAGGTAGCATTTAAAAGAAAAACCCCCTGATCTGCCCAACGCTCCAAATTACCAGTTTTCGGAATCGGTTTGCCAAGATCAGTGTCAATTTCTTTAAAAATATTATATAAGGACGGAGGAAATGGAATTCCGTCATTTACAGAAAAACACAAACCATTTGCCTGATTAGGTCCATGATAAGGGTCCTGGCCAATAATAACAACTTTTACCTCGTCGAAATGACAATGGTCAAAAGCAGAAAAAATCTGATTTCCTTTTGGATAGCATACTTTAGTCGCATATTCAGATTTTACAAAAGCAATTAATTCATTAAAATAGGGTTTCTCAAATTCTTCATTCAAAACCGGCTTCCACGAATCATGCATTTTAACTTCCATATCTTTTTTTAGCTAAATTCGGAAATTTTCTATTTAAATCATATTCGCCGGTCAATAAAATTTTGAGATAAAGTTTGTAGAATTCAATGACATAGTTTTTGTACTTTTGTGTATACTTTGTTATAAAAAATAAATGATTAGCATTACAGAAAAAACATTACAGGATTTACAATTTCCAACGGTTCTTGAAACCATTTCAGCAGGATGTAATACTGATATTGGAAAAGAAAAAGCCTTAAATATAACTCCTTTTAAAGATAAAGAAACTTTGATGCAGGCTTTGATGCAGACATCAGAGTATGTTTCTTCATTCCAGAATAATAATGCAATCCCGAATCACGGTTTTGACGCTATTACGAATGAAATCAAATTCTTAGCAATCGAAGACAGTTTTCTTGAAGTGGGTAGTTTTAGAAAAATTGCTACACTTTCGTCAACTTCAAATTTTCTTTTGAATTTCCTGAAAAAATTTGATGATTATTATCCGAACTTAAATGCCCGGGCTTCACGAGTTGAATATACTAAAGATATTGTCACACTTATTGACGCTATCGTTGACAAATATGGCGAAATAAAAGACAATGCCTCTCCTGCTCTTTTGAGCATTCGTCAAAACATGAATATTGTTCGTGGTAAAATGAACCAAAGCTTTGGAGTAGCGCTTTCCCACAATAACAGCCTTGGATATTTAGATGATATTAAAGAAAGTTTTGTTCAAAATCGTAGAGTTTTAGCCGTTTTAGCGATGTATCGCCGAAAGGTAAAAGGCTCAATTTTAGGAAGTTCCAAAACCGGAAGTATCGCTTATATCGAACCTGAGGCGACATTACAATATTCCAGAGAATTAGCCAATCTTGAATATGAAGAAAAAGAAGAAATTACCCGTATTCTAAAACAATTGTCAAATGCAATACGTCCTTTTTTACCATTATTAATTGAGTATCAGGATTTTTTAAGTGATATTGATGTTGTCGCCGGAAAAGCAAAATATGCTAATAGAATTAATGGAATCCTGCCAACGATTACAGAAGAAAGAAGATTATTCTTTAGAGAAGCCTATCATCCTATTTTATATTTAAATAACAAACAAAAAAACGAAGTAACGCATCCGCAAACTATTGAATTAAAACAAGATAACAGAATTATTGTAATTTCAGGACCAAATGCGGGAGGAAAAACAATTTCGCTTAAAACAGTTGGTTTACTGCAATTAATGCTTCAGTCCGGGATGTTAATTCCGGTGCATGAACGAAGCGAAACTTTCTTGTTTGACAGAATTTTAACGGATATTGGAGACAATCAATCTATTGAAAATCACTTAAGTACTTATAGTTACCGATTAAAAAACATGAATTATTTCCTGAAGAAATGTAACAAGAAAACCATGTTTTTGATTGACGAATTTGGTACAGGTTCTGATCCTGAATTGGGTGGTGCCCTGGCAGAAATTTTTCTTGAAGAATTTTACCATCGTGAAGCTTTCGGGATTATCACCACACATTATTCAAACTTAAAAATTCTGGCAAACGAATTGCCTTTTGCAACAAATGCGAATATGATGTTTGACGAAAAGTCATTGGAACCCATGTACAAATTGGCTCTGGGTCAGGCCGGAAGTTCATTTACTTTTGAAGTGGCGCTGAAAAACGGAATTCCTTTTGGATTAATAAATCGTGCGAAAAAGAAAATTGAAGTAGGAAAAGTTCGTTTTGACAAAACGATTGCAACTCTCCAGAAAGAACGCTCAAAATTAGAAAAAACTTCCATCAATCTAAAGGAGGAAGAAACCAGAGCGCGTGAGGAAAGTAAAAAAATGGAAAACATCAATGTAAAAATTAAGCAAAAACTGGAAAGCTATCAGGAATTGTATGACAGCAACCAAAAGACAATTTACATTGGACAAAAAATTGAAGACATTTCGGAGAAATATTTCAATAATAAAAACAAGAAAGAATTGATTGGCGAATTTTTGAAAATCATAGAAATCGAAAATTCTAAGCGTAAAAAAGCAACTCCAAAAGAAACCAAAGCTATAATTGAAAAGAAAAAAGAAGTTATTGCTGAAGTTTCTGTAAAAGTAGAAGAAATTCGAAAAGAGAAAAAAGAGAAAAAACTCAAACCGGTTGTTGAAAAACCAAAACCAATTTTGAAAGTTGGTGACAGAGTACGAATGCTGGACGGAAAATCTGTTGGAAGTATTGATACTATCGAAAAAAATAAAGCCACAGTAAATTATGGCATTTTTACTTCGAAGGTAAGTTTAGATGAATTGGAATTGGTTGAAGCGGTAAAAAAGTAAAATTTCATTTTTTGTCGTATTTTTAATGTCAAATTTTGATTGAAAATTAAAATAAGGCGATTTAAGAAATTATTTTATAAAATAGTATTAGGAAGGTAGATTTTTTAAAAAAATTATTTAAAAATGATTTATGAGCGCCATTTTTAATCTGAAAAATTTATTGAAAAACCCATTCCAATAGAATAAATTAATACTCAAGAAAGCTAAAAAAACATTTCATTTGATTTCATTTTTAAAACTAGGATTAGCTTTGTCAAAGTTTAAAACTTTGACAAAGCTTTGACTCAAAATAATCTAAAGTGCAAAACCTTCCCAAAAACAAAAAAATAATCCTTTTCGATGGTGTCTGCAATTTATGCAATGGCGCAGTGCAATTTATTATAAAACATGATAAAAAAGATATTTTTCGTTTTGCTGCTCTGCAATCAGATTTAGGAAAAGAAATTTGTAATTTTATTGCTGTTGATCAAACTAAAATCGACAGTATTATTTTGTATAATCCTGGTGTTGCTTATTATTACAAATCTTCTGCAGTCATTGAGGTTGCTGAAGATCTAGGCGGAATTTACAGCTTAGTTTCTGTTTGTAGAATTTTTCCCGAAAAACTTCGAAATTATATTTACGATTATATTGCTAAAAACCGTTATAAATGGTATGGCAAAAAAGAAAGCTGCATGATTCCTACTCCGGAGTTGAAGGCGAAGTTTCTTTAAATTCCAATTTACAAAATTCAAATTCCAATTATCGCTTTTGTCATCCCGAAGAACGAGGGATCACACTCGGATTCTGCAATCTAAATCGGCAATCTTTGTCGAGTTTCTAATGTGATCCCTCGTTCCTCGGGATGACAAGATTGAACATAAAAAAAATCCCAAATTCAAATTTATTACAATTGGAATCTGAGATTTTTTAATTTTGAAAATTTACTTAGATTTATCTAATCAACTTTCTGTATTTCAAACGTTTTGGAGTTAAATCACCACCAAGGCGTTTCTTTTTGTTTTCTTCATAATCAGAGAAACTTCCTTCGAAGAAATAAACTTCAGAATCTCCTTCAAAAGCTAAAATGTGTGTACAGATTCTGTCTAAGAACCATCTGTCGTGCGAAATAATTACGGCACAACCTGCAAAATTCTCTAAACCTTCCTCAAGTGCACGAAGTGTGTTAACGTCAAGGTCATTCGTAGGCTCATCCAGTAAAAGTACGTTTCCTTCTTCTTTTAAAGTCATTGCTAAGTGCAAACGGTTACGCTCACCACCTGACAACATTGATACTTTTTTATTTTGCTCACCACCTCCAAAGTTAAAACGTGAAAGGTAAGCTCTGGAGTTTACTTGTTTTCCTCCCATCATAATCAATTCCTGACCATCTGCAAAGTTTTCCCAAATAGATTTGTTTGGATCAATATTAGAGTGTGACTGATCTACATACGCAATTTTCACTGTTTCACCAACTGAAAATTCTCCACTGTCAGTAGCTTGTTCACCCATAATCATTTTAAAAATAGTAGATTTACCAGCACCGTTAGGCCCGATAATTCCAACAATTCCCGCTTGTGGCAAAGTGAAATTCAAATTATCATATAATAATTTGTCTCCAAAAGCTTTGGCAACATTTTTAGCTTCGATGACATTTGTTCCTAAACGTGGACCGTTCGGGATATAGATTTCCAGATTTTCATCCAGTTGTTTTTGATCTTCGTTTAATAATTTGTCATAATTCTGTAAACGGGCTTTTTGTTTGGTCTGACGGCCTTTTGCTCCCTGACGAACCCATTCTAACTCACGTTCTAAAGTTTTTCTGCGTTTAGAAGCTACTTTTTCCTCCTGAGCCATACGGGTTGATTTTTGGTCTAACCAGGAAGAATAATTCCCTTTCCATGGAATACCTTCTCCTCTATCCAACTCTAAAATCCATCCTGCTACATTATCAAGGAAATATCTATCGTGCGTTACCGCAATTACAGTTCCTGCATATTGTGCTAAATGCTGCTCTAACCATAGAACTGACTCAGCATCAAGGTGGTTAGTTGGCTCATCCAGAAGCAATACATCTGGCTGTTGTAATAGTAATCGGCATAAAGCTACACGACGACGCTCACCTCCTGAAAGGTTTTTAATTGGCGTATCTCCTTCTGGAGTACGTAGAGCATCCATTGCAATTTCTAACTTAGTATCGATTTCCCAGGCACCAAGAGCATCAATTTTATCTTGCAAAGCTGCCTGACGATCCATCAATTTATCCATCTTATCCTGATCTTCATAGTTCTCCGGAAGACCAAATAAGTCATTAATCTGGTTGTATTCTTCCAGAACCGCCATAGTTTCTGCAGCTCCTTCACGAACAATTTCTATAACTGTTTTAGAATCATCAAGAATTGGCTCCTGCTCTAAATATCCAACAGTATATCCCGGCTGAAAAACAACATCTCCCTGATAGTTTTTATCAACTCCTGCTATAATCTTTAAAAGTGAAGATTTTCCTGAACCGTTAAGTCCCAAAATACCAATTTTAGCTCCGTAAAAGAAACTTAGATAAATATTCTTAAGGACAGGTTTGTCTGCTCCCTGATAGGTTTTGCTCAATTTCTGCATTGAGAAAATTACTTTCTTATCGTCTGACATTTTTTAGTATTGTATTAATTTATTTTTATAAAATTATAAATCGAAATTGAATTCTGCAATTGTTATTAATTAAACAGATTAAACTCTTCCTTTCAAAGCATTAAAAACCCACGCATTGGCAAAAAAACCAACACCTGCCGCAGCAAATCCCCAACCAGAAACATCTCTGTATCTAAAAGCACCAAGACCAATTAGCAACAATCCCATCAGTACCATTATAAAAGTTGCCCATCCTAAAACGGTATTTTTATTCATTCCCATAATTGTAATAATTATTTTTTACTGTGATTTATTTTTTTTGAAACGCAAATATCGTGAATTATAACGGCTTAATTAAATATTTTGTACAGCATTTCTTTTAACAAGTCTGACTGAGGCAAAGCATTGGCTCCAACACCTTTACTTTTTACATCGATATCTCGTAATGCACCAACAATCTGACTTACTTTTCGCATTGGATAATTTTTTACAGCCAAATCATATTCCTTTAAAAAATAAGGATTTACGCCAATCGCTGCGGCAACGTTTTTGGGGTTCTTATCTTTTAGTCCGTGGTATTTTAAGAGTTGGACAAAAAATCCAAAAACTAATCCGGTTGTCATAACAAGCGGATATTCTTTAGGATTATGAGCAAAATTTTCTGCGATTTTATAAGCTTTTAACTGATTGCGTTCTCCAATTGCTTTTCTTAATTCAAAAACATTATAGTCTTTACTGAAACCAATATTTTCCTCGATATGCTGGGGTGTAATCATAGTTCCCTGAGGTAAAATAATCTGTAGCTTTTCGAGTTCATTGTTGATTTTACTCAAATCTGTTCCCAAAAATTCAACTAGCATTGCATTTGCTTTTGGGTCTATAGTATATTTTTTACCTGCAAGAACCCGCTTTATCCAGTCACCAACCTGATTCTCATATAGTTTTTTGCTTTCATAAACAATTCCGTTCTGAGCTAATAATTTAGTAACTTTTTTACGTTTATCCAGTGTCTTATATTTATAACAAAAAACCAAAACCGTTGTGTCCATCGGATTATTAACATAAGATTCAATTTTATCTATCGTTCTGGACAAATCTTGTGCTTCTTTTACGATAACAACCTGACGGTCAGCCATCATAGGATAGCGCTTGGCCGTTGAAACAATATCTTCAACAGTAACATCTCTTCCGTACAAAACTGTCTGGTTGAATCCTTTTTCTTCTTCACTAAGTACATTCTGCTCAATATATTCTGATAATTTATCTATATAATAAGGCTCTTCTCCCATTAAAAAGTAAATCGGTTTTATATTTCCGGCTTTTATATCATTTACAATCTTTACAACTTCATCCATCTGTTTTTTTGTTTCAAGTTTACTATTTCAGATTCACATTTCAATAACTTGAAACTTTATCCCGAGACTTCGGGAGAAACCTAAAACTATTTTCTATTTTTGTTTTATGCTAAAATTAAATTTTCCGACATATCCTTTCCGATTCAAAAATAGCGAAAATAAAGTGTCTATTTTTGATGAAATACGGAAAAAATTTATCATCCTGACTCCCGAAGAATGGGTTCGTCAACATGTTGTTCATTATTTAATAAATGAAAAAAAATATCCAAAATCTCTAATAAATGTAGAGAAAGTACTAACCATCAATAAATTACGAAAAAGATACGATATTGTTGTCTTTAACCCTGATGGTTCTATACATATATTAGTTGAATGTAAGGCCCCTGAGGTTAAAATTTCGCAGGCGACTTTTGATCAGATTGCACGTTATAATATGACAATGAAGGCACGGTTTTTGAATGTTACCAATGGTCTGAGTCATTACTATTGTCAGATGGATTTTGAAAATGAAAAATACGAGTTTTTACAATCCTTACCGGATTATAAAATGGAATTATAAATAAATAAAAAAATACTCTTGGATAAAATAGCAGTCGTCATTTTAAATTGGAACGGAGTAAAATTGTTAGAACAATTTTTGCCTTCTGTAATTCAATTTTCTGCAGAAGCCACTATTTATGTTGCAGATAATGCATCAACAGACGATTCTGTTCTTTTCGTCGAGAATAATTTTCCCTCAGTGAAGATTATCAGAAATAATGGCAATCATGGTTTTGCAAAAGGCTATAATGATGCCTTACAGCATGTAGATGCAGAAATTTATGCTTTAGTAAATTCTGACATCGAAGTGACAGAAGATTGGCTAAAACCTATAATTGAAACATTTAATAATGAGAAACAAACTGCTATCATTCAGCCAAAAATTCTTGATTTTAAAAACAAGGAATATTTTGAATACGCTGGTGCTGCCGGGGGATTTATAGATAAATATGGGTATCCGTATTGTCGTGGACGAATTTTTGATACTGTCGAAAAAGATAATGGACAATATAATGATAATTGTGAACTATCCTGGGCATCAGGGGCTTGTTTTTTTATTAGAAAAGAAGTGTATCATGAACTGGGAGGTTTTGATGAAACATTTTTTGCCCATCAGGAAGAGATTGATTTATGCTGGCGCGCGCTCAATGAAGGCTATATTATAAAATACAACTCACAATCAACTGTTTATCATGTTGGAGGAGCAACCTTGAATCAGGGCAACCCTAAAAAAACATATCTAAATTTTAGGAATTCTTTATTAATGCTTGTAAAAAACGTACCAAAAAAAGGTCTTTTTTTCACCATTTTCTTTCGTATGGTTTTAGACGGAATTGCCGGTATCCGTTTTCTGACACAAGGGAAATTCAGGCATACTTTTGCCATTTTAAAAGCCCATTTTTCGTTTTATTGCATATCTTTAAAGTATTTAAAAAAAAGAAAAGATTTTCAAATTCAGCAATACTATACCGTAAAAAGTATCGTTTACTTGTATTACATAAAGAAATTGACTTTATTTAAAGAAATCTTTAACAGTATTCAAAATATTAAAAACTAAATTTGTAAATAACGTCTAAAATTAAATTTAAATTATGAGAAAAATAGTAATTGCACTATCAGTATTAATGGCTTTGACTTCGTGTGTTTCTAAAAAGGAATATGCTGCCTTGGAAGCTAAAAACAAAGAGATTCAGGACTTATTAAATTCTTGCACAGTTAAATTAAATTCTTGCTTAGAAGAGAAAGCAGGATTAGCAGCTACAGCTGAAAGTTATAAAGCACACAATCAAGACTTAATAAACAGTTCTAAAGATTTAACTGTATTAACTACAAAAGGAGCAGAAAACCTTGAGAAATCTTTAGAAAGCTTAAAAGAAAAAGATTTAAAAATCTCCAGACTTCAAGATGCCTTAACTAAAAAAGACAGTGTAACATTAGCTTTAGTTACAAGTTTAAAAGGTGCAGTTGGAATCAACGATCCGGATATCGAAATCAATGTTGAAAAAGGAGTTGTATTTATTTCAATCGCAGATAAATTATTATTCAAAAGCGGTAGCTATGAAGTAAGTGACAAAGCAAAATCTGTTTTAGCAAAAGTTGCAAAAGTAGTAAACGACAAACCAGATTTCGAGTGTATGGTTGAAGGTCATACTGATGACGTACCATACAAAAGCAATGGTGTAATATTAGACAATTGGGATTTGAGTGTTAAACGTTCTACTTCTATTGTACGTGTATTGACAAATGATCTTGGTGTTAACCCTGCAAAATTAATCGCAGCTGGTAGAAGCTCATATGTTCCGTTAGTTGCAAACGATTCTGCAGAAAACAAAGCTCGTAACAGAAGAACCCGTATTGTTGTTATGCCAAAAATCGATCAATTTTATGATATGATTGAAAAAGAAATGAAAAAACAACAAAAATAATTTAAGGTTAAAATAACTTTATAAAACAGAAAAAGCAGGTCTAATGACCTGCTTTTATGTATTCTTGACTTTTTTTAATAACCAATTAAATGCAAAATCAAGAATAGATTATTTTCAATTAACTAACTAAATTTTAACTAATCTAAAGTTAATTATTTTTTTCTAGCTTTTTACACGATTTCAGTTTTTTTTTACAAAATTTCAATATCGCCCTTTCCTTCTCTCACAATAATAGGTTCATGTTCTGATAAATCAATAATTGTTGAACCAACATTGTCTCCATAACCACCATCAATTACCAGATCTACAAGATTTTGCCATTTTTCAAAAATCAATTCAGGATCTGTTGTATATTCAATTACATCATCTTCATCACGAATGGAAGTAGATACAACCGGATTCCCTAACTGACGTACAATTTCGAGAATAATATTATTATCCGGAACACGGATACCAACAGTTGTTTTCTTTTTAAACTCTTTCGGCAAATTATTATTGCCTGGTAAAATAAAGGTGTAAGGTCCTGGTAAAGCCCTTTTTAAAATTTTAAAAGTAGCAGTATCAATTTGTCTTACATAATCTGACAGATTACTTAAATCATGACAAATAAACGAGAAATTAGCTTTCTCTAATTTAACACCCTTAATTTTTGCAATTTTTTCTAAAGCCCTGGAATTGGTAATATCACAACCCAACCCGTAAACAGTATCTGTTGGATAAATGACCAATCCGCCATTTTGAAGTACTTTCACCACTTTTGCAATTGCAGCTTCACTGGGTTTGTCGGGATATATTTTTATAAATTCAGCCATTTAAAGTTTTGTTTTAAAGTTTAATTTTGTTTCACGTAACAAGTATAAATTTTGTGTAATCTTTCTTAACCGCAAGGTTCGCAAAGGGTTTACGCAAAGTTCGCTACAAAAGCATTGCGAACTTAATAAAGACAATTAAAAACCACCAAAAAAAATACTTTGTGGTTAAATTATGTTCAAAGCAGGAAACTTGAACCTGAAACTTTGAAACTAATAATTTTAACCGATTACATCTAATTTAGCAAATCTTAGCAGAAGTTTTTTAATTCCGCCTACTTCAAATTTTATTTCTGCTTTTTTATCTGCGCCAACGCCTTCTAAATTAATGACTTCACCTTTTCCAAAACGTTCGTGCATAACCACATTTCCGATAGTTAGTTTACTGTCAAATAAATTTGGTGCACTTGCATTTGGATTAGTTCCTGCAACTGGTTTTAATTTACGAATATTCAAATCAGGTTTTGGCTCATTATCTGTAATGTGCTTTGGCGGAGTTCCTCCTACCGGTTTTGCCAATCGCAACTTAGATTTATCAATATCGCCAAAAATGTCACTATCAATCATTGGTTTATAGCGATAATTACTTTCAGCAGGCGTTAAGTATTCTAAATACTGCGGATCGATTTCTTCAATAAATCTCGATGGTTCACTATCTGTTAGTTTCCCCCATCGATATCTTGATTGCGCATACGTTAGATACGCCTGATGTTCAGCACGGGTCAAAGCTACGTAAAACAAACGTCTTTCTTCTTCTAACTCGCTTCTGGTACTCATACTCATGGCACTTGGAAACAGATCTTCTTCCATACCAACAACAAAAACATGAGGAAATTCAAGTCCTTTTGCTAAGTGAATTGTCATTAATGCGACACGATCTTCGTCTGCTGTATCTTTATCCAAATCTGTTGCCAGCGCGACATCCTCCATAAATTCAGACAAAGCACCTCTTGCTCCGTCTATTTCTCTCTGACCTTCGGTAAAATCTTTTATACCGTTTAAAAGTTCTTCTATATTCTGAATTTTTGCCATTCCTTCCGGAGTTGCATCTTTCTTTAATTCCTGAACCAATCCGGTTTTTTTAGCTACGTAATCTGTAATGTAAAAAGCATCCTGATTTTGCTCAATAACCTGAAAACTCTGAATCATGGTTACAAAATCATTCAGTTTTTGTTTGGTTCCTGAGTTTAATTTTAAGTCGATCTTGTCAATATTCACCATTACTTCCCAAATCGAGCGTTTGTAATGATTGGCTGCAATTGTCAGTTTTTCAACCGTTGTATCTCCAATACCGCGTGCAGGATAATTGATTACACGAATTAATGCTTCCTCATCCTTTGGATTAATTACCAAACGCAGATAGCATAACACATCCTTAATTTCTTTACGCTGATAAAAAGATAATCCGCCATAAATCCTGTATGGAATGTCACGTTTTCTCAACGCATCCTCCATGGCACGTGATTGTGCATTTGTACGGTATAAAATCGCAAAAGAACCATTGTGAAGCTGATTTTGCATTTTTTGCTCAAAAATGGTACTGGCCACAAAACGACCTTCTTCTGCATCGGTCAGACTTCGGTGAATTTTGATCTTCGGACCAAAATCATTGGCCGTCCAGACAATTTTATCCAGCTTGGTTTTATTCTTGTCAATAATCGTATTTGCGGCTTCAACAATATTTCGGGTTGAACGGTAATTTTGTTCTAATCGAAATGTTTTTACACCTTCATAATCTTTTTGAAAATTCAGAATATTATTAATGTTCGCCCCGCGGAAAGCATAAATACTCTGCGCATCATCTCCTACCACGCAAATATTTTGAAATTTATCTGATAAAGCCCTGACAATTAAATACTGAGAGTGATTTGTATCCTGGTACTCATCTACCAGAATATAGCGAAAACGGTTTTGGTATTTGGCTAATACTTCAGGAAAACGGGTCAGTAACTCATTAGTTTTCAACAATAAATCATCAAAATCCATTGCACCTGCCTTAAAACATCTCTCAACATATTGCTGATAAATATCTCCCAATCTTGGCTTTTTTGCCATCGCATCGGCTTCAACCAGTTCCGGGTTATTAAAATATGCTTTTACTGTTATTAAACTGTTCTTGTAACTCGAAATTCTGCCCAAAACCTGCTTTGGTTTATAGATATCACGATCCAATTGCATTTCTTTTATGATTGAAGAAATCAATCTTGCAGAATCCTGAGAATCGTAAATTGTAAAGTTGGACGGATAACCCAAATGCTCAGATTCTGAACGAAGAATTCGAGCAAAAATCGAGTGAAAAGTTCCCATCCAGAGATTTTTTGCTTCTGTTGGTCCAACAATATCAGAAATCCTGTGTTTCATTTCCCTTGCCGCCTTGTTGGTAAAAGTCAGCGACAAAATATTAAACGCATCAACACCCTGATGCATCAAATAAGCAATCCTAATAGTTAATACACGGGTTTTTCCAGAACCTGCACCAGCAATAATAATCATTGGCCCGTCTTTTTGTAAAACAGGTTCTCTTTGCGCTTCGTTGAGCTGGTCAATATATTTATGCATGAAGTTTTCTCCTTTTATGCAAAAATAGCAATTAAAAAAGAAAGTTCCTAAGGTGTAAAAGAAAGGTTCTAAGATGCTAAGATTCTATCCCGAAGCTTCGGGACTGAGTTTTTTTGAAGCCAAACAATAGGCATTTTATCAAACAAAATTCCCGCTTTCGGCTATATCTCTCCGTTTCACTTCGAGGATACCGCCTCTATCGGGGCTAGTCTGAAACAATTGGCTTCTTTTAAAGAAAGTTGCTAAGATCCAAACTGTTAAGACTATAAATTCAAATAAAAAACTCAGTCCCGAAGCTTCGGGATAGAATCTTAGAACCTCTTAAAAAACACATCATAGGCAAACCTGATCAAAGTTCCGATAACTACAACCAAAAAGAAAATCCTAATAAAACCATTTCCTTTATTAATCGCTAATTTCGCGCCAAGCCATCCACCAAGTCCATTACTAACGGCCATAGGAATTGCAATTGTCCAAATGATTTTTCCTTTGATCATAAACAAACAAATCGAACCGAAATTGGTTGCTAAGTTTACCATTTTAGCATTCGCGGAAGCGTGAAGAAAATCAAAACCCAAAAGCGCAATAAAAGCAACCACAAAAAAACTTCCTGTTCCCGGACCTATGAATCCATCATAAAAACCGACAATGATACTTATCACAACCGCATATATAATTTGTGTTGTTGCCGAATGGTTTTTGGCAACATGCTGTCCGAAGTTTTTCTTTGCATATGTATAAACAAACAACAGGGACAAAACAACCAGTAAAAGCGGTTTCATAAAATCGTTACTAACCAAAGTCAGAATGGTTGAACCTAAAAATGCAGAAGGAACTGCCAGGCACATCATGATCAAAAGTAATTTCCACTCAATAACCACTTTTTTGAGATACTGAAAAGCAGCAAATGCTGTACCGCTAAAAGCCGGAATTTTTAAAGTTCCAATTACGGTCGAAACCGGAAGATTTGGCAAAAGAATTAAACCCATTGGCGTTTGTATCAATCCGCCACCGCCAACAATAGCATCAATAAATCCTGCAGCAAAAGCCGCCAGACAAAGTAAAATTATAATATATGAATCCATTTATTCTTGCTTTCGGCCGTTTTATATATTGCGTACAAAAGTAAACTTCCCTTTTATTATTACAATAAATTTAAAGTGGAATTCTCATCAAAAAGTATATTTTTGTTGAAAAATTACAAAATGGATTTTACAAGAATTATAGAATTAGCAAGTTATACTTTACCAGCCATTGTTACCGGATTTGTGGCTTATAGTTTTTTTGAATTACATATCAAAAACAATGACAGAAAAAGGGCTTTTTTATTAAATAAACAAGCTCATAAAGAATCTCTTCCAATACGTTTACAGGCTTACGAGCGTATGACTTTATTTTTGGAACGTATTAATCTTACGAAACTACTAATTAGGATTACCCCTATTTCTACTGAAAAACATGATTATGAGAATTTTGTAATTGATCAAATCGAACAGGAATTTGAACATAATCTTACGCAGCAAATATATATGTCTGATGAATGCTGGACAATCATTACAACTGCCAAAAACTCAACGATTCAAATGATTCGTAAAGCCGCTATGAGTGAAAAGGTCGACAGTGCGGACAAATTACGAGAAGTAATTTTAAACGATTTGTTAGAAAAACAATCTCCAAGCAATGCTGCTTTAGGCTATATTAAAAATGAGGTGGCTGAATTGTGGTAGGAAATTTATTCTCTGATAACAACACCTCTCATTAAGACATAAATAACTAATTAACAATTAGTTAAATTAAAAACAACATTATACTCTTCCATTATTTGGAAGAGTATTTTTTTTTATGTCTTATTTTTCTTCTTTCATGACATATAAACTCCTGCTCATGTCATTTCTTCCTCAAAAGGCTTATTAGTCAGGTAATTTTATTTCCGGATAATCAATAAAAGCTAGCATTATTAATTATTCAGCTTATCAAATAAAATGATTTACGGCAATAAAAACCAACATGTGCTTACATGACATCGCTAAAAAACATTGTCAATCAACATTATAACGATAAGCAACCCCACCAAAACATAGGGAAGAAAACCGAAAAACCCTGAAAAAGAGTAGGTATCTAATCAACCATTAAATTATGTCTAAAATTTCAAACGTAGAAAACGGGGCTGTGTACGAAGGGTACGATAGCCTTGCTGCTTCAGAGTGGTGTACACCCTCATTCCTGGGTTGTAGTGCATGTATCTCTGCCAGTGCTGTAAAAGGTCAGGTTACAATAACAATAGGATTAAAAACTCCTTTTGGAAGCGTAAATAAAAGCTTTAGCTTTAATACCAATACCAGCTTTACATGGCAGCCATTTAGCAAATTCAAAATTGCGGTGAGCATCACTAACTTCAATGAAGCCAGTGGTGTTTTTAGTTTTGACCTGGGCCTGAATCCATGCATTGATGTTCCATTCCTTGGATGGAAATGTTTTAACTATAGCCACACCTTTACAGTTCCTCTATTGCTTGCTGGTATTGAAAGTGATATTGATGATAGTCAATTTGTAAGCCTGTTAACACTTCACGCAAGTGGATCGTTAAATGCGCCTTGCCAATGCGATGATCATTCTGGCTCTTCTTTATTAAAAGGAGATATTTACAGCAATTACTTAAACAATCAGGCCGGAGCTGCTAATTTTCCAACAATACCGTTAACTTCTTGTTTTACAGGAATCCCAATTGTTTGCGCCTATCAGGCAGCAGCAGCTGGAGGCAATACAGCAAATTTACAAGGAGATGCAGCCAATTTCCCAACAATACCTGTATTCTCTTGTATTACAGGAGTACCGATTGTTTGTGCACTTCAGGCAGCTGCAGGAAATACGGCAAACGTACAGGCAGATGCAGCTAATTTCCCGACAATACCTGTATTCTCTTGTATTACAGGAGTACCAATTGTCTGTGCATTACAGGCTCAGGCGGCTGGAGGAAATGCAGCAAATTTGCAGGCCAATACAGCTAATTTCCCGACAATTCCTGTGTTTTCATGTATTACAGGAGTGCCTATTGTCTGTGCATTGCAGGCTCAGGCAGCCGGAGGAACTGCAGCAAATCTGCAGGCAAATACAGCTAATTTCCCAACGATTCCTGTGTTTTCTTGCATTACAGGAGTACCAATTGTCTGTGCATTGCAAGCTCAGGCAGCCGGAGGAAATGCAGCTAACTTGCAGGCAAATACAGCCAATTTCCCAACGATTCCGATAACTTCTTGTATTACAGGAATACCGATTGTTTGTGCTTATCAGGCGGCTGCGGCAGCTGGAGGAAATACAGCAAATTTGCAGGCTAACACAGCTAATTTCCCAACAATTCCGATAACTTCTTGTATTACAGGAATACCGATTGTTTGTGCTTATCAGGCGGCAGCTGGAAATACTTCTGTAAATCAGCCGGCAACTTTACCTACAATAGCATTCCCACAATGTTTCCCAACCGGAATTTCGTGTTTACCAACAACTGGTATACCTTATATCTGCAGATAATATTGTATTGTAATAATCGCAGGATGATAAAAAATCCTGCGATTATATTTTTAACTTTTTAAAATGTAATATCATGCAATTAGCTCCAGAAACCGTATACCAATATCTGCATAAGAGACAGCTTATCAACGAAGAAGCGGTTGTAAAAGGCCATTTTATGATACATCCGGTCAAAACCAGAAACAATATCATGAAAGTATTAATTGAGCCTGACAACTCTTTATTTATAAAACAAACTGAAAATAATAGTATAGCCAACACTTTATTTCAGCGTGAAATAAGCGCGTATAACTTATTCAAAAATGATTCTTCTTTTGTTTCCTTTAAAAATTATGTTCCGGAACTTTTAGATTACGATGATGAGAACAATATAATTGTAACTGAACTTCTGCACAATTCAGCAAATCTGCATGAGCATTACATGCAATCCAAAAATTTTGACTTAAACCTTGCTCTTCAGCAAGCTTCTATACTATCGGGATTTCATATAGTTCCAGATAGCCAAACTAATACTTCAGCATTTCCAAAACTATTGCCGTGGATATTTCAACTTAATAAATATGAAGCGCAGGAGTTTTTTTTAAATAATGAAGCGAGTACAAATATTATTCGTCTCATAAAAGAAAATCAGGTATTACAAAATACACTCATCGATCTTTCAATAACCTGGAAGTCAACTCATTTTATTCATGGTGACATTAAATGGGTTAATTTTTTGATTACTCAGGATAATTATGGAATTAAACAGAAACTTATCGACTGGGAACTGGCAGACATTGGAGATCCTGCCTGGGATGTGGCGGGCTTACTTCAGTCGTACATAACGGTATGGCTGCTTGGATTTGACAATAATGATCCTGCCAACTACAATCTGCCACATTATATGCAGCCATTTGATATTAAAAATACCCAAACCTCTGCCCGAACTTTTCTGTATGAATATATGTCTATTCAGAAATATCCGGAAATAGAATATAATGAGTTTTTGATTAAGGTTATGCAATTTACTGCGGCAAGAATTATTCAGACCAGCATCGAAGGAATTACGTATAATTCAAAAATTGAAGCAAATAATATGCGCTGTATTCAGCTTGCTTTTAATATTATGACTGATCCGATTGTTGCATTAAATGAATTGTTTAATATAAAAGTTTATGATTATGTTCCAGGATAAAATCATCATTAAGGAACTTACGCGGCTTATTGGCCAGTTAGACATTTCAGACACCTTTATAACGTTTAGAAACAAACAGTATGCGGTTACTTCTGAAAATAAATTATCTTATCTTACAGGCATATTATATTCTGAATGTTACGCCTTAAAGGAAAGTTATCAATCTGGAACTGACAACAGACAATTTGATTTTACTCCGGATGATACTTTTACAGAATTGCTTTCTCAAAACAATCATAGTAAAAATAAAAAAGAGCAAAACTGGATTATAAAAAGTATTTATCCCAACGGGTATTTTGAAATAACAAAAGAAACTGAAAACAGAATCGTTCCCGCATCTGCCTTATTAGATATTTCCACAGGTTCAATACCAGAAATAGGACAAACTATTACTGTATTATTTCCAAAGGAAGACAAAAACAGACAGCCTACATTTTATTATGTTTTTAGCAATCAATATTTCAACTTACCTCAAAAACTAACAAGAGTTTACTGGAATTGTATTAGCGAAGGCGCTCCGGCCCTTATTAATGCTGTTACAACAAAACTAAATTATTATAATATTCCTTTTCTTTTTAAATGCCTTAATCATCCTAATCTTTATTTTCGTCGCGACGCCTCTGTTTTATACATAGAAGATTCTATGCTTTCTATACTAAATATGATTTTACCCGAAATTTGTGAAGAAATGAAAATCTATCTTCAGAAAGATGTTCCACTTTTTACCTACACATATGCAAATGGTGTCGGTATAGCCGAAAGTCCCAATGAGCATGAAAGTTTCGGAATGAACAGAGCGACAATTATTGCTGAAACTTTGATAAAAACAGCATCAAAAAAATTAGACCCAAATGCGGTTCTTAATGAAATTACAGCTGCATTTATTCAAAAAGGGATAAACCCAAAAGCAACATATCTAAATAAAGGATCAAAAATATTATTCAATTAAAAAAACACCATGAACCAGACCAACAAAAATAATTTTCTTGAAACCGCCTGGGATATTGGCTGTCATTTAATGAAAAACAGTATTTGGCATAATAAATCCTGTACCTGGCAAGGCTATTCATTTGAGCCTTTGGATGGTAGTTATCAACCTGTCATCAAGACTTTTGGTCCGGATGTTTATTCCGGAACTTCTGGTATTGCCTTATTTTTGACAGCTTTGTACACCGAAAGAAAAGATTCTGTTTTACTAAAAACGATAGAAGGCAGCATTGAACAAATTAAATCAACCATGTATAATGCTACCAATCATGGTTTCTATGCAGGAAAACCAGGAATAGCAGTAACTCTGATAAAAGTAGGAACAGAGATTAACAGAGAAGATTGGGTAAAAGACGGTATTGATTTACTTGACTCTATACCTTCAGGATCTCTTCAGTCGTATGAAATCGATATTATCAGTGGAGCAGCCGGAACAATCCCCGTTCTTTTGGATAGTTACGCAACTTTCAGGCAACAAGCCTTTCTTGACAAAGCCATCGCTTTAGGGCATTTATTATGTAATATGGCCGAAAAAAATAATAACGTCTGGTCATGGGCAACAGTTCCGTCCAAAAAAAATCTGACCGGTTTTTCGCATGGTTCTTCAGGAATAGCTCTGGCATTATTGCAATTGTATCGGGTAACGGGAAATCCTGCATTTTTAGAAGGTGCAGAAGGCGGCTTTAATTATGAACGTCAGTCTTTTGATGTTTCTCAGCAAAACTGGCCAGATTTTCGGGATGATGTCGCCTCAATCTCAACAGGAAATATATGCAGCGTAGCATGGTGCCATGGGGCGCCTGGTATTACAATATCCCGATTAAAGGCCAATGAGCTTCACCCAAACACAGTCTTTACAAACGAGCTGAAAACAGCCCTTACTACTACTTCCAAATCTATTTATCAAAATCTGATTGAAAATCTCGCAAATACCAATTACTCTATCTGCCATGGTATAGCGGGAAATGCTGATATTATTCTTGATTGTGGAGGTACCGAATACCAACAACTTGCAGAAGCTGTAGGCAATGCAGGCATTAGCAAATACAAGGATAATAATATCCAATGGTCAACAGGATTAAGTACAGGGCATTACACCCCAGGCCTTATGATGGGACTGGCAGGCACAGGTTATTTTTATCTCCGCCTGTTTGATAAAAATAAACACAAAAGTCTGTTACTACCACAACTGGGGCTTTCATAATTTAATCATAAAAGGTCGTAAAAATAAATATTTTACGACCTTTAAATATATCTTTTTAAACAACTAAATTATTTATTGTCACTCATAACTTCAGATTTGTTCTGAGCATATTCATAGCCTTGCTCCCACCACTCTTTCATGACTTCTTTATTAAAAATCAACGCATTATCAGTTAATTTGGTGGGTGTGTAATATAAGTTAAGTTTCACGTTTTTGTTGTTTGCCATAAGTTTTCCTATAGCAATATCATGTTTTTCGACCTGATCTAAGGCAATTCTAAACAAATCAATCATTAGTGAAAACGGGTTTTTACCAATAACCATTTTGCTTGTGTTTACTTCTGTCTCCAGAATAATGACGTCAATTTCGGTTGCACCACGATTTATGGCTTCACGAATTGGCACCAAACTGGAAAACCCTCCATCTCCATATTCGTAATTATTCTTGGTCACCAAACTCATAAACGGAATGTAATTACTGGAAATCCAGGTCCAGTCGCAGAACTCTTCATAAGTACAATCTTTTACAGACTTATATTCTGCTTCATTTTTTGTTAAGTTGGTAACCGTTACAATAACATCCGATTTTAGTTTTTTGAGTTTATTAAAATCAGATAACGAAAAATTGTTTTTAATATATTTCTGCAAACCTTTACTTTCGCCAAAAGTCCTTTTTCCTTTAAAAAACTGACGTATAACATTGAAGTGGTTTATGGTAACAATATCAATACCGTCCTTGACTTTTACCACAAAAGGGCAAATATTAAAAATTTTATTCATAGTCACATTTGTATAGACCCAATGAATCTTTTTAATATGGCCAAGAGCTAAATGCGGAATTAATAAACTTCCTGTTGAAGTTCCTAAATACATATCGTATTCATGCCTTTTTTCTTCTATTAAATACTGTGCGACACCGCCGGCAAATGCCCCTTTGCTGCCACCGCCGGAAATAACCAATGCTCTCATAAATTAATGTAGGTATGTTTTTGTTTTTGGGATGATGATTATTCTCATAATCACTCTTTCAATAAGCGATTTAACTGGAACTGTTCATCGGGGGTCAAATTAGGCAAAATTCTTTCAAACGACACACGCATTTCCGAATTTTTTAATAAAATTCTAATTGTATCTCGTCCAAATTTTGAAAACTGCCACATATGATGTGTAGTAGAATTTACTAAATTACTCATAACCTGATCATTAGTTAATTTAAAAGCAATTAGTTTCTCCAGTGCATTTTGTCGCGTAGAAGCTTCATATCTTGTTGACGAAAAAGTAATTAATTCAGAAATGAGAGCTTCAGGTTTATCAGTATAATCTGGTGTAGATAATGCCAATGAGAGCCATAAAGTGCGAAGATTATAGTCATTGAAACCAATCCAGTTTTTTGACTTATTTAAATATTCTGTTCTTCGATCAGGAAAGCTTTTCCATAAATAATACAAAGCAATTTCCTGAGTCTGATATGATTTATCATTCAATAAAGTCTCATATTCCGTTCTGAAATCTTCCGGAATCTGGTCAAGAGTGCCTGATGCTGCCTGACGAACCTGCAGATTATTTGTATGTAAGGCAATCAGTAACAGTTCTTTTTTAGATTCGTATTTTTCAGTTTGAATTTGATTCACAATAGCTTCTTTCACAGTATAATATACATTCGAATTCAAAGTTTTTACCAAAAAATCCTTTTTCTCAGACAAAGCTGTTTTTTTTAATTTATCGACTTCCAGTCTAATCTGAATGGCCTTATTTTTACTCAATAAAGCATTTGCTGCAGCTGTATCAAAAACGGCAGATTCTAACCAGGTTTTCTGAAACTGAACCAGATCAAAATTTGAAACTTTTTTAATTTCATCAAAGAAATTAGCTGTAGTGACAGTCTGGTACGCATATTTTTTGAGATAACTTTTTATCGCTTTTTTAAATGCTTTATCTCCAATAGATTCATGCAAAACAAACAATGCCCACGCCCCTTTTTCATAAAAAGTTAACGAACTCGCTTTTGCATTCAAAACCGGAATCGAATCTGTTCTTGACGCAAATTTAATCTGTTGCGCCGTTTCGTATAATTTTGAATAAAAATAGTCTTCTCCAAAAATCTCTTTTTCGGCAAGCAAAGCATAATAAGTAGCAAAACCTTCCTGAAGCCAGTGATGTGTACTGCTTTGGGCGGTAATTAAATCTCCAAACCAATGATGTGCCAGTTCATGCGCATCAACATTGGTGTAATTTCTATCTACAAAACCGGTTGAATCAACAACATAACGGGTTGTAAAAAGTGTTGAAGTAGTGTTTTCCATCCCGCCATAAAGAAAATCACGAACCGGAATTTCTCTATATATTTCCCAGGGATATTTGACTCCAATCTCTTTTTCGAGAAAATCAAAAATACGTTTTGAATAGCGATAAGTTGGTTCAAAACGATCAGCATCTTTATGCTCCAGGTAATACTCTAACGGAATCTTAGACTTTGATTGCAATTCTTTCTTTTCAAATTTGCCAATTGCAAGCATTAATAAATACGAACTCATTGGGTTTTTCATTCCGTATTGCCAGTGAATCTCATTATTCTTTTCCGTTTTATTTTGCAAAACTCCATTCGAAACAACCTGATAATCTTTATCATAAGTAATTCCGATATTAAAAATTATTTTTTCGTTTACATCATCAAAACTCGGAAACCAGTTGCTGGTATACCTGCCCTGCCCCTGCGTCCAGATCTGTACTTCAGAATTTTCAATAGAAACAAAATATAAAGCTTGTTTTGGTTTAGCTGAATAATTAAAAGTTAAATGGTTATTACCTTTTAGAAAATGATTAACAATTTTTAATTCCTTGCCGCTATTTACAAAAAACACTTCTTTTCCATCAACTTTCACTTGCGTGAATTCCATGTTTTTGGCATCAATTTTAATTGTATCAATGGGTTGCAAAACTTCAAAAGCATAATCTACGGAACCGGACAACGATTTTTCTGCAGCATTCAATTTTAATTGACCCGAGACAGATTTAAAATCAACAAATTGAGTTTGTTGTGCAAAGGAAAAGCACGTTATAAAAAAAAGAATATATTTCATTGAAAAAAAATTAGCAGCAAAATTCCAAAGTTACAAAGGTTTGATAAACAAATCGAATGAAATTTGTATGTTTACTGTACAAATTTAAAAATCGTGCCAAAACCATTCAAAGCCATGTTTAACTGGAGCAGCGGAAAAGATTCTGCTCTTTCACTGTACAAAATTTTACAAAACCCTGATTACAAAATCGAATATTTACTGACAAGTGTCAATGAACAGTTTCAGCGAATCTCAATGCACGGCGTTCGTGTCGAATTGCTTAAGGCACAAGCCAAAAGTATTGGTTTACCATTAAAAATTATGCAGGTTCCTGAAATGCCAACAATGGAAGTTTATGAAACTGTAATGATGCAGACCTTAACAGCGCTTAAAAAAGAAGGAATTACACATTCTGTTTTTGGAGATATTTTTTTAGAAGATCTGCGAAAGTACCGCGAAGATCAATTGGCAAAAATTGGTTTTCAAGGTGTGTTTCCAATCTGGAAAATTCCATCAAAAGAATTAATTGACGAATTTCTTCAATTAGGGTTTAAGACTATTGTGGTTTGTGTAAATGAACGCTATCTGGATAAAAGTTTTGTCGGCCGAATTATAGATCAGAATTTTATAAAGGATTTGCCTGAAAATGTAGATTTGTGTGGTGAAAACGGTGAATTTCACACTTTTACATTTGACGGTCCGATTTTTTCCGAACCAATAAATTTTGAAGTTGGTGAAATCGTTTACCGAAAATACGAAAAACCAAAAAACGAGGATTTATCAGAAACTGCCTGTGATACCAGTGCTTCTGATGCTTTTGATTATGGGTTTTGGTATTGTGATTTGGTTCCTAAATAAATGATTAACCACGAATTCAGGAATTTTAAATACTGACTTTGAGTAAAGAAAGTGCAGAAAAAGAAAACAAGGAAACATTTCCTGCAATGTTAAAATGGTTAAGAGATTAAATTATGGATACACTAATACGCTCAATCAAATTTCCGATTGTTTTTGACACCGAAAAACTTAAAAATGATCTCTCAAAAATCATAAATAAAAAATGGACAGACCATTACAACACAAATGATTATACTGGAAAATGGACTTCGGTTGCCTTAATGTCCAAAGATGGTAAATCGGATACGATTTATGCATTATCCAGCGATAATGATAAAATTGTTAATACCGAAATTTTAGATTCCTGTACCTATTTTAAAGAAATTTTAGATGGTTTTCTTTTCGAAAAAACGGCAGTACGATTACTTCAACTGGCGGTTGGCGCAGAAATCAAACCACATTCTGACCATTGTCTGGGTTATGAGGATGGTTCTTTTCGATTACATATCCCCATCATTACCAATCCTGATGTTGAGTTTATTCTCGATGGCAAAAGACTGGTAATGAATGAAGGTGAATGCTGGTATATTGATGCCAATTTTGAACATTCCGTTGCCAACAGAGGAAAGCAAGATCGTATTCATCTGGTTATTGACGGAATTCGAAATGATTGGACAGATGATTTATTTTATAAAGAAGCTTCTGAAACCCAATTTCATAAACCAAAAACAGTAATGAGTGAAGAACAAAAATTATTGATGATTGCTGAACTCAGGAAAATGAATACTCCTGCAGCAGATGACATTATCAGGACTCTGCAATAAATTTTTATTGTAAATCGTTATTCTTCATACATTTTAAGCAGATTTGTAACCGTATTTAGATTTCGCATTGTTCCTAATACATTTAGTTTTTTCTCGATATATTTAAGTTCAAGTCTTGTTTTTCCTGCGCCAACGGCATATTTAATAAAAATCCTGTTTTCGTCAATTACTGCTTCATCTGGTTTAAACTGACTGATTTTCAGATCATGAATATTTTCTTTTTTCAGTATACTGGCAACAAAAACTATATATAGCATTTTAGGGTCTACATCTTTCTCTTTCAGAAAAGGATTGTTTGAAAGAGCTAATTCTAAATCTTTTTGAGAAATCACAATTACGGGAACTTCATGACCAAAAACTTTAAAAATTTCCTGTTTGATCATGAAACCAACTTTTGAGGCACTTTCTTCTTCTGTGTCAACAAAAACATTTCCGGATTGCAAATAGGTTCTGATATTCTGAAAACCTAAACTTTCGAGCATTGTTTTTAATGCTTCCATTTTTATCATATTATGCCCAGAAACATTGATACCGCGTAAAAGTGCTAAATGTGTTGCCATTTTTATTAATTTAGAATTCAAAGATATTCTTTTTGAAGCTCTGGCAAAAATTAAACAAACGGTTTCACTCTACAACACACTTTTTTATCATAAATTTTCTTTTCTAAAGTAATTAGTTAAGTAAATCACTGAGCTACTATATTTACGTTTGAGGAAACAGTATATTGTTTACCAGATTGTAGGTTCATTTCACCTTCATGAGTGTAAAAAACAGGTGTCAAATATCGGTATGTATTTTTAATCCTGAGTGAAGATTGTTTTTCTTTCGGATTAAAAACACTATGATACAAATAATACACATCAAAATCCAGTCTATAAGAGTCCTTATTATATTTTTCAATTATTCCTAATTCAGTTTGTGGATTAACTGCCTCTCCTGATTTGACAAAGATTCCATCCTTTTTGAAACCTCTGTACATCGCAAAAGTTCCATCTTCATGTTCAATCACAACTTTATTTCTTCTGGATGTATATTGTGCATTTAAAATTGAGTTGTCGTCATATTGATTATCTATAAAGACCACAATACCTCTTCTCATACTACAGATAGTATCCGGTTTATTTGTAAATACTGAATAAGATTTCCAATCAGCAGGCTTTTCCAAATCAAAATATTTTTTACCAGCATAATCTGCTTCAAATATTTGTATTTTTTTTCCATTTTTGAAAGGAAGGGTGTAGCGAAATTGATTATCAATGTTAGTGTTTATTGCGCCTAAAGCTGCATAATACTGCATCGAGTATGTAATATTATTATCTTTGCTTAATGGCTCAAGTTTCATTATAAATCCTGAACTTTCGCTTATTACTTTTTGATACATTTCTACATTACAATTTTTTACATTTGAAAATTCCAGGGTTAAGGTATAACTTCCCGGATTCTTCTTTTCATATAATAAATCAATACTCTTGTCTGAGTTTTCAATTGATAAAATAGAGACGTTTTGGTTTTGTGCTGATAAATTTGAAATTTTCAACAAAGAACATAGCAAAAAAAACAAATAAATAATTTTAAATTTCATTTTGTAACTGGTTTGTGGGTTAGTTTTTTTTTAATAATTAATTCCACAATAATACAATTAAAAAGACAAAAAAGAAATATTTTTCCTACTTTTTTAAATTATAATTCGTTTTCAAATTTCCCAATTAAAATCTATCTTCGCTTTCCAAAGACAAAAGAGTAAATCTAATCTCTTTATTCTATGTTCTATTTTCTAAAATCTAAAAATCAACAATTTTAAATCTAAAATAAGTTAATGTCTAATAATCTCCTGGAAACTCCAATCGAATACTTAAAAGGTGTTGGGCCCAGTCGCGGCCAGCTTCTTCGTAAGGAATTGGGAATTCATAAATATGGAGATCTGATTAATTTTTTTCCGAACAGGTATATTGACAGAACACGTTATTATAAAATAAACGAGCTTCAGAATACAGGTTCTGAGGTCCAGATTATCGGAAAAATAATTAACATTAAAACAGTTGAGTTTGCCAAAAACAAAAAACGTTTGGTAGCCACTTTTGTAGATGATACAGGGCAGATTGATTTAAACTGGTTTCAGGGACATAAGTGGATTCGCGAGAGTTTAAAATTAAATGAAGTTTGTGTGGTTTTTGGAAAATGTTCTTTGTACGGAAGCCAGTTTAGTATGGCACATCCGGAAATTGAACTGCTAAGCGAACATGAAAAAAGTTTGAGTTCTGCAATGCAGCCCGTTTATCCTTCGACAGAAACGCTGACAAATCGTGGTATTTCAAACCGGACAATCAATAAATTAATGCAGCAATTGTTTATTGAAACGCAGGCTTTGTTTACAGAAACTTTTCCGCAGTATCTGATTGATGAATTAAAGCTGATTTCTAAAAAAGCTGCTCTGTTCAATATTCATTTTCCAAAAAGTACTGATGCTTTGGCAAAAGCACAATTCCGTTTAAAGTTTGAAGAATTGTTTTTTATCCAATTACAATTAATTACAAAAAATCTTATTCGAAAACATAAAATAAAAGGACATCCTTTCACGAAAGTGGGAGAACTTTTTAATGAATTTTATGAAAATCATCTGCCATTTAATCTGACGAATGCGCAGAAAAGAGTAATAAAAGAAATTCGTTCAGACATGGGAAGCAATGCCCAGATGAACCGGTTATTGCAGGGAGATGTGGGGTCCGGGAAAACAATTGTAGCTTTTATGAGTATGCTTCTGGCAATTGATAATGGTTTTCAGGCATGTTTAATGGCACCAACAGAAATTCTGGCAAACCAGCATTTTATCGGACTGTCTGAATTGGCTGCAACATTAAATATTAACATCAAAATACTAACAGGCTCGACCAAAACTGCAGCAAGAAAAGTTATTCATGAAGAGCTCGAAAATGGTAGTCTGCATATTCTGATTGGCACGCATGCCTTATTAGAAGATAAAGTAAAATTTAAGAACCTGGGATTATCTGTTATTGATGAGCAACATCGTTTTGGCGTGGAACAGCGTTCTAAATTATGGAAGAAAAATGATATTCCGCCGCACGTTTTGGTAATGACCGCCACACCTATTCCGCGAACTTTGGCAATGAGTCTGTACGGAGATCTGGATATTTCTGTAATTGACGAACTGCCACCGGGAAGAAAGCCAATTCAAACGGTGCATCGTTATGATACCAATAGATTGAAAGTCTGGAAATTTCTTCGGGATGAAATCGCAAAAGGCAGACAAATCTATATTGTTTATCCCTTGATTCAGGAATCTGAAAAAATGGATTACAAGGATTTGATGGACGGTTATGAAAGTATTTCGAGAGATTTTCCGTTGCCTCAGTATTCAATTTCGATTTTACATGGAAAAATGAAACCTGCAGATAAAGATGCCGAAATGAAACGCTTTTCTGAAGGTAAAACCAATATTATGGTGGCCACAACGGTAATTGAGGTGGGTGTAAATGTACCGAATGCCAGCGTAATGATTATAGAAAGCGCAGAACGTTTTGGATTATCGCAGCTGCATCAGTTACGCGGGCGCGTTGGCCGTGGTGCTGAACAAAGTTATTGTATCCTGATGACCAGTCATAAATTGAGCGCCGACAGTAAAACCCGTATGGAAACAATGGTGCAAACTAATGATGGTTTTGAAATTGCAGAAGTTGACCTAAAACTTCGTGGCCCGGGAGATTTGATGGGAACACAGCAAAGCGGGGTTCTAAATCTACAAATTGCTGATATTGTAAGAGATCGGGATATTTTATCCTTAGGAAGAAATTATGCCATGAAAATTCTGAAAGAAGATCCAGCCCTCCAAAAACCCGAACATGCAATCCTTAAAGCTGTTTTTATAGAATTGACAAAGAAGAAAAATATTTGGAATTATATTAGTTGAGGTTCTGAGGTTCTGAGGTTCTGAGGTTCTGAGGTTCTGAGGTTCTGAGGTTCTGAGGTTCTGAGGTTCTGAGGTTCTGAGGTTCTGAGGTT
>NZ_JAFICC010000010.1 GCF_017833415.1 Flavobacterium sp. 1355 | reverse complement strand
TTAGAAGTCAATTTAGAGGAGTGCGTAAAGTAGATTTCTTCTTATTCAGATTATCTAATCTTTTTGCTTAATCCCCAACTTTTGCACCTGATCCTATATAAGTAATGCATTTGTTAAAACATATTAAAAACAAAAAACCCACTCAGTGAGTGGGTTTTGGTGGTGCCTCCAGGGATCGAACCAGGGACACATGGATTTTCAGTCCATTGCTCTACCATCTGAGCTAAGGCACCGTGCTGATTGCGGGTGCAAAGATAGAATCATTTTTCGTTTATCCAAAACATTTTTAAAAAAAAAATCAATTCGTATCTTCGCAAAAACAAAAAAGTAAATATGATCTTAACTGTTGATGTTGGTAACACTCGAATTAAAGCATCTGTTTTTGAGGAGAATACTGCTCTGGAAAATTTTATTTTTGAGAAGAATGAACTTGAAAAAAAAATTGAAAAAATTTTAAAAAAATTCCCTAACTGTTCCGATTTGGTCATTGCATCAGTAGGAGATATCGAAAAACAGTCTTTTTTGACTTTCGAAAAACAGTTGAATATTCATTTTTTAACACATGAAGACGTTTTTCCCTTTATTAATAAATATGCGACACCAAAAACTTTAGGGATAGACCGTATGGTTTTGGCTGCCGGAGCAACTTTACAATTTCCAAAACAAAACCGATTAGTTATTGATGCAGGAACTTGTATTACCTATGATTTTATCGACGAAAATGATAATTATATGGGCGGGGCTATTTCACCTGGTTTAAGATTACGTTATGAATCTTTACATAATTTCACGGCCAGACTGCCTTTGCTGACCTTAGGGTCTCCTGAACAATATATTGGAAACTCAACAATAGAGGCTATTCATTCAGGTGTTGTAAATGGGTTCGTCTATGAGATCGATGGTTTTATCGATGAATATCGGGCAAACTTTTCAAATTTTATAATAATTTTAACGGGTGGTGATGCAGAATTTTTGGCTAAACGATTAAAAAATACCATATTTGCCAATTCAAATTTCCTTCTGGAAAGTTTGAACCAAACATTTCAATATAAAAATCGACAATGATTAAAAAAATTATAGTAAGTACTTGTTTACTTATCTCGTTCGTTTCATTTGCTCAGCAAGGTACAGCATCACCTTATTCTTTTTACGGAATTGGGGACTCAAGGCTAAAAGGAACTCTTGAATTCAGGTCTATGGCAGGAGTTGCAGTAGAGCAGGATAGTATACATTTGAATATTGAGAATCCGGCAAGTTATGCTAGTTTGGGACAAACAACATTTTCTGTAGGAGGTACTTTTGGAACGACTAAATTAAAATCTGATACAGAAACTTCAAAAGCACAAAGATCGACTTTTGATTATTTGGCAGTAGGTATACCTATGGGTAAATTTGGTGCAGCATTTGGTTTAGTTCCTTTATCCTCTGTGGGATACAGACTTTCTAATGATAATACAGCTATTCCTGGTGCTGTAAGCAGTCAGTTAGAAGGAAAAGGAGGAGTTAATAAAGTGTTTTTTGGCGTAGGATATAAAATTACTCCAAAATGGAATATTGGTGCTGACATACAATATAACTTCGGTAAAATTACAACAACAAGCATAGAACTGGTATCAGGTATACAAAATGCTACCAGAGAAGTAAATACTGCTGAAATAGCCGGAACAAATTTTAATATTGGTACAATGTATCAGACTAAAGTTTATAAAAAGATGAATTTATACACTAGTTTAAATTATACTTTTTCGGGGAATCTAAATTCTGATAACACTAGAGTTGTTGATGTTGACGGTGATCCGGATCCTTATACATACCCACCTTCTTCAAGTGAGTTGAAGTTACCAGGTAAGTTAACAATTGGTGCCGGTATTGGTGAAGCAAGAAAATGGTTAGTAGGTACAACATTGGCTTTTCAGGGTGATGGAAAACTTAATAATAATTATAATACCATGGATAATGTGCGTTATGAAAAATATTCAAAATACGCCATTGGAGGATATTATGTTCCAAATTATAGTTCATTTACAAGTTACTTAAGCAGAGTTACCTACAGAGCAGGTTTTAAATATGAAAAACTGGGACTGATTGTTAATAATGAGTCAATAAACGATGTAGGAATGACATTAGGAGCAGGATTTCCAATTACAGGGACCTTTTCAAATGTAAATTTTGGACTGGAATTTGGAAAAAAAGGTACAACCTCTTCAGGTTTGATCAAGGAGAACTATATGAACTTTAGTTTGAGCTTCTCTTTCAATGACAGATGGTTCGTAAAAAGTAAATTCAATTAAGCAAAGCTGTTTTTTTAAGCTCAATACAATTTACTACATTTGGCAAATGAATTTACCAAAGAAATATATCATCACAATTGTCACAGTTCTTGCTGTGACAATGTTTTTTGGTTGCGAAAGTAATTTTAAAGAAGTTCAGAAAATTAACTTCTCGGAGTTTGTTCCCGGAAGTGATGCAGATACTGTGAATATAAAATATACAGATTCCGGACGTATAACAGGAGTTCTCATTAGTTCCAAAATGCTGGATTACTCAAATCTTGAATTTCCGTTTACCGAATTTCCAAAAGGAATTGATGTTACCTTATATGATAAAAAACAAAAGCGTACTTTTATAAAATCAAATTATGCTGTTTCGTATAAGCAAACAGGAATTATTGATTTGCAGGGAAAAGTAAAGATTACTTCTGAAACCGGACAAATGCTGGAAACCGAACAGTTGTATTTTGACCAGAAAAATGAGTGGTTTTATACCGAAAGAAAATTTAAACTCACCGATGCAAAAGGAGTCACTTACGGACAGGGAATAGATTTTAGTAAAGATTTTAAAGTGATAAATTCACAACGAATAACCGGCGAACTCGAAGCCGAAGAATAAAAAATATTATGGGTTATTTAAAATACACACAATACGTATACATCCTTTTTGGAGTTTTCTTTATATATGACGGAATTACAAAACTGAATGAGGCAAACGATAAGGCGACTCTGAGTTTTATAATTGCTGGTTTGGCAATTTTCATGTTTTTCTTCAGAAGGAAATTTGCTAACAGATTTGATGACCGTAATAAAAAACAATAAAAAATGGAGATTAGTATTATAATACTATGTTTAATACTATCAGCCTTTTTTTCGGGAATGGAAATAGCTTTTATTTCCTCAAATAAAATTTATCTTGAAATAGAAAAAAAACAAGATAATTTTCTCTCACAAATACTGACAAAACTTACCGAAAATCCATCTAAATTTATTGCAGCAATGCTTATTGGTAATAATGTCGCACTGGTAGTTTACGGTTTTTATATGGGTGATCTGATCCTGAATCAGATTATACGCTTTGGATATGAGTTTTCAGATTTTACAAGTTTTCTTATTCAGACTGCTTTTTCGACCTTTGTAGTTTTAATTACGGCCGAATTTTTCCCTAAAGTTTTTTTTCAGATTTATGCCAATTCATTAATCAAAATTTTTGCAATTCCGGCCTATCTCTTTTATAGGTTGTTTTATTACATATCGACTTTCTTTATATGGATTTCAGACTTTATTTTAAGAAAGTTCTTTAAGACAGAGGGTGATCAGGTACAATTGTATTTTAGTAAAATTGAACTGGGCAATTATATTACAGAACAAATGAGTTCTGTTGAAGAAAATGAAGAAGTAGATTCTGAGATTCAAATCTTTCAAAATGCCTTGGAGTTTTCAGGTGTAAAGGCCCGCGACATTATGACGCCACGTACTGAAATTGTCGATATAGATTTGTTTGCAAGTGTCGAAGAACTTAAGCAATTATTCATAGAAACCGGATATTCTAAAATTGTAGTCAGTCAAAATTCTCTTGACGATATTGTCGGATATGTACATTCTTTTGATTTGTTTAAAAAGCCAAAAACGATAAAATCTGTTTTGATGACCGTTGAGTTTGTTCCCGATACAATTTCTATAAGAGATGCTTTGAACTTACTTATTAAGAAAAGAAGAAATGTTGCTGTTGTTCTCGATGAACATGGAGGAACCTCGGGCATAATCACAATAGAAGATATTGTCGAAGAACTTTTTGGTGAAATCGAGGATGAACATGATTTAGCCGAAGAGCTGACAGAACAAGTATTAGGAGAAGGTAAGTATTTGTTTTCTACACGCCTGGATGTTGAGTATCTCAATGAAACCTATAAATTGAATATACCTGAGGGAGACTCATATGGCACTTTGGGAGGTTTTATTGTAAATCATACCAAAGAAATCCCTCAAAAAGGAGACGAAATAGTAATTGATCAATATTATTTTGTGATAGAAGAAGCAACAAACAAGAAAATCGAATTAGTAAAAATGACTATAAAAGAGTAAAATTTTTATTAATTAAAAAAAAAATGCGCAAAATAAAACACTAGTTGTATTGTTATTAACTAGATAATTGTATTTTCGCAAACTGAATATAAAATTAACAACAATAAAAATGGCAGTTTTAGCAAAAATTAGACAGCGTTCCGCTTTATTGATAGGAGTTATTGCACTTGCATTATTAGCATTTATAATACAAGATCTTTTCAGTAGCGGTACTTTTAGTCAAAGTTCAAAAGATGTAGGAAGCATCGATGGAAAAGATATTTCATTTGAAGACTTTAGGGTTAAAGTTAGTAATGTTGAGAAAAGTGGTCAGGGTATTTCTTCTACTGAAGCTGCAAACAGAGTTTGGGATCAGGAAGTTTCAATTGCGTTATTATCAGCTCAGTTTGATAAATTAGGATTGAGAGTTGGTGAAAAACATTTAATAGAAGTTTTAAAATCAGATCCAAATATTGGAAAAAACCCTATGTTCTTAAATGCAGCAGGTGTTTTTGACGTTGCTAAATTTAAAAACTACGTTAATACTACTCCTGAAGCAAAACAATATATTGCTGACAAAGAAAAGGATGCAGGATTGAACGCAAAATTTCAAATCTATAATACTTTAGTAAAATCAGGACTTTACACAACTGCTAGTGAAGGAAAATTAAAGTATGAAATGGAAGCTAACAAAGTAAACTTTGCTTATGCTGCCGGATTATATTCTTCTATTAAAGATAGTGAAGTAAAAATATCTGATTCTGATATTGTTGATTATATGAAGAAAAACGAGAAAAAATTCAAAGCTGATGCAACTCGTGAAATTCAATATGTTTTAGTTGAAGATAAAGCTTCAAAAGAAGACGAAGCTGAAATTAAAGCAAAAATCACAGCCTTATTATCAGGAAGTGTAGTTTACAATGCTAAAACAGGTAAAAACGATACTCTGGCAGGTTTCAGAAACGCTACAAACATTGCTGAATTTGTAAACGCAAATTCTGATGTTCCTTACGATTCAACTTATATACCTAAAAATTCTTTGCCTGCAGTAGATGCTGATAAATTATTCAGTTTGCCTGCCGGTGAAATTTATGGACCATATGTATATGGAAGATATTATGCTATTTCTAAATCTTTAGGATTTAAAGCTGGCGTAAATGCAAAAGCAAGTCATATTTTAATTGGATATACAGGGTCTCAGACTCCAAATACAAAAGAAAAAAGAACAAAAGAAGAAGCTAAAGCTAAAGCAGAAGAAATTTTGGCACAAGTTCAGGCTAATCCGGATAGTTTCATGATGTTGGCTTTTACAAGTTCTGATGACTCATCTGCACAACAAGGCGGAGATTTAGGATATTTTGGTCCAAACCAAATGGTAAAACCTTTTAATGATTTTGTATTTAATAACGGAATTGGAAAAATTGGTTTAGTAGAAACTCCTTTTGGGTTTCACATTATAAAAGTTACTGATAAACAAGATGGTATTCGTTTAGCTACAATTGCTCAAAAAATTGAACCATCTGAAGCTACTTCTGATAAAGTATTTACTTTGGCTACTAAATTTGAAATGCAGGCTGCAGATAAAGATTTTAATGCTACTGCAAAAGAATTAGGATTAAAAGTAGCTGCTCCAATTAGTGTAAAAGCTATGGATGAGGCATTTGGTCCTTTAGGAAACCAACGTAATATCGTGAGATGGGCGTTTGATAAAGAAACAAGCGTTGGTGATGTAAAACGTTTTGAGTTAGCTAATATTGGTCACGTAATTGCACAATATAAAAGCGAAAACAAATCAGGTTTGATTTCTGTAAGCGTTGCAAGACCTTATGTTGAGCCAATCCTGAAAAATAAGAAAAAAGCTGAAATGCTAAAAGCAAAAATGACTGGATCAAGTATTGAGGCAATTGCTAAAAGTGTTGGCGTAGCCGTTCAGCAAGCTACTAATGTAACATTAGACAATCCGGTATTACCTGGAGGAGTAGGTCAGGAACCAAAAGTTGTAGGTACTGCATTTGCTTTGGCTGCTAATAAAGTTTCGGCTCCAATTGAAGGAAACACTGGTGTATATGTTGTGAAAAACATTAGTTCAGTAAAAGCTCCTGCTCTTGCTAATCATGCTGAATATGTTGCTAAGGTAAAAGCACAAAGTGCTTCTGACGCAAACAGAATTTTACCAGCATTGAAAAACAATGCTAAAATTGAAGATAACAGATTGCAATTTAACTACTAAGTAGTAAACCCAAATAAACTTAAACCCGAAACGTTCTTCTGAATGTTTCGGGTTTTTTTGTTGGAACACAATTGATTAAAAGTAATTTGTAATAAATATCATTCATTTTTTTATTAATTATATAGGAATAATAGAAATATAATCTAAAAAATTTTGCTTATTAAAATTAATACTGTTAATTTGTGCGGATTTTTTAATTAACAAACTCTGTTTTGTTTTACAGAAAATAGATGCTCCTATGATAAATAAATACTTTAATAATCAAGTACTTGATGTTTTTAATGTTTAAGTTTTTTAAAAGGAAACCTAAAGTATATTCCAAAATTGAAAATCATATTTTTGGAATTATTACTGAATTGCTAAAAGTAAGCAGTACAGACATCAATTGTGATGAACTGGGAGGGAAGTATTATTTAAGTAATGAAGAACAGCACTTTAAAGTTACGATCCTTGGCAATGATAATGTAATACGATTAACTAATACTCGTGATTCTGTTGCTGAAAAATACGATAAGATTTTTGTAGAAGATGTTTTAAAAGCTGTAAAAGAAGAAAAGCATCGACGTATGGAACTCGTATACGATTCTATTACAAACAGTATAGAAAAAATGGCCGAACGCCTCCATAATACTCTTATAGAGTCAAATGAGCAGGATAACCAAATTGTTCGCCGTCTGGAAACAAAAGACGTTAAAACAAAAAAAGTAAACTTGAATTAATTTTTTTATTTTGATTTGAAGAGATGCTGTAATTCTCTAAAGGATCATCTCATCGTAAGAAAGAATAGTTTCATAGCCTTTTGAAGCAAAATATTCTTTCGGATTATCTTTAGAAATTACCATAACAAAGTCTCCTCCCCAAGCCCCAAGGCTTTTGATTACACCATTAAAATCTGGAAAAACAGCCTCCTTGATTGTTTGCATTTCTAAAATACTACTCAAGTGAATTTCATGTTTTTGTACAGCTAAGGCAAACTCTTTTAATGTTTTTGCGTGTAGAATAGTATTTGTAATCTTGTTGTTTTCTGCAACATTTTGTGCCAGATTATGCCCCTTATTGTTATTGTAAGCAAATATGGCAGATTTGCTGTTTTGCTTTTTGTTTAAATAAACAAAATATATATGTTCCTTAAAGTCCGGGTTAAACTCAACCGGTTTTACAACATTATCCTTAATTTTATATAGTACCGGTGTGTTGTTTTGTGCACACGCAATATCATAGCCACTTCCGCCAAAGCTATTATTTAATAAAGTAAAAGCATTAACGTTTGCCCATTCGGCAATATTATTTATAAGTGTAGAAGAAGTTCCAAGTCCCCAGTTTCTTGGAAAAGTCAGGTGCGTGCTTACTTTATAACCTTTTGCGTCTGCTATGAATTTTGGATTTAATATATAGGCTTCATGAAGGATATTTAGTAAAGTTGTTTTTACAGTTTCAGTTTTTGTGTCCGGCCGATCTATAATTTCTTTAAATAAGATTGTTTCCTCAAACCAAAGTTGATTGTTGTAATCGTAACTTTTCCATTCTATTTGATTATTTTCACCATCTTCAATTACTAAATTCTGACCAAATTTTGTTGGTAGCGCAAAAGCATCTGCTCCATCCAGCACTAGATATTCTCCGGCAATAAAAAGTTTTCCGTTACTGTAAAATGTTTGTTTCATACTTTGTTTTTTTAGCTGCGAATCTTCGGGAGAACCTTTGAATTCCTTAAAATAAGATTGCAACTGGAATAGGATAGCTTTAATTATTTTCGTAGATTTTCTATAAAATCAACAACAGCACTATGTGAAATAGTATTTTTCTTAAAATGAGATTTTATTAAAAGACGCTCTTCTTCGTTAGCTTCAAGTTGGTTGATGATGTTGTTTAAATGCATTTTCATGTGCCCTTCCTGAATTCCGGTTGTGGTAAGAGAACGCAAAGCGGCAAAATTCTGTGCCAGGCCGGCAACAGCCACTATTTGCATTAATTCTTCTGCCGAAGGATTCTCTAGTATTTCCAGGCATAATTTTACTAACGGATGTAAAGAAGTCAATCCGCCAACAGTACCTAAAGCCAGTGGAATTTCAAGCCAGAAAGTAAAAAGTCCATCTTCAACTTTAGCATGAGACAGACTTGCATATTGTCCATTTCTGGAAGCATAGGCATGAACACCTGCTTCTACAGCTCTAAAATCATTTCCTGTTGACAGAATAACGGCGTCAACACCATTCATAATTCCTTTGTTGTGTGTTACAGCTCTAAAAGGCTCTACTTCTGCAATTTGAACAGCCTGTACAAAACGTTGCGCAAAATCCTGCGGGTTTGTAATCTGCTTTTCGGTTAAATCTTCGACAGGGCATGATACTTCTGCTCTTACAACACAATTTGGAACATAATTGGACAAGATGCTCATTATAATATTAATGTTTTCATTATCTGAAAATAAATCAGAATTTTGAAATTCATTTTTTAAAGTTGTTGCAAATTGTTCCAGGCATGAGTTAATAAAATTGGCTCCCATGCTGTCTTTGGTTTCAAAAGTAGCATGAAGCTGAAAGTAATTTTCAAGTAAATTTCTTTTATCTTTTAAATGTATCTCCAGAATTCCCCCGCCACGCTGTTGCATATTCTTGGTAATGCTTTGTGTGTCAGAGAAGAAAACAGGTTTTATGCCGTCAAAAAAGGATTGTAATTTTTGGGCATCCCCATTAAATGTAAAATGCACCTGACCAATTTTTTCAGTATTAATTACGGTTGCTTTAAATCCGCCTCGTGTTGACCAGTATTTTGCCGATTTTGAAGCCGCTGCCACAACAGAGCTCTCTTCAATAGCCATTGGTATCGTTTTGTATTTGCCATTAATTAAAAAATTAGGGGCAACTCCAAGCGGTATATATAAATTGGTAATGGTATTTTCTATAAATTCATCATGCAACTGTTGAAGCTTTTCGTCTGAATTCCAGTAATTTCTTATTATTTTATGAGCTTCATCAGGGGTAGAAAAATAGGAATCTGCAATCCAGTTTATTTTTTCTTTTTTGGATAATTTAGAAAATCCTGCAACAGCGTTGTTCATTCTCAGTATATTAAATAGTATTGTTGCGGCAAATATACCAATTTAAGAGTTTAATTAAAATCTATTCGAAAATTTGAAACTACGCAATCGTTATTTTTTTTAACATTTAACACTTGAAATGTGTAATATGTTTATTTTTTTCACTAAAATTGGGCTCTTTTTTATATTTAAAATAATTCTGATGAATACAAGTAAAATTACTGTAATATTATTGTTATTTGTTGCCACCGTTTTTGGTCAGCAAAAAATAACTGTTGAAGATATTTATGGCGGAGCTTTCCGGGCTAAAGGAATGGATGAATTGCAGTCCTTAAAAAATACAGATCAATATACTGTTTTAAATGTTGATCAGGCGAGCAGAAGCATGCAGATTGATTTATACGATTTTGCAACATTAAAAAAAGTGTCTAATTTAATTGATACAAAAAATCACGCAGCACTTTCAGACGGAATTGACAGCTATATTTTTGATGCTTCAGAAAAAAAGATTTTAATTGCTTGTAACTCCAAACAAATTTTCCGTCACTCTTTTACAGCAGATTATTTTTTATACGATATCACTGCCAAATCTCTAACTAAACTTTTTGATTTTCAGATTCAGGAGCCAACTTTTTCACCTGACGGAACTAAAATTGCTTACGCTAAAGAAAACAATTTATATGTTTATGATGTAGCGTCAAAAAAATCAACACCAGTTACTACAGACGGAAAGAAAAATGCTGTCATAAATGGTATTACTGACTGGGTTTACGAAGAAGAGTTTGCTTTTGTGAGAGCTTTTGACTGGAGTAAAGACAGTAAAAAACTAGCTTACATTCGTTTTGACGAAAGCCAGGTGCCAGAATTTTCAATGTCAATTTTCAAAAAAGATTTATATCCTGCAATTGAAACTTTTAAATATCCTAAAGCAGGAGAGAAAAACTCAGTAGTTTCATTACATATATATGATGCGGGAGCGAATACAACTAAAAAAGTTGATTTAGGTAATTACAATGATTTCTATATTGCGAGAATGCAATGGACAAATGATAATAATACATTGTCTGCACAAGTGTTAAACAGACATCAGGACAATCTGGATTTATTATTTGTTGACGGAACAACTGCTACAGCAAAAGTAATCCTAAACGAAAAAGACAAGGCATATGTTGATGTTACAGATAATTTGACATTCTTAAAAGATAACAGTTTTATCTGGACAAGCGAAAAAGATGGTTTTAATCATATTTATGTTTATGATAAAACAGGAAAACTTAAAAATCAGGTTACAAAAGGAAACTGGGAAGTGGTTTCATACTACGGTTTTGACGAAAAAACAAAAACTATTTTCTACCAATCTACAGAAAATGGTTCAATCAACAGAGACATTTACAGAATTGGTTTAGACGGAAAAAACAAATTACGTTTAACCTCAAAGGTTGGAACAAGTGCTGCAACATTTAGCCCTAATTTTCAATTCTTCATTAATACTTTCTCCAGTAATTTACAGCCTACAACTTATACTTTAAACGAGGCAAAAACCGGTAAAGAAATTCAGGTTATAGAAAACAATCAGACGCTTTCTGATAAATTGAAAGCCTATAATCTTCCTGCAAAAGAATTTTTTGTTTTAAAAACCGCTAAAGGAAATGAATTGAATGCATGGATTTTGAAACCAAAAGATTTTGATCCTTCTAAAAAATATCCTGTTTTCATGTACCAATATTCTGGTCCTGGATCTCAACAGGTAAATAACGATTGGAATAATACAGACGATTACTGGTTTTTATCGCTTACTCAACAAGGTTATATTGTAGCTTGTGTTGATGGTAGAGGAACTGGTTTTAAAGGTGCCGACTTCAAAAAAGTAACTCAAAAAGAGTTAGGGAAATATGAAGTTGAAGATCAGATCGATGCAGCCAAAGTAATTGGAGCTTATCCGTATGTTGATGCTTCAAGAATTGGAATCTTCGGATGGAGTTATGGAGGTTTTATGGCTTCAAATTGTATTTTTCAAGGAAACGATGTTTTTAAAATGGCTATTGCAGTTGCTCCGGTAACGAATTGGCGTTTTTATGACAGTGTTTATACAGAAAGATACATGCAGACTCCACAGGAAAATGCAAGCGGTTATGATCAAAATTCTCCAATAAATCATGTTGATAAACTAAAAGGCAAATTTTTATTGATTCACGGATCAGGTGATGACAACGTTCATGTGCAAAACTCAATGCAAATGATGGAAGCATTAATTCAGGCTAATAAACAATTTGATTCTCAGATATATCCAGATAAAAACCATGGTATTTATGGTGGCAAAACGAGAATTCAGCTGTATAATAAAATGACTAACTTTATCAAAGAAAATTTATAAAAAGAACTTTATAACCTAATAACAAATAAAGAATAATATGGGAGAAACTCAAGTGAAAACGGCGCATCCAAAAGGACTTTGGGTATTGTTTGGAACGGAGATGTGGGAGAGATTCAATTTTTATGGAATGCGTGCTTTATTGACGTTATTTCTTGTGAACTCGTTATTAATGAAAGAAGAACAAGCTTCTTTAATTTATGGAGGTTTTCTGGGTTTATGTTATTTAACTCCTATGCTGGGAGGTTTTATTGCCGATCGTTTTTTTGGAAACAGAAATTGTATATTATTAGGCGGACTATTAATGGCAGCCGGGCAAATGCTATTGTTTACCAGTGGTAGTATTTTTGAAGCTAATTTAGAATTAGCTAAAGCTGTCATGTACAGCGGATTAGGTTTTATTGTTTTTGGTAATGGATTCTTCAAACCAAATATTTCCAGCATGGTAGGAAGTTTGTATCCAAAGCAGGAAAAAACAAAATTAGATACCGCTTTCACTATTTTCTATATGGGAATTAACATGGGAGCTTTCTTAGGGCAATCAATATGTCCTTTATTAGGCGATGTTAAAGATGCCGGAGGAATAAGAGATATTCATGCTTTTAGATGGGGATTTATGGCGGCTTCGGCAGCAATGCTTATCGGAACGGTTCTTTTTTACTTCTTAAAAAATAAATATGTAGTTTCCCCTGAAGGAAGACCATTGGGTGGATTGCCATCTAAAAATGTTGCAGCGGATTTTGAAGAAGGAGAAGCGCAAAAAGCTAATTTTTCTGAAAAATCTTTAGCAATAGCAGGAGTAGCATTTATAGTTTTAGGATTGTTTTTTCATTATGTCGTAGGTCAGAATTTAATTTACACATTAATTTATTCTAGTGGATTGGCATTGGCAGGATTAATCATTTCTGATACTTCTTTGACTAAAATTGAGAGAGACAGAATTATTGTAATTTACATTGTTTCATTCTTTATTATTTTCTTTTGGGCTGCATTTGAGCAGGCTGGATCATCATTAACCTTTATTGCAGATAACCAAACTGACAGGCATTTCTTCGGTTGGTTAATGCCCCCTTCAATGGTTCAGATTTTTAATGGACTTTTTGTTGTAGCAATGGCAGTTCCTTTTAGTATTTTATGGGATACGCTTAGAGCAAAAGATAAAGAACCAATTTCACCTGTAAAATTAGCAGCTGGTTTAGTTATAATTACAATTAGCTTTTTTATGATAGCCACTCAGGTTTCTTATATCGGGACTTCAGGATTACTATTAGTAAAATGGCTTATTTTGTTATATTTCTTAAATACTTGTGCGGAGTTATGTTTGTCGCCAATTGGTTTGTCATTGGTAGGTAAATTATCGCCAAAACGTTTTGCATCATTATTATACGGAGTGTTTTTCTTGTCAAATGCTTCAGGGTATGCTTTGGGAGGAACTTTAGGTTCTATTTTGCCTGCAACAGGAGATAAATTTGCCAAAGCAAAAGAATTAGGAATTAATTTACAGGCAATTTTAGATAAAACTATTACACCAACAGCAGAGCAATTGGCTATTTTGGAGAAACACCAAATCAGTGCCCAAAATCCTGTTTTCGCAGGTTTTGAAATTCATAATTTGTATGAATTCTTTATGGTTTTTGTTGTTCTTACCGGTATTGCTGCAATTGTATTATTTGCACTGACTCCCTTTTTGAAAAAAATGATGCATGGTGTCAGATAATATGGAAAACAACATCACTTTAGAAGAAATTCAGAATTTTAAAGGCAAATATCCAAAACAATTATGGTATTTGTTTTTTGTTGAAATGTGGGAACGTTTTTGTTTTTACGGAATGCGTGGAGTACTTACATTTTTTATGGTAGATCAGCTTTTATTAAAAGATGAACATGCCAACTTGCAATATGGAGCTATTCAGGCTTTTGTTTATGCGTTTACTTTTATCGGCGGAATTTTTGCTGATAAGGTTTTAGGATTCAAAAAATCTTTATTCTTTGGAGGAATCGTAATGGTTTTAGGGAATCTTCTGATTGCCTTTTCTCCACAGGAATTATTTTATTACGGAATTGCTTTCTCAATCATTGGAACTGGTTTTTTTAAACCCAATGTTTCTTCAATGGTTGGAGAATTATATCATGAAAAAGACGGAAGAAGAGATGCTGGTTACGGAATGTTCTATGCCGGAATAAATGTTGGTGGTCTTTTAGGAGGTGCCTTGTGTATTTATTTAGGAAAATATTATTCCTGGACATGGTGCTTCTTATCTGCTGCAATTGTGATGTTTTTCGGATTAGTAACCTTTTTGTTTACTAAAAAATATTTGGGACCGATAGGTGATTCTCCATTATTGGAAATGGCGCCCAGCAAAAGAAAATTGCGTGAAATTTTAGTTTATGTATTATCCCTGTTGAGTATTCCGTTTATCTTTATAATGGTAAAAAATACAGATTATACAGATTACTTCATGTACACAATTGGTATAGCTGCTGTTCTGTATTTTATTTATGAACTAATAAAATTAGGTGATACTAATCTTCAGAAGAAATTATTTGCAGCCTTTTTATTTGTATTCTTTTATTTTTTATTTAATGCAATTTATGAGCAAAGTGGTGGTTCATTATCACTTTTTGCAAAAGATAATTTAAGTAATAAATTATTATTTTTTACCATAGATCCAAATGTTGTAAATAACAGCTCAAATACCTTTTTTGTTGTTGTCTTCAGTCCAATCATTGGTTTATTATGGCTTTGGCTGGGTAAAAGAAAAATCGAACCCAATACAATTATTAAATTCGGAATTGGCTTTTTGTTTTTAGGAGCCTCATTTTATATTTTCTATCTAACGAAGTTTTTTGCTAGTTCAGAAGGAATTGCATCGTTAAACGTATTTACATTTGCTTATCTGGTTACAACACTTGGAGAATTGTGCTTAGGGCCAATTGGTATGTCAATTATTACGAAGTTATCTCCAAAAAGATTATTTGGTATGATGATGGGGCTTTGGTTTCTTGCCGCTGCTTTTGGACAGTTAGCAGCCGGAAAATTAGGTGCAGAAATATCTAAATCAAATACAGGAGTTACGCTTCTGTCTAAACTACAGTCGTATACAGAGGGTTACTATCAATTGGCGATATATTCTCTTGTTGCAGGTGTAATTCTGATTGCGATTTCTCCACTTATCAAAAAATTTATGCAGGAAGTAAAGTAGGCGACATTTATCAATTCAAATTTTGCTTAAATTTGTAAAAAATAAAAGAATATGAAAAAAATACTTTTAATAGCTCTCTTTTTTGTTGGAGCATATGCTACACAGGCACAGGAATTAAAGTGGTATACAGACGTAAGAGAAGCCATCACGGTTAGTAATAAAGAAAACAAACCAATGCTGATGTTTTTTACAGGAAGCGATTGGTGCGGATGGTGTATCAGATTGCAGAATGAAGTTCTGAAAACACCTGAATTTACAAAATGGGCAAGTCAGAATGTGATTTTGGTAGAATTGGATTATCCGAGAAGAACTCAGCAAACCGCTGAAATAAAAACTCAGAATAACGAATTGCAACAGGCTTTCGGTATACAGGGATTTCCAACAATCTATTTCACGAGTGCTGAATCTAAGGACGGAAAAGTAAATTTTAAAGGACTTGGTCAGACAGGTTATGTTGCAGGCGGACCATCAGCGTGGTTAGCGGTAGCAGAAGGAATTGTTCATCCGAAAAAATCCTAGAAAAAATATATTAGACATACATTTTTCAAAAAACTCCTTACAGAAATGTAAGGAGTTTTTTTGTTTAGTAGGAAAAGTTATTCATTTGTATTTTGTGAAATTATTATTTTGATATTTATTTATAGCTAAAAAAACATATAGTGTATTTTTTATATTAATAAAACTTGTAAAATTAAAATATTATGTTAATTTCGTCATTACTAATCTAACCAAAAACCTATTTATATGACTAAAAAAATACTTATCCTACTGTTTTTTTTAGGTTCATTTTTTATGCATTCCCAAAATTTAGTCTGGAGAACTAATATGACTGATGCAATTGCTATAAGTAATGAACAAAGAAAACCAATGCTGATTTTGTTTACCGCCTCAGGTGTACCGGAAAATCTGCAGAACGAAATTTTTAAAACTCCCGATTTTGCTGTTTGGTCAAGAGATAATGTGATTCTTGTAAAATTGGATCTTTCAGATATCAATGCTTCTGACGGAGACAAGGAGCAAAACTTAAAATTAAAAAATGCATTTGGCGTTGAAAATTTGCCGGAGGTGTGTTATGCAAGTGCCTCTATAAGAAAAAATAAAACAACTTTTAGCGCTTTGGGAAAAATGACTTATAAGCCCGGAGGAGCACAATCGTGGATCTCTGAGTCTAATGCTATTTTGCATCCAAGTGAATAAAATTTAAGGTAAGTTTCTATTTTAATTTGCAAAATCCCTTTTTGTGTGTTTCACAAAAAGGGATTTTTTTTGAAAAAACGGCAAAATTCAGTTTAGAATTTTAACATTTTAAGAGTAGTTTTTTTTCATTATCTTAAATTTTTATCGCTTTAAAAATATATTTCATTTTAATGAAAAGCTAAAGTGTAATTTGTACACATATTCCTTGTCTGATAAAGATATTGTGTTAATTTAGTTTCATTAACTTAACCAAACCCAATCTACTATGAATAGAAAACTACTTATCCTACTGTTTTTTTTAATTTCATTTTTGGCAAAATCACAAAGTTTAGTCTGGACTACTGACATGACCGATGCGATTGCTATGAGTAACGAAAAAAGAAAACCAATGCTGATTTTTTTCACCTCACCCGGAGCAGCTGAAAATCTCCAGAATGAAGTGTTTAAAAGCCCTGAATTTGAGAAATGGTCACGCAATAATGTGATTTTAGTAAAACTGGATGTTTCTGATGCTTCATCAAACGAAATTAAGGAACAAAACTCCAAATTGAGAACTGCTTTTAATATTGTTGATTTGCCACAAGTATGTTTTGCCAGTGCTACTATCAGAAAAGGCAAAACGATGTTTGATACTCTGGGCAAACTATCTTATATTCCTGGTGGTGCAAAAGCATGGATTACTGAATCTGATGCGATTATAAATCCACAATAAAGCATTTAATCTAATTTAATTTGTAAAATCCCTTTTCGGCCGTCGCATGAAAGGGGATTCTTTTTTTACGGCAACTAGATTTCCAGTATTTCTGAATTGAGTATGAACTTGATGCGTCACAAATTATCTGTTTTGGATGAAGATCTGCTATAACACGATCCAGATTTAATTTTGGCGATTGAGTAAGTATCAAAATATCAGGCCGTGCATTTTTTGGATAAACACTTGAACTATCAATCAAAAGAATTTTTCGGTCATTAAAAAACAATGTATTTTCCAGTTTGTTTATAGATTTTAAGACTCCAAAATTACCGGTCAAATAAACGGTTATGATGTTGTTGCTTGATTCTTTCTTTAATGAATTGTCATTTGTGAAAAGCTGAATATTTTTTCCTTTTCGTTCACTTATAATTGTTTTTTTCTTTTGATTAAAAACAATCAGTTCTTGCTGGTTTTCAGTTTGATTTTTAGTGATAATAAAAGACAGCTGTACTATTACTATGCTGATCAAAAGAAATGCTAATTTTAAAAAAGAAGGTTTTTTTAGCCAAAAAACAGCGGCAATCGTTACCAGATAAAAAGACAGTAAATAGAAAAAATTAAACCCAATATTTCGTATCACAAAAGATTCAAAAGAAGCAACATAATGAATGATTAGATCCAGCAGGTAAATGCTTTTTTCGAAAATTTTAATTATAAATATAGGGCAGCTTCCAAATACGGAAATTATCATAACAATTATTCCGGCAATCATAATAAAAGATAAAACGGGAAGAATCAGAATATTAGTCACAAAAAACAATCCCGGAAATTGATGAAAATAATACAGACAAATAGGAAATGTACCTATTTGGGCGGCAAAAGAAACACTAAGGGCTTCCCAGATATAAAGGGCGATTTTATTTTTGGGTTTCCAGACTTCCTTAAATAATGGCTGTATCCATAATATAGAAAATAATGCAATGTAACTGAGCTGAAACCCAACATCAAATAAAAAATAAGGTTCGAAAAGTAATATCAATAAAACAGAGACTAATAAATTATGATAAATATTGCTGCCTCTTCGCAGATGGTTTCCAATTGCCAAAAAAGAAAACATAACAACAGATCGTAAAACAGGAGGAGAGAGACCGGAAACGATTCCGAAAAGAGCTAAAGAAAGTAAAATAGCAATCAGTTTTATAAAAGAACCTTTGCGGTTATTTGAAATTGGTTTTAAAACGAAAAGGATAAACAACATTATAAAACCAACATGTAATCCTGAAACCGATAAAACATGAGTTGCGCCCGAATATTGATAATCCTGAATAATATCTGAAGAGATTTCCTGCTGCTGCCCTAAAATTAAAGCCATTGCAACATTCATCTCGGTTTTGTTAAAATGTGCTGCCTCAAGATTATGTATTATTCTTGAATTTAATCTTGCTGCATAAAACCAAATATCTTTCCGGATTTTTTGGCTCACTTTTATTTCAGATTTTGAGATATAAATCTGAGCATATATTTGCTTATTGGCGAGATACCTGCCGTAATCAAACTGATTGGGATTTTTTGGCGTATTTACATTTTGTAAAGTTGTTCTTGCCAGTATTGTATTTCCAATTATAAGTGAATTTTTTGTACTGTCCTTTTCGATGTTTACAATAATTCTACCAGTATACTTTTTATCTTCAATATTATTTAAGACTGCTATATATCTATCATTGTAATCGTTACCCTTTAGTTTTTCCCGTAATGTAAACGACATTAAATGCTCTTTTTCAAAAGCCTCATTAAAATGTGTATAATTTGATTGCTGAAGTGAATCTGTATTAAGTAATAAACTCATAATACCCATTTCCAGAGAAATTAAATTAACGCAGATTCCAAAAAATATATTTAATTTTTTATTTTTTTGCGAAAGAAAATAAATGCCTGCCAGTGCAATTAAGGAAAGTAAAAGTGTAAACAGTGCAACCGAAATGGCTGGTCGCCAATAATAAGAAATTAATATACCAATTATAAAGCTAACTGTAATTCTGGCCAAAGGAAAATCTAATACTTTCATGGCTTAAAAGTATTATAAATTTGTAAGAAAAATAATATTTATACAATAAAATTATTCAATTACTCTGTTGATCTGTACAAATGAATTTTGATAATAAGGCTCTTTGGTAGAAGAAATAATAACTCCTTTTGCTGTAGAAGAATGTACAAATTTTATTTCTGCAGAATTGGCTTCGGTGATAAGTCCCACGTGGTTGATCTGTTTGCTTTTATTCGTCTTAAAAAAGATTAAATCACCTTTTTGGGCATCATTAAATTTAATTATTTTGCCGACTTTGGATTGCTCAAATGATGATCGGGGCAATGTAATATTCTCAGATTGAAAAGAACTAAATACCAACCCCGAACAATCGTATCCGCTTTTGTTTGTTCCGCCTGCTTTGTAGCGCACACCAATTTTATCTGTTGCCGTTTCAATTAAGTTTTTCACAACATATTTGTTTTCCCGTTTTGATTCACTTTTGCTTACCGCAGATGAACCGGATTTACAGGAAATAAAAATGGTGGATAAAATAAGTAAAACGACTATTTTTTTCAAAACGAAATTTTTAATGTTTTAAATCGGCAACAATAAGCTTTGCCGTTTTTTTACTGGCTCCAACTCCTCCAAGCTTTTTTTCTAAGATGTCATAATTTTGAAGAAGCTTTTCGCGATAAGCAGGTTCAAGCAGTTTTTGCAATTCTTCTTTGATACGTTTTGTGTTACAGTCACTCTGAATCAATTCGGTAACAACTTCCTGATCCATAATAAGATTGACAAGCGAAATATATTTTAATGTAATAATACGTTTTGCGATCTGGTAGGAAATATTGCTTCCTTTGTAACAAACGACTTCGGGAACCTTAAATAATGCAGTTTCTAAGGTTGCCGTTCCTGATGTTACCAATGCTGCTGTAGACGAGCGAAGTAAATCGTAAGTTTTATTAGAGATAAATTTGATGTTTTTGTTGGTGATAAACTGTTGGTAAAATTCATATTCCTGACTCGGTGCGCCTGCAATAACAAATTCATATTCCTGAAAATCATCAACCACACTAAGCATAACACTCAGCATTTTAGTAATTTCCTGTTGACGGCTTCCTGGTAAAACAGCAATGATAGGCTTTTCGCTTAAATTGTTTTCTATTCTAAAAATGGTTTCATCAAAAGGAGGCTGATTGTGAATAGCATCTATAAGAGGGTGTCCAACAAATTCTACAGGAAAGTGATGTTTATCTTCATAAAAACTTTTTTCAAAAGGAAGAATCACAAACATTTTGTCCACATCATTTTTAATAGCCTTGATCCTGTTTTCTTTCCACGCCCAGATTTGTGGCGAAATATAATAATGTGTCTTATAATTAAGTGCTTTAGCCCATTTGGCAATTCGCATATTAAATCCCGGATAATCTATAAAAACAATCACATCGGGTTTGAATTCTAAAATATCTTTTTTGCAAAAAGTAATATTGCTTAAAATTGTTTTTAAATTAAATATCACTTCAATAAAACCCATAAAAGCCAATTCACGATAGTGTTTTACTAAAGTTCCGCCTGCTTTTTGCATTAAATCACCGCCCCAAAATCTAATTTCTGCCTGAGGATCTTCCTCGTATAATGCTTTCATTAAGTTCGAACCATGTAAGTCTCCAGAGGCTTCACCAGCTATTATATAATATTTCATATTAGTTTTATTTGAGAATGTGTTCCGGTTTTAACCACAACTATTTTTGCAATTGCAAAGATAAGATTTAAATAAATATAGTAGAAATTGCCAAAACAATCACTGCAAGAATAACTCCTCTGGCCATGAATTCTTTATTTCTTTGTAATAAAATAGCAAAAACAGCAAGGTCCAGCATAGTTCCTATTGTTATTATTTTGCCTAAATAGCCATATTCTCTTATGGCTTTAATTCCGGTAGAAAAATCAAATTGAGTAAAAAATGTAATAAACAAATAGCTTCCCAGAAGAGAAGTAAAAATGCCGACAATAAATCCGACGAGTAAATCTTTATAATTATTATTCATTTAGTTTCCAGGTGTTAAGTTGTTGTATAGAATGGTGCGCGGTTAAATCAAATTGTACGGGAACTACCGAAATATAGCCATTTTCAAGAGCCCATTCGTCGGTATCTTCTCCCTTGTCCTGATTAATAAATTCTCCTGAAAGCCAATAGTAATCTTTTCCGAAAGGTGTTTTTCGCTTATCAAATTTTTCGACCCACATTGCTTTCGCCTGACGGCAAACTTTTATTCCTTTAATTTCTTTTTCCTTTAATTTTGGAAAATTGACATTTAGAACCACACCTTTGGGCAGACCATTAGAAATGGTTTCCAGAGTAATTTTTTTGATAAAAGACTTTATCGGTTCAAAATCTGCATTCCAGTCATAATCCAATAAAGAAAAACCAATTGCAGGAATTCCTTCAATCCCGGCTTCTACGGCAGCACTCATTGTGCCTGAGTAAATTACATTTATTGAAGAATTTGACCCGTGGTTAACTCCTGAAACGCATAAATCAGGTTTTCTCTTTAAGATTTCATTAACGGCAAGTTTTACACAATCAACAGGAGTTCCTGAACAGCTGTACTCAGTTATGGCGTCGTTTTCTTTAGAAATTTTATCGAGATATAATGTATTGTTAATTGTAATCGCGTGTCCGGTAGCGCTTTGTGGTTTGTCTGGCGCTACGACAATTACCTCCCCGATAGTCCTCATGACGCTTATTAAAGCCCGGATTCCCGGAGCAAGAATACCATCATCATTGGTAACTAAGATCAGTGGTTTTTCTTTTTTCATAATATGAAATATTTTGGCATTTTGAGAAATAGAGCAAATGTAATGACAGATTTTCGTAGAATAGTCACAAATAAAATAAAATTTGTCAACTAAATAAAACTTGTCTTTTGTAAGTCAAACATTTTTATATCTTTAACAAAAAATTATACCGAACTTGGCTTTATTGCTATAGTTTTGCAGTAACTTAGATTAAAAATTGATGAATGCTATTATTAAATTTATGAAACGAAATTATAAAATACTTATAGCCGTATTATGCTTGTCGCTTACCTTATTTGCTTTTAAAATAAATGCAGATAAGACAATTGATCCGGACCCAAACAGAGATAAAACACTTTTAGAATTACTTGCTTTTGTTATTGAAAAAGGACATTACAGTCCTGCAGAAATAAATGATGAGTTTTCTAAAGGAATTTTCAAAGATTATATTGATGCACTGGATCCGTCAAAAAGATTTTTTATACAATCTGATATTGATGAATTCAGACAATATGAATTGATGCTCGATGATCAGTTTCTGAATAAGGACCTTACGTTTTTCAATCTTACTTATACACGATTGATGAAACGTATGGAAGAAAGCAAAAAACGATATAAAACTATTTTAGCCCAGCCTTTCAACTATAATGTTGATGAGACTTTTAATGCCGATTATGAGCATGCGCCGTATGCAAAAAATGCTGCTGAAATTAATGAAAGATGGAGAAAACAAATCAAACTTTCAACACTTTCTTCTCTTGTTACCAAACAAAAATTAGAAGAAGACAAAAAGAAAACAGATCCTGCATATAAAGCAAAATCTTTTGAAACTTTAGAAAAAGAAACCCGTGAGAGTTCACTAAAATCATTGGACGATAATTTTAGCCTTATTAAGGATTTAAATAAGGAAGATTGGTTTTCAGTATATGTGAATTCAATTATGACACGCTTTGACCCTCATACAAGTTATTTTGCACCTGAGGAAAAAGACCGTTTTGATGTTAATATCAGTGGGAAATTAGAAGGTATTGGAGCAAGGTTAACCAAGAAAAATGATTTCACTCAAATTGATGAGTTGATTTCCGGGGGTCCTGCATGGAAAGGAAAACAGCTTGAGGCAGGTGATCTAATACTAAAAGTTGGACAAGGAAACGACGAGCCTGTAGATGTAGTAGGAATGCGTCTTGATGATGTTGTGAAAAAAATCAAAGGGCATAAAGGAACAGAAGTTAAACTTACAGTTAAAAAAGTTGACGGAAGCATCAAAGTGATTTCGATTATAAGAGACGTTGTTGAAATTGAAGAAACATATGCGAAATCTAGTATTGTTGAAAAAAATGGTTTAAAATATGGTGTAATCTATTTGCCTAAATTTTATATCGATTTTGAAAATAAAGACGGGCGCGATGCCGGAAAAGATATTGCTCTTGAGGTTGAAAGACTTAAAAAAGAAGATATAAGCGGAATTGTACTGGATGTTCGTGATGACGGAGGAGGATCTTTGTCTACTGTAGTTGATATTGCAGGGTTATTTATCCAGGAAGGGCCAATTGTTCAGGTAAAATCTGCCGGAAAAAAGAAAGAAGTTTTATACGATAAAGATAAAAAAATCGAGTGGGATGGTCCATTGGTAATTATGGTAAACAGTTTCTCTGCTTCTGCATCAGAAATTTTAGCTGCTGCAATTCAGGATTACAAACGAGGAATTATCATTGGCAGTAAGCAAACTTACGGAAAAGGAACTGTACAAAATGTACTTGATCTAAACCAATTTGTTCGTAATACAACTTATGGAGATTTGGGAGCATTGAAAATCACAGGTCAGAAATTTTACAGAATCAACGGAGGTTCGACTCAGCTCGAAGGTGTTCATAGTGATGTAGTAATGCCAGATCGTTATGCTTACCTAAAAATGGGTGAACGCGATATTGATAATGCAATGCCTTGGGATAAAATTGATCCGGCTGATTACAGCACGTGGACAGAAAATAAAAAATTCAATCAGGCTATTGCAAACAGTACAACCAGAATTGCACAAAATGCTCAATTTAAATTAATTGAAGAAAATGCAAAATGGATTGATGTTAAGAACAAAGAGAATACTTATAGTTTAAATATTGCAAGCTTCAAAGCAACTCAGGAACAAGTTGAAAACGAGGGTAAAAAATATAAGCCAATTTCAGAATACAAAAACAATTTGGTGTTTAAATCTTTACCATACGAAGAACTTGAAATCAAAAGTGATGCAACTTTAAAAGAAAAAAGAGAAGCATGGCACCAGGCATTATCTAAAGATGTATATGTTGAAGAGGCATTAAATGTGCTTGACGATTTACAGTCAAAAAACAATGTGGTTAAAGGCGGCCCTTCAAAAATGAAAAAAGAGAAATTAGTGAAGTCTTAAATTCTCAGAAATTAATTTGTTACAAAACGCTCCGAAAGTTTATATTTACGGAGCGTTTTTTTATTGTTTTAATAATATGGATATGAATAAATTTGTAGTGATAGGGTGTATAGGTTTGGTGTTTTTTTCGTGTAAAAACGAAGTGGATAGTAAAAATGAATTTACAGAAGACAAGCAGGAAATTATCTCTAATCAAAGCAGTACCGACTCAATTTATACAGTTGCTTATCTGCCTACATCTACTACAAAACAAATTGTAAAACATAAATATTATACCCTTTCTTATAATGAAAAATTTGAACAGGCGGAATGGGTTGCATATGAATTGAAGAAAGAATATCTAAAAAACGGAAATTATAAACGTCCATATTTTATCGAAGACCCGAAAGTAACAACAGGTTCTGCAGACTGGAGAAACTATAAAAAATCAGGATATGACAAAGGACATCTTTGTCCGGCGGGTGATATGGAATTTGATGTTAATGCTTACAATGATACTTTTTACACCTCAAATATTTCTCCCCAAAAGCATGATTTTAATAGCGGAATATGGAATAGGATTGAGCAAAAAACACGTTATTGGGCCGGTAAGTACAATGATATTTATGTTGTAACTGGTGGTGTACTCAAGGATTCAGACAAAAAAATAGGAACAGAAGAAGTTTCTGTCCCTACCTATTTTTATAAAATAATTTTAGCGAAGTCAGGAAATAAAAATAAAGCAATTGCTTTTTTGGTTCCGAATCAAAATAGTGATAATTCGATTTATGATTTTGTAGTTCCTATAGCAACTATCGAAAAAATGACAGGAATTGACTTTTTTCCTAATCTGAAAAATTTAGAAACTAGTAAGGACTTTTAGATCAGCAATAGTTGTTATTGGATTTTCAGCCTTAAAAACAAAACTTCCGGCAACCAAAACATCAGCTCCTGCTTCTACCAGCTGTTTTGCATTTTTGTTGGTTACGCCACCGTCAATTTCAATAAGTGTTGATGCATTTTTGCGAGTAATCAAATCTTTTAGCTTCTTTACTTTAGCATATGTATTTTCGATAAAAGACTGCCCTCCAAAACCGGGATTTACACTCATTATGCAAACCAGGTCAATGTAGTTAATGACGTCTTCTAAAAGATCAATATTAGTATGCGGATTGATTGCTACTCCAGCTTTCATTCCTTCGGCCTTAATGGCCTGCAAGGTTCTGTGCAAATGTGTACAGGCTTCGTAATGTACAGTTAGATTATTAGCACCCAGATCTGCAAAAGTTTTAATATATCGGTCCGGATCAATAATCATTAAGTGTACATCGATTGTTTTTTTGGCATGTTTTGCAATCGCTTCCAGAACAGGCATTCCAAAAGAAATATTAGGAACAAAAACCCCGTCCATGATGTCAATATGAAACCAGTCAGCCTTACTGTTATTAATCATTTCTATATCACGCTGTAGATTTGCAAAATCGGCTGCAAGAACTGAAGGGGCAACAAGTGTATTTTTCATTGTGTAGTTGTGTGTTGTTTTTTTACAAAGTTAAAAAAGTAAAAATAAAAAACTCCGGTAATCAGCCGGAGTTTCAATCATCAATCAAAAAACGAACAGTCAATCAAACTGTTGTTTGCTTTAAAATAGTTTCAAGTTTAGAGTTTCAAGTTACTAAAATAACTTGAAACTCTAAACTTGAAACAAATATTTGTTTATCCTAAATAAGTTTTAAGAATTTTACTTCTGGAAGTGTGTTTCAATCTGCGGATTGCTTTTTCTTTAATCTGACGAACACGCTCACGAGTCAGGTCGAAAGTTTCTCCAATTTCTTCAAGAGTCATTGGGTGCTGATCACCAAGACCAAAATACAAACGAACAACATCTGCCTCTCTTGGAGTTAATGTTTCTAAAGAACGTTCAATTTCAGTACGTAGTGATTCGTGAATTAATTCTCTGTCCGGGTTTGGAGATTCTCCAGAACGTAAAACGTCATAAAGGTTAGAATCTTCACCCTCAACAAGAGGAGCATCCATAGATAAGTGACGGCCAGAGTTTTTCATAGACTCTTTTACATCATTTACAGTCATATCAAGTTCTTTTGCAATTTCCTCAGCAGAAGGCGGACGCTCGTTAGATTGCTCTAATAAAGCATACATTTTGTTGATTTTATTGATAGAACCAATTTTGTTTAATGGTAAACGTACAATACGTGATTGTTCTGCCAAAGCCTGAAGGATCGATTGACGAATCCACCAAACGGCATAAGAGATAAATTTAAATCCACGGGTTTCATCAAAACGTTGAGCTGCTTTAATTAGACCCAGGTTTCCTTCATTAATTAAATCAGGAAGAGTTAAACCTTGATTTTGATATTGTTTAGCCACAGATACTACGAAACGCAGGTTGGCTTTTGTTAATTTTTCTAAAGCTCTTTGATCACCGGCTTTTATTCTTTGTGCTAATTCTACCTCTTCATCAGCGGTAATTAGGTCAACTTTTCCAATTTCTTGTAGATATTTGTCTAACGATGCAGTCTCACGATTGGTTACCTGCTTGGTAATTTTAAGTTGTCTCATGTTGTTGTCTCCCTATTTTTTAAAGTGTACAAATGGTTATACGTAAAGAGTATCAAAAAAGTTACAATCTTTTTCAAAAAAAATGAAAAGAATAATTGGTATCGCTTTTTTTGTAAATTGCGTTAAATATATTTTGATGAAAATACTTCTACTTTCAATTATTTCCTTCCTTTCGTTTACGACTTATTCATTTGGGCAAAAAGCTTTCGATCCTACTCCTGAAGACATCCAGCTGGCAAAATCTCTTAGAGAAAAATATGCAAAAAATGATGTTGCTATATTAGAAAGCAAAGAACTAATCACTTTTGATTTAAATAAAAGTGATGCTAAAGTCATTGTAAATAATTCTGTTAATGAGGTTTTGATGAATATTAATCACAGAGCTGATATTAGTAAATATGAATTTTATGATAGCGAATCTAAAATCGAAACGTTTACTTTGAAATACAGGAACAAAAAAAACGCTGATTTTCCTGTAAAAGACGAGTTTTATAAAGATAAAGATTTGTTTTATAATGATGCCCGTGTCAAATATATCAACGTAGATTTTCCTGTTCAGGGATATACTTATAGTTATGAACTCAAAAAGAAATATAATGATATAAAATATTTTACCTCTTTATATTTTAATGACGAATTTCCGGTTATAAAAAAAGAAATTACTGTCGTTGTACCAGATTGGTTAAACTTAGAATTAAAGGAATTTAATTTTGAAGGGAATGCTGTTTTGAAAACAAAAACAAGAGATGAAAAAAATGGTATTACGACCTATACTTATGTGATGGAAAATGTTGATGCATTTTATAAAGAAAAGAAAACTCCGGGAAGAACCTACGTTTATCCACACATTTTAATTATTGCAAAATCTTTTAAAAATAAGGATAAGGACACGCTGCTTTTTAATTCGACAGCAGATTTATATAACTGGTATAAATCGCTAACAGATTTGATGAAGGATGATACGAGCGTTCTTAAAAATAAGGTAACTGAGCTGACCTCAAAAGCAAAAACAGATGAAGAAAAAATTAAAAATATTTACTACTGGGTTCAGGACAATATAAGGTATATAGCTTTTGAGGATGGAATTGCCGGTTTTAAACCTGACGAATCAAATAACGTTTTTGAAAAAAGATACGGCGATTGCAAAGGAATGGCGAACCTAAGCAAACAAATGCTGAAATTGGCAGGTTTTGACGCAAGACTTACCTGGATTGGCACAAAACATATTAGGTATGATTACACAACGCCGTCATTAGCTGTTGACAATCATATGATATGCACATTATTTCATAATGGTAAAACCTATTATATTGATGGTACAGAAAAATATAATTCCTTAGGAGAAGATGCTGAAAGAATTCAGAATAAAGAGGTTATGATTGAAGATGGGGATAAATTTATTATTAAAAAAGTTCCTGTTGCGCCAAGTGCTTTAAACAAGGAAGTATATAATGCCAATCTTATTATTGATAATGACAAATTAACCGGTGCCTGCTCTAAGCTGTACACAGGAGAAAGCAGAACAGAGTTCCTTAATATTATAAATTCGTTTGAAAGCGATAAAAAAGGCGAGACATTAGAGAAATACCTTTCCAGACATGATAAAAATATTTCGGCAAGTAATATTAAGACTTCTGATTTGACTAACAGAGACCAAAAACTTTCTGTAAATTATGAGATTAATGTTTTGAATAAAGTTTCAAGATTTGACAATGAAATTTATATAGATTTAGAATATATGGATGAATTTAAAAATTTTGAATTCAAGGACAGAAAAACTGATTATGAATTAGATTATAAAACGGACTACGAATCTAATGTAGTTTTGGCTATTCCAGAAGGTTATAAGCTGAGTAAACTTCCGGAAAATCTGACTGTAAAAGAAGAAGATTTCAATATTTTGATTTCTTTTAAGCATGTAGGAAAACAAATTTTTTATAAAAAACAATTTATATTTAAGAATGCCATTGTAAAAGCAGCAGAAATGGATAAGTGGAATGCCTTTAATAAAAATCTTAACACAATTTATAACCAACAAATAATTCTTTCAAAAATATAATTATATGAATAAAATTTTACTCTTTTTTTTTATCACAATTTATTTTTCTTCCTATTCGCAGGACAAAGCTGAAGTTAAGGATTTTTTCTGGGGAAAATCAGATTCTTACAAAACAGTAATTAAAACACCAGATAAATGGAAAAACGAATCGGCTGTTGTTATCTATAAATATGAATATTACAATTATCATAATTCTGGTGCCAAAGTAATATATACTTCTGCATTCAGAAGAAGAATCAAGCTTCAGGATCAGGCAGCTATCAAAGAGTTTTCGGAATTTTCATTTAATGATAAATTTTACTCTTCAAAAGGGTATATGTATAAGGAAGGAACCACATTTTTAGGAATTAAAATTGTTAAGCCAAATGGAGATGAAATTGAAATTGATGTAGATAAAAATGCTAAACAGGCTGATAAAGAAAAAAAGCTGGCCATAAATAGTTTGGAGATTGGTGATGTCTTAGATTATTATTACTATTCTTATGAACCTTTTGCGATTACTTATCTGAGTTTTGAACCAGTTGAGACCACATTAGGCGAGGGATATCCTGTAATGAATAAAAAAATAAAATTTTCTGCAGAAGACGATTTTTATGTGAATTTCAATACATACAATGGAGCTCCGGACTTAAAAGAGGTAGCTTCAGAAAAAAAGCATATAAAACAATACGAACTAGAAGCAAGTGACATTGAGAAAAATGAATTTCCAAGATGGTTTTATCCATTTGCAGAAATGCCTTGTTACAAATTCCAGGTTTATTTTGCCAGAAATGGTGGTTTTACAAACTATAATTATGCCGATGTATTTATTCCGAAAGGTGGTACTTTTCTAAGAAAGGCAGTAGACAAGGATGATATATTTGATTATTATAAGGAAAAATTTCGCCCAGTTTTTGATTTAGATGAAACCTTGAAATTTCTGAAAGGAAAAACTTTTGAAAATGATGAAGAAAAGGTAAAAGCAGTTTATGAATTTGCCAGACATCGATACTACACACAATATATTGAATCGGCTGTAATTAAAGAGGCAGATATATTTTATCCCTATTCATTATTTAAAAATCCCGTTTATATAGGAGACCAGACCCAATTTATTAACTATTTCATGGCGTTTATGAAAGAGTCTAAAATTGATTACAACATAATACTTGCTACCAGTAGATTTAATGGTTCTATTGATGACTTATTAATCCAGAAAAATGTGCAGGCACTGATAAGGGTAAACACTGAAAAACCGTTTTACATAGAGTATTTCAACCCTTTTACAACGCCTGGGAAAATAGATTACAATCTGGAAAACACAAAGGCCTATTCTGTAGATGTAATTAATTACAAACAAATTGCTAATGTAAAAGAAGTGAGTCTGCCAACCTCTACAGCAAAAGATAATGCGACAAAAGTGGTGACAAATGTCTCTTTGGCATCTGATTTTTCGAGCCTTAATATAAAAAGAAATTCGTCATTTTTTGGGCATTTTAAAAATGATGAGCAATTCAGAAAAATGAAATTTTATGATTATCTGGATGAAGATTATCAAAAATATGGAACAGAAAGAATTCTGGATAAAGTAGGAAATAAAAACAAACGTGCACAGTATACCAAAGAATTTGAGGCATTAAAAAACAAATCAAAAGAATTAAAGAAAGAAAACGACAAAAAAGCGATTTCAGAAGAATTTGGATTTGAGATTGAAAACCCAACTTTGAATATTACAAACACTGGGAGATACGGTAGTGAAACTCCTTTTACGTATGATGAAGAGTTTGTTATAAAAAATAATTTCATTAAAAAAGCAGGTGAGAACTATATCATTGAAATTGGAAAAGTGTTAACCAATCAAGTTGAAATAGATAAAAAAGAGACAGATAGAAAAAATAATATTTATATGTCTTTTCCAAGATCATTTGAAAACGAAATTATTTTTGAGATCCCGGCAGGTTATAAAGTTTCCGGAATAGAAAAACTGAATAAAAATGTTCAAAATTCTACTGGAGAGTTTACAAGTAATGCTATTGTGAAAGATAATAAATTGATAATTAAAGTAAAAAAACAATACAATAATTATTATGAGCCTAATGCTAACTGGAGCAAGATGATTTTGTTTCTGGAAGCTGCTTACCAATTTTCGCAAGAAAAGGTTTTACTTAAAAAAGGATAGTTTTTTCTAAACAGACACGATATAAACTAGTCTTAAAAAAGAGTTCCCATTAGATAAAATAAAAGCTCCCGTTTCAGCAGAAACGGGAGCTTTTATTTTTATAAAAAAGATTAATTTACAGAAGAATCTTTTACTTCAATAATTTCTTTTAATGTAACCGGAGTTCCGTTTTTGGTAAAGCCCTCAAGTTTTATTTCAAAACTTCCCGAAAGATCTGATGTATAAAAAGAGTTATTTGACTCGTCATTTAATTTTACATCAGGATTCCAAAATAATTGATTTCTAAAATCCGGAATTCTGGCATTATCCGCAATATTATTATAATCAATCTTGTTATAAAGTTTTTTCGGCTGCGGTCTTAAAATAGTTGGTTTTGCAATTGAAGTTCCACTTTGTGAGCTTTTGAAATCCTTGTCAAATGTTGTAAAACTTATTAAGCCATTAAAAGATTTTGAGCCAACGTAATATCTTCCGACAATAACATCAACTTTATAAACACCTTTCATATTGTATTTAGCCAGTTCGTTTTGGTTTTCTAAATACAAACCATCAACCAACACCAATGCCGGATCTGGCAGTTGAGGAAAAACGCTCGGATCATTGACATGTAAATAAAGTTTGTCTTCTTTTTGTTTTTGATACACCTCGACAACTACTTCTGTGATTGTTTCCTTTAATGTCTTGAATCGTGTAAAATCATCTAAAACATATTCTTTTGCAACTGGAAAATAAAAAGTTTCAAGTGTTTGACTTTTTACAATATTATCTACTTTTTTATGATAATAGGCATTTTCTACCTGACTGGAAATAGATCTGTCTAAAAGACTTTCTTTTATTGAATATGACAGATTTGAGTTTTGCTCAAAAGATAAGTTTGAATACGCTATTTCCGGTGCATTGTTTACAATTAGATTGTAATTATTTGCTTTTTCGTCAATAATCTGGACAACAACTTCCTGAGAATAGTATGTTTTATTTATACTAAAAATAAAATTGCCATTCGCATCTGTTTCTACTACTTTAAAAGCAAATGACTTACCAGGTATTGATAATGCGATTGATATGTCTCCGACCTTATCTGAATTGTTTTTTGCTGAAATTTTTCCGGAAATAATCTCTCCTCTTAGTTCTGGCAAAACTATTTTTTTATTTTGATCTTGTAAATCCAGAATTAACGGATAATTTGTTTTTGCAGCAAAATCCAGGGCTGAAACCTGACTTTTAGAAGGGATGTTGTCTAATTTTCTAACTGACAATGAGTAATTTCCGTTTTGAAAAACTGAATTTGATGATTCAATTATTAAATCCACCAATTCACGATTTGCAAAAGATTTTTTATTGATTTTAAATTTGATGTTCTCATTCAGAATGCTGTTTTCATTTGATGCGACAGCAGTTAAAATGTTTTCAGAAGTAGTTTTTTCTATAGCTTTATACGGATTGATAATATTAATATCTATTTGAAACAATTCAGAAACGGGCTTATTTAACATCCAGTTGGTATAACCGATAAGTTTGTAATTTCCTGTTTTTAAAGTTGTCGGAATAAAATAATCACCTTGTCCGGTTGCGTTTTCAAGAGCAATTTTAGTCTTAAAAACAGATGTTTTATTATTATCTACAAGTTCAACATAAGCAACTTTGCTTATTGTACTAGGTGTTTTATCAGTCGATTTTAAGCACAGCACTTTATATAACAAAGTTTCTCCGGAAACAAATGTTGTTGCATTTGCATGAACAAAAATTGTTTCATCTAAAGTGATGGTTTGTTGTGCGCTGGTGAATTGTGTACTTACTAGTACAAACAATGCAATAAGGTGTTTTATTCTGTCCAAAATGAAGGTATTACGTTAGAAGAAAATGATGTGCAGTCTCCGCATTCGACATCTACTAGTTTATAGCTTTTGCCAGAACCACTAATATATGTCATTAAATTTTTGTTTATATTATAAATCATAGTGTCTCCCTCACAGCCATCACCAATGAAACAAAAATTAAACGGAATGTCTTCGCAAGTGTTGAAATATGGTGCAGGTTTTCCCGGAAAAAAATCATTATAATTAAAAAATATTCTTTGCTCTGATACAGATGCTACCTCAAAAAAACCGAGAACTTTTGTGCCGGGATCACTGATGCATTTAATGTTTCCGGAAAGGAAACCTGGTTGTTTAGGAGATAGAACTCCAGAAGAATTAGATAAATCTTTTAAGGTTTTATGAAAAGTATAAGCCTCTAAGTTCTCAATATATTGTTTGACCAATATGCTGTATCTGTGTCCGATAATGTAATTATTCTCTTCAATAAATCGAATAGGAAAACTTACACGATCTTCAGTTTTGTCATTTGTATTTTCCAAAAGAATTTCTGTTGAATTTTTAGTCGAATAACATGTTCTTGTATTTACATTATTCGTTATAAGTTGTACAGATTCTGGGCCAGTTGCAACAATCTTAACTGCTGACCATTTTGGGGCTATAATTTTATATGTTTCTTCATATTCATAACGATAGTATTTTGATGTCTGGCCAGCATCATAGCTGTTTACATTAATTTGAATACCAGTTTCGTTCTTTTTATTCGTTGTAAGTGAAGGTGTTACACTTTGAATTGGGTTAATGCTGGTTAAGATTTGTGGAATTGATCGATATATTTTTCCATCTTTCGTAGTGATTTCCAAGGTATACTTTCTTTCCGGTACAGCCTGAAATGCAGTTGCTGATTTGTATGTACCTGCATTTTCTGTAAATGGATATTCATTATTATTATCATCTTTTACGACAACTTTCGCTCCTGTTTCAAGCTTAATACCTTCATCTTCAAATTTTGATGTTTTTGAGATTTTTATTTCCTGATTTTTAAGCTCATTTGTTAAAGTTGCTTCAATCACAATAATTTCTTCATAGGTATTACTTAATAAGGGATATGTTTCTGTACAGCCATTTAATAAAACGGACAGTATAGAGAAAAGGATTATATTTTTTATTTTATAAAATTTCATTGCTTTAAAACCTGTTTTTTTTCTAATTTTTAAATGCTTCTTATACTTTATTTTAATCTACCCAAAAAGGTGGTTTTATATTGGATGCAATTTTTGTACAATCTCCACAAGGTGCATTAACCCAATAAATATGAGAGGTGCCTGAACTGTGAAAAGTAATTAGTCCAAATACAAAATCGTCAAGTAAGGGCAACTGATGTGTACATGGTACAGGAACCTCACCTTCACCCCCGTAACAAAATTGATCGCAATCTACAATATAAGGTGGAGGCAATTCATTTGGAAATAAATCATTATGATTAAAATAAATTCTTTCTGATGATACCGAAGCAACATCAAAATAGCCTACTATTTTATTACTTGGATTGTTTACAGACCTTAAGTTACCCAATAAAAGTCCTGGCTGATTTGGTGCTAAAATATTTCCAGAACCTGCCATTTTTTTTAAAGTAGTATTATAACTATACGACGGAAGGCTTATGATGTATTGTTTTACTAAAATACTATATCGGGTTGTTGTAATGTAGTCTTGTTTGTCTATAAAACGAACCATAAAATCAACCCGATCTTCAGTTAAGTTGTTGGTATCAGTTAACAGCAGTTCGGTATTTTTTTTGCTTGCATAGCAAACTATTTTGTCGGTTGAATTTTGGCTAAAAACAAAACGGCCATTCTCATCTAAAGTCACCTTGATTGATGACCATTTCGGAGCTACAACCTTATAAGTTTCCTCATATTCATATTTATAGTATTTTGATTTAGCACTAGCATCAAAACTATTTACTCTAATGGCGATACCTTTTGCTTTATCTTTTGTTTCAACTGCAGTTGTTAAACTTTGTATTGGACTCACAGCTGTTAAGTATTCGGGTGAAGATTCAAAAGATTTACCATCTTTTGTATTAATATGCAGCTGATATTTTCTTTCAGGTACAGCTTGAAATTCGGTTATAGAAACGTATCTGTCAGAGTCTTCTTTGAATTTATACTGATTCCCTGTATCATCTGTTATAAACACTTCAGCCCCGCTTTCAGGCAAATAATTTTCATCCTCAAATCTGGCTGTTTTGGTAATTTTTATTTCCTGATATTTAAGTTCGTTTGTAATTGTTGCTTCGACAACTATTGCTTCTTCATAGGTATTAGTCAACAAAGGATATGTCTCTGTACAGCTAATAAATAATAGGCTTGACAGAGTACAAATAATGATAATATTTAATTTATAAATTTTCATTAAAATTTAAAATTATAAGTAATACTTGGCACAGGAATAGAGAAAATAGATGTTTTGTATCCTTTTACTTTTCCATTTTGATCTGTCACAAAATAAATGGAGTACGGATTATTTCTTCCCAACACATTATAGACAGAAATATTCCAGAAACTATGAGCCAGTTTTTTTATTTTATGATTTCCTTCAATATTAATTCCAATATCTAAACGAATATAATCCGGTATTCTATAGGCATTTCGGTCACTATATAAAGTATATTCAGCATCACCATAATGGAATGTTCCAATAGGATAAGTAATTGGTCTTCCTGTTTGGTATAAAAAGTTGGTTGATAAACTGTAACGTCTTGTAAATTTATAATTTAAAATGGCACTTAGGTCATGTGGCTTATCAAAATTTGCCGGAAAATATTTTCCGCCATTTACGATTTCAGAACTAAACTGACTATCCAGTTTAATTTGAGAACGAGAATAGGTATAACCTATCCAGCCGTTTAATCTTCCTTCGGTTTTCTTTATTAATAATTCAATACCATATGCTTTTCCTTCTCCTTGTAATAATTCAGTTTCAACATTTTTATTTAATGAAACCTGGGCACCAACTTTGTAATCAAGAATGTTTTTAGATTTTTTATAATATCCTTCAAGACTAACTTCATATTCTCCGTCTTTTAAGTTTTTAAAAAGGCCCAAAGAAACTTGCTGCGCACTTTGAGGAGCTACATTAGAATCAGATAATTTCCATGTATCAGTTGGAGATTGCGTAACATTGCTCGATAAAAGATGAACATATTGTCTTGTGAAATCATAACCTGCTTTTACTGAAAAATCCTCTGTAATAAAATAACGGGCTGCTAAACGGGGCTCAAGTCCTCCATATGTTTTTACGACCTCATTATTTTTATAATTTTCAGTTCCAATCACTGTTTCATCGGTTAGAGGCAGACCATCCTGATAAATTCTTACTTCCGAGGGGCCCAAAGAAGCATAATAAGAATATCGTAAACCTAAATCAAGCAGAAGCTTGTCACTGAATTTGAAACTATCGGCAAAATAAACAGCGGATTCAAGTGCTTTTTCTTTTGCAATATCAGTCGCAATTAATGTTGCCTCCGGGTTTGTAGGGTGTTGATAACCAGGAGAAATGTTGTATAATTTACTCGCAACACCATAAGATAAATTATGCTTTGGAGTGAGCTGATAATTGAATTTTAACTGTAATTGTGATTCATTTACTTTATATCCAAATTCGAAAGAGTTTACATCATTTGAATCATAATCAATATTAAATTTATATTCACTATTAGTAAAAATTAAGGCTGCCTTGCTTTTTTTATTAAAAGTATGGTCCCATTTTACAGAAGCAAGCCTGTTACTGTATTTATAAATAGAATCTGAACTAAGACTAAAACGATCATGACTATAATATGCTGTAGCTTCTATAGTATTGTTGCCGTTTATGTTGTAATTGTATTTTAAAATTCCGTCATAAAAACCAGCCTGGCTATTTTTAAGATTTTCATCATCCAATGATTTTAAGATCCAATCAGAATAAGTAGCACGGCCTCCAAAGATAATACTTGATTTATTTTTTATAATTGGAGTACTAATCATAAGATTTGAGGTTATTGGTCCTATAGCACCTTCACCTGAAAATTTTTCAGGATTACCATTTTTTGTTGTAATGTCAAATACAGAAGACAATCGGCCTCCAAAATCGGCGGGGATACTCCCTTTGTAAATATCTGCTTTTTTAGCAGTGTAAGGATTAATAGCAGAGAAAAAGCCTAAAAAATGCTGCGGATTGTATAAAACCGCATTGTCTAATAAAATAAGATTCTGGTCATCTTTTCCACCTCTTACGTTAAAACCTGCAGATCCTTCTCCGGTAGTTTTGATTCCCGGAAATGTTGTTGCAACTTTTAGGATGTCTCTTTCACCTAAAATTAAAGGAACATTTTTGATGCCTTCTATATCAATTGAGACTAGTCCCGAAACAGCAGTTTCGGTTTGTCTTTTTCCTTTTTTATTAATTACAACTTCATCTAACTGATTTGATTTGTCATTAAGATTAATGTCAAAATTACCATCGTCATAAACCATCAAAGTTTTTGTAACATCTTTATGGCTCAAAGATTTTATTTCGATAACATTAATTCCTCTTGGAAGCTGTAAAGTATAATTACCATCAGGATCACTTGAAGTGCTAATGTTTTTATTTCTGACTTTAATATAAATATTGGCTTCAGGTTTTCCTGTTTCTTCATTTTTCACAGAACCCGAAACAGTAAAGTTTTTTTTGGTCAAATCCTTATTTTCTTTTCCAATAAAAACAATAGAGGCTTTTTTTGTAACACTATAGGTATTTAAGGAATCATATTGCTGATAAAAAACCGGGTTATCTGGATTTGCTCCGTTGTTATTATCAATTTCTGCCGGAGCATCCGGAAAATAATTTGCCGGTAAATCATTATGAATAGTACTATTAAGAGTTAGTATTATTTTCTTATTTAGTACTATAAAATTTAAATCGGTCTTGCTTAGAATTTTATCCAGTAAATCATCGATTTTTATATCTGTATAAGAACCGGTGATTAATATTTTGTTTGAATTAAGCCAAATTGGATCAAAATAAAATTTATATGAAGTTGATGCTTCTATAGATTTTATTGCATTTTCTAAAGTTTGATCTGTGAATGTAATCGATACTTTCTCATCTGAATTTTGAGCAAAAGATAATTGAAAGAATAAGATAACTAAGGCGAGTAAAATTTTTTTCATTGTCTTATTTCGTTTGTATTGAAAGAGAATTATTAATGTATTTCATCAAATTTTTCATAAACTGATTCAAATCCGTCTTTCTAAGTTCTCTATTCATCAAATAAAACCCATTGATTTGTTTTTTTTGTTCAGGAAATATTTTAATTATCTCATTTTTACTATTGATCTGATATACTTTGTTTTTTAAACTAAGGAAATAAGAAGTGTTTTCCTTAAAAGTATAAGATAGTATACCTTCAGAAATAACTTTTTGCTGACCTTTATGATGTTTGATATAAAATATAAAATCCGGAGCAATTTTACTTTCCTCATAATATCCAGTAGTAAATTCTGGAACGCCATTATCTTTTTTGTCAATTTTTATAAAATTCCTGTCTTTAATAGAAAAAGATTCTACCTTATTTTGGATAAGATTTATACCAATATTTTCAGATTCAAACGGGTTTAAGACCAAAATATCTCTATAAATGTCATATTTCAGTTTTACATTATAATAAGTTTGACCTTCATAAGTTAGGTTTCCAGATTCGTATTGGTCAATTAAATAAATGTTATTATCACCAACAGTTGCATACGGATTATTATGAGGCGTGCCATTAATAATGTCAAGATTTTCTTTACCAACTGTTTTATCAAACCAGTTATAAGTAGAGACTTCATTATTGATGGATTGACTGTGAATATTTGAAATGCTTAATAATAATCCAAATAAAATAAGGAAAGAAGTTTTATTTTGATAATTTTTCAAAGGATTGTGTGATTTAAGGATTTGTTTTGGCGATTTCAAATATATTAAAAAAATGTTATAGATAATACATAAAACCGTTAAAATGTAATAAAAACACTATTCCTTTTAAGTGAGATACATGATTTCTATTGTGATTTAGGATTTTTGATGAATAAATCTTAATATCTTCGTCCGATTCTACATATAATTAAAAGAAGCATTAATTGCAAAAAACGAAAAACCCCAATTCAAATTTATGAATTGGGGTTTTCTATGAATAAACCTTTAGTAAACTAAGATCTGATTACTCTTTTTTCTCCTCACGTGGAGGTCTTGGAATAAGTGCTTTTCTTGACACTTTTTCTTTTTTAGTTTTAGGATCAACACCTAAGTATTTCACTTCAAAAACATCACCCATGTTAACTACATCAGTAACATTTTCAGTACGCTCCCAGGCAAGTTCAGAAACGTGTAATAAAACCTCATTTCCTGGCGCAGCAGTATATTCTACTACAGCTCCAAAATCCAACATTTTAATTACTTTAACTTCATAAGCTTCTCCCATTTGTGGTTTGAAAGTGATTGACTTAATTTTTGCCAATACTGCTTCAATTCCGGCAGGATCTGTACCTAAAATTTCAATAACACCTTGCTCGTCAACCTCATTGATAACAATAGTAGTTCCTGTAGCTTTTTGTAATTCCTGAATTACTTTTCCACCAGGTCCGATTAATGCTCCAATAAAGTTTCCAGGAATAGTTCTGGTAATGATTTTTGGCGCATGTGCTTTTACGTCACTTCTTGGTGCAGCAATTGTTTCGGTTAATTTACCTAAAATGTGTAAACGTCCGTCACGTGCCTGAGCTAAAGCCTGCTCCATGATATCATAACGTAAACCATCAATTTTAATGTCCATTTGACAAGCAGTAATTCCATCAGCAGTTCCTGTTACCTTAAAGTCCATATCTCCTAAATGATCTTCATCACCTAAAATATCAGACAATACAGCAAATTTTTCTCCATCAGTAATTAATCCCATAGCAATACCAGAAACTGGTTTTACCATTTGAACCCCAGCATCCATCAAAGCCATTGTTCCGGCGCAAACAGTTGCCATAGAAGAAGAACCGTTAGATTCTAATACTTCAGAAACAATACGAATTGTATAAGGACAATCTGCAGGGATCATGTTTTTTAAAGCTCTTTGAGCTAAGTTACCGTGACCAACTTCTCTTCTTGAAGTTCCTCTTAGAGGTTTTGCTTCACCAGTAGAGAAAGGAGGGAAGTTATAATGTAAATAGAATTTCTCTTCACCTTGTTCAGATGGAGAATCGATTTGGTTAGCTTCTCTTGAAGTCCCAAGAGTTACTGTAGCCAAAGCCTGAGTTTCTCCACGTGTAAATAAAGATGAACCGTGAACTCTTGGTAAATAATCAATTTCACACCAGATTGGTCTGATATCTGTAGTTTTTCTTCCGTCTAAACGAACTCCTAATTCTAATACTACATTACGAACAGCTTCTTTGTTTGTTTTGTAGAAATATTTAGAAACTAAATCTCCATCAGCAGCTAATTCTTCTTCTGTAAATAAAGCTTTTACTTCTTCTTTTACTTCAGCAAATGCAGCACCTCTTTCGTGTTTAGCCGAACCAACTTTTGCAATAGCATAAATTTTATCGTAAGCCGCATCTTTTACTTTTTTGTAAATTTCTTCGTTTTCTCTCTCACCTTCGTAAGTACGAATTTCTTTTTTACCAAAAGCAGCTTGTAAACGCAATTGCGCCTGAATTTGAACTTTAATAGCTTCGTGAGCAAATTTAATAGCTTCGATCATTTCAGCCTCTGAAATTTCTTTCATCTCACCTTCAACCATTGCAACAGAATCCATAGAAGCACCAATCATCATATCGATATCTGATTTTTCTAATTCTGTTCTGCTTGGGTTGATAACAAGCTTTCCGTCGATACGTGCAACACGTACTTCAGAAATTAAGTTATAAAACGGAATATCAGAAACTGCTAATGCTGCAGATGCAGCTAAACCAGCTAAAGCGTCTGGCATAACTTCTTCGTCATGAGACATTAATTGAATCATAACCTGAGTTTCAGCATGGTAATCATCTGGGAAAAGCGGACGCAATACACGGTCAACTAATCTCATTGTCAATACCTCGCTGTCGCTTGGACGTGCTTCTCTTTTAAAGAAACCTCCAGGGAAACGACCTGCTGCTGCAAATTTTTCGCGGTAATCTACCGTTAATGGTAAAAAATCAACGCCTGGGTTAGAGGTACGGGCTGAAACTGCTGTTGCAAGTATCATCGTATCTCCCATTCTTACTACTACAGCACCATCAGCTTGTTTTGCTAAACGTCCTGTCTCGATTGTGATGCTTCTGCCATCACCTAAATCGATTTTTTCTACAAATAATTGTGGAATCATAATTTTTTTCCTTTTTGATTATACAATGGGTTCTAGTTGTGTTGTAGTTGTTGTGTGTAGTTGTTGTATTCTAAAACCCAATGAAAAACCAAACTTTTTTTCTTGTAATAGCCTGAAAGACTTATATTTTGTAAAAACAAAAAGAGGCACTCTCGCACCTCTTTTCTATATTGATTATTTTCTGATATTCAATACTTTGATAATCTCACGATATCTGTTGATCTCTTTCTTTTTCAAGTAATCCAACAAAGCTCTTCTTTTACCTACTAATAGTACAAGAGAACGCTCAGTGTTGTAATCGTGACGATTTTTTTTCAAGTGCTCAGTTAAGTGTGAAATTCTGTAAGTGAACAATGCAATCTGACCTTCTGCGCTTCCAGTGTTTGTTGCACCACCGTGTTGTGCGAAAATCTCTTCTTTCTTTTCTTTAGTTAAATACATTCCAATATTATTTAATGATTTTTATGTATGTCATACAACTTTTGTAAGACGGGTGCAAAAATACATCTTTTTTTCTAAAAAATAAATTTAAAGGTTGAAAAATTTAAAGATTACACATTTTAAGCTGAAATAAATATTTTTTTTGTGTTTTAAGAAATGTTTTTTTAGAAAAGTTTAGCAACTTCTTGATTTACAAACTCTAAAAATCTTTCGTCTGCTTCTGTAAATGGGTTAATAACATGACTGTCTATATCAATTTGTCCAATATTTTGTCCATTGACAAATAACGGAACCACGATTTCAGATTTTACTGTAAAACTGCATGCAATATAATTGTCCTGTGCAGCAACATCCGGCACTACAAAATTGGCATTGCTTTCGGCAACCTGACCACAAATCCCTTTTCCAAAAGGAATAACAGTATGATCTGTTTCTGCTCCTACATAGGGTCCTAAATGCAGTGTCTTACTTTCATGATTGGCAAAATAAAACCCAACCCAATTGTAATATTCTACATTTTCATTTAATAATTGGCAGATTGACAACAATTTCTCGTCTCTAACTTTATTGCTATCAGCTACAATAGCGCTTATTTTTGGTTGTAATTCCTGAAATGTCATAATGGAAAATTTTTGTACAAAAGTATTTAATGCTGAATTTAAAAAATACATAAATTTGTTAAAAAATTTCCTTTGAAAAAATATTTGCAACAGTTTAGACCTTTCCTTGTTTTTATAAGCACTTTTTTTGCTGCTTATATCATTTTTACATTGGTTTACAGGCTGTATTTAAACAACTTTGAAACGAATGATATTGATGGAATAACCAATATAGTTGGTCAAAATGTACATCAGCTTATGCAGTTATTTAATTGTGATGTAAAAATTATCAAAAGCATATCAAATCCATCTTTGCAACTTTGGTACAATAATAAATATACATTAAGAATTATAGAAGGCTGTAATGCTGTAAGTGTTATTATTTTATTTGTTTCTTTTATAACAGCTTTTGCAGGAAAATTAAAAACAACAATATATTTTATTCTGTTCGGAGTTTTTTTAATTTATGTTTTGAATATTATACGTATTGCTCTTTTGGCAGTTTTGCTATTTCGCTTTCCTGAAAAAGAACATATTCTTCACGGGGTTCTTTTTCCGCTCATTATATATGGGCTGGTTTTTATCCTTTGGGTTTTTTGGGTAAATAAATTTTCAAAATATGCTAAATAAAATTCAAGAGCATAAATTCAAAATCATAATAGCAATCTTTATTGTGCTTTGCTTTGTTTTGATCAGAAGTTTTGAAAACCAATTGTTTTATGATCCATTGCTTGTTTATTTTGATTCTGATTTTAAAAGTTTGCCTTTTCCTGAAATAGATTTTTTAAAACTTTTTTTTGGACTCTTATTGCGTTATTTTTTAAATTCTGCCTTATCTCTTTTACTTATTTACATTCTTTTTAAGGATATGGAAATTTTCAAGTTTAGCACATTTCTTTACTTGTTTTTTTTTCTTATTCTTTTCGGAATGTTCTTTATAATTCTTAAGTTTTTTCCAGATGGAAACTGGCTCCTTTTTTACGTCAGAAGATTTATTATTCAGCCCATTTTTGTCCTCTTATTTATTCCTGCATTTTATTATCAGATGCAAAATCTTAAAAAATAACATTTCATTACATTTTTTTAAACTCTTTTTGAATAATTTTGCAGTATGAGTTTAAAGAAATGCACAGGATTATTTTTGGCCTTCCTTTTGTTGGTTTCCAACATTGGGTTTGCTTTTGATGTGCATTATTGCGGAGGAAAAATAGCTTCGATATCTTTAAATGCTACAGAAAAGGCTACAGAAAAAAAATGCTGTGGCGCTGTCGAAAAGAAAAATTCATGCTGTAAAGACAAAACAGTTCATTTTGAAAAAAAATCAGATGATGCTACTTTCAAAATTTTCTTTTTTCAAATTGCTTTTCCTGCAGTAATTCAGGAGTTCAATCCTATCACTTTTCTTGCAATTCCAAATTTCAGGGGTAATCAGATTATTTCGTATTATTCAGATGCGAATGCACCCCCCTTATTCAAATTATATAATCAATACATTTTTTATTCCTGATTTTAGTGTTTAGAATCAAGCATTCCTATGCTTGTGTTTTACTGTTTTTTGTTGTTAAACAATTAAAAAACAGCTTCTAAATAACATTAAAATCAATTTTTATGCAAAAAAATATAATGCTTTTTGTTATGTTTTTGCTTTCTGTTTCTATGTTTTCTCAAGAAGACCTGGAGGAAGTAAAAATTACAAAAAAGCAAAAAGGAATAAAAAAATCCTATACTCTTACAGCCAATACCTCTGTCATTACAAGCAAAGAACTTTTAAAGGCGGCTTGTTGTAATCTGGCAGAAAGTTTTGAAACGAATCCGTCAATAGATGTCAATTTTTCTGATGCCTTAACCGGAACAAAACAAATAAAAATGCTCGGATTAACAAGTCCGTACCTAATGATTACCGAAGAGAACATCCCTTCCGTGCGAGGAGCTTCGCAGGCTTATGGGTTGTCTTTTACTCCGGGAACCTGGATCGAAAGTGTACAGATAACAAAAGGAGCAGGAAGTGTCATTAACGGTTACGAAAGTATTTCGGGGCAAATCAATACAGAGCTTTTAAAGCCAATAAACGATATTCCGTTTTTTTTAAATGCCTACGGATCAACTGATTCCCGCTTTGAATTGAATACACATTTCAACAAAAAAATATCTGATAAATGGGCAACCAGTTTGTTTCTTCATGGAAATACACGTGTTGCAAAAAACGACATGAATAACGATGGTTTTCTGGATAATCCGTTAGGAAAGCAAATAAATATCCTCAATAGATATCAGTATTATAACCCCGAAAGTGGTTTGGTAAGTTTTATCAATTTCAGATATATGAATGATAAAAAACAAACCGGAGAAGTAAATTTTGATAAAGACAGAGATAAAGGAACTACAAATTATTGGGGTTCAGAAATCAATACCGAGCGATTTGATGTTTCAACCAAAATAGGCTATGTCTTTCCGGATATGCCTTATCAAAGCATTGGTTTTCAAAACGCTTTTAATAGTCATAATCAGGAATCTTATTTTGGTTTAAATCAATATAATATTAAGCAAAACAGCTATTATTCTAATTTGATTTTTAATTCGATCATCAATAATACAATGCACAAATTTACGACCGGATTAAACTTTGCTTATGATCAGTATCAGGAATTTGTGAATGTAAACAATTACAGCAGAACCGATAATTCTGTTGGAGCTTTCTTTGAATATACGTATGACAATACCGATAATTTTAGCTTGATTTTGGGCGGAAGAGTTGATAATCATAACAGACTTGGCTTTTTTGTGACACCTCGTTTGCATTTGCGTTATAATCCCTGGAAAGACGGAGTGCTTCGTTTCTCTGCCGGAAGAGGAAAACGATCTGCTAATATTTTTGCCGAAAATCAACAGCTTTTTGCCAGTTCTAGAACTTTTTCAATTCTGGATAATAATGGAAAGATTTATGGTTTGAATCCGGAAATTGCGTGGAATTACGGACTGAGTTTTTCTCAGAAATTTAAAATCTTTAATAAAAATGCAGAGGCAGGTTTTGACTTGTATAGAACCGATTTTCAAAATCAGGCAGTAGTAGACGTGATGCAAAGTCCACAGGAAGTTCTGTTTTATAACCTAAAAGGAAATTCGTTTGCAAATAGTTTACAGGTTGAATTTAATTATGAATTAGTGCATAATTTAAATTTGCGAACAGCCTACAAATACTATGACATTCAAACCGATTATTTGAAGGGAACATTTCAGCGTCCGTTGCAGGCCAAACATCGTTTTTTAGGGAATTTGGAGTACGAAACCAATTTTAATAATGATAGGCAATGGAAATTCGATTATACTTTTAACTGGTCGGGAAAACAACAATTGCCTTATACGGCTACAAATCCTGCTGCGGATCAATTTTCTGAATTTTCACCATCATATGCTGTGATGAATGTTCAGGTCACAAGAGTTTTTTCTCCTGTATTTGAGGTTTATGTAGGAGGGGAAAATATTGGAAATTACAAGCAGGAAAAGGCAATATTAGGAGCAGATGATCCGTTTGGACCAAATTTTGATGCTTCAATTGCTTACGCTCCAATTTTTGGACAAATGTATTACGCAGGATTGCGATTTAAAATCAAATAAAATCAAAAACATCAATTTTATAAATACTTAATAACACACAAATGAAAAAAATAATTTTAGTAGCGATAATAACCTTTTTAGGATTTTCAGCACAGGCCCAAACTAAGAAAAATAAAAATTTAAAATATATCACAGAAGTGAATGGTAATTGCGAACAATGCAAAAAACGTATTGAAAAAGCAGCTTTTGGTGTTCCGGGTGTAAAAATGGCTAATTGGGATATTAGTTCTCACCAGCTTACAGTAATTTTGAATGAGGAAAAATGCTCATCAGAAGATTTAAATAAAGCAATAGCAAAAGCAGGACATGATACCAAAGAGGTTAAAGCTACACAGGAGGATTATGATAATTTGCATGCCTGCTGCAAGTACGAAAGACAATAAATAAATTTGAGGGCCCAAGTATAAAGCTTGGGCTTTTTGAATCGTTAATTTATCTTTAAAATACTGCATTTTATTGTGGTTGAATTAAATTATTGTTACTTTCACGAACTTAAATATAACCAACTCATTTATGAATAATTTCGACTGGACTCAACTAATTAATCCTGAATTTTATATAACATTAAGTGTTGGCGGCTTTCAAATTGGGTTATATATTGTTTTGTTTATAGTATTTGCTGAAACAGGACTTTTTGCAGGATTTTTTCTACCCGGAGACAGTTTGCTTTTCTTAGCAGGTATTTACAGCCGTGACTTAGTCGAAAATGTTGTTCATATTCCCGGAGATTTTTTAAATGTCTTTTTACTCTCACTTTTGGTTGCAATAATGGGAGTTTTAGGAAATATGACGGGGTATTGGTTTGGAGCTAAAAGTGGATACTACTTATTTAAAAAAGAAGATTCATTCTGGTTCAAAAAGAAATATCTGTTACAATCAAAAGACTTTTTTGAAAAATACGGTGGTAAAGCAATTATTTATGCTCGTTTCCTTCCGATTTTTAGAACTTTTGCTCCAATAATTGCAGGTATTGTTTCAATGGATAAAAAGAAATTTATGTTCTATAATATCCTAAGTTCATTCCTTTGGTCATTTTTATTGATCTTTTCAGGACATTATTTATATGGTGTGTTTTTAAAAGAAGGAATAGACTTAAAAGAACATATAGAATATATAATTATCATCATCGTTATTATTTCAACATTCCCGGTTTTACTAAAACTTTTAAAGAAAAGACCAAGCGAAAAAATATAACATAAAAAAGTCCGAAGCTTAAAACACTTCGGACTTTTTTTATGTTTATAAATTTGTGGTAATGATAATTTCTCAGTACAACAAATTAAGTATTCAGGTGCAATATAAAAGAGCTATTTCAATAATACTTAATAACTAACTATATTAAATTGGGATTGGAATTTTAACGAATGAATCTTTTAAATTTTCTACCACTCATTTACCTTATTGGCATCCATTTTTAAGAAAATAAACAATAAAATTGTGAATCCCCATAATCCTGAACCCCCATATGAAAAGAATGGTAAGGGAACTCCAATTGTTGGAAAAATTCCGGCCACCATCGCGATGTTTACAAAAAAGTGTATAAATAAAATTGCGGCAACACAATAACCATATACGCGGCTAAATTTTGTTTTCTGCCTTTCTGCTAAATATATAACCCTTAAAAGTAAGCCGACAAAAAGAGAAATAACAACTAATGACCCAGCAAAACCCCATTCCTCACCAACAGTAGTGAAAATATAATCGGTATGTTGTTCCGGAACAAAACCTCCTTTGGTCTGTGTCCCTTCCAGAAAACCTTTACCAATCCATCCACCTGATCCAATTGCAATTTCAGACTGATTGGTGTTGTAACCGATACCTTTCATGTCAACCGTTTTTCCTAATAAAATATTGAAACGATCCCTATGGTGCTGTTTAAAAACATTGTCAAAAACATAATCAACAGAAAAAACAAAACCGGAAATAAGGGCTAACAAAATTGTACTTAAAAGAAGATTCCTGTCAACGGCCCTGCCTTTAAAATGAATAATAATCAATACTCCAAGAGAAATTAATATTACGACATAAGGTTCTAATATAAGCGTTAGTACAAATAATAATATAGCTAAAAAACCTGTCCAGATATACCATGAAGGTAATCCTTCTCTAAATAAAACAATTAGAAAAATACTGTAAATCAAAGCACTTCCCGGGTCAGGTTGAGGTAAGATTAAAAGAACAGGTAAGAAGACAATAGCAAGCGCCTGAATCTGTCTGTTGGTTTCTTTTAAATTAATCTGGCTATCACTTAAATATTTTGCTAATGCTAATGCAGTTGCTGCTTTTGCAAATTCCGATGGCTGTATAGTGAAGCTTCCGATAGCATACCAACATCTCTGGCCGGCAATTGTTTTTCCAAAAAGGAATAAGCCTGCCAATGATAATAAGGCAACGCCAAAAATAATACTGGCATATTTTTCATAGAATTTTCCGTCTACAAAAAGAACAACAAATATTAATGGAATTGTACAGGCTATAAATATTAATTGTTTTTCATAAGTACCATCAGTAGATAATAATGAAGAGGAATAGATGTTTAGCCACCCTAATACAACAAGTACAGAGTAGATAATAACACTTATCCAGTCAATATTTTTTTTTACACTTTGATTTTTCATTTGAAATAATCTTGTTAGTTCTCTTTAATGGTGTCTAATGCTGTTTTTTTAGGTTCTGTTTTTGGAGCCGTTTTTTTGGGAACAACAATCTTGGCTTTTAAAAGAGAATCTTTTGGAGTAGATTCAATTAAACTTGCCGGATTTATGCCACCCACTTTTGCGTATTCGCTAAGTAAGCTTTTATTTAAAACACGAACTTCTAAATCGGTTCTTGAAATTTTCTTTCTAAGGTATTTCTCAACCATCAAACTTGCAATTGGCCCCGCTACATTTGCTCCAAATCCTCCATTTTCAATCATAATTGCGATAGCGATTTTCGGATTATCTTTTGGTGCAAATGCCACAAATATAGAGTGATCTTTTAGCTTTGTTCTTACTCCGTCAATTTTAGCATAATTTTCAGCAGTACCGGTTTTTCCGCAAATATCAATTCCTTCCACTCTTAAGGCATAAGCTGTTCCTTTATTATAAACATCAAACAAACCGCTTATAACCGGAGGAAAATACTTTTTGTCAATTGTAGTTTCATGTCTGGTCGTAAATTTTGCATCTATTTTTTTTCCCTCAATTTTTTTGATAATATGAGGAGTATAATAATATCCCTGATTTGCAACCGTTGCCATCATATTGGCTAGCTGAATTGGAGTCATTAAAACTTCTCCCTGGCCGATAGAGTTTGATACAATAGTGGTACTTCTCCAGCCTCCATTTGGATATATTTTTTTATAGGTTTTAGAGGTTGGAATATTTCCTTTTTTACCTGTTGGCAGATCATAACCCATAAATTGACCCAATCCAAAACTTTTTACGTGATTGCTCCATATATCAACAGCTTTGCCAGGATCATTATATTTGTTAATCGTTAACATGTAAGACTGGGCAAAATAAGTGTTGCAGGAATTATAAATCCCGTTATGTAACTGATGTGGTCCAAAACCGTGACATTTCATGAAGCGGCCTCTACCATAACTGAAACCATGATGGCACATAAAAGTAGTCTGCTCATTAATAACTCCTTCCTGAAGTGCAATCAAACCAGTTAAGATTTTAAACGGAGATCCGGGAGGATATTCGGCCAAAAGTCCCCTGTCGTACAAAGGTTTTGCAATAGAATCGTGATACAAAAGCGTGTAGTTTTTTGATCTTTGTCTTCCAACCAAAATACCTGGGTCATAAGATGGAGCAGTAACCAAGGCAAGAATTTCACCACTTTTAGGTTCAATAGCTACAATTCCACCTCTTTTATTAATCATTAACTCTTCACCATATTTTTGAAGCTCAGCATCAATAGTCAGGTTGATATCCTCTCCGGCTACGGCGATGGTATCATATTTACCTTCTTTATAAGATCCTATTTCTCTGTTGTATTTGTCTTTCTGAATGTATTTTACACCTTTTATTCCGCGTAAAATTTCTTCATAACTTTCTTCAACCCCTTGTTTACCAATCAAATCACCGCTATTGTAATACGGGTTTTTGGCAATTAATCTTTCGTTTACCTGAGTTATGAATCCAAAAATATTTGCGCCATAATCTACCTCGTAATCACGAAGTGATCTTTTTTGGAAATAAAAACCCTCGTATTTTCTGATTTTCTCCTGAAAAGCAGCAAATTCGGCTTTGTTTAATTGTGATAAAAATACAGATGGTAATCTTGGGCTGTAAACCCTGGCCTTGGCAACTCTTTTTTCGTACTCTTCTTTTGTGATGTTTAAAAGAGCGCAGAATTCGTCGACATTAAGATCTTCTTTGATTTCGCGCGGAATAACCATGATATCGTATGATGCCTGGTTTGCTACCAATAATTTACCATTTCTATCGTATATGTATCCTCTTTCAGGATAATCGTATACTTTTTTTATGGCATTATTTTCTGATTTTAATTTGAATGAATCATCAATAATTTGCAAATAAAATATCCTGATCACTAGCAAAGATGCTGCAATAATAATTAAAGAGGGCAGCAGAACTTTTCTCATCTTCTATTGGGCTTAATAATATAAATTATTATGATTGAAATGATTATTGTAAATATTGAGCTAAACAAAGTTCGGAGTAAAATATCCCAAATAAATTTAAATTGAAAAGCTTCAAGAGTAAACAGTATTATATGGTGTAAAATAACAGAAACTAAAATAAATGAAAAACGCTCCGGTGTTAATGATTCATTAAGTTTAATGGTCTGATATTCATAACTCAATCCAAAAGCAAACTTGAAAATATAGGGCCTGTAATAAGCTAAAATAACACATGCAGTAGCATGTATACCGCCTGAATTACAAAACATATCCATAGTAATTCCCAGTAAAAAACTTGAAATAAGTAATCCTGATCTGTTACTGTTTACAGGATAAAGAATAATATATAAAAGGTATGGAAAAGGACTTATATACCCTAAAAAATTCATATTATTGAAAATAACAATCTGAATTGCCAGTAACATAATAAATCGAAAAATATTGACTAACAAGGCGCTATTCATCTTTCTCCTTTTTTTCTAAATTAATAAGTTCCTCTCTGTCTTTGCTTTTGATAATATAAACATGTCCAAGATTGGTCATGTCATTAAACAGTTTTACATTAATAACATAAAAACTTGTTTTGTCTTTTACGTAAATTTTATCTACTGTTCCTATATTAATTCCTTCAGGAAATATTACAGATTGACCTCCGGTAACGATGGTATCTCCTTTTCTGATAGATGCTAACCTTGGAACATCTTCCAGTTGTACAAATCCAGTACTTTTACCATTCCAGGTTAAGGAGCCAAAATGATTAGATTTTTTGATTTTTGCATTTATCTGCGATTTCATATTCAGAATGCTCACTACTGTAGAATAATTTTTGGATGTATTATCTACAACACCAATAATACCCAAACTATTGATTACTCCCATATCCTGCTTAACTCCTTCTTTTGATCCGGAATTTAAGGTAATGTAGTTCTCATGTGTACTGTATGAATTATGAATTACTTTTGAAACAATAATATCAGCAGGCTTTACACCCTTTATACTATCCGCCAAAGGTATTTTGGTTGTGTCTTCTTTATTAAACAAAAGACTTTTTAATCTTGCGTTTTCAAGTACCAATTCGTCATTTTCGGTTTTTAAGCTCAAATATTCGTTCACTCGATTAATTCTTTCATAAACACCTCCGCTTAAAAAATTAGCCGAACTGATTACTCTGCTTTTATGGTACGAATGAGATTGAATTGTGAGAACCAACGAAATACCTAAAAGCAGCAAAAACAGCAATCGATTACTGTTTCTTATAATGAAATTAAAAATTTGCTGCATTTCTTGTTCGGTTATTTTGTTTCAGGATATGCTTTTGGGTTTCAAATTTTACAAGAGTCGAATGATTCAATTCGACTCTTGTAAAGATATATTTTGATTTGATATTTTGAATCTTATTTTATTAAGATACTTTTGAATTTTGCAATATTTTTAAGCGCCATTCCTGTACCACGAACAACTGCTCGTAAAGGATCTTCGGCAATGTAAACAGGTAAATCTGTTTTTTGTGAAATACGTTTGTCTAGACCTCTTAGCATAGATCCACCACCAGCCAGATAGATACCAGTATTATAGATGTCTGCTGCTAATTCCGGAGGAGTCTGAGATAAAGTTTCCATTACCGCATCTTCAATACGCTGAATAGATTTATCCAAAGCCTTTGCAATTTCACGGTAAGAAACATCTACTTGTTTTGGTTTTCCGGTAAGTAAATCTCTACCCTGAACAGACATATCTTCTGGAGGACCATCTAAATCTTCGATAGCAGCTCCAATCTGAATTTTTATTTTTTCAGCAGTACTTTCACCAACAAAAAGGTTATGCTGAGTACGCATATAATATACAATATCATTCGTGAAAACGTCACCCGCAATTTTTACAGATTTGTCGCATACAATACCGCCTAATGCAATAACAGCAATTTCAGTTGTACCACCACCAATATCAACAATCATGTTTCCTTTTGGCTGCATGATATCGATACCAATACCAATTGCTGCTGCCATTGGCTCATGAATCAGGTAAACTTCTTTACCATTTACTCTTTCACAAGATTCTTTTACCGCACGCATCTCAACCTCAGTAATTCCCGAAGGAATACATACTACCATTCTCAAGGCTGGGGTAAACATCCTTTTCTTTAATGCCGGAATACTTTTAATGAACATATTGATCATTTTTTCCGATGCATCAAAATCAGCAATTACACCATCCTTCAAGGGCCTTATGGTCTTGATGTTTTCATGCGTTTTACCTTGCATCATGTTGGCTTCTTTACCAACAGCAATGATTTTGCCTGATATTCTGTCGCGTGCAACGATAGAAGGGCTATCAATAACAACTTTATCATTATGTATGATTAAAGTGTTTGCGGTACCAAGGTCTATCGCAATATCCTCGGTCATGAAATCAAAAAATCCCATAAGTTTTTTAGGGGTTTAAAATGTTATAATTAATTTATCGAACAAAGTTAAACAAATTAATGTTTAAAATGACGTGTTCCTGTAAATACCATTGCAAGATTATTTTCATTGCAATAATTTATGCTTAATTCATCTTTTATTGATCCTCCCGGCTGAATTACTGCCGTTATTCCTGCTTTTTTGGCTAATTCTACACAATCCGGAAATGGGAAAAATGCATCGCTTGCCATAGAAGCTCCTGTTAAATCAAATCCGAAAGCTTTGGCCTTATCAACAGCCTGCATTAATGCATCAACTCTTGAGGTCTGACCAGTTCCTGATGAAATTAATGTTCCGTTTTTAGCAAAAACAATGGTATTTGATTTTGTGTTTTTGCAAATTTTTGAAGCAAATATTAAATCTTCTACTTCTTGAGCAGTCGGTTCTGTAATAGTAACGGTTTTTAAATGCTCTTTAGTATCTGTAATATTATTTCTTTCCTGAATTAACAAACCATTAAGACAAGTTCTCACTTGCTTAGAAGGTAACTCAACTTCTTTCTGAATTAATATAATTCTGTTTTTCTTTTCTTCTAAAATTGTAATCGCTTCATCATCATAACTTGGCGCAATTACAACTTCGCAGAATAATTTGTTGATTTCCTGAGCTGTAGTGACATCAATTTTGGTGTTTGAAATCAAAACCCCACCAAAAGCAGATGTAGGATCGCAAGCCAAAGCAGCCAAATAAGCTTCACTAATTGTTTTTCTTGAAGCTAAACCACAAGCATTATTATGTTTTAAAATTGCAAATGTTGGTCCGTCAGTTCTAAACTCATTTATTAAATTTACTGCTGCGTCAACATCAAGCAGGTTATTGTAAGATAACTCTTTTCCGTGAATTTTGCTAAACATTGCATCAAAATCTCCAAAAAAGAATCCTTTTTGATGTGGGTTTTCTCCATAACGCAAAACCTGACCATTATCAATACTTTCTTTATAGATTGTTTCGTCAGTATTGAAATAGTTGAAAATTGCTCCATCATAATGAGATGAAACGTGAAATGCTTTTGTAGCAAACAATCTTCTGTTTTCAAGAGTTGTTGCTCCGTTTTGTTCTGTAATCAAATCTAAAAGTAAGCTGTATTCGTTTACCGAAGCAACAATTACAGTGTCCTTAAAGTTTTTGGCACCGGCACGGATCAAAGAAATTCCGCCAATGTCAATTTTTTCAATAATATCTTGTTCGCTTGCACCAGAAGCAACTGTTTTTTCAAAAGGATACAAATCAACAATCACTAAATCAATCTGAGGAATATCAAATTCCTTCATTTGTTCTACATCACTTTCATTATCCTGACGATTCAAAATTCCTCCAAATATTTTTGGGTGTAATGTTTTAACTCTTCCTCCAAGAATTTCAGGAAAAGAGGTTATATCTTCAACAGGAACTACAGGAATTCCAAGGTTTTTAATAAAATCTTCGGTTCCTCCGGTTGAGTAAATTGTTACATTTTGTTCGTGTAATTTTCTTACGATAGGCTCTAGTCCATCTTTGGAAAAAACAGATATTAAAGCTGATTGTATTTTTTTAGTTGTGCTCATTGTGTAGTTATGATTTTCAGACTGCAAAAGTAGTTTTTTTAAATATTATTTTAAAGGATTTAATGTAACATTATAAGAAAAAAATCTACTGATGAGTATGTTAAGTTTTACTAGGTTTTTGTTTTTAAATTATTGAATTTTACTTTATTGAAAAATACAGAAATATGATTGTTTATTTAAGGTTGTTAAAAGAAAGCTTAAGCTTTGCCATAAATGCTTTACGAAATAATAAATTGCGTACACTATTGTCATTATTAGGTGTTACAATTGGTATTTTTTCAATTATTGCTGTACTTGCTGCAGTTGATTCTTTAGATCGAAAAATTTCTAAAGACCTGAGCAGCTTAGATAAAAATACAATTTATTTAATGAAATTCAGCTTTGGGCCATCTGAAATTCCACAATGGAAGAGAGAGCAATTCCCGAATGTAAAATATGATGAATATATTGGACTGAAAAATTCTCTTAATAACACTGACCAGGTTGGTTATCAGCTTTTCGTAAACAGAGAAACTTTAAAATACGATTCAAAAACGGTTGCCGATGTAAACATGATTCCTTCCTCTTTTGAGATGGTTGATATTGACGGATTAAGTTTTGATAAGGGAAGATTTTACAATGAGTCAGAATCAAATTCAGGAACACCTGTGATTGTTTTGGGATATGATATTGCCAATGGTCTTTTTGAAAATAGTGACCCCATCGGGAAAAGCATTCGTTTATACGGACAGCGTTTTACCGTTATTGGTGTAATGAAAAAACAAGGAGCCGGATTTTTTGGTGATAGTAATGATACTTCCGTTTACTTTCCCGCTAATTTTTTGCGCCGAATGTATGGAGACAGCGATGCTATGACACCTGTAATAGTTCTAAAACCTGTAAAAGGCATTGATATGGATGCTTACAAGGCTGAAGTTGCACAGAAGCTTAGAGCTATTCGCGGAATGAAAGCAGGGGAGATAGATAACTTCTTTATCAACGTGCTTTCTGGTTTTACTGATTTTATTGATCAAATTTTAGGTCAGATGAATTTTGTGGGATGGATTATCAGCGGATTTTCTCTCTTAGTTGGTGGTTTTGGAATTGCCAATATTATGTTTGTTTCTGTAAAAGAAAGAACAAATCTTATAGGAATTCAAAAATCATTAGGAGCAAAAAATAAGTTTATATTATTCCAGTTTTTGTTTGAGGCAATTATACTGTCGGTAATCGGAGGGATAATAGGTTTGTTGATGGTTTGGGGAATCTCAGTGTTATTGACAAAATTGCTCGATTTTGAATTTGTATTGAGTTTAGGAAATGTAATTCTGGGAACATCTCTCGCTGCTTTTATCGGATTAATTTCTGGAATCCTGCCTGCCATTTCTGCTGCAAAATTAGATCCGGTAGAAGCTATTCGAACAGGTATGTAAAAAGTTTATCTTTGTTATTGGTTGTGAATTTTTGAGACCATTTTTAGAATGTGCATTTTTAATTCAAAATGAGAACAAATGAGCTTTATTTTAAAACCTGTTGACACTGTTGATTCTATTACCAGAGAAGAATTCAAAAAAAACTATTTAGATAAAAGAAAGCCTTTAATTATAAAAGGATTAACAAAGGACTGGCCAGCAAGAACAAAGTGGTCTGTTGATTATTTTAAGGAAATTGCCGGAGATATTGAAGTAAAATTAGTAGATAATTCAAAAGCAGATCCAGCCAAAATAATCAATGCTTCAATTACGAGCATGAAGTTTGGTGATTACCTCGATTTGATAAAAAGGGAACCTACAGATTTGCGAATTTTTTTCTTCAATCTCTTTAAGCACAGACCTGATTTAATTCATGACGTTAAAGTTCCCAAAGAGTTAATGGGAGGTTTTATAGAAAGTATGCCTGCAATGTTTTTTGGAGGTTCAAAAGCAATTACATTTTTGCATTATGATATCGATTTGCCTCATCTTTTTCATAGTCATTTTGGCGGTAAAAAACACATTATATTGTTTGATAATAAATGGAAGAAAAGACTTTATTGTGTTCCCAATACTACTTATGCATTAGAAGATTATGATGTTGCCAATCCTGATTTTGAGAAATTTCCGGCTCTGAAAGGAGTAGAAGGTTACGAAGTTTTTCTGGAACATGGCGACACCTTGTTTATGCCAACCGGAATGTGGCACTGGATGCGTTACATTGATGGCTCTTTTTCTTTGACACTTCGTGCATGGGATCGCTCTGCAGCCAGAAAAATGTCAAGTATTTGGAGTCTGTTTATGCATGGAGCAGTAGATAGTGCCATAAAAATAGTTTTTAGAGAACGGTATGCAAAATGGCGTGAAAAACTAGTTTTTAAAATTGCTGAAAAGGAATTGAAAAAGGATTTGGAAAAAAGCTGAATAATTGAGAACTATCATTTCCGGATAAAATCAAAAAATCCCAAGAATTGTTTCTTGGGATTTTATATTTAGAAAGTAAAAAAAACTATCTAATATCATTATTCTGAATCAAATCAAGATATAAATTGATTTTATCTTTTAATTCTTTTCTTGGGGTAATAAAGTCAAGGAAACCATGCTCTAAAAGGAACTCAGCAGTCTGGAAACCTTCTGGTAAATCTTTTCCTGTAGTATCACGTACAACACGAGGTCCTGCAAAACCAATCAAAGCACCTGGCTCAGAGATATTGATATCTCCTAACATGGCATAAGATGCAGTAGTACCACCTGTAGTTGGATCAGTACAAAGAGAGATATAAGGTAATCCGGCTTCTGCAAGCTGTGCCAGTTTTACAGATGTTTTAGCTAATTGCATTAAAGAATAAGCGGCCTCCATCATACGGGCACCACCAGACTTAGAAATCATAAGAAAAGGTAATTTGTTTTTGATCGCGTGGTCAATACCTCTGGCAATTTTTTCTCCAACAACAGCTCCCATAGATCCTCCAATAAAGGCAAAATCCATACAGCAAATTACAAGCTCTTTCCCTTTAGATTTACCCACTCCGGTACGAACAGCGTCCTTAAGATGTGTTTTTTCCATTACATCTTTCAATCTTTCTGCATATTTTTTTGTATCCACAAAATGCAGAGGATCTTTAGAAGTCATGTTTTTATCTAATTCAACAAATTCGTTGTTGTCGAATAAAATCTCAAAATAGGTTGCGCTTCCAATTCTAACGTGAAAATCATCTTCCGGACTTACGAATAAGTTTCTGGCTAATTCGTCAGCGTCAATAATTTTTCCGGTTGGAGATTTGTACCACAATCCTTTCGGAACGTCCATCTTATCTTCTGTAGCTGTCGTAATCCCTTTTTCCTGTCTTTTAAACCAAGCCATTTTTTTAGATTTTAGATTTTAGACTGTAGATTTTAGATTTTAGACTCCAGGAATCTAAAATCTAAAATCTGAAATCTAAAATTTATAGTGTATTAACATTGTTTAAGTCTGCAAAAGCTTGTTCAAGTCTTGCGTTGAATGTTACTTCGCTTTCACGAACCCATCTTCTTGGGTCATAATATTTTTTGTTAGGAACATCAGCACCTTCCGGGTTACCGATTTGAGATTTCAAATAGTCAATGTTTTTAACCATGTAATCACGAATTCCTTCAGTATATGCAAATTGTAAATCTGTATCAATGTTCATTTTGATAACTCCGTAGCTAATTCCTTCTCTGATTTCTTCAAGTGTAGAACCTGAACCTCCGTGGAAAACGAAATCTACCGGGTTATGACCAGTGTTGAATTTGTTTTGAACGAAATCCTGAGAGTTTTTTAAGATTTTTGGAGTTAATTTTACGTTTCCTGGTTTGTAAACACCGTGAACGTTTCCAAAAGCTGCAGCGATAGTAAATTTAGGGCTTACTTTAGATAATTCTTCGTAAGCATAAGCTACTTCTTCTGGCTGAGTATATAATTTAGAACTGTCAACATCAGAGTTGTCAACACCATCTTCTTCACCACCTGTAATACCAAGTTCGATTTCTAATGTCATTCCCATTTTGCTCATTCTTGCCAAATACTCTTTGCAGATCTCAATGTTTTCTTCGATTGGCTCCTCAGACAAATCGATCATGTGAGAACTGAATAATGGTTTTCCTGTTTCTGCAAAATGTTTTTCAGAAGCATCTAATAAACCATCAATCCAAGGCAATAGTTTTTTTGCACAGTGGTCAGTATGCAAAATTACAGTTGCACCATAAGCTTCTGCCAACGTATGTATATGTTTTGCTCCGGCGATTCCACCAGCGATTGCTGCTTTTTCACCTGCATTAGATAATCCTTTTCCAGCGTTAAATTGTGCTCCTCCGTTTGAAAATTGAATAATAACTGGCGCGTTTAGTTTTGCTGCAGTTTCAAGAACTCCATTAATTGTGCTTGATCCAGTAACATTTACTGCTGGTAATGCAAATCCTTTTTCTTTCGCATAATTAAAAATCTCCTGAACCTGATCTCCTGTAGCTACTCCTGGTTTAATATTGTGTGCCATTGTAATTTTTTTTATAGTTGTTTTTAGTTTTTAGGTTGCAAAAATAAGAATTAATTAGCATTAGAACGGATAATTTATTCCAAAATTTAAAACAGAGTGCCCAAAATTATATTCTTTAAACCATCTGTCTCCCTTCTCATGCGCCGGATTATAGGTCTTGAAGCCTAAATCTAAACGAACAACAAAAAAACTTAAATCGTAACGTAAACCAAATCCTGAACCCAAAGCAATTTCATCTAAATCGTTTAAGTTGTCAAATCTTGCTTTAGGATCTACAACATTATCGAGCACATTCCAGATGTTTCCGGCATCTGCAAAGATCGCTCCTTTGACATCCCCGAAAATTTTAAATCTGAATTCACCACTAAGGGCAATTTTCATATTAGCCTCGTTAAAATCATTTGAAGCATTTGTACTTCCGGGACCTAATGCATACGGTTGCCATGCACGGTTATCATTAGAACCTCCCGAGTAATAACTTCGTGAAAACGGAATATAATTGGAATTCCCAAACGGAATAGCAATTCCAAAAAAGCTTCTTACTGCCAGTACTTTTTCTTTTCCAAAATCCCAGTGCTTGATATAATCAAATTCGGTTTTTATATATTCAGAATAGGGAAGGTTAAAAATCACGTATTGCCCATTTGAGTTTTTTGGCAAACTAGATACATTAGAAATTGCAGATAATACACTTCCCGCAGATTCTATTTTAGTTCTAAATTGATAAAAATTATTATCAGGCAGGTCTTTTTTGGTTGTTTTAGTAAATGTATAACTTGTGGCCAGAATAAAATCATTTTCTGTCAATCGTAATCTTCTTTCTTCTATACTTTCAACATCCTGATATTCCTGACTGTCTGGAGTTAAAGCAGTTTTACCGCTTAAGACATCATTTGTAAAACCAGTAGTTCCTGTTGGAACAACTAAGTTCCCGTCTTCCATATTAGATTCCGTTACGTTATAAACACCGGCAATATTATTAAGTTCGTTATATGAAGAACTGTAAACATTAAAATAATTGTCAGGATTTAGATTACGTACAAACTGTGCATTTAGCAATTCTAACTTTGCGGTATTGTTTCTCTTTGGATTCCAGTTGTACGATAGACCTCCCGTAAAGTTTTCTTTGTCAAGACCAATATTTGTTTGTTTAGAAAAACCAGCAGAAATACTTGTAGACGGAATCATTCTTTTCGGAATAATTTTTTCGGTTCCGAAAGGCAATAATATTCTAGGGAAATTTAATTTCATATCAAGACCATATTCCGATACATTAAAGAAATTATCATTCGGATTGGCCATGTCTTTTGATGAACCAATATTTACACGAGCCGATATCTCTAAAGTTTCAGCCCTGTTGAAAACATTTCGAATAGTTTCAGAAATACTTGCTCCAATACCAAAATCCTGAATATTGGAGTGGGTTAAATCTAAACTGGCACCAAAACTGTATTTTTTTCTTGGAGTAAGAAAAACATTTGCGATCAGCGATTCTCCATTTGGGTCGCGTTTATCAACTTCATATTGTATGGATGGATAATTGAAAATTTTCAAATTATTTAAATATCGTGATGAAAGTGTAGTTCTGGTATCAGAAAAAGTACTTCCTTTCGAAATAAAAATAGCATCGGTAATAGCGCGGGGCTTATATTTTAGTTTTTTATAACTGTACAGGTTAAAGTTGTTGTAAGTTGTACTGTCTTTTATCTGGCTTTTTGAGTTTGCAGGAGAATAATCGGTATAAATGTTTACATCGCTTATTTTGTACAATTTAAAAGGTTCTGTACGGCTTGAATCTTTTTCCTGAATGTTATTATTGTTGATGATTAGATTTACGTCGGCCTTATTTTTTTTGCCAATAGTATCAATATCATAAGTTACATACGTAGGTTGAAAAAAGTAAGCACCGTGATTTCTAAAATATGTCGTAACACGATTCTTTTCTTCCTCAAAATCTGCAGTTTTAAATTGATTTCCTGATTTTAAAACAGAAGGCTCTTTATTGGTCTTGTATAATGAATCAAGAGCCGGAGTTTTTATTGTAGTTTTTATAGAATCTAAGAGATACGCAGGACCTGTAGTGATATTATAATTAATTTTGGCTTTTTTATATCCAACACTATCAATATCATAATCTGTTTTTACGTTAAAATATCCATTATTAAAATAATAATATTTTAGACGTAATAACGATTTCTTTGCTTTAGAAGTATCAATAATTACAGGAGGTTCACCTGTGTTTTTCAAAAACTCATGAATTCCTTTATATAAAAAAGACTGTCCCAGACGATCTACTTGCTTTGCAGATAATATTTTGGACTGGCGTTCATATAAACCCGGATTTTTTTTGAATTTTGCCTGATAAGTAGAATCAGGATTTAAATTAGCTAAGTTGTATAGATTAAGGCGCAGTTTGTATCCTAATAAAGTCCCGTTTGGTTTTTGGTACATTTGGTTTGCTGCCGTTTCATCATTTGTAGACTTTCCGTTTACAAGAATATTGTTTTTTATAAGCAGGCTTTTTCCTTCGGGAACTCTTTTTACAGCATTACAGGCGCAAATAAGTATTGCTATTAGAATAAATGCTGTTATTTTTGTGGAATTCTTTTTCAAGTGTTATTAAATATTTAATTCAAAAGTACATTATTTTATGGTTAGTAAAAACCAAATAAAGCTTATATCAGGTTTACATCAAAAAAAGCAGCGTTTTGCAAATCAATTATTTTTTGCCGAAGGAGTAAAAGTAATTCAGGAACTTTTACAGTCTAACCTTGAATTAGAACATTTATACACTACGCAAAATGATTTTGAAACAGTTAAGTCTTCAAAACGTACAATCATTAATGAACAGGAACTTAAAAAAATAAGTGCTTTAACAACTCCAAATTCGTGCCTTGCGGTTTTCAGGATTCCAGCCGAAAACAAAATAACCAATTCCGGTTTAATTCTGGCTCTGGACGACATTCGTGATCCGGGAAATCTTGGAACAATCTTACGTCTTTGTGACTGGTTTGGGATCAAACAAATTATTTGTTCTAAGGAAACCGTTGACATTTACAATCCAAAAGTAGTACAGGCTACAATGGGTTCGATTACCAGAGTAAATGTAAATTATATTGATCTCAAAACTTTTATTTCACAAACAGAGTTGCCTGTCTTTGGAACATTTATGGACGGAGATAATATTTATCAGTCAAATCTGCCTCAGGACGGCATCATTATTATGGGTAATGAAGCCAATGGTATTTCTGAAGAGATTGAACAAATGGTTACCAGCCGAATCACAATTCCAAGGTTTGGCGAACTACAAAAAACCGAAAGTTTAAACGTAGCTACCGCAACAGCAATTATTTTAAGTGAATTTAAACGAAATAGTTGAGAAATTGTTTTAATGAAAAGTGAAATTTATTAAAATCGCTCTGGATTTCATAGAATCGATATTATCTGTCCATGGACTAGCACCATTAACCGCATTATCACGAATTAATTCATCAGATATACCAAACATTCCTCTTACAGAAGGTGAGAAAATAAAATACTCAGTAAAAAAATCAACACCAAAACCGAGTTCATAAGCAGCTGTCCATTGTTTTACCCTGAATTTTTGCTGGAAATTATCATCTTTTGATTTTGAGTTGCTTGATAAATTCAAAGTGGTTGACATTCCGCCAACTAAATATGGGCGAATATTGCCCGTACGCAAAGCCGAGAATTTTAATAATAAAGGAAAATGAATATAAGTACTGTTTACTTCTCTTAAATAATCTTTTTCTAATTCACCTACACCCGGAAAATATAAATCACGTTTTGTATAATACAAACCTGGTTCAAAACGCAGGTTAATGTATTCCTGTAAACGCAAATCGGCTACAACTCCAACATTAAAACCAGTTGTTTTTTTTACCTGAATATCCTGTTCAACGACATTTTTGTAATCAAATTTAAAGTCAAAACTATTAAAACCTAAATAATAACCGAAATACAGGCGTTGCTTTTGCCAGTTTTCGAGATTAATAATAGGGTCTTTGCTAAACATACTTTTAGCAAATTGAGAATATCCCTTTGTCGTTAAGACTAATAAAATTAAGATTACTGTTTTTTTCATACTATTTTTTAGAAGCAGAATAAATTGTTGCAACTCCAAAAGTTTGAGGCATAGCCACAACATCTATAAACCCAATTTTTCTCAAAATATTGTTCAATGCTTCTCCATAAGGAAAAGCAGCTGCAGATTCAGACAAATATCCATACGCTGAATTATCTTTCGAAAATAATTTACCTATGAGCGGAAGTATATTTTTAGTGTAAAAATTGTATCCCTGTTTGTAAGGTGTTTTGTCCGGAACTGAAGTTTCTAAAATAACAAAAACGCCATTTGGTTTTAAAACTCTTAAGATTTCAGCAAAACCTTTTTCCAGGTTTTCAAAATTTCTAACACCAAAACTAACAGTAATAGCGTCAAAATAATTATCTTCAAAAGGAATATTTTCAGAATCTCCCAAAACTAACTCAATAATATTAGAAAGTTTTTTTTCTTCTACTTTCTTTTTTCCAACTTCCAGCATTCCGGCAGAAATGTCTAAACCAATTATTTTTTCTGCATTTGTTTTTGCCATCAAAATAGCCAAATCGCCAGTTCCTGTTGCTATATCAAGAATGTTTTTTGGTTTCTTATCAGATACTATTTTCAATACCTTTTTTCTCCACTTAACATCAATTCCAAATGATATTACGCGGTTTAAGTTATCATAGTTTCCAGAGATGGTATCAAACATTTGGGCAACTTGTTCTTTTTTGCCTAATGTTGAATTTTTATACGGAGTTATTTTTTTAGACATTTTTTTTATTTACGCAAATATAATACAAATCTTTAACTGTAATTCAGTTTTTTAATTTGTAAAATTAATTGAACAAGAAGTATTTTTTATCTGAAGAAGGAGGGATGTTTATGCTCACCTAAAACAGGTATATTAAAAAAATCACGGAAAGTGGGTATTGTGCGCGTAAGAAATTATAGTCAATTTTGTCCTGTAAAAAATATTAAATGATTTCCTGATTTTAGTGACTTAAATCAAATGAATGCTTTTGCGCTGGTTGTTTGTTTGTTCAGGAAGTAGTTTTGAAAATATTGCTCTTAAATGCAATATTCTTTTTAAAGTGCTAATACGTTCTTAGGATTAAATTTGTTTTTGGAAATTTTAATTTTCTTGTCTTTAATACCTTCGTGGTATTTGGTATTAAGGACTTTTTTGAGACTTGTCTCAAGAAATATCAAATGTTATAAATCATGTCAGGTGATTTTTATTTATCAAATTCTATTCCTGAAGAGTGCTAAGCTGGAAATCATTTTTATTAAAAACATCCTCTTTTGAGGGTGTTTTTATTTTTTACTTCCTAATGTAAGTTTCATAAGTATAATCATAAAGATGTTTTTCATCTTTAATATTTGTTTCTGCCTCTACTAATAACCATTCACTTTTACTGATTTTAGGAAAAAAAGCATCAGCTTCAAACGTATGATGTACTTTGGTGATTTCTATAATATCGGCATAAGGCAGCGCAAGATTATAGATTTCTCCCCCTCCAATTACATAAGAATCTTCATTCTCAGGACATACCGCGATTGCTTTTTCAATACTATCCACCACAATACAGCCTTCCGGATTATAATCTTTTTGGCGGGTTATTATCACATGGGTTCTATTTGGTAATGGTTTCGGAAAACTTTCAAAAGTTTTTCTTCCCATAATAATATAGTGGTTTGTTGTAAGTGCTTTAAATCTTTTAAAATCATTTGGTAAATGCCAAACCAATTCATTATTTTTTCCTAGAGCATTGTTTTCGGCAACAGCCGCTATCATTATAATCATGGTATGCTAACTAAATTTTATTTTCGGTATTCTCGTTTATTTTTGATTCTAATTGACTGATTCTTTTTTGCTGCAAACCAACAAGCCTGTCAATTTGTTCTCTTTCCCAGTTTTTATTCATAAACCTGTCTGTAATATAGACTTTTATAAAATGAAGAATAAAAATAAAAAGCCATATAGTTATTACCCAGATACACCAGTTTTGGTTGGTATTATCTATATTTACACCAAGCCCAAAGAATCTATTTGCAATAAATAAAAACAAACTGCCTAAAAGGAAAAGTACAAAATGAAAATATAATATTTTCTTTTGTCTTAGTCTTCTTCTGGCATACTCGTATTGTTCGTGCACTTCCTTTTCCATAAGATAAAAAATAATGAGATTATAAAGTTAGAATTTATTTTTAAAACACAATATTTCGATTGCAGAATATTTGCCTTAAAATGATCTGAGAATTTTAAATTCAAAATTTAAGTACTCATTAATTATGAATTGAATGAAATTAATATTGCCTTTTTGCTATTATCATAATTCGATTATCTAAGTATTGAATCTTAATCGAAATGATGTAATTTAGATGTATTAATCTAAAAATTAAATAGTTATGGCTTTAAAGAAACAATTTGTAAAAACAAAACCAGTTTGTAAAGTTACATTTTCAATTGATGCTAAAGATGCTGGTACAGCTGCTGTAGTGGGAGATTTTAACAATTGGAATGCAAGTGAAGGAGCTTTGAGTAAATTAAAAAATGGGACTTTTAAAGCGACTTATGATTTGGTTAAAGATGCAATTTATGAGTTTAAATATGTCATCGACGGAATTTATGTTAATGAACCCGAAGCAGACTCCTATAGATGGAATGATTATGCAGGCAGCGAAAATAGTGTGTTAGTTCTATAAAAAAAATCCGCTTTTGAGCGGATTTTATATTTTATACAGCGACACTGCCTTTTATGCCGGCGTGTGGTTCATAATCTACAAGTGTAAAATCATTATAATCAAAATCAAAAATGTTTTTGATTTCAGGATTTAAAATCATTTTTGGCAACGGTTTTGGTTCGCGCGTCAATTGTAATTCTAATTGCTCAAAGTGATTGTTGTAAATGTGCGCATCTCCAAAAGTGTGAATAAACTCTCCTGGTTCTAAATCGCAAACTTGTGCAATCATCATGGTCAATAATGCATAAGAAGCAATATTAAAAGGAACTCCTAAAAAAATGTCGGCACTACGCTGATATAATTGGCAGGATAATTTTCCTTTTCTTTCTCCTTTTTCTGCATCTGGGCTTGCTACATAAAATTGAAAGAAAGCATGACAAGGAGGCAAAGCTGCTTTGTTATTCGCAACATTTTCTTCAAATGATTTTTTTGTATCCGGCAGGACAGAAGGATTCCATGCAGAAACTAACATTCTTCTGCTATTGGGATTTGTTTTTAATTCAGTAATTAATTCAGAAATCTGATCAATTTCCTCACTATTCCAATTACGCCACTGATGTCCGTATACAGGCCCTAAATCTCCGTTTGAGTCTGCCCAGGCATCCCATATTTTTACTCCGTTTTCCTGAAGATATTGAATATTGGTGTCACCTTTTAAAAACCAAAGCAGTTCGTATATAATAGATTTTAAGTGTAATTTTTTGGTTGTTACCATCGGAAAACCTTCACTCAAATCAAAACGCATCTGGTAGCCAAAAACACTTTTTGTTCCCGTTCCGGTTCGGTCTCCTTTTTGGTTCCCGTTTTCTAAAACATGTTTTACTAAATCTAAATATTGTTTCATTTTGAAAAATCTAAAAATAAATAATCTGATCTAAAGTCTAAAATCTACTACTGAAGTTATCTTTTCGAAATTTCATCTCTGATTTTTGCTGCTTTCTCATAATCTTCCTGAGAAACGGCCTGGTCCAAAAGTTCGTTTAACTCCTGCAGACTATGTTTAGCATAAACATCTCCAGATTGATTGCTTTCTTCTTCGTGACCAAAAGTTTCAGGATTAGAAAGTACATCGTCGATTTCCTGAGAACCCTGGTCGGTGTCTGCAGTATTTGATTTTAAATAAATTCCGGCTTTATCCAAAATATTTTTATAAGTAAAAATCGGAGCATTAAATCGTAATGCCAACGCAATTGCATCAGAAGTCCTTGCATCGATGATCTCTTCGATTTTATCTCTTTCGCAAATTAAACTTGAATAGAAGACACCGTCAACAAGTTTGTGTATAATAACCTGTTTAACCACAATGTCAAATCTTTCTGCGAAATTTTTGAACAAATCATGTGTCAAAGGACGTGGAGGTTTTATTTCTTTTTCTAATGCAATAGCAATCGATTGGGCTTCAAAAGCACCAATAACAATTGGAAGTTTTCTTTCGCCATCAACTTCATTCAAAATAAGAGCATAAGCACCATTTTGAGTTTGACTGTATGAAATTCCTTTTATGGATAATTTTACTAGACTCATATATGTGGGTAAAAAAGGGCAAATCAATGCCTATTTTAATACTTTTTTCATTAAAAAATAAAGGTGCAATTTTAATCAAAAATTATGGAACAAAAAAGCCACCTAAAGCAAAGATACGATTATCTTATTTTTAGGCAGCTATATTTTTATAGAGAATTTTAATTCTAAGAGTGTTGAGCTTTAAATGCTTTTAATTTCTCAGTTAATTTTGGTACAATTTCAAAAGCATCTCCAACAATGCCATAATCTGCTACTTTAAAGAAAGGAGCTTCAGGATCACTATTGATTACTACTTTTACTTTTGATGAGTTAATACCTGCAATATGCTGGATAGCTCCAGAGATTCCAACTGCTATGTACAGATTTGTTGCAACAGGTTTTCCTGTTTGTCCAACGTGTTCACTGTGAGGTCTCCATCCTAAGTCTGAAACAGGTTTAGAACATGCTGTAGCAGCGCCTAAGGCACTAGCCAAATCCTCTATTAATCCCCAGTTTTCAGGGCCTTTTAGTCCGCGTCCGCCAGAAACTACAACATCAGCGTCTGCGATAGAAACTTTTCCTGTAACTTTTTCTACAGATTCTACTTTTACGCCAAAGTCATTTTCTCCAATAGTTGGGTTGAAATCTTCTTCAGCTCCTGCTCCTGCATTTTCAAAAATGCCATAAGAGTTTTTAGCTAAACCAAGGACTTTTACATCTGTACTGATTTCAGTAATATTAAAGGCTTTGTTTGAGAAAGCATTTCTTTTTACCTGAAAAGGAGAAGTGCTCACCGGCAATCCCACAACATTTGAAGCAAAACCAGCATTTAAAGATACTGCTATTAATGATGAAAGATAAATACTGTCTGTAGTTGAAGAAAGTAAAACTAATTTTGTACCTTCTTTTTCAGCAGCCTGTTTGATAACATCAGCATAAGCCTTAGCTGTAAAACCTGCTAATTTATCGTTGCTTACTTTTAATATTTTGTCAACTCCGTACTTTTTTAATTCGCTTACATCGCTGATATTTACAGTCAAAGCTGTTACGGTTGTTCCTAATGATTCGGCTACTTTTTTAGCATACGAAGCTAATTCAAAAGCAACTTTTTTAAATTTTCCTTCTGCAGATTCTGCATATATTAATATTGACATAATGTTTTTGTTTAAAGGTTGTTAGTTTCAGGTTTCAGGTTTCAAGTTGTAGGCTGAAGGCTGAAAACCGAGACTGAAAACGGTTACTAGATTACTTTAGCCTCGTTGTGTAATAAATTGATTAACTCATCTAAATTGTCAGGAGAAATTAATTTCACTGCTGATTTAGGAGCTGGTTTTTCAAATTTCACTGCTTTTGTATTCACAGGAGCATCAACTGGTTCAAGAATTGTCAAGGCTTTTGTTCTTGCCGTCATAATTCCTCTCATGTTCGGGATACGAAGATCTTTTTCTTCAACCAGACCTTTTTGTCCACCAATAATTAGAGGTAGAGTAGTGCTTACAGTTTCTTTTCCTCCGTCAATCTCTCGCACTGCTTTTACATTATTGCCATCAACAGTTAAGCTTGTACAAGAGTTTAAGAAATTAGAACCTAAAATTCCTGCAATCATTCCCGGAACCATTCCTCCATTATAATCCAAAGATTCTTTTCCTGCAATTACCAAATCATATCCGCCAGTTTTAATTACTTCAGCCAATTGTTTAGCAACAAAAAAACCATCAGTTGGATTTGCATTCACACGAATAGCTTCGTTAGCACCAATTGCCAGTGCTTTACGCAAAGTTGGTTCAGTATCAGGACCTCCAACATTTACAACAGTAACTGTAGCGCCTTGTTGCTCCTGAAACCAGATAGCACGTGTTAAACCAAACTCATCATTAGGGTTAATTACATATTGTACACCATTGGTATCAAACTCTGAGTCACCATTGGAGAAGTTGATTTTTGAAGTAGTATCAGGCACATGGCTGATGCAAACTAGTATTTTCATAAGTATATATTTTGAATTTATAATATGCTTTTACAAATTTAGAATTTAATTTGGAATAATTATACTATGCATGCATAATATTTTTTAAAACTATTACGATTTCGAAGATTTTTTAGTTTTGGATTGTTTTCATCTGGATTTAAAATTAAAAAAGCATTCATTTCGACTGATTGTTAGAGATTTTGTAAGGATCAGATATATTTTTGAAAATTAATTTTGTAATAAAAATACTAATTTTTTAATTTTGCCGTTTTGATGAATGAATTTTGAGGATAAAAGAATTAAACAAATAATCTAAAGTTTGTCTAAAAAAAAAGTTTTTACTGCATTAAATGTGTTTTATACGTTATTATAACGATTTCGTAAATATCACAATTAACATTAAAAAGTTAAAACCTTGAGGGACGACGAACTTGATGTGATTTTAAATTCAATTTATGCTTTTAAGTTATTTAAAATATTTATTTTTGCTCTTCAGAAAATTCAACATACAATATAAATATGAGAACAATACAATTTAGAGAGGCCATTTGTGAAGCGATGAGCGAAGAAATGCGTCACGATGAATCCATATATTTAATGGGCGAAGAAGTTGCAGAATATAATGGAGCCTACAAAGCTTCAAAAGGAATGCTTGCTGAGTTTGGTGAAAAAAGAGTAATTGATACTCCAATCGCTGAATTAGGTTTTACAGGAATCGCAGTAGGTTCTGCAATGAACGGAAACCGACCAATCGTAGAATACATGACCTTCAACTTCTGTTTAGTTGGTATTGATCAAATTATAAATAACGCTGCTAAAATGCGTCAAATGACAGGAGGGCAATTTAATGTGCCTATCGTTTTCCGCGGACCAACTGCTTCTGCAGGTCAATTAGGAGCAACTCACTCCCAGGCTTTAGAAAACTGGTTTGCTAATACACCAGGTCTAAAAGTTGTTGTGCCTTCAACTCCTTACGATGCAAAAGGACTTTTAAAATCTGCAATTCGTGATAATGATCCTGTAATTTTTATGGAATCTGAGCAAATGTATGGTGACAAAGGTGAAGTGCCAGACGGAGAATATACAATTCCATTGGGAGTTGCAGATATTAAACGTGAAGGAAAAGACGTTACTATCGTTTCTTTCGGAAAAATTATTAAAGAAGCTTTTATTGCTGCTGATGAATTAGCTAAAGAAGGAATCTCTTGTGAAATTATCGATTTGAGAACTGTTCGTCCAATGGATAAAGACGCGATCTTAACTTCTGTTAAAAAAACAAACCGTTTAGTAATCTTAGAAGAAGCCTGGCCATTTGCAAGTATTTCTTCTGAAATTACTTATATCGTGCAAGAGCAGGCTTTTGATTTTCTTGATGCACCAATACAACGTATAACAACAGCAGATACTCCTGCACCTTACTCTCCTGTTTTACTAAAAGACTGGTTGCCAAATGCAGCTGATGTAGTAAAAGCAGTAAAGAAAGTAATGTACAAATAGTTCAATAAACAATACTTATAAAACTTCATCAGTCATATTAATTGATGAAGTTTTTTTTTGCCAGATTATGAAAAGAATACTTTTTCTCTGCCTATTTTTTGTATTTGCGCTTGCAAATATTGCTACTGCACAAACGAAAGTGAGTGGAATTGTTTTGGACAAATCAAATCAGCCGATTCCTTTTGCCAATGTAGTTTTTAAAGGATCAAATACGGGAATAGTTTCTAATGAAGACGGGCGTTTTTATCTGGAATCACCAAATGATTATACTGCTTTAATTGTAAGTTCTGCTGGTTTTTCAGATAAAGAAATTACGTTGGAAAAAGCTGTAAATTACGACTTTAAAATTGTTTTAGGCGAAGCCGAAGCACTAAATGAAGTTGTGATTTTTACAGGAAAAACTTCAAAGAAAAATAATCCGGCATTGGATATTTTGAGGAAAATCTGGGAAAGAAAACGTAAAAACGGTTTATACCAATTCAATCAATATCAGATGCAAAAGTATGAGAAAGTCGAGTTCGACATGAACACGATTGACAGTGCTTTTATGAAAAATAAACTCTTTAAAGGAATGGAGTTTGTTTTTAATCATGTTGATACATCAGATGTTACCGGAAAAACCTATTTGCCGATTTTTATAAACGAATCTGTTTATGACGTTTATGGAGATAATAAATTAAAGAAAGTAAAAGAAAATATTACGGGAAATAAAATGTCAGGTTTCAACGGAAACCAGCAAATTTTATCTTTTGTAAAAGATCTTTATTCCGATTATAATATTTACGACAATCACCTTAAATTTTTTGATAAAAGTTTTACAAGTCCGCTTTCCAGAACAGGAATTGATGTTTACAATTATGTATTGAAAGACAGTGCTTATATAGATAAAAAATGGTGCTTTAATATTGTTTTTTATCCGAGGCGTAAAAACGAATTGACCTTTAAAGGTGATTTTTGGGTAAACGATTCGACTTTTGCGATTAAGAAAATTAATATGGGCGTTACTAAAAGTGCCAATATTAACTGGGTAAAAGATATTTATATCGAGCAGGAATTTGAGGTTCAAAACGATTCTGTTTTCCTGTTGACACGCGATTATATGATGTCTGATTTTGCTTTGAATAAAAAAGAAAAATCGAAAGGTGTGTATGGAAAACGTACCACATTGTACCGAAATCATAAATTCAATATTCAAAAACCGGAGAAGTTTTATAAAGAAGAAGTCAATTTTATAGACAATGCGGTTTATGACCGCCCCCCCGAATTCTGGGAAGAAAATCGTTTTGAAAAATTGAATAAAGACGAAGCAGGAATATATAAGATGCTCGACACTCTCCAAACCGTCAAGCGATTTAAACAACTGTATAATCTTGTCTCGATTTTAGGAAGCGGTTATGTTGAGTTCAAAAACTTTGATTTTGGGCCAATATTCTCCACTTTTGGCTATAATGAAGTCGAGGGTCTGCGAATAAGAGCAGGGGGAAGAACCTATTTTGGGCCAAATGATCCATGGCGTATACAAGCTTATACAGCTTATGGTTTTGATGATCAGAAATTCAAATACGGCGTTTCAGGAAAATGGATGGTCGACAAAAAAAAGAGGGTTATTATTTCTGGTGGAAACAGGCGTGATATTGAACAAATCGGAGCCAGTTTAACCACAACAAACGATATTTTAGGGCGAAGCTTTGCCTCATCTGCATTATTCACTACGGGAAGCAACGGAAAATTAACCAATATTAATTTGAGTAATATTTCGGTTGAAATGGAACCGATGAAAAATTTTGTTGTTCAGGCTGGACTTTCATATAGAACATTAGAATCAGCTTCACCTACTTTCAGTTTAGATTATTACAGTACTTTGCCAACCGCAGCAAATCCTGCCGGAGTTATACAAAGCGGCGTAACACAATCGGAAGCCAATATCCAGTTTGAGTTTATGCCAAACCGCAAAACAATTGGTTTTGGAGTAGAACGTGATCTTGTTGATAGCCCGTTTAGTCATTTCTTTGTGAATTTTAGTTATGGTTTAAAAGGTGTTTTGAACAGTGATTTTGCTTACGAAAAAATACAGCTTTTTTACAAACAGCCTATTATTATTGGGCCACTAGGAAGATCAAATATTATTTTGGAAACCGGAAAAACATTTGGTACAATTCCATTAGGATTAATGAGTGTAATTCCTGGAAACCAGACTTATTTTACTATCGAAAATACCTTTAGTAATTTGAATTTCTACGAATTCATAACTGATCAATACACGACCCTACAATGGAATCATGATTTTGGCGGAAGATTATTTGCCAGAATTCCTTTTATGAGAAAGTTAAACTGGAGAGAGTTTGTGGGAGTTAGAGCTGTTCATGGAACAATTTCTAAAGCTAATCGCGAAATCAATGCTTCCGGATTGCCATATAATGCACCAGAAAATGTGTATTGGGAATATAATGCCGGGATTGGAAATATCTTCAAAGTTTTCCGAATTGATTTTTCATGGAGAGGAAATTATTTAGATATGCCGGATGCCCACAAATTTGCCATAAAAGGATCTTTCGGATTTTATTTTTAAAATATAAGCGAAAGCTTGCAATTTAATAATCTCGCAAAGCCGCAAAGGCGCAAAGAATTTAAAACTTAGCGACTTGGCGCCTTTGCGAGATTCTTTTTTTATTTAATTTTGGAATAGATTTAAAGCCCAAGCAATGCAAGAAGCCATCGATTTTCTATCAGCCAAAAATCCAATTTTTCTTGAAATCATAGAAAAATACGGATTGCCACAAATTCCAAAACGCCCTCAGGGTTTTGAAACTTTGGTCTTGCTTATTCTCGAACAACAAGTTTCTATAGATTCGGCGAAAGCCACATTCTTAAAAATCAAAGCACATACAATTTGCACCCCTGAAAAAATGTCGGTTTTATCAGACGAAGAATTTAGAAATCTGGGTGTAAGCCGGCAGAAAACAAAATACATTAAAATTCTGGCAGACGCCGTTTTAAACAAAGAATTGGATATTGAAAGTCTGGCAACAAAATCTCCGGTGCAAGTTCGGGAAGAGCTTATCAGATTAAAAGGAATCGGGAACTGGACAATTGATATCTATCTGATGTTCTGTTTACAAGAGCCTGATTTGATTCCGTTAGGTGATATTGCAGTTGTAAATACAATCAAGGAATTACTGGACATTCATGACAGACAGGAAATGGAAATTCATTCCCAGCAATGGAGTCCATATCGCTCTTATGCAACATATTTATTGTGGCATTATTACCTAAATAAGCGAAATAGAAAAATTACATATTAACTATCTGTTATTTAAAAGAAAAGTACATAGATTAATGGCTGTTTTTGTTTGTAAAAAAGGATTGTTTGGGTTACTTTTGCAACCGAAATTATAGATATAATAAAAAACGAAAATGACCGCAGACAAACTAACGACTTTCGATGTATTAATCGAAATACCAAGAGGAAGCAGAAATAAATATGAGTACGATTTTGAAATCAAAAGAATGCGTTTCGACAGGATGCTATTCTCTTCAATGATGTACCCTGCTGATTACGGATTTATTCCTGAAACTTTGGCTCTTGACGGTGACCCTCTTGATGTATTGGTTTTGGTAAACGAACCAACTTTTCCTGGATGTGTTATGGAAGTAAAACCAATTGGTGTTTTCCACATGGCAGATGATAAAGGACCAGATGAAAAAATTATTTGTGTACCAGTTTCAGATCCAATCTGGAATTCTTTGACAGACTTGTCAGATATGAACCCACACTTAGTAAAAGAAATTGAACACTTTTTCCAGGTTTACAAAGACCTTGAAAACAAAAAAGTAGATGTTGAAGGATGGGGAGATGTAAACGAAGCTTTTGCTATTATTGCAGAGTGCACGAAACGTTTTAACGATATCGAGAACAAACCAGAAGGATTATTTAGCATTAAATAATTTTTACCCTCATATTTTATAAAAAAAGCAATACTCCGTCAGGAGTATTGCTTTTTTGTTTAAATTCGTTTTAGTTAGATTGTTGACTATTAACCAAAACCATTAAATAATTATGAATGCATTTATGATTTACCTGCCAATTGTCATGGCAGTTTTAGGATTACTTTTCATGGGAATAAAAAGGACTTGGGTTTTAAAGCAGGATGCCGGCGATGGAAAGATGAAAGAGATTTCAGATTACATCTACGAAGGCGCATTGGCCTTTCTAAAAGCAGAATACAAATTATTAACCATATTTGTAATTATTGCAAGCATAGCTCTGGCAGGAATTACGTTTTTACCGGGAGTTAAAACACATTTATTAATCGTAGTAGCATTTATATTTGGCGCATTATTTTCGGCTTATGCAGGAAACATAGGTATGAAAATAGCAACCAAAACAAACGTTAGAACCACTCAGGCTGCACGTACCAGTTTACCGCAGGCTTTAAAAGTATCTTTTGGCGGAGGAACCGTTATGGGACTTGGCGTTGCAGGTTTAGCAGTTTTAGGTTTAACGTCATTTTTTATAATTTTCTTTAATTTATTATCCGGAGGCGTTTGGAAAGACACAGAAACAATGACTGTAGTTCTTGAAACGTTAGCGGGATTTTCTCTTGGTGCCGAATCAATAGCATTATTTGCCAGAGTAGGAGGCGGAATTTATACAAAAGCAGCTGATGTAGGAGCCGATTTAGTAGGTAAAGTTGAGGCAGGTATTCCAGAAGACGACCCGCGAAACCCTGCAACAATTGCAGATAACGTAGGCGATAACGTAGGTGACGTAGCAGGTATGGGAGCCGATTTATTTGGATCATATGTAGCAACAGTTTTAGCGGCTATGGTTCTTGGAAATTATGTTATTAAAGATATGGGCGGGAACATTGTGGATGCATTTGGCGGAATTGGACCAATTTTGCTTCCAATGGCAATTGCCGGTTTCGGAATTATATTTTCGATTATAGGAACGCTTTTGGTAAAAATCTCAGATGATAATGCCAAAGAAGCCCAGGTACAAAAAGCATTAAATATAGGAAACTGGGTATCAATTGTTTTAACAGCAATCTCGTGTTTCTTTTTAGTACAATATATGCTGCCGGAAACCATGCAAATGGGCTTTTTTGGAGAAGGTTCAAAAGATATTTCATCAATGCGTGTTTTTTATGCAACTTTAGTTGGTTTAGTAGTAGGAGGAGCAATTTCTTCCGTTACAGAATACTATACCGGACTAGGAACAAAACCCGTATTGGCTATTGTTCAAAAATCATCAACAGGAGCAGGAACAAACGTAATCGCAGGTTTGGCAACGGGAATGATTTCCACTTTCCCTACCGTGATTTTATTTGCGGCTGCTATCTGGATTTCGTATGCTTTAGCTGGATTCTACGGTGTTGCATTGGCAGCTTCGGCAATGATGGCAACTACGGCAATGCAATTGGCAATTGATGCGTTCGGACCCATTTCTGATAATGCCGGAGGAATCGCCGAAATGAGCGAACTGCCAAAAGAAGTTCGTACAAGAACAGATATTTTAGATTCGGTTGGAAACACAACTGCAGCAACCGGCAAAGGTTTTGCAATTGCATCTGCTGCGTTAACATCTTTAGCCTTGTTTGCAGCCTATGTGACTTTTACAGGAATTGACGGAATCAATATATTTAAAGCGCCTGTTTTGGCCATGTTATTTGTTGGTGGAATGATTCCGGTGGTTTTCTCTGCTTTGGCAATGAATTCTGTTGGAAAAGCAGCCATGGATATGGTTTATGAAGTTCGTCGTCAGTTTAAGGAAATTCCGGGAATCATGGAAGGAACCGGAAAACCGGAATATGGAAAATGTGTTGAAATTTCTACAAAAGCCGCTTTACGCGAAATGATGCTTCCTGGAATCTTAACAATTGGTTTTCCGATAGCAATTGTGCTTATTGGCAAATTAGTTTATGCACATAATAACCAGCTTGTTGCCGAAATGCTGGGTGGCTACATGGCCGGAGTTACCGTTTCTGGTGTCCTTTGGGCTGTTTTTCAAAATAACGCAGGAGGTGCATGGGATAATGCTAAAAAATCCTTTGAAGCCGGAGTTATGATCAACGGAGAAATGACTTACAAAGGTTCTGACGCGCATAAAGCAGCTGTAACCGGAGATACCGTTGGAGATCCGTTTAAAGATACTTCAGGGCCATCAATGAATATCTTAATCAAATTAACTTGTTTGATTGGTTTAGTAATAGCTCCCATTTTAGGAGAAGGACATTCTACAGAAGGAGCAGGAATGGCTTCTTGTTGCAGTAAAACTGAAATGCATGCCGGAGTTCATTCTAAATGCGGAGATTTATCTAAAATGACCAAAGAAGAATGTATTAAAATGTGTAAAGAAAAAGGATGTACAGCAGAAGAAACCGCAAAATGTCTGGCAAGTTACGATGCAAACGGAAAATATGTACATCAAAAAACAGATTGTTTTGATACAACTAAATACAGCAAAAATCGAGTTGAGGTTAATTTGTCTACAATTAATGGAGTTACAACAGGAACCGTTACCAAAACCGAAAATGGTAAAACAACAACCGAGGTTTTTGAAGGTACTGAAGCTGAAGTAAAAGCAAAAATTGAAGCAGCGAAATAATTTAGTAATATCCTAACAGGTTTTCAAAACCTGTTAGGTATCATTTCCGTTCAGATTAGATAAAAAAGTACTATTATACCAAACAGGTTTTTAAAACCTGTTAGGATAGCAAAAGAAAATGCCTCTAAAATTTAGAGGCATCTTTATTATTTCGTGAAAATTCGTGAAAATTGTGTTTTAAAACAACCCATTCAATTCAGCATCAATTCTATTAATTATATTCCCTAAATCTTCAGGATTATCAACAAAATTAATATTATCAACATCAATGATTAATAATTTTCCTTTGGTATAGGTCTGAATCCATGCTTCGTATCTTTCGTTTAGACGGCTCAGATAATCTATGGAGATTGAGTTTTCGTACTCACGACCACGTTTATGTATTTGTCCGACTAAATTTGGAATCGAACTTCTTAAATAAATTAATAAATCCGGAGCTTTCACTAAAGTTTCCATTAGTTCAAATAACGAAGTATAGTTTTCAAAATCACGGCTTGTCATCAATCCCATCGAATATAAGTTGGGAGCAAAAATGTGTGCATCTTCATAAATCGTTCTGTCCTGAACTATTTTTTTTCCGCTTTCGCGAATTTGCTGCACCTGACGAAAACGGCTGTTAAGGAAATAAATCTGAAGGTTAAATGACCAACGCTCCATTTGGTGGTAGAAATCATCAAGATAAGGGTTGTCAACTACATCTTCATAATGGGGCTCCCATTTAAAATGTTTAGCTAATAACTTCGTTAATGTTGTTTTTCCAGCTCCTATATTTCCTGCTATTGCTATGTGCATTACGGTGTTACGATTTTATAATTGGTAATATCTTTAGATGTAAAAATAGATAAAATTTGGTCTTTGTAGCAGAATTTATCAAAGGTTTTTTCTAAAATTTCCACTTCAGAAATTGTGTCCGAATTTGTATCAGAAATGTCTTTAAAAAATAAGAAACCATCCTTACTAAAAACATATTGATGACTGTTGACGATTATGATTTTATCAAAATCCGGCAATTTGCCTAAAGCTGTTACTTTTCCAAAAATGTCACACGAAAACCAATTGTTTTTTTTATCGATCCAATAAAAATTATTAAAATCGGTTTGATAATATTGTATATTTTCGGTTAATGGTGTAGAAACAGTTTTATATTCATTTTTCAAATAATCAAAAAGCCCAATTTGTTGATTTAATGTGTTGTAAATCCAGAGTTGGTTCTGCGTTGACATACCAATAAGCGTAACGACAATCGGGATATTGCTTTGGGAGAAATTAATCTCAGTAATTTTATTCAATTGATTGTCGAGTAAAACAACACTATTAAAATCCTCATAAAATAAAACAATTTTAAGTGGGTTTTGCAAATCAGCTTTGGTGAGATTTCCCAGTGAAATGTTCTTATATTCAAAAACTTCACTTCCTTTTACTTTTGTAAAAACATTGTTTTTTATAAAATAAGAGTATCCAAAAGAGTCATACCCCAAAAATATATCGGCGTCAATTTTTGAATGTGAAATAACTATAGGCTTTACTTTTTGATTTTGGCCCAAACAAACAGAGAAGAAACATGCAATAAAAATCAGCAATAAAAAATTGTTCAGAGTTTTGTTCATGTTTTTTCAGTTTAAGAAGACGCCAAAGTACAAAAAAACCGCAGTAGAAGTTAATTCTATAGATAAGATTTTGGACTTAAACCTTTTTTAATTGTAATAGTCTAATTAATAGCTTACTCTGTCGATTTTCTGTAAGCGTTTATATATTTAATTTTCACGCCTTTAAAATTAATAATACATTTGAATGTAAGTTTTATCGGATTACCCAATTAAAAAAATACCAATGAAAAAGATATCATATTATTTGTTTTTAATGCTTGTAGTAAGTCAGGTACAGGCACAAAAAGATTTTCAGGGAATGGCTGTTTATGAGTCAAAAACACAGGCTCCTAAATTTGAAGGTATGCGTGGAAATCGTGATATAACTCCCGAAATGCGCCAGAATATGGAGGAACGCATGAAAAAAATGCTGGAAAAAACGTTTATTCTGAACTTTGACAAATCAGCGTCAATTTACAAGGAAGAAGAAAAGCTGGAAGCTCCCGGACAGCAAGGCGGCGGAATGAGAATCATGATGAACTCTTTTATGGGCGGTGGCGGAACTTTTTACAAAGATGTAAAAACAAAATCGTATACGGTTGATAAGGAATTTATGGGAAAAGAATTTCTCGTTGTTGATTCCCTGCCAAAACTAGACTGGAAACTGGAACAGGAAACCAAACAAATAGGAGGTTATAATTGTTATAAGGCAACGGCTGTAAAAGAAGCGAGTAAAACTGATTTTAGAAATTTCAGGCCAAAAAATAACGACGATGCAAAAAAAACACCCGGAGAAACAAAAACAAATTTTGAAGACAATTTTGAAATGCCAAAAGAAATTGTAGTTACCGCTTGGTATACACCAGAAATCCCGGTAAATCAGGGACCTGAAAATTACTGGGGATTGCCAGGTTTAATTTTAGAAGTAAACGACGGAAGAACCACTATTTTGTGCTCTAAAATTATTTTGAATGCTAAAGAAAAAGTAGAAATAAAACCTTCTAAAAAAGGTAAAGTTATATCTCAGAAAGATTATGATGAGACAGTAATAAAAAAAATGGAAGAATTTAGAGAAATGAACCGCGGACGTGCGAGCGGACCCGCGTCAATGGGAAGATAGTTACATCTAAATATTATTTTAATACCTTTTCAATGAACAAATTACTTTGTTTCTTCGTTTTTTTATACACCTGTTTTTCATTTTCTCAAAGTGTCCGTTTTGATGGTTTTATTCAGGATGAACAAAAAAATCCTCTTGAAATGGCCAATATTATGGCCATAAATGCTGCAACAAAAGCAATGGATTCATACGGAATTACTAATGATAAAGGAAAGTTTCAGCTTACGTTAAAGCCAAACAGTTCCTATATCATTAAGGTAAGTTATCTCGGAATGAAATCAAAAGAAATCACTATTTCTACACAAACCGCAAATATGGTACAGAATATCGTCATGGATGGTACCGGAATTGAGCTTGAGGGTGTTGAAATTGTTCGTGAAATGCCTGTCTCTATAAAAGGAGATACAATTGTTTACAACGCAGATTCTTTTAAATCTGGAACAGAAAAGAAGCTCGAAGATGTTTTGAAGAAGCTTCCTGGTGTTGAGGTAAATGCTGATGGAGAAATTGAAGTTGAAGGGAAAAAAGTCTCAAAGTTAATGGTTGAAGGTAAGGATTTCTTTGATGGTGACACCAAATTGGGAGTCAAAAATATTCCCGCTGATGCCATTGATAAAGTTCAGGTTTTAAGAAATTACAACGAAGTAGGTGCTTTAAAGGGTCTTGAAAATGATCAGGAGAATGTAGCGATGAATATTAAACTAAAAGAAGGCAAAAAGAATTTCTGGTTTGGAGATGTAACAGCCGGAACCGGTGTTGGGGAACTGGACAGCCGATATATCATTAATCCTAAATTATTTTACTACAGCCCAAAATATAGCATTAACCTAATTACTAATTTTAATAATATTGGCGAATTACCGCTTACGGCCCAGGATTATTTTAAGTTCACGGGCGGATTTAAAAATATGATGAAAAAGGGTGGAAGCAATTTTAATGTTTCTTCTAATGATTTAGGGATTTCGATTTTGAGAAATAATCGAGCAAAGGAAATTGAAACGAAATTTGGAGCCACAAACTTTTCTTATTCACCTACAAAAGAATGGAATATAAGCGGTTTCGGAATTTTGTCTTCTTCTAAAACAGATCTGGAAACCAAATCGCAAACGACAATTTTAGATTCCGGAGACCAGCAAAAACGAGACGAAGAGACACATCAAAAAAATAATTTAGGACTTTTTAAATTGAGTTCAAGTTATAAACCAAATACAAAACTTCAGTTTGATTATGATATTTTAAGCAAATTATCCAAACAGGATGAAGATACGGATTTGCTTCGTGAATCTGTTGTAAACAATATTTCTGCTGCTGAAACAATATTTACTGCAAAAAAACAAGATCCGCTATCAATTAATCAGAATATGAGTTTGTACTACACACAAAGCGAAAAAAATATTTTTGCTTTTGAAATGCAGCATCTATATCAGGACGAAAATCCGTTTTATAATGCCAATTTACAAACACAGCCATTCGACTTATCGGGTTATATTACCGTTCCGTCAAATGAGAGAAACGATTTAAATCAAAACCGTTTTGTAAAAACCAATAAAATCGATGCAAAACTGGATTACTATTATATGGTAACACCAAAAAGCAATATCAATATTACATTAGGAAATACTTATTCGTATCAAAATTTTAATTCGCACATCTTTCAAATGTTAGATAATGGGTATAAAAATGACCTGAATAACCCTGAAAACAATAATGATGTAAATTATAATTTTAATGATGTCTTTTTGGGATTTCATTATAAAATCCTGACAGGTAAATTTACCTTAACCCCAGGTTTTAGTGTACATTCTTATGTAATGAAAAACACACAGTCGGGAACAGATTATGCACAGAATTTCATAAAAATATTACCGGATTTCTTTGCTTTATATCAAATAAAAAAATCAGAAACATTGACATATAATTTCTCCTTAACCAATGATTTTACAGACGTTAATCAGCTTGCTGCCGGTTATGTTTTATCAGATTACAGCAGTTTGTTTCGCGGAAATCGTTTTTTAGAAAATGCAACTTCACAAGTACACATGCTTCGGTATTTTAAGTATAATATGTTCAACTTCGAGAATATTTTTGCCTTTGCAACTTATACCAAAAAAGTAGATGCTATTAAAACAAAAGCTGATTTTGACGGAATTAATCAGTCTTCATCTCCTTATAATTCAAATTTAGCCGATGAAACTTTTTCAGGAATGGGAAGTTATGGACGCTCTTTTCTAAAAAATTACAAAGCATCGGCAAGTGCAAATCTTAACTGGTCAAAATTCAATAATATCCAAAATGATGAATTGTCAACAACAGAAAGTTTTGTGCAAAGTTATACTGTAAAAGCTTCAACAAATTATAAAAATCTGCCTAACATAGAATTTGGTTACAATCTTTTAATTAATAAATACAGTGGTTCGACTTTTTATACCGATAAACCTTTTGCAAGATTAGATTATTACTTTTTAGACAGTTTCTCTTTTGTTTCAGAATATGAATTCTATCATTATTACAACACAAACAAAACGGTTGATAATGAGTATGATTTTTTGAGCGCAAGTTTAATATATCAGAAAAAAGACAGTAAATGGGAATACAAAATCTCGGCTACAAATTTGTTAAATACCAGATATCTTAACGATGACAGCTTCTCGCAGTTTTCTACAAGAGTCTCTCAATACACTGTCCAGCCGCGTTACATTATATTTTCGATGAAATATAATTTATAGTATATATTAAGTATCTATTTTGAATTTTAAGACCCTTGAATTTGATAATAATCGAATATCTTTACGTTTAATATTAACAAGTCAAAAAAATTAAGGATGCGCAATTTTATATGGAGTTTCTTAGCTTTCTTTTGTTTAGTGTCTGTTGCTTTTTCTCAAACAAAAAACATCGAAAAAGGAACTTATCTGTCAACAAACAAGGGGCAAAAAATTAAATTAAACTTATTAGATGATGATAAATATGAATTAGTCTTTTATTCCGGAGGATATAAAATCCAAGGGGATTCACTGGTGTTTTCTGAAACTAAAAAAGCAGATGAATCTTTTAATCTGACTTTTAAAAATGATAAGAAAGCAAAAAAAATAAAAATTAAGTTTTTAGACCCGTCCTATTATTCTTTTTATATCGGAACGCAAAATGGTACAGAAGAAGTTCAGTACCAAAGAATTGCAGACATTAAAACAACGGTCGATCCTGAGTGGAAAAGTGTAGATGTTGATTTTGAAATAGAAAAAACCGACTTTTTATATCTAGTTTATGAAGGATATGATACTGATTCTAAAATTTACAAATACGCGTTGCCTAAAGATGTTTCTGAAATAACTATAAAATATGAGTTTGATGTTTTAGGAGATTTAAAAATATCTGGCTTTTATGACAAAAAAACAAATGAGCTTAAAATTTCCGGTCCGGGAGGAAAAGATCCAATAGTTTTTTTAAACGAAAAAAACACTCCGCCTGCAACGATTACTCAAAGTGTTGCTCCGATTGAAAAACAAAGCATTTCAAAATGGACTTATCCTGGAAAAGAAGCTTATTCAGAAGATTATGGTGCTGCTGCAGCGGCAGATAGTGCTGCAGCGGTTGTAGATGCCTATACACAACCCAAAATAGATTTCAAATTTAAAGTTGAAAATAATTTAAAGGATGCCATCGCAGCTACAAAAAATGCCAAAACTAAATTCCTGGTTGTTTATTCAGACAGTAAAAATGCTTCGGCAAAAGCCGACTTTGATGCTTTTATTAAAGATCAGGAAGTTCAGGTTGGTTATAATATGTATGATGTTTATGATCCTCAATATGATATTTTTAATTATTATCTGGCCACTGCCGATGATAAAAAATGGCTAAAGGCCAACAAATTAACAGACAGCCCAAGCGTAATAGTTTTAAACGGGGACGGGGATATTTTGACTTCTGCAAAATCTACTTTAAATGATCAAAAGGAAAAATTTAATTACTACGATGATTTTTGCAAAAAAGTACAGAGAGCAAATGCTTTTTATACTTTTAATAAAGTTATAAAAAACAAAAAAGCAACCGATGCTGATTTGGTTTCTGCTTTTAACAGAGCCGCTATACTCGAATTACCTTACGATTACGACTCAGATTATACTGTTGTTGCAGAATCTAATGCTGCTGAATTTAATCTAAACAATGCTTCTTTGGATAAAAAAGAGGTTTTGCAAATTTGGAAGAAATTAATTGAGGCACATCAAAAAGATGCTAAACCCAATATGCTTTTGGTAGGGACAATCCTGAAGGAAATTAAGAATCAGGGATTTTATAAGCAATTCTTCAAAGAAGACCGAGTGCTGAATGATGCTGATTTTCTTTCTATAGATTATTTGATTAAATATTATGATGCGATTGAAAAAGCAAATACAGAAGTTGAAAATCCAACATATGAAGTTGCTAAAATCGGTAATCTAAGTACTGAAATTTCATCTGCCTTGCAAATGAACAGTTATGTTTCGCAGGAAGGTGTTGAAGGAAGTGCGAGTCAGGATAAAATCATTTCTATCTACAAAAAACTAATTGCAGCCGGAAAAGGCGGGTTTGATTGTTATAAAAATTATTTTGCTTATTTAAGTCAGGATAGCGAAACAAAAACTAACGATACCGCTTATTTAAAAGAATTTAGTACGTATTATGATTCTTATTTATCTGCAGAAAAAGGAAATGTAATTGAGAAACTTGATAACATGTACGCTACAATAGATCCTAATTCTGAGTATGCTTACGGAGGATGGAACTCGTTTAAAGATTATCATTCGAATCTGGCAAATTCTGCTTCCTGGTCAGTAGTATTAAAACCCGAAAACTCAGATTTTATTAAGAAAGCGATTAACTGGTCAGAATATAGTTTGGTAGTAACCAAAAACAATCCGTATTATTTGGACACTTTGGCACAGTTATATTACAAAGACGGGCAAAAAGAAAAAGCTATTGAGACACAGAAAAAAGCATTGCAATATTCAGCTACAGTTTATGAAGAACAAACCTTAAACGACATGAAAGAAGTATTGGACAAAATGCAAAACGGAACATATTAAAACTAAAAAAAGCCATTCTGATCAGAATGGCTTTTTTATATAGAATGCGGTTTAGATTATAATCCAAATGCAGTTTTTACCTGATCAACAAAATCAAGTTTTTCCCATGTGAATAACTCTACCGTTAAACTTTTTTCATGTCCTCCGGGAGCGAAGAAAGTTTTGGTAACAACTTCTGGTTTACGTCCCATATGTCCGTAAGCAGCAGTTTCGCTGTAGATAGGGTTTCTTAATTTCAAACGCTGCTCGATAAAGTAAGGACGCATATCAAAGATAGTTTCTACTTTTTTAGCAATTTCGCCATTAGTTAGGTTTACTTTAGAAGTTCCGTATGTATCAATAAAAATACCCATTGGTTCTGCAACTCCAATTGCATAAGAAACCTGCACTAAGATTTCGTCAGCAACACCTGCAGCAACTAAGTTTTTAGCGATATGACGTGTAGCATAAGCAGCACTTCTGTCAACTTTACTTGGATCTTTTCCAGAGAAAGCACCACCACCATGAGCTCCTTTTCCACCGTAAGTATCAACGATGATTTTTCTTCCTGTTAAACCAGTATCTCCATGAGGTCCTCCAATTACGAATTTTCCTGTTGGGTTGATATGGTAGTTGATTTTATCATTGAATAAATGAGCGTGAGCAGGATTTTTTGCAATGATTCTTGGGATCAAAATTTCGATAATATCTTTTTTGATTTTAGCCAGCATAGTAGCTTCTTCGTCAAAATCGTCGTGTTGCGTTGAGATTACAATCGCATCAATACGGGTTGGTTTATTATCATCACTATATTCTAAAGTAACCTGAGATTTTGCATCAGGGCGTAAATAAGTGATTTCTTTGTTTTCGCGTCTTAAAATCGCTAATTCCTGTAACAATTTATGAGATAAATCAAGAGCCAGAGGCATGTAGTTTTCTGTTTCATTAGTTGCGTAACCAAACATCATTCCCTGATCTCCTGCACCTTGCTCTTCTGGCTTAGCTCTGTCAACACCCTGATTGATATCTGCAGATTGCTCATGAATTGCAGAAAGAATCCCACAAGAATTCGCTTCAAACATATACTCGCTTTTAGTATATCCGATTTTACGGATTACTTCGCGGGCAATTTGCTGAACATCAAGATAAGTATTTGATTTTACTTCACCAGCCAAAATAACCTGGCCAGTTGTAACTAAAGTTTCACATGCTACTTTTGAATTAGCATCAAAAGCCAAAAAGTTGTCAATTAATGCATCCGAAATTTGATCTGCAACTTTGTCTGGATGTCCTTCACTAACAGATTCTGACGTAAATAAATAAGCCATAATAATTTATTAAATTAAAATTAATGCGAGGTGAAAAATTGCTGAAAAGGCTAAAGGAGGGTTCCTGCTTTAGCATTTTTTACTGCTGAAATTAAATCTTTCAGCATTCATAACAAATCATTTCATTATGAAGAGGTTGCAATCAGTTCAAATTTTTCCTCTGTATTCGCGTGCAAAGGTATAAAACCATTTTGATTTGCAAATTAAAGTTCAACTTTTTTTGTTTTATTACGCAGAAATTTAACATAACATACTACTTTGATAGGGTAATAGAAATATTTTATGTTTTTATTTGGCAGTTCTCAAAAAAGTTACCAAATTTGCCAAATCAAAACGAAAGGAAATAAAGAAAACATGAAATTAATCTTAAACAATATGTCTTGTATGATGCCGGAAACTTCCGCAGAGAGACTATTGTAGATTATTTTCAAATATATAATATAGAACCTCTGCCAGCTGCAGAGGTTTTTTTTGTAATAAATTGAAATATTACAATAGTCAATATCAGTAAAAACAACCTTTAAATGTTAAAAGATATCTTTTTGTTTGGTAGTTAGAAAATAGTTACTATATTTACTCTATCAAATTAGTCGAATTAAATAATTTAGAAAACAATATTATAAATATGAAAACAATAGCAGATAAAATGATGATGATATGTTGTATGCGCAAATGCGCTCCCCTCTGCTGTTGCTAAAAGTGAAAGATAAAATCTTTGTTATAGTTAAACTATAAACCCTTTTGGTAAGCCAGCCAAAAGGGTTTTTTTATTAATACTTTAAAAATTTATAAAATTATGAAAACACTAAATTCAATCGCATTCGAGTATTTGTTAAGAACAGATGCTCAAAAAAATAACAATAAGCCAGAAGAAAAAATACAAACTATAGAACAAAATCAGGAACAACATACAAAAGGTCAGCAATCCTTACTGTTTCGAATGTATGAACTGGAAGAAGAGAATGTTTTCTTTAAAAATTAAACCATAAAATTAAAAATACTATTTAATACTATTAAAAAAACTAAAAATCATGAGTACACAAAAATTTGCAACAAACGCATTACACGCAGGGCACGATGTTTCTAAAAATTCAGGAACAAGAGCAGTGCCTATTTATCAGACATCATCATATGTTTTTAATGATTCTGATCACGCAGCCAATCTTTTTGGTCTGGCCGAAGCAGGATTTATTTATACAAGATTAAATAACCCAACAAACGATGTTCTGGAACAACGGCTAGCCGCACTTGAGGGAGGAATTGGAGCAGTTGTTACGGCATCTGGAGCATCGGCAATCTCGACAACTTTATTGACTTTGCTAAAAGCCGGCGATCATATCGTAGCATCAAATAGTTTGTATGGCGGAACATATAACTTGTTAAAAGTGACTTTGCCCAGATTAGGCATTACAACAACATTTGTAGATCCTTCTGATGCAGGCAACTTCACTAAAGCAGCAAAAGAAAATACCAGGGCTTTCTTTGTGGAATCTCTTGGTAATCCAAAACTCGATGTGCTGGACCTGAAAGCAATTTCGCAGGAAGCAAAATCTTTTAAAGTTCCATTTATTGTAGATAATACCGTAGCCACTCCTTATTTATTAAGACCAATTGAATACGGAGCAAATATTGTGATTCACTCTTTAACCAAATATATATCAGGAAACGGAACATCATTAGGAGGCGTTATAATTGATGCCGGGACTTTTGACTGGTCAAACGGAAAATTCCCTGAATTTACAGAACCATCAGCAGGATATCATGGTTTGGTTTATCACGAAGCTTTAGGAAATGCTGCTTTTATTGCAAAAGCAAGAATTGAAGGTTTACGTGATTTTGGTTCGGCACTGAGCCCGTTTAATGCTTTTCAGATTATTCAGGGATTAGAAACGCTGCCAATCCGAATTAAGAAACACAGTGAAAATGCTTTGGCTTTGGCCGAATGGTTAGAGCAGCAGGATGAGGTAGTATGGGTAAATTATCCGGGTCTGAAATCGAATAAATATTTTGATTTGGCTAAAGAATATCTGCCGGAAGGACAAAGCGGAATTATAACTTTTGGATTAAAAGGAGGTTTTGATGCTGCTAAAAAAGTAGTAGACCAAACGAAGATATTCTCGCTTTTGGCAAATATAGGAGATACAAAATCATTGATTATTCATCCGGCAAGTACCACTCATCAGCAATTGACTGATGATGAACAATTAGAGACAGGAGTTTCTAAAGACTTAGTTCGTCTTTCTGTCGGAATCGAAGATATTGAAGATTTAATTGCCGATCTGCAAACGGTTTTCGCAACCATTACGCAATCGCAATACAGTATCAATAAAAATTAGGTTTTTTTGTTTTTTGTTTGAAAAATTGCCTTTAGTGATGTGGTGTTGCTAAAGGTGATTTTTTATGAAAAAGCACTCAGCATAAATGTTTGAACCCTATAAGTGATATAAGTTCATTTACAGAGCGCACAGCAGTGCGTCTAACAATATAAACGTTGAAAAATTAAGTGAACTTATATCACTTATAGGGTTTAATTAATTAAAATTAAAAATTATGTCAAAGCTTAAAATAAATATAATCCTTTTTGGAATTGGCAATATAGGAAGTACATTAATCAATCAGATTATAGAAAGTCAGGAGTTCTTTCTTCAAAACAGAAATATCGATTTTCACTTTCCTATCATTACCAATTCTACTGTAGCTTTTTTTGAGAAAGAAGGCGTTGGATATGCCTGGGAAACCAATTTTGTACAATTGGCCGTTCCGTTTAAGGTAGAAGACATTGTTGAATTTGCCAAAGAAAATGAATTCGAAAATTTGATTGCCGTAGATGCAACAGCGAGTGATGAATTAATACACCATTATAATACGTTGATCCAAAACGGCTTTAATATTGTAGCGGTAAATAAAAAAGCCAATACATTGCCAATCGAACTTTATAAGGAAATAAGAGCGAACCTGAAAAAGTACGATAAAGAATTTCTGTATGAAACATCCGTAGATATGGGCGTTCCCGTTTTACAGCCTTTAAGGGATTTGTATTACTCCGGAGAAAAGATCACAAAAATACGCGGCGTTTTTTCAGATAATCTGAGTTATGTTTTTAATCGGTTTTCGTCAGATGAGGTTACTTTTTCATCAGTTTTAAAAGATGCAAGTCTTTTAGGTTTTATGCGTTCTACATTTAAAGAAGATTTATCGGGAAATGACACAGCAAAAAAACTATTAATCTTAACAAGAGAAATAGGGAAGGATTTTGAGCTTTCTGACATAAAAATTAATTCACTTATAAAAGAAGAACATCTCGAGAAACACGGTACCCTCAACAAAGAAGCTATTGACAAATACTTCAAAATTGCAAAAATAACCCAGGCAGATAATCATGTTCTGAGATATGTTGGGGAATTTGATGTTCAGAAAAATACACTCGAAGTAAAATTGGTTTCAGAACCTGCGTCTTCTGCCATAGGACAACTCAAAGGCTCCGATACCATTTTTGAGATTTACACGCAATCTTATGCTGATGTTCCTATTGTGATCAAAAGTGCATCGGCATGTAAACAGGCTATTTCCCGCGGAATTATAACAGACATCTTAAAAGTAGCCGAAAAAATTAAAAATAAGGAAGCGGTCTGGCTTTAAGAATAATAAGTTTTAAAAATGTTCTTTGATAAACTGATTTGCGGAGAAAATCATATTATTTGTAGGTTTTTACTTAATTTTCATTGAACAAAAGTTTTGTAAGATGTTTTATATCGTTAAAAAGTCTTTTTTTGTCGGATTTTCGTATTAATTTATTGGTTTTCATTTGTGTAATTAAAAATAAAATTGCATATTTGTTAAACCCAAAAGCTAATCAATTGAACTGGAAAGTCTCTAAAATGTTTTGCGCCATTACGGTAAAAACCGTTGGGAAGTCTATTGCTTAAAAATTGTAAGAATACAATCATTATATGCAAAGCCTCCCAATTAATATCAGGAGGCTTTTAAATTATACAAAATGCAGAAATTTTTTAAAATAACAAATAAATCACAGGTTAATAAATCCCTACAGATGAACAAGATGTTCACTGTCGCAGCTATTTGTGCATGCGTCTGTTGATTCCAAAAGAATATATAAGTGTAAACAACTTAAAACCCTTTTGGCGTCAGAAACCAAAAGGGTTTTTTTATTCCATCGGGTTGCCTTAACAAAAAAATAAAAGATTAATAAAGATTATAACACAACTGAACTAAAACTTAATATCATGAAAACAGCAAACTACTTAACAAAAGCATTTTCTAAATTGAAAAACATCAGAACCAAAAGAAACAATCCGCCGCCAACAAACGAATTGATTCATCCAAGTTTTGGAATTACTGAGACAGATAAAAACGCAGAAAAAAAAGCACCAAATTCATTATTGTTTTTGATGTATTCTAAAGAAAATGAAACACTTTTCATCTAAATCGAAAAGTACCAACGGATAGGGTAAAACCCGCTTAATTTTACTGGGCATAATGTTCGGTAAATTTTTGCGTACAATAGTTTTTGATTTAAAGTATATTCATTGATTTCAAGATTTGATTCAGATAAATTTGCTTGTTTAAGAAAATAGTAGTTAATTTGCACCGTTAAGTTCAGAAACGTATTGAAATGTTATAAAGAAAGGACGAGGGATTAGACCCGATGAATCCTTAGCAACCCTTCGTTAATTCGAAGAAGGTGCTGCATTCTACCACGCCCAACGTGGAAAGATAACAACAAGAATTTGTCTGGTTTCATCTAGACTTTCTTTCTAATATTTCCAGATACAAATCATAATACAACAGATTTGAAATTGGAAAATATACCAAACCCTATAAACATACAAAATTTCACCACAGAAAATGGTGCACGCTATCATACATTACCTTTAAGTTTTACGCTTTCTGGTTTGCCGTTGCACAGTGCTCCAATTGTTCTGGTAAATCATGCCCTGACAGGAAATGCTGAGGTTACCGGCGAAAACGGCTGGTGGAGCGATTTAATAGGCAACGGGAAAACAATCGATACCAACATTTATACCGTGCTGGCATTTAATGTTCCCGGTAACGGAAATGACTCGTTTATCATTGAAAATTACAAGGATTTTACGACCAGAGATATTGCCAGAATTTTTTTAACAGGACTTGAGGCCCTTAATATAAATTACGTCCATACTATAATCGGCGGTTCTGTTGGCGGCGGAATTGCCTGGGAAATGCTGGCCTTGCAGCCAAAAATTGCAGAACATCTAATCCCGATTGCAACAGACTGGAAATCGACAGACTGGATGATTGCCAATTGCTTTTTGCAGGAACAGATCCTTAATAATTCAACAAAACCAATTGAGGACGCCAGAATTCATGCGATGTTGTGTTACAGATCTCCGGAATCATTCAAAGAAAAATTTCAACGAACCATAAATACGAATCTTTCTGTTTTTAATATAGAAAGCTGGCTGGCGCATCACGGAGAAAAATTACAAAAGAGATATCAGTTATCATCCTATAAACTGATGAATCAATTGCTTAAAACAATAGACATTACCAGAAACAGCGATGATTTTGAAACATTGTTGTCTAAAACAACTGCGTCGATTCATATTATAGGAATCAATTCGGACTTGTTTTTTACACCAAAAGAAAATCGCGAAACTTATGAAGAATTAAAAAAGTTCAAAGACAATGTTTTTTACAGCGAAATAGATTCTGTTCACGGGCATGACGCTTTTTTAATCGAGTACAAACAATTAGACCATTTACTTGCCGATATTTTTAAGGCAGAAACAATAAAAAGATAAAATGAAAATATTAAAATTTGGAGGTAAATCATTATCAAACGGAGAAGGACTTAACAAAGTTGTCTCAATTATTACAGATAAAGTAAATCAGGGCGAGCAAATTGCCGTTGTTGTTTCTGCGCGCGGAAATGCTACAGATGAATTGGAATTTATTTTAAGCATTGCCGCAAAAAACGGAAGTTATAAAGAATTATTAGAGAACTTTAAAAAATATCAGATCTCAGATTATCCGCAGGTTGATTTATCAGAAGAATTTAATGTCCTGGACAAACTTTTTGAAGGAGTTAGTTTAATTGGCGATTACAGCAATAAAATTAAAGATCAGATTTTGTCTAAAGGAGAATTGCTTTCGGCCAAATTATTGACTGCAATTTTGATAGAAAAAGGAATTCCTGCCAATTTTGTTGATACAAGACATCTTTTAAAAACAGATTCTAAATTTGGTGATGCCCAGCCTCTTGAACAGCTTTCTAAGAAAAACGTTATCAACTACTTTAAAGAACATAACGGAAAAACAGTAAATATTGTAACTGGTTTTATTGGTTCAAACAACAATAATGATACTACTACTTTAGGAAGAAACGGAAGTAATTATACCGCTTCTTTAATCGCAAATTATTTAAATGCAGAAGAGCTTCAAAATTTTACTCACGTTGACGGAATTTATACCGCAAATCCCGATTTGGTTGCAGATGCAAAAAAGATAGAGTTTTTATCTTTTAATGAAGCAAACGAGCTTGCCAACTTTGGAGCAACAATCCTGCATGCCAAAACGATAATTCCGTTATTGGAAAAAAACATTCCTTTACGAATTTTAAATACTTTCAATCATGAAAACAGAGGAACATTAATCACTTCTGATTCAACAAAAGAAGGAATTAAAACACTTTCTGTTTTAGAAAATGTGTCACTGGTAAATCTTGAAGGACGAGGATTACTTGGAAAAGCAGGTGTTGATGCCCGAATTTTTAAAGTAATGGGCGATCATAATATCAGTGTGAGCATCATTTCGCAGGGATCTTCAGAAAGAGGAATTGGCCTGGTTGTAGCAACTGAAAAAGCAACTACAGCAATGGTTGAATTAGAAAAAGAGTTTGAAAATGACTTTTATTCTAAAGATGTAAATCAGATTACAGTAACAGATAATGTATCTGTAATTTCTATTATCGGTCAGGATTTGAGTACATTCCATAAACCATATACTGCTTTAATTAAAAACAAAATTGTTCCGATATTATTCAACAACACTGTTACGGGTAAAAACGTGAGTTTGGTGGTAAAAAAATCCGAACTAAACAGAGCTTTGAGCGTAATTCACGGAGAGATTTTTGGAGTTTCTAAAAAAATCAACATTGCAATTTTTGGTCATGGCTTAGTTGGCGGAACTTTAATAAACCAAATATTAGAATCAACTGCAGCAATCGAAAAACGAAAAGGCATTAAACTGAATGTTTTTGCTATTGCCAATTCTAAAAAGGTGCTTTTAAATAAAAACGGCGTAACTTCAGAATGGAAGGACGATATTCAAAAAGAAGGCCTTGCATACACAATTAATGATGTTATCGCCTACGCGAATGAGCATCACTTAGAAAACTTAATTGCAATTGATAATACCGCAAGTGCTTCATTTGTAGAAAATTATATTTCACTTATCGAAAGCAGTTTCGACTTGATTTCTTCAAATAAGGTAGCCAATACCTTAAGTTATGGTTTTTATAAAGAAATCAGAAAAGCATTGGCCGAAAATCAAAAGAATTATTTGTACGAAACCAATGTTGGCGCCGGATTGCCGTTAATTGATACAATTAAATTATTACACCTTTCGGGAGAAAATATCACAAAGATTAAAGGCGTTTTCTCTGGAACACTGAGTTATTTATTTAATAATTTTTCTGCAAAAGACGCTCCGTTTAGTGAGATTTTGCAGGAAGCAATTAATAACGGATATACAGAACCTGACCCGCGTGAAGACTTATGCGGAAATGATGTGGGCAGAAAATTACTGATTTTGGCAAGAGAATTAGATTTACAAAATGAGTTTGAAGAAATTTCGATTCAAAACCTGATTCCGGAGCATTTACGTGACGGAAATGTTTCAGATTTCCTAACGAAACTAAAAGAATTCGATCCGATTTACGAGAAAATCAAAGTCGATCAAAAACCAAATCACGTTTTAAGATACATCGGTGAATTGTCCGGAGATTTGCAAAACGACAAAGGAATTTTAGAAGTAAAACTAGTATCTGTTCCTTCAGACACTGCTTTGGGCGGACTAAAAGGTTCAGATTCATTCTTCGAAATCTATACAGAATCTTACGGAGATCGTCCAATCGTAATACAAGGAGCCGGTGCAGGTTCTGCGGTTACGGCAAGAGGTGTTTTTGGAGATATTTTGAGATTATCGGAGAAAGAGTGATATCGGTCCAGTTTTGTCATTTCGATCCCGAAGCCTCGGGATCGAAATGACAAGATTGTGGATAATAAAAAAATAAAAAAATAACACACAATGAAAGTAACCCTAAACAGAGTAAACGACGCATTCCATTTTAAAGTAAAAAATGAAAGAGGTCATGTAGTCGATGTTGATAGCAGAGCCGAATTTGGCGGTAGTGACTTGGGAGCGAGTCCAATGGAATTAGTATTAATGGGTGTTGCGGGATGCAGTGCTATTGATATGATTTCTATCCTAAAAAAACAACGTCAGGAAATCACTTCTTTTAATGCTGAGGTAGAAGGAACCCGCGTTCAGATTGACGAAGCAAAACCATTTAAGGAAATAGATGTAGTTTTCTATTTAGAAGGCGATATCAATCCTGAAAAAGCACAACGTGCCGCTCAGCTTTCTTTCGAGAAATATTGCTCAGTTGCCAAAACAGTAGAACCAACAGCAACAATTAAATACAAAGTTGTTCTAAACAACGAATCATTATAGAATTAGATAATTTGGGAATTTGTCAATTAGAAAATGCTCGGATTGAATAAAAGATTAGACTCGTTTTAGTTTGGCTTTAAGTTTTGCTCACTGTAAAACCTGAAATTTTAAACCTGAAACAAAAAACAAAAAACAACACAATGAATACAGAAGAATTTGGTTTTGAAACACAAGCCATAAGAACACAATTAGAAAGAACTCAGTATCTAGAGCATTCGGTGCCATTATACTTATCGTCAAGCTTTGTATTTGAAGATGCAGAAGATATGAGAGCTTCTTTTACAGAAGAAAAAGAAAGAAACATTTACAGCCGTTTCAGCAACCCGAACACAACAGAGTTTGTCGATAAAATCTGCAAAATGGAAGGTGCAGAAGCCGGATATGCTTTTGCAACAGGAATGGCGGCAGTTTATTCTACATTCGCAGCTTTATTAAATGCCGGAGATCACATCGTTTCTGCCAGCAGCGTTTTTGGATCTACTCACGCATTGTTCATGACTTATTTTCCTAAATGGAATATCGAAACATCTTATTTTGATATCAACAAACCGGAAACAATCGAGAGTTTTATTAAACCAAATACAAAAATATTATACGCAGAATCGCCGACAAACCCGGGAGTAGACGTAATCGATATGCAATTATTGGGAGATATCGCCAAAAAACACAATCTGATTCTAATAATTGACAACTGTTTTGCAACACCATATATTCAGCAGCCAATTAAATTTGGGGCGCATTTGGTTGTGCATTCAGCAACTAAATTAATAGACGGTCAGGGTCGTGTGTTGGGAGGCGTTACAGTTGGAAGCGAGGATCTTATCAGACAAATTTATCTGTTCTCGAGAAATACAGGCCCGGCTTTGTCACCATTTAATGCCTGGGTTTTGTCAAAAAGTTTAGAAACTTTGGCAGTACGTGTTGAGAAACATTGCGAAAACGCATTGAAGGTGGCAGAATTTTTAGAAGCTCACCCAAATGTAAACAGTATCAAATATCCATTCCTGAAATCGCATCCACAATATGAGATTGCCAAAAAACAGATGAAATTGGGCGGCAATATTATTGCGTTTGAAATTAAAGGCGGAATTGAAGCAGGAAGAAAATTTTTAAACAATATAAAACTTTGTTCACTTTCGGCAAATATTGGAGATACAAGAACTATTGTGACGCATCCGGCATCAACAACACACAGCAAATTATCTGAACCAGACCAATTGGCAGTAGGAATCACACAAGGGTTGGTCCGCGTTTCTGTTGGTTTAGAAACAGTAGAAGACGTTATTGCAGATTTGAAGCAAGCACTTGCTTAACGTAAATTATACAAAAATTAAGAGGGCTATTTATTTAATAGCCCTTTTTAGTATCTGAAATTTAGTTTTTAAAATTTATATTATGCCAAAACCCAGATTGGTTATTTTATCAGATTTATTTGGAGGTAAAAACCCGGAATGGATAAAACATTATACAGAGATATTAGAATCAGATTTTGATACTCAATATTATGATATTCTTCAATTGGCGGGTATTTCTCCTGATAATGATGAAGCAAATATTCACAGTCAATTTATAAACGGCGGAATAGACAATGTCATAAAGGCATTATTGGCTTATGAGAAAAAAGAAATAACGATTTTGGGATTTAGCATAGGAGGAACCATTGCCTGGAAAGCTTCTTTAAAAGGGTTAAATGTATCTCAGCTAATTGCAGTTTCATCTACAAGATTACGTTTTGAAACAAAAACACCTAACTGCAAAATCAAATTATATTTTGGAGAAAAAGATTTAAAAAAGCCAGACCCAAAGTGGTTTTCAGACTTAAAAATAGCTGGAGAGATTTTGCAAAACGAAAGCCATCAGCTATATCTACAGCAAAAAAATGCTTTTGTAATTTGTAAAAATTTAAGGTAGACTCTTTTCTTACTTTTTAGCAATTCTTTCGTCAAAAAGTATATTTTTGTTGTTCCATAACTAAAAACATTAACAACAATAAAAACCAATTACACATGAGCAACTCTACTTATATTCTTGATGAAACATTACTGGCTTCAAGCGGCCAACGCTTTTTAAATTACATTTTAGATTTTATATTTGTTACAATCATATTTGTAATGATATGTTTATTTATCGGTGTTCTTATTGGTTTGTTTGGCCTCGATGGTTTGCGGGAAGCAATGGATGGTATGGGAGATTCCGGGTGGAATTTGGTGTTGGTAGTTATATATTTATCCTATTTTTTTATCACCGAAGGAATATTTGGCAGATCGATTGGTAAGTTTATCACAGGAACAGTTTTAGTTGATGAAAATGGTGAAAAACCAGATTTTGGATCAGTTGTCAAAAGATCTTTTTCTCGTTTAATCCCTTTTGATAATTTCTCTTTTTTAGGAAGCAGAGGATGGCATGACTCTATTTCTGATACATATGTTGTCAATAAAAAAGCCTTAGAGGAAGAGGTTCGATTGTTTCATGAATTGAAATTAATTGGTGCAACTGAAACAGAATCATAAATTATCCGTTAAGCTAAAATTGCTACAGAAGCAAATTAGTTAAACTATACTAATTTAGTAGAATATAACTTTCGTTCTGTTATATTCTCATTTAAAAAGTTTATTTTTGTTGCAGAAAAATATATAGTTTGTTACTTTGGAATAGAAATCTAAAGTCAACACTCTAACATCTAAAATATAAAAATGCTTTCAAAGAAAACAAAATACGGAATTAAAGCTTTAACCTATTTAGCCAGACGAGAAAATAACGAACCTGTACAAATAGCCGAAATTGCAAAAAGCGAACATATTTCGATTAAATTCCTGGAAAGTATTTTATTGCTGCTAAGAAACTCCGGTTTCCTTGGAGCAAAAAAAGGTAAAGGTGGCGGCTATTATCTGATAAAAGATCCAAAGGACATTAGTATGGCAAAAGTCTATCGTATTCTCGAAGGACCAATCGCCTTATTGCCTTGTGCAAGTCATAATTTCTACGAAAGATGTGATGATTGTGATGATGAATCTACTTGCGCTGCAAGACGATTAATGACAGAAGTTCGTGACAATACACTCAAAATATTAGAAAGTAATTCTTTGGCAGATATTGCCTTTTAGGTCAAATTTAATAATGAAAAACATAAAAGAAAGACCATCTCAGAAGTATGAAATGGTCTTTCTTTTTATATGTAATAACTCTTTGGTCTTAAAAAATCAACTTATAACCAGCAAGAAAAAGCATAACGGCAATAGCATTTCTAAGAAATAAATCAGGAACCTTTCCGCTTAAGCTGCTTCCGATATAAATTCCCGGAAGAGAACCTAATAATAATTGTCCCAATAAAGCTAAATCTAAATTTCCCATAGAAGCATGACCAATTCCAGCCACTAAAGTTAATGGAACGGCATGTGCAATTTCGGTTCCTACCAAACGAGGCGTGGGCAAAAGCGGATATAAAAAAAACAAGGTTACTGTTCCTAAAGCTCCCGCCCCAATAGAAGTCAGCGTTACAGTTGCTCCCAATAAAACCCCAATTGCAATAGTCAGCATATTTTGAGTAGTGCTTTCGTTATGGAATTTATCCCCGGCATGTTTTTGAGAAAAATTCAAAAGTTTCTTTTTGAATATAATAGCGACCGATGTAAATAATAATGCCCAGCCTAAACTGTATTTAATAACTCTGTTTATAGTTTCAATGTCTGTTTTAATACTATTCAATATCCACAAAGTTATCAAAGCAGCAGGAACACTCCCGAGAGTTAACCAACCCGTAATTTGCCAGTTTATATTGCTTTTTTTGTGGTGTACAAAAACACCTCCCATTTTGGTAAATGCCGCATAAAGTAAATCTGTACCAACTGCTTTAGTAGGTGGAATACCAAAGTACAGTAAAATTGGCGTCATCAATGAGCCTCCGCCAACACCAGTTAATCCTACAACAAATCCAACCACTAAACCGGCAATTACCAGACCAATCTGAAAATCCATAATAAAAATTTGGCGCTAAAATAAAAACAATTTTATAATTATCCTATAGATATTGTAGAGATTAAAATCTATTTTAAAAAACAACCATTTGACCTAAAAATATTGTTTGAATATATCGCTAAGACTGCATATTTGTTAAATAAATAAGTTTCTATTGTAAATATCTCTCTACAACGGCATTAATATCTTATTGTAGGTTTAAAAAAATCCAAATATTGTTTTGATTATTATAAATAAATAGTACTTTTGCAAAGTAATCTACTAAGCCGATAGGGTAATAGATTTTTAAGACAATATAAACTTGTTAAAATGGAAAAAGACCTGAAAATAAATAATGGTGATTCTTTAAAAGAAAAGCTCTGGATTGGAATTCCGGTTGTTTTATTAATAGGTTTATTATCTATTTTAATATATAATCACCACGCTGAGTTTTCGTGGAACGGACTTATAGAAGGATTTAATGAAGAGTTATTGGTGTTTTTTGCCATCGGAGTTTTTGCTCAGTTGGTAGATGGAACTTTAGGAATGGGATATGGAGCAACTTCAACATCATTTTTATTGGCTTATGGAGTTCCGCCGGTTGTGAGTAGTACGGCAGTACACGTTTCAGAAATGTTTACTACCGGAGCATCGGCACTTTCTCATCACCGTTTTGGAAACATCAACAAAAAGTTGGTAAGGCATTTATTAATTCCAGGCGTTTTAGGTTCTATTACAGGAGCTTATTTATTGGCAGATGTAATTAATGGAGATGTTATTAAGCCGTTTATCGCAGTATATATGATTGTTTTGGCGATTATTATCATAAAAAAAGCTTTAAGAAAAAACATCGTAAAAAAGAAAACTAAAAAATTGGGCGTTTTAGCCGTTTTTGGAGGTTTTATGGATTCTGTAGGTGGCGGAGGCTGGGGACCAATTGTAACTTCAACATTATTAGGAAGAGGAAGAAATCCTAGATATACAATAGGTTCAGTAAATGCTGCAGAGTTTGCGATTTCATTTGCAAGTGGTATCACTTTTATGCTTTTTGGAGGAATTCATGGCTGGCAGGTGATTATAGGATTGATTTTAGGAGGAGTGATTGCTGCGCCACTAGGAGCATATCTAGTAAATAAAATCAAAAGAAAGCCAATGATGGTTGCGGTTGGAATTGTAATTATAATATTGAGTTTAAAAACATTATCTAAATTATTGTAAAATAATTTTAGAAAAGGAAAAGAGAATATGAGTGCACCAATTATAGAATCATTATTAGATATAACAAAAGATCTTTCGCTAGAGGAAACCTTAGCCTTTTTAGCAAAGGAATTTCCGGGGAAAGTAACTTTTTCTACATCCTTCGGTCAGGAAGATCAGGTTATTACAGATTATATTGCAAAAAGTAATCAGGATATTACCATTTTTACCTTAGATACAGGAAGGTTATTTCAGGAAACGTATGATGTTTTTCATAAAACATTAAAAAAATATAAAAAGCCAATAGAGGTTTATTTTCCGGAAGCAACAGCAGTGGAAAATTTACTGAAACAAAAAGGACCAAACAGCTTTTATGATTCGGTTGAGAATAGAAAAGAATGCTGTTTTATTAGAAAAGTAGTTCCGTTAAGAAAAGCTTTGGCAGGAAATTCAGTTTGGATCACAGGTTTAAGAGCCGAACAATCGGAGAACAGACAAGATTTAAATTTATTTGAATACGACGCAGGTTTCGAAATCATTAAATTCAATCCATTATTAAAATGGAGTTTAGAAGAAGTTGAAACGTATTTGTCAGAAAACAAGGTTCCTCAAAATGCTTTACACAAACAAGGTTTCGTAAGTATAGGATGCGCGCCATGTACAAGAGCCATTTTTCCTGGTGAAGATATTAGAGCCGGAAGATGGTGGTGGGAATCAAGCCATAAAGAATGCGGATTGCACAGCGCTAAGAAAGAGTAAAGAGAATAGAATCAAGAGAATAGAATAAAACAATAGTTGAGAATTTCAGAGTACACCACAAAACTTGAAACCTGAAACTTGAAACTTTTTAAACAAAAAACAATGAGTTCAGTATTAAAAACAAACGCTTTAGAGAGTGAAGCAATATACATTTTCAGAGAAGTAATTTCACAGTTTGACAAACCGGTTTTACTTTTCTCTGGAGGAAAAGATTCTATAACATTAGTGCGTTTGGCACAAAAAGCTTTTTTCCCTGCAAAGATTCCGTTTCCTCTTTTGCACGTTGATACTGGACACAATTTTCCTGAAACAATTGCTTTCAGAGATAAATTGGTAGAAGAGTTAGGATTAGAATTAATCGTTCGTAATGTTCAGGATGCTATTGATGAAGGAAAAGTAGTTGAAGAAACCGGAAAATATTCTAGTAGAAACAGCTTGCAGACGATCACACTTTTAGACGCAATCGAAGAATTTAAGTTTGATGCCTGTATTGGTGGAGCGCGTCGTGATGAAGAAAAAGCAAGAGCCAAAGAACGTATTTTCTCAGTTCGTGACGATTTTGGTCAATGGGATGAAAAAAACCAACGTCCGGAATTGTTTGATATTTTGAACGGAAAAATAGAAAATGGTCAAAACGTTCGTGTTTTCCCAATTTCAAACTGGACAGAATTAGACGTTTGGAGTTATATCGAAAAAGAACATATCGAGATTCCATCCATCTATTTTTCACATAAAAGAAAAGTTTTTTTGAGAGACGGTTTAATCTGGTCGCATTCTCCTTTTGTGTATCAGGAAGAAGACGAACAAATCGAAGAACGAATTGTTCGTTTCAGAACCGTTGGAGATATGAGTTGTACAGCCGCTGTTGAATCTTACGCAGCAACCATTCAGGAAGTTGTTGGAGAAATCAGAACTTCAACTATTTCTGAAAGAGGCGCCAGAATTGACGACAAACGTTCTGAAGCCGCAATGGAAAAAAGAAAACAACAGGGGTACTTTTAATTTTTTAGTAAGAAGTTAAAAGTTAGATGTTAGAAGGGAACAACAGAAAGTAAAATTCAAAAAAAACATACAGATTTATAAGTTTTTAGATAACATGAAACCTGAAACTTTAAACCTGAAACAATATAATAAGATGGACGTTTTAAAAATAGCAACAGCAGGAAGTGTAGATGATGGAAAAAGTACTTTGATCGGAAGATTATTGTATGATACAAAATCATTGACGACAGATAAAATTGAGGCAATCGAAAAAAGCAGTAAACAAAAAGGGTACGATTATTTGGATTTTTCTTTGGCAACTGACGGATTAGTAGCAGAAAGAGAACAAGGAATTACAATTGACGTAGCACATATTTATTTTTCGACTGCAAAGAAAAGTTACATTATTGCCGATACTCCGGGTCACGTAGAATATACCAGAAACATGGTTACAGGAGCTTCTACTTCTCAGGTTTCTATTATTTTAATTGATGCCAGAAAAGGTGTTATTGAACAAACGTACCGTCACTTTTTTATCAATAATTTATTGAGAGTAAAAGAAGTAATCGTAGCGATCAATAAAATGGATTTAGTTGATTATTCTGAAGAAGTTTACAATAAAATCAAAGCTGATTTTCAGGCATTAAATGCTAAAAGTACTTTCAAAGAGCAAAACGTAAGTTACATTCCGTTAAGCGCCATCAACGGCGGAAACGTAGTGGATAAATCTGAAAATATGCCTTGGTATGACGGTCAAACAGTATTGGAACATTTAGAAGGATTACATTCTTCGGATGTTTTTGAAGCAGGAAAAGCACGTTTCCCGGTTCAGACTGTGATTCGCCCTAAAACAGAAGAATACCATGATTTCAGAGGTTATGCCGGAAAATTATACGGAAACTCTATTAAAGTTGGAGATGCTGTTACAGTTCTTCCTTCTTTAACGGAATCAAAAGTTTCAAAAATTCACTTTTTCGATAAAACATATGACGAAGCCGTTGCAGGTTCATCGATCACAATTGAATTAGAAAATGATATCAATGTGACAAGAGGCGATATGATTGTAAAATCATCAGAACTTCCAAAAATTGAAAAAGAAATCACAACAACGGTCTGTTGGATGGACAGCAAAAAACTGGTTGCCGGTACCAAATATATTGTACAGCACAACACCAATTCAGTTTTAGCTAAAGTAGAAAGTATCAAAAATACCATCTCAACAGATTATTCAGGAACAAAAGAAGCATCGCAATTAGCGATCAACGAAATTGGAGAAGTAACCATCAAATTAAGCAAGCCTTTATATTTTGATGCCTATAACGAGAATAAATCAAACGGAGCTTTTATCTTAATTGATACGGCAACGAACACCACAGCAGGAGTAGGATTTATTCGATAGTTGATAGTTTTTGGTTTTTAGTTGATAGTTATCCTGCCAACAACCAACCATAAACAACCAACCATAAACTATAAACTAAAAGAAATGGAAAGTTTTAGAACAGAAATAGAAAATCCGATAGTTCAAAAAGAGATTATCGATTTAGAAAAAAAGATTCATTTATTCCGTGGAGGAAAAATTGATGATGAGCGTTTTCGTAGTCTGCGTTTAGCACGCGGAATTTACGGACAACGTCAGGAAGGCGTTCAAATGATTCGTATTAAATTGCCTTACGGTAAAGTAACCAGCGAGCAATTGGTGCGTATCACTAAAGTTTCTGACGAATATTCTACAGGACGTTTACACATTACAACGCGTCAGGATATTCAGATTCACTATGTGAGTTTAGACAGAACACCGGAGCTTTGGGCAAATTTGGCCAAAGACGATGTTACCTTGCGTGAAGCTTGTGGTAACACGGTTAGAAATATTACAGCAAGTGAATTAGCAGGTGTAGATGTAAACGAACCATTTGATGTTTCGCCATACGCACACGCTATGTTTCAATATTTATTAAGAAACCCGATTTGTCAGGAAATGGGGCGTAAATTCAAAATTTCGTTCTCATCATCTGACGAAGATACCGCTTTGAGTTATTTGCATGATTTAGGATTTATTCCAAAAATCGTTGACGGACAACGCGGATTCAAAATTATGTTTGGTGGAGGTTTGGGTTCTCAGCCAGCTCATGCTGAATTGCTTTCAGAGTTTGTTCCGGTAAACCAAATCATCCCGACTGCAGAAGGAATCATCCGTATTTTTGACCGATACGGAGAGCGTGCAAAAAGAATGAAAGCGCGTATGAAATTCCTAATCAAAGAAATCGGAAAAGATGTTTTTCTTGATTTGGTTGAAAAAGAGAAAAAAGCAATCGCATTTGAAACGTACGAAATTGACACCACTGCTTTTGACGGACCAATTGCAGAACCGTTATTAGAAGTTCCGCAAGTTACAATTGAAGATACAGCTGCTTATGAAGCCTGGAAAAAATCAAATGTAATTAAGCAGAAACAAGAAGGCTATTACGCTATTGGAATCAAAGTTCTTTTAGGAGATTTTTATACCGATAAAGCCAGATTATTAGCCGCTTTAATTAAAAATTACGCAGCAAATGAATTACGTTTTTCATTGCGACAAAATATAGTAATACGTCATGTAAAAGAAGAGAATCTTCCCTTCTTTTACCAGGAATTAGCCAAACTGGACTTTGTTCACTTAGGTTACAATTCTACAGTTGATATTACGGCATGTCCCGGTACAGATACTTGTAATTTGGGGATTGCAAGTAGTACCGGTATTGCAGAAGAATTAGAAAAAGTAATAAATGCAGAATATCCGCAGTACTTAAACAACCGCGAAATCGAAATTAAAATTTCGGGTTGTATGAATGCTTGTGGGCAGCATAACATGTCTGCCATTGGTTTTCAGGGAATGTCTATCAATTCAGGAAAATTAGTAGCTCCGGCTTTACAAGTATTATTAGGAGGAGGAAGATTAGGAAACGGAGAAGGACGTTTTGCAGACAAAGTAATCAAAATTCCAAGTAGAAGAGGCCCGGATGCTTTGCGTACGATCTTAAATGATTTTGATGCTAATGCAAACGGAGAAAAATTCCTAAACTATTACGATCAAAAAGGAGAAAAATATTTCTATGAAATTTTAAAACCTTTTGCAGATGTAACCAATTTAACAGAAGCGGATTTTGTTGATTGGGGTAACGCTGATAACTATGTAAAAGCAGTTGGAGTTGGAGAATGTGCCGGAGTTGTAATTGATTTAGTAGCAACTTTATTATTAGAAGCTAAGGATAAATTGACTTTCGCTCAGGAATCTTTCGACGAAGGAAAATGGTCAGATGCTATTTACCATGCTTATGCAGGATTTGTAAATGGAGCTAAGGCATTATTACTTTCAGAAAACGAAAAAACAAACAATCATGCAGGAATTGTTGATTTGTTTGATAAAGTTTTTATTGAAAGCGCCAAAATCGGATTGCCTACATCATTCAGAGAATTGGTTTATCAAATCAATCAAAATGAACCGAGTGAAGCATTTGCGAAACAATATATAGAAGAAGGAATTGCATTTTTTGCAATTATAGAAAAATACAGAGCTCAGGAATTAGAAAATGCTTAATACGATAAAACCAAAAGTAACTTTAGTCGGTGCAGGTCCCGGCGATCCGGATTTGCTTACGCTGAAAGGCGCAAAAGCATTGGCTGAAGCGAATGTGGTTTTGTACGATGCATTGGCAAATGAAGAAATACTAGCTTACGCACGCAAGAATGCAATTAGAATTTTTGTTGGTAAGAAAATAGGAAATCACGCTTATACGCAGGATCAAATCAATCAATTGATTGTTGATAATGCATTGACGTACGGAAACGTAGTTCGTTTAAAAGGCGGTGATCCGTTTATTTTTGGGCGTGGAAGCGAAGAAATAGATTTTATTGAAAGCTTTGGAATTGAGACCATTGTCGTTCCCGGAATATCTTCGGTAGTTGCTGTTCCCGCAAGTCAGGGAATTTCAATTACAAAAAGAGGCGTTTCAGAAAGTTTCTGGGCAATTACAGGTACAACTTCTGACAGACAATTATCTGCAGATGTAGCCTTGGCTGCACAATCTTCTGCAACAGTGGTTATTTTGATGGGAATGCACAAATTGCCTCAAATTATCGATTTGTTTCAAAAAGAAGCAAAAGGAGATTTGCCCGTAGCGATCATTCAAAACGGAACAACTTCAGAAGAAAAAGTAGGCGTTGGAACCGTAAATTCGATTTTAGAAATTGTAAAAGAGAAGAAACTGAGTTCACCAGCCATTATTGTTCTCGGAGAAGTTGTTAGGGAAAACAATAAATTAAAAGGATTTTACGAAGAATTTCTATCAAAAGAAATCGTCAGATAAGTTCCATAGGAACGATCCATATTGTAGCGCCGGGTTTCAACCCGGGGAACGCGAGATTATGATTTCGGATTTCCATCTAATGATGCAAAGAATTAAATTAATTAGGTTAAAAACGACCGAATTTAATTCGATAAAAAATAAATCATCTAATTTTGATTAGATGAAAATAAATTAAAATGGAACAGAATGAATTATATCCAATATTCCTAAAGCTTCACAATCTAAATGTGTTGATTGTGGGTGGAGGAAATGTGGGATTAGAGAAGCTTTCTTTTTTGCTGAAGTCAAGTCCAAATGCCAATGTTGAGGTCGTAGCGCCGGACTTTCATTTAGAAATTAAAGTTTTGGCAGAAACTCATCCTTCAATTAAATTGACGGAATCGAAGTTCAAAAAGAAAATGCTGAAGAAGCGCCATATGGTAATCGCTTGTACCGATGATCTAAAAGTCAATAAAAGAGTATACGATTTGTCCCGAAAGCGGTATTTGATTTGCAATATTGCCGATACTCCAGATTTATGTGATTATTATTTAGGCGGAATCGTAACGAAAGGAAATGTAAAAATTGCCATTTCTACCAATGGAAAATCGCCAACAACCGCTAAAAGATTGCGGGAGTTTTTCGAAGAGGTAATTCCGGAAGACATCAACCAAATGGTAGAAAATCTGAACGAATACCGAAAGACCCTCAAAGGAGACTTCGAAGAAAAGGTAAGAAGAATGAACGAGATAACCGATTCATTAAAAAATAAAGAATAGCAAAAGTCACGGAGGGACAAATTATATTGTAGCGTCGTCCCGAAGCTTCGGGATTAACCCGATGAAAATTGAACAAAGAAATCAATGATAAAAATCATTGGCAGTAGAATAAATTATTCGTTTCTTTGTATTATTAAGAATGATTATAAACAACAACATAATGATTAAAACAGATATACTTATAATTGGAGCAGGACCAACAGGTTTATTTGCCGTTTTCGAGGCAGGATTATTAAAGTTAAAATGTCATATTTTAGATGCTTTGCCACAAGCAGGAGGACAACTTTCAGAATTGTATCCAAAAAAACCTATTTATGATATTCCTGGTTTCCCGGAAGTTTTAGCAGGAGATCTAATTGATAACCTACAAGAGCAAATTAAGCAGTTTGAGCCAGGTTATACATTAGGAGAAAGAGCTGAAACCATCGACAAACAAGAAGACGGAAGTTTCATTGTAACCTCAAATAAAGGAACAAAATTTCACGCACCTGTTATTGCAATCGCTGGAGGTTTAGGAAGTTTTGAACCTCGTAAACCACTTATTGAAGATATCGAGTTTTATGAAGACAAAGGAGTAAAATACTTCATCAAAAATCCGGAGAAATTCAGAGACAAAAGAGTTGTAATTGCCGGAGGAGGAGATTCAGCTTTAGACTGGAGTATCTTCTTGGCAAATGTAGCTTCAGAAGTAACTTTAATTCACAGAAGAAATGAATTTAGAGGAGCTCTTGATTCTGTAGAAAAAGTGCAGGAATTAAAAACGTCTGGAAAAATTAAATTAATTACACCAGCAGAAGTAATCGGAATCAACGGTGCTGAGCATGTTGAATCATTAGATATCGAAGAAAACGGTGCACACCGTAAAATCGAAACCGATTATTTTATTCCACTTTTTGGATTAACGCCAAAATTAGGTCCAATCGCAGACTGGGGATTAGAAATTGAGAAAAACGCAATCAAAGTAAACAATGCTTTAGATTACCAGACCAACATTCCGGGAATCTTCGCTATTGGAGACGTAAACACATACCCGGGAAAATTAAAATTGATTCTTTGTGGTTTCCACGAAGCAACTTTAATGTGCCAGGCTGCGTATCAAATTATCAATCCAGGTAAAAAATACGTATTGAAATATACCACAGTTTCAGGAGTAGATGGTTTTGACGGAACTCGTAAAGAAGCACCAAAAGCAGTTGTGAAAGCGATTGTTTAGTCTGAGATTCTAAGTAGCTAAGATTCTAAGTCACTAAGATTTTAATATTAAAAACGCCCAAACTTATAGTTTGGGCATTTTTGTTTAAGAAAAAGTAACATTAGGTTTTTGAAATAAACGAGATAAATCGTAACTTTAAAAAAAGTATTCAAAAAATTATCTACTATGAACAATTGGACTAAAGAATTAAAAGACGAAAAAGAAGTTGAAGCTGGATTTAATCAGGAAGATAATAATGAGATTATAGATCACGAAGAAGTAATTGATATGTTTTTAAAATGGGACAGAAGTTTTTAAAAACACCATTTTGATTATCAAAATAATAAACTCAAATTTTTCTAAAATTCACCACTAACATCTTACAGTAAAACAAATTAAAAAAATAGCCTTAATACTTGCAAGTATTAAGGCTATGTCTTTACTTTGCACTGTTCTTAAATTTATTGAAAGTTATCACGAAAGGCGGAGGGATAGACCCGATGAAACCTTAGCAACCCTTTATCATAAAGAAGGTGCTAAATTCTACTTTATACTAAATTCATAGTATTAAAGATAGATAACACAAATACATTACTTGTATTTCTCAAACTTTTCCTGACAACCTTACAATAATTTTACCGAATTCAGTATCATGAGCGAATCATTGGCGCATTTATGCCATCATCGTTCCCGCTTTCGCCTATATCTCTCCGTTTCACTGCGAGGATACCGGCTCTATCGGGGCTAGTTAGCCGTCAATAGTGAATTTTTAGAATTAATGCGAAAAAAAATATCGAAGGTTAAACCCGACAGGTTTTTGAAACCTGTCGGGTTTAAATAGAGCCTTCAAAATTATAATTAAAAAAGCTTTGCGCCTTAGTGCCTTAGCGACAAAAGAATATGGCAATTACGATACAAGAAGCAATTAAAAAAAATATCCTAATCCTTGACGGAGCAATGGGAACCATGCTGCAGCGCTATAATTTCTCAGAAGAAGATTTCAGAGGAGAGCGTTTCAAAGATTTTCCGCATCCGCTAAAAGGAAACAACGATTTACTATCCATAACACAACCACAAGCGATCCGCGATGTTCACGCTGCCTATTTTGATGCCGGCGCAGACATCGTAGAAACCAATACTTTTTCAGGAACTACGATCGGTATGGCCGACTATTTCCTGGAAGATTTGGTTTACGAACTAAACTACGAATCGGCTAAAATTGCCCGTGAAGTAGCAGATGAATTCACCGCTAAAAATCCGGATAAACCACGTTTCGTTGCCGGTTCCATCGGACCAACAAACAGAACAGCAAGTATGTCGCCAGATGTAAACGATCCGGGCTACAGAGCCGTAACGTTTGATGATTTGCGTATTGCGTACAAACAACAAGTAGAAGCCTTAATGGATGGTGGATGTGATTTACTTTTAGTAGAAACGATTTTCGATACGTTAAACGCTAAAGCAGCACTTTTCGCAATCGAAGAAGTAAAAGACGAACGTAATCTGGATATTCCAATCATGGTTTCAGGAACGATTACCGATGCTTCAGGAAGAACACTTTCAGGACAAACGGTTGAGGCATTTTTGATTTCAGTATCACACATTCCGTTATTAAGCGTAGGTTTCAATTGTGCTCTTGGAGCCGATTTATTAAAACCGTATTTAAAAACATTATCTCAGCATACACAGTTCAATGTTTCAGCACATCCAAATGCAGGTTTGCCAAACGCGTTCGGACAATATGATGAAACACCGGAACAAACTCAGGCCTTAATCAAAGAATATTTAGAGGATAATTTAATAAACATCATTGGTGGCTGTTGCGGAACAACTCCGGATCATATCAGATTAATTGCTGAGGTTGCGAAGGATTATAAGCCGAGAGTGGCGCCGGTTTTCGCTTAATGTTTACGTTTCCTACAAGGTTTACCAAACCTTGTAGGTATAAATTTGTTGACGAATAAAAAATAGAAACCTACAAGGTTTTGAAAACCTTGCAGGTTGAATTGAAAATAATTGAACTATAAGGAAAGTTCCGGAGGAACGAAATGTTGCTAGCAACGGAATTTATTCCGTTGAAAAAGATAAGCGATATAAAAAAAGAGTTCCATAGGAACGGAATATTAGGATGAGATTGCTTCGTTCCTCGCAAAGACAAGCAAAACCAAAACGTTTTATTTCAAAAACGATAATTGAAATCGTGAAAAAATAAATTATCTAATGAAACCAAATTTGCGTGAGGGATAGAAGTGGATAGCCCACAGCCTGACGAAGGAAGTGCGAGGACTAGGAACGGATAGCCCGACCCGGAGGGACACGCCCAAAATAAGATTATTAAAAAACGAATATACCTACAAGGTTTCGAAAACCTTGCAGGAAAACAAAGAATAAAAAAACTCAGAATCTTAGTCCCGAGGCTTCGGGATAGAATCTTAGTAACTTAAAAAAGAAATGGCAGAAAAAAGAAGAGACCTTGTATTAGCAGGATTAGAACCGTTGATTATTACGCCCGAAAGTGTTTTTGTAAACGTTGGGGAACGTACGAATGTAACAGGTTCGAGAAAATTCCTTCGCTTAATCAAGGAAGAGAAATATGACGAGGCGCTTGATATTGCAAGACAACAAGTAGAAGGTGGAGCACAGATCATCGATATTAATATGGATGAAGGAATGCTTGATGGTGTTCAGGCAATGACAAAATTCCTGAATTTAATTGCATCAGAACCCGATATTTCGAGAGTGCCGATTATGATCGACAGTTCGAAATGGGAAATCATTGAAGCAGGTCTAAAAGTAGTACAAGGAAAAAGTGTTGTCAACTCGATTTCGTTGAAAGAAGGCGAAGAAGCCTTTATTCACCATGCCAAATTAATCAAACGTTACGGAGCTGCGGCAATTATAATGGCTTTTGACGAAGTGGGTCAGGCCGATAATTTTGACCGAAGAGTCGAGATTTGTCAGCGTTCGTATGATATTTTGGTTGACAAAGTTGGTTTTCCCCCGCAGGATATTATTTTCGATTTGAATATTTTTCCCGTTGCAACCGGAATGGAAGAACATCGCCTGAATGCGTTGGACTTTTTTAGAGGGACAAAATGGGTTCGCGAAAACTTGCCTCACGCACATATTAGTGGTGGAGTAAGTAACGTTTCGTTTTCTTTTAGAGGAAATGATACGGTTCGTGAAGCGATGCATTCGGTGTTTTTATACCACGCGATCAAAAACGGAATGACGATGGGAATCGTGAATCCGGAGATGCTTTCGATTTACGATGATATTCCGAAAGACTTATTAGAGCACGTTGAAGACGTAATTCTTGATAGACGCGATGATGCAACGGAACGACTTTTGGATTTTGCTGAGAACGTAAAAGGCGAAGTAAAATCAGATGAAAAAGCGGTTCAGGAGTGGCGTTTAGGAACGGTGCAGGAAAGAATCACGCACTCACTTGTAAAAGGAGTTGATGCTTTTATTGAAGAAGATGTTGAAGAAGCACGTTTGGCTGCAACAAAACCAATTGAAGTTATCGAAATCAATTTGATGACGGGAATGAATGTGGTTGGAGATTTATTCGGAAGCGGAAAAATGTTCTTACCTCAGGTAGTTAAATCAGCACGTGTAATGAAAAAAGCCGTAGCGTATTTATTGCCTTATATTGAAGCAAGTAAACAAGCCGGCGACAAACAAGGAAACGGAAAAATTTTGATGGCAACCGTAAAAGGTGATGTTCATGATATTGGTAAAAATATTGTTTCGGTGGTTTTGGCGTGTAACAATTATGAGATCGTCGATCTTGGTGTTATGGTGCCTCCGGAAAAAATTATTGCGGCTGCGATTGAACATAATGTTGACATCATTGGATTAAGCGGACTAATCACGCCTTCGCTTGACGAAATGGTGTATCTGGCCAAAGAATTGGACAAACAAGATATTAAAATCCCGATTATGATTGGTGGAGCAACGACTTCGCGCGCGCATACTGCCGTGAAAATTGCGCCACAATACAGAGAAACTGTAATTCACGTAAACGATGCTTCGCGCGCCGTGACGGTTGCAGGAAATCTATTGGATCATAACCGAAAAATATATGCGAGTGATATTCGCGCAGAGTACGATGCGTTTAGAGAAACGTTTTTAAATCGTTCGAGAGATAAAAATTTCTTAAGCATTGAAGATGCTCGTAAAAATAAAATGCAGTTAGATTGGAGTGAGTACACGCCAAAGAAACCAAAAGTAATTGGAAAACAAATTGTTGAGGTTGAACTAGATGTTTTGGTTCCGTATATCGACTGGACACCGTTTTTTCAAACCTGGGAATTGCACGGAAAATATCCTGCGATTTTAACGGATGAGGTTGTGGGTAAAGAAGCGACTTCTGTTTTTGCAGATGCTCAGGAAATGCTGAAAATAATTTTGGCAGAGAAAAAACTAAAAGCAAAAGGGATTTACGGCATTTTTCCTGCCAATCAGGTTGATGATGATGATATCGAATTGCGTGATGAAAACGGAAAAGTGTTGGAGAAATTCTTAACGCTTCGTCAGCAATCTCAAAAAACGAAAGGCGCACCAAACATAGCTTTGTCTGACTTTATTCTGCCAAAAGAAAGCGGAATAGAGGATTATATGGGAGCTTTTTGTGTAACAACAGGTTTTGGCGTAGACGAATGGGCGGCTGAATTTGAGGCCGCTTTAGATGATTATAATTCGATTATGGTAAAAGCGCTTGCAGATCGTTTTGCTGAGGCTTTTGCCGAATATCTTCACGAAAAAGTTCGTAAAGATTTCTGGGGTTATGATAAAGAAGAATCTTTAACAAACGAAGAATTGATTAAAGAAAATTATAAAGGAATTCGTCCGGCGCCAGGATATCCGGCTTGTCCGGATCACCTGGAGAAACCAACGATTTGGAAGCTTTTAAATGTAGCCGAAGAAATTGGTGTAACCCTGACGGAAAGTATGGCAATGTGGCCGGCTTCATCTGTTTCCGGATATTATTTTGGAAACCCGAAAAGCAGGTATTTCGGACTTGGAAAAATAAAAGAAGATCAGGTGGTAGATTATGCTAAGCGACGCAATGTACCAACAGATTACGCAATGAAATGGTTAAACCCTAATATAGCAGATTAATAATTTATGATTTTAGAGTTTAGATTTTAGATTGAACTCATTCGTAATTTTAAAGCAAGAAGATATTTGACTTATGTTTTTTGATTCAGATTTTTTACACAAACAACTCAAAACTCATAATTCATAACTCATAACCTAAATAATGAAAGTAACAGAACATATAGAAAACGCCAAAGGAAATACCTTATTCTCATTTGAACTTATTCCGCCTCAAAAAGGGAAAAGCATTCAGGAATTATACGACAATATCGATCCGTTGATGGAGTTTAAACCGCCATTTATCGATGTCACTACTTCTCGCGAAGAGTATATTTATATTGATAAAGGCAATGGTCTTTTAGACAAAAAACTAACTCGTATGCGTCCGGGAACGCTTGGAATTTGCGCTTCTATAAAACATAAATACAATGTTGATACTGTTCCGCATTTGCTTTGCGGAGGATTTACACAGGAAGAAACAGAATACATGTTGGTCGATTGTCAATATTTAGGAATCACCAACGTAATGGCGCTTCGTGGAGATGCGATGAAAGACGAGCAGTCTTTTGTGCCGAAATTAGGTGGTAATCATTTTGCTATAGATTTAGTTCGCCAAATTAAAGATTTAAATTGCGGAAAATATCTGCATGAAGTTATGGATGTCGACAATAAAGCTGATTTCTGTATTGGCGTTGCCGGTTATCCGGAGAAACATCTAGAATCTCCTTCGTTACAATCCGATCTTAAAAGACTGAAAGAAAAAGTAGATGCAGGTGCTGATTATGTGGTAACCCAAATGTTTTTTGACAATGCTAAATATTTTGCCTTTGTAGAAAAAGCAAGAGAAATGGGTATTACAATTCCGATTATTCCTGGAATTAAACCAATTGCAGTTCAAAGACATTTACAGATTTTACCACAAATTTTCAGAATCGATTTGCCGGAAGATTTAATCGACGCGGTTGATAAATGTAAAAATAATGCCGAAATCAAACAAGTAGGAATCGAATGGGCAATTCAGCAGTCTCGTGAGTTAAAAGCAGCCGGAGTTCCGGTTTTGCATTATTATTCAATGGGGAAATCTGAGAATATTCGTCAGATCGCGAGTCAGATTTTTTAAGGGTTTACTCGTTTTAGTCATTTGCGTACAGTTTTGTCATTCCGAGGAACGAGGAATCTCACAAAAAGCTCGACAAAGATTGTCCTCTTTTCTGTGCGGAGTTACTTGTGAGGTTCCTCGTTCGTCGGAATGACAAAAAGACGTAAAATGATAGTATGGTTGCTTCGTTCCTCGCAATGACAAGTAAGCTGGAATTTGCTCCCGAAGCCTCGGGATTAATTTTGAATTTTTTAAATTTAAACATTATGGAAAAAGAAGAATTACAAGCAATCGCTTCTCAGCTCAAACATCCCACCGGAGAAAAAGGCATAGAAATGGCAAACATGATGCATGAAACCAACATCAACATGACACGCCATTCGATTCAAAATCTCAATGTACAAGGCGGAAATTCGATTTTGGAATTAGGTCACGGAAATGCCGGCCATGTAGAATTTCTATTCGAACAGGCCGAAAACATAAAATACTACGGACTTGAAATGTCGGAACTAATGTTTCAGGAAGCGCGTCAGATCAACAGAAATTTTGTCTCTCAAAAACAGGCCTTCTTTTCTGTTTATGACGGAAACACAATTCTGTATCAAGACGAATTTTTCGATAAAATATTTACCGTAAATACCATTTATTTTTGGAAGAAGCCAGAAAAATTGCTTTCAGAAATTTATAGAGTTCTTAAGCCAAATGGAAATTTCTGTCTGACATTTGCAGAGGAAAGTTTTATGAAAACACTTCCATTCACACAATTTGAATTTGAACTTTACAGTACTGAAAAAGCACAGAAACTAATTGAAAAAACAGCTTTTAAAATAGTTTACACTGAAAGTCAAACAGAAAAAGTAAAAACTAAAACCGGAGAATTCGTTGACAGGGCTTTTACAACAATAGTTCTGGAAAAGTAAGAAATATTACGTTTTAAAGCTGTATTAAACTTTATTTTTGAATACTTTCATTGGTTTTTATTGTGTATTATTTATAGTTATAATTTGAATTATGGAGACTGAAAAAATCAATTTTCTAAAAAGCTACAGTAGTATACTTTTACTTCTTGGCGGTATAATAGTCGGCAGTGTTTTTGGGTTAGTTTTTGGAGAAAAAGTTGAAGTTGTAAAACCACTTGGGGATATTTTCTTGAATTTGCTTTTTACAGCAATAATTCCATTGATTTTTTTTACAATTGGCTCTTCGATTGCTAATTTGGAGAAAACAGAAAAACTGGGAAAACTATTTATTATAATGATACTGGTTTTTCTTTCGACAATTCTTATCTCTGGAATTGTAATGATTTTTGCAGTTTATCTTTTTCCGATTCACCAGGATATGATTGTTTCAAAAGTTCCGTTTGAAAATATACAATCGGGTTCTGTCGGAGATCAGATTACAAAATTGATTACGACAAATGATTTCTTTGAATTATTGTCCCGAAAAAGTATGCTCGCACTAATTATCTTTTCTTTTTTAATTGGTTTTGCCACTTTGCAATCGGGAGAAAAAGGAAACGTTTTTAAAAGTTTTTTGGATTCCGGAAACGAAGTCATGAAGCAATTATTAAACCTGATAATGAAACTCGCACCAGTTGGTTTGGGAGCCTATTTTGCGTATCAGGTTGGTGTTTTCGGACCACAGTTATTAGGTGTTTATGCAAAACCTATGGCAGTTTACTATGGAGCTTGCGTGGTTTATTTCTTTACTTTTTTCAGTTTATACGCTATTATTGCGGGAGGAAAAAGAGCTTTTAAAGTTTTTTGGAGCAACAACATAACACCTTCTTTGACCGCAATTGGAACCTGCAGCAGTATTGCCACAATTCCGGCTAATTTGGATGCCGCACAAAAAATGGGAATTCCATCACACGTTAGAAATTTGGTAATTCCGCTTGGAGCACCTTTGCATAAAGATGGTTCCAGTATGTCATCCATTTTAAAAATTACCTTTTTGTTTGCCATGTTTGGAAAAGATTTTACTGAACCATCAACTATATTATTAGCATTAGGAATTACAGTAATTGTTTCCATTGTAGAAGGCGGAATTCCTAATGGTGGCTATATAGGAGAAGTTTTGGCCATTACAGTGTATGGTTTCCCTATGGAACAAGCTTTGCCTGTTGCCATGATCTTAGGAACACTGGTTGACCCAATTGCTACTTTATTAAATGCTAATGGCGATGTGATTTCTTCTATGATGGTTTCTAGGTTTTCGGAGAAAACCAAATGGTAATTAATTGTCCTTCAATACTATTTTAATCTGCTTTAAACTGCACAATCTGTGTGAAACTTTATTATTATGAATTCAATATTACAACAAGATCTTAACGATTTCGAATATATCTTAGAAAAAGCAAAACAACAAGGAGTTTCTTTTCTGAATAATCTGGATACTATTCCAACTTCAAATAAAATAACAATTGATCCAAAACGTGACTTAAACGAATTAGGACTGGGATCTGAAAAAGCTTTAATTGAATTTAATGACCGATTAGCACCTTTATTAGTTTCGTCGCCAGGCCCTCGTTATTGGGGATTTGTAACGGGAGGTTCAACTCCGGCTTCAATTGTTGGCGACTGGCTGGCATCAGTTTATGATCAAAATACGCAGGCGGTAACATCACAAGGAGGAAATTCTGCATTAATAGAATTTGAAACTATTAATCTATTGCTCCAATTATTAGAGCTTCCGGATACTTTTTTAGGCGGATTTGTTACAGGAGCGACGATGTCTAATTTTACATGTCTTGGAGTTGCCAGACAATGGTTTGGAAAGCAGCTTGGAAAGGATTATGCTAAAAACGGAGTTTCTGAAACCATCAATATTTTGACAGCCACACCCCATTCGTCTTCTGTAAAGTGTTTGTCTTTGCTAGGAATAGGAAGTCAGAACTACACTACAGTAAAAACAATTGAAGGCAATCGGGAAGCTATTGATATGAATGATTTAGAAGAAAACATTAAAAAACTAAATGGGCAGCCTTTTGTGTTAATTTCGAGTGCCGCAACTGTAAACACAGCAGATTTTGATGATTTTGAGGCTATTTTAAAACTAAAAGAAAAATACAATTTTTGGTGGCATATTGATGCCGCTTTTGGAGGTTTTGCATCAGTTTCAGATAAATACAAGCATCTTGTGCAGGGATGGGAGGGAGCAGACAGCATTACAATTGATTGCCATAAGTGGCTGAATGTTCCTTATGAAAGTGCTTTTTATTTAATTAAAAAAGAACATATTAACCTGCAAATAGAAACGTTTCAGAATTCAAATGCACCATATCTTGGAAATGCACTTGAGAATTTTAATTATTTAAATGTACTTCCGGAAAATTCACGCCGTTTAAGAGCTTTACCAGTTTGGTTTTCTTTAGTAGCTTATGGGAAAAAGGGATTTTGCGATATTGTAGAAAAAAGCATATCACTGGCTTTGCATTTTGGTAATGCCCTAATTGAAAATGATAATTTTGAGCTTCTTGCCCCAATTAGATTAAATAATGTTTGTTTTACTTTAAAAGGAAATGAAAACCAGGACAAAGTAACCCAGTTTTTAATGCTGCTTAATGATGGTGGTAAAGTATTTATGACACCAACAATTTATCAGAACAGAAAAGGAATAAGAGCTTCTTTTGTAAATTGGAGAACAACAGAAAATGATATTAAAATTGTAATTGAGGAAATGAAAGCTCTTGTTTTAGATTTAAATGACTAGTCCTATAATCTGTATCGGTTATTTAGGACTAGCCAGGAACTAAGGCTTACTTAGTAATCTCTCTAAAAACAGCTTCCAGGTTTTTATTTTTCTGATTTAACTGAAGCGTTTTTAAACCATTTTCGTTAGCAAAATCAAAGATGGCCGGGCGCATGTCTTTTTCAGTAACAAAAGTTAGTTCCCAGGTCATGTCATGGGTGTTTTTATAAGAACTGATATTTTCAAGTTTAGCCAATAGTTGTTCTTCAACTTTATAATCAAACTCTACCTCGATAATCTGTTCTTTATTTTCAGAGATCAATTTATCCAGTTTTTTATCAGCAACAATTTGTCCTTTGTCAATAATTATGACACGATCACAAATAGCTTCAACTTCCTGCATGATGTGTGTTGACAGGAAGACAGTCTTATCTTTTCCAACATTTTTAATCACATTCCTAATTTCCATTAACTGATTAGGATCCAGACCGGTAGTCGGTTCGTCTAAAATTAAAACATCGGGATTGTGCAGCAAAGCATTTGCCAATCCCACACGCTGACGGTATCCTTTTGACAGTTGCCCTATTTTTTTATGACTTTCGGCTGACAGGCCTGTCAGTTGAATAACTTCTTCAATTCGTGACTTTGGCACTTTGTAAACATCAGCATTAAAAGCCAAATACTCACGAACATACAGATCTAAATATAATGGATTATGCTCTGGCAGGTATCCTATAGACTGCTGTACTGCTTTTGCGTTTGTCATGACATCGTGGCTATTTACAAGGGCTGCGCCACTATCTGCCAATAAATAAGTAGTCAAAATTTTCATTAAAGTAGATTTTCCTGCTCCATTTGGTCCAAGAAATCCCACGATTTCTCCCTTCTCAATTTTAAAGGAAATTTCATTTAAAGCTTTTTGCTCTCCGTAACTTTTTGATATACTGTTTACTTCTATCGACATGACTTTTTATTTGTTACAAAAGTAAACAGAAATAGTCTCGATTGCTAAGATTTATCTTTTAAAGTATTGCTAAAAAAAATAAAAATCCCAGTATTGACGGCATTGTTATTGTTAAAGGAATGCTAAATAAAATAAAATCCAAATTATGAAAAAATTTTTAGTGATGGCTGCATTAGCTATCTGCAGTTTTGCAAATGCTCAAAAAGGAACAATTTTAGTAGGTGGAAGTGTTGGTTATTCTTCAGAAACAAGAACTCTTGCTAATAACGAAGTAAAAAACAATGAATTTGACTTTTCTCCTAAAGTAGGTTACCAATTTCACGATAATTGGACAGTTGGAGGTGAAGCTTCTTTTGGTTCTTCTAAAACAAAACAAGGAGTAAACGAAGAGAAATTTAATACTACTCAATTAGGTGCATTTTTACGTTACACTATGCCATTGAATCCAACTTTCTCATTCTTTGCAGAATTAGGATTAGGTTATCAAAGTGAAAAAAACAAAACTTATGAAGGACCTGTTACTACAACTTTTGAAGGTGACGGTATGTATGTTGGTGTTACACCAGCACTTTTCATAGATATGAAAAAAGGTTTTGGTTTAAACTTTAATATTGGAGGTTTAAGCTACGGTACAATAAACTACGAAAACAACGGTCCAGAATACAAAAATTTCGATTTTAATTTTGGTAGAACATTTAATATTGGAGTTTCTAAAAATTTCTAATCTTAGATATATATTCAATTTCAGAAAAGCATTCGCCGCGGCGAATGCTTTTTTGTTTCTTCCTGAAATCTTATGAAAACTAAAAATTATTAACTAGCCCCGATAGAAGTGATATCCTTTTGTGGCGGGGTTCGCCACAAAAGATATAGCGAATAGCGGGACTGAGCGTGTTGTGAAAATGAAAATTTCTGCTTCAAAAAATAATGCCAACAAAAATGAAATCGAAATTAAATCATAACTACAAGAATTTTCGATTCCACTTGTCGGCATTAAAAAACAAAAATATATTAAGATAAAATTAGGCAGTTACTCCGTTTTCAACGGCAGCTCTCATTTCCTGAGCTGCGGCAACCATTTCGATCAACGCTTTTTTGGTTTCATCCCAATGGCGTGTTTTTAAACCACAATCAGGATTTACCCACAATTGATCTACCGGAATTACTGCCGAAGCTTTTTCTAATAAACGAACCATTTCGTTGCTTGACGGAACACGTGGCGAGTGAATATCATATACTCCTGGCCCAATTTCGTTTGGATACTTAAAGTTGGCAAAAGCATCTAAAAGTTCCATTTGCGAACGCGAACATTCGATTGTAATGACATCAGCATCCATGTCGGCGATATTTTGAATGATATCGTTGAATTCGCTGTAACACATGTGGGTGTGAATTTGCGTATCGTCATCAACACCAGATGCAGAAATACGAAAAGCTTTTACTGCCCAGTCTAAATAATTGGCCCATTCTTCTTTTCTCAATGGCAAACCTTCGCGAATTGCCGGCTCATCAATTTGAATAATTTTAATTCCTGCTTTTTCCAAATCCACAACTTCATCACGAATCGCCAAAGCGATTTGCGTACAAGTTTCAGAACGTGGCTGATCGTTACGAACAAACGACCATTGCAAAATGGTTACAGGACCGGTCAACATTCCTTTTACCCATTTTGGGGTTAAGGATTGTGCATATTTCGACCACTTTACGGTCATCGGATTTGGTCTCGAAACGTCGCCGTAAATAACCGGAGGTTTCACGCAGCGGCTTCCGTAGCTCTGTACCCAGCCATTTTTGGTAAACGTAAATCCAGCCAATTGTTCCCCGAAATATTCGACCATATCGTTACGTTCGAATTCTCCGTGAACCAAAACATCGATACCTGTTTCTTCCTGAAAACGAATCGTAGCTTCGGTTTCCTTTTCGATTAAATCATTGTATTGTTCGGTTGTTAATTCTCCTTTTTTAAATTTTGCCCTCCAATTTCTTACTTCGGCTGTTTGAGGAAAAGATCCAATTGTGGTTGTCGGAAACAGAGGCAGATTCAAAGCTTCAATCTGGCTTTTTCTTCTCGTTGCAAAAGCACTTTTACGTTTATCATCAGAAGCTGTAATTCCGGCAACACGAGCTTTAACTTCATTATTGTGAATTAATTTTGAAGTTTTTCGGTTTTCATTTGCAATTGTATTTTGTTCAAAATCAGCAGAAGTTTTAGTGTCAGCTTCATTCGAAGCAAATTGTTTTAAAAGTACAATTTCGTTGATTTTTTGTTTTGCAAAAGCCAGCCATTGTTTAATTTCCGGAGTTAGCGTTTCATCATTGGTTTCTAAATCTAAATCGCACGGACTGTGAATTAAAGAGCAGGAAGGAGCAACTAAAATTCTATTTTCTCCCAAAGCATCAGTAGCTTTTTTGATTAAATCCAGTGACTTTTTAAAATCATTTTTCCAGATATTTCTTCCGTCAACTACACCTAAAGATAAATTTACGTTTGAAGCTAATTTTCCGGATTCTAAAATATCATTTAATTGAAGCGGACAACGCACTAGATCTAAATGGAAAGTATCAACTGGCAACGCCAAAGCTGTAGCTAAGTTTTCGCCAAAACAATCAAAATAATTCGCTAAAATAATTTTAAGTTTTGGGAAACGTTTGTTGATTTCGTTGTACACTTTCGTGAAAGCATTCCTCTCTTTGTCGCTTAGGTTTAAAGCTAAGAAAGGTTCATCTAATTGAATGTATTTAGCATTTTCTGCTTGTAATCTCTCCAGAATTTCGAAATAAACAGGAAGCAAAGCATCAAGAAGATCAATTCGGTGAAAACCTTCTTCTTTTTCTTTTCCTAATAATAAATAAGAAACAGGGCCAATTAAAACAGGTTTTGTTTTAATTCCCAAATCATTTGCTTCTTTAAACTCATTGAGTATTTTTTCTGAAAACAATTCAAATTTTTGGTTCTTCGTAAATTCGGGAACAATATAATGATAGTTGGTGTCAAACCATTTTGTCATTTCCATTGCCACAACATCCTGTCCGTTTTTTTGTGCACCTCTGGCCATGGCAAAATACAAATCAAGCGATGAGTTTGTTTTGGCAAGTTCATGATATCTTGCAGGAATTGCTCCAACAGTCAAAGTTAAATCGAGCACCTGATCGTAAAAAGAAAAATCATTAGACGGAATTAAATCAACTCCCGCTTCTGATTGTAAATGCCAGTTCCTGATGCGGATTTCTTTTCCTGCATCGATAAGTTCATCTGCAGAAATTTGCCCTGCCCAATACAATTCACTTGCTTTTTTTAACTCTCTGTTATTTCCAATCCTTGGATAACCTAAATTATTTGTTTTCATTGATTCAGTATTTTTTACTGAACAAATTTATAGTATTAGATTTTATAACTTATATTTGAGGTTTATTTCAGTAAAATGTATTTTATAAATAACTATTTAAAGATTTTATTACTGTGAATATCTGTGAAGCTAACCTTTAGCCGTAAAAATTACTATGGAAAATTTAGATAAAACCGATTTATTGATATTGAAACACCTTCAGGAAAACTCAAATATCAACACAAAAGACCTTGCCAGTAAATTATTCCTGACCGTAACTCCTGTTTACGAGCGTATAAAAAGGTTAGAAAGAGATGGTTATATTACCAAATATGTGGCATTGCTTGATAAGAATAAAATGAATCGCGGCATGACTGTTTTTTGTAATGTACGTTTAAAAGAACATGCCAAAAATGTCGGAAGTAATTTTGTAAAAGATATTGTCGCTCTTCCCGAAATTATAGAATGTTACAATATTGCTGGGGATTATGATTTTATGCTAAAAATTTTAGTTAAGGACATGGCTAGTTATCAGGATTTTGTAATGAACAAATTGTCGACAATAGAAAATATAGGAAATACAAATAGTATTTTTGTAATGGGAGAAATCAAACACAGTACGGCACTGGAGTTTTAGTCTTAAAAATAATATGTATTTTTGAACATTAGAATCTAAAATCAACAATCTGAAATCTAAAATATCAAAATGAACTGGGAACAACTTTTATCTCTTAAAAAGCAAGGTGACACAAGCAAAAGATTACGTATAGAACAAGATGATACCCGTTTAGGATTTGAGGTAGATTATGACCGAATTATCTTTTCGGCCGCTTTTAGATCATTACAGGATAAGACACAAGTAATTCCGCTTTCTAAAACAGATTTTGTGCATACACGTTTGACACACAGTTTAGAAGTTTCAGTTGTTGGCCGTTCCTTAGGTCGTTTAGTTGGAAAAAAAATCATTGAAAAATATCCTTATTTAAAAGAAGTTCACGGTTATCACATGAATGATTTTGGAGCCATTGTCGCCGCAGCTTCTTTGGCGCATGATATCGGAAATCCGCCTTTTGGGCATTCTGGTGAAAAGGCCATTGGAGAATATTTTTCAATCGGAAAAGGAATTAAATATAAAGATCATTTAACCGCCAAACAATGGCAGGATTTGATCGATTTTGAAGGAAATGCAAACGGTTTTTCTGTGCTTACAGCAAGTCGTCCAGGAATAGAAGGAGGCTTAAGAATTTCATACGCCACTTTGGGTGCTTTTATGAAATATCCGAAAGAAAGTCTTCCTAAAAAACCAACTTCAAATATCGCAGACAAAAAATATGGTTTCTTCCAGGCAGATAAAGTTTTCTTTGAAGAAGTAGCAAATGATATGGGAATGATAGCCAATAAATCGGATGGTGATATTGGTTTTGAAAGACATCCTTTGGCTTATTTAGTAGAGGCGGCAGATGATATCTGCTACACTATTATAGATTTTGAGGATGGTATAAACCTTGGTTTAGTTTCCGAAGATTATGCTTTAGAATATTTAATCAAATTGGTAAAAGACAATATTGGAGTTACTAAGTATAAATTATTAGAAACTAAAGAAGACAGAATAAGTTATCTGCGTGCACTTGCAATTGGTGCATTAATTAATGATGCTGTCGATGTCTTTATTGAAAACGAAGAAGCAATCCTTGCCGGACAATTTCCCTACGCCTTAACAGATAAAAGTAAATACAAAGCGCAGATGGATGATATTATCAAATTAAGTGTTGAAAAAATCTATCAGAGCCGTGAAGTAATCGAAAAAGAAATTGTTGGTTACCAAATTATCCAGACATTGCTGGACAAATTTATTACCGCATTTAATAACAAATATGAAGGAAAAGCATCGAATTATGATAAGTTACTCCTAAAAATGCTGCCTGAAAAACACCACTTGGAGAAAACAGATTTATACAGCCGTTTGCTTCATATTTGTCATTACGTTTCTCTTTTGACAGATGGGAATGCGTTAGAGTTATTTGAAATGATTAATGGCAGAAAGCCTAATTAATTATTGAAAAGCATACACGAGGCCAACTCCCAAAACCTGTCTTAGCTGAGCTCTTGGCCCGTCATTAACCTGACTTGTATTTCCGGTTACAGGATCTACAACATCTTTTTTGGTTTTAATATCGTCGTCATATACTAAGTGAATACCAATATTTGCTTTTACATAAGCATTAACAACAAGGTCCAGACGTGTGTCGTAATCAACGTCTACGTTTCCAAATCTGTTGAGGTAATCGGTATATAACGTTAGTCTGTTTTCATAAAAAATGTTTTTGAAGATTTCATTTTTCATGTACGCCGTTAACAAAATACCAAATTCGGCTTTTACTTTTTGTCCTTCTTCAACTAAAATCTGAGCGTTTGGATCAAGAGGATCAGGTGCATAAACAGCTTTTTTAACACCAAATGCTCCCTGGTTTGCCAGGTACTGGTCTAAAACCAAAGTAGTTTTTAATGTTATAGGAGAGAAGTAAAAAGTCCTGTTTTTTGCTTTGTTAGAATTTTCTGCTCCGGCTCCCAGAAAGATGTAAGCAGGTGCAAATGGTTTCGATATAGCAATATCCTTATTGGGATAATTATAACCGTTTGTAAATTGAGTATTGAAGTTATATTTTGCAGAATAGTACCAGTTTGACGTTGTATCTCTTCTAAATCCGTACGTTGAGTTAAGCTGGACAGCATCATCTGTTTTTCTAAGTTCGGTACCATCTTGTTTGTTTAAACCGTACTTAATAATTAATTCATTAAACCACTTGTGATTCCCTTTTATATATGTTCTTGAAAATTCACCTTTAAATAAACCCGAAATAGAACTTGTTCCCCCGGCACTCCAATTCACAAAAGCAATTTCGGAAATGTCAAAACCCAGCTGATTTTTTTTAGTCCAGTTAGAAGGCGGTTTCGGAAGCTGGTTTGGTTCTAAAGTCGTTTTAATAATACCCTGCGCAGAAATTGTAGCAGTAAACGTAAAGAGTAAAAGTAATAAGGTGAATCGAAATAATTTCATTAGGCTTGAATTTTGATTTTTTTTTGGCTTCGCAAAATAATTCTTTTCAGTGGTTTGAAAAAAGAAATACCAAACTTTTAACGTCAATTTTGCACATTTGTTGTAATTCCAAGACCGTTCCATGCTCAATAAATGTATCTGGTACACCTAAAATTTTGATTGCATTAGTGAAGTTATTTTCAGCCGCAAATTCTAAAATGGAACTTCCAAAACCTCCTTTTATTGCACCGTCTTCAATTGTAATAACCGTTTTATACTTATTAAAGATCTCCTGTAATAGGTTATTATCCAGAGGTTTAATAAAAGGGAAGTCATAATGCGCAATATTCTCAGCATTAGGACACTCGTTAAGAGCTGTAATTACATTATTGCCAATAGTTCCAGTGGATAAAACGGCTGTTTTAGTGCCATTTTTCAGGCGGATTGCCTTTCCAATTTTAACATTTTCGTATTGTCCGAAATTTTCTACTTCCCAGTTAGGTAAAACGCCTCTCCCTCTTGGATATCGAATTGCGATTGGATGATTCAGTCCAAATTGAGCAGAATAAAGAATATTTTGTAATGCAATTTCGTTGATTGGTGCGTAAATAATTATATTGGGAATTGTTCTTAAATACGCAATGTCAAAAACCCCGTGATGCGTTGCTCCGTCTTCACCAACCAAACCTGCGCGGTCCAGACAGAAAATTACGGGTAAATTTTGCAAAGCAACATCATGAATCACCTGGTCATACGCCCGTTGAAGAAATGTTGAATATATATTGCAATACACAACCATACCCTGAGTCGCCATTCCGGCGGCAAGCGTTACAGCATGTTGCTCTGCAATTCCAACATCAAAAGCACGTTCAGGAATTTCATCCATCATAAACTTTAAGGAACTTCCCGATGGCATTGCAGGCGTAATACCTATGATTTTTTCATTCTTTCTGGCTAAATCCAAAATGGTTAAACCAAAAACATCCTGATATTTTGGAGGTAAATTTTCTTCAGATTTAAAATGAAGTTCTCCTGTAGATGCGTCAAATTTTCCCGGTGCGTGATATTTTACCTGATTTTCTTCGGCTTGCTGTAAACCTTTGCCTTTTGTAGTGACAATATGAAGGAATTTTGGTCCCTTGATCTTTTTTAATCGGTTTAATTCTTTAATTAAATTCGGAAAATCATGACCGTCAATTGGTCCCGAATAATCAAAATTCAAGGATTTTATAATGTTATTCTGTTTAGGATTTTTACCGTTTTTAACCGCAGTCAAATATTTTTTTAACGCACCAACACTCGGATCAATTCCAATTGCGTTATCATTTAGGATAACCAGAATATTTGCATCTGTAACTCCGGCATGATTTAAACCTTCAAAAGCCATTCCCGACGCAATAGAAGCATCTCCAATAACCGCAATGTGCTGTTTGTTTATTTCACCTTTCAGTTTTGAGGCAATCGCCATTCCAAGCGCCGCAGAAATTGAAGTAGAAGAGTGGCCAACACCAAAAGTGTCATAAATGCTTTCGCTTCTTTTTGGAAATCCCGAAATTCCACCGAGTTGTCTGTTGGTATCAAAATTATGTTTTCTTTCCGTTAGGATTTTATGCCCGTAAGCCTGATGCCCAACATCCCAAACCAATAAATCCTCTGGTGTATTAAAAACATAATGCAGCGCAATCGTAAGTTCTACAACGCCAAGACTAGCCCCCAGATGTCCTTCTTTTACGGAAACAATATCAATGATAAAATCACGTAATTCTTTGGCCAATTGTGGTAACTGGGTTTCGCTGAGTAAACGTAAATCGGCTGGGTTGTTTATGTTCGAAAGTAAATTGCTTTTCATTTTTGAATAAAAAACAAATTTACGGTTTTAAATTTAATTTTATTATGGAGATGTGTTTAAGGTTTTTATTGTAAAACTATTGGCAATGAATATTGTCGTCTTATTTTTCTTCCATTAGATTCTGCAGGCTGCCATTTGGGAGAGAGACTTAAAACTCTTATAATTTCTGTTTGTAACGTTTTGTCAATGGCTGGCTCCGATTGCAAGAAAGACATAGAACCATTTCTTTCTACCAAAAATGAAATAGTAAGTTTGGGATTTGTGGTTGCAATATCGTCTGGTTTTTTAAATTCTTTTCCAAAAAAATTATAGAATTGGTCAATGCCACCCGGGAATTCGGCATTTGTTTCTATTGCAACGCCTCCATTATACACTACATCTTCAACAATAGTTTCTTGCTTTTTTTTATTATAATCAACTTTTTTTGATTTTATTTCTGGTTCGCCTTTTACAAATTTCACCTGATCCACTTTTGCAGGCGGCGGAGGCGGTACAATAGACTGATTTGTATCGGTTTCATCAATTGTGGGCTCGCCAAGCAAAATATGCTCAGTGGGAACATTGTCTGTAACGACTTCTACTTTGTCTATTTTTTTCTTATTACCATTCTTGTCGGCACAGCTAAATAAAGTGGTTCCCATAGCAGCAAACAATGCAAGCAAAAACATTTTGTGGTAACTTGTTTGGGAGTAAAAAACCTGATTTGGAATTTGAATGTTGATCGTATCTAATTGAGATTTTCTAAATCTCCCGCAAATTTTATTATTTTGATTTTGAATGAAAAAATGTTGAATTTCATCAGGCAGCAACGAAGTAAAATCAACAACCGTTTTAGAACAGCTCATGCAGAAACGGCCATTTTCTTTTGGAGTCATTTTGTCCCAGTTTTCATTGCAGGGTTCCGGAATAGTTATTTGTTTTATATTCATAAATTAAAAAGCGGGGATTATTTAAATCTAATCGGCATATTATAAACAGATCGAACCTCATGATTGTTTATTTTTCCGGCCGCCCATTTGGGAGACATTTTCAATACTCTTAAGATTTCTTTTGCACTCTCCATTTCAATGTTGTTTTCAATTTTAATCTCACTTAAGGTGCCATCTTTTTCTACAATAAATGAAAGGTATATTGTCTCTTTGTGGTTTTTGCATTTATTGGGAATGACATAATTTTTTTTGATGAAATCACAAAATTTAGTCATTCCAATTTCCGGATGCGCTATGGCATCCAGCTCAGCCTGATTTTTAATACCATCATAATTAACAGAGTTATTATAGAGAGCGGTATCGTCTACACGCAAACGTGGCCCGCCAGTTGCAAATCCTTCCTGTTCTGGAGATACAACCTCTACTTTGTCGATTTTTTGTTTGTCTCCATTTTTATCTGAGCAGCTAAACAAAGTAGTTCCCATGGCAATAAAAAATGCCAGTAAAAACATCTTATGATAATGGGTTTGAGAATATAAAACACGACTCGGAATCTGAACAATCATTTGGTCTAACTGCGTGTTTTTAAATCTTCCACAAATGTTTGTTCCGTTTTTTGAAACAAAATATTGCTGAATTTCATCAGGCGGCATTTTTGTAAAATCGACGACATTCTTATTACAGCTCAAACAAAATCTTCCGTTATCATTAGGAGTCATTTTGTCCCAGTTTTGGTGACAGGGTTCGGGAATAATGATTTTGTATTTATCCATCGATTTAAAATTTCAAAATTTAAATGTAATAAAAAATACATTCTAAAATCCTATTTTTGCAATTATGATAAATCCCTTCACCGACGAATATTTTATGAAGAAAGCTTTGCAGGAAGCTGAAATGGCTTTTGATAAAGGCGAAATTCCTGTTGGAGCTGTAATCGTTGTTGCAGACAAAATTATTGCCAGAACCCATAATCTGACCGAATTACTAAATGATGTAACGGCGCATGCCGAAATGCAGGCCATTACAGCAGCGGCTAATTTTCTGGGAGGAAAATATCTGAAAGACTGTACTTTGTATGTTACACTTGAGCCTTGCCAGATGTGTGCAGGCGCGTTGTATTGGAGCCAGATTACCAAAATTGTTTTTGGAGCCAGAGATGAGCAACGCGGTTTTATGACAATGGGTACAAAACTGCACCCAAAAACTACTGTAGTTTCGGGAGTTATGGCCAATGAAGCTGCAGAGTTAATGAAACGCTTTTTTATAGAAAGACGTAAATAATTTTCCTTGTAAATGTTTTAAATTCTATCAGAACTAGGACAGAACTTAAAGAAATTTTTTGTTGAATGAGACAAAAAATAATAATAATAATTTAAAGAATTTTCTTCTTAACAACCACAAAAATAATTTACTTTTATCTCGATTTAATTTGTATTTTGCTCGTATAACTTTCCCCCCGCAAATCGTATTAAATTTCTAATTTGTTAACCATTAACTCCAGATAAAAGTGAAATCAAGAAAATTAGTTTACGTATTTTTTGTGTTTTTTATTCTACAAGCCTGTGGCAGAAAATCAGCTGCCGATTTTAATTCTGACTTTTCATTATTCAGAGAATACATAACTAGTTTTACCGGCGGGATAGTTCCCTCGCAATCAGACATACGTGTGGTTTTAGCTTTTGATAAAAAAGAATGGAAAATCAATGAAGAACTTGACGATGATTTATTCGATATTTCGCCAAGCGTAAATGGGAAAGTGGTTGCGCTTTCCAGCAATACAATAGCTTTTATTCCGGAGAAAAAATTAAAACCGGGTACAGAATATCAGGTTACACTAAACTTAGATAAACTAATTACACTTTCTAAAGAAAAGGAAAAGGAACTTTCTAAATTTAATTTTACAGTAAAAACGGTTAAACAGGATTTTACAATAAACACGCTTGATATCCAGTCACGCAGTAAAGAGTCCCAATATTTAAACTGTGTATTAAAAACAGCAGATGACATTGACCTTGAAACGGCTCAAAAACTGGTTTCGGCAAGTCAGAAAGGAGAAGACCTTCAGATTAAATTTGATAGTGGTGCAAAGTCAGGAAAAGAATTTAAGTTTATTATTGATAATATTAAGCGTTATTCTGAGCCAAGTGAGCTTGAAATTTCTTATGATGGAAGTGATTTTGATATAGACCAGAAAGGGAAAATTGATTTTCCAATTACAGCTATAAATGAATTTAAGATTATAAAAGTTGAAGTTCCGGATGAGAATAATCAGTCGGTTTCAATTAATTTTTCAGAGCCTCTGGAAAAAGGACAGGATTTTAAAGGTTTAGTAGCCATTCAAAACACGAACAATCTAAAATTTTCTACACAGGGAAACATACTCAAAGTATATTTTAGTAATGAAAAAGCAGCACCACAAGTTGTTCATGAAGTTGTTGCAGAAGAGCCTGTTGCTGTTGCCACTGTAGATTCGGCAAGTGTTTCGGTTGACAGTGCCGCGGCTGTTGTAGACAGTGCCGCTGCAGTTGTAGAAGAAGAAACAGAGGTAGTTGAGGAAACAGTGCCGGAGCAAACTATAACCGGAGAACTATTATTAGAAGTTTTTCAGGGAATAGAAAGCCAGTATGGACAGAAAATGAAAGAGAATTATACACAGAAAATCTCTTTTGACCAGATAAAACCAAATGTGCGTTTTGTAAAAAACGGAACAATTCTACCAAGTTCAAACAACCTGAAACTAAATTTTGAAACTGCAAATCTGAGTGCTGTAGATGTAAAAGTCTATAAGATTTACAAGAACAATATTCTACAGTTTCTTCAGAACAATGAATTAAACGGATCACAAAATCTAAAACGAGTTTCTCAGCCCGTTGCCAAAACGACCATAAATCTTAAAGAAAACTCCTTGGTTAATTTGAGTAAATGGAACACTTTTGCTTTGGATTTATCTAAAATAATCAAACCCGAACCGGGAGCAATTTACAGAGTCGAATTCTCATACAAAAAGAAATATTCTCTGTATAAATGTGAAACATCAGAAACAGAAACAGATCAAAATGAAGAGGAAGAAGAAGTTGATGAAAACGATGTGAATTACAGTGGCAACTCATACGATGATTATTATTATGATGATTATGAATGGAGAGAAAGCCAGGATCCGTGTACAGGATCTTATTATTATAATGCAAGAATTGCCACCAATATTCTGGCTTCCGATTTGGGTGTAATTGCCAAGAGAGGAGAGAATAAATCGTATTTATTTGCAGTAAATAATATCCTTACAACAGAACCTGTTTCAAACGCAAGGGTAGACTTATACAGCTTTCAACAGCAAAAAATTGCTACAGAAGCCACGAGCAGCGAAGGAATTGCAACATTTCAGATTGATAAGTTTGCCTATTTTGCTATTGTAACTTTGGGAGATCAGTCTACCTATGTAAAGCTTGACGACGGAAATTCATTATCGGTAAGTAATTTTGATGTTTCAGGAGAAACGCTGCAAAAAGGACTAAAGGGTTTCATTTATGGAGAACGTGGTGTTTGGCGTCCGGGAGATAATTTGTATTTATCTTTTATTTTGAATGATGCGTCTAATAAATTGCCAAAAGCACATCCGATAAAATTCAGGTTAACAGATCCAAACGGAAAAGTGACTTATCAGACGGTTCAAAAAACAAATGATTTAAATCATTATTCGTTTATTGTACCAACAGATCAGGATGCACCAACAGGAAGCTGGGAAGCAATGGTAAGTGTTGGTGGTGCAAAATTCTACAAAAACATAAAAATTGAAACGATAAAACCAAATCGTTTAAAGATTAAGAATAGTTTTAAAAATACGATATTATCTTCCTCTTACCCAAATTCAAGTAATTTGGAAGTAACCTGGCTTCATGGAGCAATTGCAAAGAACCTGAATGTTGAAATGCAGGCTAAATTCTCCGAACAGAAAACTACTTTTAAAGGTTATGAAAAATATACTTTTGATGACTTAGTTCGCCGATTTAGTACCGAAGAAGTAAATATTTTTTCAGGAAAACTAGATGCAAATGGAAGAGCTTCGGTAAATATTAATCCAAAATTGCAAGGGCAGGCGTCGGGAATGTTAAGAGCTTCTTTTATAACAAAAGTATACGAAGAAGGAGGAGATTTTAGTATGGATGCCATGGCGTCAACTTATTCACCATACAAAACATATGTCGGAATAAAATCACCTGAGCCAAACAAATACGGTATGCTTGAAACGAGAACAAACAATCGTTTTGATATTGTAACAGTAGATGAGAACGGAAGACCAAGAGCCGTGAGAGATCTTGAAGTAAAAGTATATAAAGTAGAATGGCGCTGGTGGTGGGATGCTTCCAGTGATAATCTCTCGAACTATAATTCATCTGAGGCAACAACATCTTATAAAACATTTAAAGTAAACACAGATTCAAGAGGAAAAGGAAGCGTTCAGTTTGCCTTGGCTGATGAAGAATGGGGTCGCTATTTAATCAGGGTTTCTGATGAAAATGGAGGACATGCAACAGCTTTGACCGTAAATATTGACTGGCCAATATGGTCTGGAAAAACCAGAAATACGGATGCTTCTACCGCAAACATGCTTGTTTTTTCTACTGATAAAAAAGACTATGCAGTTGGAGAGAAAGCTCAGATTTCTTTCCCTTCAAGTGAAGGCGGACGAGCTTTAATTTCAATCGAAAATGGCTCAAAAGTAATTAAGACACTTTGGGTAGAAACCAAAAAAGGAGAAACAAAAGCAGAAGTTCCTATAATAGCAGAGATGGCACCAAATGTTTATTTTAATATTACACTTTTGCAGCCTCATGCCTCGACTAAAAATGATTCTCCAATTCGTATGTACGGAATTGTTCCGATTGGAGTTGTAGATAAAAATACAAAACTCGAGCCAACAATCACAATGTCTGATGTTCTGAGACCTGAACAATCATTTCCTATTAAAGTAAGTGAAAAATCCGGTAAAGAAATGACGTATACTATCGCAATTGTTGATGAAGGGCTATTGGATTTAACACGATTTAAAACGCCAAATGCATGGGATAGTTTTTATGTTCGAGAAGCTTTGGGCGTAAAAACATGGGACGTTTATGATGATGTTATTGGCGCTTACGGCGGAAAAGTAAATCAGATTTTTAGTATAGGTGGAGATCAGGATCTTGGTGGCGGAAAAGCGAAAAAAGCCAATCGTTTTAAACCGGTTGTAATTTATCTTGGGCCATTCAAACTAGAAAAAGGACAAACCAAAACGCATCAGGTTACCTTACCAAAATATATTGGTTCAGTAAGAACTATGGTTGTAGCAGGTGATGCGGCAACCAGTGCCTACGGAAGCGTTGAAAAAGCAACTCCTGTTCGTAGTCCGTTGATGGTTCTGGCTTCATTGCCACGAAAAATTTCTCCGTCAGAAAAAGTAACAATTCCGGTTACGGTATTTGCAACAGAAAAAAACATAAAAAATGTAAAAGTTCAGATAAAAACCAGCAATGGATTGAAGGTAATTGGAAGTGCTGCCCAAAATGTAACATTTACACAGCCAGATGAAAAAATGGCATACTTTAATCTCGCAGTAGGAAATCTTACCGGAATTGCAAAAGTACAGATCGTTGCTACCTCGGGAAGCCAAAAATCTTCTTACGACGTTGAGATTGATATGACGAACCCAAATCCGGTAACAAACACCTATACAGATGTTGTTTTACCACCTAATAGTTCTAAAACTATCTCATGGAAAACTTTTGGAGTATCAGGAAGTAATAAAGCGAAACTTGAGGTTTCTTCTATGCCAACAATTAATTTGAACGGAAGATTACAATATCTGATTCAATATCCGCATGGTTGCGTAGAACAGACCACTTCATCTGTTTTTCCGCAATTGTTCCTAAGCGATGTTGCCGATATAGACGCTACACGTCAGCAGCTTATCCAGAAGAATGTTACTGCGGGAATTACAAGATTAGGAAGTTTTCAATTGCCAAACGGCGGGCTTTCATACTGGCAGGGAAATACAATTGCAGATGATTGGGGAACTTCTTATGCCGGACATTTTATAATTGAAGCAGAGAAAAAAGGATATGTTTTACCAATCAATTTCAAATCAAAATGGATTTCGTACCAGCAAAAAGAAGCCAAAAAATGGCGTTTCGAACCACGTTATGGAAATGATCTTGCACAAGCATATCGTTTGTATACACTGGCATTGGCCGGTTCTCCGGATCTTTCTTCTATGAACAGATTGAGAGAAACAAATGAAATCTCAAACGAAAGTAAACTGCGACTGGCAGCAGCTTATGTTTTGGCAGGTCAGAAAAGTGCCGGCCTAACATTGTTATTACATAGTAAAATCGATGATAATTCAGATGATTACAGTTACTACTATTATGGTTCTGATGACAGAAACAGAGCAATGGCTCTGGAAACTTTACTGCTTTTGAACCAAAAAGAAAATTCGTTTCTTATGGCGGCAAAACTTGCTAAAAATATGGCAAGTGATCAGTGGATGAGTACTCAGACTACGGCTTATTGTTTGTATGCTATGTCAAAATTCTCACTAAACAATGGTCCAAAAGGAATTGATATTCAATTTAGTAAAGATGGGAAATCGCAAAATATAAAAACTAGTAAAACTGTAGCTGACAGAAGTTTGGTCGTGAAGTCCGGAACGAATAGTATTACTTTAAAAAATAATAAAAAGAATACCATTTATGTTCGTGTACTAAACACCGGAATTCTTCCGATAGGTCAGGAAAATGCTATTGAGAATAATCTTTCTGCCGGAATTGTTTTCAGGAACAGAAAAGGCAGTGTAATTGATGTGTCAAGAATTGCACAAGGAACAGAGTTTGTTGCTGAGGTTACTATAAGAAACCAGAAAAATGAACACGTACAAAATGTTGCTTTATCTCAGATTCTGCCATCAGGATTCGAAATTGTAAACACCCGTTTTACTGATTATGGTGAGGCAACAAATAATACAGCGGATTATATCGATATACGCGACGATAGAACAAATTTCTATTTTGGATTAAAAGCCGGAGAAACCAAAACCTTCAAAATTTTACTGAACGCATCATATCTTGGAAATTATTATTTACCTGGATTACAATGTGAAGCAATGTACGATCATACATTCCTGGCCAGAACAAAAGGATTTTGGGTACAGGTTGTGAAGTAATTATCCTAACAGGTTTCCAAAACCTGTTGTATTTTATTAGAATTAAAGAATAAAAAAGCATAAAAAAGATACCTAACAGGTTTTGGAAACCTGTTAGGATAATGAAAAAAATTATAATGAAGAAGGATTTTTTTGAAGAGGGACAATATTATCATATTTACAATAGAGGAAATAATAAAGAGAATATTTTTATAGAAGAAAAAAATTATAATTATTTTCTCGAAAAGATTAAGAAGTATATTTTGCCAATAGCTGAAATTTATGCTTATTGCTTACTTAAAAACCATTTTCATATTGTTTTACGAATAAAGGACAAAAGCAATTTACCGGAAAAATTTAAAGAAAAAGTTCATCTTCCTTTTTCAAATTTATTTAATGCTTATTGTAAAAGTATTAATAAAGCATATAATAGAACAGGGAGTTTGTTTCAGGAACATTTGCAAAGAAATAGAATTGAAAATGAAATGTATTTGAAGCAGTTGATTGTATATGTTCACTTAAATCCTGTAAAGCATAAATTTACAGAACTGGCTGAAACTTATTTGCATTCATCATATCGTGCTTATCTGTCAGATAAACCTACGAATATTAATAGAGAATTTATTCTCGAACTATTTGATGATTTAGAAAACTTTAAATTTTATCATGATGAAAGAAAAATTATCTACAAAGGAGTAGTTAATGATGTAAGTTTAATAGATGACTAAAATTACATTGAAGTCTCCTAACAGGTTTGGAAAACCTGTTAGGTATAGCTTTAGAACACTATTTAACATTTTTTTATTTCACTTTAAAATAATACCTAACAGGTTTTGGAAACCTGTTAGAATACTAAAAAAAATTTCCAATTACTTTGAAAAATAAATTAAAAGCGTTTCTTGAACGCGTTATAAATTGGATAAAAATAAATAAGATAAAATCAGCAATTGCATTTCTGCTTTTGCTGATTTACTATTTTTCATTACCGGGAACTTTGTTTAAAGAGCCATATTCAACTGTTATTGAAAGCAGTGATGGCGAATTACTGGGCGCAAAAATTGCCCGGGACGGCCAATGGCGTTTTCCGGCACAGGATAGCGTTCCGGATAAATTTAAAAAATGTATTGTTTATTTTGAGGACGAGTATTTCTATAAACATCCGGGTTTTAATCCGGTTGCAATGATAAATGCCATAAAGCAGAACAGAAAAGCCGGAAAAGTTGTTCGTGGAGGAAGTACATTAACGCAGCAGGTAATCCGACTTTCCAGAAAAGGAAAAAAGAGAACTTATTTTGAAAAAATCATAGAAGTTATTCTTTCAACAAGACTTGAATTGGGATATTCTAAAAATGAAATTCTGGAATTATATGCTGCGCATGCTCCATTTGGAGGAAATGTTGTCGGACTCGAAATGGCTGCATGGCGATATTTTGGTGTCCAGTCGAACCAATTGTCATGGGCAGAAAGTGCTACCCTGGCGGTTTTGCCAAATGCTCCAAGTTTAATTTATCCCGGAAAAAATCAAATCAAATTATTAGAAAAACGTAATCGGCTTTTATTAAAATTAAATCAGGAAGGTGTAATTGATCAGCAGACTTACGAACTTTCAATAGACGAACAATTACCACAAAAACCATATAATCTGCCTCAGATTGCACCACATTTATTACAGCGTGTAGCAAAAAATGAAGAAGGAAAAAGAATAAAAACAACAATAGATTTTACGCTTCAGAATCGGGTTAATCAAATTGCTAAATATTATTACAATCAGTACAAGCAAAACGAAGTTAATAATCTGGCGATTTTGGTAATTGATGTCAAGACCAGAAACGTAATATCTTATATCGGAAATTCTCCAACAGACAGTGATCACCAAAAAGATGTTGATATTATTGATGCGCCCAGAAGTACAGGAAGTATCCTGAAACCTTTGCTGTATGCAGCCATGCTCGATGATGGCGAATTATTGCCAAATACCTTAGTCGCAGATGTTCCAACTCAAATTGCGGGATATACACCTCAGAATTTTAACCTGACTTTTGATGGAGCAGTACCGGCACATCGGGCGTTGTCACGCTCTTTGAATATTCCGGCGGTTTTGATGCTTCAGGATTTTGGCGTAAATAAATTTTATGAAGAACTGCAAAAATTCGAGCTTAAAGACATTAATAAATCACCCGATCATTATGGATTGTCGCTTATTTTGGGTGGGGCCGAAAGTAATCTGTGGGATTTGTGCAGAACATATTCAAACCTCTCATCAACCGTTAATTACTTTAACAAAAGCCACGGGAAATACAGAACAAATGAATTTGCAGAACTCAATTATAATAATGATTTTGAAGCCGATTTCGGATCAGAAACCGACCAAAAGAATATAATAGGAGCTGGTTCAATTTGGCTTATGTACAATGCAATGGAAGAGGTTAACAGGCCAGAAGGAGATGAAGCCTGGAAATTTTATGATAGTTCACTTAAAATCGCCTGGAAGACAGGAACCAGTTTCGGAAATCGTGATGCATGGGCAATAGGAACAAATTCCAGATATGTAGTGGGTATTTGGGCAGGGAACGCCACAGGTGAAGGAAGACCAACCTTAACCGGAGTTGCGAGTGCTGCGCCAATCTTGTTTGATGTATTTAATTTATTGCCAAGACAGCGATGGTTTGGGATTCCGTACGAAGATTTAAATGAAGTTGAGGTCTGTAGTTTGAGCGGGTATCTGGCAAAAGAAGGTTGCCCAAAAATTAAACAATGGGTCACTAAAAAAGGAAAATCAACTACAGTTTGCCCTTATCATAAAACAATTCATCTGGACAAAACCCAACAATTTCAAGTTAACAGCAGTTGTGAAAGTGTTGAAAATATAGTTACTAAAAACTGGTTTGTATTGCCGCCCGTTATGGCTTGGTATTATAAAGCTAAACACATCGAATATTTACCATTACCGCCATTTAAAGAAGATTGTTTAGGCACACAAACTATTGCTATGGATTTTATTTATCCAAAAACGAATAGTAAAATTTATTTGACAAAGAATTTTAATAGTGAAATACAGCCGGTAATTTTTAAAGTGGCATATTCTCAAAGAGAAAAACAATTATTTTGGTATGTAGATCATGTTTATAAAGGCGTGACTAAGGTTTTTCATGAAAAACCAATTATAATGAATGCAGGATTTCATTATATCACGGTAGTAGATGAATCAGGAAATGAGATTACGAGAAAAGTAGAAATTATAAGAGAGTAATGTTTATTTTAAAATAGTCACTGATTGCAAAATTAATTTGTGAATTCGTGGCTACTGAAATAAAAAAAAAGAACATAAAAAAACCGCCAATCTTTCGAGAGGCGGTTTTTATTTTATTCTGAAATAACATTTCCTTTTTTATCATAGAAATGGTATTCTAAGTACGTGTAAGCGTCACGAGGTATGATTTTCACCCATTTCTTATGTTCAAAAAACCATTTTGAACGTAATGATGGAAAACCTTTACTGAGGTATGCAGCCACAAACGGATGTACATTAAGTACAACTTTATTGTGGGTTTTTAAAATTCTGTCCAGATCAGATGCGATTTTATCAATGATTAAAATTGGCGCTTCAATTTCGCCATGTTCATTGTTAGGATCTTCTTCTCTGGTTTTAATATTAACTTCTGGTCTTACGCGTTGTCTGGTAATTTGGACTAAACCAAATTTACTAGGTGGTAAGATTTTATGTTTTGCTTTATCGTCGCTCATTTCTTCTCGCAAGAAGTCGAACAGGACTTTCCTGTTTTCAGGATTAGACATATCGATAAAATCAACTACGATTATCCCGCCCATATCACGCAAACGAAGTTGTCTGGCAATTTCAGCGGCTGCAATCATATTTACTTCCATGGCGGTATCTTCCTGGTTAGTCGCCTTATTCGAACGGTTTCCGCTATTTACGTCTATAACGTGAAGAGCTTCAGTGTGTTCAATAATAAGATAGGCGCCTTTACTCATGGAAACGGTACGTCCAAATGAAGTTTTGATTTGTCTCTCTATATTGTATTTCTCGAAAATTGGAGTGTCGTTTGATTGATAAAACTTTACAATCGATTGTTTTGAAGGTGCAATTTCTTGCAGATATTCCTTCGTTTGGTGGAACAACTCTTCGTCATCTATCTGAATACCGCTGAAGGTATCATTAAATACATCTCTTAATATTGAGGAAGCTCTGTTAAGTTCTCCTAATACTTTTGATGGATGATGAGCAGTTGGTAATTTTTTACACATTGCAGTCCATCTGCCAAGCAGGTTCTGCAAATCTTTTTCTAATTCGGCTACGTTTTTGCCTTCGGCTACTGTGCGAACAATAACACCAAATCCTTTAGGTTTGATCGATAGAACAAGTTTTTTTAGACGATCCTTTTCCTTTTTGTCTTCTATTTTTTGAGAAATAGAAACACGGTCAGAAAACGGAACGAGAACAATAAATCTTCCTGCCAATGAAAGCTCAGCGCTTATTCTTGGACCCTTGGTCGATATAGGTTCTTTAACAACTTGAACTAAAACAGATTGATTGGCACTTAAAATATCAGTAATGATGCCATCTTTGTCAATCTCTTTTTCAAACTGAAAGGTTTTTAGGGAGAAATCTTTTATTTTACCTGCGCTTACAAGTTTTATGAATTTCAGTTGGGAAGCTAAGTTAGGCCCTAAATCGTGATAATGTAAAAAGGCATCTTTTTCGAAGCCAACATTTACAAAAGCAGCATTAAGTCCGGCAACTGGTTTTCTGATTTTGGCAATAAAAATATCACCAACCTGAAAGTTGCTTTTCTCTTCTTCTTTGTGTAATTCAATTAGTTTTCCATCTTTTAATAAGGCAAAATCTACGGCTTCAGAACTAGATCTAATGATTAATTCTTTATTCACACTGTAAATTTTTATCTGTTTTTTCAGAAAATAGAATATAGAGAATAGAAAAATAGATTAAAAAAATCTAAAAATCTATCCCGATAGCAATCGGGTCTAAGATCTAAAATCTTATCTACAGATGGATTAAACAATATTTTTAACAGGTATTGAACCCGGGAGGGAAAGTTTAAATTTCAATTTTTAAATTCCAAATTCCAATTGAATCAAAATTGTTTCTTAATTTTTGGATTTTGGATTTTATTTTTTGGAATTTTTGAAATTTCCCAAATTTCAATGAACGTTAAAAAGAAAAAAGTAGTTTAAAACTACTTTTTCTTTTTGTGACGGTTAGCTCTCGCTCTTTTCTTTCTTTTGTGAGTAGCTACCTTATGTCTCTTTCTTTTTTTACCACTTGGCATATCGTGTCGATTTTATAATTAATTAATAGTATTATTTTGCTTCGTTGTTTGTTTTAACCCCTTCTACAAATACTTTTGCAGGTTTAAAAGCAGGAATGTTGTGTGCTGGAATTTTGATAGTAGTGTTTTTAGAAATGTTTCTACCTGTTTTTTCAGCTCTTGTTTTTACGATAAAACTACCGAAACCTCTTAGGTAAACATTGTCACCAGTTTCTAATGAAATTTTAACTTCTTCCATGAAACTTTCTACTGTTGCTTGAACGTCTCCTTTTTCAAGACCAAGTTTCTCTGAAATTTTCGCTACGATGTCTGCTTTCGTCATTTTCTTTCCTATTTTATTTTATAAATGATGTACTATTTTTTTGAGTTTGCAAATATAGGAATTAAAAAAATAATTAATCAAGCTAATTCGTTAAATTTTAATTACATAAAGATTTACTTTTGTATTCTAAGAATTTTTCTATGATTTTTCATAACCAATTGATAAAATGGTATTTACAAAACAAACGTGATTTGCCTTGGAGGAATACTACCAATCCGTACCTAATTTGGCTCTCAGAAATTATGTTACAACAGACGCGAGTAGCACAAGGAATGCCCTATTTTTTTTCGTTTACGAAGGAATTTCCTACCGTGTTTGACCTGGCAAATGCCAATGAAGAACAGGTTTTAAAACTTTGGCAGGGATTAGGGTATTATTCCCGTGCCCGAAATTTGCATAAAACAGCCCAATATGTAGCAAATGAGTTAAATGGTGTTTTTCCTCCTACATATAAGGACTTGCTAAAATTAAAAGGAGTAGGGGAATATACAGCTGCTGCTATTGCATCTTTTTCTTATAATGAAGCCGTGCCTGTTGTAGATGGAAATGTATTTCGGGTGCTTTCCCGCTACTTTGATATCGAATCCGATATAACGCTTCCGGCTACAAAAAAAGAATTTACGGAACTTGCATACGAATTAATGCCAAAAGGAACTCGAGGCGGAGCCGAACCGAGCGAGGCTAATCCAGCGATTTTTAATCAGGCTATCATGGAGTTTGGTGCTTTGCAATGCGTGCCTAAAAGTCCTGATTGTAAAATTTGCGTTTTTAATGATAGTTGTGCGGCTCTTCAAAAGAAGAAGGTAAATACTTTGCCGGTAAAATCCAAAAAGACAAAAGTCACAAATAGATTTTTTAATTATTTTGTTTTAGAAGATGTTTTGGGGAATACAGTAGTCCAAAAAAGAGAAGCAAAAGGGATCTGGCATAATCTATACGAATTTCCTCTTTTTGAAACCCAGGAAATTGTTGATTTTGATTTTGTTTCTAAAGCGGTACAAGATGATATTTTTTCTGATTATACTATTATAGGTATAGAAGAGTATAGTCATGCAACAGTAATTCATAAGTTATCCCATCAGCATTTGCATATCCAGTTCTGGAAAATCAGAGTTAAGGAAATAATTAAAGGAGGTATTGATATCAATGATTTAAAAACATTGCCTTTTCCTATTGTGATTTATAATTTTATAGAAAAACTATAAAAAAAGGCTTCTGATAAGAAGCCTTTTGTAATTTATGCACCCATTGTAGCATATTGAATAATTCGAACAACAATACCAACTGCAAAACCTATTAAGGCCATATTACAGGCAGATTTAGCGGCAACAGGCTGATCATTCTTTTTTACAAAGTAAATGATTGCTCCTGCTAATGGGATACAGAATGATAACACTTTTAACCCAGTGCTTAAATCTTCTTGAGAATTGTCATTTCTGTTTTCAAATTCATCAAATTTTGAGTTTTCTTCAGACATAGTTATTATATTTATTTAGTTGTTAATTAAAAATTAGGTATTTGAAAAAAAATACAATCCAGTATGCAATAAAATCTGAGATGCCGGCAAGTCCGTAACCTGCAAGGATACCAGAAGCAAAACGAAGGAGATTATTGCTTTCTCTGTTGCAATAAGCTTGTGTAAGCCCGTCAATTATTGTTGGCAAAACAGCCAACAAAGCCCAATAAATATCAATTTTCATAAACCACAAAAGTGGTATGAAAATAAAATATCCTACATAAATACCAGTACATCTGGCACAAAAAGGAAATTGCTTTCCTTTGTAGAAAAAAGATCTTTCGGGTAGTTTATGACAACTAACAAATTCTATTTTTATCATAAACCAAAAATACATTATTATTTAATTTAACAAAATTTTTCATCAAATTCTATTGTAAAATTTATGTTTCTTTATTTTAAAGTTATGATTAATGAAAAATAAAAAGCAAATATTGACAATGATTTAAAAAACAATCATTTTTACTATATCGATTTATAAATTTTCGAAAAGCAGGAAATAAATTGCTAAAAAAATGTATCTTTGATAGAAATATCACCAAAAACTATGAACGGAACATTAAATAAAGTGATGCTCATTGGCCATTTGGGCGATGATGTAAAAATGCATTATTTTGATGGAGGGAACTGCATCGGACGTTTTCAGTTGGCAACTAATGAAGTTTATATTAACAAAACCACTAATGAAAAAATAACTTCTACAGAATGGCATAACCTTGTTGTGCGAAACAAAGCTGCTGAAATTTGTGAAAAATATCTTTCTAAAGGAGATAAAATCTATGTCGAAGGTAGAATAAAATCCCGCCAATGGCAAGGAGAAGACGGTGTGACAAAATACACAACCGAAATTCAGGTTACGGAATTTACTTTCCTGACCACCAAAAAAGAAACTACAGGTCATAAGCCGAATTCTGAATCAGAATCAGGAAAAAACACTAACTTTGAAACCAATAATGAAGGCTTGCCTATAAACGATTTGCCTTTTTGATTGTTTAACTAATTTTTTTCAGTTTGGACCCGGAGCCCAGTTTACTTTTTAGTACAAATTTAGACATCAATTTACTAATTGGTTTTGTCGGAATATTTATTTTGCTGTTTCTTTCAGCAATTGTGTCTGGTGCAGAAGTAGCACTTTTCTCTTTATCACAAAAAAATATTGATGATACTCTTCACGAAAACAGTTCTAAAGGAAAAATCATTTCTAAACTTTTAGACAGGCCCAAAAAACTTTTAGCGACATTATTGGTAGCCAATAATTTTTTAAACATAGGAGTGGTTATTTTGTTTTCATTTATTGGGCAAAATATTTTTTCTAATGTAAATTCTCCCGCCTTAAAATTTATTCTCGAAGTAAGTGTAGTAACCTTTTTGATTTTATTATTTGGAGAAGTTTTACCAAAAGTATACGCAAGCCGTAACAACATAAAATTTGCAAAATGGGTAGCATATCCAATATCCTTTTTAGATAAATTACTTTCGCCTGTAAGTTTGCCTATGCGCAGTCTTAACCTATATTTGCAAAATAAGCTGGGGAAACAGAAAAATAATTTTTCGATAAATCAGTTGTCACAAGCATTAGAGCTTACCGATTCTGATGGAACATCTACAGACGAGCAAAAAATTCTGGAAGGAATCGTTTCTTTTGGGAACACAGATACCAAACAGGTTATGAGTCCGAGGATTGATATCTTTGCTTTGGAAATTTCAGAATCTTTTGAAGCCATTTGTGTAAAAATTATCGAAAAAGGATTTTCAAGAATTCCGGTATACAAAGACAATATTGACCAGATAGAAGGGGTTTTGTTTGTTAAGGATTTGCTTCCGCACATTGATAAAAAGGAGTTCGAATGGACATCATTAATCAGAGAAGCTTTTTTTGTTCCTGAAAATAAAAAACTTGATAATCTTTTGAAGGATTTTCAGAGCCTTAAAAGTCATTTGGCAATTGTAGTTGATGAATATGGAGGGACATCTGGTTTGGTTTCTCTGGAAGATGTTATAGAAGAGATTGTGGGAGATATAAGTGATGAATTTGATGATGAAAATCTGAATTTTTCTCAAATTGATGAAAAAAACTTTCTGTTTGAAGGCAAAATTAACCTAAAGGATTTTTACAGAATTGTCGAAGTCGATGAGGATATTTTTGAAACACAAAAAGGCGAAGCAGAGACACTGGCTGGTTTTATTTTGGAAATCCTTGGTAATTTTCCCAAAAAAGATCAAAAAATAACTTTTGAAAATTGTGTTTTTACAATTGAGGCAGTGGATAATAAACGTGTAAAACAAATAAAAGTAACATTAGAATAAAATGCTTAAAAAAATAATTTCGACAACCATCGTTTTGCTAATATTTACACTTTTAAGTTGTAAAAAAGATGTTTTGCCTAAGCCGTCAAGTTATCTGCGTTTAGATTATCCGGAAGCAACTTATGTTAACTTTGAAAACAATTGTCCTTTTACTTTTCAAATGAACGAAGGTGCTGTGATTAAAGGGGAAAAAAATTGTGGGTTTGCTATAACCTATCCTAAAATGAAAGCAACAATTTACCTTACCTATAAACCTGTAAACAATAACATTGAAAAATTATTGAAAGATGCTCAAAAACTAACGTATGAGCATGTTATCAAAGCCGATGATATTTTAGAACAGCCTTATTTAAACCCTGAAAAAAAGGTTTACGGCATGTTTTATCAGGTAGATGGAAATGCGGCTACTAACTCACAATTTTATGTGACAGACAGTACAAAGCATTTTATAACAGGATCGGTTTACTTTTATGCTAAACCCAATTTTGATTCTATTATGCCTGCAGCTAGTTACATCAAAAATGATATGCGACAGTTAATGGAAACGTTAAAGTGGAAGTAATTCTCAAATAAATAACATAAAAAAAAGCATCCCGTCGGATGCTTTTTTTTATGTCAGTTTAATTATGATTTCATATTCGAAACCTTATATGTTTTTCCGTCTCCGGTTTTCTGAACTACTTTCGTTAGATTTTCCGGGTTTTGAATCGTTTTATCAAATGTAACTGTTGCCGTTTTTTTATCAAAATCAACAGTTGCCTTATCAACTCCCTCCAGATTTGTTAATTCTTCTTCTATCGTTTTTGCACATCCAACAGCACAAGTCATTCCGTCTATGGTAAAACTTGCAGTTTGAAGATTTTCAGCAGCAATTGGTTTGTGTTCTTTCGGAGTGTTTTTTTCTGCATTTACAACCTGAAGGCTTTTATCTTCTTCTTTTTTGCAGCCAACGAATACTAAGCCAGCGATTGTTGCAGCGATTAAGATTTTTGAAATTTTCATTATATATAAGTTTTAAATTGCTATTAACTTTCTTGCAAAATTAATAAAAAACCAGCGGTCAGTTCATAAAAATAGTACAAATTTGCAGTAAAACAAAGCTCATGGATGCAAAACAGTTAAAATGGATTTATTTATTTGTGCTTTCACTGATTTGGGGAAGTTCATTTATTCTTATAAAAAGAGGATTGGTAGGTTTAACTGCAATCCAGGTTGGTTCTTTCAGGATTATTTTTGCTGCTTTGTTTCTGCTAATCGTAGGTTTTAAAAGTTTAAAAAAAATCTCGCGGCAACAATGGAAATTTGTTGCTCTTACTTCTGTTTTCGGAACCTGTATTCCGGCCTATTTTTTTGCTATCGCAGAGACAGAAGTTGATAGTTCAATTGTGGCGATTTTAAATTCGCTTACTCCTTTAAATACATTAATTTTAGGGATACTCTTTTTTGGACTTCAGTTTCAGAAGAAACAAGTTCTGGGAGTTTTTGTTGGGTTAATAGGCTGCCTGTTGTTAGTCTTAAGCGGAGCATCTGCACATCCCGGACAAAATTACTATTATGTTCTTCTCGTTGTGATTGCTACACTTTGTTATGCTATAAATGTAAATTTAATAAAGAGATATTTATCAGACTTGAATTCGGTTAGTATTACAACAGGAAATTTTACTGTATTGCTTCTTCCCGCCTTAATTATTTTAAGTACAACTGATATTAGTCAGAAAGTGCATTTGGAGACTGCCCAACATTCTGTTTTCTTTGTCATGATCCTGGGGATTCTGGGAACAGGAATTGCAAACATTGTCTTTTTTAAACTAATACAAATGTCATCTCCGGTATTTGCAACATCAGTAACATATTTAATTCCGATAGTAGCATTTTTCTGGGGATTGTTGGATAATGAAATGCTGACGAGAACTCAGTTTTTTGGTGCATTTATAATTTTGATTGGAGTCTATTTATCGGCTAAAAAAGAAAAAGCGCTGCCAAAGTCTTAAACTTTGACAGCGCTTTTAGTCTTGTCTGTTTTCTAAATCCGGGTTAATGAGGATTTAAAGAAAATCACTATCCGAAACTCCTTCGTTTATTTTGATTTCAGACATTTTGATATCGAGTTCAAAACCCGCATTCTGAACAATATTAAAAGGAACTTTTACGCCCTTTACGTCTTTATAATCGTTAAAATAAGTTGTTTGGGTAGTTGATTGCCCACTTTGTTCTTTTACTTTTAACTTAGCTACTTTTAAACCTGATTTTACATCATAATAATAAACTGTTTTACCATCCTTTATAGAATAGGCATCTTTGCCATTTATAGGTTCGATTCCGCTAATTTTCAGATCTGTTCTTTTGCTTAGACGCAATTCTTCAAAAGGAGCAGCACTTGCTTTCATTTCTGCTAAATCATCCCCTTCCAGGTTTTTACGTTGGCCTTGCTGCTCAATGTATGCACCCTTGTCATTAACAACCTGTTTCATCAAAGGCATCGTCCCCATATTAAGTGAAACCATCATTTTTCCTTTTGAATCTAATTTTGATGTAAAGCTCAGTGGAGAAGGAGCCTGAGGAATTGTTGTTGATCCTGCCATGGCCAGTGTTTTTACCGCTGCAACTGCTTTTTCGCCGCCAATTGCTTTAAGATAGTTTTCAAAAACATTTTGTGCTGTAATTCCGGCCGGAGCTTCTTTTTTTGTAACTGGTTTCTCAATTGGATTTCCATATTTATCATAATAAAAAATTGGAATCTTGAGTTTTTCTAATCCTTCAATCACTTCAGAACCTTTTCCTACAACTACGATACGCATGTTGTCCAAAGGAAAATATTTATTCGAGACACGGTAAATGTCGTCAGCCGTAACATTGTTAATTGTCTGAATGTATTTTTCGTAGAAATCAGCAGGAAGTTTCTCGGTCTCAATATTTAACGCATAACGGGCAACAGCCTGAGGTTTCTCGACCTGCATTACAAATCTTCCGATATAACCGGCTTTTACGTTTTTCAACACATCATCAGAAACTTTTTCGGTTCTGATTCTTTTTATTTCTTTTACAAATTCAGCTACAGCGCTATCAGTAACAGCATTTCTAACTGCAGATGACGCTTTAAATTTGGTAACATATTTTCCGCTTCCAATATTTGAGTTTGCTCCATAAGTCCAGGCGTGTTGTTCGCGCAGATTCATGTTTAAATAACTGTTAAAATCACCTCCCAAAATTTGATTGGCAATTACAGCAGGAAAAAAATCAGGATCACTCATTTTTAAGTTTACTGTATTTACTAATGAAATTTCAGATTGAACGGCATTCGGAACATCAACAAAATCAATCTGAAGTTTAGAAACATTTACAGGATCAGGATATGAGTTTTTTGGAGCTGCCTGTTTTTTCCAGCCTCCAAAAAGTTTTTCAACAGCTGCTTTTGTTTCTTTAAACTTGATGTCTCCGATAATAACTAAATAAGCATTTTCTGGAACAAAATAAGTTGCATAATTTGCCTGAACATCTGCAAGGGTTACATTTTTCACTGTTTCTTCAGAAATATATTCTCCCGAAGGGTGATTTTTTCCAAATGTCAAAACATCTACAACACGGTTTGCAATAGCAGGAACACTTTTTTCATCGGCTTTGAGTCCTTCTAATAATTTTGCTTTTTCCTTATCAAACTCAGTTTGTGTAAAATTTGGCTTTAGAGCACCTTCTGCGAGAAGCTCTAAGACACGGCCTGAATATTTTGAAAGTGAGCTGGCATAAGCTCCTTGCGAAGTGAAGTTGATCTGGGCTCCGTAAAAATCAATTTCTTCATTAAAGGCTTCTTTTGTTGTTTTTTTAGTGCCGTTTCCGATCAGGCTGCTGGTCAGTTCGTCAACACCTTTTTTGTTTCCTTCAATAAAAGGAGCGTTGTCCAGAGTAAGGTTGAAGCTTACTCTTGGTAATTTATGATTTTCAACTACCAAAACTTTCATACCATTTGACAAAACAAAAGTTTGTGGTTTTTTGATGTTGACTACTGGTGAGTTTCCTGGTTTTGGTTGTGGACGATCTTGTGCTTGCATAATTCCGGTAAGGAATAAAAGGATTAAAACTGTATGTATTTTTTTCATGATTCGATTCTTAGTTTTGAACTTTTGTTGAAGGAACATAATCTAAAATTAAACGCTGATTTGGGTTTAAATACTTTTTGGCAACCTCTCTGATTTCTTCTCTTGTGATAGAATGATAAAGATCGATTTCTGTATTGATAAGATTTACGTCTCCGTAAAGTAAATAATAAGAGGCTAAATTTTCTGCAATTCCTTCAACACTTGCATTTGCATTGACAAAATTATTATCGAATTTGTTTTGTAATTTTTCATAATCTTTTTCAGAAATCAGATCAGTTTGGATTTTTACAATTTCCTCATCCATTTCCTTTAAGATATCTGCTGTTGTGTAATTTCCCATTGGTAAACCATACAAAATATATGTCCCATAATCTTCCTGACTAAAACCTACTGCGCCAATCTGAAGGGCCATTTTTTTGTCATCAACAATTTTCTTGTATAATTTTGAACTTTTCCCATCACTCAGGTAAGAAGAAATCAAATCTAAAACTCTTGCATCCCTGGTTTTCATAGAAGGAGTTCTGTACGAGGCAACAATCATCGGGATCTGGATGTTTGGATCTTCGTAAGTTGCTTTTATGGTTTGTGTAATTGGTTCTTCTGTGTACGTTTGTTTTTTTACAACCTCTCCTTTAGGAATTGGTCCAAAATATTTCTGAATCCATTCTTTTGCTTTTGTTTTATCAAAATCTCCGGCAACAACCAATACGGCATTATTTGGTGTGTAGAATTTTTTATTAAAAGCCTGAAACTCTTCAAGGGTTGCCGCATCCAGATCTTTCATAGAACCGATAGTTGTCCAGCGATAAGGATGATTTTTGAACATGTTTTTCTTTACCTCTGGCAGAATGTTCCCGTAAGGCTGATTGTCATAACGCATTCTTTTTTCTTCCTTTACAACTTCATTTTGTGTGTCAACACCAATCTTATTAATAATAGGATGCATTAGTCGCTCAGACTCCATCCATAACCCAAGTTCCAGGCTGTTCGATGGAAATACTTCATAATAATATGTTCTGTCATCAGAAGTATTGGCGTTGTTCACACCGCCATTTGCAGTGACGATTTTCATCCATTCACCACGTTTTATGTTTTGGGTTCCCTCAAATAATAAATGTTCAAAAAAGTGCGCAAATCCTGTTCGGTCAGGACGTTCGTCTTTAGATCCTACATGATACATTACAGAAGTAATCACTACGGGGGCAGAAGGGTCGTTGTGCAGGATAACATGCATGCCGTTATCTAAATTGTATTCTTCAAAAACTACTTTTTGAGCATGAGCTATTCCGCCAAGCATTAGTGCTGCGCTTACTATCATTATAGAATTTTTCATAAAGATTAATAATTTATATATACCTAATAGAGTAGGTAACCAAGAATTGATTTTAGTTACATCAAAAATAACTTTTTTTTAATTATCAATTTAAGATTAGCTTTTTATTTTGAGGATACTTTAACAGCCAGTAAGGCTTTGTTGTTGATTTGAAATCGGTTAAAAGCTTTGAAAAACAGGATTTAAGGCCATATAAATATTTTTAAAATTAGACATTGCACAGTAAATTATTAATTGTATATTTGCAACCTTAAAAATCAATAAATCAATTTGGTATGTATGCAATCGTAGAGATAGCAGGGCAACAATTTAAAGTAAGCAAAGACTTAAAGGTTTATGTTAACCGTTTGGCTAACGAAGAAGGTTCAAGTATTTCATTTGACAAAGTTCTTTTATTAGACGATAACGGAAGCGTAACTTTAGGCGCCCCAGCTATAGAAGGTGCTTCAGTAGAAGCTAAAGTGTTACAACACTTAAAAGGAGATAAAGTAATCGTTTTCAAAAAGAAAAGAAGAAAAGGTTACAAAAAGAGAAATGGTCATAGACAATATCTTACTCAAATTGTAATTGAAGGTATTACTGCAGCAGGCGGAACTAAAAAAGCAGCAGCTAAAAAAGCGGTTGTAGCAGAAGATGCTCCGGCAACTGAAGTTGAAGCAGCTCCAAAAGCAAAAAAAGCAGCAGCTCCAAAAGCAAAAAAAGAAGCTACTAAAGAATAATAACAATATTTAAACTCATACGTCATGGCTCACAAGAAAGGTGTCGGTAGTTCGAAGAATGGTAGAGAATCAGAATCAAAACGTCTAGGCGTTAAGATTTTTGGTGGACAAGCTGCTATTGCTGGGAACATCATCGTTAGACAAAGAGGTTCAAAACATAATCCAGGTGAAAATGTTTACATCAGTAAAGATCACACACTACACGCAAGAGTAGCTGGAGTTGTTAAGTTCCAAAAGAAAAAAGATAACAAATCTTATGTATCTATTCTTCCATTCGAAGCATAATCATTAGACTACTTATTATAAAACCCGTTCGCCTTGGCGAACGGGTTTTTTGTTTTCTATAGAAAATTTTGAATTTGATTATCGGCGTATATAATACAATAAACGGTAAAATTCACTATTTTATTATAGCAGCAAAATATAATCCAATACAATTTTATCTGTTTGAGAATACCAGTAGGGTTTATTGTAAGCTTTTGAAGTGATAATAATTACTAAAGGAAGATCATTGAAAATTATAAATTGATTTCCTCCATTCCTGCACAATAATAAGTTTTATAAAATAAAAAACCTGCTCATTATGAACAGGTTTCTAATGTTTAATAGGAATGTTTTTTCTTATTCCAAAAAGTAGAGATTGGAATTTGGAATTTAAGATATTGAGTTTTATTACTCAGTATCTTTTGTTTCCTCAAGATCTTCAGATTTTCTTCCAACTTTTATTTTCGGATTATCCTGAGTTCCTGTCACAGTCAGCGGAATTCCGAAAATGCCTAAAGGAGGAAGCCCCAGACGCATTTTTAAATTTAATTTTCCGTCCAGACTTGTGGTTCCTTCAATTCTTGGTCTAAAGCCTGCAAATTTAAATTTGAAGCGTTCTACCGTCATAATATTATTCTTTATAGTAGTTTTTATATCTACTTTAGAAAGATCCGGATTTTTTATAGCCTCAGAACTTGTTTGTTTACTCACAGCATTGAACATTTTTAAACCTCTTACTTTTACATTCTTTACAGAGAGTGTTCCGCCACCTGTAAGAGATGGATAAACAGGTTCCATTTTTCCGTTTAATCTCCCTTTTAGTTGATAATCCAGAGAAACAATTCCTTGTGCTTTTTCTGCTGCGCTGGCCATTTTTCTAAAGACCTCAATTTCGTTATAAGCCCTTTTTATATCAAAATCAGAAGCTTTTATTGCATAATCAAAATTTGCTTTTTGAGATGTTACCGCCTGATAATTGGCATTCATTGCAACATTACAGCCAATTAAGTTAAAACCGGTATTTTGCATGCTTAGCTTTCCATTTTTCATTTTTAAGTATCCGGAAGCATTTTGCATATTCATTTTTTCAAAACTTACTTTCTGTGCATTTGCCAGCAATTGTAAATTCAGATTTGTCGGAATTATAATAACACCAGTTTGTGTTGGCTTTGTTTCAGGCATTTGAGTTTTTGCCGGTGCTTCGTTTACAGCAGTATTTTCCGGAACATTTGACATGAATTCGTCTATATTTATATAACGGGAAGTAACTTTAAAAGAACCTTTTAAAATACCGGTTTTGCTTGTAGCATAATTAAAAACATTTTGTAAATAGCCATTCATCGTAAAATCAGATTGTCCATAAGCGGCCAAAAAGTTTTTGAATGTCATTTTATCCTGATTGATCTTAAAAACACCTTCTTTAATGATAAATTTTTGAGGCAGGTATTCAGAAACAATTCCGATGTTCCTAAGTTCAAGAGTTCCTTTGTTGTTTAGTTTGCTGTAGTTTCCTTTTTCGGCATCACTTTGTTTTCCTTTCAAAGCCAGATCGGCTTTTACAAAACCATCCAAATCAAGCCCTTTTTGAGAAAAAACTTTGTAAATTTTGTTTACATCAAGTTCGCCTTTTGCCTTCACATCATAATTTAAATCATTAAAATTACTTAAATCAGCCTGTACAAAAACAGGTTTTCCTTCAAAAGTAAATTGCGCTGGCTTTAGATTAACTTTTAAGTCCTGAAAAGTTCCTTTTTGATTTTCAATTCTTGTTTTTACAATGATATTAGTAATCGGATTTGGGTAATATTTTGTTTTTAAATAACCATTTGTCAGGCTAATATTTCCATTTGTAACCGGAAAAAGTTTATTCTTTTGGTCAAATTTTCCTTTTGCAGTAACATCTCCAATTAGGCTTCCTTTTAAAGTCAAATCAGGGATTCCAAGCCCCTTGTTTAGTTTCTCAAGATTAATTTTAGCTTTAAAATCAGCATTAATATCCGGAGAAGTAAGGCCTCGCATGTAAAATTTTGATTTTAAGTAATCCTGGTTGATATTTAGAGATAAGTTTTTGGCATCAACAGTTAAAAGCTCAGGATTTAAGGAAGGCACAGTTGTTTTAATTTCGAAATTTAAATTCGAAACCGGAAAAGCACTCTTATTATAATTTACAAAACCATTTTCCAGTTTTAAGTCCAAATTCAAATCCGGTGCAATGTGTTGTGAGGCAATATAATTTCCTTTTAAAGTTAAAAAGAGATTCGTTTTTCCTTTTAATTCGGTTTTAGAAAGCCAGGTAATATATTTTGGAGGAAATGCAGTAAAAACATCGTACAAATCACTGTTGTCAGATTTTAAAACAAGATCCATATTATAACCCTCTTTCAGAAAATCAAATTTTCCTTTAAAATCGACCAAAAGCTGATTAATTTTTAAGTTGTTTTGTTGAAAAACAAAAGACAAGGAGTTAACGTTAATTTTTGTAATTAAGTCAGCATCAATCTGTTTGTTCATTAAATAGGGTTCACCATCATAAACAATATTTAATTTTTCAATTTTGGCTTTAGAGTACAAATCAAAAATTGCTTTGTCCAGGTTTCCTTTTCCCAGATAATTAAAGCTAAAAGCATCAAAATGAACTTTTGTAGATTTGTCATCATAAACAATTTTACTGTTTATAATTTCGATTCTCTCCAGTTTTAGAGCAGTATCTGTACTGTCTTTGGATTTTGGTGTTTGTGCAGATGATTTGTAAACGTTATAATTAGCTTCTCCTTTTTCATTTACTTTTACATTAATAGACGAGTCGGAAAGGTAAATCTGGTCAATTTTTACAGATTTACTAAAAATTAAACTAGCGACATTTATTCCAAAAGAAACTTCTTTTGCAGTGATAAAATGTTCGTTTGTATAAGGTGCAGAACCGTTAAGTTTTAAGTCATTTAAGGTTAAAGTCAACGACGGAAAATGATGAAAAAAAGAAACCGAAACATCAGAATAATTTAGTTCGGCGCTTAATCTTTCGTTAGCAGTTTTTTTAATCTGCTCTTTAATCTGGTCTGCAAAAACGATTGGGGTTAAAAACAATAATCCTAAAATAACGGCGAACGTTATCCCGACGTATTTGGCAATTTTAAATACAATCGATCTGGATTTATTTTTTGACATAACAAGTTTGTTAAAATTGAATTTTATAAAGTAATGACAGTAAATGGTATAAAAAAATTATCCGTGAACGGTTTCACTTTTTCCATAATTAGTAATAATCGAACCTTCGTATTCAATCCACTCTTTCCAGCGTTTATCAATGTCTATATTGTCTGTATATTTTCTGGCAAATCCTAAAAATGTAGTATAGTGCCCGGCTTCGGAAATCATTAAATCGCGATAAAATTTTGCCAGTTCTTGGTCTTTTATGTTTTCAGAAAGAACTTTAAAACGCTCACAGCTTCTTGCTTCTATCATGGCAGAAAAAAGTAAACGATCACAAAGAGCATCTTTACGGCTTCCGTCTTTTTTCATAAATTTAAAAAGCTCATTTACATAATGATCTTTTCTTTCTCGTCCCAAAGCCAAGCCTCTTTTTTTAATTATGTCGTGCACCATTTGCAGATGCTCTAATTCTTCTCGGGCAATTATAAGCATTTCAGTTACTAATTCCTCTAATTCAGAGTTATATGTAACTAAGCTGATAGCGTTCGAAGCTGCTTTTTGCTCACACCAGGCATGGTCCGTTAAAATTTCTTCGATATTTGATTCGACTATATTTACCCAACGCGGATCCGTAGCTAATTTTAATCCTAACATAATTATTGCAGATTTATATTTTGCAAAATTAGTCTTTTTATCAGCTAAAATCAGGAAATATCATGTAATTAAGCGTAAAAATGCATTATTTTGTAGTTCAAAGAATTAAAATGAATCAAACGAAAAAACTTTTAATAATTGGTTTTGTCTGGCCCGAACCAAATTCGTCTGCGGCAGGCGGAAGAATGATGCAGTTAATATCTGTTTTTAAGGAAAATGGATTTGAAATTACATTTGCAAGCCCGGCTTTGGACAGTGATTTTATGGTTGATTTAGCTGAGTTTGGAGTGGGGAAAAAATCAATTGAACTGAATAATTCAAGTTTTGATGATTTCATAATTGAATTAAATCCTGATGTTGTTTTGTTTGACCGCTTTATGATTGAAGAACAATTTGGATGGCGTGTTGCAGAAAACTGTCCAAAAGCAATCAGAATATTAGATACCGAGGATTTACATTGTTTAAGAACGGCCAGGCAAAAAGCTTTTAAGGAAAAAAGAACTTTTGAGTTATTCGATTTATTGTCGGAAGAAGTGGCAAAACGTGAAATTGCAAGTATTTTGAGGTGTGATTTGTCTTTGATTATTTCGAAATTTGAAATGAAAATCCTAAATGATATTTTTAAAATCAATACAACTCTGCTGTTTTATCTTCCTTTTTTGACAGATGAAATGAAGGAAAGCGATCTTTTAAAATTGCCTTTATTTGAAGAGCGTGAGCATTTTGTTTTTATTGGAAATTTTCTACATGAACCCAATTGGAACACTGTCCAGTATCTTAAAGAATCTGTTTGGGCTTTTGTCAGGAAAGATTTTCCGGAAGCCGTCTTGCACGTCTATGGTGCTTATCCTTCGCAAAAAGTATTACAGTTGCATCAGCCTAAAGACGGATTTTTTATTATGGGAAGAGCTGCTGATGCTAACGAAATTGTTAAAAAAGCAAAAGTTGTTTTGGCGCCAATTCGTTTTGGTGCAGGTTTAAAAGGAAAACTTTTGGAAGCCATACAATGCGGTACACCAAGCGTAACAACAGAAATAGGTGCAGAAGCAATGCATGAAGATCTGCCCTGGGGCGGTTTTATTATCGATGATCCGGAGCTTTTTGCTAAACAGGCTGTTGCCTTATATCAGGATAAAAATCTTTGGGAGCAATCTCAGAAAAATGGAGTTGCTATTGTAAATACGTGTTTTCAAAAAAATAAATTTGCTTCCGTTTTGATAAACACAGTAAATGATTTAATGAATGATTCTGAAAATCATCGCCTTCATAATTTTATGGGAAGCCTGCTTCAGCACCATACTTTAAAAAGCACCAAATACATGTCAAAATGGATTGAAGCTAAAAATAGAAATTAAACCATTTTACCAAATCCTACAGTTTCCCGGTACAATTGAGGCGAAACATCTGCATTGGTTTTAAAGAACCTGCTGAAATAATGTTCGTCTTCATAACCCAGCTCGTATGCAATTTCTTTTACCGTTTTATTGGTCATGTACAATTCTCTTTTTGCTTCAATAATAATTCTTTCGGCAATAAGACCCGTAAGCGTTTTGTTGAAATAATTCTTTGATAATTTAGCTAAAGCTTTGGGCGAAATATTAAGCAATTCGGCATAATTTCCGGCGGAATGTTTGGTTTTAAAATGATTTTCAATAGCGTCTTTTAGATTTTGTAAAATATAAGGTTCTTTAGAATCCGGAGCCGATTTTAGTTCTTCCAGCTGCTCATTTTTTAATCTTGAAGCTGTGATTAAAAATATTTTCAGATACGAAATTAATAGTTCGTATTGCGCCAGTTCTGCATTTTGTATTTCAGTTCTCATTTGGTCAATAACCATCTGAAATGTGGCTTTTGCCTGATCTGTAATTCGCGTAAATGGCGGTTGGTAAACATTATTAAACAAAACACCGTTGCAGGAAACCTCTTTTTGATGCATGTGAATACAGTAAAAATCGGGGTGAAAATGGATTGCAATTCCCTTCAGGTCTTCTTTTGTGCAAATCATAAAAGGCTGATAGGGAGAAAAGGCGAGGAGCGAACCTTCTTCAAATTGATGTTCTGCAAAATCAGCTTTCACCTTTCCGTTTCCTTTGGTAACCCAAATTAGAGAAAAATAATTATTACGCTGAATATGATCAAAATGGCTATTGTCTTCAAATGAAAGGAGCTTAAAAGCTAGATTTCCATTTTGTGGATTTATTAAGGTAAAAGCGTTTTGATTGCTCATAATCAGAAATGTTTTGATAAAGATAAAGATAGTTACAAAATGAATCATAACTATCTTTAGTCGCGTTGTGTTGTTGTTTAGAGTTATACAGTCTGAACTGCAGGAAAATCAATTTCTGTATTTGCCGTATTGTTAAAATAATTTGTAAATACATTTAAGCCTACGTGTGCAATAATTTCTGAAATTTCTGCATCTGATGCACCCGCATTTCTAACTGCCGCAACATCCTGATCATTTACCAATCCGTTTTTGCTGATTAATATTTTTGCAAATTGTAAAATTCCTGCTGTTTTTTCATCTGCAGAATTCCCTGTTCTTGCATTGTGTAATACTTCCGGATCTGCTTTTACTAATTTCTCTCCAATAAAAGTATGGGCAGCTAAACAGTAATCACAAGAATTGCTTTCAGAAACTGCAAGGGCAATTAATTCTCCTGTTTTTGCGCTCAATTTTCCGTGGCTTAGGGCACCGCTTAAATTTAAATATCCTTCAAGAACTGCAGGAGAATTTCCCATTGTTCTCATCATATTCGGAACTACCCCTAATTTTGCCTGTACAGCGTTGAATAAATCTTTAGTTTTTCCTGTTACTTCTTCTGGGTTTAATGCTGTTAATCGTGTCATTTTTATTTAATTTTTAGTGTTATTATTTGTTATTGTCTTTTGACATTACAAAGGTGCGACGATTAGAGATTTCAGAACATGGAGAATTTACGCTATGTGATGGACAATTTTCTCTTCTTTATTTTCAGCGCAATCTTTTCATTTGGATTTCTATAATTAAGGCATTTTTCAGGAGCCAATCCCGCTATCCGTTGCAATCTTTTGTGGCGAACCCCGCCACAAAAGGATTTTCACTTCTATCGGGGCTAGGAACTTGTTTTCATAAGAGTGTATTTTCGTTTGTTTTGTCATTTCGACGAAAGAGAAATGACAAATACTTCATAAAAAAAAAGAGGCTATTCCTTTAGGAACAGCCTCTTGTAAATTATATTCTTAAAATTTTATTTCAAAACACCTTCAACAGCCTGAATAGTCGTTGCGTGATAACCGGATTTAGCTTTTTCAAAAATTTGTTTTGCCCACGTTTTTCCTTCGGGAGTTTTAACCATTTCTTTATACAGCATCATTACTGACCCTGTTCTGCTAATTGAGATTAAAAATTGTTCAATCGCTGGATTTGCAGCTTTGTACTGATGTCGAATTGCCTGAACAAACCATTGACGTTTGATGATAAAATTCCCTCCTTTTGTAAAGTTGAATTCATTATCAATTGCTTCCATTTCTTTTACGGTAATGTCAGATGGAAGATGGTCAATAAAATGCTGCTTTTCTGCAGTTGTCGTGATTTTTTTGCTTAAACCGGCAACACCTGTTTCTCTCCAGCTTTTTTGAATAGCATCAATAGCATCAAAATCGGCTGAACTTACTGCGGTAATGTTTGATGGAATTCCAGGTTTGTAAATCCATTCTTCTAATTTTATTTTATCTGCTAAAGCTTTATCACCTTTAATTAGATTGTCATTTAAATATTTAACGAAATCTTCTGTTGTGATCGATTTGAAAGCATGTGAATCGAAATAATTTTTAATAAACGGATCAAACTTCTCGCGTCCAACAGCGTTTTCAATAACTCTTAAAAAAGCATATCCTTTTACATACGGAATTAAACTTATACCATCATCCGGATTTCTACCTGTAAGACTTACTTTTAATCTGGTATCTGGATTTGTATCTCCATATTCAGCAACGTTGTCAACTAACTCTTTGTTAGTGATTACATTCTGCATTTCAAACTCTTTCTTTCCAAAGATTGCTTCTCCAATACGGTGTTCTACATAAGTTGTAAAACCTTCGTTTAGCCAGATATCATCCCAGGTTGCATTTGTAACTAAGTTTCCGCTCCAGCTGTGGCCCAATTCGTGAGCTAGTAAACTTGTTAATGAGCGATCTCCAGCAATAACTCCCGGAGTTAAAAAAGTCAGGTTTGGATTTTCCATTCCGCCATAAGGAAAACTTGGAGGTAAAACCAGTACATCATAGCGCCCCCAACGGTAAGGCCCATATAATTTTTCAGCAGCAACCACCATTTTGCCAAGTTCAGCAAATTCCCATGCTGATTTTTTTAGCATTGAGGGTTCTGCATAAACTCCGGTCCTGTTATCAATTGACTGAAATTCGATATCTCCAACAGCAATAGCCATTAAGTAAGATGGAATTGCTTTGTCTTGCTTAAAGGTATAAACTCCCGTATCGTTTTTCTTTTGAGGATTTACAGCACTCATTACAGCCAATAAATCTTTGGGAACAGTAACTTTTGCATTATAAGTAAAACGTACTCCCGGTGAATCCTGACAAGGGATCCAAGTACGGGACCAGACACTTTCTCCCTGAGAAAAAACGAAAGGTTTCTTTTTATCAGCAGTTTGTGCAGGAGTAAGCCATTGTAATGCAACGGCATCTTTAGTTGTGCTGTAGTAAATGTTTACTTTAGTTGTATTGGGTTCGATTGTAATATGAAGTGGTTTTCCATGAAATTCAACATTTTTACCAAGCTCGAATTTGGTTTCTTTTTCTTCATCGCCTAAAGTTACTTTGGTGATATTAAGCGTGTTTTCATCAAAAATAATTTCATTTCCTTTACTGATATTGTCAATTAGCCAGGAAGCTTTTCCCGAAATAGTTTGTGTATCAAAATCAACTTTGATATCTAAATCAAGATGTTTGACAACGGCAAGTTCTGGTTTAGAGTAGCTGTGCTCGTCAATAATAGCTCCTTTTTTTTCGGTCTGCTCTTTTTTCTGGCAGGCAATTGCTGTCAGAAAAAAAGCTGCAAGAATTAGTTTTTTCATTTTATGAATTATTGAATTTTGGATGAAAATTAAACAAAAAATCCCGTTTTGAATAAACAAAACGGGATTTAATTATAAAAAATGACCTTCGGCCTGCTTAGGCTGACAAAAAATTATGCCAACATTGTAACTGGGCTTTCAATGTATTGTTTTAATGTTTGTAAGAACTGAGCACCAGTTGCACCGTCAATTGTTCTGTGGTCACAAGCTAATGATAACATCATTGTGTTTCCAACTACAATCTGACCGTTTTTAACTACTGGTTTCTCAACAATCGCACCTACAGACAGGATTGCAGAGTTTGGCTGGTTGATAATAGAATTAAATTCAGTAATACCAAACATTCCAAGGTTCGACACTGTAAAAGTGCTTCCTTCCATTTCTTGTGGTCCCAGTTTTTTGTTTTTAGCTCTTCCGGCAAGATCTCTTACAGAAGCACCAATTTGAGATAAACTCATGGCATCTGTAAATTTCAATACAGGAACTACTAATCCGTCTTCAACAGCTACGGCAACTCCAATATTTACGTGGTGGTTGATGATGATAGCATCTTCTTTCCACTGAGAGTTGATTTTTGGATGTTTTTTTAAAGCTAATGCACAAGCTTTGATCACCATATCGTTGAAAGATACTTTTGTGTCAGGGACTGTATTTATAGTTGTTCTTGCCTGCATCGCTTCGTCCATACTTACTTCGATCACTAAGTTGTAGTGAGGAGCTGTAAATAATGATTCAGCAAGACGTTTTGCTATAATTTTACGCATTTGAGAATTTTTGATCTCTTCTGTGTAAACTTCTCCGGCAGGAACGAATACTTTTGGAGCTTCTGCTTTAGCTTCATCAGCTTTTGCTGCAGGAGCAGCATTTGTAGCAGTTTGTGCAGAGGGAGTAAAGTTTTCGATATCGCTTTTTACGATACGTCCGTTTTCTCCTGATCCTTTAACTTGTGATAATTGAATTCCTTTGTCAGAAGCTATTTTTTTAGCTAATGGTGAAGCTAAAACTCTTCCGTTTGAATTATCAGCTACAGCTTCCGGCGCTTTTTCAGCAGCAGGAGCAGCGGCTTTTTCTTCAGTTGCAGGTCCAGAAGCTTCGGGAGCAGTTGCAGCACCTCCGGCAGTATAGTTATCAGCAATTCCTGAAATATCAGTTCCTGCAGGTCCAATAATAGCTAATAAACTATCAACAGGAGCAGTGTTTCCTTCCTGAATTCCGATATATAATAATGTTCCGGCATTGAAAGACTCAAACTCCATAGTAGCTTTGTCAGTTTCAATTTCTGCTAAAATATCTCCTTCAGCAACAGCATCGCCTTCTTTTTTCAACCAGCTTGCTACTGTTCCTTCAGTCATAGTATCACTTAAACGTGGCATAGTTACTACTACAACACCTTTTGGTAATTCTGTTGCTTGTCCCGAAGCTTTGGGAGCAGGAGCAGCAGTTTCTGTTTTAGTTTCTGCAGCAGCAGGAGCATCCGCTTTTGGTTCCGAAGCTTCGGAACTAGCAGCAGGGGCATCAGCACTGGCTAAAAGGGCAGAAATATCTTCTCCTTCTTTACCAATGATTGCTAATAAAGAATCAACAGGAGCAGTTTCTCCAGCCTGAATTCCGATATGTAAAAGAGTTCCTTCGTTAAAAGATTCAAACTCCATTGTTGCTTTGTCTGTTTCAATTTCAGCTAAGATATCTCCTTCACTGATTTTGTCGCCTACTTTTTTTAACCAAGTCGCTACCGTTCCTTCTGTCATGGTATCGCTCAAACGAGGCATTGTTACTTTAATCGCCATGATGTTATAGTTTATGAGGTGTAAATGGATAGTCTTCTTGTGCGTATACTACATCGTATAATTGTTGTAAGTCCGGATATGGAGATTCTTCTGCGAATTTCTGACATTCCTCAACTAAGTCCTTAACTCTTTGATCAATTACTTCAATTTCTTCTTCTGTAGCATACTTTTGATCCATAATTACATCAAGAACCTGAGTAATAGGGTCGATTTTTCTGTACTCTTCAACCTCTTCTTTAGAACGGTATAATTGTGCATCAGACATTGAGTGTCCTCTGTAACGGTACGTTTTCATTTCAAGGAAAGTTGGTCCGTCTCCACGACGGGCTCTTTCAATAGCTTCATGCATTGCTTCAGCAACTTTTACAGGATTCATTCCGTCCACAGGTCCGCAAGGCATTTCATAACCTAAACCTAATTTCCAGATGTCAGTGTGATTTGCAGTTCTTTCTACAGAAGTTCCCATAGCATAACCGTTGTTTTCAACAATAAATACAACTGGTAATTTCCATAACATAGCCATGTTGAAGGCTTCGTGTAAAGATCCTTGTCTTGCAGCTCCGTCACCAAAGTAAGTCATAGTAACCCCGCCAGTATTGAAATACTTATCAGCAAAAGCTAAACCAGCTCCTACAGGGATTTGTCCACCTACGATTCCGTGACCTCCGTAAAAACGGTGCTCTTTAGAAAAAATGTGCATAGAACCTCCCATACCTTTAGAAGTTCCGGTAACTTTTCCTAAAAGTTCGGCCATTACGTTTCTGGGATCAACTCCCATACCAATTGGCTGAACGTGGTTTCTGTAAGCAGTAATCATTTTATCTTTGGTCAAATCCATAGCATGCAATGCGCCTGCTAATACAGCTTCCTGACCATTATATAAGTGTAGAAAACCTCTAACTTTTTGTTGGATGTATAATGCTGCAAGTTTGTCTTCAAACTTTCTCCAAAGTAGCATGTCCTCATACCACTTTAAATATACCTCTTTTGTAACTTCTTTCATCTGAATTCTTTCTTTTGCTAAAGTTGTTTGTGTTATCGATTATTGTTGCCTGTAAACGCAAAATAGTTTCCTCCCACAAATTTGCGCCCGAAAGGTCGGGATGCAAAAATAAGACATTAGATTTAAGAACTAAAATTTAAACGCTACTTTTTGGCTTTTTTTACAAGAACTTTTTATCAAACATGAAAGGCAGTAAGTTTTTGAGGGATTCAGACTTATAAATTTCACCTATTTCACCCATGAAATAGATTTCTATGGGGGTGTCCTGTTTAATTTCATATTCTGCAATCGACTGGCGGCAAGATCCACACGGAGGAATAGGAGCTTTGGTCTGATTAATGTCGGAAGCTGCGGTAATAGCCATTTTTAAAATTTTGGCTTCCGGATAAATGCTTCCGGCATGAAAGATAGCAACACGTTCAGCGCATAATCCAGACGGATAAGCGGCGTTTTCCTGATTTGAACCTAAAACTATTTTTCCATTATCCAATAATAAAGCGGCCCCAACTCTAAATTGTGAATAAGGAGCATAGGCTTTTTTACGGACTTCGACTGCTTCATTCATTAGCGTCTGAATATCGTTTGGTAATTCTTCTAATGAGTTATAGGATAAAAATGATGATGTAAAGCTTATTTCTTTCATTCTTTATAAGGGAAAAAAAATCCAAATTCCCTAAAGTGGAAATTTGGATTGTAATTATTGTTTATTTTTTTAGTTTAGTACTCTTCATATTTATCGCCAAAGTTAAACGTTAAAGAAAAACGCAGCGTATTTTCTAACGGATTTTTAACTTTTGATGCTGAAAATAAATAAGAAACATCAACTTTTACTACATTATATTTGAAACCGGCTCCCAAAGAGAAAAACTTACGAGCTCCTTTTTCAGGGCTTTCGTGAAAATAACCTGCTCTAACTGCGAATGAATCCTGATACATGTATTCACCTGCAAGGCTATAAGTGATTTCTTTTAATTCTTCGCTAAAACCACCTGGCGCATCTCCAAAAGATTTAAACATCCCGGCAACCCATCCTGTGTCATTATACTCGTTGTAGTTTATAGCATTTGCTTCGCCCTGAGTAATATCTTCCGGATCTAAGGTGTCTCCATCTCCGTTTGTGTCAACGGGTGTTCCTGGTCCTGGAGGAGTTGGTACCATAAGTTTTGCAAATTCAACGCTAACACTTACTTTGTTGTAATCGTCCAGTATAAAATCGAATCCCCCGCCTAATCTTAAGTTGGCTGGCAAAAAGTTGGCACTAATGTCATCATTATCATAACTTATTTTTGGACCCATATTTTGCATGTTAAAACCTGCTCTCCATCTTCCGTTGAAGCTGTTGTAGGCAATTTCTTCTGATTGATAAAATCCTGCAACATCAACTGCAAAAGAACTTGCTGCAGATGCATCTACATCCTCTGATGCAATTTTTAAATTCGATCTGATATATCTTGCGCCAATTGCCATTGAGAATTTGTCGCTCAGTTTTAAAGAGTAAGAACCATCTAATGCAAATTCGTTTGGAGAAACAACATTTGGAGTGTCATTAGGATCTTTTCTTAATTCTATATCACCAAATCCAAAATAACGTAAGCTTCCTGCAAAAGCACTTCGCTCGTTGATTCTGTTATAATAGGTTGCCTGGCCAAGAGAAATATCATTGGCTAAATCTGTTAAATAAGGAGTATAACTTATAGAAAAACCTTGTTTATCAACAGCAAAAGCATATTTGGCTGGATTCCACTGTTGGGAAAAAGCATCTGCTGAAGTGGCCACACCCTGATCTGCCATACCAGCTGCTCTTGCATCTGCTGCGACTAATAAAAAGGGAACTCCGGTTGTAATTGGGACTATATCCTGTGCTTTTGTGGCTGATATTACTAAAAAACAAATTAATAGGAGTGATATTTTTTTCATTTATGGGGCTAAATATGTTTTAGGTAAAAATATATATATTATTATAAGATTACAAGTTTTTCGTATTTTTCTGCTTTTTTATTTGTTAAATTAGATTTTACTGTAAGTTTATAGATATAAACTCCCTTTCCAATTCGGTCTCCAAAATCATCTCTTCCGTCCCATGTTATTTCTCTTGACAAAAAACCCTCGGTTGTAACAATCTGATTTTTTGTCCAGACTACTTTTCCTGTAATTGTCATTACCTGAACCTGAACATCTAAAGGTTCGTAAGGTCTGTTATGCGAAAACCAAAACTGAGTGTAGGTTGAAAATGGATTCGGATAATTAAGAACGTGTGACAGAGTCAGGGATTCATCTCCTACAACTATAAATTGTATTTCGCTTGTCACGGGATTATTATAAACATCCCATGCTGTAAAGCTTATTGTATGCAATCCTGCTTCTAAATTTCTTAACGGGAAACGTAAGTTTCCATTTGTGTAATCGTCTAACTTAGTCTGGTAGTAATCGTTTAAAATGAAAGGATTACTAACATCGCCATCTAAAACGGCTACAATATCATGACCAATTCCGCTAGCTGTATTAATACCATTTTCATCTTCCAAAAAAGCCAATAAGAAAGGGGAGCTATTTGTAATGCCTCCCGAAACAAATGTTTCGTCGTTCATATATAACTTCACTTTTGGATTTATATTGTCCTGAGGTGCACTTTCGTTTATACCTCCTATTTTAATGGTAGTATTGTAACCAGATTGATTTTCAAGATTGCCTTCTTTTTTAGAATAAAAACTAATTTTTCCATTATCAACAGGAATACGTATGTCTCTGGGTACAACAAAACTAAATTCAAACTGCCCGTTTTTTACAGAAGCATTCCCCCTAAAGATTGTCTCTCCAAGAGTTTTGAATGACATTGCAGGGCTATATCCATCATTGTTTAATGTTGAAGCTGTAATTATTTTATCGAAAATTGAAGTTGATAATTCGCCATTATAATTGCTTAAAAGTGTATTATTTTCATCTGTAATTTCACCTGTAATCTTAATTTTTGCCAATGATTTAAAATCAGGAACAGGCTGTGAAATAACAACATCGTTAACTTTTGTTAAATTAATTCGTGGCTTTGGAATGGCTAACATCAATGCAGGGTCTCCGATGTAAAAAACGACATTACTGGCAGAACTCGGATTTTCATTTTTTGAAATACGTAAAGCTTCAGCAATAGTTGTATATTGATTGCTTCCGTATGCAAGTAAGTTTTTGCTTAGGCTGTCATTGAAATTTTCTGCATTAAACTGACCTATTTCACGAATAGTGGTAAGCATTGAAATGGCACCTCCTCTTGGATTCCAAAAAGTATATTCGCCGGCCGTTGGTCTCGTAGGATCATCAAAGCGCGAAAATTCGCAGGTAATAGTTATGAATAAAGGATATTTGTATTGGTTGTTTAGATTTTGCCCATCTGATTTTTCCCAAATACGCTCACTTGCCAGGCCGTCCTCTCCTCCGTGTCCTAAATAATTAAATACCAGAGCACCTTTTTCGAAAGCATTAAAAATATCTGTTCTCGCCTTTGGATATCTTGAACCGCCTGCAGATGCTTCCTGAGTATAAGAATCAAGAAATATTTTTTCAACGTTAAAAAAAGGTTTTTCTGTGGTTATAAGGTCTGCCAGCGTATTTTGTCTTGACTGCAAACTTGCATCTGAACTTTGATCGGCATCATCACTAATTAAAACAAAATTATTTCGCCAGTTTCCGTAAGATTTTGCATTATGATATTCCAAAACCTTATTGACCATTTCCTGAGCCTGAGAATTATCAGAAACCAGCATTCTTCCTACCGCAATATCAATTCCTTTGGCATATGAGGTTAGATTTCCTTCGTCAGGATCCATCAACCCAAAAAAGTCGTCAGATGCAAAAGATCCTTCTCCAAGAGTATTGCTGGTTAAGGATTGATAGGTTGGTACAATGTTATTATTGTTTTGAATGCGGTCTTTATAATCATAAGAAGCATCACCAAATAGGTTTATATATTTTAATCTTTTTTCCGGTGAAGATGCATTGTCATAAATATATCTGATGCAATTTCTGATTGCGGCAACATCTTGCTTGCCGGATGAAAACTCCTGATAGATGTTTTCCAGTGTTATAACTTTTACATTCAGATTCGAATTGCTTCGGTGAAAGCTGGCCAGATTTTCAGCCTGAGAAGCTAGATTTTTTGGTGTAATGATTATGTAGTCAATATCCTGAAACGAGTTTTGATTGTTTTTAAAAAGAGTTCCTTTCAGGTTCTGATTGGCAATTTTTGTTTGATTATCTTTTAAAGGTGTAAAATAATCAGCCGGATCAATGGCGATGTATTTTCGTACTTCTCCCAGTGCAGCTTTGAAGCTAAAACTTGCCTGATTGGTGTTTTCAATTTTAGATACATTATATAGGTCTGTAATATCCCATATTTGAGAAATCCCAGAGGCATTCCCGATGGTGTAATTTACTGTTCCGGCAGTTGAACCGGCCAAGTCATATTGAAACCTAAATTGTTTACCCGTTCCCAGTAATTTTCTTTTGGCGATCAGATTAATATAATCAAGATAGCCTTTTGATCCCGGAACTCCATTATTATTGTATGTGAGTTTGATTTTTATATTTTCTGCACCTGTGAATATGGTGTTGGGAGGGAGTTTTTTTGAATCAAACTTTACATTCGAATTAGAAATTAACGTCTGAAAGTTTAATGTTCCTATAGTTTGTCCATTAGAAGAAACTAAAAATGAAGTAGGAGTAAAGGCTGCTGAAATTGCGTTTAATTCTATTTTTACAGGAACAGAGGTGTCAATATTTTGAAAATTAAACTCAAACTCTTGCTCGGTATTGATGTCGAACGCTTCCCCAAACCATTGGCGCCCGGTGTGTGCTATATTTATTTTGTCAATTTCATGATATTGATAGTCGTCGTAAGTGTTTAACTCCAGTGTACTGTTATTTGTTGGCTGGTTTAAGACTGGAATTCGTTTTCCGTCTCCGCCTGAAATCGTAATATAATAGTAAGACTTTGTGTCAAATGCATTAATGTTGGTTTGGCTTTCTGTATTCCAGTTGTCAATGCCTTCAGCATAAAACAAGATGTAGTCATCATTGTCAAAAGTGCCGTCACTTTCGCCGAAAATCTGAATGGCATTTTCGGTTAGATCATCCGGGTAATAAATGTTATTTGCCAAAGGAAGCATTTTTCCTCCGTTTCCATATATTTTGATTCTTCTCGGGTCAGATTTCCCTGCATCCAATCCTAAGCTTTGCAAAAAAGACTTTGAAATTTTATAAACCCCTGATTTTTCGACATAAAACCTATACCAGTCACCTGATGCCAAAACGGAATTAGAAATAGCACTCGATTTTTGATAAGCAGAAGAATTGCTGCTTTTTGATGTGTTATTGTTTATGGAATATGAGAATGATTTTATACGTTTAAAACTGTTTCCTTCCTTAATAATAGGATCAAGAGAAATAAAAGCTTGTCTTTTATCCCTTGCTACAGCAATTTTTAACGTTTCATTTGGTTTGTTTGGTATGTTTTGAAGTGTTAAATCGCCCAATTCGATAATCGAAATTGTTTCATATAAAATGTCGCTTAGCAGAAGAAAACTGCCGTTCGAATAGTCAGATTCGCCTGTGTTGAGCAGTAAGCTTATGCTTTTTTTGCTGGTATCGAACCGAAAAGTGCTTCCTGAAAAATAAGGAATAACAATTTTATGGTCGCCAAAAGCCATCTCTTTTTTGCTTTTCCAATCCAGCGTCAGGCTGCCATTTATCTGGGAAAATGAAGCGAAAGGGATCAAAAACAGGTATAGAAATAAAGCTTGTTTCATAGGCTTAATATACGAAATTATTTTTAAATTATTTTAGTAAGTAAAAATATAGTATTTCATGTTATAGTAAATAATAAAAAGTATATTTTTGCGTTCGTAACTATAGGTTATTTTCTGGTAAAAAACAGCTAAATAAAATTATTAGAACAGATGTTGCTAATTAAATGTTAATTGTTATATTGCAGCACCTAAATTTATCACCTAAGAATGAGTATGAAAGTAAACAAAATTGTAGTCTTGCAATTAATGATGTCAATGGTATTGATGTTGGGCACGGCTAGTTGTAGCAAAAAATCGAGTTCCTCTCACGCTTCAAGAGCCACTGGTTGGGATGTAGATAGTCAGAATGGAACTTCTGCTAGAAATGCAGGGAAAAAACAACAGGCTGGCCCTGGTTTAGTTTTTGTTGAAGGAGGTACGTTTACTATGGGTAAAGTACAGGATGATGTTATGCATGATTGGAATAATACTCCAACTCAACAACACGTTCAATCTTTCTACATGGATGAAACTGAAGTTACTAATGGTATGTATCTGGAATACCTTGAGTGGTTAAAGAAAGTTTTTCCTCCAACAGAAGAAAACTACAAAAATATATATGAAGGAGCATCTCCTGATACTCTTGTATGGAGAAATCGTTTAGGATATAACGAAACGATGACCAATAACTATTTAAGACATCCATCTTATGCTAACTATCCTGTAGTTGGTGTTAACTGGATTCAGGCAGTTGAATTTAGTAAATGGAGAACTGACCGTGTAAACGAAGCTGTTCTTGAAAAAGAAGGATACATTAAAAAAGGTGCTAAAACACAAGATGTAAGTGCTGAAAGTTTATTTAATACAGAAGCTTATCTTGCTTCTCCATCTACTTCTTACGGAGGAAGTGAAGAAATTGTATTAAAGAAAAATCCAAACGGAAAAAGACCTAAAGCAGGTAAAGATGGTGTAGTTCCAGATGAAAAAAATGTTTACGCACAACGTTCTTCAGGTGTAATCTTACCTGAATACAGACTTCCTACTGAGGCAGAATGGGAATATGCAGCTGCTGCAGATGTTGGACAAAGAGAATACAATATATATAAAGGACAAAAGAAATATCCTTGGTCCGGAGATTATACACGTTCTTCTAAACGTAAAAACAAAGGAGATCAATTGGCTAACTTTAAACAAGGAAACGGTGATTACGGTGGAATTGCTGGTTGGTCTGATGATGGTGCGGATATTACAAACGCTGTAAAAAGCTATGCTCCAAATGATTTCGGATTGTATGATATGGCAGGTAACGTTGCAGAATGGGTAGCGGACGTTTACAGACCTATAATTGATAATGAAGCTAATGATTTTAACTACTACAGAGGAAATCAATATGCTAAAAATAAAATTGGTAAAGACGGTAAACTTGAAATTATCACTAAAGACAATATCAAATATGATACTCTAAGTAATGGTAAAGTTGTAGCAAGAAACCTTCCGGGTGAAATTGCTCAGGTTCCTGTTGATGAGCAAGAAACATATTTGAGAACAAATTTCAGTACAAGCGACAACATCAACTACAGAGATGGGGATAAACAATCATCTAAATATTTTGACTTTGGAGATTCAGAATCTGGAACAAAAGCAGATCAAAATATGTACAATGCTCCTAAACATAATATCACTACTGATAGTTTAGGCAAGATGATCAGAAAATACGACAACTCAAGCAAACGTACAACTCTAATCGATGATAACGTAAGAGTATACAAAGGTGGTTCTTGGAGAGACAGAGCTTACTGGTTAGATCCTGCTCAAAGAAGATATTTCCCTCAGGATATGGCAACAGACTACATCGGATTTAGATGTGCTATGTCTAGAGTAGGTGCGAAAACAGAAAGAAAAAAATCGCCTAGAAACTAATAAAATATTTAATTACAATAAAAGCCCTTTAGTTAGGGCTTTTATTTTTTAAAAAAGTTAATAATGAATATTCAGAACATTCATACTCAGTTTTTGAAATGTAAATCTGTTTCGATTGATACCCGTAAAATTGAAGCAGGCTCTATGTTTTTTGCTATTAAAGGAGAAAACTTTGATGCAAATACTTTTGCTCAGCAGGCACTTGATTTGGGGGCTTTATTTGTTGTTATTGACAATGAATCGTACATGGTTGATGAAAGAACCATATTAGTAGAAAATAGTCTTGAAGCATTGCAGGAATTAGCAAAATTTCATCGTACATATTTAAATCTGCCTATTATTGCCTTAACAGGCAGTAATGGTAAAACAACTACAAAAGAACTTATCAATGTAGTTTTGTCGAAAAAATTTAATACCAGGGCAACAATAGGAAATTTAAACAATCATATTGGAGTTCCTTTGACCTTGTTATCTTTTACTAAAGAGACTGAAATTGGAATTGTTGAAATGGGGGCAAATCATAAAAAAGAAATTGAATTTTTGTGCGAAATTGCCCAGCCTGATTACGGATATATTACAAATTTTGGTAAAGCACATTTAGAGGGTTTTGGCGGAGTTGAAGGTGTGATTGAAGGTAAAAGCGAAATGTATAGTTATCTTTTAAAGAATAATAAAACAGCTTTTGTAAATCTTGAAGATCCCATTCAGATTGAAAAATCCAATAATATAAAATCCTTTACTTTCGGGATTCTAAAAGACGGGGCAGATCTTACAATTTCAAATATACAGGCTAATCCTTTTGTTTCTATTGATTATAGCGGCTTTAGTGTGAAGTCAAATTTGATTGGACTTTATAATGCAAACAATATTAATGCTGCAGTAGCTATTGGTACTTATTTTCAGGTTAATAATGCTGATATAAAAGCAGCAATAGAAGGGTATGTACCTGAAAATAACAGATCACAGTTGCTCAAAAAAGGTTCAAATGATATTATATTAGACGCTTATAATGCAAATCCGAGTAGTATGGCTGTTGCAATTGCAAATTTCATGCAATTGGATAATCTGAATAAAATAATGATTTTGGGGGATATGTTCGAACTTGGAAATGAAAGTAAACATGAACATAAAATTATTGTTGATTCTGTTTTAAATCAAACCGAATCGGTTTGTTATTTAATTGGAAAAGCTTTTTATGAGCATAAAGTATCAAATGAGAATGTTTATTTTTTTGAAACTTTTGATGCATACGCAGAATATATAAAGACTATTAAATTTAATGACAACACCATCCTGATAAAGGGATCAAGAGGAATGGCATTAGAACGCACTCTGGATTATATCTAATATCAAAAACAAAGAAAGCGCCATCATTATGATGGCGCTTTTCTTTAGGCTATACACTCATTAAAAAGCCAATAAGATTTTCCTTTTTATTTAATCCCAGTTTTTTTCTTAGGCGGTATCTCGCTAATTCTACGCCACCTGTCGAAATATTCATGATTTCGGCAATTTCTTTGGTAGACATATTCATTAACAGATAGGTTGATAAATCGAGCTCTCGGGGCGAAATTGTTGGATATTTTTCTTTTAATCTTTTTAGAAACTCAAAATGTACGTTTTTGATGTGTTTTTCTAGGTCTTTCCAGCTTTTATCCGTGTTAACTTCCTTGACAATGCTTTTGTTTAATTTACTGACCTGGAATTTTGTTGAGTCATCCAAAGCTTCAACATCAATCTCTTTTAGTTTATGAATTATACCGTTTAAAATTTTATTCTTTTTTACTACCTGTAGAGAATTGTTTACCAATTCCTTGTCTTTTGCAAGGATTTTTATCTGAAGTTTATCATTTTTTAATTTCTCAATTTCTTTTTCAAGATCATATTGTTCCTGTCTTATTTTTGATTCTTTTTCGAGATAAAGTCTCCTTTGTTCAATTGTTTCGTAATATTTATTTTTTCGAATCTTCATTTTTATTCTGTCTGAAACAAAATAGATTCCGATAATAATTAAAACGAAATAAAGCATAAAAGCTAAAAAATGCCTATACCATGGTGGTGAAACAGTAAAGAAAAGTGTAGATGGCTCCGATTGAATTCCATAACTGTTTCTAACCTTAACTTTCATAGTATAATCTCCTTCACGAAGATTAGTATACTCTTTAATCGAGATAGTAGACCAATTACTCCATTTATCGTCAAAGGGTTCTAATTGATAAGAGAATTCAACATTCTCAAGATTTTCATAAGTAGGTGATGAAAATGTAAACCGAACATGATTTGATGAATAAGGAATTCGAATATTTTCAATTTTATTCTGACTATTGCCTAAAACAATTGTGTCGCCGGGGAATGAAAAACTACGAATAAATGCTTTTGGTTTAGTAACAAAATTGTTTAAAAGTTCAGAATCATAATGTGCTAATCCGTCAGTAAGTCCAATAAATATATTTTTAGGATCTATGGTATTTACAGATAAATAATTGTTCACCAAATTTCCGGTCAAATTAGAAAAGGGAGCAACAATATTTGTATACTTTTTATTTTTATTCATTAATACCCCCAGAGACTCATCAAAAGCATACCATAGATTTGATTGTGAATCTTGACTTAGACTGTTTATTACAGGAATATTTTTGAATAAATTGGATAAATTTTTGTCTTCATAAAACAAATCCTGTTCTTTAGAATATTTATAAAAATGATTATTGGTTTGAAAATATACTTTGCCGTCAATTTTCTGCAGACTGCCAATGTTCTTATATTCAGAAGATAATTGGTCTATCTTTTTAATTGATGAAAATCTTGTCAAATCATTATTAAGTGACATTCTGTAGATAGATTCATCTTTTTTAAGCCACAAATAAGCATCGTCCAGTTCAAAACTATTGGAGGATTTGTCAAAACCGATAATTTGATTTTTAAATTTAAAACCGTTTCCTGTTTTTTGAAAAATGGCAAACCCATCATAATTTGAACCTATAAGATAACCAGGTTTGTTTGGGATTTTTTTGAACCCAAAATATCCTTTAGAATCTATAATATCCACAACTTTATTGCCTTTTATAATTAGTGCACCTCTATTGTTTGCACATATAAGTTGATTGTCAATAACCTGTACATTCCATGATTGTGCAGTTGTTCCTTCTACAAGTTTAAAAACATCTTCTTTAAAACTATTTGTACTGTTGTTCCATGCGTGATAAAACACACCCTGATTTGTGGCAACATATAGATTGCCTTCGTAGATTACAGATGCGTAAACGGTACTAATATCATAGCTAAATCCAAAATAAGTAAAAGGAGAAGATTCGTTAACAAAAGCAATACCGTTATCGAGACCCAACCAAAGATTGTTTTTGTTGTCAATGAAAGAAGTCAGAACAGTATTATTTTGTAAGCCTTTTTTTCTGTTGATATGCTGAATTATATTTCCATTAAAATCACAAATAGCAATACCGTCCAGTACTGAATTTAAAACTATAAAACTGTCCTTAATCACAACAGCACCTAAGGAATTATTTTTTTTGACAAAATTGTTCGCTTCCGTATTCCATGGCTTTATAGTATTCTGGTCGTATATGAAAAGTCCTCTGTCAAGGGTTACAATTAATATTTTGTTTGTTCCTAAAGAATACATTGCCCATATTTCAGTATTATTTAACTCCTTAGTATTTGGCAAGCTATATAATTTTCCATTACGGTACTCTAAGATACCTTTTCCGATATCCTGAAAATACAATTTGTTATTTACAGTAAATGAAAATTGAAATCGCTTAGGTGCTTTTAAAATAAAAAGTTTCCCTTTTTTGAAAATATAAGCTCTTGCAAAAGATTGAAAGACGGTTAAATCGTTAACTGAATGAATCTTCCAAATAAAATCAATAATCTTAATCTTATTTTTATCAACCTTTTTAGCTAATGATGTATACTCGAGTTTTCCCTTTTCATTACTTTTAAAATACCCAAATTCATTATAGCCCCCTACATAAATTTTTCCGGTTTTATCGATTTTTATACATCGTACGGAAGTAAGATTCGGAAGAGGGTACTTTCTCCATGAAGCACCATCAAATTGTAAAAGGCCATTATTATTCGCAAAATATAAATTTCCATTGCTATCCTGATCAATATTCCAATTTTGAGTTCCTCCTTTGTATTCATTTCGCTTGTAATTTCTTACATCCGGAAGTCCTATGCTTTTAACTTGCCCAAAAAAGCTTATTGTGAATAATGTAAAAAAAATAATAATAAAATATGATTTTCTTATTTTCATGAATTTTAGTTAATTTTTTAAATATTTAATTTTAAACACCTGTTATACAGTTGTTTGTGATTGATTCAGCAAAGCTATTTCGTTGTAGTTTTTAGATTATTACATAAAAATAACCATTTCAATACAATTGTAGTGTTTATTTTGGCAATTAACATTTTGATAACATTATTAATTATGAAATTAAATCATTATAAATCAATTAATTAAAAAAAATATGATGTGTTTTTGTAATGTACAAAAATTTGCTTTGATGTGTTTTTGTAATGAATTTTAAATATCGATACTAAAAATAATGACTTATTATTGCATCAAATTACTAATTAATTAACCAAAATTTTTAGAAAAATGAAATTAACAAAATTACTTATTTTTTGTGTTTCGTCTTTGTTATTCTCGGTTATAGCTGTGGCTCAGGATGTCACAGTAAACGGTGTGATAAATGATGAAAGTGGAATGCCGGTTCCGGGTGCTACTGTTTTATTAAAAGGAACAACTAAATCGTCAGCATCCGATTTTGATGGAAAATTCCAAATACAAGTACCATCAAATGGTACACTGGTAGTTACATTTATTGGTTATGCTACAGTGAATGAAGCTGTAAATGGAAGAACAAAAATTGCAATACAATTAAAACCGGAATCACAAACCTTAAATGAAGTTGTTGTGGTTGGATACGGTACTCAAAAGAAATCGGTAGTAACAGGAGCAATTTCCAGCGTTAAAGCTGCTGATCTTGAAAAAGTACCAAACGGTCGTGTTGAACAGTCATTACAAGGTAGAGTAGCCGGTGTATCTATTGCAGCTACATCAGGGCAGCCTGGCGCTAGTTCAAAAGTACGTATTAGAGGTATAACTACATTTAGAGAAGGAGGAAATGATCCTCTTTGGGTTATTGACGGAATTGCTGTAGATGCTAATGCAATTGGATTTATCAATCAAAGTGATATTGAATCTATTGAGGTTCTTAAAGATGCCGCATCAGCAGCTATTTATGGTACCCGAGCAGCAACAGGGGTTATTTTAGTTACAACTAAAAAAGGAAAATCTGGAAAAATTTCTGTGAATTACAATGGTTTTGCAGGAATATCGGGACCAGCTAAAAAATTAAATATGTTAAATGCTACCCAGTATGCTTCAATTATGAATGAGAAGTCTTATGCAGATGGCGGCGGTATTAAATATAATAATCCTTCTGCATTAGGAAAAGGTACAGATTGGCAGGATGCAATCTTTAATGATTCTGCTTTCAGATATACGCATGAGTTAAGCATTAGCGGAGGTGGAGAAAAATCTACTTTCTATGCTTCTTTCGGGATACAAGATCAGGAAGGTATTGTTGCTACTGATATTTCAAACTATACAAAGAAAAATTTCCGTTTAAATTCAACGCATAAAATTTCTAACTATTTTACTTTTGGACAAACTTTTGGTTACACACACCAAAAATCTACGGGTATTGGAAATGTAAACAGTGAGTTTGGTGGACCATTAAGTTCTGCAATTAACTTAGACCCACTTACTCCATTAGTTGCAGATCCATCTGTAGTTGGTACTGGGTTTTATACAAGCCCTAACATTGTTAGAGATGCAAATGGAAATCCATACGGAATTTCTTCTTTAGTACAACAAGAGATGACAAATCCTTTAGGTTATATCCAGACAAGATTAGGAGGATTTAACTGGTCAGATGATTTCGTAGGAAATGCTTACTTGGAAGCTAATATTACACCTCACTTAAAATTCAGAACAACACTTGGCGGTAAATTAGCTTATTGGGGAGACCAAGGTTTCACTCCGGTTTTTTACCTAAATCCAAATATGAAAGCTGAAAGAAATAATTTTAGCCAAAATAACAATAAATCATTTGCATGGACTCTTGAAAATATTTTGACTTATTCAAATAAATTTGGAGATCATAGTTTAAATGTTTTGGCAGGGCAAGGAGCATATGTTGAAAATATCGGTGGATCAATAGGAGTTACTATGTTCGGATTACCTATTGACAGTTATAAAGACGCTTCTTTCAATTTTGAAGTTCCTCAAACTGATCGTGTAAACAGATCAAGTGATTTTACAGAACATAAATTAGCTTCATTATTTTTACGTGCTAATTATGATTATTTAGAAAAATATCTTTTTACAGGAATCGTTCGTCGTGATGGATCCACTCGTTTTGGTGAAAATAAAAAATGGGGAGTTTTTCCATCGTTCTCTTTAGGATGGGTACTTTCAAAAGAGGGGTTCTGGAAAGAAAACAATGTAGTTAATACTTTAAAACTTCGTGGAGGTTATGGAGTTGTTGGTAACGATAATATTGATGATTTTAAATACAGAGGTCTGGTTGTAGGAGGTTACAATTATTCTACTGGCAATACAGGTGATATTACAACAGGTTACGGAAACTCAACGTTACCAAATGCAGATTTAGGATGGGAAGAAACATCTCAAACTACAATAGGCCTTGATGCAAAATTATTTAATGACTTTACTCTTGTTCTTGATTATTATAAAAAAAGAACCACAGGAATTTTAAGAAATGTTGTTATTCCCGGATATGTAGGTGTTGTTGATCCGCCGTCTGCAAATATTGCAGATATGGACAATAGTGGTTTTGAGGTAGAATTAGGTTACAAGAAAAGACTTGGAGACTTTAATCTAGGGGTTAATGCAAATGTTGCTTATTTAAAAAATGAAATTACGTATGTTGGTTCAAACACAAATTTCATACAAGGTGATGCAACATTCCAATCTATGGGCCCTGTAACAAGAACGCAGGTTGGTCATTCATTCAACGAATTTTATGGGTTTAAAACAGCAGGAATTTTCCAAAATGAAGGAGAAGTAGCAGCTTATAAAAATGCTGCAGGAGGTTTGATTCAGCCAAATGCTAAGCCAGGGGATTTCCGTTGGGTAGATGCAAATGGTGATGGTTCTATTTCTGATGATGATAAGCAATACTTAGGAACCAATATACCTAAATATACTTTTGGTTTTACTGTAAATTTAGATTATAAGAACTTTGACTTTATGGCATTTACTCAAGGCTCTGCAGGAAGTAAAATCTTCCAGGGATTAAGAAGGCTTGATGTTCTTAATGCAAACTATCAGACAAAAGCTTTAGAGCGTTGGACAGGAGAGGGAACATCAAATGATTATCCTAGACTAACGAACAATGATCCTAATAAAAACTTTACCAATATGTCTGATTTTTATCTTGAAAACGGAAATTACTTACGTTTAAAAATTGTTCAGATTGGATACACTATGCCGACAAACTTATCATCTAAAATTGGAGCAGATAAAATTCGTTTTTATGTAACAGGAGAGAACCTAGTGACTTTTACAAAATATACTGGATATGATCCGGAGATTGGGGGTCAGGTATTTGGTGTAGATAAAGGAGTTTATCCACAGGCAAGATCAATTCTGTTTGGAGCAAACGTTCAATTTTAAAAAATTAAAGAATTATGAAAACTATAAAATTTAAATATATATATATTGCTGCAGCACTCGCTGTCTTCGGATCATGTTCTGAAGATTTTGTAACAATTAATCCAGAGGGTAAATTTGATACCGGCACTTACTTTTCTAATGAGCAACAATGTTTTGCTGCCTTAATTGGAGTTTATGACCCGTTGAGAAAAAATACTGGTGGTTTCGAAAATATGGTGGCGATGCTAAATGCAGGTTCAGATGATTTTTATGCTGGCGGAGGAAGTTCTACAGATGGAACCGGAATTCAAAATTTCTCTACTCACTCGCTTACTTCAATCAGTATTCCCGGAAGTTACTGGAACGATCATTATCAAGGTGTTTCACGAGCTAATCTTTTATTAGCAAAACTGCCGGCAGCATCAATGGATGATAATGTAAGAGCCAGATTTGCAGCAGAAGCTAAAACTCTTCGTGCACTTTATTATTTTAATTTGGTAAGAATGTTTAAAAACATTCCTTTAGTTTTAGATCCTTTAAATACTCAGACTATTTACGATCCGGAGCAAGTTGCACCAGAAGTAATTTATGCACAGATAGAAAAAGATTTAGTAGAGGCAATTCCTCATTTACCTGGCACTGTTGTAGCCAAAACTGAAGCTGGAAGAATCAATAAAGGTGCTGCACAGGCAATTTTAGGAAAAGTATATTTATTTGAAGGTAAAAAAAGTGAAGCTGCTGCTGTATTAGCTGAAGTAAATGGTACTCCTGGGCAGACAAATCAATATGGAAATAAATTATTGACTTCTTTCAGTGACTTATGGGTTACTACAAATAAATTTAATGCAGAGTCAATTTTAGAAGTATCACATACAAGTGCAGGTAATTCTGACTGGACATTTTGGGGATCAGGTAAAGACGAAGGAAACTCTTTAAATATTATGGTTGGACCAAGAGGATATGCTAAGAAAGATGCTTCTGCACCAGATCTTCCATCAGGATGGGCTTTTAACGTTATAACACAAAAATTATATGATGTAATGAAAAATGATCCAAGATTTGCAGCTACTATTCTTGATCTTAAAGCTTTAAAGGCAGATGGTGCTGCAGACTACATTCCGGCTTATCAGGATACAGGTTATTTCCTGAATAAATATTTGCCTAGACAATCAGATGTTAGTACAGGCGGAGGTAATTCAGAGTTAAATTATAAGCAAAATTCTTATGTTATAAGACTTGCTGACACTTATTTAATGGAAGCAGAGGCACTAGGATCCGGACCAAGAGCACAAGCTTTACTTGATGCAGTAAGAAACAGAGTTGGATTAACACCAGTTCCTGTAACACTTGCAGCTATTAAAAATGAGAGAAGAATGGAATTAGCAGGTGAAGGCCATAGATTTTTTGATTTAGTAAGATGGGGAGATGCAGCTGCTGCATTGTCTGATAGGGGCTTTGATGCTGGTACAGATGAAATTCTTCCAATACCATTTACAGAACTTAATGGCACTAAGTTGAAGCAAAATCCAAATTATCAATAATAAGTGTTAACCATAAAACAAAAAGAAATGAACTTAAATATATATTTAAAAAGAGGTGTTCTGATGTTGGCCCTGGCCTTAGGGACACTACATAGTTGTGATGATGATGTTAATGAAAATGAATTAATAGCAACAGATTTTGATCCGGCATTTACTATAACTCCTGTTGCAGGAAAAATGAACACTTATGTTTTAACATCACAATCTAATAATTATATTTCATCAAAATGGGATATTGGTTATGGACCTTACATGGGTAAAATGACTGAAGAAATATCATTACCTGATGCAGGAACCTACACAGTTACACATATAGCAGTGGGTGCTGGGGGTGCTACAAAAGAAGTTTCGCATGAGATTGTTGTTGCTCAATCAGATCCTTCTAAACCAAACCTTGTAAAAGGAGGTTTCTTTAATGACGCTGCTGATGTTGCTCAATGGACATCATTAAATCTTAGTCCAACTGGAGCTGCTTTCTGGTCTTTTGACACAGGTAGCGCAACAATTCATGCTGCAGGATGGGCACAAGAGGGAATTTATCAGGCAATTGATGTTGTAAAAGATAAAGAATATACTATTGACATGCTTGTTACCTCTGCTAGTGGTTCTGATGAAAGCTGGTTAGAAGTTTATGCCGGAAAATCTTTTCCACAACCCGGAGTTGAATATAAAGACAACAAAGTAATGGGATTGAGTACTTGGGACGGATGTGCTAAGTCTGCCTTTAAAGGAAGATTGTCGATTGTTGGTTGTGTTAAAAACGATGGTACAGCGTCAGTTTCTAATGTTGTAAAATTTGATACTACAGGGAAAATCTATTTATTGATCAGATCTGGTGGAAACAAGTTTACAAAAGACGGAATCACAATCGGAAGAGTAGAGATGAGAGCAAAATAAAATAAAGTTAAGTTTAAGTTTGGTTGTAAATAGCCCATAATCATTATGAGTATGGGCTATTTTTTAAATCCCCAGACGGGCAGATAACTTTACCGTTAAACTGAAAAAAACTTAATCCAGGATTATAATAATAAAGGAAGAATGAAAAAAAATAGTTTTAAAATTCTATGTTTATTGTTTTCGTTGACAGCTTTTGCTCAACAGCCAAAAACAAAAAATGAATTTACAACCAAAGGCAAAAAAGTAAGCGTTTATACAACTGCTGAAAATTCAGATTTAAGATTAACATCTACTGATAATCTTGTTTTTTCACAAGCAAAACAACCCCTGGAAACTGAGATTTCTGTTTTTGTAGAACCATCTAAAAAATTTCAGACTTTTATGGGAATTGGTGGTGCAGTTACAGATGCGAGTGCCGAAATATTTGCTAAACTTTCAAAAGAAAAACAGGCAGAATTTTTAAATGCCTACTATGATAAACAAAAAGGTATAGGCTATTCTTTGCTAAGAACAACGATACAGAGTTCTGATTTTAGCAGTGGAAGCTATTCTTATATCGAAGAAGGAGATAAAGATTTGAAAACTTTTTCTATTGATCACGATAGACAATATCGCATTCCATTAATTAAGCAGGCCATCCAGACTGCAGGAGGTAAGCTTCTTACTTATGCTGCTCCATGGTCGCCAAATGCTTTTATGAAAAGTAATAAAAATGTATTGAAAGGCGGAACATTATTGCCGGAGTACTACCAAACGTGGGCAAATTTCTATGTGAAATTTATAAAAGCGTATGAAAAAGAAGGAATTCCAATTTGGGGAACTTCAACGCAAAATGAACCAATGGCAGTACAAACATGGGAATCATGCATTTACACTGCTGAAGCTGAAAGAGATTTTATTAAAAATTTCCTGGGGCCGACTTTGAAAAAAGAGAAATTGAGCAATGTGAAAATTATTGCATGGGATCACAATCGTGATTTAATGAATCAAAGAGCAAACGTAATCTATTCTGATCCGGAAGCTTCAAAGTATGTTTGGGGAATGGGTTTTCATTGGTATGAAAGCTGGTCAGGCGGTGCTTCTATGTTTGAGAATGTTGCAAAAGTAAAAGAAGCTTATCCTGATAAAGGTCTTTTGTTTACAGAAGGATGTGTTGAAAAATTTGATGCCAAAAAATATCAGTTTTGGGGTAATGGAGAGCGATATGGTATTTCTATGATTAATGATTTTAATAATGGAACTGCCGGATGGACAGACTGGAATATTCTTTTGGATCAGAATGGAGGTCCCAATCATGTTGGAAATTTCTGTTTTGCACCCATTCATGCCGATACTACAACCGGAGAGTTAATATATACTCCTTCATATTACTATATCGGACATTTTTCAAAATTCATTCGCCTAAATGCAAAGAGAGTTAGTTCTGCAGTAAGCAGAAGTTCTTTGTTAAGTACTTCATTTTTGAATACTGACGGAACAATGGCAACTATTGTCATGAATCAGAGTGATAAAGAGGTTACTTATAATTTGATTATAGCAGCAGAGAAGACAGTTGTTAAGATTCCTGCTCATGCTATACAAACGCTTGTATATTAATATTTTGTGAGTTAGTAAGAGAGGGTTAATCTGATCATCCGGTTTAACCCTCAATTTACTTTAATTAAATAAAATTGTCTTGAAAGTGTAATGAAACATATAAATAGAATCTTAATAGTTCCAATATTAATTTTACAATTAAGTTGTTCTTCATCTAAAATTGTAGATACGACTGTCTCTGCATCTAAATCAAAAAAACTTACTGTATACACTACTGCAGAAAATACCAATTTACGTTTATCATTATCCAACAATTCAATTTTAAATTCAGCTTCACAAACAATTTCAACAGTTTCTATTAGTGTTGACAGTCAAAAAACAGATCAGACTTTTCTGGGAATTGGCGGGGCAATTACCGATGCAAGTGCTGAAGTATTTGCAAAATTATCACCCCAAAAAAAACAGGAATTTCTAACAGCTTATTACGATAAAAATAAAGGTATTGGCTATTCTTTGGCCAGAACAAATATTCATAGCTGTGATTTTAGCAGTGATAGTTATACTTACATCGAGGAAGGTGACAAAGACTTAAAAACATTCAATATTGATCACGATAGAAAATATAGAATCCCATTATTAAAAAGAGCAATTGAAACAGCCGGCGGCAAATTAACTTTATACGTTAGTCCGTGGAGTCCCCCAGCTTTCATGAAAGACAATAATGATATTTTGCATGGCGGCGTTTTATTGCCTGAATTTTCACAATCCTGGGCCAATTACTATGTTAAATTTATTAAGGCATACGAAAAAGAAGGCATTCCTGTATGGGGATTGACGATTCAAAACGAACCAATGGCCAGGCAAAGGTGGGAGTCTTGCATTTATACGCCTGAAGCAGAAAGAGACTTTCTTAAGAATTTTCTTGGGCCAACTTTAGAAAAAGAAGGACTTGGCACCAAAAAAGTTATCATTTGGGATCATAACCGGGGAGATATGTTAACTAAAAGAGCCAATCTCATTTTCTCGGATCCCGAAGTTTCAAAATATGCATGGGGAATTGGATTTCATTGGTATGAAACCTGGAACGGTGGAACTCCGAAATTTGAATCAGTAGGCGAGGTGCACAAAACTTTCCCCAATAAAAACTTACTTTTTACAGAAGGCTGCATTGAAAAATTTGACGCTTCAAAATTTCAGTTTTGGGGAAATGCAGAACGTTATGGTCTTAACATGATAAATGATTTCAACAACGGAACTGTAGGCTGGACAGACTGGAATATCCTTCTCGATCAAAACGGAGGACCTAACCATGTCGGCAATTTTTGTTTTGCTCCGATTCACGCAGATATCACAAAAGACGAATTGATTTATACACCAATGTATTATTATATCGGACATTTTTCAAAATTCATTCAGCCAAATGCAAAAAGAATACACGAAACTGTAAGTGATAAAATACTAATAAGCACTTCATTTAAAAACCCTGATAAAACAATTACCACCATTGTTATGAATCAGTCAGAAAAGGAAGTTGTGTATAATTTATCACTAGACGCTCAAAATACAACTATAACTATTCCCGCACATGCTATACAAACTATTGTATACTAAGGCGCAATTAACTAAAAACCATAAAAATGAAATTTAAAGATACAATAAAGCCATTATTCTTTGCAGCAATACTATTTGCTCAGACAAGCTGTTCCACATCGAATGATGCTGTTGAACAGGATCCTCCTGTAACACCTCCAGTTGTCGTAACTAATGATGTAGATTTTTGGCTCACAAAATCAGACCAAAGTGTTTTACTAAAGAAACAAGCAGGAAACTTAGGATTTACTACAACAAGCAATGGATATACTAACATCGAAGTCAATGAATCTCAGAAATATCAAACAATTGATGGGTTTGGATACACTTTGACTGGCGGAAGTGCAGAAGTAATAAATCAATTATCAGCTTCCAAAAAAAGTGCTCTTTTGCAGGAATTATTTGGTTCCGGAACCAATGGTATTAGTATAAGTTATCTAAGAATAAGTGTTGGTGCATCAGATTTAAATGCTGCACCTTTTACATATGATGACATTCCTACCGGCGATACCGATCTAAGTTTAGCAAAATTTAGTTTAGATAAAGATAAGAATGGGGTCATCGCTCTTTTAAAAGAAATTTTGGTAATCAATCCCAACATAAAAATTTTAGCAACCCCATGGTCAGCTCCGCTTTGGATGAAAGACAAAAATGATTTTATCGGAGGGCATTTGCAAACACAATATTATGATGTTTATGCAAAATATTTTGTAAAATATATTCAGCAAATGAAAGCTGAGGGAATTACTATAGATGCTATTACACCTCAAAATGAACCGTTGCACGGAGGAAATAACCCAAGTATGGAAATGTCTGCCGTCGAACAAACCAATTTTATAAAAAATAATTTAGGCCCTGCATTTGCTGCTGCAAATATTACGACAAAAATTATTGCATATGATCATAATTGTGATAATCCAAATTATCCAAAAGCTATTTTGGCAGACGCAGACGCTTTTCCTTTTGTAGATGGTTCAGCATTTCACTTATATGCAGGAGACATCAGCGCACTTTCAAATGTTTATAATTCCTACCCAACAAAAAATGTATACTTCACAGAGCAATGGACTTCTTCAGAAGGAGATTTTGGCGGAGATTTAAAATGGCATGTTCGTAATGTAGTTATTGGCTCTATGCGTAATTGGAGCAAAAATGCATTAGAATGGAACGTGGCCAACAACGCTGCTTTTGGACCTCATACTACTGGAGGCTGTACTATGTGCAAGGGAGCAATTACAATAACATCAAGTGAAAATTTTCAGCGAAATGTAGCATATTATATTATTGCTCACGCGTCAAAATTTGTTCCAATGGGTTCTATTAGAATTGGCAGTAATTCAGGCGGAGATTTACAAAATGTTGCCTTTATTACTCCAACAGGAACTAAAGTATTAATTGCTGTAAATGACGGATCGAGCACACAGAATTTTAATATTAAATACAATGGTAAGTGGGTAACAACTTCTTTAGAGGCTGGTTCTGTAGGGACTTATACCTGGAAGTAATACAAATTAATTATTTAAAAGTTTTATTAAAATGAAGAAGATCATCATAATAGTGCAGCTTTTGGTTTCGATAGCTTCTTTCGGGCAGGGGTTTTTACACAGAGATGGACAAAAAATTGTTGACGCAAATGGAAACAACATCATATTACGCGGGTTAGGACTTGGCGGATGGATGGTGCAGGAAGGATATATGATGCAGACTCAGTCATTTGCAAGTCCGCAATACCAGATTAAACAAAAAATTCAGGATGTTATTGGGGAACAGGGAACAAAAGAATTTTATGCGGAATACAAAGCAAACGGAATTACAAAAAGAGACGTTGACTCATTAGCGGCCTGGGGATTTAACTCAATTCGTTTGCCAATGCATTATAATTTATATACGCCACCAATTGAAGCAGAAAAAAATAATGAAATAACCTGGATTGAGGAAGGTTTTACCATGACAGACAACCTTTTAAAATGGTGTGAAGAAAATAAAATTTACCTTATTTTAGATTTACATGCTGCCCCGGGCGGACAGGGAAATGATGCTGCGATTTCGGACTATGACACTACAAAGCCCTCTCTTTGGGAAAGCGAAGCCAATCAGAAAAAAATGATTGCTCTATGGAAAAAACTGGCTGCACGTTACAGAGATAATCCATGGATTGGGGGATACGATATCATCAATGAGCCAAACTGGAATTTTACCGGAACAAATAAGAATGGCTGCGATGAAAACTCAAACGGACCTTTGAGAGATTTAATGGTAGCCGTTACAAAAGCAATTCGTGAAGTTGACACAAACCATTTAGTTATAATTGAAGGAAATTGCTGGGGAAATAACTACAACGGAATTTTCCCGTTATGGGACGAAAATATAGCATTAAGTTTTCATAAATATTGGAACTACAATGACAAAGAATCAATACAAAAGATGCTGGATTACAGAACACAATATAATGTTCCGATCTGGTTGGGAGAAAGCGGCGAAAACTCTAATGTTTGGTTTAAAGATGCACTGACACTTGTTGAAACTAACAACATAGGATGGGCTTTTTGGCCAATGAAAAAAATCGAAAACATTGCAGGTGTTACTTCTGTTACCAAAATTCCAGAGTATGATGTATTGCTAAAATACTGGAAGGATGGCGGGCAAAAACCATCTCAGGATTTTGCTAAAAAAGCTTTGATGAAAATGGCGGACAATTATAAAATGGAAAACGTGACCGTAAAACCAGACGTAATTGATGCCATGTTTAGACAAGTACAGACAAATGATACTAAACCATACAAAAAACATACAATTCCCGGAAAAATTTCTGCAACACATTATGATTTAGGAACAAACGGTTATGCATATTCAGATAAGGATTTTGTAAACTACAAAGTTGCAACAGGAACTTTTGACCAATGGAATAAAGGAAATACCATGAGAAATGATGGTGTTGATATTTTACCATGCAAAGATGCAGGATCAAATGGATATCAGGTTTCATTTATTGAAGATGGAGAATGGCTTCAATATACTGTACAAGTTCCTAAGAAAAATAATTACGATTTGACAATTCGATATGCTGCAGAAAATGAAGGAAAACTTCATTTAGAAACCAATGATTTAAAAACCGATAGTATTGCACTTCCGGCAACAGGAGGAACTGATTCATGGAAAACAGTTATTCTATCCGGAGTTCTATTAAATAAAGGATCGAACAAAATCAAAATTGTTTTTGATAAAGGAGGATTCAATCTGAATTATTTTCAATTTAAAGAAAGTAAAAAAAGCAAAAAATAAATTAGAGCAATTAACACAAACGTTAAAGTAAGTTTAAACTTATAATTAACATTTTTTTAAAAGATGAGCTTTCTTCAAAGGAACATTTAAATACTAGCTTTGAGGAATAAATTTTTTAAACATGAAAAAAATAAAAATTATTGTTTCGGTACTCATGCTGCTTTTTGCAAGCTACTCATTCTATGGTCAGAATTTAAAAATGATGACCTATAATATTCGTTTGGATGTAGCTTCAGACGGAGAAAATGCATGGCCAAACCGGAAGGACTTTTTTACCAGCCAAATTCAATTTTACAGCCCGGATATCTTTGGAGTTCAGGAAGCAACACCAAATCAGGTACTAGACATCGCATCGGTTTTATCAGATTACAACAGATTTGGAATAGGGAGAGAAGAAGGCGGAACCGGGGAAGCCTGTACGATTTATTACAAAAAAGATCGTTTTAAAGTTCTTGAATCAAATACATTTTGGTTATCAGAAACACCTAATCTGGTTTCCCGAGGCTGGGACGCTGCCTGCAATAGGGTGTGTACATACGGTCTTTTTAAAGATTTGAAAACAAAACAAACATTTTGGGTTTTCAACATTCATCTCGATCATGTTGGTGAGCAGGCAAGAATAAAAGGAGTGCAGCTCGTGTTATCGAAAATCAAAGAATTAAACACTAAAAAATATCCTGCTTTTTTAATGGGTGATTTCAATTCAGAACCAGACACACCACAGATTTTAGAAATAAAAAAAGTAATGGATGATACAAGAGATATATCTCAGGAAAAGCCATTCGGACCAGCAGGAACATTCAATAATTTCAACCATAATCAACCCGTTAACTTGCTTATAGACTATATTTTCATTTCAAAAGATAGCAGGCTAAGGGTTAAAAAACATGCAGTTTTAAGTGATTCTAAAGATTTAAAATATCCTTCAGATCATTTACCTGTTTTAATAGAAATAGATTAAAATGAAAAAAAACATCAACAAAAAACTCCAAATTTTACTTTTACTGCCTCTAATCGCAGTGCAGATAAAATGCGGATCTTCAAAAACGACAGCATCCGTTTCCGGAAAGGCAGAAGCATGGGTTACGACCACAGATGAGTCTTCTAAACTTCAAAAACAAACCGATTTGGTTTTTAATGCTGACCCGAATTCTAACCAGACTATTGAAGTAAACCCATCTCAAAAATTTCAAACAATTGAGGGTTTCGGTTTTTCATTAACGGGCGGAAGCGCTCAGGCAATTTTGAAACTCGAAAAATCAAAAAGAGAAGCCTTACTTCAGGAGTTGTTTTCCAGAAAAGAAAATGCAATCGGATTAAGTTATTTACGTATCAGTATTGGTGCTTCTGATTTGAATGAAAAAGTTTTTTCGTATGATGATATGCCAGAAGGTCAAACAGATTTAAAACTCGAGCACTTTAATCTTGGACCCGATTTAAATGATGTTATACCTGTTTTAAAAGAAATTTTGGCAATAAATCCAAATATAAAAATAATGGGATCGCCATGGTCACCTCCCGTTTGGATGAAAGATAACGGAAGTTCAAAAGGAGGAAGCCTACAACCAAAATACCATCAGGTGTACGCAGAATATTTTGTAAAATATATTCAGGCAATGAAATCACATGGCATTACTATTGATGCAATTACACCTCAAAATGAACCATTGCACCCGGGAAATAACCCGAGTTTATTGATGTTGGCTGAACAGCAGGCAGAATTTATCAAGATTAATTTAGGACCCGCTTTCGCGAAAGCCAATATCAAAACCAAAATTATTGTATACGATCATAATTGTAACAAACCAGAATATCCTTTGACAATTTTAAATGACCCAAAAGCATTACCTTTTGTTGCTGGTTCTGCCTTTCATTTATACGAAGGAGATATTAGCGCTTTGAGTAAAGTTCACGACGCTTACCCAAACAAAGATTTATACTTTACAGAACAATATACAGGATCAGGAAGCAGTTTTGAGTCGGATTTAAAATGGAGTGTAAAAAATGTTGTGATCGGTTCAATGCGTAACTGGAGCAAAAATGCACTTTCATGGGGATTAGCAAATGATGAATTCTACAAACCATTTACACCAGGAGGATGTTCGACTTGTAAAGGAGCTTTGATGATTGATCAAAATCAGAATATAAAAAGAGAAGTCGGTTATTATATAATTGGGCATGCTTCAAAATTTGTTCCGGAAGGATCAGTTAGAATAGGAAGTAATATTAGCGGGAATTTATATAATGTAGCATTTAAAACTCCAAAAGGAAAAATTGTTCTTATTGTAGAGAACGATGGAAATGCCACAGAAACATTCAATATAAAATACAATCAAAAACAAGTTTTAACATCATTAAATGCAGGTTCTGTAGCAACTTACGTTTGGTAATCAAAATTAAAATATGAAGAAAATAACAACAATTACCCTGTTGATGGTTTCCTTATTTTCGGTAGCGCAACAACAAACGATAGATCAAAAAGTAAATGATTTATTGAAGAAAATGACGCTTGAAGAAAAAATTGGTCAGCTTAATCAGTACACAGGAGATAATTCTGCAACGGGACCAATAACCATAAACCCAAACAAGCAAGCCGAAATAAAGTCAGGATTAATAGGTTCTATGCTTAATATTATCGGAACAAAATATACCAGACAATATCAGGAACTGGCAATGCAGTCACGACTTAAAATTCCGTTGTTATTTGGTCAGGACGTTATTCACGGATACAAAACAACCTTTCCAATTCCGTTAGCAGAAGCGGCAAGCTGGGACTTAGCTGCAATTGAATTAGCAGCAAGAGTTGCAGCAACAGAAGCTGCAGCAAGCGGTATTCACTGGACATTTGCACCTATGGTAGATATTGGCCGTGATCCGCGTTGGGGCAGAGTGATGGAAGGCGCCGGTGAAGATACTTATCTGGGATCTAAAATTGCTTATGCAAGAGTAAAAGGATTTCAGGGCAATAAATTAGGAGATTTAAATTCTGTTATGGCTTGTGTAAAACACTTTGCAGCATACGGAGCCGCTACAGGCGGAAGAGATTATAACTCTGTTGACATGAGCGAAAGAATGTTGTTTGAAACCTATTTACCTCCGTTTAAAGCAGCTCTTGATGCTGGCGCTGCAACGTTTATGAATTCATTTAATGATCTGAACGGAATACCGGCAACAGGAAATGTGCATTTGCAAAGAGATATCTTAAAAGGAAAATGGAACTTTCAGGGGTTTGTAGTTTCAGACTGGGGGTCTATTGGAGAAATGGTAGCACACGGTTACTCAAAAGACCTTAAAGCCGCTGCATATTCTGCCATAACTGCAGGGAGCGACATGGATATGGAAAGTAATGCTTACCGATATAATCTGGCCGAATTGGTCAAAGAAGGAAAAGTTTCTGTTGATTTAATTGATGATGCAGTAAAACGTATCCTGCGCAAGAAATTTGAATTAGGATTATTTGAAAATCCATATAAATATTCAGATGAAAAAAGAGCTGAAAAAGTACTTAATAATCCGGAAAACAGAAAAGCAGCACTGGAAGTAGCCGAAAAAAGTATTGTATTATTAAAGAATGATAACCAGACATTACCACTTTCTAAAAATCTAAAAACAATTGCCTTTATCGGGCCAATGGTAAAAGAATATAAAGCCAATATGGGATTCTGGTCAGTAGAATTACCAGATGTGGATTATGATAAATGGGTCGTTTCACAATGGGATGGTTTACAAAACAAAGTAGGAAAAAACACAAAATTACTTTATGCCAAAGGCTGTGAAGTTGACGGAGATAATAAAGATGGCTTTGCCGAAGCGGTTGCAACAGCAAAACAGGCAGACGTTGTTATTTTGAGTATTGGAGAGAGACGCGACATGAGCGGAGAAGCAAAAAGCAGAAGTGATTTGCATTTACCGGGCGTACAGGAAGACTTGGTAAAAGCAATTCAGGCAACAGGAAAACCAGTTGTAGTTTTGGTAAACGCAGGAAGGCCGCTTATTTTTAACTGGACAGCAGATAATGTTCCTGCAATTGTATATACATGGTGGTTAGGAACCGAAGCAGGAAATGCTATTGCTAATGTCTTATTCGGAGATTATAACCCTTCTGGGAAATTACCAATGACTTTCCCGAGAGAAGTAGGGCAGATACCAATTTATTACAATCATTTTAGCACCGGCAGACCAGCTCCCGACGATAATGCCAAAGGATATGTTTCTTCTTATATCGATTTAAAAAACTCACCAAAATTTCCTTTTGGTTACGGATTGAGTTACACAAAATTTGATTATTCAGGATTGAAATTATCTTCAGTAAAAATTAAAAGTAACGAAACTATAAAAGTATCATTTCAATTATCTAATGTTGGAAAAGTAGCCGGAGAAGAAGTAGTTCAATTGTATCTGAAAGACAAATTTGGCTCTGTAGTGAGACCAGTTTTAGAATTAAGAGACTTCCAGAAAGTAAAATTAAACGCAGGAGAATCTAAAACTATTGAGTTTACGATCGATAAAGAAAAACTTTCTTTCTATAATGATAAGTTGGAATGGAACGCTGAACCGGGAGATTTTGAGCTAATGATCGGAGCTTCATCAGCAGATATAAAATTAAAATCGGACTTTGAGCTAGTGCAATAATTTGAGTTAATGCAATAATAGAATGTCGATTAGATTGGCGTTGTGGATTTTATAAAAGTTTTGAATTATTTCAATACCGTATTTATAAAATCCATAGCGCCAATTCCTTTATATGACGCATACAAAGCCTTGTCAAAAGCTTCTCGTTTTGCTTTTTTGTTTTTAGCTTCAGTTTCAATAATCATTTGATTAAAAATCCTTTCCTGTTCTTCACTGTATTTTAAGGAAGCTTCTAAAAGATACGTTTTTGAAACAAATCCGAAGGAAGCCCAGATCTTAGTTCGGATTTTTTCATTAATATTTTTTAATGGATTGGGAATCATAATTTAAGAGATTAATTTCTATTTTTTTTCGCTCGTTGAATCAAATACAAAAAATCAATATATTTTGTAATGTTATTCTTTTTTTTTATTCATTTCTAACAATTAAATTGTTAAATGTGTTATTATGACGCAATGTACTTATTTTTTTCAAACATGCTTTTAATTTTTAGTTAAAATTGTAAACATTACACTTTTAAGGTATTAGAACTAAACGTAGTAAAGAAGTACTTCTTAGAAATTTTTCCCCATATAATAAAAATGGAGTAAATTGCGAAACATATTAGTATGAGTGTTTTGTACAAAAAATAAAAGTAAATGTTAAAAGACATTGTAGAAAATAACCATAGATTTCAACCAGGTCTCTCGATAGATTGTGTCATTTTTGGATTTCATGATAATCAGCTGAAGGTTTTATTAATTAAAGTTTCTGATAGTGGAAAATGGTCATTACCAGGAGGATTTATTCCTGTTGATCAGGATATTGACACAGCAGCTGTTACAGTGCTGAATGAAAGAACGGGGTTAGAAGGTGTCTTTTTAAGGCAATTTGCCACTTTCGGAAAGATTAAACGAAATGACAGGCATTTTAATAAAGCTATTTTGGATTATTTTGAAATTGATGAAGAAAAAGGAAAATGGCTTACACAGCGTTTTGTAACCATTGGATATTATGCATTGGTAGATTTTTCTAAGATAGTGCCAAATCCCGTGAATACTAATGAAATTGTAGAATGGGTTGATCATAAAGAAGTTCCCGAACTTATTCTGGATCATAAAGAGATTTTGGATAAGGCTCTGAATACCTTGCGAATAGAATTGAATTTAATGCCGGTTGGTTATAATTTATTACCTGAAAAATTTACGATTCCCGAGCTTCAGAAACTATATGAAACGATTTTGGACAAAAAACTTGACAGGCGTAATTTTTTAAGGAAAATTACCAATATCGGAATCCTGACCAAACTTGACGAAAAGAAAAATAACGTAGCTCATAAAGCGCCCAACTTATATTCTTTTGATAAAGAAAAATATGATGAGGTGTTAAAAAATGGGCTGAATCAGGGGTGGTAAAAATATAATTAATTATCAAAACTATGGTCTCAGTTGAAATATTTAGAAAACTAGCATTGTCATTTCCGGATGCAACAGAAGAACCTCATTTTGAGAAATCCTCTTTTCGAATTAAGAAAAAGATTTTTGCCACTTTTGATGAAAAAAATAATCATGCAGTTTTAAAGTTAAACGAAATCGATCAGTCTGTTTTTTGTGCATCAGGCGAAAAGATTTTTTACCCAATCCCGAATAAATGGGGAAAACATGGCTGGACAATTGTTGAACTTTCTAAAGTAAGACCTGAGATGTTTGAAGATGCTTTGATCCGATCTTATGAAAATGTAATTTCGAAAAAGAAATAATATGGCAAACCTAACAGGTTTTAAACCTGTTAGGTTTCGTTTTTTATCCCACTATAGTTCTAAACGTCAAATTTACTCTTGGTTTTTGAGTTGTTTTGGTTGGCGGCAAACGATGAAGCCAATGGGTCTGCGTCTCATCTTTCATAACCAATAAACTGCCATGTTCTAAAATTAAGGAAACGGTTTCTTTGGTTTCTTTATGTTTAAAAGCAAATTTTCGTTCCGCTCCAAAACTAACCGAACCAATAGCACCATTTTTCTTTAAATCTTTTTCTGCATCGCTGTGCCATGCCATTCCTTCCTCACCGGAATGATATAAATTAAGCAAACAGGAATTGAAAGTTTCGCCTGTTTTTTCTTCAATAATTTTCTTTAGTTCCAAAAGCTCCTTTGTCCACGGCAGAGCTTTTTTAGTCGTATTAGAATACGTGTATTCAAATTCCTGGTCGCCATACCAGGCAACCTTTCTTTTCGTTAAAATCAATTTTCCAAAAATAATCGCTTCATCATTTTTCCATTCAATTGTATTCAATAATACATCACGGTAAAAATCAGCTTCAGATCTCGAAAACAATTTCCCGAAATAGTTCACCGTTCCGTTTTTCGGCAGCAAATTGGTAGTTTCGTTTATTTCGGGATTAAATAAGTCCATTTTTCCAGTTTTGATATTCGGTTTTCATACAATGTCCACATGGCCTGAAGCCCTTTTTCCTGGCTTCGTTTTCAGACAAAAAGAAAACCCGGTTTTCGCGTTTCATTCTTTTTCCAGAAGCACATTTTAGTGTTCCGTAAATTTTTAGTTTTCGGTTTCCACCAAGGCAAATTTCTGCATTTTTAATTTTATTTCGTAAAGTGCAGTTCGAAATTTCATCATGATAGATCATAGTTTTGTCATTTTTTATCGTAGAGGTGCATAGTAGTTCGTCTCCCTCAACATATATTTTGCCACAGATTATTAGATTAAATGATTTAAACCTGCATGCTGATAATTAATCTCGCAAAGTCACAGAGACGCAAAGTTTTTATTTAGATCGTGCTAAGAATTAGTAAGATTATAAATTGAATTGCTTTGAAAACTTAAAACGATAAGATGCATATTATTCTTTGCGACTTTGCGAGATTAAAAAATTACGATAACGCATCATGAAAAATAATTCCTAAGGTATATCTCTCTCCCGAATGAATTTCGCTTACGCCATGTTTCATATTGACCCGATAATATCCTTTTGTGCCTTTTACAGGTTTGAAATTCGTTGTAAAAACCAAAATGTCCCCTTTTTTAGGTTTCAACACTATTGCCTTTGATTGCGCTCTGGGTATTTGTTGCGTTAAGACAAATTCGCCACCAGTGAAATCTTTGTCAGGTTCATTAAGAAAAAGTACTATTTGAATAGGAAAATAAATATCTCCATATAAATCCTGATGCAAAGTATTAAAACCACTCTTACCATATTTTAAAATTAAAACAGTTGCTTTTAGCTGATTATTAGCGTGACATTGTTTCAGTAATTTTTCGTGTGTTTCAGGAAAAACAGTATTGATGTTTAAGACTTTCATCCATGCATTTGCAATTGGTGCCAATTTTGGATAAATCGATGAGCGAATGTTTTGAATTAAATCAGGCAGCGGATAGTTGAAATATTTATATTCACCCAAACCAAAACGATAACGTTCCATTACGACTGTTTTTCGATATAAATTTGGATTATCATAATCGAATTTTAAATCTTCGCATTGTTCATTATTCAGCATATTTGAAATAATGGTATAACCATTTTCGTGCATAGACTCGGTGATGCTGTCCCAGTTAAGAGAGGCAATTTTTGATTGTATATTTTGCATTTTAAAAAGTTGCTATTTCGCATAAAATAGAAGATAACTCTTCAGGTTGACTAAAAAAGGGAGAGTGACTTGTTTTCATTTGATATACTTTCTGACAAAAAGTTTCTGTATACATTTTTCTTTGAATAAAAGGAGTTACGGCTTTATCTTCAGTACATTCTATATAAAACCTTGGAACACTTCCATATTTTTCTTCCGATAATTCTAAGGGTGTATTTGCAGATTCTACAGATTCGTGACTTAGTAGTAATTTTGCGAGTTCCGTAATTGTTTCATCACAATCATGATAAAGACCTTCCTTATAAATTTCAGGTTGCAAGGTATGTGCATTTAATTCAGGATATCTGGTTACAAATGGTTTTAAAACACCATTAAGATCCTGAGCAGAATATTCACTTTGAGTCTTACCATCCGGAATTAAATAGGCAGCTAAGTAAATTAATTTTTCAATTTTATCCGAACGATATTCTGCAGCCTGAGAAATCATAATTCCATTTTTGCTATGACCAACAAGTATAACTTTAGAATCTAAACTATCAATTAATTCGCAAATTGATGCAACCGATTTTTGAAACCTTACTTCATTAATTGGAGTTTTGTCTCTTCCCATTCCCGGTAAATCAAGTGCAATTGCTCTATGCCCTTTACGTTCTAAAATTGGAATTACTCTGTGCCAATTCCATGAACTGTGCCATGAGCCGTGAATCAAAATGAATGTTTTCATGTCTTAAATGTTTAAATTATAAGACAAAATTACTTTTGAAGTCAGCAAAATAAAATCCGTTTCTTGCTCAATTATAAATTGATTTTAGCACCTTCCCAGCCAATAATGGCTGTTTTTCGGGTATTTCCCCACATATAGCCCCCAAAAGTCCCTGAAGACTGAATTACACGGTGACACGGAATTAAAAAAGCTACCGGATTGCTCCCAATGGCAGTTCCAACGGCGCGTGAAGCATTTGGTTTTTCTATTTGCTGTGCGATAGTACCGTAAGTAGATAGTTGTCCCATTGGGATTTTAAGCAGGGTTTCCCAAACCTTCAATTGAAAATCTGTTCCTTTTAAATGCAGTTTGATTTCAGATAATTTACTCCAGTCATTTTGAAAAATAAATAAGGCATTTTGTTGTACCAGATCCAGCTTTCTTGAAAATGCAGCATTAGGAAATTTATGTTTTAAATCTTCAAATCCAATAAATTCATTTTCAGCGAAAGCCATAAAACAAACGCCTTTTTCGGTAGAAGCCACTATAATATTGCCAAACGGACTTTCGGCAAAACTATAATTTATGAAAAGATTTTTACCACCATTTTTATATTCTGCCGGAGTCATCCCTTCAATATTTACAAATAAATCATGCAAACGGCTTGTGCCCGAAAGCCCGGTTTCATATGCCGTTTCAGAAATTGTAGCCTGATTTTCCTTGAGTATTTTTTTTGCATATTGCAAACTGGTATACTGCAAAAATTTCTTTGGACTTGTTCCTGCCCACTCACTAAAAAGTCTCTGAAAGTGAAACGGACTCAAATGCACTTTCTCGGCAACCTCATCAAGATTGGGCTGCTCTTTAAAATTGGCTTTGATATAATCTATAGCTTCAGCGATACGATTATAATTGATGTTTTCCTGTGTGTTCATTTCATTCAATTTTATAATACAAATATCGTTTGGTTTATACAGGTATAAAATCCGAAACTTGCGGAGTTCTCTTTGAAAAGATCCAGCTATAACTTTATTTAAGTTCTTCTTTTCTTGATGAAACACTTATAAGTTTATAACCGTTTTCGGTTCTTAAAAACTGAATATGGTCCTGCCCAAAATCTGCTTTATTTTTTGGGTTGATGACTATATTTTTAACTGGATATATCCAATCCTTAGATTCATTACAATTGTTGAAATAAAGATCATATTCACTCGATTCAAAAATAAATTGATTTAGTCCGTCAGTCGATATGAAATAATCAGTTTTTGAATTCTTAAGATCCTGTAATTTTAATTTTAAATAAGTATAATTTTGATTGATAAACTTATTTTTGGGTGCATTTATCCAACCGTCAGGTTCTTTCCAATACGTGATTTTGTCAAAAGAATGTTTTTCTAAATTGGCTTTGGATAAATCTTTCAGCAAAATATTTTTTAGCCAATATTTAAATTCCTTATCAAAATTGATAAATGAATAATATAAGCCGTCAACTCCACGAGAACTATCTCTGGTTTCGTCTTTAGAAGGTTCCTTAGATTTTTCTAAAGAGTAGAAATTTAAATCATCATTGTAAGCAAAGTTTTCAATTAAGATTTTATTATTGAGGTCAACAAGAAATTCTTTGCCTCCGTCCCAGCCAAAATGTTCATCATCTATTTTTGTTCTTATAGCTCCTTTTAAAGCAATAAACATTCCGTTTTTCATCTTGGTTACAGCACTATATTCGGCAGGAATTATAATTTTTCCTTTCCCATTAAAGAAGCCCATTTTGTCTGTTTTTGAATCTCTAAACCGAATAAAACCTTCGTTTTCACAATCTGGACCATTATCAAAAGAATACAGACTGTCACGACCGACTATTTTTCCGCTTTTGGTTAAATAATAGCTTTCCCATTTGCTGTTTTTTTCTTCGCTAACGGCAATTATATCTTCAAACTTACGTGCGATTGTAAAGCCCGTAAATTTTGGTTCGATTTTAATTATACCGTTTTTGTCTTTAAATCCGGTATGTATAGTGTCTTTGTCATAAAATGCAAACCAGATATCATTGCTTTGGGCAAAGACAGAACAATTAATAAAGCATACTATATAAAATGTAATAAACTTTTTCATGAAACTATTTATCTGATATGGATCTCTAATTCATTATTTTTTGCTTCTTCAAAACAATCGGAACATAACATTTTAAAATCGGCCAATGCTTGAAAAGCATCCGTCCATTCTTCTCCATTATCCAAAAGATATTGCTCGCATTCTGCGCACCAGGCAATTTGTGGAAGGTCTTCTTCAGCTTCTGAATAGAAAAAGCCTGTTTTTTCTTTGGAGTCTATTGCTATTGCAATATGTATGCAGGAAAAAGACATGTCTTTGGAACCATGTGTTTCACATAAAATTTTCTCGATCATTTGATGTTTTGAAATTTAAAATGGACAATGTTTACAATATTTAAATTAACTGAAAATAAAATGTGTTATTGCCAAATTCTATATAAAGTTAACCCAGTTTCTCAATTTTTTTAAACTCAAATGTATACTTATATTTTATAAACTTTTAAAATATCGGGTTAATTTTATATTCTGACTTTAGATTAAAAACAAAAACCCGACAGGTTTTAAAAACTGTCGGGTTTTAAATATGTAGTAATTAAGAATCCGGATTTAGAATCTAAAATCTAAACTCAAAAATCTAAAATTATTTAGTATCTGTAGTATTCTGGTTTGAATGGACCTTCAACCGGAACACCAATATAAGCAGCCTGATCGTCACGTAACGTTTCTAATTCAACGCCTAATTTAGCTAAGTGCAAAGCAGCCACTTTTTCATCTAAATGTTTTGGTAACATATAAACGTCATTGTTGTAAGCAGCACTGTTTTTCCATAATTCGATTTGAGCCAAAGTTTGGTTTGTAAATGAGTTACTCATTACAAAACTTGGGTGACCTGTAGCACAACCAAGATTTACTAAACGACCTTCAGCAAGAATAATGATATCTTTTCCGTTGATTGTATATTTGTCAACCTGAGGTTTGATTTCGATTTTAGATGCACCGTGGTTTTTGTTTAACCAGGCCATGTCAATTTCGTTATCAAAGTGTCCGATGTTACAAACAACAGTTTTGTCTTTCATTTGCTCGAAGTGCTCTCCAAGAACGATATCTTTGTTTCCTGTAGTTGTAATGATGATATCAGCATTTGCAATTACAGTATTTAATTTTTTAACTTCATAACCGTCCATTGCAGCTTGTAAAGCACAAATTGGATCGATTTCAGTAACTGTTACAATAGATCCTGCACCTCTGAAAGAAGCAGCAGTTCCTTTTCCAACATCACCGTATCCGCAAACCACAACTCTTTTTCCAGCTAACATTAAGTCAGTTGCACGACGTACAGCATCTACAGCAGATTCTTTACAACCATATTTGTTATCAAATTTAGATTTAGTAACAGAGTCGTTAATGTTAATCGCAGGCATTGGTAAAGTTCCGGCTTTTACTCTTTCGTAAAGTCTGTGAACACCAGTTGTAGTTTCTTCAGACAATCCTTTAATTCCAGGAACCAATTCCGGGTAACGATCAATAACCATATTTGTTAAATCTCCACCATCATCAAGAATCATGTTCAATGGTTTTCTGTCTTCACCAAAAAATAAAGTCTGCTCAATACACCAGTCAAATGATTCTTCGTCAAGACCTTTCCACGCGTAAACCTGAATTCCGGCAGCAGCAATAGCCGCAGCAGCCTGATCCTGAGTAGAGAAAATATTACAAGAAGACCAAGTAACTTCAGCGCCAAGAGCAATTAAAGTTTCGATCAAAACAGCAGTTTGAATCGTCATGTGCAAACATCCGGCGATACGAGCACCTTTAAGAGGCTGTTCGTCTTTATATTCAGCGCGAAGTGCCATTAAACCTGGCATTTCAGCTTCAGCTAGTTCAATTTCTTTTCTTCCCCAAGCCGCTAGAGAAATGTCTTTTACTTTGAAAGCCACAAAAGGCGTAGTTGTAGTACTCATTTATAGTATATTTGTATATTGTAAAATTTTTGCAAATTTACGGAATACCTTTTGAATTTTGACTAATTTCTGTAAGATTTGTGAAATGTTTAATTTCTTAATCTTTAGAATATTAGTAGATTAATAAAATTTTTGACTTCAAAAACTCAACCCATAACTTTTAACTTATAACTCAAAACATAAGTAATGCCTTTATTTCAAACCATAGAATGTAATGAAAACACCCGAATCTTAATTTGGGAAATAACGGAATCTTTTGATGAACTAAGAAGCAAGATTGTCTTAAAAGAGAAAACACAATTGCGATTGAATGGAATGAAATCTGAAATGCATCAGCGTGCTTTTTTGAGTGTGCGTATGCTGATTCAGGAAATGGGTTTTACGGATAAGGATTTGCATTATGATGAGTTTGGAAAACCCTATTTTGATTGTGATAATTATATTTCAATAACACATTCCTATCATTTTGCTGCGATAATTATCAGCAATGAAACGGTTGGGATTGACATGGAATTGCAACGTGAAAAAATAATAAGGATTGGCGATAAATTTACGGATTATGAATGCAAATATTTAAAGCCTGATTTTTCTGAAGAATACATTAAAAAATTAACTGTGATTTGGGGTGCCAAAGAAGCAATTTTTAAAATCAGAAACGAAAAAGGGATTAGTTTTAAAGATCACATTCAGATTGAGCCTTTTTCTTTAGATGAGTCGAAAACTCAGGCAAGTCTTCATTTTGATAATCTCGTTAAAGATTTTGAAGTGCATTATAAGGAAATACAGTCAAAAAACTCAGAAGATAAATTTACGCTGGTTTTTGCTTTTGAGAGATGACAGACTAATGGCTATACTGTAAATTTGGATTAATATCCGTCAATTTTTTTTTCGATGTTCAAACACACTCAGGTACAGAAAAGTGCTCATCTTTCGGGCGCGGCGTTTAAGTGTGTCGGCGTTTTCGCCTTCAAAATGCTCATCGATGGTTTGAAACCAATGATTCAGCCAGATTCCGAATTCGTTTGAAGTAATTTTTCCTCCAAAATGGGCATCCACTTCATTGTGCACTTCCTGTGGGTTGCCTTTGTATTTTTTGACTGCAAATAAATTGGTTTCCCAAAAATCAGTCAGTTTTTCCAGATGAGTGTCCCAGTCTTTTATCATAGTATTAAAATAAGAGCCGATTTCCTTATCGGCTCTTATTTTAGTATAAAAGGCATGAACCAGAACTTCAATATCTGCTCTGTTTTCTATTTGCTTTTTCATAGTACAAAACTATTCAGAAATATAAATAAAACACTTATTAAGGTACTTAAAATAATAAGATTAAAAACCACTTTATGTTTCATTTGCGCTAAAATTGAAGTGTTGGCAAAAACACAAGCTAAAACAATAATTGCCAATTGTATCATTTGTCCAAGAGAAGTTCCGTTTGCCAAAACGTACATTGCAGCAGCTCCGCCTAAACAGCTTTGACCAATTACAGCCATTGCAGCAGAACCCATGTAATTTTTATTGAAATTTTCGAATGTTGTTTGATATAGTGTCATGATATTGAGATTTTTATGCTGCAAAGGTACATGCACTATAGTGTTGCATTTTATGACTTTAATCATAAAACAAGAATTATTTTATCTGTATACTTTCCTGTTTATAATCTTCAAAAAGCCTTTTTTTTCCAACGCTTTTATGGTTCTGATGACGGTTTCAACCCGTAAACCTGTCAGATCACCAATCTGCTGTCTGGTAAAATTGATGAGGTAACCATTTTCATCTTTTTTAAAATTGAAATAGGCAATTCCGTGATCAATCAATTTTAATACTCTATGCTCCGGTTCCTGAGTAGACATTTCTGCCGCCATGACCGATTTATAATACAAACGCTGGGCTAAATTTTCGATTATTTTAATGCTTACAGAAGAATTTTCTTCGAGCAATTTCATGAAATTTGATTTTGGAAGAGATAGAATTTGAGCATCTTCTACCGAAACCGCACTCGCAGGATATTTTTGATTTAAGAATAATGGAGGCTCGCCAAAAGACTGATCTTTATAAAAAATTCCCTGAATAAATTCCCGACCGTCATCATTATAATTATTCATTTTTACTTCGCCTGAAATAATCTGATAGTAATGCGTAGGGAGATTTCCTTCTTCGAAAATAACATCATTTTTAGGGAAATATTTTTTGACTGCACCGTATTTTTCAAGCAGATCAATTGTAATCATAATTTGTCTTTTTTGGTTATCAAAAGCCTTTACACAAATATAATTCATTCCACATAGTTCTTCTGCATTAAAAAACTTTTACTTTTACGGCCGATTATGAGACCAAAAATACCGCATATATATCAGCAGATTGTCGAAGCTAAAAGCGAAAATAAAAAGCTTCTGGCCATTCTTTTGGACCCGGATAAAATTGTTTGGGAGAATTTAGAAAATCTTTTACTCAAAATAAACCAATCGCCGGCAACTCATATTTTTGTCGGTGGAAGCATTGTTAAAACTGATATCTTAGAAGAATTACTGACCGAATTAAAACAAAAAACCAATTTACCAGTTATCATATTTCCGGGAGATCCTTCGCAGATTTCACCACAGGCAGATGCTATTTTGTTCTTAGCGCTGTTGTCCGGACGTAATCCTGATTATTTGATAGAGTATCAGGTACAGGCAGCACCAATTTTAAGAAAAACAAATCTGGAGATTATTTCGACAGGATATATTTTAATAGAAAGTGGTAATGAAACAGCAGTAGCAAGAGTCAGTAAAACAGAGCCATTAAACCGAAAAAATCTTGATTTGGCGCTGGCAACCGCACAAGCTGGAGAAATGTTGGGAAATAAATTAATTTATTTGGAAGCCGGAAGCGGGGCCAGAAAAGCAGTTCCTGTAGAAATGATTCGGCTAATTGCGCAAAATGTTGCCATTCCGGTAATTGTTGGAGGAGGAATTGTAGATTTGCAAGGTATTGAGGATGCTTATAAAGCAGGAGCTGACCTGGTGGTGATAGGAACAGCATTTGAAAATAACAGCCAATTTTTTGAATCTTAAATTTTTAAAGCCAGTTCGATGATTGATTTTTTTCTGGAAAGTTATAAAAACGCCCCTCTTTGGCATATTGCTTTGGAATTTTTAGTATTTGTATGCGGGATTTTGAGTGTCTGGTTTGCCAAAAAAGAGAATATTTGGGTATACCCAACTGGTTTAATCGCAACGGTTATTTCAGTTTATCTTTTGTATGTCGCTGGTTATATTGGAGATATGATTATTAATGGGTATTTCTCTATTATGAGTATTTATGGCTGGTATGTTTGGGCAAAAGGAGGAACAGTTGAAGACAACCTGCCAATTACAAGAACGAATTTTAATGAAAAAATAATCGGAATTCTACTTTTCTTTGTGACCATTTTTGTAGTTTTCGGGATTTATAAATATTTTGGTTATGAAATCAAAAACGACAATTATGTCGATATGATTTCGTCAGGAATATTTTTTGCAGGAATGTGGTACATGGCCAGAAAAAAAATAGAAAACTGGACACTTTGGATTATTGGTGATATTATTGTTGTGCCTCTTTATGCCTATCGCGGCTTAGGGATGTTGTCGCTTCAATATTTAATTTTTACAATTTTGGCTGTTTCAGCTTATTTAGAATGGAGAAAAATCTTAGACAACAAAAAACATCAATAATAAAAATTGCCTTATTTGGACCTGAAAGCACAGGAAAAACCACTCTGGCAAAACAGCTTGCAGACTATTATCAAACTGAATGGGTTCCTGAGTTTGCACGCGATTATCTGCAGGAAAAATGGGAAGAAAATCAGCATATTTGTATAGCTGATGACATGATGCCTATTGCCTTTGGTCAGACCGCACTTGAAAACGAAAAACTTAGTAAGGCAAAAAAATATCTGTTTTGTGATACCAACTTAATGGTTACCAAAGTTTTCTCTGAAATATATTACGGGTTTTGTGATCCGCTTTTAGATGAAGCTGCACTACAACATGAATATGACCTTGTTTTTCTGACTGATATTGATGTGCCCTGGGAAAAAGATGATATTAGGGATACTCCAGATGGACGTGAAACGGTATTTTCTACCTTTAAACAAACTTTAATAAACACTCACAAACCTTTTATAACTCTTTCGGGAAATAAAGAAAGCCGTTTGGCACAGGCTGTATCTATTATTAATAATCTGACAATTGCTAAAGATAAAGGTTTTACATCTGCTGATTTTGTTGAAATCTACAAACACGGAGTAGCTTTTGAAAATATTTTACGACAATTAAAAGCTTTTAAAAAAGGAATAGCAAAAAGTAATTTAGTGAGCCCGGCTACTATAAATAACGGAATTTTAAGCTTGTCTGAATCTGAGTTTAAGGAGAAAGCAGCCTTTTATGATCAGGAAAAATCAAAATTTAAACTGAAAAAATTCGTTCCCGCTTCTGGAGCAGCAAGCAGAATGTTTAAGTTCCTGACTACTTTTTTGAAGGATTTTAATATCAATAAAGAAACAATAAACGCTTACAGAAATAGAAAGCAAGACAGTGAACTTCCTATTTTTATAGTGGCAATGGAGAAATTCCCGTTCTTTAAAGCAGTAGATAAAAAACTAAGAGAGATTTATCCTGATTTTGAATCTTTGGACAGAGATTACAAAAATTATTATTTTATAAAACTGTTGTTGTCTGAAGAATATTTTGACTTTGCCAATAAGCCAAAAGCAGTTTTGCCATTTCATGAATATAAAACTCATATTGCTAATCCGATAGAAGAGCATTTAAATGAGTGTGTGCATTATGCAACTGCAAATCAGGTTTCGAATTTGCATTTTACGGTCTCAGAGGCTCATCAGGTTTTGTTTGAAGAGTCCGTTACAGAACTTAAAGAGAAAATCGAAAAAGCATCGAAAACGCAGATTAATACCACTTATTCTTATCAAAGTAAAAAGACAGATTCTATAACTGTTGATGCCAAAAATAAAATTGTTCGGGACAAAAACGATACAATAGTTTTTAGACCCGGAGGGCATGGAGCCTTAATTGACAATTTGAATGCACTTGATGCCGATATGATTTTTATAAAAAATATCGACAATGTAATTCAAAACCATATCGATCAGATTACGCTGTACAAAAAAGCATTGGCGGGAATTTTAATTACAATACAACAAAAAGTTTTTGGGTATTTAAAAGCTATTGAGAAAGAAGAAATTGAATCTGAAAAAATTTCGGAAATCGTTTTATTTTTAAAAGAACACTTAAATACAGAAGTTACAAACGATTTTAATAAATTTACGATAGAGAATAAAATAATTAAACTTAAAGAATTATTAGACAGACCAATTCGCGTTTGCGGAATGGTGAAAAATGAAGGAGAACCTGGTGGAGGACCATTCTGGGTAATGAATAATAAAGGAGAAGTGTCACTTCAGATAGTAGAAACATCTCAGGTTGATTTATCCAATCAGAAACAACAGCAGATTTTAGCAGAGGCAACTCATTTTAATCCTGTTGATTTGGTTTGCGGTATAAAAAATTATAAAAATGAAAAATTTGATTTACAGCAATTTGTAGATCAAAAAGCCGGATTCATTGTAGAGAAGAGTGTTGATGGAAAAACAGTCAGAAGTTACGAATTACCGGGTTTGTGGAACGGATCTATGGCAAATTGGCTAACCATTTTTGTTGCTGTTCCGTTAATAACATTTAATCCAGTTAAAACGGTTAACGATTTATTAAAACCGGCGCATCAGCCACAATAATAATGGATGTCGAAAAAATCATATCAGAATTAAATTTTAAAGCTGTGCGCAGTAGTGGCGCTGGCGGACAAAATGTAAACAAAGTATCCTCAAAGGTAGTTTTGTCTTTTGATTTGAATACTTCTCAAGCTTTATCTGAAGATGAAAAAGTACTTCTGAAAACCAATCTCGCAACACGTTTTACTTCGGATGATATTTTGATTTTAAATTGTGATGAAGACAGAAGCCAGCTTAAGAACAAGGAAATTGTTACGAAGAGATTTTGGGAACTAATCAAAAAAGGACTGCATGTTTCTAAAGTTAGAAAGGCAACTAAAATTCCAAAATCGGTTATAAAAAAGAGAATTAAAGACAAAAAGAATATTTCTGAAATAAAGCAATCCAGAAAGAAACCAAACCTAGATTAAATCCCTAAAATTAAATTCCAAATTCCAAAAATACTCACTTCTTTAAGTTTTTAATTGGAATTTGATTTTTGAAATTTTTAAGTTTATATTTGCACTGTCTCAAAGGGGTGCTCTAAATAACGAGCTGAGATCATACCCAAAGAACCTGAGCGAGTAATGTTGCTAAGGGAAAAAACGACAATAATCAGTGTGTACACTATATTTTGTCGTAAGAAACACATTTATTAATTTAACAAAGAATAATTCCCCCTTTTATTCGTAATCTTTTACGAATGAAAACATTTTTCAAAGGTGCTGAGGTACTAGTTTACAAAGGTTCTAGGTTTTTTAAAATGAGAAAAACCAAATCTATTTTCTTTACTCTATTCTCTATTTTCTTTACTTTATCTTCTTTTGCACAGGAGCAGGATTCTACCAAAGTGAATCAGCTTGATGATGTGTTGGTTTCAGCAGTTCGTGTTACGACTAAAACTCCGGTTACGTTTAGTAATATGGATAAAAAAGAAATTAAATTTAGGAACCTTGGCCAGGATATTCCCGTTTTAATGAACTACCTGCCTTCAGTTGTGACAACTTCTGACGCGGGAGGCGGAATAGGATACACCGGAATCAGAGTCCGCGGGAGTGATGCAACAAGAGTAAACGTAACCATAAACGGAATTCCGTATAATGATGCAGAAAGCCAGGGAACTTTTTGGGTAAATATGCCCGATTTTGCTTCTTCTGTAGAAAGCTTACAGTTGCAGCGTGGTGTTGGAACTTCTACAAACGGATCCGGAGCTTTTGGAGCAAGTTTGAATATGCTTACAGATAATTACGCAACTAAAGCAAATGGAGAAATTTCGAATTCTTTCGGGAGTTTTAATTCCCATAAGCATACCGTAAAATTTAGTACAGGCTTACTAAACGATCATTTTGAATTGGCAGGACGTTTGTCAGTTATAAAGTCGGATGGATATGTAGACCGCGCGAGTTCTGATTTAAATTCGTATTTTCTGCAAGGAACTTATGTTGGAAAAACGACTTTAATAAAGGCATTGGTTTTTGGCGGAACTGAAAAAACGTATCAATCATGGAACGGTATTGACGCAAAAACTTTAAATGAAAACCGAACTTTCAACTCTGCAGGAATGTATACTGATGAAGAAGGAAATACACGTTTTTATGACAATGAAACAGATAACTACCAACAAGACCACTATCAGTTGCACTGGAGTGAGTCGATTTCTGATAATTGGAGCACAAACTTAGCTTTTCATTATACGAAAGGAAAAGGGTATTACGAAAATTATAAGGAAGATGCTGAAATGAGCGATTACGGACTTCTTCCTGTTGGAGTAATAACTACGACAGATTTAGTTCGTCAGAAATGGTTAGATAATGATTTTTACGGAACAACTTTTTCTGTAAAATACAAAGACGAAAAACTGGATGTTATTTTTGGCGGAGGCTGGAACAAATATGAAGGTGATCATTTCGGAAAAGTAATCTGGGCAAAATATTCTTCCCAGTCAGAATTGGGTGATCGTTATTATGATGACTATTCAGCGAAGACTGATGGAAATATTTTCGCGAAAGCAAATTATCAGATATCAGATAAATTAAGTTTTTACGGAGACTTACAATATAGAAGAGTAACCTATAAAGCAAATAGCATCGAAACGGGGCTGGTAGACGATGACTTTAATTTCTTTAATCCAAAAGCAGGTTTAAATTTTGAAGTTAATCAAAAAAACACTTTGTATTTCTCATATGCAAGAGCCAACCGCGAGCCAAACAGAACCGACTATGAAGGCGGAAATGTAAAGCCCGAAAAACTAAATGATTTTGAATTGGGATGGAGATTTAATTCAGAGAAATTTCAATTAAATTCTAACTTCTATTATATGGGTTACAAAGACCAATTAATTTTAACCGGAAGATTAGATGATGTTGGAGCACCAATTCGTTCAAACAGTGAAAAAAGCCATCGTTTAGGATTTGAAGTTGATGCTACAATTGCGCTTTCAGAGAAGTTTATTCTACGTCCGAACTTTACATTGAGCAGCAATAAAAATGTTGATCTGGCTGTTGAAGGAGAGAATTACGGAACAAAAGATATTGCTTTTTCTCCGTCTGTTATTGCAGGAAATATTATTGTATATAGTCCGGTTCAGAATTTACATCTTTCATTATTGCAGAAATTTGTAGGAGAGCAATACATGAATAATATCGAATTGCCAGAAGCAAAATTGGCAGATTACTTTGTAAACGATTTGAATGTTTCTTATGAAATAAAACCAAAATCGGTATTTAAATCAATTATGATTACCGGTTTGGTCAATAATATTTTAGACAAAAAATATGTTTCAAATGGAGCAATGTGGGATGTTTACCCATACTATTATCCACAGGCTGGAATAAATTTCCTGGCGGGATTGACATTGAAGTTTTAAGATATAACCACAAAAATAAAAAGCCTGAAAAGTTAATTTTTCAGGCTTTCTGTTTTTTAGTTGTAGACATGAATCACACTTCCGCTTGCTTCAACACGATATTGTTTCATTGGATACTCCTTATTACCAAGTCCGGTATATAAACTATAAGTACTTTTGTCACAGGAACACACAGCATTAATATCTTCAATAGTCATCGCAGTGCAGGAATTTAAGGGTTGATTTGGGCAGGCAGCATCAAAGGCCGTATAAGTTCCTGGTCCGGTCATCATTACAATTAGGCCTTTTGCCCCATAATTTGGCACAAAAACAGGATTGCTTACATACAAAAGATTGTTATAAGCCGGCAGGTTTGTATTAAGATAAGCACTTACAGAATAATTTGGTATATTCGGATTCTTATTACTATTGTCACTATCGCTACAAGATAAAAGTGTAAAAAGAAACAGGGTTAAGAGCCAGATTTTTTTCATTATTTTGATATAAATTAGTTAAACAAAATTAAATTATTTACATTTCAATTCTATATGATTAACATATAATTATGTACTATAAAAAAATATAGTATATTTGTGGTAAGAAAATCCCGTCGCGATGGGATTTTTTGTATTTATATAAACGATGAAGTTATGAGTAAAGTATCTTATTATACAGCAGAAGGATTAAAAAAGCTAAAAGATGAATTAGATCACTTAAAAAGTGTAATGCGTCCAAAGGCATCTCAGGATATAGCAGAGGCAAGGGACAAAGGAGATCTGTCTGAAAATGCAGAGTATGATGCCGCTAAGGAAGCACAGGGATTATTAGAAATGAGAATTGCTAAATTAGAAGAAGTATATTCAAATGCGAGATTAATTGACGAATCACAACTTGATGTTTCTAAAGTTTTGGTACTTTCTAATGTGAAAATTAAGAACCAAGGCAACGGAATGGAAATGAAATATACATTGGTTGCAGAAAGTGAAGCTGATCTTAAAACCGGAAAAATTTCGGTAACCTCTCCTATTGGAAAAGGATTACTGGGAAAATCTGTTGGAGAAGTAGCAGAAATTACTGTTCCAAACGGTGTTTTGAAATTTGAAATTCTTGAAATCTCAAGAGACTAAGTCATTGAGAGAAACGAAGCAATCTCACTATTATTTTAAAAATTAAAAAATGAGCATTTTCACTAAAATAGTCAACGGAGAAATTCCGGCTTACAAAATTGCTGAAGACGATAAGTATTTGGCTTTTTTGGATGTAAATCCAAATGCAAAAGGACATACACTTTGTATTCCAAAACAAGAAATCGATAAGATTTTTGATATGGATGACGAACTGTATTTAGGATTAATGAAGTTTTCTAAGAAAATTGCAGCTGCTCTGGAAAAAACAGTTCTCTGCAAAAGAATTGGAATGGCTGTTGTAGGCCTAGAAGTTCCTCATGCACACGTACATTTAATTCCATTAAATGAAATGGATGAAATGCGTTTTCAGAATAAAGTTTCACTTTCTAAAGAAGAATTTGAGGCTTTGGCAAAAAGTATTCAGGCAAATTTGTAAATAGTAATAAAGTCATGTCAGCCTGACAAAAAAAATCAACAGATGCAATAAAAAGTGCAGTAAATAATTTTACTGCACTTTTTTATTTAACTGAATCTGAAAAGTCGTTCCTTTTCCCAATTCAGAATGCAAAACTTTTATTTTTCCGTAATGATATTCCTCGACAATTCTTTTAGTTAAAGAAAGTCCCAATCCCCATCCGCGTTTTTTGGTCGTAAAACCAGGTTCAAAAATAGTTTTGAATTGATTCTTCGGGATTCCGGTACCGGAGTCTTTTACTGTGATTTTCACGTGATTAGAATCCTGTTCAATTTTAAGTTCCAAAGTCCCTTTTCCTTTCATGGCATCAATTGCATTTTTAACCAAATTTTCTATAGTCCAACTGTATAATGTCGGATTTATATAAGCCAAAACCGGGTCTTTTGGTGCAAGATAAGAAAAGGCAACTTGTTTGGAAAACCGGGATTGCAGGTACTCATAGGTATTGTATGTCTCAGCAATAACATCATGGGCTTCCAGAACAGGAACAGATCCTATTTTTGAAAAACGATCCGTAATAGTCTGCAGGCGATCAACATCTTTTTCGATTTCTACTGTAATGGACTGATCAATTTCTTCGGTTTTTAAAATTTCAATCCAGCCTATTAATGATGACAATGGCGTACCTATCTGATGTGCAGTTTCTTTGGCCATTCCGGCCCAAAGTTTATTTTGCGTTGCCATTTTGGTGCTTTTGTAAAAATTATAAATCAAAGCGCCAAACAAGAAAATAATCAGCAATAAAGCAATAGGATAATATTTGAGTTTATTAAGCAATGCCGAATTTCCATAATACAGTTTTTGGTATTTTCCGGGAGAATATTCAAAAACAATAGGCTCATTTTCATTTTGCAGTTTTCTCAAAAAAGCCATTGACTTTTTTTCGTCCTGTAAAATTGATTCCGGCACATTTCTGGTGGTAAGAATCTTATCATACATCGTCAGGATTACCGGAATAGAAGTATTATTGCTTGAAATCTGAAGAGGCAGTTCAAGATCTGTATTTTCATCAGCATTGATTAATGCGATTTGTGCATTTGCCAAAAGTTTCATTTTTATCCGCTCCTCATTCTTAAAGATCTGGAAAAATGTATACGTGTTCCAGAGAATTAGGGAGATGATTAAAAAGGAGATGCTGATGATGATCCAACGTGTAGTATTTCTTCTTTCAGAAAAAAACATATATTTATTTTTGAGGTATAAATATAACGAAATAAACACATTTAATATTTTGTAATACTCTAAAGATTTTTTGTTTTTAAATCTAAAACTATTTCTTTCGCTTCATCGATTTCTATACTTTTGTAGTTGCCAAAATGAGATTTGGTTAAAAAGAAGAACTATGATTAGCATTAACCCTAAAGAAATACCAACAGCAAAACTACATGGCTATTTGCAAAGTGCTGTCGGGCCACGGCCTATCGCTTTTGCCAGTACAATTAGTGAAAAAGGAATTCCCAATTTGTCACCATTTAGTTTTTTTAATGTTTTTAGCGCTAATCCGCCAATTTTGGTTTTTTCACCTGCAAGGCGTGTACGCGACAACACAGTAAAGCATACATTGATTAATGCTCAGGCAACCGGTGAAGTGGTAATAAATGTTGTCAATTACGATTTGGTTCAACAAACATCATTGGCAAGTACAGAATATGGAGAAGGAGTAAACGAATTTATAAAAGCCGGTCTGACACAAATTCCTTCAGATTTGGTAAAACCATATCGTGTAAAAGAATCTCCGGTACAATTTGAGTGCAAAATCACACAAATTATTCCGTTGGGAACAGAAGGAGGAGCAGGAAACCTGATTCTTTGTGAAGTAGTAAAAATGCATATACACGAATCAGTTTTAGATGAAAACGGAGCAATCGACCAGCACAAAATAGATTTGGTCTCAAGATTAGGAAGTAACTGGTATTCAAGATCAAACGAAGGACTTTTTGAAGTGCCCAAACCGCTTACAACATTGGGTGTTGGAGTAGATGTAATTCCGAATTTTATCAGGGAAAGCCCCGTTTTTAACGGAAATGACCTCGGAAAATTAGGTAACATAGAAGCCTTGCCCACAACAGAAGAAGTTAGTATATTTGTGAAAGAAAACTTTTCTGTAAAAGGAGTTTTAAGTTCCGATGATCAGGAAAAAATACATCTTGAAGCCAAAAAATATCTTAATAACGATGATGTTGAGTCGGCCTGGAAAGTGCTTTTAGCTAAAAAATAAGAATAGAACAAATAATTAATATAGAAAGAAGATGGAAGTTATAGGAAAAGTAAAAGTGGTTAACCCTGAGCAACAAGTTAGTGCCTCATTCAAAAAAAGAGAATTAGTTGTTACTACAGATGAGCAGTACCCACAACACATTTTAATCGAATTTACACAAGATAAATGCGATTTATTGAGTAGCTATAAGCAAGGAGAGGCAGTAAAAGTTTCTATCAATTTAAGAGGAAGAGAATGGGTTAATCCACAAGGAGAAACAAGATATTTTAATAGTATTCAAGGTTGGAGAATCGAAAGAGTAGGTAACGAAGCACCTTCACAAACACCTCCAATGCCAGCAGCAGAAGCTTTTGCTCCGGCAACAAACTTAAACGAAGACGAACCGGACGATTTACCGTTCTAAGAGTTTAAATTCTAAAATATAAATTCCAAATTCCAATTCATTCTCGTGAATTTGGGATTTGGAATTTTTTGTATTGTGTAGGCCTTTGCCAAAGTTTTAAATTTTGAAAAAGGTTTTGCAGGCAGTTGGAATCTGGAATTTCTCTATTGTAATTTAAAAAAAAATGCATTATTTATCAAAAGACTTATTTTTTCCACCAGTTTCAGAAGCCGATGAAGACGGAATTCTTGCCATTGGAGGCGATTTAAGTTCTGAACGTTTACAACTGGCATACAAAAGCGGAATTTTTCCATGGTTTAATGAAGGAGAGCCCATTCTTTGGTGGTCACCGGATCCGAGAATGGTTTTGTTTTTGGATGAATTGATTATCTCAAAAAGTATGCGCGCAGTTTTGAATAAAAATATGTTTAAAGTAACTTTTAATAAAAACTTTAAAGATGTAATTTCGAATTGTCAAAAAATAAAACGGGAAGGCCAGAACGGAACATGGATTTCAAACGAAATGATTGATGCGTATTGCAATCTTCACGAACAAGGAATTGCAAAATCTGTTGAGGTTTGGCAGGATGAGGTTTTGGTAGGCGGTTTATACGGGATTGATTTAGGAGATGTTTTTTGCGGAGAAAGCATGTTTTCTAAAGTTTCGAATGCATCCAAAGTTGCTTTTATTGCTTTGGTTCAATATTTAAAAAAAGAAAATTATAAACTTTTGGATTGTCAGGTTTATAATCCTCATTTAGAGAGTTTGGGATGTTGCGAAATTGACCGCCAGGAATTTATGTCTATTTTAAAAAGTAAATAAAATGAGTACCATTCATGTTGTAAAAGAAATTTATATCTATCCGATAAAAAGTCTGGCGGGAATAAGCTGCCAAACAGCTTTAGCCGAAGAAATGGGGTTTGAAAATGATCGCCGATGGATGTTAATCGATGCCGAAAATAAACATGTTACCCAAAGGGAATATCCAATAATGAGCCAGTTCTATCCGCAGATTTCAGATGGAAAAATCAGTATAAGTTTTGAAGATCATCAATATGAATTTTCTATAAATGAAGATTTGAATATTCCGATAAAAAGTCATGTCTGGGAGGATGAAACAGAAGTTACAGAGGTGAGTAAATCAACTTCAGAATGGTTTAGCAAACATTTAGGTTTTGAATGTAAATTGGTCAGAATCAATAAAATTGGCGATCGTAAACATGAAAGTTCAAGACTAAAAGAAACATTCAATGTAAGCCTTGCCGATGGTTATCCGTATTTATTAATCGGGTCAGAAAGTTTAGATTTCCTCAACGAAAAACTCGAAGAAAAAATCACCATTAAGAGATTTCGTCCCAACATTGTGGTTAGTACTACAAATGCTCACGAAGAAGATGAGTATGATACTTTTAAAATTGGCGAAGTACAATTTAAAAATATAAAACCCTGTGGCAGATGTATTATGGTTAATAATGATCCGCAGAAAGGAATCATAAAAAAAGAACCTTTAAAAACATTAAGCAAATACAGGAATGTAAATAATTCAGTTTTATTCGGGACTAATATTGTCAGTTTAAATTCTGGTATTGTAAAAGTTGGGGATACCGTAGCTTTCTAATAATTCAATTTTGTAAAACTCCAGTTTAAAGTATCAAAAAGAATTAATTCATTTTTTAAAGTTGGCAATCCTATTATAAGTTTTAAAGTTTCATGTCCCATCATATTGCCGATAATTCCGGGTAAAGTTCCTAAAACACCGTTCAGGTTACAATTTGGTACATCCTTAGGATCAGGCATTTCCGGAAACAAGTCACGCAGGTTTTTACTTCCGTTGTGGTTAAAAACAGCAATTTGACCTTCAAATTTCAGAATACTTCCGTAAATCAGTGTTTTGTTTAAATCTACACAGCTATCATTGACCAAATAACGGGTTTTGAAATTATCTGAACCATCTACAATTATGTCAAAATCCTCAATTATCAGAGAGGCATTTTCTACAGTTAATTTTTCTTCAAAAGCAACTATGTTTATTAACGGATTTAACTTTGCAAGAGCTTTTTTAGCTGTTGAAGCTTTAGAAAATCCAACCTGATTTTCTGTATATAATATCTGGCGATGAAGATTATGGATTTCGATAGTATCAAAATCAACAATACCAATAGTCCCAACCCCGGCAGTTGACAAATATTGTAAAACCGGACAACCCAAACCTCCGGCGCCAATAACCAGTACTTTTGAATTTTTGATTTTTTCCTGACCCTCATCTCCAATCTCAGGAAGTATGGTCTGTCTGTTATAACGCAGAAATTCTTTTATAATAGTCATTTTGAAATTTAGATTTTAGATTGTTATTTTAGATTGAGGCTGGAATTTGGAATTTCTCCCAATAGCTATCAGGATTAGGATTTTAAGCTGAAACTTTTATCCCAGTCTTTCCAAACAGGTTCATAGCCTGCATGCTTTATGACTGCTGAAATTGCTGCTGCTGAACGTTCATCACTTATTTCAAATTGTTCTAAGGATTGTGGGTCAACAACATAACCGCCCGGATTTGTCTTTGAGCCAGCACTCATGCTCGTAACACCAATAGGAATAATATTGTTTCTGAATTTTTCATTTTCGCGGGTAGAAATCGAAATCTCCAAATCTTCATTCCACAAACGATAGGCACAAATGAGCTGTGTCAAATCTTTATCATCCATAATAAAATTCGGTTCGATAATGCCTTCGGCAGGACGTAATCTGGGAAAAGAAACTGAGTATTTTGTTCTCCAGTATTTCTTTTGAAGATAATCAATATGAAGTGCATTAAAGAAACTGTCTGTACGCCAGTCTTCTAAACCTAATAAAACACCTAATCCTATTTTATGAATTCCTGCAGTTCCAATTCTGTCTGGCGTTTCCAGACGATAATCAAAATTTGACTTTTTGCCTTTAGTATGATATTTTTTGTAAACTTCCTGATGATAGGTTTCCTGATAAACCAAAACCGAATAAACCCCGGCTTCATGTAAACGCTGATATTCTTCGGCAGAAAGTGGCTGCACTTCGACAGAAATAATCGAGAATTGATTTTTGAGAAGCTCAATGGCGTTTATAAAATAATTGATATTTACAGTATAATTGGCTTCGCCTGTCACCAATAAAACATGATCAAAACCAGTGTTTTTTAATGCCTCAGCTTCCTGTTTTATTTCAGCATCAGAAAGTGTTTTCCGTTTAATTTTATTGTCTAGGCTAAAGCCACAATAGGTACAGATATTTTGGCATTCATTGCTTAAATACAAGGGCGCATACATTTGAATCGTCTTGCCAAAACGTTTCATTGTGAGTTCGTGACATTGCTGCGCCATCTGCTCTAAATAGGGTTGTGCAGTAGGCGAAATCAAGGCCAAAAAATCATCAAGATTTCTTTTGGTTCTAGTCAGGGCCTGTTCAACGTCTTTTGTTGTTGTCTGGTATATTCTCGATTGAATAGCATCCCAATTATATTGCTCAAAAATAGATTTGAATGTTTTCATTTTATTTTTTGTTTCACGCAGATTTAGCTGATTGTGCAGATTAAATTTTATTAACGACCCGATTAATGTTGTCCAGAATATTTGTACAGTTGAAATTGACTAATAGACCAAGTTTTTTATTGGTTAATTTTAAATAGGTTGTTAATTGTTTGTAATGAACAGGTTTTAATTCTTCTACAGATTTTAATTCAACAATAACTTTGTCTTCAACCAATAAGTCCAGTTTAAATGTAATATCCAGATAAGTATCATTATATTTTACCGGAATCTCAAGTTGTTTTTGGACTTTAAGATTGTCCTTTTGCAATTGATAATATAAAGCGCTTTCATAAATAGATTCAAGTAAACCGGGACCTAATGTGTTATAAACTTTAAATATTGCCCCTCTTACTTTATATGAAATTTCATTTTCTAACATAATGTTTTTATTTCAAAAATAACGAAATTTCTTACTTTCGTAATGGTGTTTTTTCACGCAGATTTCAGATAATGAATATTATTTTTCTTTAAGATTATTTATGAATCTCCAAAATCTCCAAAATCTGCGTGAAAAAAAAATTAGTCATAAAGAAAAGAAGTCAAAGGACTGGAAGCTACAGCATAATTATGCTGATTGGCAATTTTCGCTTCAAAAGCTTTTCTTCCCGCAATTACAGCTTCTCTAAAAGCTTCAGCCATAAGTTCCGGATTTCCTGCAGCAGCAATGGCTGTATTTACAAGAACAGCATCGGCACCAATTTCCATAGCTTTAGCAGCATCTGAAGGAGAGCCGATTCCCGCATCTATAATTACAGGAACATTGCTTTGTTCTATAATAATTTCTAAAAAATCAATCGTTTTTAAGCCCTTATTACTTCCAATTGGCGACCCCAAAGGCATTACAGCAGCGGTTCCAGCGTCTTCCAGATGTTTACACAAAACAGGATCGGCATGAATATAAGGTAGAACGATAAATCCCAATTTTGCCAATTCCTCTGTTGCTTTTAAAGTTTCGATCGGATCTGGCATTAAATATTTAGGATCAGGATGAATTTCCAGTTTTAGCCAGTTTGTTTCTAACGCTTCACGCGAAAGCTGAGCTGCAAACACAGCTTCTTTTGCATTTCTTGCACCCGAAGTATTAGGTAATAAATTAATTCGGGGATGATTTAAATGTGACAAAATAACATCTGTTTCAGTTTCCAAGTCAATTCGTTTTAAGGCAACAGTGACCAGTTCACTTCCTGAAGCCAGGATTGCTTTTTCCATTTCCTGATTTGAACCAAATTTCCCGGTACCCAAAAACAAGCGGGATTCAAATGTTTTATCTCCGATATTAAATGGTGACGTTTGCATAGAGTTTTTCTTTAAGTTGTGTAATTAATTTTTCTTTCTCTAAACTATTGGTAATTAAACCTGAAACTGCGATTCCATGAATTCCCGTTTCCATTAACGGACTTATATCATTTAATGTAATTCCTCCAATAGCATAAACAGGAATATCGATTTTATTTTTTTTTAGTTTTTGAAGAATTTCAAAATATCCTGATAATCCTAAAATCGGACTTAATTTTTCTTTTGTAGCAGTATATCTAAATGGCCCTAAGCCAATATAATCACATCCATTTTTGACATGATAGGCAATGTTTTCATACGTATTCGCAGTTGCTCCGATGATTTTTGTATCGCCTAAAATTGCTCTTGCTTCATCAATTTTCATATCAGTAAGACCCAAATGCACACCATCTGAGCCAAGTTGCTGAGCGAGATACAGATTGTCATTAACAATAAAATTGGCTAAGTATTTTTCGCATAAAATTTTTACAGCTTCCGCTAAAGCAAATGTATCTTTATCTGTTTGGTTTTTAAATCGCATCTGAATCCAGTTGCATCCATTATCAAGTGCCCCATGAATGTTGTACAATTGTGATTCGACAGTATTTCCTTGAGAAATATATTGCAGTTTGTTATACATAATGATATCCGATTAAGTTTGAAGTTGAACTCAGGTATTTTTCGATGTAATTTTTAGCATTCATACAAGCTTCTGTCATAGATTGATTTAGGGCTAAATTGGCAGTAATTGCAGACGATAACACACAACCGGAACCATGTTTTTCAAAACAGGTTTTTTCAGAAGGAAGCAAATTGATGATTTCATTTTGTAGAAATAACTGATCCTTGCCCGGATCAGCTATGTTGTGCCCGCCTTTTAAAAGAATTGTTGTGCTGATTTCATTTTCTATCCAGAGATTTTCTGATATAAAACCCGGAAACAATTGTTCGATTTCATTGTAGTTGGGTGTAATTAAATCAATTTTTGAAATAACTTTATTTAAGTCTAATCTGTCTTCTATGGTTAAAAATTCAAAATTTGTAGTCGATTTTAAAACCGGGTCCCAAACAATTTTTGTGTTTGGAGATTCTAATTTAATCGTAGAAAGAATTCGGTTGAGATAATGCAAAGAAGGAACAATTCCGATTTTAACAGCCTTGATTTTATAGTTTTGAAATAAAGTTTCAATGGATCTGATAACAAAACTCAAATTTGTCCATTCCATTTCAAAAAACGCATTTTCAGTCTGGATAGTGTTTGCGGTTATAATGGCAAAACCATTCGTGAGATGCTGCTCAAATGTTTTTGCATCAGCGAGAACACCGGCCCCTCCAGAAGGATCTAAACCGGCTATAGAGAGTACGTATGGGCGATTTTTTGACATAATTTGAATTGTTTTACTGGGTTTTCATTATTCCATATGGCTCCTAAAAGAGCGATGTCATCGAAGCCATTTTCGAGTGTTTGTGCAATATTTTCCGAGTCAATTCCGCCCAAAGCGATAACTTTTGTATTGAAATTTGTTCTGAATTTTAAGGCTTCAAAGAGATTTGTTGCCGGATGATAATTCTCTTTGGAAATGCTTTTAAAAACAGGGCTCAAAAAGGCATATTCAAAATCAATTGGGAGTGAGTTAAACTCATTTATTGAGTGTGTTGACGTTGAATTATGTCTACAAGGTTTTAAAAACCTTGTAGACATAGGAATTACACTAATTCTTTGTTTTTCAGAAAAATGAAACCGGTTAATACCAAAATCGTCTGCCAAAATATGATGATTGTGCAGGACAAGTTTACTTCTGTATTCTAAATCTATCTGATGAATGAATGATGCCATTTCCAATTCAGAAAAATCAGGTTTCCGAATATGAAGTAAAGACAGCCCTTCTTCAAATAAAGATTCAATAATGCTGATTTCATTAGCAACCGCAGAAGGATTTGTAATTACGATCATATCTTTTCTGTTCTAAACTCTTTTAAATATAAATCTCTTTTCCTTGTTCAATAAACTCTTCTGATTTCTCCTGCATTCCTTTTTCAGCTGCTGCTACATCCCTGATTTCCTGAGATATTTTCATAGAACAGAATTTAGGCCCGCACATTGAACAGAAATGCGCAACCTTTGCACCATCAGCAGGAAGCGTTTCATCATGAAATTCTCTGGCAGTATCCGGGTCAAGAGCCAGGTTGAACTGATCCTCCCAACGAAACTCAAAACGAGCTTTGCTTAATGCGTTATCGCGATATTGTGCTCCCGGGTGACCTTTTGCCAGATCTGCAGCATGTGCCGAAATTTTATAGGTGATTACACCATCTTTTACATCTTTTTTATTCGGAAGTCCCAAATGTTCTTTTGGTGTTACATAACACAACATTGCACAGCCATACCAGCCAATCATTGCAGCACCAATTGCCGATGTAATATGATCGTAACCCGGTGCAATATCAGTAGTTAATGGACCTAAAGTGTAAAACGGAGCTTCATGGCAATGCTCCAGTTGTTTGTCCATATTTTCTTTAATCATGTGCATTGGTACATGCCCAGGGCCTTCAATAAAAACCTGAACATCATGTTTCCAGGCTATTTTGGTTAATTCTCCAAGTGTTTCCAATTCGGCAAACTGTGCAGCATCATTTGCATCGGCTATGGAACCCGGACGCAAGCCATCACCCAAAGAAAAGGCAACATCATACTGTTTCATGATTTCGCAGATTTCTTCAAAATGAGTGTATAAAAAGTTCTCCTTATGATGAAACAAACACCATTTTGCCATAATCGATCCGCCACGGGAAACAATTCCGGTAACACGATTTGCAGTAAGATGGATATATCTCAATAAAACTCCGGCATGAATAGTAAAGTACGAAACACCTTGCTCTGCCTGCTCAATAAGAGTATCACGAAAAATCTCCCAGGTTAAGTCTTCTGCGATTCCTTTTACTTTTTCTAATGCCTGATAAATAGGAACTGTACCAATTGGAACAGGCGAATTTCGAATAATCCATTCTCTGGTTTCATGAATGTTTTTTCCTGTCGAAAGATCCATAATAGTATCTGCTCCCCAACGACAGGCCCAAACGGCTTTTTCTACTTCTTCTTCTATACTGGAAGTTACTGCGCTGTTGCCAATATTTGCATTAATTTTTACAAGGAAATTGCGTCCGACTATCATCGGTTCGCTTTCGGGATGATTAATATTGTTCGGAATAATGGCTCGTCCGCAGGCGACTTCAGAGCGAACAAATTCTGCAGTAATTTTGGTTTTTGGCGTATTGGCTCCAAAACTATGGCCGGCATGCTGGCATTGCATCGCTTTAGTTTGTTCATTCAAAAGATCAATACGCTGATTTTCACGAATAGCAATATATTCCATTTCAGGAGTAATAATGCCTTGTTTAGCATAATATAACTGCGTTACATTGGCTCCCTTTTTTGCTCTTTTTGGCTGGTGCAGATATTCGAATCGAAGATGGTTTAAACTTTCGTCTTTCAATCGGGTTTGTCCATAACTAGAAGTTATTTCATCTAAGATTTCGACATCATTTCTATCGAGGATCCAACTTTCGCGTAAGCGTGGCAATCCTTTTCGAATATCGATTTCAATATTAGGATCTGTATAAGCTCCGGAAGTGTCATAAACTGTTACTGGCGGATTTTTTTCAATTCCTCCGTTTGATAGCTTAGTGTCACTTAATTTGATTTGGCGCATAGCCACTTTAATAGGATGAATTTCTCCATCAACATATATTTTTTCCGAATTAGGAAATGGGGTTCTTGAGATTTCTTTTTCTTCTGTAGCCATAGTTTTTGTTTTTAGTTTCAGGTTTGATTCTAATGAAAATATTTCGTAAAGTTTTGCAGAGACACACTGTAGTCCGTCTTTAGCGATTAATAGGAATTTAGAATTTTTGTATTGGGGTCTTAAATTGATTAACCTCCTTGTGTAGCGGAAATGATTAGAATTTCATCGGTTTCTTTTAGAAACTGCTGGTTCCAGTTAGATTTTGGAATAACGGTATTATTTATTGCAACAGCGATTCCGTTTTGTTTATTCGGAATTTCGAGATCGAGCAATGACTGAACGCTAAGTGATTCAGCATTGAATTGTTTTACTTGTTGGTTGATTTTTAGTTCCATTCCTTTTTAAGTTTAGTGTATAGTTACACGTTAGGAATGGCTGCAAAATACGCGCAGACGCGCACATAGAAGTCATCTTACTTTTCCCTACGCTAGTATTAACCAGATCAGGTTCAGAGGGTAAAATCTCAGCCTGCATGTTGCAGACACCCCTAAAGTGTGAAGCAAATGTAATGAATTTTTGTTGGTTGTTTAAAAAAAATTCAATTTTCAAGTTTCTGGCTGTTTCTGAAAACTGAAAACTGAGACTGTTTACTTCATTTTTGTCCAGCAATCTTCGATATGGTCATTAACCATTCCGGTTGCCTGCATATGAGCGTAAACTACTGTAGAACCGACAAATTTAAAGCCTCTTTTTTTTAAATCCTTGCTAATTTCATCAGAAAGTGGAGTAGTGGCAGGAACATCTTTTGACGTTTTTGGATTGTTTACAATAGGTTTTCCACCAGTAAATTTCCAGATATAATCTGAAAAACTGCCAAATTCTTCCTGTACTTTTATGAATGCCTGTGCGTTTGTAACAGCTGCTCGTATTTTTAATTTATTTCTGATAATACCAGCGTTTTCTAATAATTCTTCGATTTTTTCTTCAGGATAATTGGCAATTTTTTTATAATCGAAATAATCAAAAGCAGCTCTGAAATTTTCTCTTTTGTTTAAAATAGTAATCCAGCTTAGTCCTGCCTGGAAAGTTTCGAGAATTAAAAATTCAAATAACGATGCATCATCATAGATTGGTATGCCCCATTCTTCATCATGATATTTTTTGTATAAATCGCTGGAAGAACACCAGCTGCATCGTATTTTATTTTCCATTATTTTCCAATTTTCCAGTGATAGCCTTTTACTGACGGGATATATGCTTTATTTCCGATAATTATTAAGTCGGTATAAATTTTCTTATTGTATTTAATACCAATTGCTTTACCGGAAGTATACATCTTATTGGCTTCAAATTTGAGTTTCATTTTGGCATCAGTAAATTTAGCATCAGAAATTCTTTCTACAAACCAGGTTGATTTCCATTTCACTTCAATTTCGTCCTCGGCTGTCTTAGTGATGCTTTTTATTATTTTTATTCCATCTGCAGGAATATTGTGATCTTCAATGAGTTGTTCTTGTGTTAAAGTTTCTCCGGTTTTGCAATCAGACAGTATTTTTTTGAAATAAGTAATTCCCAAAAATTTTTCATTCACGGTTTCTTTTTCTATAATACTGTCACTTTTGGTTTCTTCATTTTCAGAAACAATTTCTGTCTTAGTAATTTTATCTACAACGGAGTTTTTATAGGCCGTTACAGTTTCAACTGTACTTTTTGAGATGGTTTCTATTTTGTTTGAAATCCCATCTTTCACCTCTATTATTTGTTTTTTAGCATTTTTAGAACAGCTTACAAAAAAGAATAGTAAGAGAGTAGAAAAATAATTCTTGTATTTTTTCATTATTTAATCCTCTTTATCTGCATGAAGATTATCTTTTTCAAGATATTTTTTTATTAAATGATGTCCTGCATAAATCAGCGGTGTCAATAAAACCGCAACCGAAAGTTTGAAAACATATCCTGTTAAACCCGATGAAATATAAGTATCAAAATCGATTTTCCCTGGTAGGTAAAAAGCAATTCCAAGCACAATAAAAGAATCAAATAGTTGCGAGATTATGGTCGAACCAGTTGTTCTGAGCCATATTTTTTTTTCGCCAGTACGTCTTTTAAAAAACCAAAATATCCAGACATCAATTAATTGTGATGCTATAAATGCGATTAGACTTCCAACAATAATCCACATACTTTGACCAAAAACAGCCTGAAATTGTTCGTCATTTACAGGACTAATTCCTTTTGCAGCCGGAATTACGATTGCCATAAAAAGAATAAGAAATGCGTAAGCGATCAGACAAGCTGTAATAAAAGAAAGTTTTTTGACCCCCTTTTCGCCAAAATACTCATTGATTAAATCTGTTGTCAGAAAAACGATTGGCCAGGGCAAAATTCCGATACTCATTACAAAAGGGCCAATCTGGATTAATTTTCCGCCTATTAACTCTGCAACTACTGCGTTGGTAATAAAAATTCCTGCAAGAATAACAAAAACAATTTCTCTTTTGGTTTTAAACATATTTCTTTTGGTAAATGAAGTTTCAAATTTAAGTTATTTCTTTTTAAGTTAAAGATTCGCTATATAAATAAAGTGTTTTGAAAATAATAAAATGGTAAATTTGAGTTTAGATAATTAGATGTCAATTAGAATAAATAAAAATATTTATAATGAATGCTATAGCTTCCAGTAGTCCACAATCGGATTCTCAATCACGTTCCCAAAATCCATTGCTTCAAAATTGGGCAGGGCCTTACGGGGGAGTTCCGTCCTTTGATGAATACAAAGTTTCAGATTTCAAACCTGCAATAGAAATTGCTATTCAGGAAAAATTAGAAGAATTAGAAGGGATTGCAGATAATAATCAATTACCCACTTTTGATAATACGATTGCAGCTTTAGAACTTTCAGGCAAAACCATTACAAGAATCCGGGAAATATACGAAATCTTTAGTTCGAATATTTTTACTCCGGAATTCGGAATTGTAGAAACAGAAATGTCCCCAAAGTTATCTGAGCTGAATGATAAAATGTATCAAAATCATAAACTCTTTTCGAGAATAGAGAGAATATATAATTCAGAAGAATATAAAAATCTTAATAGCGAACAACAACGGCTGGTCTGGTGGTATTATACCAATTTTGTTCGCGAGGGCGCAAAATTAAATAATGCAGACAAGGAAAAAGTTGGGAAAATCAATCAGGAATTGGCGCTTCTTTTTACCAGATTTAGTCAGAATTTATTAGCCGAAGAGCAAAACCAGTTTATCGAACTAAAATCAGAGAATGATTTTGATGGTTTGCCTGAAGAAATTAAAAATGCTGCTATTGCTGAGGCTAAACTCAGAAAAATTGATGCTTTGGGCTGTATTATAAATACACGTTCATCTATTGAGCCATTTTTGACGTTTTCTAATCGTAGGGATTTAAGACAAAAAGCTTTTGATATTTTTGTGAAACGAGGTGATAATGGTAATGAAAACGATAATAATGAGTTACTAGTTTCTATTTTAAAATTGCGAAGCGAAAAAGCATTATTATTGGGTTATGCTTCATTTGCAGAATGGAGCCTGTCTAATAAAATGGCAAAAAGTCCAGCTGAAACATTGGCTTTAATGGAATCTGTCTGGAAACCTGCAGTTGATAAAGTACATCAGGATGTAGCCGAAATGCAAAAGATAGTTGATGCCGAAGGAGGCAATTTTAAAATTCAGCCTTGGGATTATCGTTATTATGCTGAAAAAGTAAGGAAATCAAAGTACGACTTAGATCAGAATGAAGTAAAACAATATTTGCAGTTAGAGAATTTACGCGAAAGTATGTTTTGGGTTGCAGGTCAATTATTTAATTTAAGTTTTAAGCAAGTTGATACTATTCCTGTATTTCATAAAGATGTACGTGTTTGGGAAGTAAATAATGATGCAACGGGAAAAACAATTGGATTGTGGTATTTTGATCCTTATGCAAGACCAGGCAAGCGTTCTGGTGCATGGATGAGTTCTTACAGGGATCAGCAAAAGTTATTAGATACAATCCCGATTGTATCTAATAATTGTAATTTTATAAAAGGAAATGCAAACGAACCTGTTTTGATTTCCTGGGATGATGCTACTACCTTGTTTCATGAATTCGGACATGCGCTTCATGGATTATGTTCTAATGTAACGTATCCGAGTTTGTCAGGAACGGCTGTGGCCAGAGATTATGTTGAATTCCCATCTCAGTTATTAGAGCATTGGCTGGCAACTCCTGAGGTACTGAATAAATTTGCTTTACATTATAAAACAAATGAACCATTGCCTCAATCGTTAGTCGACAGGATTGAAAAAGCGGCAAACTTTAATGAAGGTTTTGCAACCGTAGAAACAATATCAAGTTCTTTTGTAGATATGAAACTTCATTTAAGAACAGATAATATTGATCCTCATGAATTTGAAAAAGAGACTTTAAAAGCGTTAAATATGCCTGAGGAGATTGTTATGCGCCATAGAATTCCACAGTTTGCTCATATTTTTTCGGGTGATGGATATGCCGCTGGATATTATAGTTATTTGTGGTCTGATGTTATAAATGCCGATGCTTATGAAGCTTTTTCAGAAGGAGAGGGGCCTTTTGATAAAAAGGTTGCTAAAAGGCTTTATGATACAGTTTTTAGTATAGGAAATACGATTGATGCCGATAAATCATATCAAAATTTCAGAGGGAGAGCCTTTAAATCTGATGCATTAATGCGAGCGAGAAATTTTCCAATTACAGAAAAGATTTAATAAACTTGCTAAATAAAAAAGCCCGAATAAATTAATATTCGGGCTTTTTATATTGAAATAATAATATATTAACCTAAAGTAACTCTTTTGAAACCTGTAATTTCAACGTTGAATCCTTTAACATAATCACCAACTTTTTTACTATCATCTTTGATGAAGTTTTGATCAAGTAAAGCTTTCTCTTGATCCAAAGTAGTATTGTCAGAGATGAAACGTTGAACTTTTCCTGGAATAATTTTATCCCAAATTTGTTCTGGTTTACCTTCAGCTTTTAATTCAGCTTTAGCATCTTCTTCAGCTTGTTTGATAACTTCTTCAGTTAATTGAGAGTAAGAAATATATTTAGGAACATTTTTTAAAGTTTTTCCTAAACGTTTTGCCTCTTCATTTTCTTTTTCGATTACAGCAATACGAGCAGCAAGTTCAGAAGCAACGAAAGCAGGATCAAAATCTTTGTAAGATAATGTATCAGCTCCCATAGAAGCAACTTGCATAGAAACATCTTTAGTTAAAACGTCAGCGTTAGGAATTGCAGCAGAAATCGCAGTTAATGCAGCAATTTTGTTAACGTGAACATAAGATCCAACGAAAGCACCTTCTAAAATTTCAAAACCACCGATTTCGATTTTTTCACCGATAACACCAGTTTGCTCGATTAATTTTTCAGCAACAGTAATTCCGTTGAAATCAGAAGCTAAAAATTCTTCTTTAGAAGAGAAGTTGATAGCTCTTTCTACTAATTCTTTAGCCAAAGTTACGAAAGCCTCATTTTTACCTACGAAATCTGTTTCGCAGTTTAAAGTGATGATAGCTCCTTTAGTTTTGTCAGCATTAACAAAAGAAACAGCAGCTCCTTCAGAAGACTCACGGTCAGAACGGTTAGCGGCAACTTTTTGTCCTTTTTCTCTAAGGTTTTGTATAGCTTTATCGAAATCTCCATCAGCTTCAACTAAAGCTTTTTTACAGTCCATCATTCCGGCACCTGTAGTTTGTCTTAATTTATTTACGTCTGCAGCAGTAATTGTTGCCATAATATTTTGAATTTTAATGTTAAAAGTAAAAATTCCATCTTTTAAATTCTAAACTCCAATTTTATTAAATTATCAACATAAAGTTTTTAATTTGTGTTTGGATTTTAGAATTTAAAATTTGGAATTTAAATGTTTATTTATTCTTCAGTTGCAGGAGCCTCAACAGCTGGTGCAGCTTCTACAGCAGGAGCAGCAGCTTCAGCAGCAGGAGCTTCTTCTGTGAAAACTTCAGTTTCTTTGTCAGAACCTCTGTCAGAAAGACCTTCGATTACAGCAGCAGTTACTAAAGATAAAATTTTGTCAATTGATTTAGAAGCATCATCATTTGCAGGAATAACGTAATCAACCTCTCTCGGGTCAGAATTCGTATCAACCATTGCGAAAACTGGAATGTTTAATTTTTGTGCTTCTTTTATTGCGATGTGTTCAGCTTTGATATCTACTACGAACAATGCAGCTGGTAGTCTAGACATATCAGCAATTGAACCTAAGTTTTTCTCCAATTTAGCACGTAGACGATCAACTTGCAAACGCTCTTTTTTAGATAACGTCATGAAAGTACCATCTTTCTTCATTTTATCAATAGAAGACATTTTTTTAACTGCCTTTCTGATAGTTACGAAGTTAGTCAGCATTCCACCAGGCCATCTTTCAGTGATGTAAGGCATGTTTGCAGCTTTTGCTTTATCAGCAACGATGTCTTTTGCTTGTTTTTTGGTAGCTACGAATAAGATTTTTCTACCTGATGCAGCGATTTTTTTCAAAGCTTCGTTAGCTTCTTCAATTTTAGCTGCAGTTTTATATAGATTGATAATGTGAATACCATTACGTTCCATATAAATGTAAGGAGCCATGTTTGGATCCCATTTTCTAGTCATGTGTCCGAAGTGAACACCTGCTTCTAGTAAGTCTTTTACTTCTATTTTGTTTGCCATTTTTGTACTAGTTTACGTTCTGTTGATTAGCAATGTATAAATGGCGGTTTCCCAGGCTTTATACATTTAGATGCTAAACTATTTCCTACCTCGATAGGAGAGCAACAATAACTGTGTTTTTTAATTTCAATAAATAATTGATAATGTCTTGTCCCATCTGAACAAGACAGGTAATATTAACGTTTAGAGAATTGGAATCTCTTACGAGCTTTCTTCTGACCGAATTTCTTACGTTCAACCATTCTTGGGTCTCTTGTTAATAAACCTTCTGGTTTAAGGATAGCTCTGTTTTCAATGTTCACTTCACACATTGCACGTGCTAATGCCATTCTTACAGCTTCTGCCTGACCAGTTGAACCACCTCCGTAAACGTTTACTTTTACATCAAAGTTACCAGCGTTTTCTGTCATAGACATTGGCTGTAATACTTTGTATTGTAAAGTTGCAGTTGGAAAGTAAGTTGCGAATTCTTTTTTGTTTACAGTGATTTTTCCTGTTCCTTCAGAAACATATACACGTGCAACAGCGGTTTTTCTTCTACCGATTTTGTGAATAACTCCCATTACTTAAGATCGTTTAGGTTAACAGTTCTAGGTTTTTGAGCTCCGTGAGTATGCTCAGCACCTACAACAACATTTAGATTTCTAAAAAGTTCAGCTCCTAATTTGTTTTTAGGTAACATTCCTTTTACAGCTTTTTCTACTAATAATGCAGGGTTTTTAGATTGCAATACTTTAGCAGTTAAAGTTCTTTGTCCTCCTGGGTAACCTGTATGACGCATGTAAATTTTGTCATTCATCTTTGTACCTGTAAGGTTAATTTTTTCTGAGTTGATAACAATTACGTTATCTCCACAGTCAACGTGCGGTGTATAACTTGGCTTGTACTTACCTCTTAAGATCATTGCAACCTTTGAAGCAAGACGTCCTAAGTTATGACCTTCAGCGTCAACAACAATCCACTCTTTAGTTACAGTGGCTTTGCTAGCTGAAACTGTTTTGTAGCTTAATGCGTCCATAATATTATTTTAATTAAACATTCCATCCCCAATAAAGGGGATGCAAAAGTACAATTAATTATTTTAAAACCAAATACCTTAAAAGATTATTTTAACTGCTGATTTTCAGGTGTTAATTTTTCATCGAAAACAATAAAAAAACCATCTTTACAAAATTAAGTAAAGATGGTTAGTAATTGGCTTATAAAAAAACAATTTATACTATAAATATATTTGCTATATCTACAACTTGCTGTGTAGTAAGTGGTTCGTCATATGCTTCTGATCCTGCCGCTGCACCAAATAAGGTTGCAGTGTTGTAACCTGCCTGCATGGTAACGCCTTCTCCATTATAAACAGCCTGTGTAGCTTCTGGCATTCCGGCGCCTCTTTCGCTGTTAGAAATCCATCCTTTTAAACCACGTAGTCGTCGCACTTCTGATGCATGTCGTGCTTCAACAGAATGTATTTGTAATGCGGCAGTTAATAAATCGGGAGTAGAAATAAGATTTGCTGCCTGACCTTTATAGGCTCTTACACCAGTGTCTTCAAACGCTTGCGCTAATGCTAAAAAAGTCGGGTAATCACCAAAGGGATCAAACGCGCCGCCAACAGTAAAATCAAAAGTTGGTTTTGGGACAAAATTAGCACTCATTGTTCCTCCGAGTCCTGCAATCAAGAATTTTACATGATCTGCTTCATGATCTGCTATTTGTTGAAATACTTTTAAATCACGTCCTCCATTTTCTGATGCCGGAATAACTCCTGAATCTAATGCCATGGCGTAGAATTCATTCTCAAGATATTCTAAGGTCAAAGCAAATTGCAAAGCTCCGATTGGAGTAGCGGGAGTTGCAGTGATGTCTTGTGCCATTGCCTTATTTGCCAAAGCAGATAAACCAAATGGTATAGATGCAAATGCTAAATTTTTTCCAAGATTTCCAAATTGTGTAAAACTGTCTCTTCTTGAACCTGTGGCAGTCATAAGACCTTCGTTGGTAAATGACTCTATAAATTTTAAGATATTCATAATTTCTAGTTTTTAAAAATGGATTAATATTAAGGTAGATATTTAGCTGTAAATTCTGTTGTAATAAAACCGCCTGCAATGGCTAATATTTTAGAAGGATCTTTTGCATCATCCAGTCCTGTACTCATATTTACAATATCGTCTCCTGCAAAATCTTTAGAATTTGGATTAATCAAACTTCTGATTGCTGATGCATGTCTTGCTTCAACAGAAACAATTTTCCCGGCCAATAATAAATAGTCAGCATTTTTTATCAATTTTCCTGCACCATTATAAGCAGCAACACCCGTATCTTCAAGAGCTTTAGCAGTTGCAAGAACATCTGCACGGCTGTTAAAGTTCAATGATCCATAATTAAAAGCCAATGTTGGCAATAATTGAGACCCCGGGTCCGGAAGTCCTCCGCTTAATGCGGCTTTAAAGAAATCTCTGTGAACAACTTCGTGATGATATAAATCGGTAAGTACCTGTTTTTCTATTTCATTAAAAGTAGCATTAAAGCCTGATGCATTTACAACTTTAGTATAAAAATCAGCTTCTAATTGCTCTAATGCGTACGCATATGTGAGCACACCAAAATCTCCTGCGCCCAAATCAAATTTTCCGTTTTTAATTCCTGGCAGCATATTGTCTACAACAGGATCATCATTGTCATTATCACTGCAGCCGGCCATGATTAATCCTGCTCCAACGAGAGTTAGTCCGCTTAGTTTGAGAAAATTCCTTCTGTTGTTCAGCGAAGCGTCTACTTCCTGAACCTTTACTTCGTTTTTCATAATTAATAATTTTTACGTGGTTATTAATAGTATTTACATTTTCATGTATTAGTTTACTTACGAAGTTTTATTAGAAGCGGTTTTCAGAATTAGTTTAATTTTTTATTTTCTTTATAATTCTCTTAACAACAAATGAAACATGATAAAATTTTAATGTAGTCTTCGATGTATTTTGTTGTAATTTCACTAATTCTACTATATTTGTACTAATTCCATAAATATGATAGAATGAAAGCTAAAGCAACTTTAAAACAAATCGCGAAAGAACTTAATGTTTCTGTATCAACAGTTTCTAAAGCGCTTAATGATAGCCCTGAAATCAGTGAGCAGACTAAGATCAAAATTAAGGAGTATGCTAAACTGAAGAATTACAAACCAAATGTGATTGGTCTGAATTTAAAGAATCGTAAGACAAAAACTATTGGAGTTATTATACCTAATATATTGAACTCGTTTTTTGCAAAGGTTTTTAGCGGAATCGAAAAAGTAGCGGATAAAAAGGGATACAATGTAATTACCTGTATTTCTAATGAATCTTTAGAAAAAGAAATCCATACACTGGAGATGCTTAGTAACGGAACTATTGACGGTTTTATATTATCAGTTTCTGAAGAAGCGCAAAAGCTGCAGGAATACAATCATTTTTCGGCTATTATAAACGATGGAACTCCAATTGTAATGTTTGACAGAATTGCTGATGAAGTAGAATGTGATAAGGTAGTAGTGGATGATTTTGATTCGGCTTTAAACTCAACTCAGCATTTAATTAACCTGGGATGTAAAAACATTGCTCTGATTTCTTCTGTAGATAATCTAAGTGTGGGAAAATTGAGAGCCGATGGATATTTAAAAGCATTAAAAGACAATAATATACCGGTAAACGAAAAAATTATTCTTCGTACGGATTCTGAAGATGATATGAAGGCTAAAATCGATGCAATTTTTGATCATAAAATTGACGCAATTTTTGCTTTGGATGAAAATGATTCAGTTGCCGCTTTAAGAGTAAGTCTGAAAAAAGGATTTAGAGTTCCGGAAGATATTTCGATAATAGGTTTTGCTGACGGAATTTTGGCTTCAAGACGTTTATCACCAAGTTTAACCACAGTAAGCCAGCACGGAATCGAAATCGGAGAGGTTGCTGCCAAAAGGTTAATCAAAAGACTCGAAGAAAACGAAGAAGAAACATCAGATTATGAAACAATTGTTATCAAAACAGTATTGAAGGAACGAGAATCTACAAGAAAAGTTTAAAGTATAAAAAAACCATCCGACGCGGATGGTTTTTTTATAAGTGAATTCTTTCTATTTCAAATCATAAGGAAACTTAGGGTTTTTAAATTTCTTTAATTTTTCAAATGGTACAAGGAATGATTCTTCGCAGGATCTTGCTGCTCTGTAAAAAATTGGCGTGAACTCAATTCCTTTTTCGGTATAACTCCAGGAAGGAAAATCCCAATATTCTTCATTAGTATAGTCACACGGATCATCATCAGTATTTTTTGGTTTTTCAAAATGTTCCTGAGAGTTAAGTACAGCAAGTAGTTTGGGAGCAAAATAGGTACTTCTATACTTAGAAAACGCTGAAAAATCACTTTCTTTTTCGGTAGTTGCGCTTTTATCAAAAGCAATTATATCATCAATCTCATAATTTTTTCCACTATTTAGATCAATCAGATAGCCACTGCCTCCAAAATCAGGGTGTGCACCGCCACAGTAATAAGACGAAAAGATTTCGAAACCTAATAAGTTTGCATTTAAAAATTTTATACTTGTGCTGCCCTCAATTCCCTGACCATTACTATATTCAAAACTTGAGGAGCAACTTAGCTGATTCAATGTGTTCTGAATATGTATTTCTTCTAAAACAGGATTAATTACAGCTTTGTTTTTCTCTGAAAAATTATTTCCAAGTCTAAAAAAATCAGAACTGCAATGTTTCTCAGAATACCAGATAATTTCTTTGTTGTTGTAAATTGTGGTTTTCTGTTTTTTAAATTCAAGAAATTTATATTTTACCAGATTTAAACGCTCATCATCAAACCTAATGGTAATATTTGATTTGTAATTATCAAAATTTACAGGCTCAAGATGCACGGCCAGTTGCTTTTCTTTAGCATCATACCAAAAACCGTCAAAATTATTACCTGATTTTTTCAGGTAAAATTTTTCAGTAATAATATCGCCGGGCTTAAAATAGAAGGTAAAATTATTACCGTCTTTTAACTTTCCTTCCAGTTTAATATCTTTTAATGAATTTCTATAGAAATAGACGGCATTGAGACTCGTCTCATTATCTGATTTATAAACCTGAACAGTCATAAAAATTTTGCTTTTATCTAAAGTTCCTTCCAGATAATAAGTCTTATCCTGACATACAGCAAGAAGAGAATAAAAAAGAAAAAAGAATACAATAAGTTTTCTCATCTTGTTCTTAATGCGCTTCTAACCAGTCTTTACCCAAACCAAGTTCTACTTCCAATGGAACCGCCATTTTAAAAGCATTTTCCATTTCATGTTTAATCATGGGCTGAATTTTTTCCAGTTCGTCATTATGCACATCAAACACAAGCTCATCATGCACCTGAAGCAGCATTCTTGATTTCCAGTTTTCTTCTTTTAATTTTTTATGAATGTTGATCATCGCGATCTTAATTACATCGGCAGCACTTCCCTGAATTGGTGCATTGACAGCATTTCGTTCGGCAGCACTTCTAACAACAGCATTTGCAGAATTGATGTCTTTTAAATAACGGCGACGTCCTAAAATAGTCTGTACGTACCCTTTTTCTCGTGCAAATTCTATTTGTTCATTAATATAAGATCGTAATCTTGGGTACGTTTTATAGTATGCTTCGATCAGTGCAGCACTTTCGCTTCTTGACAATGAAGTCTGATTGCTTAATCCAAAAGCAGAAACACCGTAAATAATACCAAAGTTTACTGTTTTTGCATTGCTTCTTTGCTCACGGCTAACATCTTCTAAGGCAACATCAAATACTTTTGAAGCAGTTGCTCTGTGAATATCTTCTCCGTTTCGAAAAGCGGCAATCATATTTTCTTCTCCGCTTAAGGCGGCAATAATTCTTAATTCTATCTGAGAGTAATCGGCAGATATTAAAGTGTGGTTTTCATCGCGTGCCACAAAAGCTTTACGAATCTGACGGCCTCTTTCTGTACGAATCGGAATATTCTGCAAGTTTGGATTGTTTGAACTCAAACGCCCTGTTGCTGCAACCGTCTGCATATAATCGGTATGAACACGCAAAGTCTTTTTGTCTACTTGCTCCGGCAAGGCCAGAATATAAGTGCTTTGCAGCTTTACCATCTGGCGCCAGTCCAAAATTTGTTTTACAATTGGGTTGTCATTAGCCAGGTAAGTCAAAACTTCTTCTCCTGTTGCATATTGGCCCGTTTTTGTTTTCTTTTGTTTTACTCCTCCGATTTTAAGTTTATCAAATAAAATGTCTCCTAATTGTTTTGGAGAAGCAAGGTTAAATTTCTCGCCGGCCGTTTCGTATATTTTTTCTTCTAAAGATTTGATTTCAACATCCATTTCTTTAGACATTGCGCTTAAAAACTCAACATCAAGGCGAATTCCTTCTGTTTCCATATCAGCTAAAACACTTACTAACGGAATTTCAATTTCGTCAAATAATTTTTTAGTTTCTGTTTTGTCTAATTCTGATGTAAAAACTTCTTTTAACTGTAAAGTAATATCGGCATCTTCTGCGGCATATTCCTTAATTTCTTCAAGGGCAACCTCACGCATTGAGATTTGGTTTTTACCTTTTTTACCAATTAAAGTTTCAATAGATTTTGGCGAATATTTCAGATATGTTTCAGCCAGAATATCCATATTGTGGCGCATATCAGGATTAAGCAGATAATGCGCAATCATAGTATCAAAAAGTTTTCCTTTTACAGTAACTCCGTATTTCGATAAAATCTTCAGGTCATATTTTAAGTTCTGACCAATTTTCTCAATGCTTTCATTTTCAAAAAACGGAATAAATTTTTCAATTAAAGTCTGAGCTGCTTCCCGACTTTCCGGAAACGGTACATAATACCCTTTTCCTTTCTCGTAAGAAAATGAAATTCCGACCAATTCTGCATTCAAAGCATCCAAACCTGTAGTTTCAGTATCAAAACATACTGAAGTTTGTTTTTGCAGATTTTGCAAAAGCAATTTTATTCCCAAATCGCCTTCAACAGCCTGATAGGAGTGAGTTGTAGTTTCTAATGTTTCATAAAACGAAGTTCTGGTATGTTCCGGATTTTCGCTGTCTGTGGTTCCGCCACCAAAAAGATCAAATTGGTCTTCGTTTTTAGGTTGTGGTTTTTTGTACAATTTGGCTTCAGAAGCTGCACTTTGGGTTTCAGTTGCTCCTCCAAATTTGAACAGGTTGTCAAACTGTTCTGCCATTCTCCTGAATTCCAGTTCCTGAAAGATAGCATCTGTTTTTTCAATATCAGGGCGGGTTAATTCATAATCTTTTTCATTAAAAGTAACATCGCAGTCTATAATAATTGTCGCCAGTTTTTTAGAAAGCAGACCTTTCTCTTTATTGGCTTCAATATTTTCTTTCATTTTTCCTTTTAGCAAATGCGTGTTTGCCAAAAGATTTTCCATTGATCCAAACTCTTTCAGGAATTTTTTGGCCGTAACCTCACCAACGCCAGGCAATCCTGGGATATTATCGACAGCATCACCCATCATTCCAAGAAAATCGATTACCTGTTCCGGTCTTTCAATTTCGAATTTGGCTAAAACTTCAGGAACCCCCCAGATTTCAATTCCATTACCCATTCGGGCAGGTTTGTACATGAAGATATTTTCAGAAACCAATTGTGCAAAATCTTTATCCGGCGTCACCATATAGACTTTGTAATTTTGTTTTTCTGCTTGTTTGGCAATCGTACCAATTAAATCATCAGCTTCACAGCCGTTAGCTTCAATAATCGGGATATGCATTGCATTTAGCAAATCCTGAATATAAGGAATTGCAAGCCTGATCGCTTCAGGAGTTTCATCGCGATTTGCTTTATATTCGGTATACATTTCTGTTCTTACGTGACTTCCACCTTTATCAAAAGCAACTGCCAAATGATCCGGTTTCTCTCTTTTGATTACGTCCAGGAGTGAGTTCATAAAACCCATAATGGCAGATGTATCCATTCCTTTAGAATTAATTCTTGGGTTCTTTATGAAGGCATAATATCCGCGAAAAATTAATGCATAAGCATCCAGAAGAAAAAGACGTTTTTGAGTTGACATAGAAAAATTTTTAGTCTGTAAAAATAAACAATTGGGTTTTAAAAAGATTCTGTTTTTTAAATTAAAATTGTTAAGTTTTATAACAAAAAAAAATCTACCGTATATATTATATCAGTTTGATATAACGATTTATGTGCAAAATATTTTAAAGGAATTTGTATAGGTTTTATCGGCTTTTGTTAATATCTGGTTAAAATTTTTAGTATAAGTGGTTTCTTCATTTTGTCTTCATTTTACGAAGGTAATTTTGATCTGTAAAATAAAGAGATGTTAATTTAAACAATAGAAATCATGAGAAATTTTTTGATGGTACTCGTAGCAGTTTTAGGAACAGGTGCAATGGTTCAGGCATTTCCTCCTGTAAAAAATACTCCGGCAAAAGAAGTAAAAGCAACAAAAGAACCTAAAGCGAAAACGGATAAAAAAGCCAAAGGCGATAAAAAACAGGCTTCAAAAACTGAAACTGCAAAAGTGAAAAAATAAGTATCGTTTTTTATTTTGTTTTCGATGGATTGTAAGGAGACAAAAACAGAAAAAGGTAATTATAAAAAGCAGAAGGGAAAAAGCTGATAAAGTAATTTATCGGCTTTTTTGATTCGTTAAATTTTTAATAACAGGCAACAGGAGCTTTATAATTGCTTAATTTTAGTTGCTCTTAGAATTTTATTGCTATGAATATTTTAATTGTTGAAGATACTAAAGAACTTGCTGCAGAAGTCAATGACTTTTTGTGCAATACAGGCTATGTGTGCAAAAGTGTACACAACTGTGAAGAGGCTTTAGAAGAAGTTGCCAGTAATGATTATGATGCAATGTTACTTGATCTTGGTTTACCCGACGGAGATGGTTTTGAGGTGTTGAAAGCTGTTCGTAAAACCAAATCAAAAATGGCCGTAATTGTAATTACCGCGCGTGGGGAGCTGGACGACAGAATAAACGGTTTGCATCTTGGTGCCGATGATTATCTGACGAAACCTTTTGCATTGACCGAACTCAGTGCGCGTTTGTTTGCCGTTATCCGAAGAATGCATGGTTTTACTATGAATGATTTATTAATACATGGTTTTTCATTGCAATTGCAGGATTACAGAGTAAGTTATAGTGATGTCCCTGTTAATTTGACTAAAAAGGAATTTGATATTTTTCAATATTTAGTATTAAATAAAAACCGGGTTATTACAAGATTACAGTTAACAGAGCATATTTGGGGAGATATTCTGGAAGTAAATTCAGACTCGAACTTTATTGATGTTCATGTTAGGAATCTCAGAAAAAAATTAGACAAACATACCGATATTAGCTGGTTTGAAACTGTTCGGAATGTCGGATACCGAATTAATGAATAAATAATTATTTGTGAAAATAAAACACCAATTAGCTATTTTTAATGCACTGACAAGATTGTTAGTAATTTTAATATTATGGCTGACACTTCCCATTTTGGTCGAAAATGTGGTTTACAGGCATATTAATAATAGTTTATTTGAAAAGAAGAAAAAGTTTATTGATCATCTGAATCAAAATGAAATTAATGATTTTATTGAAAATTCTAATGATTCAACAGATACCTATTCTCAGTTTTCGACCCTTCATAGCGAGTTTTTGGTGCTTTCAAAAGTTTCTTCCAAATCTCATCAGAAAAAAACAACTTTTAGTAATGACTACAGAATTATTGAAGGGGAACAAAATGAGTACCGTATTTTGCAGCACCATTTTACCTACGAAAATCAGGATTATCAACTCGAAATAGGCAGTAACCTTAGTGAGGTAAAAGACCTCACTTTTATCATTCGGTTTTTTATTCTTATTGTTTTTGGAGTCATACTTTTAATTACTTTTTTGGCTGATACATTTTTTATAGAATATCTCCTGAAACCTTTTTATAAAATAATTGACACTAAGATTCGACGTGTTAACCAGCCCGAAGCGTTTGACCATACTCCAATAAACGCAAAATCACGTGATTTCAGGGAACTTGATTTGGTTTTAAATCAAATGATGGATCGTATTGCCGAACTTTTTAAAAAAGAAAAGCAATTTATTTCGAATGTTTCCCACGAACTTCTTACACCAATTTCATTGCTCAAAAATAAGTTAGAAAACTTACTACAGAATAATTCTCTGGATGATAATGCTATTGACAAAATAGCAAGCTCTCTTAAGACATTAGACATGCTAAAAAAAATCATTAATAATTTATTATTGATTTCCAGAATAGAAAATAATCAATACTCGACTGATGAGGATATTCATTTTTATGAAATCATAACAGATATGCAGGAGGATCTTCAGGATAGAATAGAAGACAGGGAAATTACTTTTTCAAACATCATGAAGCATGATTTTAGTTTTAAAGGCAACAAGACCCTTGTTCATATTCTGATTTATAACCTAATTACAAATGCTATAAAATATAATAAGCAAGGTGGAAGAATTACAGTTGCTGACGGATTCTCAGATGGGATGTATTTTATATGTATTGAAGATTCTGGAATTGGAATGGATCCTTCTCAAATTGAAAAAATATTCAACAGGTTTACCCGAATAAATTCTGATCAGGACGGGCAGGGGTTAGGGCTGGCTATTGCTGATAGTATAGCATCTCTTCATCATATAGAAATTAAGGTTACTTCAAGAAATCTTGAAGGCACAAAATTTACTCTTTTGTTCCCGAAAACAGAAAAGGCATAATTAAAAGTTAATTTTTTTTAACAATACTAATCTTCATTTTATCTTCATTTGGCGATTATATCTTTGACTTATAAATAATGAAAATAATAAAAATTTATAAAATTCAAAGTCATGAAAAAATTAGTAATGTTAGCAGTAGCAATTTTAGGAACTACAGCAATGGTAAATGCTCAAACAACACCAGCTCAGGCAGCTCCGGCAAAAGAAGTTAAAGCAACTAAACACAACAAAAAAGAGGCTCACAAAAAAGCAAAAGCAGAGAAAAAAGAAGCTGCAAAAACAGAATCAGCTAAACCGGAAACAGCAAAAGCTAAAAAATAAATTGATTTTTTGTTTTAGTTTCATAAATTATTGTTTTGGGTTTATGAGATGATCAATAGAAAATAATTTTGGGTAGAGTAAAAAAGGCTGATAAAGAAACTTATCAGCCTTTTTGAATTATATTTGAGTTAAATTTTTTATAATAAAAAGCGATAAAAATTTCATTCTTTGTTACTTTGCTTAAAACTAAAACTAATGATCCTTCGTTTTGCCATTCTATGTGCTCTTTTTTTGTTTATTGAGTTCTATTCTTACCAAGCCTTTCGTACATTAATTAAACTGAGATGGGTTCTGGTTAGTTACCAAATTATAAGTGTACTGCTTTTAATTTTTATCATATATTCTTTTTCTCAAGTGGACAGATCCGTTGGCCAGACCAAACAATTTATGTTTACAACAGGCTTAATGCTGCTTGTATATGTTCCAAAAATTGTACTGACTTTGGTTTTATTTGGTGAAGATATTTTTAGAATAGGAGCTAGCATCCTAAACTATTTTGTCTATAATGCGCCAAGAAAAGAGATGATGCCTGATCGAAGAAAGTTTGTCAGTCAGATTGCTTTAGGATTGGCAGCTGTTCCTTTTTTATCATTGATTTACGGAATTTTTGAAGGAAAATATAATTACAAAGTAATTAAGCAGGCTGTCTTTTTTCCCGATCTTCCAGATGCTTTTGATGGTTTCAAAATAACTCAGATTTCTGATGTTCACAGCGGAAGTTTTGATAATCCTGAGAAAATCAATTACGCGATTGATTTAATAAACGAGCAGGAATCCGATATGATATTGTTTACAGGAGACATAGTTAATACTCATGCGACAGAAATGCATCCGTGGCTGAATGCTTTCAATCGTATTAAAGATTATAAATACGGTAAATTTTCAGTTTTAGGAAATCATGATTATGGTGAATATGTAATCTGGCCATCTGAAAAACAAAAGGATGAAAATTTTCAGGAGATCAAAAAACTATATGGTGATATAGGATTTAAATTGATGTTAAACGAACATATTTATATCCAGAAAGGTGATGATAAAATTGCTTTGATCGGAGTAGAGAATTGGGGAGTTAATTTTAAAAAAGTCGGAGATTTAAATAAAGCTTCTCAAAATGTAGCCCAGGAGGATTTTAAAATCCTGATGAGCCACGATCCAAGTCACTGGGATGCTGAAATTAAGAACCATCCTAAAAACTTTCATTTAACATTATCAGGACATACACACGGTATGCAGTTTGGCATCGAAATACCAGGATATTTTAAATGGAGCCTGGCACAATACATATATAGACAATGGGCAGGATTGTATGAAGAGGCCAGTAAATATATCTATGTCAACCGTGGCTTTGGTTTTCATGCTTATCCGGGAAGAGTTGGAATTATGCCCGAAATAACCGTTATTGAACTAAAAAAGGGTAAGAATGTGGCGTAATTCGTTAAAAATGCTACATTTGTATTAAATTATATCTTTTTAATAGATTAAAAGAATTAAATTTTTGGTTTTATGTCAAAATTTGGAGAACTTATAAATGCTCAGGTTCCGGTGTTAATTGATTTTTACACAGACTGGAACGAATCATCTGTATCAATGCATCCGGTTATTAAGGATGTGGCAGCTGCACTTGGCGATAAGGCCAAAGTTATTAAAATTGATGTAGATAAAAATCAGGAACTCGCTGAAGCGTTGCGTATAAAAGGACTTCCTACTTTAATGATTTATAAAGAAGGACAAATGATCTGGAGACAATCCGGAGAACTTGATGCCAATACAATAATAGGAATTGTTCAGGATCAGTTTAATGTATAATTTTGATTTTATTTAATGAATAATATCAAAAGCAAATCCGTTTTCTTTTAAAAAATGAAGTGTTTTAGGTAATGCAAATTTTAAATTTTGTGAAGCCTTTACACTATCGTGAAAAACAATTACACTTCCTGACTTTACATTTTTTGTAACATTCTCAAGACATTTTTCAGGAGTAATACTCTGATCAAAATCAGCACTTAATACATCCCACATTACAATTTTGTAGCCTAAATTTCGTAAGATTTTAGATTGTTCTTTTTTGATCTTTCCATAAGGAGGACGAAATATCAGAGCATTTAAGTTTTTTTCTTCAGAAAGAATTGCGGCGCAGTTTTTTACATTCTCTATATAATCATTCGTTTTGCTTTTCCAGCCATTAATATGGTTCATGGTATGATTTCCTATAGAATGCCCTTCAGCTATCAGTTTTTCAAATAGAGAAGCATTGGCTTTAATGTTTTTTCCAATACAAAAGAAAGTAGCTTTAGCTTCAAATTTTTTTAATTCGGATAAAACCCAATCAGTAACTTCAGGCGTAGGGCCGTCATCAAAAGTCAGGTATATTTTCTTTTCATTGTTTGGGATATCCCAGCAATATTTAGAAAACACCTTTTTTATAAATGCGTTAGTTTTTACCCAATAGAAGCTCATTTTTTATGATAGATATTTGTTATATGTAAAAATAAAAAATGTAACGCTATTTATCAAACAGCGCTACATTTTTTTAATTGCTATATTTTTCGTATATTATTCTTTCTCTCTTCCGAAACGTTCAAATACATTTACATATGTATTGAAGGTTGTTTTGTGTTTTTCGTAAAAGGCATTGTCCTTATTTGCTTTCATTACATCCAGTAAACTTCTGTAGCGCTCAATATCAGTAATAATATCAATAGCTAAGTCTGTTTGGTCTGAACTGCTTAGTGTCGCATAATAATTTAAATCCTCCTTATACTTACCAACAAGTTTATTAAGCAAATCTTGTGCTTTGGCAGTTTCGCCTACTTTGTAGTATCCATCTGCAAAAGGTTCTACCAATGAGTAATATCCAAATTTATCCAAAGGCATTTTTTTAACCGCTAAGTCAATTACATTTTTAGCCTTGTCAATTTTACCTTCTTCAATAAGCTGGTTCATTAAACGCGATAAATTTGTACGGTAAGTGATACTGTTTCTTCTTGTTTCAGGATCGTGATATATTTTATCGCTTTCACTGTTGCCCCAGTCCCATTTCATTACAATGTCGTACATTTTATCACCGTCAATTTGTCCCATATCCATTGGGCCGCCATCTTTTGATGGAGTATTTTTTACAGGCACCAATTTGTAGACCATCCCATCCAATTGTAAATAGTCTTTTAACCATAAATAATCTTCATCATCAAAAGCACCACCGCTAAAATAAATTGGTCTTTTCCAGTTATTGTTAGCCAAAATATCTAACATCATCAGGCGGTTTTTATACAAGGCGCTTCCTTTTATATCAATATCAAGATAAGGAACTATAGAATCATTGTATTTTGAGTTAACAACCTTGTTTTTAAGGATTAAATTTTTGTCAACCGGAACTCTGATTTTATTGGTCGGATAAAAGTGAATTGTTTGTCCGTTTTGTAATGCTACTGTTGATTTTGGATTTTTAATAAAATTAAGGAATCCTTTAATATCCCAGCGCGCTTCTGTTTTTGGTATATGTGCTACATAATCAAGCTTATCTCCAACATATTCAGAATGTGTAAAAGAGATAGGAAGCGCTTCAGATTCATATGATTTTGCTTTCATCTGGTCAATGTACCAATCTGTCATGAAAAGGCTCGTATTTACGATTTTTACGTCTCTACGGATACCTTCAATTTCCTGTGCATACCATAATGGGAAAGTATCATTATCTCCTATTGTAAACAAGATACCATTTTTATCACAAGAATTTAGATACGCTTTTGCCATTGCTACCGCAGTATATTTTCCGGATCTGTCGTGGTCATCCCAGTTTTGAGAAGCCATTAAAATAGGAGCAGCCAGTAAACTTCCTGCAATAATCACAGGCCCTGCAATTTTTGGAGCAAGATAATTCTTTATGGTCTCGTATAATGAATATACACCAAAGCCTATCCAGATTGCAAATACATAAAAAGATCCAACAAGAGCATAATCTCTTTCACGAGGTTCAAAAGGTCTTTCGTTTAGGTAAATTTTTAATGCTATTCCGGTAAACAAGAATAAGGCTAAAAGAACATAAAAACTTTTAAGATCTTTATTGGCATGATACATAAGCCCGATAAGGCCTAATATAAAAGGCAGGAAGTAATATACATTTCTTCCTTTATTGTTTACAACATCCGAAGGTAATTTATCCTGAGAACCAAGATGTAATGAATCAAAATACTTGATTCCGCTGATCCAGTTTCCATCCAGATTGTCATATTTTCCCTGAACATCATTTTGGCGGCCAACAAAATTCCACATTAGATATCTCCAGTACATATATCCAAATTGATATTCAAACATAAAACTGAAATTATCGACAGTCGTTGGTTTTTCGATAATTAAATAATCGCCATAACTTTTCAGGAATTTTACATATCCTTCATTGTCAATTTGCTTTTGCGCATACGCTCTTCTAAATTCAGAAACGGTTTTTTCAACCTCGTTGCGTAATTGAGCAGTCGCTTTATTATATTCATCTTCTGATAACTGGCTTGCGTCAATTCCGTATTTTGCTAAATCATCTTCATAAGGATATTCCGGATTTATTCTAAAACCAGGAGGATTGGTAAAGTTGATGTAATTCTGGATATGACCTGTTTCAGTACTCCACATTCTTGGAAGAATAGTTTTCTGATTGTCATCAGAATTTTGCTCTGCATTTTTATAATTGTTGGTAATGATGTATTTACCAGTTTTATAATCTCTTTCGTAGTTAGGTTTTTTGTCTAAGTAAGGAGTTTTTGCATCAAGACCGGCAAAAACTTCTGTGTATTGAGGGCCATAAAATAATGGGTTAACACCATATTGCTCACGGTTATAATAAGCTAAAACCTCAGTAGCATCAGATGGCTTATTCTCGTTTATAACTGTATTGGCATTTGCACGAACAGGTAACATAATCCAGGTAGAGAAACCTATTAGGATAAAGAGAATACAAAGGATGATAGTGTTATAGAAAATTAGCCCTTTTTGTCTGGTATATTTTAATCCAAAATAAAAGAAAGCAATAAAAAGTAACCCGACGAAAATAGTTCCCGAATTAAAAGGTAATCCTAAACTGTTTACCATGAAAATTTCGGTTTTACCAAAAAAAGCCATCGTCAGCGGAAGAAGCAATTTGAAAATAAAAAGCAATATACCTATAACTACAGCATTGGCAATAAGAAAGTTTTTTATAGTTACTTTTTCGTAATGCTTAAAATAATATAAGAATCCTATTGATGGAATAGTCAATAAAGCCATAAAGTGAACTCCAAAAGACAAACCAATAACAAGTGATATAATCAATAGCCATTTGTTCCCTCTAGGTTCGTCCATGTCCTGTTCCCAGCGCAGGCCCAGCCAAAATAATAAAGCAATTAATAAAGATGCCATTGCATAAACTTCCGCTTCCACTGCATTAAACCAAAAACTGTCTGAGAAAGTATAAGCCATAGCTCCCACAAAAGAGCTTCCTAAAATAACGATTGAATTATTTTGATCGACTTCTGTAAAGCGTGCTATAATTTTTTTCAAAATCATAGAAGAAGACCAGAACATAAAGAGAATAGTAAATGCACTCGAGAAAACAGACATCATATTTACCATTACTGCAACATGTTGTGCGTCTATAGCAAACATGGCAAAGAAAGCGCCCATCATTTGGAACAAAGGTGCTCCGGGTGGGTGACCAACTTGCAATTTAGCAGCTGTTGCAATGTATTCCCCACAATCCCAAAAGCTCATTGTAGGTTCAACAGTTAGTGTATAGGTGATTAAAGCGATTGCAAATGCAAACCAACCAATAATTGTATTCCATTTATTGAAATTGAATTGTGCCATATTTAGGTGTTATAATTTTGAATGTTTTCTATCCTACAAAGAAAATGTTTTTTTGTGTAAAGAATAGAGCATTAACAAAAAATTCTACAAAACTATTTGATAAAAGTAACCTATTGTTTCTGAAATACTTGTACAAGCATTAGCGATTTTGGAGAAAAAAAAATGAAAAAAAATGAAAATTTTTGCTCAAAAAGTTTGCACAAACTAAATAAAGCTTTAAATTTGCACTCGCTTAACCGCACTGCTGGTCTATGGTGTAATGGTAACACAACTGTTTTTGGTGCAGTCTTTCTAGGTTCGAGTCCTAGTAGACCAACATAAAAGCCTCTCAATTGAGAGGCTTTTTTTATGCAATGAATTTTCTAAAACCCAATTATTTTAAGTGTTTGCTAAAATTGGAATTTACGGATCAACACGAAAACCTGTGGATTTTGAAAATTTAAGCATAAATATTAGTTAGCCTAAAAAGAAAAAATTCAATATTCCTTACTCCTCTGAATT
>NZ_JAFICC010000009.1 GCF_017833415.1 Flavobacterium sp. 1355 | reverse complement strand
AACTTCAAAAGCTCTATAGGGGTCATATAAAATTCTTAGATTGCAAAGTTCTTGTTTTATTTTGACATTTCCTCCCCAAGCTTTGTGCTTCATCCGAAATCATAGTGCTTCTCCCAAAGAACTTAAGGCATAAATATTTCGTCCGCTAAAAAGAAGAATTACATATTTCTCACACTACTAAAGTGAGACCCTTTTAAATTAATTTTATTGCCTAATTGGTTTTCTCCAATTAGACTTCTCCTCATCTAAACAAAATAAGTTTCTTAAAAACGATATTTTTATAGCTAATTCAGTTCATTATTAAGAATGCCAGATACAATCTATATGGTATAATGAATTATGATTTATAATACTTTTATAAAATATATAGAGTAAATGTTTTATAAAGCATATTTTATTGTAAAATGAGAATTAAAAAACTCCATCATTTCTGATAGAGTTCTGAATGTTTTAAAAAAAATAATTGTATTTCTATGAAGGACTTATTGGGAAATACTATTTTACTGTTCTTACCCTTCTTCCAAAAAGACCAAAATAAAGTATTATAATAAAGCAAAACAGTGGAATGATATATCCTGACTGAATATCGTCATGTTTAATATCGATTAAAGTTCCCATAGCATAAGGAAGTATTGCTCCTCCAACAATTGACATTACTAACCAGGAAGAGCCTGTTTCAGTATTGGATTTTAGTCCCACAAGACCCAAAGAAAATATTGTTGGAAACATAATTGACATAAAAAAACCGATTCCCCCTAATGCATAAATTACATAAATTCCTGTTCCGTATATGGCAACTAGGCAAAGAATAACACTTATAACACAATAGATAGAAAGGAGTATATGATCTTTTACAAATTTTAGAAAAAAGGTCCCGATAAAACGTCCAGCCATAAATAAAAACCCATAAATGCCTAAATAATATCCCGCTGTTTTTTCATCTAATCCAGCCCCTTGTTGTGCAATTCTAATAAAAAAGCTTGTGATACATACCTGAGCACCCACATAGAAAAACTGTGCTACTACGGCCCAACTTAAGTGAGAAAATTTCAAAACTGAGAAAAATCCCGGCTTGATTTCGGTTTCAGTATGTTGTGGTTTCATGCTAGGCAAATGCATAAAATAAAATATCACAGCAACTAGAATCAATACAGTACCTAGAATTATATAAGGAAGTTTTACTGCGGATGCTTCCTGTAATAGATAAGCCGCTTTGGTAGCTTCTGGCATAGCTGCCATTTCGGTTGCTGTATGATTCTTTCCTGAAAGTATAAATAATGAGCCAACAATAGGCGCAACCATTGCGGCCAATCCGTTGAATGATGCAGCTAAATTTAATCTTTTAGAAGACGATTCTGCCGGCCCTAAAATTGCTGCATATGGATTTGCACTTGTTTCCAGAATAGTCAATCCACAGCCGATTACAAATAGAGCAAAGAGAAATAATTCATATGTTCTTGTATTCGCTGCTGGAACAAATAGAAAGGCACCTGCAGCAAAAACCAGTAATCCGGTAATTATACTATTTTTATAGCCAAATTTTTTAATGAGTATTCCAGCTGGAATAGCCATAATAAAATACGCAAAAAATACTGAGGTATCAATCAATGTCGATTGGCGATTGTTTAATTCGCATGCCTTCTTTAAATGAGGAATCAAGATAGAATCGAGATTATGTGCCATTCCCCAAAGGAAAAATAAGCTTGTAATTAAGATGAATGGCAAAAGATATTTATTGCCATTTCCTCCTTCAGTTGGTACTTGGTGCTGATCGCCGGTTTGGTTTGTTATTTGCATTGGTTAAATAGTTTTATTTTAGTTTAAAAGGATAAAAGCTCAGAGATAAAATTATATTCAGGCTTTTATTAGCCTGTCTTTGTAGCTCTATAATAATTTTTTCTTCACTAGAAGCAAATGATCACATACCAGAACAACTTCTCCTTTCTGATTGATAATTTCCACATGTTCTGTAACAGTTCCCATATCAGCTTTTTTAGCTTCTCCTTTTTCAGAAATAGTAATTTCAGAATGAATAGTATCACCGATATGAACAGGCTTTACAAATCGCATACGATCATATCCTTTTGAAAAAGCTTCAGGATTTATTTCAGATGCTGTTAAGCCAATTCCAATACTAAAGACCATTGTTCCATGAGCAATTCGTTGTCCAAAAGGTTGCGTCTTACACCATTCTTCATCCATATGATGGGGAAAGAAATCTCCAGTATGGCCGGCATGAACCACAAAATCAGTTTCGGTTATGGTTCTTCCGAATGTTACTCGTTTATCATTGAGTTTATAATCTTCAAAAAAAGTTGATTTGAAATACATAGTTTTTAGTTTTATAAATTTGAAAGCCAAAATTTGAAAAACACATTTGTTCAGGATTCAAAATTTTGGCTTTCGACTTAAATTATAATTCGTTTAGAGAGATTCCACCCTTGTTACTTATATAACATGCTTCAACCACTTTCATGGTATCTAAAACATCCTGAACACTTGCCAGTAATTTAGAATCTGAACCTTCTTTAAATCGCATTAAATTCGACATGGTACCTATGAAGGCTTCCGGAAACCAGGAACCTTCAAGATTCACTTTTTTCCATTGATATTCGCCATTTTCATTTTCAACGGCATATTCAAAAATGTCAGGAAGACCGTTAGGATAATTCATCAATAAGCCCATTTTTGCTTTAATAGCGCCCTTTGTTCCTTCCCATTTAATATAGCTTTCTTCGTGTTCTGGTCCAAAGTGATGATCGTGATTAGTATTGATGACGACATGCATGTTTTCGCCATAATCTAAAATAATTGTTGAGCGGCTTGAAGATAATTTCTTTAACGGATGCTTGGCTGTTTTTGCCATTACACTCTTCGGATTTCCGAGAAAGGAGCGAATGCAATCGATATAATGAACACTATGAAAAAGAATTTCCAATCTGGCGTGTTCCTTAATTAAGGGAAACAATTCCCACGGAGTATTTACTGTCACTTTAAACTCAAGATCATATAAATCTCCAATCATTCCTTCATTAATCAAATATCTTGCAGCGCTTACAAATGGAGAAAACCTAAGCTGAAAATTAATTGCAGCAACCAGGTTTTTCCTTTCACAAACTTCAACGATTTCACGTGCTTGTGCCAAATCATTACCCATTGGTTTCTGAATTAGAACTGCAGCACCGTCGGGAAGTTGTTCTAAAATCTCAATATATTGATCAGGTAAAACGGTAATGTCATAAACAGTATTTTTAGGAGTATTTTTTACGGCTTCGGAAACATTCTCAAAAACGTGTTCAATTTTGAATTGTTTCGCTAGATCATGCGCTTTCGATATTGTTCTGTTAGTAATGCCAAATACGGTAAAGCCAGCCATTTCGTAAGCAGGCAAATGCGCATCTTTCACAATTCCACTTGCACCGATGATGATAACAGGCTGTTTGGTTTCGGGCAGTAAAGGTTTGTATGGAATATTCATTTTTTAATGTTTTGGGTTCGTAAATCTTGTCAGAATATAAGTTTGACAAGTTCTTAGTTCCTTAATTGCTGAATCGCACTTTGCGTCTCCTCTAAAAGTGTTTCAGACGTAATGTCAGTTTCTATTGCTTTCAATACCATTTGATCAATCAATTCAGCTACTTTTGGCCATATTGCAGTCTGTGGTAAAGTAAGTGCGTTCTCGTGCAGCATTTCTAATTTGTGATAAAACGGAATAATCTTGTTTATTTCAGAATCGTTCCATGTTGATTTTCTACATCCGATTCCGCCTTCGATAGTTAAAAGTTTATCATTTTCAGGAGAAATTGCAAATTGTAAAAAATCATACGCTACTTTTTGATGTTTACTTCCCGAACCAATAGTATACAGCCAATATACATTTAGAGAAGCTGTTTTATGATTTTTATCAAATGGAAGTTGGGTGATATCAACTTTACCTTTTACTTTAGATTTCTCAATTACTTCGCACATCGAAGCAAATCCAAACCAGTTAATGGCCATCGCTGCTTGTCCTTCGGCGAAAGCCAAACCAGCCTCTACTGAGCCAAAACTTTTAGATTTTGGATGAACAGCATTTTTATTATTAACAATAGATCTGTAGAAATCTAAAGCTTCTACTGCTGAAGACTGATTGATGTTAATATTATTTAGCTTGTTTGTTAAAGTACCGCCACGAGTCCATAATTGAAGGCAAAAATCAAAAACCATATTGTGACCATCCGGGAAATTGGCAAAAACACAACCATATAGTTCTTCTTCAGGCCGGTTAAAGAAAGTTGCAATCTGAACAAATTCTTCCCATGTTTTAGGAGGCTGAAGTTCATAACCAAATTGCTTTTTGAAGTTTTCTTTTTCTATTGAATTTTCAAACAGGTCTTTTCGAAAAATCAGACATTCTGGCCCATCATGAAACGGAAGCCCATAAGTGCCACGATTAATTTGCTGTAAATGCAATAGCGAATTGTGCCAGCCATCAGGATAATTTTGAGGAGGATTTACATTGATAAATGAAGTTAAATCCAGAATCGCATTTTCGTTTGCTGCATCAAAAACCCAGTCTGTATTAAGGTGTGCAATATCCCATTTTCCATTTAGAAGCCCTTTTTTTGTAATTGTTTCTTCGTAAAGATCATGCAATTCTAAGGGAATCATTTCAGCTTCAGCCTGAATATTATTTTTCAGACAAAATACATCCCACAGCTTTTGCAGAGTAGTTTCAAAAGGGGCAAATTTTCTAACAGCGATTCTTATTTTTTCCATCAGCAATCAATAAATTCTTTAATAATTCGCTCGTTATCCTGGCCTAATTTTGGAGAACCTTTACCTGAAATTAAATATTCACCGTCAATTTTTATTGGGCATCTGGTTGTTTTGTACTGATATCCATCAGTCATTTGAACTTCTTGTGTAAAGTCTAAAACCTTAAAACCATCTTCTGCAAAAAGCTGTTGATAATTTAAAACACTTGCACACCAAATGTCTGCCGGTTCTAAAATATTTAACCAAAATTCGGTATTCTGAGTTTGCAGGTGCGAAGCAAGAATATTTTTGATTGCGTCTCGCAGCACAAATTTATTTTCCGGGAATTCCAGTAATGCATCACATTTTAAGAGTGAAGCCAAAACAGGAATGGATCCCATAGCCAAAGCTAAGTAGCCATTTCTTGTTTGGTAAATTCCGTATGGTGCTCCCAAATAGGCATGCGCACTGTTGCTTTTTGTTCTTACAGGTAATTCGCCTCCATCATTAAAATGTGTAGTAATCGTTTCAAACTGAAAATCGTAAGCAGATTCTAACATGCTTACTTCAATTTTTGCTCCAATATTATGAGTTGCTTTTCTGTATAACCCAGCCAGAATGCCCTGGGCCAAATGTGCACCAGCCAGCATATCAACTATTGATAATCCCATTGGTACAGGGCCATCATCCTGATTACCGCTTAGCCAGGTCAGGGCAGTAAGGGATTGTAATAATAAATCCTGTCCCGGTAAATCTTTTAAATCAGGATGAGTGCCAAAGCCTGAAATCGATCCGTAAATCACACTTGGATTTATTTCTTTGACGTCATCATAGCTTAATCCAATTCGTTCCATAACTCCAGGTCTGAAATTATGCATGACAACATCGGCTTTTGCTAATAATTTTTTTAATTTTTGTAGTTCATCGACTTGTTTAAAATCAATTGCAAAAGATTCTTTGTTTCTATTGATAGTATGAAATACAGAAGATTCTCCATTCATTATCAAATCAGAAGTATATAAGGTACGGCATATATCGCCAGTTCCCGGTTTTTCAATTTTTATAACGCGTGCGCCTAGATCAGCTAGTCTTAAACTGGCTGATGGACCCGAAAGAAACTGGCTGAAATCTATGACTAAATAATCTTCTAAAGGTTTCATTCTAATCGTTTAAAAATTGTTTGTGTATGTTCTCATTATCCTCACCCACTTTTGGAGCTGCTTTTTTACTTATCAAAATATCTCCGTCTAATTGTATTGGACTTCTGGTGGTTACCAGGCTTTTGCCATCTGAATTTTTTACGGTTTGTTTTAAACTCAAATCATCTACAAAAGGCTGACTGTCCAGTTCTTTGTAATTAAGAACTTTGCCACACCAGATTCCTTCTTTTTGAAGTAAGTTAATCCAGTAATCTACTTTTTGTGTAATTATTTTTTTACTTAATATTTTTCTTATTTCATCTCTTGAGGCAAACCATTGGTGTTTATCAGCATACTTGCTTAAATCTAATCCAAGGGTTTTTCCGATAAAAAGTAAATCGCCCATTGCTAAAGAAAGATAACCGTCCTGAGTTTGATAAACCCCATACGGAGCACTCAAAAACGCATGAGCACTTCCTTTTACATCTCCTCTTTCCGGTAATTGCCCGCCATCATTCAGAAAAGAAGTAATAGCTTCAAATTGAACATCCAGAATAGACTCCAATAAGCTTACTTCTACCAAAACCCCTTTTCCAGTTTTAGCTCTTTTGAGTAAGGCAGCCAAAATTCCCTGAACAAAATGGTTTCCACACATTAAATCGGCTACAGCCAATCCAAACGGAACCGGTCCCTGACTTTTTCTTCCGCTTAGCCAACTTAAGCCCGAAAGAGATTGCAATAGCAAATCCTGTCCCGGTTTTTTTGCCCATGGGCCTTTATTTCCATATCCGGTTATTGTTCCATATATAATTTTTGGATTTATTGTCAAAGTCTGATCAAAATCTAATCCTATCTTTTCCATTACACCAGGTCTAAAATTATGCGTCATAATATCAGCTTTGGCAATCAGTTTCTTTATTAAAACCAGATCATCCGGATTTTTAAGATCGGCTGCAAAAGATTCCTTATTTCTGTTAATGGTATGAAATAACAAACTGCTGTCATCAACAAAAAGATCTTTAATACTTAATTGCCTGCAGGCTTCACCCTTTATTGGCCGTTCAATTTTTATAACTCTCGCACCCAAATCGGCCAATTTTAAACCAGCAGAAGGACCGGCCAGAAACTGACAGAATTCAAGAACGATTAATCCTTCTAAAGGTTTCATGTTGTTTGCAGGTTTAAAGATTTAGCGTAAAGCGCATCTATTTCTTCTAAAACTTGTTCCTCGTTACCGCCATTCATCAAATAGTCACGAACAATATCTCCTGCATGATCCTGAAAATACATATGTCCGGAATACCTCGGACGAAGAAAAGCTCTTTCTAAAGCAGGTAAGGTATTTTTGAAATAATGATGAGTTAATTGATTGATTCTTTCGCTTTTCCATGCTTGTAAATGTCCTGGCTGGCCTCCATTATCCGCAAAAATATTCTGTTGTACGTGCGACGAGCCTGTAAATTCTGCATATTTTATAGCTTCCGAAATGTTTTTGCTAAAAGAAGAAACTGCAAGGCCTGTTCCTCCCAAAGAAGAAATCATCGATTTATTATTTAATTTAACTAAATCATAAAAATGAAGAAGTTTTCGGCTATACCCTGTTCGCGAATAATTAGAATAACCATAAGCAAAAGGACAATAAGCGATTTCATCTGAGTTGACCATAGCTTCATACACCTGAATTGGGTTTCTGTTAAAATTTGCAGGATCAATAAGCTGAGCTAATTCTCTAAACATTTGCAAAGCTTTTTTTCCTGTTTCTTTTGAAGCAACTTTATCTTCAGATTGAAAAGGAGCTTCATTCAAACTACAGCAAAACATATAAAAACTCATTAAAACATCTACAGGAATACCTGCAAAAGCGACAAGTCCTTTTTTTGCTAAAATCAGTAACTCGTCATAAGTCTCAGGTACTTTTAAACCTTGTTTTTCTAGAATGTCCAAACGTGCCGCCGCCACCGGAGTAGCGGCATCAATAGGCAAAGCCCAAAGTTTGTTGCTGAAAACATAACTTCCGTACGAATGCCCAACAGTATTTGCTTCCTGATCTTTAATGTAATCAGCCGAAAGATGATCGGAGAGGGGGAGTATGGCGTTAGTATGCGCCCCAAAACCTGTCCAGGGATGATCGATAACCAATAAGTCAAACCTTTTAGCCAAATCTTCGATTGAAGCATCTGCAAATTCCTGTAAACTTCTTTTCTCCCAGGTAATTTCAATTTCCGGATTTAATTCGGTAAAGCGCTGTGCCGTTGCAACCACAGGTAGTAAACCTCTTGTATGATTCCACGTTATACCTTTTAATACTGCCATTTTTATAGAATTATGTTGTCGTGATGTTAAATAGAAATAATAAATGTAAAAAATACAATTACAAAATTATAAATAAGATTGAGATGACCAAGAAAATGTAACTTTTTACATTAATTTTTTTGCACAAAGTTTGATAACGATGTATTTTTTTTACAATGGCAATAAAAAATGTTATAATTTTTTAAAGAATGATCATTTTATTATATTAGTAAAAAAATAAAATGCAAAATTATATTTAATCGATTACATTTGTAATTGTGTTTTTTACATTTATTATTTTTGCCAAATTATTACAATATATTTTAAGGACTAATACAGATAAATAATGTTTTCATTACAAAATAAAAAAGCTGTCGTAACCGGAGGCGGCAGCGGAATTGGAAGAGCAATTGCAACCCTTTTCGCAAAACAGGGCGCGGAAGTACACATACTAGATTTAACTCTCGAAAGTGCTAAGGAAGCAGTTGAGGATATTAAAAAATTGGGAGGAACAGTGTTTTCGTATGCTTGTAACGTAGCCAGCCAAAAAGAGGTTGTAGCCACTTTTGAGTCGATTGGAAATATTGACATACTAATTAATAATGCCGGAATTGCCAATGTGGGGAAAGTAGACACGACATCAGAATCTGATTTTGACCGTGTTATGGAAGTAAATGTAAAAGGAGTTTATAATTGCTTGTATGCTGCAATTCCGCAATTCAGAATTTCAAGCGGCGGTGTTATCATCAATATGGCTTCTATCGCAGCGTGGGTGGGTATACCAGACAGATTTGCTTATTCTACAGCAAAAGGAGCGGTAATGGCGATGACATTATCAGTAGCTAAAGATTATATGAACGAAAATATCAGATGTAATTCTATTTCACCTGCAAGAGTTCATACACCATTTGTAGACGGTTTTATTTCAAAAAATTATGCCGGAAAAGAAGCAGAAATGTTTGAAAAACTATCCAAATCACAACCAATAGGAAGAATGGGAAAACCTGAAGAAATTGCTGCTTTAGCTTTGTACCTGTGTAGTGATGAAGCCGGATTTATTACAGGCTGCGATTATCCTATCGATGGTGGTTTTATCAAGTTAAATAATTGAGAAAAGAGGCTAAGGTTCTGAGATGCTAAGATTCTAAGGTTTTTTTAGACTTAGAACCTCAGAACCTTAGTTTCTTAGAACCTTAAAAAAAGAAAAATAAATAATTAAAAAGTTACTAAGGTTTTAAGTAGCCATGAGAAAAGAAAACTTAGAGCCTCAGAACCTTAGCAACTTAGAACCTTAAAAAAGAAAAAAATGAAATTAATACGTTTTGGAGAAATCGGAAAAGAAAAACCAGGAGTTTTAATTGGTGAAAAAAGATATGATGTTTCGGCAATTGTTTCGGATTTTAATGAAAGTTTTTTTGAAGAAAATGGTCTCGAAAAATTGCAAAAAGCATTAGCCGATAATCCGACTTTGCCAGAAGTGGATGCAAATGTGCGTTTAGGTTCCCCTGTGGCAAGGCCATCTAAAATAATATGCATTGGTTTAAACTACGTAGATCACTGTAAAGAAACAAACGCACCGATTCCAACAGAGCCAATTATATTTTTTAAATCAACGACTTCTCTGTGTGGTCCCGATGATGATTTGATTATTCCTAAAAATAGTGAAAAAACAGACTGGGAAGTTGAACTTGCATTTGTAGTTGGAAAAAAAGCAAGTTATGTCGAAGAAGCAGAAGCATTAGACTATGTTGCAGGATATGCTCTTCTTAATGATTACAGTGAAAGAGCTTTTCAGCTTGAGCGTGGCGGGCAATGGGCAAAAGGAAAAGGAAGTGATACATTTGCTCCCCTCGGACCATTTTTGGCCACTAAAGACGAAGTAAGAGATGTAAACAATTTATCAATGTGGCTTACCGTAAATGGTAAAAAATACCAGGATAGTAATACCTTAAATTTAGTTTTCAAGATTCCATATTTAGTGCATTATTTAAGTCAGTTTATGACCTTGCTTCCTGGTGATATTATCAGTACCGGAACACCTCCGGGAGTTGGTCTGGGTATAAAACCAGATCCGATTTATCTTAAAGCAGGAGATGTTGTAGAATTGGGAATCGAAGGTTTGGGTACAAGTAAACAAACTGCGGTTGCATACTCTAAATAATTTAAAGAAAAATCTAAGATGAAATTTATAGTATGTGAAAAGCCACAGGAATTTATTCTGAAAGAAAAACCAATTCCCGAACCAAAAGACGGGGAAGTTTTACTGAAAATAAAAAGAATCGGAATTTGCGGAACAGATATTCATGCTTTTGGAGGGACACAACCTTACTTTGAATATCCCAGGATTTTGGGGCATGAACTTGCAGCAGAATATATTAAAGGAAACGCCAAAGGTTTTACACCAGGAGATAAAGTAACTTTTATTCCTTATTTTAATTGCGGAAAATGTGTTGCCTGTAGAAACGGACTCACAAACTGTTGTGTCAATATTAAAGTTTTTGGAGTTCATATTGATGGCGGAATGGCTGAATATGTTACAATTCCGGAGCAATATTTACTTCATGGCCAGGGTTTAGATTACGATGATCTTGCTTTGGTTGAACCTTTAGCAATTGCAGCTCACGGTGTAAGAAGAGCAGCGGTTAAGGCGACAGATACGGTTTTGGTAATGGGTGCAGGACCAATTGGAATTGGACTTATTCAGTTTGCTAAAATCGCCGGAGCCAGAGTTATTGTTATGGATATTAATGAGTACAGACTAAATTTCTGTAAAGAAGCGCTCAACGCAGATGCAACTATAAATCCATTAAACGACGACGTCGCAGCAAAACTGGCTGAAATTACAAATGGTGATATGGCCAATGTTGTAATTGATGCAACTGGAAACCGAAATGTAATGAATGGAGCTTTTAACTACATTTCTCATGGAGGGCGATTTGTTTTAGTCGGACTTCAAAAAGGAGAATTGAGTTTTAGCCATCCTGATTTTCATAAAAGAGAATCTACTTTGATGAGTAGCAGAAATGCAACAATTGAAGATTTTGAATATGTGATGAAATGCCTGAAAGAAGGGAAAATAGATCCAAAAAAATACATTACGCACAGAACTGGTTTTACAGAAATGATAGATGATTTTGCAAAGCTAATAGATCCTAAGAATAATGTCATCAAAGCATTAATCGAAATAGAATAATTTGTATCTGTAAAATTTAAGTCGAAAGAAACCTTTTCAGGTTTAGCTAGATAACCTTAATAACCACAAAAATGGATTTAAATTTAAAAAATAAAGTTGTTGTTGTTTCCGGTTCAGCCGGAAAGAAGGGCAGTATAGGAGAAACTATTATTAACCGGTTAGCAGATGAAGGCGCAATTCCGGTTTTGGTAGACAGAAATGACAGAGGTTTTGGTTATGCTGAAAATCTTCAAAAAAGAGGAATCGATTCTATATTCGTTCAAACCGATGTAACCGATCCTGTTGAAATGGAAAATGCAGTAAAAACTATTGTAGAAAAATACGGGAGAATCGATGCCTTAATTAATAATGTTGGAGTAAACGACGGAGCCGGCTTAGATTCAAGTTACGAGGATTTCATGAATTCTCTAAAGCTGAACGTGGTGAGCTATTTTTTATTGGCCAAATTTTCACTTCCGTACCTAAAGGAGTCTAAAGGAAATATCCTGAATATAGGTTCTAAAGTTGCTTTGACAGGACAAGGAGGAACTTCAGGTTACGCTGCTGCAAAAGGAGGAGTTCTGGGGCTTACCAGAGAATGGGCAGTTGATTTGATTCAATTCGGAATTCGCTCGAATGCAATTATTATCGCCGAAAGTTATACTCCGGCATACGAAGACTGGATTAAAACATTACCAGACGGAGAAGTTGTTTTGAAAAAAATCAATAAAAGTATTCCGTTTGAAGGAAGAATGACAAAAACAGAAGAAATTGCAGATACAGCACTTTTCATTATTTCAGATCGTTCTTCTCATACAACCGGGCAATTTGTTTTTGTTGATGGAGGATACGTACATCTGGATCGTGCTTTAATCAACGATGTAAATTAAAATTCTATGAATAACAGAATTGACGCACATCAGCATTTTTGGAAATTTGATCCTGTAAGAGACAGTTGGATCGATCATACCATGCAGAAAATTCAAAAGGATTTTTTGCCGGAAGATCTTTTGTGGCTGCTTACAGAAAATAATTTTGAAGGCTGTGTAGCTGTTCAGGCAAGTCAATCTGAAGAAGAAACAAAATTTTTAGTAGATCTGGCAAAAAACAATGACTTTATAAAAGGTGTTGTAGGTTGGGCAGACTTGTGCAGTAAAAATATTGCAGAAAGATTAGGTCATTTTTCAAGTCAGGAAAAAATTAAAGGTTTCAGGCATGTCGTTCAGGGAGAACCGGATGATTTTATGTTTAGAAAAGATTTTCGAAATGGAATTGCTGCATTAAAACAGTACAACTACACATATGATATTCTCATTTTTCATCGTCAGTTACCCGCAGCAATAAATTTAATTCAGACTTTTCCCGATCAGGCATTTGTTATTGACCATATTGCAAAACCGGATATTAAATCGGGTGACATATTATTGTGGAAAAAAGGCATCGAAGAAATTGCAAAACATGAAAATGTCTTGTGCAAAATTTCAGGAATGGTGACCGAAGCCGATTGGAATTTATGGAAAACGGATGAATTAAAACCCTATCTTGATGTTGTCTTTGAGAGTTTTTCTATCGATAAACTAATGTTTGGCTCTGACTGGCCAGTTTGCAATGTAGCGGCAGATTATGCTACAGTTGTAAAAACACTTGAAGATTATATTTCGCATTTTTCAATTGAAGATCAAAATAAGATTTGGTATCAAAATGCAAAATTATTCTATAAACTCTGATTTAAATAAAGATTATACAAAAAAGCGCTTCCAAAATCAACTCCGGCTGATAAATTTGGAAGCACTTTTTTTATGCTAAAAAAATATCGCAAAAAGTGATTTTGACAAAGGATAGTACAGGATAGTTATATTTTTTACATTCTCTTATTTTACATTCAGATTGATAGTTAAAATAACGCAAATGTCGAATACAATTATAACCAATATGAATTTTAAGCACGTCAGCTATTTATGGGATGAGAGCAAAGCATCGGCTTTGTCAGGAGATGAAGTAGCGCTTTTTATTTATCGTTCCAATATACTGGGAGCCGATTTAAGGCTAACCAACTATGGGGGAGGCAACACCTCGGTAAAGATCACAGACAAAGACCCCTTAACGGGAAGCACTTCGGAGGTAATGTGGATCAAGGGCTCTGGAGGCGATATCGGCACACTGACAAAATCAGGCTGTGCAGCCCTATATTTAGAAAGGCTCCGTAACCTTGAAAACGTTTACAGAGGCATTGAATTCGAGGACGAAATGGTGGAATTATTTAATCACTGTATTTTTGATCTGGCTTCAAAAGCGCCATCCATCGATACACCCCTGCACGGGTTTTTGCCCTTCAAACATATCGACCACCTGCACCCCGATGCAGCCATTGCCATTGCAGCGGCCAAAGACGGGGCGAGAATCACCGAAGAACTCTTCAACGGCGAAATCGGCTGGGTAGGCTGGCAGCGTCCCGGCTTCGACCTTGGATTACAATTAAGGGCATGCCTTGAAGAGGCAGCCAAAAAAGGAAAAAAACTAAGAGGCATCATACTGGGCTCCCACGGATTATTTACCTGGGGGGAGACCTCATACGAAAGTTATATCAACACACTGGAAGTAATTGAGAAATGTGCTGAATACCTGGAGAACAGCTACGAAAAAAAACGTCCCGTATTCGGAGGACAAAAAATACAGAGTTTACCGGAAAACGAACGTAAACTAAAAGCGGCAAAAGTAGCTCCAATTTTAAGAGGATTCTGCTCGTCAGAGCGCCAGATGATCGGGCATTATACCGACGATGCGAGGGTTCTGGAATTCATCAACTCAAATGATCTGGAAAAACTGGCCCCGCTAGGGACTTCCTGTCCGGACCATTTTTTGAGAACCAAAATCAGCCCGTTGGTTTTGGAACTCGATCCAAACGAGGACCTGTCCGACCCGGAAGCCGTAAAAGCAAAACTAAAACCTGCTTTTGAAGCCTACAGGGCATTATACAAAGAATATTACAACAACTGTAAAAAAGATAATTCGCCAGCCATGCGTGACCCAAATCCAGTGGTAATATTATATCCGGGAGTTGGAATGTTCACTTTTGCCAAAGACAAAACCATGGCAAGACTGGCATCTGAATATTATGTGAATGCAGTAAATGTGATGAAAGGCGCCGAAGCCGTTTCAGAATACACCTCACTTCCGCATCAGGAAGCCTTTGATATCGAATACTGGTTACTCGAAGAAGCCAAGCTTCAAAGAATGCCAAAACCAAAAGCACTCTCTGGAAGGGTAGCACTGATTACCGGATCGGGCGGAGGAATAGGCAAGGCGATAGCAAAGAAATTTGCCCAGGAAGGCGCCTGTGTGATCATCAACGATATCAACGAGGAACGCCTGCAGGAAACAACAGCAGATTTCATTAAATCATTTGGAAAAGATACCGTCGCAGGCACATTATTGAATGTCACCGATGAGAAAAGCACAGAAAAAGCATTAGACGAAGCTTGTCTGGCATTTGGAGGCGTGGACATTGTGGTGAACAATGCCGGAATCAGTATCTCCAAATCAATAGCCGAACACAGCCTTGAGGAATGGGACCGTTTATACGATATCCTGGTAAAAGGGCAGTTCATAGTTTCAAAAGCTGCAATAGAAGTCATGCGCAAACAGGGATTTGGAGGGGATATAGTGAACATCGTCTCCAAGAATGCGGTAGTTGCAGGCCCTAACAATCCGGGTTACGGCTCGGCCAAAGCCGCCCAGGCACACCTCACGCGCCTTATGGCGGCAGAACTGGGTACGGATAAAATCCGTGTGAACACGGTAAACCCCGATGCAGTGATCTCCGACTCGAACATCTGGTCGGGAGGCTGGGCAGAAGGACGTGCAAAAGCATACGGGGTTACCGTAGAGGAGCTTCCGGCATACTATGCCAAACGCACCTTACTGAATGAAATCATATTGCCTGATGATATTGCAAACGCCTGTTTTGCATTTGTGGGCGGTTTACTGGGTAAATCGACCGGAAATGCACTAAACGTAGACGGTGGCGTTGCAATGGGCTTCTATAGATAATAATTAGTTTTTTTAAGTTTGTTTAAGCAAAAGTGGTTTTTTGTGCTATTTGACGCCCGTGTATTCGGGCGTTAAATTTTTTAAACAACAATAGCATAGAGATTTAAATCTCAGAAATAGAAAATCCATTTTTTAAGATGGATTTTTTTGTTTCCAAAAATAAAGATACCTTTTAGAATTTGCAGGAGGGTACAGGATGCAAATATTGCTATGTTCTGTTAAATTGGACAATTATTTAATTAAAGTGTTAAAAACACATTTATTTGTAAAATTAATATTGTTTAAATTGAATGCCTCATAATTTTATTCCAGAAAAAAATCAAAAAAATTAACTAATGCGTTTAAATACTTTCACTAAAATACTGATCTGTTTTGTTATAATCTGTACTACATTCTCGATGAATGCAGCTGAGATATGGGTATCAAAAAATGGAAATGACAAAAATCCAGGAACCAAAGTGAATCCTCTGGCTACTATACAAATGGCCGTTAGAAACGCCCGTGAGCTAAGAAGATTAAAAGATCCCTCGATAAAAGACGGAATCCGAATCATTGTAACGGATGGAACGTATTATTTAAACGAACCATTATTTATCAGACCAGAAGATTCAGGAACTGCAGATAGCCCAACGACAATTGAAGCAGATGTAAATGCAACACCAATCATAAGCGGCGGTATAGAAATAAAAAACTGGAAAAAAATTAGCGTTTTAAATGGTAAAAAAGGGATATTTTGGGTAGCCGATGCACCTCAAAAAGCAGGTGAAATTATCAATTACCGACAATTATGGGTGAACGGAAAAAAAGCCATGAGAGCCAAAAACACTGCCGGAAACCAAATGGATCGAATTCTTTCCTGGGATGCGGCAACAGAAACTTGTTGGATTCCCTTCAAAGATAAATCCATTAAGTACGAACCGGGAATGGAAATGTTTATTGTACAATGGTGGTCGACTGCCAATCTTCGAATTAAAAATATAGAAATACAAAAAGACAGCGCCAGACTTTCATTTGAACAGCCTGAAAGCCGTATTCAGAGCGAACATCCGTGGCCAGCGCCGTGGATTTCTAAAAACAACGGAAACTCTGCGTTTTATTTAAACAACGGAATTTCATTATTGAATGAACCCGGAGAATGGTATTTGGATAAAAAAAATGCTAAAATCTACTATATTCCGAGAGCTGGAGAAGATATGAATTCGGCTAAAGTGACGGTCCCAGTTTTAGAAAACTTAGTACAACTTAAAGGAACAATCGATTCTCCTGTAAGTCATTTTAGATTTAAAGGCATATCATTTCAATACAGCAATTGGCTCCGACCTTCGCAACAAGGCCATGTTCCGTTGCAGGCGGGAATGTACTTGTTAGATGCTTACAAATTGAAAATTCCGGGAACACCAAATCAGACGAATTTAGAAAATCAGGGTTGGGTGGGTCGACCGAGAGCAGCAGTTGAAATAAATTATTCAAATAATATTCAGTTTGAATCTTGTCGTTTTGAGCATCTGGCATCTACTGGTTTAGATTTGAATAAAGGCACAAATCACAATGTCATTAAGGGAAATTTATTTAAAGACATTGGCGGAAATGCGCTTACAATTGGTATATTTTCTGAAGAAGCTTTTGAAGCACATTTGCCTTTAATAATCAAAGATGAAAGAGAAATTTGCTCTGATGAATTAATCGCAGACAATTTAATTACCAATGTTGCCAATGAAGATTGGGGATGTTTAGGAATTGCAGCCGGCTTTGTAAAAAATCTAACTATTGAACATAATGAAATTTCAGATGTTGCGTACAGTGGCATTTCGATGGGCTGGGGCTGGACGCATACCAAAAACGTGATGGAAAACAATAAAATCCTGGCGAACAAAATTCATCATTATGCCAAACATTTACATGATGTTTCGGGAATCTACACACTTTCATCACAACCCAACAGCCGAATCGAAGAAAATTATATCGATAAAGTCTACAACAGTCCCTATGCACACGATCCTTTTTTGTGGCTGTATTTGTATACTGATGAAGGAAGCGAAGGTTTTACCATTAAAAACAACTGGATTGCCGAAAAGAAAATCCTAAAAAATCATAATGGACCAAAAGGAAATATTTGGGAACACAACGATCCGTATGTAAGCACCAAAATTAAAGATGCAGCCGGAATCAGAGCGCCTTATGCAGTTTTAGAAAAAGAAGTTGTAATTGATGAACAGTGGGGATTGCAGGAAATGCCAAAACCGTACGCGATTGAATTAATAGGTTCTGATTTTGATCTCGAAAAAATCAAATCAACTTTGGTTGGTTTCAGAATTGTGGGTCAGGAATTGTACCAATGGAAAAATCATTTGGTGATTTACGGAAAAATGAATCAGCCGGAAAGAACAAAGCGGAAACTAGCTTTGGCTTTTCCTTCTTTAGAAATTAAAATTTATGAAGATTTGGTTTATGACTTTCAAAATTTTGAAAGATGCAAAGACTCTAAACCAGCATCTGAGTGGGAAAATATTGTCTTGGCAGCCAATTTAGTTGATGATTCAAAAATGCAAAAAGAATATGTCGATTATCACACGACGCAATTCGAGAAATGGCCAGAAATCGCAAAAGGATTCTGCAACGCCGATTTTCAGCAATTGCAGGTTTTCAAAAAGGATAGACAATTGATTCTGGTCATCAGTGTTCCGAAAGGAGAAAATCTGGACAAACTAAATCCCAAAACAACAGAAAACAATCCGCGTGTAGACGAATGGAACGCTTTAATGAAAAAATACCAAACGGGAATCGAAGGCGCAAAAACAGACGAAACCTGGATATTTTTAAACAAAGTAGAAAGTAAATAATGGTATATGACTTATCCTAACAGGTTTCCAAAACCTGTTAGGTATTCTTAAGTTCAAAGAAATACAAGCCACAGATTAAAGGATTAAAAGAATTTGTAATCTGTATTAATCTTTTAATCTGTGGCAAAAATATATACCTAACAGGTTTTTGAAACTTTTTAGGATAACATACTATCAAAACCTAAATTAAATACCAATGTTAAAAATAGCCATTCTAGGACTTGGAGAAGGACGAAGCACAATGTCTGCTGCTATAGAAAGTTCAAAATTAGAGCTTGTCAAAATATGCGACAGAAACGAAGATTTGTGTAAACAAAGAGCAAAAGAATTCGATTTTCATTCGTATACAACGAATTATGAAGATATTTTAAATGATGAATCAATAGATATTATTGCGATTTATACACCAGATCATTTGCACGCAGAACATGTAAAACAAGCTCTTCTTCATGGCAAACACGTTGTCTGTACAAAACCGTTTATTGATGACCTTTCTGATGCCAAAGCATTATTAGAATTGAGTAAAACATCGGGCAAAAAAGTTTTCATCGGACAAAGTTCGCGTTTCTTTGAACCTGCTAAAAGACAAAGAGCCGATTTTGAAGCGGGTTTAATTGGGGATTTAATTACCATTGAAGCCCAATATCATGCGGATCACAGATGGTTTTTAAAGAAAGAATGGTCGCTTTTGCAATCGTTTAAATGGTTGTACGGAGGTTTGAGTCATCCTGTAGATTTCATTAGATGGTATCTTCCAAATATTCAGGAAGTAATGGGTTACGGAATGATCAGCAGCAACGGAAAAAATGCCGGATTAAAAAATGAAGACACCATGCATTTCATCTTCAAAGCAACCGACGGCAGAATTGCCAGAGTTAGTGGCGTTTATACATCGCCAACGCAACCTGCACAGCGTGACAGTGGCATGAGTACGATTCTGCGGGCAACAGAAGGAGCAAGTCAGGCCGATTATCACGAATTGCGTTATGCAGTGACAGACAAAACAGGAGAAGAAAAAGTGATTACCTGGGGCGACAGTACTATTAAATATTATTTCCGTTTTGAAGGACAAAGTCATCATGGCGGGGAATATCAAAATTATTTAGAATATTTTGCGGATAGTATCGAGCAAGGTTTTGAAGCTTATCCAAACATGGAAGAAGGAATTGGAACCGTGGCTTTACTTCAGGCAATGGATAAATCTTTGCAAACTGGAATGCCGGTTAAAATCGCCGATATTCTTAACGAATACGGACTATGAACAGTATCTACGATAAATTAACAACGCTCGATTTTATAATTGTTGCCGTGTATTTGGTGACTTTATTGGTCATTGGTTATGTAGTAAGCGTGAAGCAGAGCAAGAAAAACGAAACACTTTTTCTGGCGTCTAATTCGTTGAGCTGGTACAGTATTGGATTTAATATGTGGGGGACTAATGTTGGGCCGTCATCGTTATTGGCTTTTGCGAGTATTGGTTATGCAACCGGAATTGTAGCCGGAAATTTTGAGTGGTATGCGTTTGTTTTTTTACTGCTTTTGGCGATGGTTTTTGCACCCAAATATATTGCGAGTAAAGTAAGTACAATGCCCGAATATATGGGAAAACGCTATGGCGACAGTACGCAGAATATTCTGGCCTGGTATGCTATGGTAAAAATTTTGGTAAGCTGGTTATCGTTGGGATTATTCAGCGGAGGCGTTTTAGTACGTCAGATTTTAGGAATTCCGATGTGGCAGAGTGTTACTGTTTTAGTGATATTTTCCGGGATATTTACGTTTGCCGGAGGCTTAAAAGCAATTGCAAAAGTGAATGTTTTTCAGATGATTTTGCTAATTGTGGTTTCATTGACTTTGTCTTATTTAGGTTTGCAAAAATTAGGCGGAATCGATGTTTTAATTTCCAAAACACCCTCTAACTTCTGGAATTTGGTACAGCCTGCAAACGATGCGCACTACCCATGGCCGGCTATTTTGTTGGGATATCCGGTTGCGGCAGTAGCGTTTTTCTGTACCGATCAATCTATGGTGCAGAGTGTTTTAGGAGCGAAGAATTTAGAACAGGGACAACTAGGAGTAAACTTCATAGGCTGGTTAAAAGTGATGGCTTTGCCATTGTTTATTCTGCCTGGAATTTTATGCTACGCTTTATATCCAGAATTAGGAAGCAATTCTGATTTGGCTTATATGACAATGGTCACAAATTTATTCCCAAGCGGAATGAACGGTTTAGTAATTTGTGTCATGATTGCGGTTTTGGTAGGAACAATTGGTTCTTCTTTAAATGCTTTAAGCACCGTTTTCACCAATGATATTTACGTAAAGAAAATCAACCCGGCAGCGACTATCAAAGATCAAATTAAAATAGGACGTTTGACAATTGCTGCCGGCTGTGTTTTTGCTATTTTGATTGCCATTGCGATTGATAATATCAAAGGACAAAATTTGTTTAATATTTTTCAGGCCGTTTTAGGATTCTTGGCACCGTCTTTATCGGTTGTGTTTTTGCTGAGTGTTTTCTGGAAACGTACCACAAAAAAAGCGGTAAATGCTACATTATCCTGGGGGTCAGCTTTTAGTTTATTTGTTGGAGTTTTATACTTATGGATTTTTCCTGCAGATAAATATCCGGTTTGGCCGCACTTTTTATTGATTTCATTTTACATTTTTGCTGTACTTTTAATTGCAGCAATTATTATTTCATTAACCGATAGAAATCCTGAAGTTAATTTTTCTGATGAAACGGATATTCCTAAGACTAGTAAGAAAGTGAAGTTGTTGTTTGGTTTGTTAGGATTGATGATTTTGGCTTTGTATTTGTTTTTTAATGGAAATTAAGTTTTAAAGGTAAAAATATTCAAACCTTTCCCGTGGTTTCAACCACGAGAAACGTAATATGAGAAATGCAATGTTATATATCTAGCAGCATCCCAGTAGTTGAAACCACTGGCTATGTTTTGAAAAGGATATTTAATAAAAAACACATAGTTTCACTAAGAAAGCTATATGTTTTTTTTGAATTGCCTCCAGTTTTAACTGGAGGTATATATAATAAGAATAAAAAAAGGCTTTAGCCAAATTATAGATATTATTTGGCTAAAGCCTTTGAGCTTTGTATTATTTCTCATCCAGCTAAAGCTGGACGCAATTAAAACTTAATTTTTTAGATAAAAACTTTGCGTCTTAGCGACTTTGCGAGATTAAAACTAATCCTGAGCTTTCTTTCTCTTCTCCAAATTAGGCAAAAACCCAGTAATAACCCCAATCAAAGGCAAAAACGCACAAATCTTAAATACATATTCAATACTTGTGGTATCAGCAATTCTTCCTAAAATAGCAGAACCCAAACCACCCATTCCGAAAGCAAATCCGAAGAAAAGGCCGGCAACAAGTCCGACTTTTCCGGGCATTAATTCAGTTGCATACACTAAAATCGCAGAGAATGCAGAAGAAAGAATTAATCCGATAATTACAGATAAAGTTCCAACCCAAAATAAGGAAACATAAGGCAGCAACATAGTAAAAGGAGCCACGCCAAGAATCGAAACCCAGATTACATATTTTCTGCCGTATCGGTCTCCAATTGGCCCGCCAATCAAAGTTCCTGCAGCAACAGCGCCCGAGAACAAGAATAAATACACCTGAGACTGCTGAATCGAAATATGGAATTTATCAATCAAAAAGAAAGTGTAGTAACTTGTAATACTGCTCATGTAGAAATACTTAGAGAAAATCAGCACCAATAAAATAATCAGCGAACCAATCACCCTGTTTTTAGACAAATGATGCGTTTCAATTTGGTGAGAAGCTTTATTCGCATTTCTTTCAGATAAATGTGCGGTGTACCAAATCGCAATTTTATAAAGGGCAAAAACGCCAACTAATGCAATAATACAAAACCACGCCACATAAGATTGCCCATGCGGAATAATGATAAATGCAGCCAATAAAGGACCGATAGCACTTCCTGCATTTCCTCCCAATTGAAAAATTGACTGTGCTAAACCTTTTTTTCCGCCCGAGGCTAAATGCGCCACTCTGGAAGATTCAGGATGAAAAATCGAAGATCCAATTCCGATTAAACTTACAGATAATAATAGATAAGTAAAGCTTGAAGCAATCGAAACAAGGAAAAGTCCGACCATTGTAAAACACATTCCAATGATTAAGGAATAAGGTCTGGAATTTTTATCCGTATACATTCCCACAAACGGCTGTAAAATAGAAGCGACAATTTGATATGTAAAAGTGATGATTCCGATTTGAGAAAAACTTAAATGAAAATTTTCCTTTATCAGCGGATAAATTGAAGGCACAACAGCCTGTAAAAGATCATTAATTAAATGAGAAAAACTTATGATAAATAAGATCGAATAAGTGGTTTTTTTAACTATATCAGGATTTGCTTTAATAGTGTCCATGAGTTATTTTTTGATTTTTAAATTAAGTTTAAAAACAACAGCTGTATTATTTTTTACAAAGATCAAAAGAATAGTAATGTCAGAATTGCTATATTTGGACAATGAATAACCAGATTCAGACATATCGATTAGCACAGGATTACGGATATCAGGTGAATCCGTCGATACCTGTAATTGGTTATACCGAGATGGTTACCAATGAAATGTGTATCTCGCATTCGCATCCCAGAGGTCAGCTTATTTATGCAACGCGCGGTGTAATGAATGTCGTAGTAGGACATCATATTTGGGTTGTAAATCCGTTGCAGGGCCTATGGCTTCCTGGCGGCGTAGAACATCAGGTAACTTTTCAGAAAGACGTTAATTATTACAGCGTTTTTATCGATCCGTCTGCAATGGGCGGATTGCCCATAAACAGTTTTTCGTTTGATATTCCGATGTTCTTAAAACAATTGATTTTTAAAATTATTTCTTTTGGAACTGCTGGAAATCTTACCCCTTCGCAGCGGAGAATTATAGAAGTTTTTCTGGATGAATTGGCTTTAATTGAACCGAGCGCCACTTTTCTTCCCACAACAAATCACGAAAGATTGCAAAAAGTCGTAGAGCTTTTAATGAGTGATGTTGCAAGTAAAAATACCATAGATCATTATGCCGAAATCTCATTTATGAGTACCAGAACTTTATCCCGATTATTTATTAAAGAATTGGGAATGAATTTCAGCGATTGGCGCACGCGACTAAAATTATTAGAAGCCATAAAACGACTAGGCGAAAAACAATCCATTAAAGAAATTGCTTTTAATTTGGGTTACGAAACGACAAGCGCCTTTATTTATATGTTTAAAAAGCATTTAGGCAAAACACCTTCCAATTATATTTTAGAAGATCAAAATGATTCGGAAAAGATGATTGCTTAGATCATAAGCTAAATTAGAACGCCGATAAAACGGATTTACTTCGTAAAGACGCAGATTTACACAGATTTTAATTTCAGTAAAACAACTTTGTCAAAGTTCAAAACTTTGACAAAGTTATTGAAGAGAACCAAAAGAAAAATCCGTGACAATCTGCGTCTTCGCGATAGCGAATCCGTTTCATCAGCGTCCCATAAAATTCTAACATCATTTTTTTTAGTACTAAAAAAGTGATAAGCCATAATTTTTCCCTTAAAAAATTATCAAAAAGAACTGTTTTTTATGAAATAGCAGGATAGTACAGGTTGTCAAATGTGTAGATAACACTTATCTTTAGCTCCAAAAAAAAGATAAATGCAAAGCCGATTTTCCATATTTAGATTTTTGTTTGTTTGTGTTATTTTATTTTCTACGACGATTTTGTTCGCTCAGGAAAAAACAAAAGAAGCAACATGGATCTGGTATCCAGGTGATTTTGAAGTTTTGTTAAGCAATAAAATGCAGGTAAGACGTACAGAGCGCGAAGCAGTATTTCCACCGCTTTGGCAATATTACAGTCCGTATGCCCTAGTAACTTTTCAAACCGAAGTCGATATTCCGGAACCAGATGAGGTAAAAATCTATACAGAAGGATCTTTTCAATTTCTCTTAGATGGTGTTCAGGTTTATGGACAGCCAAAATCAATAAAAATTCCTGCCGGAAAACACAAAATCTCATTCAAAGTATACAATCAGGAAGTTTTGCCGGCTATTTATATTGCAGGAAAATATGTTAAATCTGATGCGTCATGGAAGGTTACCAACGAAGATAAACTCTGGATTGATGAAGCCGGAAAAGCACAACAATCCGGAACACCATGGATGCCAGTCGGTTCCTGGAATTTCAATTTGCCAGAGAGTAAACCTTCTGAATTTAAACTGACAACCAAACCCTTAAACGCAAAAAAAACAGAAAAAATAGGAGCTGGCACATTGGTAGATTTTGGAAAGGAAACTTTTGGTTATATCAAAATTCATGGCTTAAAAGGAAAAGGCAAAATAGCACTTTATTATGGTGAATCTCGTGAGGAAGCGCTGGATACTGCCAAATGTGAAACACTAAACCATTTATCTTTTGATGGAAACCAGCCTGAAACCTACACTCATGATGGATCGAAAGCATTCCGCTATGTTCAGGTACAGGCAGATGCAACGGTAAAATATGATTCAATTTCGATGCTGTATGAATATTTGCCCTTAGATTATCGTGGAGCATTCAAATCTTCAGACCAACAATTGAATCAAATTTGGGATGTGTCTGCTTACACGATGCATTTAACATCCCGCGAATTTTTCATAGACGGAATTAAACGCGACCGCTGGGTGTGGTCTGGCGATGCTTATCAAAGTTATTTAATGAATTATTATTTATTCTTTGATTCTGCTTCTGTAGAGCGAACACTATTGGCGCTTCGTGGTAAAGAACCTGTAACGGCTCATATCAATATCATCATGGATTATTCGCTGTATTGGTTTGTAGGGGTTTACGATTATTATTTACACACCGGCGATACGAAATTCATCAAAACTTTTTATCCACGAATGAAATCACTGATGGAATTCTGTTTAGAAAGAAGAAACAAAAACGGATTCCTGGAACCTTTAGAAGGCGACTGGGTTTTTATTGATTGGGCAGACGGATTACCAAAAACCGGCGAGGTGAGTTTTGAGCAAATGCTTTTAGCAAGAAGTTTAGAAGCCATGTCAGTTAGTGCTAAAATTGCCGGTGAAAATGAAGACCAAAAACAGTATCAAAAATTAGCGGATGATTTAAAAGCAAAATTATTTGACGTGTTTTGGGATAAAAAAGAAAACGTGATGAAGCATCAGCGTATAGACGGTAAAATGCAGAATATTGTAACCAGATATGCTAATATGTTCGGTATTTTTTTCAATTATTTTACTGAAGAACAAAAACAAAGTATAAAAAAGAAGGTCTTGCTCAATGATGATATTCTTAAAATCACAACACCATACATGCGTTTTTACGAGTTGGAAGCCTTATGTGCTATGGGCGAACAAGATTATGTGTTGAAAGAAATGAAAGACTATTGGGGCGGAATGTTAAAAGAGGGAGCAACTTCTTTCTGGGAAGAATACAATCCAAATAAAAAAGGAACAGAACATTTAGCAATGTATGGACGACCTTATGGAAAAAGTCTTTGCCATGCCTGGGGTTCTAGTCCAATTTATTTATTAGGAAAATATTATTTAGGAGTAAAACCATTACAACCAGGTTATGCCGAATATGAAATCAAACCGAATTTAGGTGGTTTACAATGGATGCAGGGAAAAGTGCCAACACCAAACGGTGAAGTTGAATTGTATTGCAGCACCAAAGAAATAAAAGTAAAAGCAGCTGAAGGCGAAGGAAAATTGATCTTCGAAAGTTCAAACAAACCGAAAACAAATTCAGGAACGATTACAGAATTAGCAAAAAATAAATATCAATTGATTGTGCAGCCGAATGTGGAGTATAAAATAAGTTATAAAGCAATTTAAGTTCTTCGTAATTAGTGCCTAGTCCTTAGTGATTAGTTGTTAGTCCTTAGTTTGGAACGTCTAGTTTGTCATTCCGAGGAACGAGGAACCACACACGTAACCACAAGATTGTCGACTATTGTTGCGGAATTTCTAGTGCGATTTCTCCCTTCGGTCGAAATGACAAAAAGCAAAAAAATAAAAAAACAATGTTTTCAAAAAATACAAAATACAATTTCAAATTAAAAACAGTTTTTCTACTGATGTTTTCAGTGTGCTTTCAATTTTCAGTTTTAGCACAAAATTCAAGCTGGAAACCCGCCTCTTTTGAACTCGTAAAATCAAACTACAAAACATTCAAAACCACACAATACGCACATGTATTTGCGGGAAGTAAACATAATATTGTTCGTTTAGCTCCGGAATTACAAGGTCTGACAGGAGTTGAACTTCCTTTAAATCAATATAAAAATGCAACAAATGCTCCATTACAATTAAAATTTAAAGAAACTGTTCAGGTTTTGATTGGTATTTTTAATGAAAATAATTCCGAATATCTTCCGGCAGATAAAATTCAAAATGCAAAATTGGTTTTAGAAAACGGACTGACCATTACAGGTTTACCTCCCGTAAATGTGTATGCCGTTTCCTATTCAAAAGGAACACAGACGATAAATCCGGGAAAAGGATTATTTGCCTTTTTAGGAGTGGTAAAAGCTTCTGAAAAATTAGAAAAAAGAAACGCAGCATTTCCAGACGGAAAACTTTGGAATCCAACTTTTATTGTAGAAGGATTTTCAGATGAAAAACCACTTTTCGAAATTATGGGAGGAGAAAACAAACCCGTTATTGATGAAGGAATGTCTGGAACAGAAGGAATTCAGGGAGGTTTTGAAGGCGGAAGAGTAGTAAAAGTAGGCGATACGTATCATATGTTTCCAACAGAAAGAGCAGGAGAGAGAGGTGTTGATTATTACTACGATCGTGTAAAAACCAGAATTGGTCACTGGACAAGTAAAGATGCCATCACTTGGAAAAGAGAATCAACCATTTACCAAGCCAGCGGAACTTATGCCGTTACAGAAGATGATAACCCAATGAATGATCGCCGTGCCGCAATTTGGTCGTATATGCCGGTTTTTAACGAAAAGGCAAACAAATGGTACGGTTATTATTTGGCTTATACGGTTAGTAAAGAAATAGAACCAAATCACTCTTTTGGAAGAATTTGGAGATGCGAATCTACCGTAGAAGGAATCAACGGAATTGGCGGACCTTATAAAGATATGGGAATTATTATGGAACCGGGATTAGATTCCCAGCCTTGGGAAGGACGTCAGGGAGTTGCTTCATTTTTCCCCTATAAAGTTGGCGATAAATATTTCGGATTTTACAGCGGTGCTTATCCATTTAATTCTTGGGCAGATTATCCCAAGAAATCAGGTAAAGGCTGGTTTGTGGCTTTGGCCGAATCAAAAAGTTTAGAAGGGCCATGGCAAAGAATGAACAAAGGTTTGGAACCCATTAAAACAATGCACCCAACTTTTGTCGAAAATCCGATCGTGAGCCAATTACCAAATGGAATGTACATCGCTATTTTTGACGGAGGCCCAGACGGCTGGGGACATCACTTACCCAATATGATGGCATATTCATTATCTGCAGACGGCATTAAATGGTCAGAAGCAAGATATTTACCCATAGAAACAAAAGTCAATAAATGGTGGGATATTATGAGAACGCCTTTATGCTTAATTCCAGAAGGAAACGATGTCTACACAATTGTGTATAATGCTATTGATTTAAAAAGAAGATTTCATCCAACAGGAATGGTAAAAGTTAAACTGAACAAAGATGTGATGGAAACAAGATTATCAGAATTGAAATAGAAGCAAGAGTAGAGAATAGAACATAGAATATAGAAACTTTGCGACTTCGCGACTCTGCGAGATTATTTCACCAGCATAGTTTCACAAAGATTAGAAAAACTTAGGGCCTTAGCGACTTCGTGGCAAAACAACATAACGAATGAAAATTAAATATTTACTAATAACCATTTCAGCACTTGCCATAACCGGCTGTGCAACCAAATACAAGAAACGCGACATTACCGAAACCGTAATGCAGGAAATTTATAACGAAATAAAAACACCTTATAAATACGGTTTAGTGATGGTTCTAACAGACAACTCCTATAAAATGGATTGCCCGAGCGTGTTTAGAAAAGACGGTAAATGGTTTATGACGTATTTAATTTACGACGGAAGAGGTTACGAAACCTGGCTTGCCGAAAGCGATGATTTACTAAACTGGAAATATCTGGGAAAAGTAATGTCTTTCTCAGAAAATGAAAAACATTGGGATGTTAACCAAAAAGCAGGATATATTTCGCTGCAAGATCCAACCTGGGGCGGAAGCTACGAATGGAAAAAATACGATGATAAATACTGGATGAGTTATTTTGGCGGAGACAGTAAAGGTTACGAAGCAGGAGTTTTATCTATCGGAATGGCATATACAAAAGAATCACCAACAAAACCACACGAATTCGAAAGATTAGAGAATCCGGTTTTAACACCAAAAGACAAAGACGCCAGATGGTGGGACAATAGTACGATGTATAAAAACAGTGTGATTCGCGATAAAGACAAAGTTACGGGGCACAATTTTATCATGTATTACAATGCGCGAGGCGATAGTTTAAATCCTGCAAAAGGCGCAGAGCGTATTGCTATGGCAGTATCGAACGACATGAAAGAGTGGAAACGTTATGGCAATAAACCTTTAATCAATCATCATAAAGGAATCTCAGGAGATGCTTATATTCAGCGTATTAATGATACCTGGGTTATGTTTTATTTTGGAGCTTTTTGGACGGGGTGGAATCAAGGTGCATTTAACCGTTTTGCAGTTTCGAATGATTTAGTAAACTGGACAGACTGGAAAGGAGAAGATTTAATCAAATCATCTGAACCCTATGATGATCTGTTTGCACACAAATCATTTGTTGTAAAACATGACGGAGTAGTATATCATTTTTACTGCGCCGTAAACAAAGCCGAACAAAGAGGAATTGCCGTTGCAACTTCTAAAGATGTAGGAAAAAGCAGATTGAATTTTGTTGCACCGCCGGAGAAGAAGAAAAGATAAAAGTATTAAGATATAATGAGTTCTAGAGCTGACAGGTTTTTAAAACCTGTCAGCTCTAAACCAGAAGATAATTAAAGACACAATTTTGTCATTTCGAGGAACGAGAAATCACACTAGTAACCACAAAGATTGGCGATTATAGTTGCGGAATTTCTAGTGCGATTCCTCCTTCGTCGGAATGACAAAAAAATAAAAATAAAATAATGTTTAAGCCAAATCATATTCAGCAATTTTTCAACTTTCGATTTTTGACTTTCGATTTTTTGACAGTAGTTTTAATTCTCACATCTTACACGACTCATGCCCAATCCGTAACAGGAGAACCTGCGGGAATACCTGAATTACATAAAAAATACCAATTTGCGCCTTGGGAAGATCCCACCGTTACAAGCATTAATAGACAGCCATCAAGAGCGACCGCATATTCATATACAAGTATTGAAGACGCTTTAAAAGGCGACAGAACCAAAAGCCGAATCCAAATGCTGAACGGCGATTGGGATTTTAAATATGCCGTAAATTTAAAAGAAGCAAATAAAGAATTTTACAAATCAAAAGTGTCGGCTTGGGACAAAATAGAAGTGCCGTCAAACTGGGAAATGAAAGGATATGATAACCCAATTTACAAAAGTGCCGTTTATCCGTTTCGCCCAATAAACCCGCCTTATATTCCGAAAGATTATAACGGAATTGGTTCTTATCAGCGCAGTTTTACAGTTCCCGCCAATTGGAAAGATATGACCGTAACCCTGCATTTTGGAGCCGTAAGTTCAGGATTTCAGGTTTGGTTAAACGGAGAATTTTTAGGTTATGGCGAAGATAGTTTTCTGCCATCAGAATTTGATATTACGCCGTATTTAAAAGAAGGCGAAAATGTAGTTTCGGTGCAGGTAATTCGCTGGGCAGATGGTTCTTATCTCGAAGATCAGGATCACTGGCGTATGAGCGGCATCCAACGTGAAGTTTTCATTATGGCAGAGCCAAAACTGCGCATTCAGGATTTCTTTGTTCAAACCAAACTAGACAAACAATACACGGACGCGATTTTTAAACTGCGTCCGAAAGTACAAAATCTGACAGGAGAAAAAGTTAAAGATTACACCATGAATGTTCAATTGTACGATGCCAATAATATAGCAATGTTCAAAGAACCGCTTCAAAGACCTGTGCTCGATTTAATCAACGAAAGTTATCCTCGTCTGGACAATGTTCGTTTTGGATTTTTTCAGGAAACCATTCAAAATCCAAAAAAATGGAGTGCCGAAGAGCCGAATTTATACACAATGGTTCTTTCAATAAAAGATAAAAACGGCAATGTTACCGAAGCCAAAAGCTGTAAAGTAGGTTTCCGTTCGATTGAATTCTCCAAGGAGAATGGAAAAATGCTCATCAACGGAAAAGAAACCTATGTCTATGGCGTAAACCGTCACGATCATCATCCGACAAGAGGAAAAGCCGTTACCAGAGAAGATATCAAACAAGATATTACCACGATTAAAAAGTTCAATTTCAATTTTATACGTACCAGCCATTACCCAAACGATCCTTATTTTTACGAATTATGCGATCAATACGGAATCATGGTGATGGACGAAGCGAATCAGGAAACACACGGAATTGGCGGTAAATTGAGCAACGATCCTAAATGGACAAACGCTTATCTGGAGCGCATGACCCGAATGGTAGAACGAGATAAAAATCATCCGTCTGTCGTGATGTGGAGTTTGGGTAATGAAGGCGGAAAAGGACCAAATCACGCTGCAATGTCGGGTTGGGTGCATGATTTCGACATTACGCGTCCCGTGCATTACGAACCGGCACAGGGAAATGCAAAACTAGACGGATATATTGATCCGCTTGATCCTGGATATCCTAAAACGATTGATCACGCGTACCGTTTTGAAAATCCGCAGGATGATTCGTATGTCGATATGGTGAGCCGTTTCTATCCAGGCGTTTTCACTCCCAAATTTTTAGTCGATCAAAAGAAAGATACAAGGCCCATTATTTTCGTTGAATATTCTCATGCCATGGGAAATTCAGTTGGAAATTTAAAAGAATTATGGGATGAATTCCGCTCACTTCCAAGAGTAATCGGAGGTTGTATTTGGGAATTTAAAGATCAGGGATTGGTAAAATTTGATTCCAGATCAGGACAGAATTATTTTGCTCACGGAGGAGATTTTGGCGAAAAATACCACGACGGAAACTTCAATACAAAAGGAATTGTAGATTCTAACGGAAAACCAAAAGGATCAATTTTTGAGAATAAATGGGTGTATCAGCTAGCAATTTCGACTTTAAACGGAAATCAGTTAGAAATTAAAAATCGCCAGTCGGTTAAATCATTAGAAGCTTATATTCCGGTTTTAAAAATCTTAGAAAACGGGAATATCATTAAAACTCATATTTTAAAACCTTTAAAAGTCGAGGCAGGGCAATCAACGATTTTGAATGTAAGTCAGTATCTGCCAAAAATGAAAAGCGATGCCGAGTATATTTTGAATATAGAATTCCAACTTTCTAAAGATGAACTTTGGGCGTCAAAAGGTTACGCTGTCGCGGAAGATCAATTTGTGTTGAAAAAGAGAGAAGCAGTTTCGCCTGAATCCAAAAGAGAAACTTTAAACGTTTCAGAGTCCGATTCTGATTTTAAAATCAAAGGAAAAACTTTCGATATTACAGTCAATAAAGAAAATGGTGCTTTGAGTTCGTATATTTTCAATGGAGAAGAACAAGTTTTTGCTCCATTACTTCCAAATTTTGTTAGACCCTTGACAGATAACGATAAAAGAGGCTGGAAATCTCAAAAATTGTTGAAACAATGGTACAAAGCAAAACCAAAATTGGTAAACATTTCAATAGACAAATCGGCTTCGGAAATTAAAATTACAAGCGATTACGAAATTATAAAAGACAGTGCCAGCGTAAATGTGGTTTACAACATCCTGCCAAACGGATTGATAAAAGTAGATTACAGTCTAAAGGCTTCGAACAAACTGCCAAACATTCCAAAAATCGGAATGCAGATGGGTGTTCAGCGAAAATTTGACCAGATTTCGTGGTACGGAAAAGGGGAATTGGAAAATTACAACGACAGAAGTTTTGGTTCGTTTGTGGGCAAATATTCGCTTCCAATTAATGACTTTATCGAACATTATGTAAAGCCTCAGGAAAATGGAAACCGATGTGATGTGAGATGGATGGCATTGACAACACCACAAAAAAACAGCGGATTTTTGATCGTAAACGATTCAAAAGTTTTAAGCATGAGCGCATGGCCGTATACACAGGAAAACCTGAGCACTGCCACACATACATACGAATTAAAAGATCCGGGATTTTTAACGGTAAATATCGATCTAATGCAAATGGGAGTTGGAGGAAACGACAGCTGGACATTGGTTGCTCAGCCAATTGAGCAATATCAAATTAAATCAGGAAATTATCAATATAGTTTTTATTTGACCCCTTTCAGCGGTTCAAAAAATGAATTAGAAAACAGTTTAAAGAAATTAAAATATTAAGTAAGATCTATCTATCCTAACAGGTTTCCAAAACCTGTTAGGTATTTTAGTTTAGGAAAATTAAAAATTAAAGATATAGTTTGTCATCCTGACGAAGGAAGGATCACACTAGCAGCTCGACAAAGATTGGCGATTCTCTGTGTAGAGTTCCGTGTGTGATCCTTCCTTCGTCAGGATGACAAAAGAAAAAATAAGCAATAACAATGTTTCAAAAAAAACACTTCTTTTTTATCCTTCTGTTTGCGAGCTTAGTCTCCGCACAGGAAATCCATAAAAAAGAAAAAACACCTTTTCAACCAACCCTAGAATCCTCAAAACCGTGGACCTATTGGTATTGGATGCAAAGCGCCTATTCTAAAGAAGTCATTACGGCTGATTTAGAAGCGATGAAAAGAGCAGGGATCGAAGGTGCATATTTAATGACGATAAAAGGCCCGGCAAATCCGCCATTGCTTAATCCGCCGGTTTTGCAGTTGAGTAAAGAATTCTGGGAATTGGTGCGTTGGGCTTTAATTGAAGCAGATAGAGTAGGAGTGAAAATTGGTTTTCATCCCGCAGATGGTTTTGCCGTTGCCGGAGGGCCGTGGATTACGCCCGAACTATCAATGCAAAAAGTAGTTTGGAAAGATACAATTGTTAGCGGAAACAACTTCAAAAACCTAAAATTAGCCGTTCCAAAACATTACAAAGACTATTATAAAGACATTGCGACATTTGCGATTCCGGTGCAAGAAAGTTTTATTACATCGAATAAAAAACGTCCAAAAATAACATCAACCAATCCGGAATCTGATGCGACAATTTTAAGTTCATCAGAGAAAGACGGATTATTTAGAATGCCGAAAAAAGGATGGATTCAATATGAATTTGAGGAACCATTTTTGTGTAAATCCATTCAAATAGAAACCAAAGGAAATAACTATCAGGCACATCGCTTAATTGTTGAATACAGTAATGATGGCGTAAATTTTAAAAGTTTAGGAAGACTAACAACGCCGCGTCATGGTTGGCAGGATGTCGATGCATTTTATACCCACAGTATTATACCCACAAAAGCCAAATATTTCCGTTTTGTTTACGATCCCGAAGGAACAGAACCCGGCGCAGAAGATTTGGATCCAGCAAAATGGAATCAAGGCTTAAAAGTCGCCAAAATCTATTTGTCAAGCGAACCTTTAATCGATAATTATCAGGGGAAATCGGGAGCGATTTGGCGTTTAAGTCCGCAAGTAACCGAAAAAGGAATCAGTACAGAAAACTGCATCGATCCTTCAAAAATGATTAATATTTCGAAATTTGTGGATGCAAATGGAGTTTTAAACTGGAAAGCTTCCGCGAAAGCGAATTGGAGAATCATCCGTTTCGGTCAGACTTCTACAGGTCATGAAAATGCAACGGCCGGTGCGGGAAGAGGTTTAGAAGTAGACAAGTTCAATAAAGAAGCCATTCGTTTTCAGCTCGATCATTGGTTTGGAGAAATGCTTCGCGTTGCTGGTCCCGAATTAGCATCAAAAGTGGTTAAAATCCTGCACATGGACAGCTGGGAATGCGGAAGCCAGAATTGGTCGCCTGTTTTTAGAAACGAATTCAAAACCCGAAGAGGTTACGATATTGTAGATTATCTGCCTGTAATGGCGGGAATTCCCGTAAAAGATATTCAGACTTCTGAGAAAGTTTTATACGATGTTAGAAAAACAATTTCAGAATTGGTGGCCGATAATTTCTTCGGGACTTTAAGACAAATTGCCGATGATGCAAATATAAAATTCAGTTCAGAAAATGTAGCGCCAACCATGATGAGCGATGGACTTTTACATTTTAAATATATCGATTATCCGAGTGGTGAGTTTTGGCTGAAAAGCCCAACGCACGACAAACCAAACGATATGTCAGACGCCATTTCGGCCGGACATATTTACGGAAAAGATATTATTCAGGCCGAGGCTTTCACGGCTTTAAAAATGGATTGGGACGAACACCCGGGAAATTTAAAAGTGGTTGCCGATAGAAATTATGCACTTGGAATTAACCGTTTTTTCTATCACGTTTTTGTGCATAATCCGTGGCTGGACAGAAAACCCGGAATGACTCTGGACGGAATAGGAACCTATTTCCAGAGAGACCAGACTTGGTGGGAGCCCGGAAAAGCTTGGTTTGAATACTGCCAAAGAGTGCAGTTTCATTTACAAAAAGGAAAACCGGTTATTGATTTGGCTGTTTTTATTGGCGAAGATTTGCCTTCTCGTTCTGTACTTCCGGATCGTTTAGTGCCTTTTATTCCGAATGTTTTTGGAGCAGCAAGAATTGAAAGCGAGTCTGTTCGTTTAAAAAATGAAGGACAGCCAACCGCAAAGATGCCAAAAGAAGTATCCTATTCTAAAAATTTAACCGATTTATCACAATGGACTAATGCGATGAATGGTTATCAATACGATTCATTCAATTCGGATGTTTTGATTAACCGCGGAAAATTTGAAAACGGAAAAATATCGTTTGGAGGCGGAATCGAATACGGCGCTTTATTGTTTCCGGGAAGTCATAAAATGGCACCAAATAAACTGCTTTCTTTGGCTTCTGCCGAAAAAATCCTGCAGTTAGTAAAAGACGGTGCAACGATTTTCGTAGATGAAAAACCAAATTTACAGCCTGGCTTACAATCCAATGAAGATTTTAAAAAATGGCAAAATGTTGTTGATGAAATTTGGAACAATTCAAATGCAACAACTTGGAAAATAGGAAAAGGAACAGTTATTAAGTTACCGTATTTAGAAAATGATTTTGCTTCAATTGGCATTACACAAGACGTTTATTTTCCGAAATTAAACAGGGCCGATTCTGAAACCATTGCTTGGGCACATCGCAAATCGAATACAGAAGATATTTACTTTATTTCGAATCAAAAAGGAGAAAAAAGATCGTTTGAAGCTTCGTTTAGAATTATTGAAAAAATTCCGGTTTGGTACAATCCGGTGACCGATACAACTTCGGCTTTAGCCAATTGGAAAATCGAAAATGGCAGAACAATTGTAGATATTAATTTGGATGCAAACGAATCTGGTTTTGTCATTTTTAAAGAAAACACAAAAGAAGTTCTGGCACAGGGTTATCAAAAAGGTTTAGAATTTGAAAACGTTCAGACATTAGATGAAAATTGGGAATTGCAATTTGATCCGGAATACAAAGGTCCAAAAGAAATAGTAAAAATCAACAAATTGTTTGATTGGAGCACTTCTGAAAATGAACAAATTAAATATTATTCCGGAACTGCAGTTTATAAAAAAGATTTTGTCTGGAAAGGAAAAGACACTGATAAAATCTGGATTGATTTAGGTGAAATTGCCAATATAGCCGAAATTAAAATCAACGGAAAAGATTGTGGCACGCTTTGGACTTTTCCTTATAAAACAGCTATTTCGCAAGCCTTGAAAAAAGGAAAAAACACAATCGAAATCAAGATCACCAATACATGGGCGAACCGTTTAATGGGCGATCAGAAATTACCAAAAGAACAAAGGTCAACGTGGACAAATGCGACTTATAGATTAGAAGGAGAACCGTTGTTGAAGGCGGGATTATTTGGGCCAGTAAACATTGTAAAAGAAAAATAAAAGTTAGCCACAGATTAAAGGATTAAAAAAGATTATTAATCTGTGATAAGAGAAAAGTAAAATCAATTGCCTCCAGCTTCAGCTGGAGGTTTAGAAAAAATTAAGTATTGGGCTTTAGCCAAACTATTTTTTTTGGCTAAAGCCTTAGGAATTGAAAAATTTTATGACCTCCAGTTAAACTGGAGGCAATTCAAATAATATAGAAATAAAAAAATAAAAATATAGCCAAAGAGAAAAAATCTAAATAATCCTTTTAATCTGTGGCAAAATAAAATAGAAAATGAGAAATTTTAAAAATTCAATTATTGCATTTGTTATTGCTTTGTCAAGCTTTCAACTCCATGCAAAAATCAAACTGCCGGCATTATTTACAGATAATATGATGCTGCAGCAAAAGGCTAATGCACCTATTTGGGGCTGGGCAGAAAAGAACGCAAATGTTGTAATAAAAACATCTTGGAATTCTAAAACCTATAAAGTAAAAGCGGACAATTCCGGAAAATGGAAAACAGAATTGCAAACACCATCATTCGGCGGACCGTTTACTATTGAAGTGTCAGAAGGAAGCGAAAAAATAACAATTAAAAACGTTTTAATTGGCGAGGTTTGGCTTTGTTCCGGACAATCGAATATGGAAATGCCGTTAAAAGGATTTCCGGGTCAGCCCGTTAAAAACGGAAACGAAATCATCGTGCGTTCAAGCAATAAAAATATACGATTAATTACAATTCCGCGTGCTACGGTTTTGGAACCTTTACAAGATTTTGAAGGAAAATGGGAAGTCGCATCGCCAAAATCAACCTCAAATTTTAGCGCAACGGCCTGGTATTTTGGTTCGCTTTTGCAGGAAGTTTTGGATGTTCCGGTTGGTTTGATTCATGTTTCTTACGGCGGTTCAAGCATGGAAGCCTGGATGAATCAGGAAATGCTGAAAGATTTTGCCAGCGCTAAAATTCCGACTACAAAAGAAGAACTGGCAAAAGATCCCAATCGTGTGCCGACGACTTTATTTAACGGAATGCTTTCGCCTGTAATTGGTTACGGAATAAAAGGTTGTATCTGGTATCAGGGAGAATCCAATTATGAAAGAGCTTCGGAGTATACCGCTTTGATGAAAAAAATGGTTTCAAGCTGGAGAATGTTATGGAAACAAGGAGATTTTCCTTTTTATTTTGCCCAGATTGCACCGTTTAATTATGCTTCTTTTCATCCAAAAGACTATTTGGAGAAATACAATTCGGCTTATTTGAGAGAAGCGCAGTTTAAGGCTTCAAAGGAAATTCCGAATTCCGGAATGGCCGTTTTAATGGATGTTGGCGAAGAAAATAACATTCATCCAATGGACAAAGAAAAAGGCGGAAACCGACTAGCTTTTCAGGCTCTGGCCAAAACATACGGAATTGAAGGTTTCGAATTCGAAAGTCCGAAATACAAATCAATGGAAATAAAGGACGGATCTGTAACAGTTTCTTTTGATGATGTTGCGAACGGAATTACCTCTTACGATAAAGAAGTTTTAGGCTTTGAATTGGCAGGAGAAGACAAAGTTTTTTATCCGGCGAAAACGGTTGCCCGCAGAAAATCAGTGGTTTTAACTTCAGATAAAGTAAAGAAACCTGTTGCTGTTCGCTATTTATGGAAAGATTTTGCAAAAGCAGAATTGTTTAGTGCGGGAGGTTTGCCGGTGTCGTCTTTTAGAACGGATGAATGGTAATTTTATAATTTGATAATTGTTAATTATGAGTTTGAAATCTAGTTTGTCATTCCGAGGAACGAGGGATCACACGCGTAAATCGACAAAGATTGAAGACATGCCGCGCGGAGTTTCGAGTGTGGTTCTTCGTTCCTCAGAATGACAAACCAGACGCTTAAAATGAAATAAATAAAATAATAAGTTTGAAAAATACAATTTACATCTTCTTTTTCTTCATTACGCTTTTCGCGAAAGCGCAAATTCCTGTGCTTGAAAATTACGATCAGGTTTGGAAAACGCAGAGCCAAAATTCATCAGAATCTATGCCTTTAGGGGGCGGTGATATTGGTATGAATGTCTGGGTAGAAAAAGGTGATTTGTATTTTTATTTTTCGCGAAGCGGGACTTTTGACGAACACAATACTTTATTGAAATTAGGGCGTGTAAAAGTAACCTTAACGCCAAACCCATTTGCAGGGGCAGCAGGTTTTCATCAGGAATTAAAATTAAAAGACGGTTATATTATAATTGGGCAGAATGACACAAAAATTAAACTTTGGGTTGATGTTTTTAAACCAATAATTCATTTGGATTTAGAAAGTAAAAATGCCTTGAAAATGACGGCTTCGTATGAAAGCTGGCGTTATAAAAACCGCGATTCAAAAGGAAAAGCAAATAATGCCAATTCCTATAAATGGGCGCCTCAGGGAGAAATTGTTACGTATAAAGATTCGATTTCATTTGAAAACAACGGCATCAAATTCTATCACAGAAACAGGGAAAATACCGTTTTTGATGTGGCAGTGAAACAGCAGAAAATGGAATCGGTAAAAGACCAAATGCTAAACCCGATTGCCAGTTTGACTTTTGGCGGATTTATGACCGGTGATAATTTAAAACCAGACGGAACGTATCTAGGAAAATACCAATCGACAGATTTTAAAGGGTTTAATTTATCAAGTATAAAACCCTCTAAAAAACATTCATTACAGCTTTATTTAAATACCAGTCAATCCGATTTAAATAATTGGAATAGTGAATTAAAAAGTCAAATTTCATCAAACAAAAACACTTCAAAACAAGCAGAAAAAAACACGATAAAATGGTGGAATAATTTCTGGGACCGCAGTTTTATTTTTACGCAGAAAAATCAATCGATTAAGAAAGATTCGGTGTATCAAATCGGGCAGAATTATCAGTTATTCCGTTATATGTTAGCATGTAACGCTTATGGAAAATACCCAACCAAATTTAATGGCGGACTTTTTACAGTTGATCCCGTTTTTACCAATCCAGATTTAGATTTCACGCCTGATTTTAGAAATTGGGGAGGAGGAACCATGACGGCTCAAAACCAGCGATTGGTTTATTTTCCGATGATAAAAAACGGAGATTTTGACATGATGAAATCGCAGCTGGATTATTATTTGAGTTTACAGAAAAATGCTGAATTAAGAAGCAAAGTTTATTGGAATCATAACGGTGCTTCTTTTACAGAACAACTGGAAAATTTCGGTTTACCAAATCCTGCAGAATACGAATGGAAACGTCCCGAAGATTATGATCCGGGTATGGAATATAATGCCTGGCTGGAGTATGAATGGGACACGGTTTTTGAATTCTGCCAAATGATGTTGCAGCAAAAAGAATATGCAGGCGAAGACATTCAGAAATACAATTCGTTTATTATCAGCTGTCTTCGTTTTTTTGATGAACATTATCAATATCTGGCGAAACAACGAGGAAGAAAAGCCTTAGACGGAAACGGAAAATTAGTTTTATATCCGGGTTCAGGCGCTGAAACTTATAAAATGGCGTATAATGCCAATAGTACAATTTCGGCTTTACAGGTAATTACAGCCAATCTTTTAAACCTTTCTGAAAAAGAACTATCAAACGAAGGACTGGAATATCTAAAAGGTTTTCAAAAGAGAATTCCGCCTTTGAATTTTGGGCAAATTGAAAATCATAAAGTTTTGGTTCCGGCGAAATCCTGGGAAAGAGTCAATAACTCTGAAGTACCCCAATTGTATCCCGTTTATCCGTGGGGCATTTATGGTATTGGAAAACCAGATTTAGAAACGGCTTTAAATACTTATAAATACGATTCAGATGCGGTAAAATTCAGAAGTCATATTGGCTGGAAACAGGATAATATTTTTGCGGCAAGATTGGGTTTAACCAAAGAAGCTGCGAAATATAATACAATGAAAATGGCAAATTCAGACCGACGTTTCCCTGCCTTTTGGGGACCGGGTTTTGACTGGGTTCCGGATCATAATTGGGGCGGCGCAGGAATGATTGGCATGCAGGAAATGCTTTTGCAGGAAAGTGATGGAAAAATTTATCTTTTTCCATCCTGGCCAAAAGACTGGAACGTTCATTTTAAATTACACGCAAAACAGAATACAACCGTTGAAGTACAATTGCTAAACGGCGAATTGAAAGTTTTAAAGGTAATTCCGGAAGGAAGAAAAAAAGACATTATAAATCTGTTAGGAAAATCTGAAACAGAAAAAACGAAATTAAATTAAACCAAAATGATAAAGAAATTAATGGGTTCTTTGACTCTGGCAATGCTTTTAACGGCAAATGCACAAGCACAGAATACAGATAAACAAATTGTAAAAGTAGACTTTGATTTTTTTCAAAGAAGATTAGAAGAAGTTCACGATCCGGGTTATGATTCCTGGGTGATTAATGAAGGAAAAGAAGATGCTAAATCCTTCAATACTGTATCCTTTAAACTAAAAGGAAACTTTACATCGAAATGGTATAAAGTTGGAATGAGCGCTCCGCATTATAACAGATTAGGAAGCGACGGTTTGATTACGGCTGAAAATTTAGAATTGAAAATCAGCGGATTGAATGCTGGAAAACATACGCTTTTGACTTTTCATAATGCTTTTGATGTGATTACGGGAAAAACCTTTTCTCCAATAAAGATTTTCGTTAACGGAAAGCTTCAGGAAACGGTAAATGCGAGTCAGAGAGCCAATGCTAAAATTGATGCGGCTATGTCGTATATTACTTTTAATGCTGAAAAAGGGAAGGATGTGATCGTTCGTTTTGAAATTGATCCGACTTCTAATCCTGATGTTATAAAACAGATTGTGATTAATGGTTTTGAAATTGATACGCCAAACTTAATGAATCAGGCGCGTACACCGGAGCCAAAAAATCGTGACGAACATGTTGAAGTATCCAAAACCTTAATCTTAAAATGGGATGCTCCAAAAAGTGTTGCGTCTCATAAATTGTATTTTGGTGAAGACAGAAATGCGGTAGAGAATGCAACAGATTCTTCAAGAGAATTCAAAGGAAAACTGACTGCTAACTCTTTTACAGTTTCCGATTTATACAGTGGTACAACTTATTACTGGAGAGTTGACGAAGTTGATGCTAAAGGCGAGGTAACGTTAGGAAATGTTTGGTCGTTTAAACCTGCACAATTGGCTTTTCCGGGAGCGGAAGGTTACGGACGCTATGCCGTAGGAGGTCGTGGTGGAAAAGTGATTGAAGTAACGAATTTAAACGATGATGGACCAGGAAGTTTACGCGATGCTGTCAATCAGGAAATTGGACCCAGAACGATTGTTTTTAATGTTTCGGGAAATATAAAACTTGCTTCGAGATTAGTGGTAAATCAGCCTTATGTTACTGTTGCGGGACAAACAGCGCCGGGCGAAGGAATCACGATCAGCAGAGCGCCAATTGGGTTGACTGGAAATGACGGTGTTGTACGATTTTTGAAAGTTAGAATTGGCGGCGGAAGAACTTTTGACGGGATGGGATTAACTGGTGCAGATTACAGCATTATTGATCACTGCTCAATCAGCTGGACGATCGATGAATCATTTAGTTCTCGTAGTGCCCATCATATTACATTGCAAAGAACTTTAATTTCTGAAGCTTTGAACGTGGCGGGTCATGGTAAATACGAAGAAGGGAAAATGCACGGTTATGCAGCAACAATTGGCGGGGATATCGGCAGTTTTCATCATAACTTATTGGCGCACAACTACGGTAGAAACTGGAGTATTGGCGGCGGTTTAAGCGGTGACGGATTCTACACAGGAAGATTGGATATCACAAATAATGTGGTGTACAATTGGGGAAAAAGAACAACTGACGGAGGAGCAAATGAAGTGAATTTTGTAAACAATTATTACAAACCCGGAGGTTCAACGGCAATTTTTGTGGCCTTAAATGCACAACATGAAGGAGTTGGAAAAGGAATGCAGCGTTATTATTTTGATGGAAATGTTATGCCGGGTTATTTTGATGAGAAATCTCAGGAGAAAGGAAGAAAATTTACTACCACAAATAAAGAGAAAGTCGACTATGAAACTTTTGTAGACAAACCCTTTTTTGCATCGTATGTAGCAACACAATCAGCGAAAGCGGCTTATAAAAATGTACTTTCAGATGTTGGTGCCAATCAGCCGTTTTTTGACAAACATGATAACCGAATTGTGGATGAAACTTTAAAAGGAACTTTTACTTATAAAGGAAGCAAAAGTGGTTTGGCAGGTATGATTGACAATGAAGAAGATGCCGGCGGATGGCCAAATTTTGCCTCTGAAACTCGCCCTGCAGATTGGGATACGGATCACGACGGATTGCCAAACTGGTGGGAAAAAGCCTTAAGTTTAAACGAAAATTCAAAAGCCGGAGATTTCTCCGATGCGAATCAGGATACTGACAAAGACGGATTTACACAATTGGATACTTATTTAGACTGGATGGCACAGCCTCATTATTTTGTGAATACTGGAGATAAAAAAGTTTTAAATGCAACTGATTTTTTCAAAGGATATGAAAATAAACCAGTTTACACGTTCTCAGATCTTAAAAACGGAAAAGTGGTTTTACAAGGAAAAGAAATTCAGTTTACAGCTATCGAGAAAGGATTAGCTTCTTTCATCCTAACCGTAAAAGATGCAGACGGAGATTCAATGAACAGAACTATCAATTTCTTTGTGAAATAAAAAAGAAGTTGCCACGAATTACACGAATTTCCACTAATTTTTTTCCGCACTTATTCTAAAAATAATTTGTGGAAATTCGTGTAATTCGTGGCAAGATAAAAATCTGCAAGATCTGCGTGAAAAAATTAACCCCGCAGATTTTGCAGATTAAGCAGATAAAAAGAAATCCGTTTTAATCCCCGTTTTACTTTAGCAATCCGTATCATCCGCGTTACAATAATTCACAACAAAATTATTAAAATGAAAAAGAACATCATCATATCATCTTTATTCCTTTCAACAGTAATTTTTGCTCAGAATAAAGGTTTAGTTGCCAATTCAGAAAGTCCCTATTCGAAATTGCAAAGCGTCGGCCTGCAAGATGTAAAATGGACAAACGGTTTTTGGAAAGAGCAATTTGATGTCGAAACCAAAAATACACTGCCGTACATGTGGGATTTGTATCATAATGATGAAATTTCGCATGCGTATAAAAACTTTGAAATTGCAGCCGGAGAAAGTAAAGGAACTTTTAAAGGACCTTCATTTCATGATGGTGATTTCTACAAGATTTTTGAAGGAATGGCAGCAACGTATGCCGTTACAAAGGACAAAAAACTAGATCAGGAAATGGATAAAGCCATTGCGCTTTTCGCGAAAGTACAGCGCAAAGACGGCTACATTCATACTCCGGTTTTAATTGATGAACGTTGGGGAACTTTAGGGCCTGAAGAAGTTAAAAAACAATTGGGTTTTGAAAAATACAACATGGGGCATTTAATGACTGCGGCCTGCATTCATTATCGTGCAACCGGAAAAACGAACTTTTTGAATATTGCAAAAGGTGTTGCCGATTTCTTATATGATTTCTACAAAAAAGCTTCTCCGGAATTGGCTCGAAATGCCATTTGCCCGTCACATTATATGGGAATTGTCGAAATGTACAGAACGACCAAAAATCCGAAATATCTGGAATTGGCCAATAATTTAATTGACATTCGTGGAACCACAAATGACGGAACCGATGACAATCAGGACAGAATTCCGTTTAGACAGCAAACCACCGCAATGGGTCACGCCGTAAGAGCGAATTATCTATACGCCGGAGTTGCCGATTTATATGCAGAAACCGGAGAAAAGAAATTATTAGACAATTTAGAATCTATTTGGGATGATGTGACCTACCGAAAAATGTACATTACCGGTGCTTGCGGTTCTTTGTACGATGGAGTTTCACCAGACGGAACTTCTTATAACCCCACAGAGGTACAAAAAATTCATCAGGCTTATGGCCGTCCTTTTCAATTGCCAAATGCTACGGCTCATACAGAAACCTGCGCTAATATTGGAAATGTTTTGTGGAACTGGCGTATGCTGCAAATTACCGGCGATGCCAAATATGCTGATATTGTAGAATTGGCTTTGTATAACAGCGTGCTTTCGGGAATGGATTTAGAAGGAGAAAAATTTCTTTACAACAATCCGCTGAATGTTTCTAATGATCTGCCGTTTGAACAGCGTTGGGGAAATGAGCGCAAAGGTTATATTGCCTTATCAAACTGCTGTGCGCCAAACGTAACACGAACTGTTGCCGAAGTTGGAAATTATGCTTACAATCTTTCAAAAGAAGGTTTGTATGTGAATTTATACGGAAGTAATCAATTGAAAACAAAATCTTTAAACGGAGAAGAAATCGAAATTGAACAGCAAACCAATTATCCTTGGGACGGAAAAATAACTTTAAAAATTATAAAAGCACCCAAAGATTTACTGAATTTCTTTTTAAGAATTCCGGGTTGGAGTCAAAATGCTTCGGTTTCAATTAATAATGCAAGTATTAATGATAAAATTGCTTCTGGTACGTATTTGCAATTGAATCAAAAATGGAAAAAAGGAGATGTAATCGAATTAAATCTTCCGATGCCGGTAGAACTGATGCAGGCAAATCCGTTAGTCGAAGAAGTTAAAAATCAGGTTGCTGTAAAAAGAGGACCTTTGGTGTATTGTTTAGAATCAGATCAGCTTCCGGCAAATACTAGTGTAAACGATGTTGCTCTGGATATCAGTTCTAAATTCAATACCAGCTTTTTTACTTTAAACAATAGAAAATTATTAAATATTGAGGCCAATGCTATAATCTCTGTAGATAATTCGTGGAACAAAACATTATACAAGCCTCTTTCCTCCAACGATGTGACTTCAGTTCCGGTAAAATTGATTCCGTATTTTGCCTGGGGAAATAAAGGAAAAGGCGAAATGACGGTTTGGATGTCGCATTGAGCTGAGGTTAATAATTGGTAGATCAATGAATTTTAAGGTTTTAAAATCAATCATTGGTCAGAATTTACCGTTTAAAAAGATTTTTTTTTGATATTCCATTTCTAAAATTATATAACTAGCCTTCAATGTATTTGTAAGTTTTTTATTTTGAAAAAACTATTGTTTTTAACTCTCTTAAAACTTAAAAATATAAAATACTACCGCCACCTAATAAATTCTATATCAGTTGACCAGCTTCTAAATTTTGAAAAATAAACAGGTTAAAGGAAGTTTTGCTTTGTTTTTTATTGTTTTATGTTTTAAAGCGTTTAAAAATTTAACAAAAACTCAAAGCAACTCTTTCTTTTTTTTCTTTCGTGTATTTTTTCTTTCATATTTTTATCAATATAATTTTTTTAACTGATTTTTTTTGAGATTATACGATTCATACAGGATAGAACAGGACGGTTGTAATGTAGCGTCGTTATATTTTTGGAATACAAAAAATAAATGTGTTTTTGACATTTAAAGAAATACTTTAAGATTTATTTAAATATTTTTTATCTTGAATAGACCCATAATTTTTTCATGACTAAACTAACAATCTAATAACCTAACCAAAAAAAACAATTTATGAAACAAGCACTTATAAAAAGATGTAGTTTTCTTTTGTTTACACTGATGAGTGTATTGAGTTATGCTCAAAACTCAGAACATGTAATAGTAACAGGAACAGTTACTGATAACTCAGGACTGTTGATTCCTGGAGTTAACGTGACTGAAAAATCTACAAAAAATACTGTAACTACAGATTACAGTGGAAAGTACAAAATTAAGGTAAAGAGCGGAGCAACATTGGTTTTCTCTTTTATCGGAATGAAAAAAGTCGAGTTGCCATTAAACGGACGTGTTATTGTTAATACGAGCATGCAGGATGATTCTAATCAATTAGAAAACATTGTAGTGGTTGGTTATGGTACTCAGAGAAAAAAGGAACTTACGGGTGCTATTGCTACAATAAACACGGACAATCTTATTGATTTGCCAGTAACAAACCTTTCTGATGCTTTGAAAGGATTAGTTCCGGGTGTTTCTGTTACAAGTGGATCAGGCCGTCCCGGAGAGGCTGGAAGTATTCAGATTCGTCAGACTTTCGGATTTTCCAAGGATGGAAACTTTACAATACCGTTGGTAATCATTGACGATATGATACAGGTTGACCCTGCGACTGGTAAACCAACACTGGAACAGTTCAACAGATTAGATCCTTCTGAAATTGAAAGTATGACTGTTCTAAAAGATGGTTCTGCGGCTATTTATGGTGCCCGTGCATCTCAAGGTGCAATTGTTATAAAAACAAAACGTGGTAAAGCTGGTAAGGCAAAGTTCAATTACAACAGTCAGTTTGCTGTAAATGATGCGGTTAGTCATAGTAAAGTATTAAATGCTTATGAGTTTGGAGTTTTTAGTAATAGATATTTCACCTCTCAAAACCCTACTATTGAAACGTTTAAATTGTATTCTCCGGCTGAACTGGAAGAAATGAAAAATTTAGATTATAATTGGTTAGAAGAAGCCTGGAGACCAGCGATTCAACAAAAACACACTTTTTCTGTTAGTGGCGGTAGTGAAGACGTTACTTATTTTGCAGGAGCTACTTATTTTACTCAGGATGCGAATCTGGGATATCAAAAATATGACAAATGGAATTTCCGTACAGGAATAAACGCTAAAATTGCAAAAGGATTAGATTTTTCTGCTTCGATTTCAGGTAATGCCGGAACTGTTGATAAATCTTTTACTAAAGCGTCAGCTAATATTAGTGATGGTAGTTACGCATCTGCTTCAGGTGGGGAACAGGCTGATTATGGATTTTTACTTCACATGCCACAGCATGTTCCGTGGCAGACAGTTGTTGATGGAAAACAATATTATGTATCGCCATTTCCTAACTCAAATAAAAATTTCCAAAGCGCTAATGCTAATAACAATATTGCCGGATGGAATTATTTTGCGAACCTAAATAATGGTTCACACCAGATTACAGAAGATAATTCATATAATGTTAATGCTTCTTTGAATTATAAGATACAAGCTGTTAAAGGTTTGTCTTTCAAAGTTAACTATGCAAGAACTCAAAGTTCAAGCTATACAGAACAGATTCAATTACCTTACGATCTGGCAAGAATCAGAAACTATGAGTTGTTAGGTAATCACCTTGCAAGTGCAGCGAATCCTACTTTTTATAATGCCACAACAAATCCTGATGGTGATTATATTTTGGATACAAACATAAGAAATTCAAGGGTTTATTATAATAATACTGATAGTAAAAGTACTCAAGGAGACTTTTTAATTAACTATGACAGAACTTTTGGAGATCATCAGATTGGAGCAATGGTTGGTGGTGAAGCTTCAGAAGTTTATAATACATTTACGCGTTTAGCTTTCGAACAAACGGGCAAAGATTACTTAGGAGATTACCGTACAGCAGGGACATTAAGTCAGTCAAATAGCCAGGCAACAAAGGTTGAAGGAGGAACATTATCATACTTTGGACGTTTCAATTATAACTATAAACAAAAATATTTATTCCAGTTTCTTTTCCGTAGTGATGCTTCTACGAAATTCGCACCTGAAAATTATTGGGGATATTTCCCATCACTTCAATTGGGTTGGGTAGTTTCTAAAGAAGAATGGTTTGAAAAAAATGTACCATGGGTTGATTTCTTTAAAATTCGTTACTCTATCGGTAAAACAGGAAAAGACAATATACAACCATGGAGGTGGTCTCAGTTTTATGATGTTATTGTTGATAAAGGTTTTCAATTTGGGTCTAATGGAGGAACTAATGGTATAGGTTTAACACCTAGAGTAACTCCTAACAGAGGTGTAACATGGGACACTACAGTAAAAAATAACTTAGGTTTTGATTTGAATGTTTTAAAGAACAGACTGAATATTACTGCAGATTTCTATTATGATAAATCAACAAGCATATTAACAGATATGAGTAGTGCTACAGGCGTACCAATTTCTGTTGGAGGTGCATTTGCAGAACAAAACTATGGTGCAATTGATGCATGGGGATCAGAGTTTAGTATCTCATGGAGTGATAAAATAAAAAGCGACGTTAGCTATGATGTGGGAATTAATTTTAGCTTTAACAATAATGAAGTAAAAAAATATCCTGATCAGGGTAATGTACTTCCGTCTAATAATGCAACAAGAGTAGGAAATTCTGTTGGTTTCAACCCGGTTTGGGGATTCAAAGTATGGAAAGGAACATCTACTGGTGACGGTATTCTTCGTACAGATGAAGATATTGCCAACTATTGGGCTTATTTAACAGAGCGTGCAACTGAAGTTGGCGGTACGCCAAAGTATTTTGATATCAATTCTGCTTCAGGAATAAGAAAAGGTTCATTGGCCTATCAGGATGTTGCAGGACAACTTAACCCTGATGGAACTTTAGCACCTGCAGATGGTCAGATCGCAAAAGATAATGATTATGTGAAATTGGCAAATAGCAGTAGAACTTACGGGTTTACTACAAACTTAGGATTTAAAGCCAAAGGGTTTTATCTAAGAACTCAAATTGCAACTTCATGGGGAGGAACTAACTTCGTTGATTTAGTAAACCAAGGAACATCATCGACTCACAATATGTGGTCTCGTGAAAGTTTCTGGAGTGATATGTATTCTGAGGATAACCCAAATGGTAAATATCCTAACGTAGCGCAATGGACCTATATGTCAAGCCCTTCAGATTTCTGGGAAATAAATACTTTCCGTTGTTTTGTTAGAAACTTAAGTGTTGGATATGAAATTCCTAAAAAGGTTTTCAAAGATACTAAGATATCAGGCATAACTTTAGGAGTTACCGGGAATAACCTTTGGGATTTATACAATCCTTATCCGGATCATTACCGTAACATGTATGATAATTCTTCTGTAAACTATCCTACACTTAGAACATGGTCGCTTAATTTTAACGTATCATTCTAATTTAAATTAAAAGTAATTATGAAAACACCATTTAAATATATAACATTATCGCTTTTGATGGCATTAGGTACTTCATGCAGTGATGATTTTTTAGAAGATAAGAAGAGTATTGGTTTGTATGATGATACGTTTTACCAAACTCAGGAACGTGCGCAGGCCTATGTAGATAACCAGTACTATGATTTTTTTAGTGCATATAAATCTCCTATATCAACTGTAGTCGGATCATTTACTGATACCAATTCCAGATTAACAGAAGAGCTTGGAGGCACACAGGATTATATCAATCCAAACAAAACCTTAGTTAATGCTGCAGAAGCGAGCACTTATTACGGTGCTAAACTTACAACCAGTATTAATAATCATCCTTACAACAGAATTAGAGAATGTAATGCTTTTCTGGAAGAAATTGATGTAAAAGGTTCTAATCTGGATAAAACATTTCGCGACCGTGCAAAAGGACAGATGTATTATCTGAGAGCTATACAATATTTTGATTTAATGCGTACCTATGGCGGAGTTCCTATTGTAACTACGTACCAGAATGCATCAGCAGACGATCCAACTATTCAGTTGCCAAGAGCAAAAGTTTCTGAAGTTGTTGCTCAGATAGTAAAAGATTTAGATATGGCAGCTTCTTTATTACCAGGAAGATGGGATACTGAATACGGTCGTTTTACAAGAGGAGCAGCTTTAGCTCAAAAATCAAGAGTTTTACTAACTTTTGCAAGTCCGTTGTTTAATAAAAACTGGGATGGTGCTAATGACCGCTGGGACGCAGCTTTGAAAGCCGGACTGGAAGCAGAGGCTCAATTGACACAAGACGGATATGGATTGTATGGCAATTCAATCAAACAATGGGAGTCAATGTTTCTAATAGATAATGCATTTTGCTCTGAAGCGATAACTGTTCAGCTTTGTGGATCAGGTGTAACACCTAATGTAACAAATAATTCATGGGAGAAAGGAATTCGTCTGCCTAGTTTAGGTGGAAGTGGAGGAATCTCTGCTCCTAAAGAAATGATTGATTTGTTCCCTATGAAAAATGGTTTAAGACCAACAGCAGCAAATGGATATAATGATTTCACTTTTTTTGTTGACAGAGACCCTAGGTTTTACAGAACATTTGCTTTTTCTGGAGTAAAATGGGGATATAAAGAAACCCCAAATGCTGTTCTATGGGCTTATCGTTGGGTAGATGGCAGTAACAAAGCAGGTTTCTCTGAATCAAATAATTCAATTTCAAGCCCGGCATTTGTTAGAAAAATGAGTAATACAGCGGCAAGTAAAGAAACTAACTTCCAATATTCAGGAACTGATATTATGGAATATCGTTATGCTGAATTATTGTTAAACATTGCAGAATGTTATGCAGCATTGGGTCAGACAAATAATGCTGTAGCTTATTTAGGAAGAATTAGAAGCCGTGTTGGTATTCCTTCTGCAAATAATTACGGAATAGGTACTCCGACAGATAAATATGCAGCAATTGAAGCAGTTTTATATGAGCGCAGAGTAGAATTAGCTTACGAAGGAAAACGTTTCTGGGACGTTCAGAGATGGATGTTGTATGATAACGCAGTGCTTCCTGGACTTAGTGGGGGGACTGTTACTAAGTTAGGTTTGACCCCAATTAATGGAACAAAACGTACAGGAAACTTTTTACAATACAAAAATACAGCAGCATCATCAACTACTGATCCTTTAACTGCTGCTCGTGCCGGTATTGTAGTAGATCCGGACGCAGCTAATTTTGATGCACAGCTAACAGCCTTGGCAGCGTTTTATAATACCAACTTTACTCGTACCGCATTAGTTACGCCTATGGATAGCTTTAATGGTGCAGCTGTTAATATTAAATTTAATCCTAATTATTATATTAATGGGCTTCATACAACCCCATTGACTCAAAACCCATGGTTATTACAAACTATAGGCTGGAATGATAATTTTGGAGGAACTGGAACTTTCAATTATCAAGAATAAATATCAAATGAATTAGTATATAAACTTTTCACCTGTATTCGTCAAAAGATACAGGTGATTTGTTTAAACAGAATTACCAAAAGAAAGAATTAACATGAAAAATTCCGCATTATTTATCGCATCCCTGCTTTTTTTAGGAAGTGCAAAATGTTTTGCTCAATATCCGAAGATAAGCCCAGAAGTTCAGGCTCAGGAAAAAGCAATTAAAGAAGAAGCTGCAAAACTTTCTGATGAGGCTTGGGAAAAAGCTTTAGTTGTTATTGAAAAAGAAGCCAGACAAGGAAAACCATACATTCCGTGGGCATCCCGACCAAATGATTTACCACAGGCAGAGATTCCTGCTTTTCCAGGAGCTGAAGGAGGAGGAATGTTTACTTATGGAGGTCGTGGCGGAAATGTTTACACTGTGACAAGTTTAGAAGATCGCGGACCTGGGACTTTACGTGAAGCCTGCGAACAAGGAGGAGCCAGAATTGTAGTTTTTAATGTTGCCGGAATTATCAGAATCAAAAGTCCGTTAATTATTCGTGCACCTTACATCACAATCGCAGGACAAACTGCTCCTGGTGACGGAATTTGTATTGCAGGAGAATCAATTTGGATTGATACTCATGACGTAATTATCAGACACATGCGTTTCCGCAGAGGAGAAACTTTTGTAGGCCGTCGTGACGATGCAATTGGAGGAAATCCTGTTGGAAACATCATGATCGACCACGTTTCTGCAACTTGGGGATTAGATGAAAACATGTCTATGTACAGACACATGTACAGCCCGGGTGCAGGATATCCGGACGAAAAGAAACCAACAGTAAACATTACAATCCAAAACAGTTTATTTGGAGAAGCTTTGGATACGTACAATCATGCTTTCGGTAGTACTTTAGGAGGAGAAAATTGCTCTTTTATGAGAAATATGTGGGCAAATAACGCGGGTAGAAATCCTTCAATCGGGTGGAACGGGATTTTCAATTTTGTGAATAACGTCGTTTTCAACTGGTATAACCGATCTACTGATGGGGGAGATTATACAGCCAACTACAACATCATCAATAACTTTTACAAACCAGGCCCGGTAACCGATTTAACACAGCCAATAAGCTACAGAATCTTAAAGCCGGAATCAGGAAGAAGTAAATTGTCTTATATGGTTTTTGGTAGAGCTTACGTAAACGGAAACATTGTAAATAACAACGAAAAAGTAACAAAAGACAACTGGGATGGCGGAATTCAGATTGAAAATAAAAAAGGTGAATTAATGTCTTATGATGAAGCCAAAGATTATTTTGCTAAAATGAAAAGCGACAAGCCTTTCCCAATGCCTTGGTTCCGCCCGTTCATGAAAGCAGACGAAGCATACGAATTTGTATTGAAAAACGTAGGAGCAACTTTACCAATTAGAGATAAAGTAGATGAAAGAATCGTAAGAACAGTAAAAACAGGAGTTCCTGAATATGCAAAAAGATTAGAGAAAAAAGAATTCTACCAATTCGAGCACAGACGTTTACCAATGGATTCCTATAAAAAAGGAATTATTACAGATATCTCTCAGGTTGGAGGATACCCGGAATACAAAGGAAAACCATATGTAGATACAGACAAAGACGGTATACCGGATGCATGGGAGAAAAAATACGGATTAAATCCAAACGACCCATCAGATGCAAAAGGAGATTTAAACGGTGATGGATATTCTAATATCGAAGATTACATCAATGGTGTAAATCCGGCAATAAAAGTAGACTGGAAAGATTTAGCTAATAACAAAGAAACTTTGGTTAGACCTTTATTAGATTTAAAATAATTTTTGAAAACATAGCAGTAAATAATTGAAAGTTTAAATCTTCTTTATAATGCTGTAAAATTGCTCTCAAAGTCGCTAAATCTCAAAGATTATAAAAGTAAAAGCATAAAAAACTTTGCATCTTAGCGACTTTGCGAGTTTAAAAAAGTAAAATAGACAAAAAATCAATTGACTTTTTTTAGCCACAGAAACTATGTTTTACAATACAATTAAAAAATAAAAATCATGGCACTAAGTAAAATAAATGCTGTTCTATTATTGTTGGTATTTGCATTTTCAACTTTAAATGCACAACAGCATCTGGATCCGGAATATGTTAAGGTTACCAACGAAAGAGCAGCAAAAATCGTTACCAAATTAGATTTACAAAATGCTGAAAAAGAAAAAGCAGTTTCAAATATTATCGCGCAGCAATTTAGAGATTTAAGCGAAATTCAGGATGGAAGAGATGCTGAAATCAAAAAAGTTAAAGAAGATGCGGGTTTAGCAAAAGAAAAACAAAATGAAAAAATTGATAAACTGAAAGCAAAAGCAGACGAATCAATTGCAAAATTGCATAAATCTTATCTTAAAAAATTAGGTAAAGAATTATCAGAAGACAAAATTACTGAAGTTAAAGACGGAATGACTTATGGCGTACTGCCTATAACAGTTGCAGGCTACAATGATATGCTTCCTAATTTAACCGCAGAACAAAAAGATTATATCTACAAAGCTTTAGTTGAAGCCAGAGAACATGCAATGGATGGTGGTTCCTCTAAAGAAAAACACGGCTGGTTTGGTAAATACAAAGGAAGAATCAATAATTATTTATCCAAACAAGGTTACGATTTAAATAAAGAAAGTAAAGATTGGCACGAGCGTGTTGAGCAAAGAGAAAAAGCAAAAGCAGGTAATAAATAGTCCCCGGTCCTTAGTGATAAGTACTTAGTAAAGAGTAAGAATTCAAAAACACTAAGAACTAATCACTAAGAACAAGTTACTAATCACTAAGAACTATACTAACAAATGCAAAATATTTTCCCCAACCATACTTTAAAAAGAACATTTTTGGCATTGTCATTTTGTTCACTTGTATCTTCGGCGTACGCACAATATCCCGTAATTCCAAAACCAGTTCAGGAAAAAGCGGATGCGTTGCTGGCTGACGAAGAAAAAAGACTAAACGAAATTTGGACCAGCAATTATCATATTATTCAGGAAGAAGCCAAACATGGAAAACCTTATTTACCCTGGGCATCTTACCCAAAGGATTTTGTTCAGGCAGATATTCCTGCTTTTCCTGGAGCTGAAGGTGGCGGAGCGTTTACACAAGGCGGCCGTGGCGGAAAAATATTTGTAGTTACCAGTTTAGAAGACAGCGGAAAAGGAACTTTTAGAGAAGCCTGCGAAGCAGTAGGAGCAAGAACTATCGTATTTAACGTTTCCGGAATTATTCAATTGAAAAAAAGAATCAGCATGCGTGCGCCTTACGTAACCATTGCAGGGCAAACTGCACCGGGTGACGGAATTTGTATCGCTGGCGAAACACTTGAAATCGATACGCATGACGTCATTATCCGACATGTACGCTTTAGAAGAGGGGCTACAGAAGTGACCAGAAGAGACGATGCCTTAGGCGGAAACCCAATGGGAAATATTATCATAGACCACTGCTCAGTAAGCTGGGGATTAGACGAAAATATTTCGCTTTACAGACATCAGTTTGCAGCGAATGCAAAATCGAAACTGGAGAAATTGCCGGCTTGTAATATTACCATTCAGAATACCATTTCATCAGAAGGTTTAGATACGTACAATCACGCTTTTGGAAGCACAATTGGTGGATTAAACAGTACGTTTATGCGCAATTTATGGGCAGATAATATCTCCAGAAACGCTTCTATCGGAATGTACGGCGATTTTAATTTTGTAAACAATGTGGTATTCAATTGGTGGAATCGTACGTTGGATGGCGGTGATTATCGTTCGATGTTAAACATCATCAATAATTATTTCAAACCGGGACCAATTACTCCTGCAGATCAGCCAATTCGTTACAGAATTGTAAAACCGGAATCAGGTTATATTCAGCCAAAACAATATGGAAGAGCCTATGTTTCAGGAAATTTTATGGCTGGATCTCCAGAAGTTACAGCAGATAACTGGAACGGCGGGGTACAACTGGAAGATCTTCCGGAAGCTGAAAAGAAATCATTTTTAGAAGCAATCAAACAGCCAAAACCATTCTCAATGCCTGCCTTCAAAATTATGAAAGCTGAAGAAGCGTATGAATTTGTTTTGAATAACGTAGGAGCAACAATTCCAAAAAGAGATGCCGTTGACGAAAGAATTATTAAACAAGTACGCACCGGAAAAATTGAAGTAAAAGACGGTTTAGAAAACGCAATTGGAAAGGAATTTATTAAAAGAAGATTGCCTGCTGACTCTTATAAAAAGGGAATTATTACACATCCTGATCAGGTTGGCGGATATCCGGTTTACAAAGGAAAATCCTATAAAGATTCTGATAATGACGGAATTCCGGATGCATGGGAAAAGAAATTCGGACTAAACCCAAATGATTCTTCCGATGCCAACAAAGATGCAAACGGAGACGGATATACCAATATCGAAAAATATTTCAACGGAATTGATCCAAAATCTAAAACAGATTGGACAAAAACAGAAAATAACACCGATACATTGGCTAACTTAAAAGAATTATTACAATAAAGTCTTAAATTTAGTCACCAGATATCCTAAACGTATCCTAACAGGTTTCCAAAACCTGTTAGGTATAATGAAGATAAAGAATAAACCCAAAGTTTGTCATTTCGACGAAGGAGAAATCACACGCGTAACTCGACAAAGATTGACGATTTCAGAACGGTGTTTCTAGTGCGATTTCTCCTTCGTCGAAATGACAAGATTGAGGAAAATGTAAATTTTAAAATAATATTGAGTTGAATTTTATCCAATTAAAAAATATAATTCCTTCTTTCAAAAACACATTAGTTTTAATGTGTTTTACTCTGTCATTTGTTGGAAACATCATAGCACAAAATAATTTCCCCGACATTATCAAAACCAAAGAAGGAAAACTTTCTTTCACAACAGATAATAAAGGAAACCAAATTCTTGATTTTTCTTATGCCGGATATATGGCTTCTGAAAAAGCAATTCCGAATTTAGAAAACAAAATTTTCGTTTCACGACAAGAAGAAGATGCCACTCAAAAAATTCAAAACGCCATTGATTATGTCAGCAATTTAAAGCCTGATAGATCGGGTTTTAGAGGAGCGGTTTTGTTAGACAAAGGAACTTTTAAAATCAGTGGGACTTTATACATCAGAAAATCAGGAGTAGTTTTAAGAGGAAGCGGCAATAGCGAAAACGGAACCGTTCTTCTGGGGACCGGATTAGAAAGAGAATCCCTAATTAGAATTTTGGGTGTAAACGATAAAATGTACAAAGATACTTTTGAATTCAACAATGCTTATACGCCTTTAGGAACTCAAAAAATTCAATTAAAAAACACTTCAAAATTAAAAGTTGCTGATGAAATCGAAATCAGCAAACCTTTAACGGATAATTTTATCAAGGAATTAAACATGCAGGATTTTGGAGGAGAAACCTCCTGGATTGGCTGGAAAAAAGGAGCCTGGGATATGACATGGAATCGTGTTGTAACCAAAATTAACGGAAATGAAGTTACGCTAAACGCGCCAATTACCATGTCTCTGGATGAAGTTTTCGGAACTTCAAAAGTAACTGTTTATTCCTGGCCGGGCAGAATTGAAAATAACGGAATCGAAAATATTTTCATAAAATCAACTTTTAATCCTTCCAATTTAAAAGACGAAGAGCATCGCTGGCAGGCTATTAGCATTGAAAACACTAGAAATGCGTGGGTAAAACAAGTTAATTTCAAACATTTTGCAGGCGGAGCAGTAACCATTTTAAAAACTTCACAGCAAATTACAGTTGAAGATTGTATTGCAACAGAACCAATTTCTGAAATAGCGTCTTTTAGAAGACATACTTTTTATACTGAAGGGCAGCAAACACTTTTCCAACGTTGTTATTCAGAATTCGGAAATCATGATTTTGCGGTTGGAGGATTTGGTACCACCGGGCCAAACGTTTTTATACAATGCGAATCGCATTTGCCGTATGAGAATAGCGGAGCGATAGGAAGCTGGGCAACCGGAGTTTTATTTGACATTGCCAATATCGACGGAAAAGCATTGAGTTACAATAACAGAGAACAAGGCGGAAGAGGCGCCGGATGGACTGCAGCGAATTCTGTAATTTGGGAGTCATCAGCATCAAAAATAGAATGTTACAGTCCGCCAACAGCTCAAAACTGGGCTTTTGGAGTTTGGGGACAATTTGGAGGAAACGGACACTGGAAAGATGTAAACGGACACATTAGTCCTAGAAGTTTGTTTTATGCGCAGTTAGAAGCAAGATTAGGAAAACTTCCGGTTCAGTCTTTTATTTACGATTTGGGTTCAGAACCTTCGTCAAGTCCAACAATGGAAGTAGCGGCAGAATTGACAAAAAATTCAGCAACAACTGCAAAAAGTTTACCAGAATGGATTGCAGAAGTTTCAAAATTGAATTCGATCAACAGCAATAATTCAGGATTGAAAAATGCTAATGATTTAAAAAGTACAGAAAATAAAACAGCAAAAAATACATCAAAAATTAAAATAGAAAATGGTTTATTGATTTTTGAAGGAAAACTAATCGCCGGAAAAGAAACAAACGTAGCCTGGTGGAGAGGAGATTTAACCGATGATTTTGTCAATAAATCGACACCACATATAACGCGTTTTGTACCGGGAAGAACAGGAAACGGACTCACCGATAAAGTGCAGGAAACAGTAGATTATTTAACGAAAAATAATATTGTTGCCCTGGAACACAATTACGGTTTATGGTACGATCGCAGAATGGATGATCACGAGCGTGTACGACGAATTGATGCCGATGTCTGGCCTCCGTTTTACGAACAGCCTTTTGCGAGAAGCGGACAAGATTTGGCATGGGATCATTTGAGTAAATACGACTTAACAAAATTTAACGATTGGTACTGGAATCGCTTAGCTGAGTTTGCAACCCTTGCAGAACCAAACGGACAATTGTTAATCAATCAGCAATATTTTCAGCACAATATACTAGAAGCCGGAGCGCATTGGTCAAGTTCGCCCTGGCGTTCAGCAAACAATATCAACAATACCGGATTTCCGGAGCCGCCACCGTACGCAGGAGACAAACGTATTTTTATGGCCGAGCAGTTTTATGATATTACGAATGCAGATAGAAGAAAATTACATCAGGGATTCATAAGAAAATCCTTAGAAAATTTTCAGGAAAACAGCAACGTAATTCAGTTAACAAGTGCCGAATATACTGGCCCGCTTCATTTTATGGAATTTTGGCTAGACGAAGCTCAAAAATGGAAAGACGAAACCCATAAAAACGGAATCATCGGCTTAAGCGCAACAAAAGATGTGCAGGATGCTATTTTAAACGATGCCAAAAGAACCAAAACAGTCGATTTAATTGACATTCGTTATTGGTATTATAAAGAAGACGGATCATCTTATGCGCCAGAAGGAGGAAAAAATTTAGCACCAAGACAACACGCCAGAAAATTAAAAACCGGAAAAGAAACAGACAATCAGGTTTATAGAGCCGTTCGGGAATACCGCGAAAAATATCCTGAAAAAGTAATTTTATATTCAACCGATGGTTCTTCAAGATTTGGATGGCCGGCTTTAATGGCGGGAGCTTCAATGCCAAACATTCCAAAAATCGAACTGCCTGAATTTTATTCCGCTTTAAGCGAAATGAAATTAGTTGCCGGAAATATGTTTTCAGACAACCTATGGAAATTAGAAAACAAAGGAAAAAGCTATCTTTTCTATTTAAAAAACGATCAGGAAATTTCAATTGATTTATCAAACACAAAAGGAACTTTCGAAGTATACGTGATAAACGCAACAACAGGAATTTTTACAAAAAAAGCAAACATAAGCGGAGGAAAATCAATAGTAATTCCGCAGTCAGAAATAAAAGAAAAAGTGCTTTTTGTAGTGAAGAAAGGTTAGCCACAGATTTAACAGATTAAAAGGATTAAAAATTAGAATTAAAATTAATCTGCTGAATCTGCAAAATCTGCGATAAAAATTTAAATACAAAGCTTGGAAAAATCCATTAAATCAGTATAATCTGTGGCAAAATAAAACACAATTCAAAACAAACCAAAATGAATCTGAAAAGTAAATATCTCTACGCCCTCGCTATAAGCTTTCTGCTAATGGCACAAAGCGGATATTCTCAATCTGCAGAAAAAGGCGCTTTGCCAAAAATCAAAGTGTCTCAAAATCAACATTATTTTGTAACCGAAAATGAGAAACCATTTTTCTGGTTAGGAGATACCGGCTGGTTAACATTCGGAAAACTGGACAGAGCAGGAGTAGATCAATACTTTAAAGACAGAAAAGAAAAAGGATTCAATGTAGTTCAGGTCATGGTTTTGCACAATATTAATGCTGTAAATGTCTACGGAAGTGCCGCTTTGATTAACGAAGATGTATCTAAACCTTTTATTACCGCCGGAAATAATTTCAATAACAAACAAGAATACGATTATTGGGATCACGTAGATTATACTTTAGAAGTAGCCCGCAAAAACGGAATCTATTTAGCCATGGTTCCGGTTTGGGGAACCAACGTTTCTAAAGGAAATAAAGTCAGCAAAGAACAGGCAATAGAATATGCAACGTTTTTGGCCAACCGTTACAAAAACAAAACCAACGTAATCTGGTTAAATGGCGGTGATACCCACGGAAATGAATTTATGGACATCTGGAACGCGATTGGAAATACTTTAAAAACCAACAATCCAGATCAGTTAGTGACTTTTCACCCTTTCGGAAGAACCGATTCTTCAGAAAACTATCATAACGCAAAATGGTTAGATTTCAACATGTTCCAGTCAGGTCACAGAAGATACGATCAGGATTCAGTGAAAACGAATTTCAAAGAAGATAATTATAAATTTGTTTTAAGAGATTTCGAATTAAAACCAACCAAACCTACGCTTGACGGAGAACCATCATACGAAGGAATTCCGCATGGTTTGCACGACACTTTACAGCCAAAATGGTCCGATAATGATGTTCGTCGTTACGGATATTGGTCGGTTCTTTCAGGTGCTGCCGGTTACACCTACGGACACAATGCCGTAATGCAAATGTTTAGAAAAGGCGATAAACGTGCTTACGGAAACAAAGAATTATGGACATCGGCAATTAATGCACCGGGAGCAAAACAAATGGTTTATATAAAAAAATTGATGTTGCAATTTCCTTTTTTAGAAGGAGTTCCGGATCAAACCTTAATCGCCAACCAAGGATCCGGGTATGATTATTTACCCGCCATAAGAGGACAAAATTACGCTTTGATTTACACCTACAACGGAAAAAGAATGGAAGTGAATATGGGTAAAATTGTCGGTGATAAAGTAAAAGCAAGCTGGTACAATCCAAAAAACGGAAAAGAAATCAAAATTGGAATTGTTAACAATACAGGAACAAAAGAGTTCCAGCCTCTGGGAATCAAAAAAGATGGTAATGACTGGGTTTTGATTTTGCTATCGAAGTAAAAAACATTTAATCGAGCAGTTTGTCATCCTGACGGAGGAAGGACCACACAAGCAACTCGACAAAGAAACTCAACAAAGATTCGCGAAATACTGTGCAGAGTTTCTTGTGTGGTCCTTCCTCCGTCAGGATGACAAAAATGAGAAAACAACAACAACTATGAAAAACATACTAATATTACTATTCTTCATCACAGGATTTAACACCGCTTTCGCGAACGACAGCTGGCTGAATATCCTAAACGAAGGAGGAAACAACAAAGGAATTAAATGTACAGAAGCCATTCAAAACGCCATTGAAAAAGCATCTAAAAACGGCGGAGGAACAATATTTTTCCCTGCCGGGGAATATTTAACCGGAGCATTAAAACTAAAAAGCAACATCACGATTCATTTGGATTCGGGTGCGCTTTTGAAGTTTTCAGACAATTTTGACGATTATCTTCCGTACGTAGAAATGCGTTATGAAGGACTGGTAATGAAATCTTTCTCGCCACTATTCTATGCCAAAGATGCCGAAAACATTACCATAAAAGGAAGAGGAGTTATCGACGGACAAGGAAAAGCATGGTGGAATGAAGTGTACAGAATTGAAACCGCAAAAGGACCAATTCCGCAAACGAAATACCAAAAAATGTGGGAAGAACAAAATCAGGGAGTTGTCTATTCTCCTTATTATAAAAGAACGATTGACAAGAAATTTTTCAGACCTTCTTTCTTTCAGGCCTATGGCTGTAAAAATATTTTAATTGAAGGCGTTACGTTTCAAAATTCACCTTTCTGGACGATCAATCCGGAGTTTTGTGATAATGTAACCGTAAACGGAATTTCAATTTTTAATCCGCATTCGCCAAACACAGACGGAATCAATCCTTCGTCCTGTACCAATGTTCATATTTCAAATTGCCACATTAGCGTAGGCGATGATTGCATTACGATTAAATCAGGTAGAGATGCAGACGGCCGTAAATACGGAAAAGCAACAGAAAATGTAACCATTACCAATTGTACCATGTTAAGCGGTCACGGCGGTGTTGTTATTGGAAGTGAAATGTCTGGCGGAATCAAGAAGATCACGATTTCAAATTGTGTTTTTGACGGAACTGATCGCGGAATCCGTATCAAATCAGCTCGTGGTCGTGGCGGTGTTGTAGAAGATATTCGTGTCGATAATATCGTCATGAAAAACATCAAAGAAGAAGCCATTATTTTGGATTTATTCTACGATAAAGATAATGCTGCAGAACCGGTTACAGAACGTACACCCATTTTCAGAAACATTCACATTAGTAATGTTACAGGCGGAAATGTAAATAAAGCCGGATTTGTTCGCGGAATTTCTGAAATGCCAATTCAGAATATTTCTTTTTCAAATATTAATATGGATGGCAAAGAAGGTTTTACGGTAAATACCGCAACAGATATTGAGTTTCACGACGTAAAAGTAAACGCTACCATTGGTTCGTCTTTTAAAATATCAGATTCAAAAAATCTTATTTTAGATAATGTGGGCTCATCAACACCCATAAAAGGAGTTCCGGTAATTAAAATTGAAAATGCCTCGAATATCATGATCAATAATAATTTTCCATTTAATGCAACAGATATTTTTATTGAAGCTGATGGAAAAGAAACCCAGAGTATTTTCCTGAAAAATAATGTTTTTAATAACGTAACAACAACAGTTAAAAAAGGAAAAGACCTGGATAAAAAAGCGATTACAGAATAAGAAGTTCGCACGATCCTGCAAGGTTTTTAAAACCTTGTAGGTATTTGATTGCGCATAACTATACCTACAAGGTTTTGGAAACCTTGCAGGAAAGAAAAAACAAAGAATGAAAAAAATAGTCATCATACTAATTCTCTTCTTTTTTGCGATGAGTTATTCGCAGAAAAAGAAAGACTTATATCTTTTTACGTCGTTTAGAGAACCCGCAACCGAAGGTTTGTATCTGGCTTACAGCGAAGACGGTTACAACTGGAAAGGTTTGGAAGGATCATTCTTAAAACCAGAAATCGGCGCAAGTAAAATCATGCGCGATCCATCCATCACAAAAGGAGCAGACGGAACCTATCACATGGTCTGGACAACCGACTGGAAAGGCGGAAACGGTTTTGGATATGCCAGTTCTAAAGATTTGATTTATTGGTCAGAACAACAATATATTCCGGTTATGAAAAACGAACCAGAAGTCGTAAACGTTTGGGCACCGGAAATTTTTTATGATGATGTCAAAAAAGAATACATTATTATTTGGGCCTCAACAATTCCGTTTCGATTTGAAAAAGGAGTGGAAGAAGAGAAGAACAACCACAGAATGTATTATGTAACGACTAAAGATTTTAAAACCTTTTCAGATACAAAATTATATTACGATCCAGGCTTCAGCGTGATCGATTGTGTAATAGTAAAGAAAGCGAAGAAAGATTATGTTTTGGTTTTGAAAGACAATACAAGACCAATGCGTAATATAAAAGTAGCCTTCGGAAAATCGCCTTTAGGACCATTCAGTAAAATTTCTGCGCCTTTGACGGAATATTTATCGGAAGGACCAACAGTCGTTAAAGTCGGTAAAAACTGGTTGTTGTATTATGACAATTACGGCTCAAAAAATTATAAAGCCTTAAGCACTTCAGATTTTGTTCATTTTGAAGATGTTTCCTCAAAAATAACTCTTCCGGAAGGACACAAACACGGAACGATTACCACAATATCTGAAGAAGTTTTAAAAGGATTGAAAGACAAGAAATAATGCTCAACGAAACCTAACAGGTTTTTAAAACCTGTTAGGTCTGATCAGTATCAAAAAAGAAAATAAAATGATTACTCTCCAAAACATAAAAACCAACATTTTTACAACAGCCGTAATCGTGTTGATTGCTACAGCTGTAAATGCTCAAAACGACACCGTGCGTTATGTTGGTAAAACACTTTCAAATGTAGATTATCACCACGGGCAGTTGACTCCGGCAGTAGGCGTTCATGCGACGCAGATTATGCGTGCCAGCCGTGAACATCCTGAAAAAGCAGATGGTTTTGGATGGACCTACAATCACCAGCCCACCATGGCATATTGGAATGACACTTTTTATCTGCAATATCTGAGTGATCCCGCGGGAGAACATATTCCGCCTAGCCAGACATTGATTATGACTTCAAAAGATGGTGTGGCCTGGAAAATGCCAAAAGTAATTTTTCCTATTTATCATATTCCTGACGGGTGGAAAAAAGAAGGCGTTGAAGGCGTAGCTAAAAATCTCGACGCGATTATGCACCAAAGAATGGGATTCTATACTTCAAAAGACAAACGACTTTTTGCCCTGGCGTATTACGGAATTGCCATGGATGAAAAAGACGATCCCAACGATGGAAAAGGAATTGGACGTGTCATTCGTGAAATCAAAAAAGACGGAAGTTTTGGCGAAATTTATTTCATCAGATACAACAAATCCTGGGACAAGTCAAAATCGGCTTTTCCATTTTATACTCAGGCAAAAGACAAAGGTTTAAAGAAAGCGTGCGAAGAAATTCTTTCAGATCCTTTGATTTTACAGCAATGGGTTGAAGAAGCCGATCGCGACGACGAATTGATTCCATTAAAAAAACCTTACAAAGCGCTTAGTTCGTATCATTTACCAAATGGCGATGTAGTCGGTTTATGGAAACACGCTTTAACGTCGATCAGTAAAGATGGCGGAAAATCGTGGGAATATATGCCTGTTCGTGCGCCCGGTTTTGTAAATAGCAACGCCAAAATCTGGGGACAAAAAACATCTGATAATCGTTATGCGACTGTTTATAATCCATCAGAATATCGTTGGCCTTTGGCGATTTCAACAAGTGATGATGGTTTGAATTACAAAGATTTATTATTGGTTCATGGCGAAATCAGTCCGATGCGTTATGGCGGAAACTACAAATCTGCAGGCCCGCAATACGTTCGTGGAATTTCTGAAGGTGACGGAACTCCGCCTGACGGAAAACTTTGGGTGAGTTACAGTGTAAACAAAGAAGATATTTGGGTAGCATCGATTCCCGTTCCGGTTACTGCTGTTGTAAACGAAAATGCAAATGATATTTTTAATGAACTTCCTGACGGACAAGAATTAAAGTTATGGAACACCTACGATTTGGCGTGGGCTTCGACCAAAATCGAAAAGAAAGACGGTAAAAAATGGTTAACTTTAAGAGATCAGGATCATTTTGATTATGCCCGTGCAGAACGTGTTATTCCGTTTGCAGAGAAAATGGAAGTCACTTTTACAGTTAAACCGGAACAAAATAATCACGGTTTATTGCAGGTTGAATTTCAAAACAAACAAGGATTGCCTGCCGTAAGATTGACTTTTGATGCGGACGGACAATTGAAAACAAAAACCGGAGCGCGTTTCAATACCATCGCCAAATACGAAGCCGGAAAAGAATATAAAGTAAATGTAAAACTGAATGTGAAAACACGTTCGTACACGATAAAAGTAAATGACGAAAAAGAATCAACAAGGATATTTTATGCTCCGGTAGATGGTTTTGAAAGAATTATGTTCCGCACAGGCGAACAGAGATATTCACCAAATCCGGACACAGCGCCAGACACGGATGACTACGATGATTTGCCTCAAACCGGAAAATTAATCCCGGAAGCAGTTTTTAATATTCAGTCGTTGATAACGAAAAAGTTGTAAAGTTGAGCGCAATCTTGTCATCCTGAGGAACGAAGGACCACACAAGAAACTCCTCAAAGTTGATCGACAATCATTGTCGAGCTACTTGTGTGATCCTTCCTTCGTCAGGATGACAAAAAAGAAGCAATATTTTGTAGACAAACAAATAATAATGAAGAATTTCAAAAATATAGTATTAGCAATTTGTCTTTTAGTAACGCTCGTTTCTAAAGGGCAAATTTCGGCTATAAATTTAACCACAGAAATGGCCGAAAATCCATTGGCTGTGGTTCAAAAGCAGCCCAGATTTAGTTGGCAATTGGTTTCTAAAGAATCGAATGCAACACAAATAGGTTATCAGATTTTGGTTGCTTCATCTGAAGAGAAATTAAAAATTGACGAAGGGGATATTTGGAATAGTTTGAGAATAAACTCTAATGAAAACCTCTATATCGCTTACGGCGGAAATCCGTTAAAAACCGAAACCAAATATTTCTGGAAGGTTAAAGTATGGAATCAGGAAGGCAAAGTTTCTAAATGGAGTAAAACCGCTTTTTTTAGAACCGCTTCATTAGAATCAAATCTAAATCCGGTTTGGATAGGTGCGATTACAAAAGCCGACAGTCATTTGCCCGAAGGCAGAAATTTTCACTCGGCAACTTATAAAAGAGAGAAAAAAGACGCGATCATTAATGCTTCAGATTCTTTGTCACGCAGAAGTATTATGCTTCGTAAATCATTTTCGGTAAAAAAAGAAATCAAAGAAGCGGTTGTTTATATTTCTGGTTTAGGGCATTATGAATTAATGCTCAATGGTGAAAAAGTGGGCAACAGCGAATTTGCTCCTTTATGGACCGATTATGATAAAACCGTCAATTATAATACGTATGAATTATCAGGCAAAGACTTGCAAAAAGGCGAAAATGTTATTGGCGTACTTTTAGGAAACGGCATGTACAATACGCTCGCAGAAAGATATACCAAGTTTTTTGTGAGTTTTGGTCCGCCGACGTTGTTTTTCAAAATGAAAATTACTTACAAAGACGGCTCAGAAGAAATCATAAAATCAGACGAAAGCTGGAAATACAGTAAAAGCCCAATTAACTACAATAGTATTTTTGGAGGAGAAGATTACAATGCCAATTTAGAGCAAAAAGGCTGGAACGGCAAAGGTTTCAAAGATTTGGACTGGAAAAAAGTTGTAATTCAGGAAGCACCAAAAGGAGTTTTAAGACCACAGACTGCACCTCCCGTTACGATTCAGAAACAATATGAAATAAAAACGGTAAAAGAACTGAAACCTAATTTTTATGTTTTTGATATGGGGCAGAATCTTTCAGGATTTCCAACCATTAAAGTAAAAGGAAAAAAGGGGCAGACTATTCGTGTGTGGGTAGCCGAAGGTTTAAATGAAGACGGAACTATTGCGCAGGGAAGATCCGGAAAACCTTATTATTACGATTATACTCTAAAAGGAAAAGGCACCGAAGAATGGACGCCAAAATTCAGCTTCTACGGATTCCAATACATTCAGATAGAGAATATCAATTACAAAGAAGCTAAAAACAAAGAACTTCCTACGGTCGTTGATTTAAAATCGAATTTCATTTACAATTCGGCTGGAGAAGCAGGAAGTTTTGCATGTTCGAACGAAATTTTCAATAAGACGCACGAGCTGATTAACAATTCGATAAAAAGTAATTTCCAAAGCGTTTTTACCGATTGTCCGCAGCGTGAAAAATTAGGCTGGTTAGAAGAAATTCATTTAAATGGTCCGGGTTTAATGTTCAATTATAACCTCCAAAATTTTATTCCTGCCACGATGCAGAATATTTCTGATTCACAACGAGATAACGGCTTAATCCCGACCATCGTTCCTGAATATGTAGTTTTTGGAGGCGATTTTACCGATTCTCCAGAATGGGGCGTGACAGCCGTAATTCTGCCATGGATGTATTACGAATATTACGGCGACGCTTCTTTATTGGAAAGATATTTTCCTGTAATGAAAAAGTACGTGGATTATTTAGGAACAAAATCTACAAACCACATCGTATCTCACGGATTAGGCGATTGGTACGATTACGGAACACACGCAGCAGGATATTCAAAAAACAGTCCGATTGCACTTTCTGCGACAAGTCATTATTTTTATGGAGCGAGTTTGGTGGCAAAGGCAGCTAAATTGTTGAACAAAACAGATGATATTTCGAAATATGAAACTTTGGCTTTAGATATAAAAAATGCTTTTAACAAGGAATTTTTCAATCCAGAAACCAAACAATACGGCACAAACAGTCAGTTTAGTAATGCTGTTCCGGTTTTTATGGATATTGTAGAACCGCAATACAAAGAAGCGGTTATGCAGAATTTAATTGCCGATATTAAAGCAAAAGGTGACCGATTAACAACGGGTGATGTTGGAAACCGTTATTTGTTTCAGGCTCTGGCACAAAATGGCGAAAATGAAACCATGTATAAAATGCACAATCATTATGATGCGCCGGGTTATGGTTTTCAGATTAAATTTGGCCTGACTACGTTAACCGAGCAATGGGATCCGAGAAAGGGAAACTCCTGGAATCATTTTATGCTTGGGCAAATTGAAGAATGGTTTTATCAAAGTTTAGCCGGAATTAAAGCCGACCCGAAAAATCCGGGATTCAGGCATTTTTTCATTCAGCCGGAAGTGGTGGGCGATATGACTTTCGCGAAAGCGGACTATCAATCGGTTTACGGAAAAATTGTTTCGTCCTGGGAAAAGAAAGAGGGTAAATTTATTTTGCAGGTTGAAATTCCGGTGAATACATCGGCAACCATAAAATTGCCAGTTGCAAAAGATACAGAGATAAGAGTAAATGAAAAAGTAACTAAAAACCTGAGATTTGGATCAGGAAAATATACAATTGAATGTAAAATTTAGAACGCAGATGACACTGATTCGCTTTTGCGAAGACGCAGATTATACGGATTTTTTTATTTGCTTTATCAGATTAAAGATTAAAAAAAAATCCGTTTTTATCCGCGTCTTTACGAAGTAAATCCGTTTCATCAGCGTTTAAAATCTCAACAATATAAAATGAAGAATCTCAAAAAAATAATATTTACAATTGCAGCTTCGATTTGTGCTTTGACATTTGCCAATGCGCAAAGCACCTCTGACACTAATTTTAGAGAACCCGTTTCAGAAACATTAAAGAAAATAGAAACTGTTTTTAACGTAACAATAAACGACGACCGAGGCTTACTAAAAGGGAAAGAACTAGATTATGCCGATTGGAGAATCGAACCCGGAAATCTCGCTATTTCGTTAACTAACATTCTGGCACCGTTTGAGTTGATGTATTTCAAACAGCCCGACGGGACTTACATTATCAGAAAATACGAAAACCATAAAGTTTCTGTCGATAAAGGAAAAGAACGTTTGTTCTATTTGGAAAGCCTTTATTCAACTAAACAACAATGGGAAAAACGTAAAAAAGAGTTAAAAGCGTGTATGATTACGTCATTTGGTTTAGACAAGGCGCCCCCAACACCAAAGTCTAAGCCACTTTTAACTCCAAAAAGAATTTATAAAGATTACAGCGTTGAGAATATTGCCCTGGAGATTTTGCCGGGAGTTTATGCAACGGGTTCGATTTACAAACCGTATCCGCTAAATAAAAAAGCAGCAATTATTCTAACGCCAGACGGACATTTCGGCGACGGAAGATATAGAAAAGACGAGCAGTACCGCTGTGCAATGATGGCCAAAATGGGCGCTATTGTAGTAAGTTATGATTTGTTTGCGTGGGGAGAATCATTATTGCAATTTCCGGAACAAACGCACAGAAACAGTATTGCATCGACGGTTCAGGTTTTGAGCGGTATTCGATTATTGGATTATTTGGCAACAATAAAAAATGCCGATGTGACAAGAGTGGGTGTTACAGGCGGTTCTGGCGGAGGTTCGCACACGATGTTTTTAGCAGCTTTAGATGACAGAATCAAAGTTTCGGCTCCGGTTGTAATGGTTTCGTCTCACTTTTCAGGCGGTTGTCCATGCGAAAGCGGACGTGGCATTCACCTTTGCGGTAATGGAACCAATAACGCTGAAATTTCAGCCATGATGGCTCCAAAACCACAATTGATTGTTTCGGATGGAAAAGACTGGACATTGGCAGTTCCGGAATTGGAATTTCCTTTTATCCAGAGAACCTATGAATTGTACGGAAAGAAAGATTTAGTCGAAAATGCACATTTTGCCAAAGAAGGACATGATTTCGGCGTTTCAAAACGTATGGCTCTGTATCCGTTTATGGCAAAATATTTAGGCTTGGATTTAAATAAGGTTAAAAATGATAAAGGCGAAATCGACGAGTCGACTTGTGTGATTGAACCTTATGACAAATTATATGTATTTGGAAATAAAGCCGAAAATTTACCAAAAAATGCTCTGAAAGATATCGACAAATTATACGAAATGTTTGGCGAGAAAAATAATAAGATTTACGAGGTTAAAAAGTAAAAGTTATTTGCCACTAATTTCACTAATTGGCACGAATTTTTTTTGCCACAGATTAAAAAGATTAAAGGATTTTTTTATCTCCCTAATCTGCAAAATCTGCGAGAGTGTTTTTTTTTCACGCAGATGTTGCAGATCTGGCAGATTTTTTAATCAGTGAAAATCCTTTAATATGTGGCAAAATAAATTAGAGAAATTGAAATAAAAATTTTTAAAAAAATTAGTGCCAATTCGTCTAATTCGTGGCAAAAAAATAAATAGAACATGAAGTTAAGAAATAAAATTACAGCAATCTGTCTCGGAATTTTTTCGCTTACTGCAACAGCACAAAACGATCTGAAATTATGGTACGATAAACCCGCTGCCATCTGGAACGAAGCTCTGCCTTTAGGGAATGGTCGTTTGGGAGCGATGGTTTTTGGAGATCCGGCGGTAGAGCGTTTGCAATTGAATGAAGAAACCATTTGGGCAGGTTCTCCCAACAGCAATGCACACTCAAAATCTTTGAAAGCATTACCAATTGTCCGCCAGTTAATTTTTGACGGAAAATTTGATGAAGCACAGGAACTGGCAACGCAGGATATCATGTCGCAAACCAATGACGGAATGCCGTATCAGACTTTTGGAAGCGTTTATATTTCTTTTGCCGGACATCAAAAATATACTGATTATTACAGAGATTTAGATATTACCAATGCGACAGCAAAAGTAAAATACAAAGTTAACGGCGTTGAATTTACCAGAGAAATTTTAACCGCATTTTCAGATCAGGTAATTGCAGTGAAACTTTCGGCCAGTAAGCCTGGACAAATTACCTGTAATGTTTTCATGAACAGTCCGATTGATAAAACGGTAGCTTCGACAGAAGGAAACCAAATTATACTCTCAGGTTTAGGAACTAATTTTGAAGGCGTAAAAGGAAAAGTAAAGTTTCAGGGGCGACTTACCGCTAAAAATAAAGGCGGAGAAATTGATGCGAGCAACGGCGTTTTAAGCATCAACAAAGCCGACGAAGTAACCTTATACATTTCGATTGCAACGAATTTTAAAAATTATAAAGACATATCGGGCGATGAAATTGCCAAAAGCAAGGGTTATTTGGCTAAGGCCGAAGTAAAAGATTTTGAAACCATTAAAAAATCACATGTCGATTATTATCAAAAATTCTTCAACAGAGTAGCTTTAGACTTAGGTTCAAATGATTTGGTGCAGCAACCAACAAACGAAAGAATCAGGGATTTTTCGAAACAATTTGATCCGCAATTGGCAGCTCTATATTTTCAGTTCGGGCGTTATCTTTTAATTTCGAGTTCACAGCCAGGCGGACAACCAGCCAACTTACAAGGAATTTGGAATGATATGGTAACACCGCCTTGGGATAGTAAATACACGACAAACATCAATGTCGAAATGAATTATTGGCCGGCACAGGTCACCAATCTTCAGGAAATGCACGAACCTTTTGTTCAAATGGCAAAAGAACTGGCTGTTACGGGTGCAGAAACAGCCAGAATGATGTACGGTGCAAACGGTTGGGTTTTACATCATAATACTGATATCTGGCGCGTTACGGCTCCTGTAGATTCGGCAGCATCTGGAATGTGGCCAACAGGCGGTGCCTGGGTTTGTCAGGATTTATGGGAAAGGTATTTATACACAGGAGATAAAAAATATCTGGAAGAAATTTATCCGATTATGAAAGGAGCAGCAGATTTTTTCCTTGATTTTATGGTTGTAGATCCCAATACAAAATATTTGGTTGTAGTGCCTTCGAGTTCACCTGAGAATACACATGCGGGCGGAACCGGAAAAGCAACAATCGCGTCTGGAACTACAATGGACAACCAGTTGGTTTTTGATTTGTTTACGCATGTTATCGAAGCTTCGAAATTGGTTTCGCGAGATGCTGCTTATGTAAAAAAAGTAAGTGAAGCTCTGGCAAAAATGCCTCCAATGAAAGTGGGAAAACACAATCAGTTACAAGAGTGGCAGGACGATTGGGATAATCCGAAAGACAATCACCGACATGTTTCGCATTTGTACGGATTATATCCGAGTAACCAGATTTCGGCAACAAAAACACCTGAATTATTTGAAGCAGCAAAACAATCACTAATTTACAGAACAGACGAATCCACAGGTTGGTCAATGGGCTGGAAAGTAAATTTATGGGCCAGATTATTAGACGGAAATCATGCTTATAAACTGATTCAGGATCAGTTACACTTGGTAACAGCAGAACAAAGAAAAGGCGGCGGAACGTACCCAAATATGTTAGACGCGCATCAGCCCTTTCAAATTGATGGTAACTTTGGATGCACAGCCGGTTTTGCCGAAATGTTAATGCAGAATCAGGAAGATGCAATTCATTTATTACCTGCTTTACCAAGTGTTTGGAAAGACGGAAGCATAAAAGGTTTAGTTGCCAGAGGCGGATTTGTAATTGATATGACCTGGAAAAACAATAAAGTTTCGGAGTTGAAAATCTATTCTAAAATTGGAGGAAATTGTAGATTGAAAGTAGAGAATACTTTAAAAGGATCTTCGCTTAAAAAAGCAAAAGGGAAAAATACAAATCCGTTGTTTTATGATGTTGAAGTGAAGAAACCGATTATTTCGGATCAGGCGAATCTGAAAAAAGTACAATTGCCAACTTATACTATTTATGATGTGAATATGAAAGCAGGGCAGACGTATACTTTTACAGGGAATTAATAAATGTTGTATCCTAACAGGTTTTTAAAACCTGTTAGGTATTAATTTTAGATAACGATTATCTGAATTGTCTCCAGCTTTAGCTGAAGAATAAAAGAAGAAAATTCTTTGGCTTTAGCCTAACTAAGCATTCGGCTAAAGCCATTGGAGATACATTTATTACAACCTCCAGCTAAAGCAGGAGGCAACTCAAAAACAAGAACAAAAAAACAAAGTTGAATAATAATTCTAATATGTTACAAAATTTCAAATACAAAATAGTTGGTTTTATAATTTTGATTGCAACTTTAAACAGCTGTAAATCGGGCGCAGACTATTCTCAAAAAGGAAAATCGGTTATTTTAAAAGAAAAAAACTTCAAACATTATGTTGACTATTTCAATACGATGGAGGATGAGAATTTAAAATTTGCGATTCCGAATGATTCGGCTTGGACTTGGATGGAAAATAATATTCCGTTGTTTGAATGTCCGCAGCAAAACTTTGAGGAAATCTATTATTTCCGTTGGTGGAGTGCGAGAAAACACATTAAGAAAACACCTCAGGGATTTGCCATTACCGAGTTTTTGGTAGATCGTTCTTATGCTGATAAATACAATATGATTAGTTGTGCGTTAGGACATCATATTAATGAATTTCGATGGGTTCATGATCCGCAATATTTGGAGCAGGACGTTCATTTATGGTTTAGAGGAAATGAGGGCAAGCCAATGAAAAAGTTAAGAACGTTTAGCAGCTGGACTGCGGATGCTTTATACAACAAGTATTTAGTAAATAAAGATGATAAATTTTTACTGGATATGTACCCGGATTTAGTTTCGGAATATAAAGCTTGGGAAGGTGACAGAAAACGCAAAGACGGTTTGTTTTGGCAGTTTGATGTAAAAGACGGAATGGAAGAATCGTTGAGCGGTGCCAGAAAATTTAGAAATGCGCGCCCAACAATTAACAGTTATATGTTTGGAAATGCAACTGCTTTGGCGAAAATTGCAAAGCTAAAAGGCGACGCAAAACAAGAAAGTTATTTTGAGGCAAAAGCAGATACACTGCAAAAATTAGTAGAAACAAAACTGTGGAATTCGAAAAGCGAATTCTTTGAAACCTTTACAGAAAAAGATACTTTAGCGCAGGTGCGTGAAGCAATCGGATTTATTCCGTGGTATTTTAATTTGCCACAAAAAAATAAAGGTTTTGAAAAAGCCTGGGAACAGATTAAAGACGAAAAAGGATTTTCTGCACCTTTTGGTTTGACTACGGCAGAAAGAAGAAGTCCGCGTTTTAGAACTCACGGAACGGGAACCTGCGAATGGGACGGCGCTGTTTGGCCTTTTGCCAGTTCGCAAACCTTGACTGCTTTGGCCAATGTGCTGAACAATTACGATCAGAATTTTGTTACAAAGTCTGATTATTTCAAACAAATGAATTTATATGTAGAGTCCCAATATTACAGAGGAAGGCCGTATGTTGGAGAATATCTGGACGAAACTACAGGATATTGGTTAATGGGCGACAGGGAAAGAAGCCGTTACTATAATCATTCGACCTTCAACGATTTGATGATTACAGGATTGGTAGGTTTACGCCCAAGAGCAGATGAAAAGATTGAGGTGAATCCGTTGATTCCGCAGGATAAATGGGATTGGTTTTGTCTGGATAACGTTTTGTATCATGGTAATATTATTACGATTCTTTGGGACAAAACAGGAGAAAAATATAAAAAAGGAAAAGGTTTCAGGATCTTTAAAAACGGGAAAGAAATTGCGGTTTCTGAGAGATTGGAGAAGTTGGTTTCTGAGTAAGAATGGAACGCGGATGACGCGGATTTCTTCCGTTTGGTTTGTCATCCCGAGGAACGAGGGAACACACTTGGGGATTCGACAAAGATTGTCGACAATCCATGCGGAGTTTATAGTGTGGCCCTTTTCCCGAAGCCTCGGGATCAGGATGACAAAAAAGGGAATAATATTAGCTTAAATTAATACTATGAAAAAGTTTTTTTTACATCTAACCATAATCATTTCGCTTTTTACAATTTCGGCGCAAGCCCAAAATAAAATCAGCGTTACAGATTTAAAATGTGAAATGCTGACCAATCCGGAAGGAATTGACGTTTTGCAGCCGAGATTAAGCTGGAAAATAAAAGCAAACATAAACGATGTAAAACAAACTCATTACCAAATTTTGGCTTCTTCATCTTTAGAAAAACTAAATGCAGGAAATGGAGATTTATGGGACAGCGGAAAAGTGCAAAGTGATGAATCTGTTAATGTAATTTATAACGGTAAAAAACTAAAAGACCGACAAGATGTTTACTGGAAAGTAATTGTTTCTACGAATAAAGGCGAAGTTAAATCAACAGAAAATGCACATTTCAGCATCGGGCTCCTCACCTATGCCGACTGGAAATCAACCCGATGGATTGGCTACGAAAAAGCTTCTCCGGGAGATAGTATTTCGCAGTATTCGAGATTGTCAGCCAGATATTTACGAAAAGAAATCGATCTTAAGAAAAAAGTTAAGAGCGCCAAAGTCTACATCATGGGTATGGGCTTGTATGAGTTGTACATTAACGGAAATAAAATTGGCGATCAGGTTTTGGCTCCCGTTCCTACAGATTATACCAAGAATGTAAAATACAATGTTTTTGATGTGACTTCGCAATTTCAGGAAGGCAAAAATGTGTTGGGAACAATTTTGGGAAATGGCCGTTTTTTTACCATGCGTCAGGATTATAAACCGTATAAAATCAAAACTTTTGGGTATCCGAAAATGGCTTTGCAATTGTTTGTAGAATACACAGATGGAAGTAAAGATGTAATTCGCACAGATGATAGCTGGAAAATTAAGACAGACGGTCCTATTTTATCCAACAATGAATACGACGGAGAAGAATATGACGCCCGCAAAGAAATGAAAGGGTGGAATACCACGAATTTTGATGATAAAAAATGGCTTTCGGCAGAATATGTGCAGGAACCAGGCGGATTTTACGAAGGTCAGATGTCAGCTAATATGAAAATAAAAGGCGAGGTAAAACCTATTTCGATCACAAAAACTCCAAAGGGAACTTATATTTTGGATATGGGTCAGAATATGGTAGGCTGGTTACAATTAAAAGTGAAAGGAAATGCTGGCGATAAAATCACGATGAAATTTGCAGAGTCATTACAAAAAGATGGTTCATTGTACATTGCCAATTTGCGTGATGCAAAAACAACTGATATTTATACTTTAAAAGGCGAAGGCGAAGAAGTTTGGGAACCAAGATTTATTTTTCACGGTTTCAGGTTTGTTGAAATTTCAGGTTTTAAAACAAAACCAGGTTTAGAAAATTTTGTTGGTAAAATCGTTTACGATGACATTGCCACAACTGGAACTTTCGATTCTTCTAATCCGACTATGAATCAGATTTTTAAAAATGCATGGTGGGGAATCAGCGGTAATTATAAAGGAATGCCAATTGATTGTCCGCAGCGAAATGAGCGTCAGCCGTGGTTGGGAGATAGAACGACCGGAGCTTATGGCGAAAGTTTTTTATTTGATAATCAGACTTTGTACGCCAAATGGCTGGATGATATTAAGAACGCACAAACTATAGATGGCGGAATCCCGGATGTTGCGCCTGCCTTCTGGCGTTATTATGGGGATAATGTAACCTGGCCGGGAACGTATATTACGGTTGCAGATATGCTCTATCATCAATTTGGAGATAAAAAAGTTATTGAAAAACAATATCCGTCTATGAAAAAATGGATGGATTATATGGAAGAAAATTATCTGGTCGATGATATTATGACCAAAGATAAATACGGTGATTGGTGTGTTCCGCCAGAATCATTAGAATTAATCCGTTCTAAAGATCCGGCTCGTTTAACGGATGGTGAATTGATTTCGAGTGCCTTTTTCTATCAGCTTCTAAACATTATGAAGAAGTTTGCCGTGATCGCACATGCTGAAAAAGATATTGCACATTATGATGATTTGACCTCAAGAATTAAAAAAGCATTTAACGATAAATATTTTAATACGGCAAAAAATAATTACGCCAATAATACGGTAACGGCTAATTTACTGCCTTTGACCTTCGGAATGGTTCCGGCAGAACTGCAGCAGAAAGTTTTTGAAAATTTAGTTCATGAAGTAGAAGTGACTAAAAATGGCCATGTAAGCACAGGAGTAATTGGAACGCAGTTTTTAATGCGAACGCTGACTAATTTTGGTCGGGGCGATCTGGCTTTCAAATTAGCATCCAACAAAACCTATCCGAGTTGGGGTTATATGGTCGAAAATGGCGCAACTACAATTTGGGAACTTTGGAACGGGAACACGGCCGATCCTGCTATGAATTCTCAAAATCACGTGATGCTTTTGGGCGATTTACTAATTTGGTATTATGAAAATATGGCCGGAATAAAAAGCAATCCTGAAACTCCGGGTTTCAAACAAATCATTATGAAACCAGATTTTAATGCGGGTTTAACTTATGTAAACGCTTCATATGAATCCATTTGCGGAACCATTAAAAGCGACTGGAAGAAGTCTAAAAGCAAACTTGACTGGAAAATTACGATTCCTGCAAACAGCTCTGCGTTGGTTTATCTGCCTGCTTCTGAGGCTTCTGCTGTTACCATAGACAATCAAAAATTAGACAAAGCTTTTTCAACTTCTTACAAATTAGAGCACAATTATCTGGTTTTAAATTTGTCATCCGGTTCTTATTCTATTTCTGTAAAGCGTTAATTTTAGACAATTCGGGACAGTACAGGATACATCTTTAATTTTTTAGTGTCATTTTTACATTTATTAAATAATTTTGTGCGAAAAATTATTAGGAATGTATTTATAATCAAAAATTTTAATTCATAATAAAATTAAGAATGAAGATAGCAAAATTGATATTTGTCTTGTTTGGACTGTTCCTTTTAGGAAGTTGTAAATCGGCTTTAGAAAAAAAGACCTGGAAAGAAGGTATTTTAGTAGATGAATTTATTTATGATAAAGCACCTTATCCGTCTTGCCATGCAGTTACAATTGTCGAAACAACAAATGGCGATTTAGTTTCATCCTGGTTTGGAGGAACAAAAGAAAGACACCCTGATGTTTGTATTTATGTAAGCATCAAACCAAAAGGAAGTGATAAATGGGGTGAAGGCGTTAAAGTAGCCGACGGCGTTATGCCGGAAGGCCCAAGACTACCAACATGGAATCCGGTTTTGTATCAAATTCCGGGTGGTGATTTAATGCTTTTCTACAAAATAGGACCAAAACCATCAGAATGGTGGGGCGTAATCAGAACTTCATCTGATGGAGGAAAAACCTGGTCTGAGGCAAAAAAAATGCCGGATGGTTTTTTAGGGCCAATCAAAAATAAACCGGTTTTATTAAGCAACGGAACTTTATTATGTCCGTCAAGTATTGAAGGTGACGGCTGGAGACTGCGCATGGAATCGACTCCTGATTTTGGCAAAACCTGGGTAATGGGCGATACGCTTCCGAGAGGAAAACAAAAAATCAATGCCATCCAGCCCAGTATATTATTCCACAAAGACGGCAGTATTCAGGCCATTGGCAGAACCAGAAATAGAGCTATTTTCAGCACTTTTTCAAAAGACAACGGAAAAACGTGGTCTGATGTAGAATTGATCGGACTTCCAAACAACAATTCAGGAACAGATGCCGTAACCCTTAAAAACGGAAAACATTTATTAGTGTACAATCACGTTTTGCCTCCCGGAAAAGAAGCAAAAGGCCCAAGAACGCCTTTGAATGTTTCTGTTTCTGATGACGGAATTAACTGGAAAGCCGCTTTGGTTTTAGAAGATTCAAAAATCAGCCAATATTCTTATCCGTCTATGATTCAGAGTTCTGACGGAATGGTGCATATTGTTTATACCTGGAGAAGAGAAAAACTGAAATACGTAAAAGTCGATCCAAGCAAACTAAAAGCATTTCCTATCAAAAACGGAATCTGGCCTGGTGATGAAAATAAAGTTGTAACGGCTGTTAAGGCTGAAGAGGAATAAGATTTAAAAAATTTAACCATTAAGATATTAAGTTTATTAAGCAGCACAGTTGAAAAAAAATAACCATTAAGATAAGCTTAATTTTCTTAGATCATAAAGTTTATTAAGCATTGCTACGCTTAACTTCCTTAATATCTTAATGGTAAAAACTAATATTTATGAATTTAGCTCATTTCAAGAAAAGCAATATTATCGCAATCTTAGCAGTTTTATCCTGTTCATTCAACAGTTGTGCAACGGCTCAGGCATCAAAAAACGAACAACAGTATAAAGTGGCAGTTTGCGACTGGATGATTTTAAAAAGACAAAAATTAGGTGCTTTCGGTTTAGCGGCAGAAATTAAAGCTGACGGAATCGAACTGGACATGGGAGGATTAGGAAATCGCCCAACTTTTGAAAGTAAATTGGGAGATCCCGTAGAACGACAAAAATTCCTCGATAAATCGAAAGAAACAGGAGTTGGAATCAGCTCCATTGCGATGTCCGGATTTTATGCGCAGTCTTTTGCCAAAAGAGAAATTACCCCAATGATCGACGACTGCATCAAAACGATGAAAGATATGAACGTAAAAGTGGCATACCTTCCGTTAGGAACTCAAAGTGATTTGATTAAATATCCCGAATTGCGTCCGGAAGTAATCAGGAGATTAAAATGGGCAGGAGAACAAGTTGGTAAAATTGATGGCGTTATTGCAATTGAAACTTCATTAAGCGCGAAAGAAGAGAAAAAGCTGTTGGAAGAAGTGGGTTCAAAATATATCAAAAGTTCTTTCAACTTTGCGAATGCAGTAGATAACGGCAGAGATATTGTATCAGAATTAAAAATCTTAGGCAAGAAACATTTAGCTCAGATTCACGCTTCAAATACCGATAAAGTCTGGCTGGAAAATGATACAGCGATTGACATGCCAAAAATAAAACAAACGCTGGATGAAATGAAATGGAGTGGCTGGCTTATTGTAGAGCGTTCTCGCGATGTTACGCAAGTACACAATGTAAGAGCCAATTACGGCGCTAACGTGGCCTATTTGAAAAAGATTTTTCAGAATTAATTATTTATAGCCACAGATTAAAGGATTAAAAAGATTTTTTTTATCTGTGAAAATCTTTTAATCTGTGGCAAAAAAGCATCTCATTTTTGTCATCCCGAGGAACGAGGGATCACACTCGGACTCGACAAAGATTGGTGATTTTCTGTGAGGAGTTTCTAATGTGATTTCTCCTTCGTCGAAATGACAAACCAGATCGATAAGACTCCAAGAATAAAAACACAATACAATGAAATATTTAAGCTTACTTTTTTTAGGTTTCTGCGTCTCTTTCGCGACAGCGCAAAATGTCACAATTGTTAGTGATGCCAATGCGCCAAGAGCAAAATTTGGAGCCGAAAAACTATCCGAAACATTATCTGCCAAAGGATTCAAAATCAATACTTCCAATAAAATCACAAAATCAAAAGATCAGGTAATTGTTATTGGAGAAAAAGGAACTGATTTTTGGAAACAAAATGCAAAAAACGCCAAAATCGACGATAGCAAACTGACAAAAAAAGAAGGTTTTCAAATTCGCAGTCAAAAAAATATCATTTACATTGAAGGAACAGATGCAACCGGAGCGCTATATGGCGCAATGGAATTAGCAGACCGAATTAAAGATTCTGGAAAACTTCCATCAGAAATCAATATCGAAGACAGTCCCGAAATGGTTTTAAGAGGCGCTTGTATTGGCGTTCAAAAACCAGTTTATCTTCCGGGAAGAGATGTTTACGAATATCCGTACACGCCGGAAACTTTTCCTTGGTTTTACGATAAAAAGCTTTGGATTAAGTATTTGGATATGCTGGTAGAAAACAGAATGAATTCCTTGTATTTATGGAACGGGCATCCTTTTGCATCTTTGGTAAAATTAAAAGACTATCCGTTTGCGCTTGAAGTAAGCGAAGCCGATTTTAAAAAGAATGAGGAAATCTACAAATTCCTAACCGAAGAAGCCAACAAAAGAGGTATCTGGGTCATTCAGATGTTTTATAATATCATTGTTTCCAAACCTTTTGCAGAACATTATAATATAAAAACGCAGGATCGTTCGCGACCAATTACACCAGAAATTGCCGATTATACCAAAAAATCAATTACAGCATTTATCGAAAAATATCCAAATGTCGGATTATTAGTTTGCCTTGGCGAAGCCATAAATACGATTGATGACGATGTCGAATGGTTTACCAAAACCATTATTCCCGGCGTTCAGGACGGATTAAAAACACTGGGAATCAAAGAAGAACCGCCAATCATTTTGCGCGCTCACGATACAGATGCACCTTTGGTTATGGAAAAATCACTCCCTTTGTATAAAAATCTGTACACGATGCATAAGTATAATGGCGAATCATTAACGACATACACTCCGGGCGGACCTTGGGGAGAAATTCATAAAAAATTAAGCTCGTTAAATTCCGTGCATATTTCTAATGTACACATTTTGGCCAATTTAGAGCCTTTTAGATATGGCTCACCAGAGTTTATCCAAAAAACAGTTCAGGCGATGCACAGCGCCCACGGAGCCAACGCATTGCATTTATATCCGCAAGCGTCCTATTGGGACTGGCCTTATACAGCCGATAAAACCAAAACCGGAGAACGATTACTCGAAATGGATCGCGACTGGATTTGGTACAAAGCATGGGCGAGATATGCCTGGGACAGTAAAAGAGACAAAAACGAAGAAATTAAGTTTTGGGATAAAGATCTGGCGGCTAAATACGGAACCGATTTAGAAGCTGCAGACAATATCAAAAAAGCATACGACGAATCTGGAGAAATTGCGCCAAAAACCTTAAGACGTTTCGGAATCACAGAAGGAAACCGCCAAACGTTATTGCTAGGAATGTTCGAAAGCCAATTGGTCAATCCGGCAAAATGGCGTGTGTATCCCGGATTTCACGAATCGTGCGGACCAGCGGGAGAACTGCTTTTAGAATATGCTAAAAAAGAATGGAATAAGCAGCCACATTCAGGTGAGCTTCCAACCCAGATTATTGCCGAAATCACAGAACACGGACGATTGGCTGTTGAAGCAATCGACAAAGCCGAAAAAAGCGTAACCAAAGACAAAGAAGAATTTCTGCGTCTAAAAAACGACATTCATGCTTATAAAGCTTTTGCCGATTTCTTTTCAGAAAAAGTAAAAGCTGCTATATTGGTATTACGATATAGTTATTCTAACGATATTACCGATCTGGACAAAGCAATGCCTCATCTGGAGAAAAGCATCGAGCATTACGAGTTATTGGTAAATTTAACCAAAGATAGTTATCTCTATGCCAACAGTATGCAAACCGCACAACGCCGAATCCCGATTGGAGGCGACGACGGAAACAACAAAACCTGGGCAGAATTGTTACCACATTACGAACGTGAATTAGCCAATTTTAAAAGAAATTTAGATTTGCTAAAAGCATCAAAAGATGGTAAAATCGAAACCAAAGAAGGAAAACCATGGCAACCCGTTGATGTAACATTACTAAGCGAAAGCAAAGGAACTTACGCCGTAAAAAATGGCACAAAAGTATACGGAACCCCAATTTCAGAATTGATTAAAGTGGCTCCGGAACTGCAAAACTTAAAAGGAATTGCGTTTGAGGAAACAGAACAAAATGAAAAAGGAACGCATCTGAAATTTAAAAATACCAAACCTGTAAAACTGGTTGTTGGTTATTTCAATTCAGATCAAAAGCGATTTTTATTTCCGCCGAGTTTAGAAACAGATGCTGCCGGAAATGCACACGGTCAGGCCGAAGTAATTTTGGCCAGCGCCATGAATTTAAAAGAGTTACCGCGTGTAAATATTCATACCTATACTTTTCAGCCCGGCGAAAATAAGCTAGATTTGGGCAAAGGAAGAGTTTTGATTTTAGGATTCATAGACGCCAATCAAACCGTTACGCCACGCGATGTGGGCTATATCGATGCAGGAGAAAAAGGTGCGATCGACTGGTTATTTTATTAATAATAATAATTTGGGCGTGTTCGCCGCGGCGAATCGGGCTGTACGTTCCCGCTTCCCGATGAAAAATCGGGAGAGCTCCACTGCCATCCCTCACGCGAGCAATACGTTAACCTAGACCAGACAGGTTTTTATCCCGATGCTTCGGGACTGTTAGGTCTGTTTAAAGAATCAATGATTCCTGCAAGGTTTCCAAAACCTTGTAGGTATTCTCTAAAATGATCGTAAAAAATATCAAACCTACAAGGTTTTGGAAACCTTGCAGGAACTTAGGAAATATGAAAAAAATAGTTTTTTTTATTTTTTGTTTTTTTTCAAGCCTTTGCTTTGTTTGGAGTCAAAGCAAAAGTTCAGTCCGTAAAGAAATTTCGCTGAACTCGTCTTGGGAAACCGTAATATTGGATAATCTTCCGCTGAAAGAAGAAGATTTTGTAGAAAATCCAAAAACTGATTCCAATTGGAACAAGGTAAACGTGCCTCACAATTGGGATCAGTATTATGGTTTTAGAAGAACAAAACACGGCAATCTACACGGTACAGCGTGGTACAAAAAGACATTAAAGCTAGAAAAAAAAGACAGTTCAAAACGCTTATTTTTATATTTCGAAGGCGTAAGCTCTTATGCAACAGTTTGGGTAAACGGTAAAAAAGTGGGCGAACACAAAGGTGGAAGAACTACTTTTACAGTAGACATTACAAAAGCAATTCATTTCGATAAAGAAAATACAATTTTAGTTAAAGCTGCGCATCCGTCCTTTATTGCAGATCTTCCGTGGGTTTGTGGCGGCTGCTCAGGCGAGTGGGGCTTTTCTGAAGGTTCTCAGCCCATGGGGATTTTCAGACCGGTTTCGCTGGTCGTAACAAATGATGTTAGAATCGAACCGTTTGGAGTTCATATCTGGAACGACAAATCAGTTTCAAAACAAAAAGCGATTCTTCATACCAACACAGAAATCAAGAACTACGGTACTACAGACCGAAATCTAACGATCGAGAATATACTTTTTGATGCTTCAGGGAAAAAAACTGTTATTATAAAAAGTGACATCAAATATATTTCTGGGCAAACAAAAGAAATAACACAGACACTTCCGGAAATTTTAAATCCAAAATTATGGTCGCCTTCCAATCCGTATTTATACAAACTCGTAACTTCTGTTTATGAAAACGGAAAAATAATCGATCAGTTAACCACGCCTTATGGAATCCGCTGGGTGAGCTGGCCAGTGAGCCGAGACGGGAAAGACAATCGTTTTTTTATCAATGACGAACCTTTATTTATTAACGGAACCTGCGAATACGAACATTTAATTGGAAACAGCCATTCATTTTCAGACGAAATGATTCATTCCAGAATCGAACAAATAAAAGCCGGTGGGTTTAATGCCTTTCGAGAAGCACATCAGCCGCATAATTTGTTATATCAAAAAGAATTAGACGAAAACGGAATCTTGTTTTGGAGTCAGTTTTCAGCACACATTTGGTACGATACTCAGGAATTCAAAGAAAATTTCAAAACCTTATTACGCGAGTGGATTAAAGAACGTAGAAACAGCCCGTCTGTAGTGATGTGGGGTTTGCAGAACGAAAGTACAATTCCGAAGGAATTTGCAGAAGAATGCACCCAGATCATCCGCGAAATGGATCCGTTATCGGCTTCGCAAAGAATTGTAACGACTTGTAACGGCGGAGAAGGAACAGATTGGAATGTGGTTCAAAATTGGTCAGGAACGTACGGCGGTGATCCTCTAAAATATCACTTGGAAATGAGCACGCAATTGCTAAACGGCGAATACGGTGCATGGCGTTCAGCCGATTTGCATACCGAAGGTGAGTTTGACCAGAAAGGAACGTTGAGCGAAAACCGTTTTTCTCAATTAATGGAAATTAAAGTCCGCGAAGCCGAATCGGTAAAAGATAAAATTGCGGGACAATTCAACTGGCTTTTTGCTTCGCATGAAAATCCGGGAAGAGTTCAAAATGGAGAAGGTTTTAGGGATATTGACAAAGTTGGCCCTGTAAATTACAAAGGACTTTTCACCATTTGGGGAGAACCGCTGGATGCGTTTTACATGTACCGCGCCAATTATGTTTCAAACAAAACCAGTCCGATGGTGTATATTGTTTCGCACACCTGGCCTAGCCGTTGGGATTCGGCAGGAATAAAAAACGGAATCGATATTTATTCTAATTGTGATGAAGTAGAATTGTTTAATGATGTCAATAAATCTTCACTTGGAAAACTAAAAAATCCGGGAATCGGAAAGCATTTTCAGTTTAACAATGTCAATGTTCAGTACAACGTTTTGTATGCTGTGGGTTATGTGAATGGAAAAGCGGTTGCCAAAGATTATATTGTTTTGAACACACTTACGAAAGCACCAAATTTAAATGCTTTAACTGCTGACAAAGCCGATATTTTAAAAGAAAAAAAGGGATACAATTATATTTACAGAGTAAACTGCGGTGGTTCTGAAATGACAGACAGTTCAGGAAATACCTGGTTTACCGATACACACAAAAACGGACAACATACCTATGGTTCTTTGTCGTGGACAGATAATTTTGAAAAATTACCGGATTTCTTCGCGAGCCAAAGAACCACTTTTGACCCAATCGACGGTACAAAAGATCCTGAATTGTTTCAGAGTTTTAGATACGGAGTTGACAAATTGCGCTATGAATTTCCTGTAGCAGACGGAGAATATTTAGTAGAATTATATTTCACTGAGCCCTGGTACGGAACAGGAGGCGGAATGGATTGCAAAGGCTGGCGTTTGTTTGATGTTGCCATAAATGAAAATGTAGTTTTAAAAGATTTTGATATCTGGTCAGAAGCCGGACACGATAAAGCGTTGAAAAAAACATTTTTGGTAAAAAGCAAAAACGGAAAAATTGTGATTTCGTTTCCAAATGTAAAAGCGGGACAAGCAATTATATCGGCAATTGCCATTGGTACAAAAAAGAGATTTGAAAAACCTGCAGATCAATCTCCAAAAAACATTCAGAATCTGGTTTTGGATTCTTATGACAAAACAAACCGGGTAGCTTCGTGGCTCGATATTAATTCAAAGCAATTTTCAGATACTGATGTTGTTTTTACCGAATTGCCAGCGGAACTATTTGGTGCCGATTATATACAGTTTTCGGCAAGTTCTAAAAATAAAGGTTCGTTTACAGCAAAAGAAGAATCTACAATTTTTATCTTGGCTGACAGTAAAATCAAAGAATCTGCTTCGTTATCAGATTATAAAAAAATAGAAGAAAAAGCTAAAAATAGTAATCGTACGGAATTTTCTGTTTACACTAAAAAAGTAAAAAAAGGAGAAAATGTTCTTTTTGATAACTCTCAATCGATAAATACAATTGCAATTGTGCCAACGTATGATATGGGCGAAAAAGACGACTCAAGACCAATCGTTATTATCGAAGCAGAAAAAGCTAAAACGACAGGAATTGGAATCGAAAGAGGAAATTTCAAAAAAGCAGATTATATTGAGTTTACCAAAAAGACAACAAACAGCATTGAGTTTGAAGTAAAACCAGGAGTTGCCGGAATTTATTTGATGCGTTTCCGTTTTATGAATAAAAACGAAACGCCATTAAAAGTCAAATTTAAAATGGAAGATGCCTACGGAATTTTAATGCGAAACGACACAATTGAGTTTTTCCCTTCGTCAGAAAAATGGAAAGTTTTAAACACAACTTCTGGCGGTTATATTAATGCCGGAACGTATAAAATTACGCTGGAAGGAGAGGATTTGAAAGGATTGATGTTGGATAATTTTGAGTTTCAATAGGTTTTTTTTTGAGGGGTAAAGGGGCAGAGGTGCAAAGGTTTTTACAGATGCAAGCACAATCTTGTCATCCTGAGGAACGAAGGACCACACTCTGGATTCGACAAAGATTGGCGACATTCTGTACGGAGTTTCTTGTGTGGTCCTTCGTTCCTCAGGATGACAAAGCGAGAGTAAATAGAAAGAATAAAAAATAATTGTAATGATTAAACATAAAACCATTTTACAAAATACCGTAATAGCTTTAGTAATATTGCTTACTACGACAACTTTCGCGCAAGGGAAACAACCCAGAATAATCGAAGACTTCAATAAAAACTGGAGCTTCAAATTAGGCGATTATCCAACGGCAGTTCAATCCAATTTCAATACAGCAGATTGGCGAACATTACAATTGCCTCACGACTGGAGCATTGAAGGCGCTTTTAACAAAGACAATAAAACAAAGCAGGCACAAGGATTTTTGCCGGCAGGAAAAGGCTGGTACCGCAAGGTTTTTACTGTTCCTGCAAATTGGAAAAACAAAACAGTTTCGGTTGAATTTGACGGTGTTTTTAAAAATAGCGAAGTATTCATCAATGGAAAATCTTTAGGAATTCGCCCAAATGGTTATATCTCATTTGGATATGATTTGTCGCAATATTTAAATTTCGGAAAGGAAAATGTTATTGCCGTAAAAGTTGATAATGATGCACAGCCCAATTCCAGATGGTACACAGGTTCCGGAATTTATAGAAATGTACGTTTGGTCGCCACCGAAAAATTGCATGTAGGGAAGTGGGGAACTTTTGTAACGACTCCCGAAGTTTCTGCAGAAAAATCGAAAATACAGGTAGAAGTTACAATTGATAACGATAACGCTGATGCGAAAGAGTTTAAATTGGTTACTTCTATTTTAAATGCGGAAAATAAGGAAGTGGCGAATTTTACTTCAACAGAAAAAATCGGAGCAAAAATTTCAGAAAAAAAGATTCAGGATTTGGCTTTGAATCAGCCGAAATTATGGAGTACAGAAAATCCGTATTTGTATAAAGTAGTTACGAAAGTGTATGAGAAATCGAAATTGGTTGACAACTACGAAACGCCGTTGGGTTTTAGATTTTTTAGTTTTGATGCCGAGAAAGGATTTTCTTTAAACGGAAAACCAACCAAAATATTGGGAGTTTGCCTGCACCATGATAACGGAGCTTTGGGCGCGGTAGAAAATATTCATGCGGTTCGCAGAAAACTGACTTTGCTGAAAGAAATGGGAGCAAACGCCATCAGGATGTCTCATAATCCACATTCGTTGGAAATGATGCAATTGTGCGACGAAATGGGTTTCATCGTTCAGGACGAAGCTTTTGATGTTTGGAAAAAGAAAAAAGTGACGAATGATTACCATAAAGACTGGGATGCATGGCACAAACAGGATCTGGAAGATTTTATCAAAAGAGACCGTAATCATCCATCGGTGATGATGTGGAGTATTGGTAATGAAATTAGAGAGCAATTTGACTCGACAGGAATTGCAATTACCAGGGAATTAGCCAAAATCGTAAAATCTCTCGATACAACCCGTCCTGTGACTTCGGCTTTGACCGAAAATATAATTGAGAAAAATTTTATTTATCAGTCGGGAGCTTTGGATCTTTTGGGCTTCAATTACAAACATGAAGATTATAAAGATTTTCCGGTTCGATTTAAAGGGCAAAAAATATTGGCTTCAGAAAGTGTTTCGGCACTTCAAACGCGTGGACATTACGATTTACCCGACGGAATCAAGGCCTGGCCAACCAAACACGGCGCTCCGTTTGACGGTAATGCCGATTGGACGGTTTCGGCTTATGATCAGGTGAAATCGTATTGGGGTGCAACGCATGAAGAAAACTGGAAAACGATCAAAAAACAGGATTTTATGGCGGGAACTTTTATCTGGACCGGTTTTGATTATATCGGTGAACCAGATCCGTATCCGTATCCGGCAAGAAGTTCTTATTTCGGAATCATCGATTTGGCGGGACTTCCAAAAGATGTGTATTATATGTACCAGAGCGAATGGACGACAAAACCTGTTCTGCACATTTTCCCGCATTGGAACTGGAAAAAAGATCAGGAAGTCGACGTTTGGGCGTATTACAACAATGCCGATGAGGTGGAATTATTCTTAAACGGAAAATCTCTCGGAAAAAAATCAAAACAAAATGATGATCTTCATATTTCATGGCGTGTTAAGTTTGAACCGGGCACTATAAAAGCCATTTCAAGAAAAGATGGAAAAGTTGTTTTAGAAAAAGAAATTCACACCGCTGGCGAAGCTTCTAAAATTGATTTAAAAGCAGATAAAACCACGATCAAAAATGATACTTACGATTTGGTTTATGTAACGGTTTCTATAGTGGACAAAGACGGGAATCTTCTGCCAAATGCAACAGATTTAATTAATTTTGAAGTTTCCGGAGGAGGAAAGCTGGTTGGTGTCGATAATGGTTATCAGGCTAATCTGGACTCTTTTAAAGCGAATTCGTGCAAACTTTTTAATGGCAAATGTATTGCTATTATCCAATCGAATGGAAAGAAAGAAAAAATTCAGTTGAAGGCTTTGACCGGAAGTTTACAAAGTTCAACAATTGAAGTCAAAGTCGAATAATTTATGGTTCGTAAAGACGCAGGGTTTCCCCAGATCGTTTGAAGTCAGATTTGCCATATCATTTTAAGTTCCATTTTTTCGATTTTAAAAAATTAAGGCAGCTTTTACAGAAGTTTTTTTCCTGATCAATCGGATTTCCGCCTTCGGCATCTCTCATTAGGCACGTTTTGGTTTTGCAATGCGATAAGCCTTCGGTATGGCCTAATTCGTGTAAAACAACTTTATAAAATTGCTCTTTTTTATTTTTATCAGACAATCTAAAATCGGAGACAACGCAAGCTCTGCCAGGATGATATCCTAACCCCATAACACCCCAATCCTGGTGATTGTCTTTTGTGGTACTAATGTCTTTGTTAGAAAGCCCTACGATTACAGAATCTTTGCCAATTTCAGATTTTAAATATTTGATAATACTATCAGCGCGAAATCTATTTCGAGGCTTATTATAAGAGCCAGAAGGAAAATCAATTGATTTTCTAAGTACAACGTTTGAATTAATTTTCTTAATTTTTTCTAATACTTCTTGTGCAGCAATAGACTGAAAGTTCCCTAAAGGCTGAAGAACTATTACTTTTGAATTGCCATTTACTTTGGCTTGCTTACAAGACAGAAATGCAAAAAGCAGTATATAAATTAATTTATTCATGGTGAGGAAAGTTTTTTTGCTGGTTCAAAGATGGTATTATAAAAATTCAATTTTCAAATAGTGAAATTATTAATTATATCAGTTTTCCAAAGATTTTCTGGTCATAATTTTCGTGTTGATCCAATATCGTGTTGATCCGTGGAAATGACAAATGCTTTGCGGAAGAAAAATAAAACCATAAAAAAAACTCCTTAATTTCTTAAGGAGTTTCTTGGTGGGCGATGAGGGGTTCGAACCCCCGACCCCCTCGGTGTAAACGAGGTGCTCTGAACCAGCTGAGCTAATCGCCCTATTTTACTAGGTTGCTATCGTTTGTGATTGCGAGTGCAAATATACGCTAGTTTTTGAGTTCTGCAAAGAAAATCAAATAAAAAATAAAACTTTTTTTGAAATAGATTATATCTTGCTGTTTATGAATTTGTTATTAAAATGATTTTTTTTCAAATATTAAAAGCTTTTACAACAAAGGTAATTCTGCTACTACAAAAGTGCTTCCACCAACATAAATAAAATCATTTTTACCTGCATTTTTCTTCGCTTCCAGAAAAGCAGCCTCTACAGAATCATACTTTTCGCCTTTCAAATTATATTTTTCGGCAGCGTTTTGCAGAATTTCGGTGCTTAAACCCCGCGAAGAATCAGGCCTGCAAAAATAATAGTGAGCCTTTTTTGGAAAAAGAGGCAAAATAGAATCCAGGTCTTTATCGTTTACAACGCCCAAAACAATATGAAGATTTTCAAAAGTCTCTTTCTGGATTTGGTTCATTACAACCGCAAGACCGTGTTTGTTGTGGGCGGTGTCGCAAATTATTTTCGGGTTTTCGCCCAGCTGCTGCCATCTTCCTTGCAGGCCTGTGTTTTTGACAACACGCAATAAGCCTGATTTTACATTTTTATCAGAAACTTTAAATTCACTCTGATCATTCAAAACAGCAATTGTCTGCTGGACAGTTTTTTTATTATGAAATTGATAATCGCCAATTAAATCAGACGGAAAAACTTCTGAAATTAATTCTGAGGCAAAATAAATCGGTGCATTTTTTTCTCCGGCTTTAGCCAAAAATACCGCTTTTGTTTCCGGAATATATTCGCCGATAACAACAGGAATATTTGGTTTGATAATTCCGGCTTTTTCTCCCGCAATTTGGCTGTGTGTCGTGCCTAAAAACTGCGTGTGATCTAAGTCGATATTGGTAATAACAGAAACCAAAGGAGTAATAATGTTAGTAGCATCCAGTCTTCCGCCAAGGCCAACTTCTATTATGGCAATATCTGTTTTTTCGGATGCAAAATAGTCAAATGCCAAACCAACAGACATTTCGAAGAAACTCATGTCATTTGCCTCAAAGAAATCTTTGTGTTTTGCGATAAATTCACACACAAAATTTTCTGAAATCTCCTTTCCGTTTATTTTAATTCTTTCTCTGAAATCTTTTAAATGCGGAGAAGTATATAAACCCACTTTGTATCCGGCCTCCTGAAGTACAGATGCCAGCATATGCGATGTTGATCCTTTTCCGTTGGTTCCCGCAACGTGAATACACTTTAAACCACGCTCAGGATTGCCAAGATGCTCCGCCAGTAATTTAATATTGGTTAAGTCTTCTTTGTAAGCCGAAGCGCCCTGAAGCTGATACATTGGCAGTTGGTTAAACATCCAGTTTGTGGTCTCTTGATAGTTCATTTATTTAGATAAAATAGTTGCAGATTGAAATAATTTTCGATTTTTTTAGTTTATTATTACAGTGAAAATTATCTTTAGTGCAAATTTCAAATATTTTTTAGAATTAATTATTAAAAACCAGAATTAATATATGTTTAGTTTTATTCAATTACAAACAGATACAATCGCGCAAGCCTCAAATGTTGTTATAGAAAAGATAGCACCTGAAACTGAAATTTCAATGTTTGGCTTTATTATGAAGGGGGGAGTTTTCTTAATTCCAATTGCGATTTTATTGTTTTACACTATTTATGTAATCTTTGAGCGTTATATGTATATAAGCCGGGCGTCAAAAATTGACGGCAGATTAATGCAGGATGTTGGAGATAAATTGAACTCTGGTAATATTGAACTGGCAAGAACAATTGTAGAAAGAAGTAATACCGCTGCAGGAAAAATTCTCAAAGAAGGAGTTTTGGTAATCGGCCGCCCAATTGCAGAAATCGAATCAAACATGGACCGTGCCGCCGATATAGAAATTGGTGAAATGGAAAGACATTTGGGCCATCTTGGGCTAATTGCCGGTATTGCGCCAACACTTGGTTTTATCGGAACTATCTCCGGGGTTATCAAGATTTTTTACAGCATCTCAGTTACAGAAAATATTAGTATCGGAAATATTTCCGGTGGTTTATACGAAAAAATGATCAGTTCAGGTTCCGGATTAATTGTGGGTATTATTGCCTATAGTGCCTACCACTTGCTAAACGGAAAAATTGATAATTTTGCCTTAAAGATTCAAAAACAGATTTTAGAATTTGTCAATATAATTCAAAGAGCATAAGATATGTCTATCAAGAGAAAAAGAAGATTTCATGCTGAGGTAGCAACTTCGTCACTAAGTGATATTATGTTTTTCCTGTTGTTGTTTTTCTTAATTATCTCAACACTGGCAAATCCTAATGTTATCAAGATGACATTGCCCAAAGCAAAATCAAATGAAAAAACCAACAAACAGCTTATAAGCTTATCAGTTACAGAAGATAAAAAGTTTTTCATAGATAAAGAACCCGTTGATTTTGAAAATCTGGAGACTTCTTTGATGTCAAAAATAGGAGCAGATAAAGAACAAACTGTTGTTGTCAGAATTCCGTTTAATTTGCAGGTACAGGATTTAGTAGATGTATTGCAGATAGGAGTCAAGAACAATTTGAAATTTGTTATTGCTACCAGCCCAAAATAAGAATAATATCAGGGCGTGACCAGAATAAATAAAATGGGCTAATCAGCTAATGTTGATAAGCCCATTTTTTTATTCTGGTCGGGCTATTCGCCGCTATCTCTCACGCGAGCAAAACAACATTGTCTTTGCGAGGAACGAAGCAATCTCATGTTGTATATCACACAATATTAATTGCTAGTGAGATTGCTTAGTTCCTCGCAAAGATTTACGAGATCTATATAAAAAAAGGCTTTCTGAAATATTTCAGAAAGCCTTTTTTTATATAGATCAAATTCGTGAGAATTGGTGAAATCCGTGTTTTAATTCAGACTAAAATTATAAATAATCTTACCAACCTGTTTTGCAGGAGCGTTATCGTCAGATTCCCATTTTGTATTCATAGCGGCTAATTTTGCCTGATCCAGTAAACATCTTGCTGTGTTAGTAGTTCCTTTTATACCTGGAGTTGCGCTGATTGTTTTACCGTTTTGATCTACCGTAATTTCAACTACAACTTTTCCTTCTTCGTTACAAGTATATTTTGGTGCAGGTTTAGATAATGCTTTTCTGGTTCCTAAAGAATAACCTGAACCGCCACCCGAACCTCCGCCGCTTCCGGCTCCGTAACCGCTTCCTGTGCCAATGCCGCTTCCGGTTCCGTTTCCGCCACCGGTACCACCGCCAGATCCACCAGTTCCGTAATATCCGTTTGAGCCTAAACTACCGTTTGCTTTTCCTTTGTTTCCTGCCGCTTTATCATCTCCGTCACCGCCTTTCTTAGATCCTTTTAGAATACTTGACAAGGCATCATTTGTAGAATTTGAAACTTTTGGCTTTTCAGGAGCAGGTTTTGTTACAGGTTTTTCTACCTGAGCAGGTTTTTTTGGTTTTTCTTTGGTCGGAATAATCACATCATTTTCAGAAGTTGTATTTTCCTGAGTAATGATTGCTTCATCCGGCGTTGCTTTTGCCGGTGTTTGTTTGGCTTCATTTTTTACATTAAGCACTTCACTTTTATAATTTGCTCCAGAGCCTAAATCGCTGTCACCAAAATTTACAGTCACACCGCCACCGCCGCCGCCTTCTGCAAGTGCAACATTGTTATCCGGATTATATGGAGGCCAAAAACGAATAAAAAACAGCAATACAATGATTACCGCATATATAGCAGTAGTGAGTAGTAATGATTTCTTTTGATCTGAAGAAATAGGAGAACTCATTTAATTCTGAATTTGTAAGTGTATTAAATAAAAACGTTTAAAAGTAGTAAAAATTGTTTAGAACATGCGAGAGAATTTAACCGCAAAGTTCGCAAGGTTTTACGTAAGGAACGTCAATTTATTTTTCGCAAAGTCGCAGAGTCGCAAAGCTTTTCTTTTTTAAGTTTTTCTTTGCGACTCTGCGACTTTGCGAGATTAAAACAAACAGCTTTGCGAACTTAGCGTAAACCTTCGTACATTGCGGTTAAATGTTAATAAAAAAGCGAGCTAAAAACTAATTTAGCCCGCTTAAAAATAAAGTATAAAAAAATTATACTAATTGTTTCAGTGCAATCTCAAAAGCAGTTGCGCTAATATTTGTTTTTGATGAGCTCAAAGCATGAGCTTTTACAATTGCATTTTTTATAATATCCGAAGTATCATTAAAAATTGCCTCATCTGTCATCTGAACTTTTTTCTCCATAAAATAAGCAAAGACTCTTGCCATTCCGCAGTTTGAAATAAAATCAGGGATCAAACTTACTTTATGATCTACTTCTTCCATAATCGAACCAAAGAAAATTTCTTTGTCAGCAAAAGGAACATTCGCCCCACATGAAATTACTTCCAGTCCGTTTGCAATTAAGCTGTCTATTTGAGTTTGTTGTACCAATCTTGAAGCGGCACAAGGCGTGAAAATTTCAGCTCCGATAGTCCAGATTTTAGAATTGATTTCCTCAAACGGAATCATATTATCAGCAACTAATTTATTTCCGTCTTTGTTTAAAAACAACGTTCTGATTTCTTCAAAAGAAAAACCTTCTTCGTTGATTAATCCTCCGTCGCGGTCAATAATTCCGATTACTTTTGCGCCCATTTCAGCCAAATAAAAAGCGGCAGCAGAACCCACATTTCCAAATCCCTGAACGATTGCTTTTTTGCCTTTAATATCTCCGCCATATGTAGCGTAAAAATGACGGACAGCTTCTGCAACACCATATCCTGTAATCATATCGGCAACAGTATATTTGCGGGTTACATCTGGTGAGAATTTTGGGTTTTCGATTACCTTGATAACACCTTGGCGCAATTGACCGATTCTGTTGATTTTATCTGCTTCTGTTGGTTTAAAGTGCCCGTTAAAAACACCTTCCTGCGGATGCCATACACCACATTCTTCTGTCATTGGGATTACTTCATGGATTTCATCAACATTTAAGTCCCCTCCCGTTCCGTAATAACTTTTTAGTAAAGGTGAAACTGCTTTGTACCAACGCTGTAAAACTCCCTTTTTGCGTGGATCATTAGGGTCAAAATTAATTCCGGATTTAGCGCCTCCAATAGCAGGACCAGAAACTGAGAATTTAACTTCCATAGTTTTGGCCAAAGATAAAACTTCATTCATATCTAAGCCCTTTCTCATTCTTGTTCCTCCACCCGCAGCTCCTCCACGAAGTGAATTAATTACTGTCCAACCTTCGGCTTCTGTTTCAGAATCTTTCCAGTTAAAAACAATTTCAGGTTCTTTATTTTCAAATTGCTGTAATAAATCTTTCATTTTGTTGTGATATGTTTATTTTGCGTAAAAGTATAAAATAGAATAATGCGAATAATGTATTTTGTATCAATTTTATAAGACAAAAAAAAGAAAGCCGAAAACATTGCGTTTTCGGCTTCAAAATATATCTGAAACTAGAAAATTACATTCCTAATAAGTTTTTCTTCAAAGTTTCGTCAACCGGTTTGTTTGAAAGCCAGATTCCGAATAATGCTTTTTTGAAATCAAATCCCGGAACTTTTCCTTTAAGGACTTCATTTTTGTAAACATTTATTGTTTGGTCAAAAGGATTGTAAGCCAGAACAAAAACATCTTTTTCTGTAATTGCATCACTCAAAAACTTTTTAAAATCTTCAATCCTAGGTCTTAACTCTTCAAGATTGCTTCCCGCTGATTTTTCAAAACCGGTATTCATCGCTTTTGTCAGTTTATTTGAAGAAACCATAGACGAAGTAATTTCTATCCTGATTGCCATTTCTGTATCACTGTCAATAATAAATTGAGGATCCTGACTCAACTGTGATAAATATAATGCCTGAACATACACTTCCAACCACATTTTTGATCTTCCGCCGGCACCATTTAATTGTAATGTTTTGTTTTGGAATTCAATTTTTCTCGGTACTGTAACACCATTAACTTCTAATGTTGTCTGGGCAGAAACGGTCGAAAATTGTAAACCTAAAAGAATGGTTAATACAAGTAAAATCTTTTTCATACGCTATCAATAATTTAATTTTTTAGGGCAAAAATAATCTAATTTATAATTTTTGACTATTTTAATTTGATGTTTTTTTTTAAAATCCTACTATTTATTAATTTGTAGGGTATTCATAATCATAATAGTAGGAGTTGTTTTACGTACATATACGTGTTTTTGTCAGATTTGGTTTTTTTGAGATTATAATAATTTAACAATTTTTAGTGAACGGGTTTTCATCAATAATTTAACTCTTAAATTTTAAAGAAAACATTGTCAATTTGATGTGTGGAAGTCAAAAAATCAATAAAATCACGAAAACGTTATCGTGATTAATGATAATATCTTAAAATTATATGCACGCATTGTTAATTCGCATTTAAAAATTATCTTTGGAAGCCTTTATTTGAGCAAAAAACTTCAAAAAACAAAAACAAAAACAAAAAAATATAAATATGGATTTCAATCTTACCGAAGAACACTTAATGATTCAGCAAGCTGCAAGAGATTTTGCTCAAAACGAATTGTTGCCAGGTGTTATCGAACGTGACGAAAAACAAATTTTTCCGACAGAGCAAGTAAAAAAAATGGGACAATTGGGTTTCATGGGTATGATGGTTGATCCTAAATATGGAGGCAGCGGTTTAGATGCTATTTCATATGTTATTGCTATGGAAGAAATTTCTAAAGTTGATGCTTCGGCCTCAGTGGTAATGTCTGTAAACAACTCTTTGGTTTGCTGGGGATTACAGGAATATGGTACAGAAGAACAAAAACAAAAATATTTACCAGGTTTAGCTTCTGGAGAAATTCACGGTGCTTTTTGTTTGAGCGAACCGGAAGCGGGCAGTGATGCAACTTCGCAAAAAACTACAGCTATTGATATGGGTGACCATTATTTGGTAAACGGAACAAAAAACTGGATTACAAACGGGAACACTGCATCTGTATATCTGGTAATTGCCCAAACGCATCCTGAGTTAAAACATAAGGGAATCAATGCCCTGATTATGACAAAAGATATGCCTGGATTCTCTGTTGGACCAAAAGAGCAAAAAATGGGAATCCGTGGTTCTGATACACATTCATTAATGTTCAATGATGTAAAAGTTCCTAAAGAAAACAGAATAGGTGAAGACGGTTTCGGGTTTAAGTTTGCGATGAAAACTTTGGCAGGAGGCCGTATCGGAATTGCATCTCAGGCTTTGGGAATTGCATCCGGAGCTTATGAACTGGCTTTAAAGTATTCAAAAGAACGTAAAGCTTTTGGAACAGAAATCTGTAACCATCAGGCCATTGCTTTTAAATTGGCAGATATGGCTGTTAATATTGAAGCGGCGCGTCACTTATGTATGAAAGCAGCCTGGGACAAGGACCAACATAAAAACTATGATGTAAGTGGTGCAATGGCAAAACTATTTGCTTCGCAGGTCGCTATGGACACAGCTGTAGAGGCTGTTCAGATTCATGGAGGAAACGGTTATGTAAAAGAATATCACGTAGAGCGTTTTATGCGTGATGCTAAAATTACACAAATTTATGAAGGAACTTCTGAGATCCAAAAAATTGTAATTTCAAGATCAGTTATCGCAGGATAATTTTCTAAATATTAAAAATAGAAATGACCCTTTCAGCTTTTTTGGCTTCGAAAGGGTTTTTTTATAAATATTTTTTTTACTTTCATGACATTATACTTTAACCACTTTACTTAACTTTTATATTTTAATCAAATCTTTTATGAAAAAACTATACTTTCTTCTGCCGTTTATTCTGTTAGGCTGTAAATCAAATACTTCTTCTGTAAGTGATAAACCTTCAAAAGAAAATTCTAAACCTGTCGAAATTACTTATAAAGTAGCACAAACGGAAGTTTCTGATTTTTTAAAATATCTTTCTTCCGATGAATTGGAAGGACGCGAAACAGGAACAAAAGGAATAGAAAAAGCGGCTGAATTTTTAGAAGATTTTTTAAAGAAAAATAATGTGAAGCCTTATTTTAAAACCTATCGTGATACACTGACTAATTTTAAATCGCCGGCATTTAATATTGTTGGTGTTATTGAAGGAAATGATCCGGAACTTAAAAAAGAGTTTGTGGTTTTGAGTGCACACTACGATCATATTGGTGTAGAAAAAAACAAAAAAGAAGATGTTATTAATAATGGTGCAAACGATGATGCTTCCGGAGTAACTGCTGTGGCCGAAATGTCAAAATATTTTGCTCAGACAAAATCGAACAAAAGAAGTATTCTGGTAGTGTTTTTTGCCGGAGAAGAAAAAGGGTTATTAGGTTCTAAAAGCCTGGTTCAGAAACTTAAAAAGCAAAACTTCAATTTATATGCCCAATTGAATATCGAAATGATTGGTGTGCCAATGAAACGTGATTATCTGGCCTACATTACTGGTTTTGATAAATCAAATATGGCTGATAAAATCAATGAATATACAGGCAAAAAAACAATTGGCTTTTTGCCAAAAGAAGCAGAATATAAATTGTTTTACAGATCTGATAATTATTCATTCTACGAAGCTTTCAAAAAACCTTGTCAGTCTATAAGTACTTTTGACTTTGAAAATTTTGAGTTTTATCATCACCCTTCAGATGAATTCAAACTAATGGATATTTCGCATATGACTTCTTTTATACAGGAATTTTTACCTGCTGTAACGCAAATCGCGAGTTCTAATGAGCAGGAAATTACAATGAATAATTAACGGTTCTTTTTGAGCGTTTTGTTTATTTTTGCTTCATGAAAAATATTATTGTAACAGGAACAAGCAGAGGTATTGGTTTTGAATTGGCTTTGCAGTTCGCAAATGCCGGAAATCAGGTATTGGCTATTTCCAGAAAAATTCCGCAGGCACTTTTAGAACATAAAAATGTAACGTGCTTATCTGTTGATTTATCAAACGAATCAGAACTGTATCAGGTTGAAAATTTTCTTTCATCGGCATGGAAAAAAGTAGATGCTTTGGTTCATAATGCAGGCGCTTTGTTGCTAAAGCCTTTTGCAGAAACAACTCAGGCAGATTTTGAAAGTATTTATAAAGTAAATGTATTTGCGGTTGCGAACTTAACCCGTATTTGCCTGCCTTATTTAGATAAAGGAAGTCACGTAGTAACAATCAGTTCGATCGGTGGTGTGAGAGGAAGCTTAAAATTTGCAGGATTAGCGGCCTACAGTTCAAGTAAAGGGGCTGTAATTACCTTAACAGAATTATTAGCAGAAGAATATAAAGAAAAAGGAATTTCATTTAATGTACTTGCTTTAGGCTCAGTTCAGACTGAAATGTTGAATGAGGCTTTTCCGGGTTATCAGGCGCCAATTTCAGCCGAAGGAATGGCAACCTATATTTATGATTTCACATTAAACGGAAATAAATATTTTAATGGAAAAGTTTTAGAGGTTTCATCTACCAACCCTTAATTATGAATTATTATTGTCAGGCTGAGCGGAGTCGAAGCCCTTTACTTCTAACTTTTAACAAATAACTTTTTACCTAAATTGAGCGATACTTTAGCAAAATACATACCCGAACATGCTGTAAAGCCTGTTTTTGAATTGATTGTTGCCAATCAGGTTCATCTGAAAATTGTAAATGAGCGCCAGACGCGTCATGGTGATTACAGACGTGGCCATACAGGTAAGCATGAAATTACGGTAAATGCTAGTTTAAATAAATATCGTTTTTTGATGACTTTGATTCATGAAATTGCACATTTAGTCGCTTTTGAAAAGTTTGGCCGAAACATAAAACCGCACGGGGAAGAATGGAAATTTACTTTTCAGCGATTAATGGTTCCTTTTATTCGTCCTGAGATTTTCCCGGGCCATTTATTACCGCTATTGGCGAGGCATTTTAAGAATCCTTCGGCGAGCAGCGATACCGATACAACATTATCTTTGGCTCTCAAACAATACGATAAAGAAAACGATAAAAATTATGTTTTTGAGATTCCTTACGGAAGCTTGTTCAGAATTAAAAATGGTAAAATATTCAAAAAGATTGCTGTTAGAACAAAACGTTTCGAATGTTTGGAAATCAGTTCTGGAAAATTATACTTGTTTAATCCTAATGCCGAGGTAGAATTAATTAATCAAAAGTTTCAATAAGTAAAAATCCAAATTCCAATTGTAGAAACTGGAATTTGGATTTTTTATTCGGGTTAACTAAATATAAAAAATATGGTAAAAAAACTACTTAAGGTTATTTTTGTTCTGATATTCACTAATTCAATTTATGCACAAGAATCTAATCATATTGAGTTAAAAGAAAAATCAAATCCAATTGTTTATGCTGAGGCTTTTGGCGGTTTTTCATGTATGGATCATTTTGGTCTGATTGGTGGCGGAGAATTAAATTATCAATATAAAAAAGACATTTTTAGCTTTAGGTATTCGCATCTTGCGGGATATGTAAAACGGGATAGTGTATTTTCTTTTGCTAATGTAGAAGATAATGATGAATATGCCTTATTATATGGGAAAAGATGGTCAAATAACAGCCATTCTTTTAGTGTGTCTGCCGGAGTAAGTTCTAATAATTTGAAACTGACCAGCAGAGACTTTGATAATTTTCAATATGAAAGATTTTATGGTATGCCTTTCGAAGCCAACTTTAAATGGTTTTATCCTAAAAGAAAATCTCATTTAATATACAACGCATTAATTCCTAGTATTGGGATTAAATTTTTTGGCACGATATCTAAACATACTTTTGTTGGAGTAGGATTATCGTTAGGTTTCGGATTTAGTAAAAAATACTCAGAAGAAAAGTTAGAATAAACCCAATATCAAAGTTTCAATAAAATATAAAATCCCAAACTCCAGTTATAAGTTGGAATTTGGGATTTTATATTTTAAATAATTGCTATATTTTACTAGCCTTTCAAATAAGCTTCTCTTACTTTTTTGAACAGATTAGAAGAATAAACAAATTTCACAATGTCTTTGTTGTCAGTTCTAAAGATTTCTTCTTTATTTCCCTGCCATGCCTTAAGTCCTTTTTTTAAGAAAACAATATTTTCTCCAATCTCCATAACAGAGTTCATATCGTGCGTATTAATTACGGTTGTAATATTGTATTCTCTAGTAATTTCCTGAATAAGGTTATCAATCAAAGTAGAGGTATTTGGATCCAGACCTGAGTTAGGTTCATCACAAAATAAATACTTAGGGTTGTTTACAATAGCGCGGGCAATTGCAACACGTTTTTGCATCCCTCCAGAAATCTCAGACGGTAACTTTTTATGAGCTTCAACAAGGTTTACGCGCTCTAAAACAAAATCTACACGTTCCTTTATTTTAGCTTTATTATCGTTGGTAAACATTTTTAATGGGAAAGCCACATTTTCTGCTACAGTCATCGAATCAAACAATGCACTTCCCTGAAAAACCATTCCTATTTCGGTTCTTAATTCACGTTTTTCATCGCGGTCTAAATCAGAATAAACTCTTCCATCAAATTCGATGGTTCCTGAATCAGGAGTATGAATTCCCAGTAGTGTTTTTAGTAAGACCGTTTTTCCAGATCCACTTTGTCCAATAATCAGGTTCGTTTTTCCAGTTTCAAAAACTGTCGAAACACCTTTTAAAACTTTACTGTCTGCAAATGATTTTTCTATGTTTTTTACTTCTATCATTATCCTAATAATAATTGGGTTAATATATAATTAAAAAGAATGATACAAACCGATGTCCATACAAATGATACCGTACTGGCTTTGCCAACTTCTAATGCTCCGCCTTTCATATAATATCCATGAAAAGATGGTATTGTTGCCAATAACATAGCGAAAATTAAAGTTTTGATAAAAGCATAAGTAATATGGAAAGGAATAAATTCCATTTGAGCACCCTGAATAAAGTCCTGACTAGTCGAAAATCCACCGTAAGCGCACGCCAGCCAGCCTCCAAAAATACCTAAAAACATACTAATTCCTATAACAAAAGGATACATCAATAAGGCTACTATTTTTGGAAAAACAAGGTAGTTTAAGGAATTAACACCCATAACTTCTAATGCATCAATTTGCTCAGTAACACGCATTGTTCCGATACTTGAGGTGATGTAAGAACCCATTTTTCCTGCCATAATAACAGAGATGAAAGTTGGGGCAAACTCCAAAATTACCGATTGACGTGTAGCAAAACCAATTAAATATTTAGGAATTAAAGGATTGGTTAAATTTAAAGCGGTCTGAATTGCTACAACTCCTCCAATAAAGAAAGAGATAAAGCAGACAATTCCAAGAGAGTCAATAATAAGATCGTCGATTTCTTTTAAAATTAGAGTTCGCATAACAGGCCACTTGGTCTGTTTATTGAAAATTTCCTTCAGCATTAAAAAATATCTTCCTACTTGGGATAAATAACGAATTAACATCATAGTTTTTACAAATATTGGCTAAGGTAAAAAGAAGTTACGAGTTTTGGGTTATGAGTTCAGGTTTTTTCGGTTGTTTTACCAATCAAATTAACTTTTGTTTCATTTTTTGCAAACGATAATTTCTAATAAATTTAGCTTGTTCGGCAGTAACTAACAACGGAGTTTTTGCATTTTTGGCTTTCCAGAAACCTCTGATGTAATCAAAAAATAAAAATGGTTTTTTCTTCATCATGGCCAGTTTTGCAGATGCAATAGCGGTAATCCAAAAACCGTAACCAAGTGTATAAAAAGCTTCTCCCTGTTTATAACGGGCCGTTTTGTTGTAGTTTGCACCAGTTGGTTTAAGGTGTTTTACATGCAGGGAAGTATCTGTAACAATTTTCCAGTTGTAAAATTTGCAAAGTAATTCATCGACAGTATCCCAGCCCATCGCAGGTTTTAAACCTCCGATTTCCTGAAAAGTTGCTGCACGATACGCTTTAAGAGCTCCGCGAATATGATCCTTATCGGTAAGATTTTCTAAAACCCAATCTCCATTTTTTTCGATATAACAAAAACCGCCTGCCATTCCGATTCGCGGATCCGATTGAAAATGGTTGATTATAGTTTCAAAATAATTGGGAGGAAAAATTAAATCACCATCTATCTTAACAATAATATCATAATTAGAGTCCAGTATTTCAAAACCTTTCTGAAATGCCTGAATCACTTTGCTTCCCGGCATATGTATAGCATCAGAGCTTTTGTTCACAACAGAAATATATGGATTATCCTTAGCAAAACTCAAAACAACTTCTTCTGTTTTATCTGTAGAATTATCGTTTACTACGACAATTTTTGAAGGTAGAACGGTTTGTGAAACCAAAGATTGTAAAGTCAGGCCAATTAAATCTTGCTCGTTGTGTGCGGGAATGACGATATAGTACCTCATATAAAAATTTTAGTCCCGAAGCCTCGGGATTAGATTTTAGATTTTAGATTGTTTATTTTATCTAAAATCAAAATCAAAAATCGTTAATCTAAAATTTACAATCTGAAATCTAAACTTTTTCAGCGTAAACGATATAATATCTATTGGTAAAGCTGCGAAGAAGTGGTCTCAAACCAAATTTCTTTACAGGATTGGTCCATTTTTGTCTGTCTATAATTTTCCAGCCTGTTTTTTCTAAAAGCCAGTCTAATTGCCAATCTTCAAACTCGTGATAATGTCTGTCCCACATATCTGTTTTACTACGGTAAGCCGGAGAAAACCACAAACGCATCGGAATTGAAATTACAAGTTTATCAGATTTAATTTCCTTTAAAATCGTAAACGGATTCAATAAATGTTCAAATATTTCGAATGCAGTTACAACGTCTGTTTTTTCATTTTTTAGATTGTCCTGATTTAAATCTAAATCTTCGCCAGTAGTATTTTTTACTGAATATCCCGCTTCTTTCATTATTTTTGAAAACGGATTTTCAACTCCTAAATCTAAAATAGTTTCGGATGTTTTGATATGTTTTTGTAAAAATTCTAAAGTAAGTTTGAATCTTTTATTGGGAAACGTTTTTTCGTACATAGTCATTGCGAGGAACGAAGCAAGCTATCGTTCTTGATTTTATATTAGGTCGCAAATATACAAAGATTACTTCTTTTTTGCGTTTTTTAATTCGAATGAAAAAATGAAAAGTCCGCATTTAAAATGTTGTTTTTAAATACGGACTTGTATAATTTTTATGTGCTTTAATTATGCTCTTGGAAGAGCGTAATAATTTATAGCCAATTTGGCACCAATTTTATAGCTTCATCGAGCGATATTTTTTCAGCAAACTAAGTGCCGCACGATGAGGCTTTTCGAAAACTTAATTTTGTATTCTAATAAGTATAACGCCCCAATGGGAGTGATTATTTCTTAATGTCTGTATACAAAAGCATTAACGTTCATTCCGGCTCCAACTGAAGCAAAAATGATCACATCGCCTTTTTTGATTTCGTGATTTTCGATTTCTCCTTTTAGAATCAAATCGTATAAAGTTGGAACTGTCGCCACGCTGCTGTTTCCTAAATCATGAATACTCATTGGCATAATGTCATGAGGAGCTGTTTTATCATATAATTTGTAGAAACGTTCGATAATTGCTTCATCCATTTTTTCGTTTGCCTGATGAATTAGGATTTTCTTTACTTCATCAATACCAATACCGCTTTTGTCTAAACAGCTTTTCATCGCACATGGAACCTGGCTTAAGGCAAATTCGTAAATTTTGCGGCCATACATTTTAATATACTTAATATCCGGGTCCAAATCTGGATTGTATGATTTTCCGAAGTAAAGGAAATTGGCTTCATCATTGGCAAAAGTGGCACTTTCATAAGATAATAAACCAGATTCGTCTTGTGATCCTTCTAAAATGGAAGCTCCGGCTCCATCAGAGTAAATCATAGAATCGCGATCATGATCATCAACAACTCTCGAAAGTGTTTCTGCACCAATAACTAAAACTCTTTTTGCCATTCCTGATTTAATAAAAGCATTAGCCTGCAAAACACCTTCAATCCAGCCCGGACATCCGAAAAGAATGTCGTAAGCCACACATTTTGGGTTTTTGATGGCTAATTTGTTTTTTACACGAGTCGCTAAACTTGGTAAAATATCTGTCTGATGCGTTCCTGTTTTTACATCGCCAAAATTATGGGCAAAAATAATATAGTCCAGAGATTCCTTATCGATGTTGGCATTCTCTATTGCTTTTTCGGCAGCAAAAAAGGCCAAATCAGATGCGGTGTATTGATCTTCGGCATAACGGCGGTTTTCGATTCCCGTTATACCTTTAAATTTTTTTATGACAACTTCATTCGGGTAAGCAAAAGGAGATCCGTCTTCATTCAAAAAAACATGTTTGTCAAAGTCAGTATTGCTTACTTCTTTAGTAGGAATGTAACTTCCTATTCCAATAATTTTTATTTTCATTATTCCTTAATTATCCGATAAATTTAATGCTAAAGTATAAATAATTTGATGATAACTATCATAAAAAATACTATGCATGCATATAATTATGGAATTAAAATTTTTAAATCATGATTATTGATTATTTTTTAAAGAAATTAGGATTTATCTGAGATTTCAAACGTTTGAGGTTGTAGAGCAAGGTAAATTTTTTTTGTTTCAGGTTTTAAGTTTTAACGTAAGGTGAACCTTGAAACCTCAAACAAAAACAAAAAACCCGACAAATTATAGACCTGTCGGGTTTGATATTAAAAAAAACTTATTTCTTAATTTTCCATGTAAGCTTCGATTGGAGCACAGCTGCAGATTAAATTTCTGTCACCGTATGCATCGTCTACACGACGAACAGATGGCCAGAATTTATTTTCAGCAATGTATTCTAATGGGTAAGCTGCTTTTTCTCTGGTATAAGGGAAATCCCAATTATCTGTTGTTAACATGGCCAATGTATGTGGTGCATTTTTCAATACATTGTTTTTATCATCGGCTGTTGCAGCTTCAATCTCTTTTCTAATTGAAATAAGAGCATCACAAAAACGATCTAATTCTGCTAAATCTTCAGATTCAGTTGGTTCAATCATTAAAGTTCCTGCTACCGGGAAAGATACAGTAGGAGCGTGGAAACCATAGTCCATCAAACGCTTCGCGATATCACCAACTTCAATTCCGTTTTCTTTAAACGAACGACAATCTAAAATCATTTCGTGAGCCGCTCTTCCGCATTCGCCGGTATAAAGAATTGGATAGTGTCCTTCGAAACGGGCTTTCATATAGTTGGCATTCAAAATAGCATGTTCCGTAGCACTTTTTAATCCTTCAGCACCCATCATGGTAATGTAACCGTAAGAAATTAAACAAACTAAAGCAGATCCGTAAGGTGCAGATGAAATAGCGGTAATCGCTTGTTCGCCGCCTACTTTTAAGATTGGGTTTGTTGGTAAAAATGGAACTAGTTTTTCGTTCACACAAATTGGTCCTACACCAGGTCCGCCACCACCGTGAGGAATAGCGAATGTTTTGTGTAAGTTTAAGTGACAAACGTCAGCACCAATGGTAGCAGGGTTTGTTAATCCAACTTGCGCGTTCATATTGGCACCATCCATATATACTAATCCACCATTTTCGTGAATTAATTTAGTGATTTCAATAATTGAAGATTCAAAAACGCCGTGAGTAGAAGGATACGTTACCATTAAACAAGATAAATCGTCTTTATGTTCGATAGCTTTTTCTCTTAAATCTTCTACATCAATATTTCCTTCCGGAGTAGTTTTAGTAACGATGATTTTCATTCCGGCCATCGCTGCAGAAGCAGGATTGGTTCCGTGAGCAGATGAAGGAATCAAACATACATTACGGTGACCTTCATTTCTAGACAAATGGTAAGCACGAATAGCCATTAAACCTGCGTATTCTCCCTGAGCTCCTGAGTTAGGCTGTAATGTTGTTCCGGCAAAACCGGTAATTACATTTAATTGCTCTTCTAATTTTTTAAGCATTGTGATATAACCTTCAGCCTGCTCAACTGGTGCAAAAGGGTGAATGCTGTTCCAGTTTGGCATTGATAAAGGCAGCATTTCTGAAGCTGCGTTTAACTTCATCGTACAAGAACCTAATGAAATCATCGAATGATTCAATGATAAGTCTTTACGCTCTAACTTTTTGATGTAACGCATGATCTGGCTTTCAGAATGATGATTGTTGAATACATCATGCGTTAAGAAAGGAGATGTTCTTTCTAATGAAGCAGGTAATTGACTTGTAGTCGCTAATTCAGAAACGGTAAAAGTTTCTTTTCCTAAAGCTTCGGCAAAAATGGCAATAATTTGATTGATATCACCAATTGAAGTTGTTTCGTTGAATGAGATAGAAATGGTATCGGCATCAACGTAAAAGAAGTTTACTTCGTTTTTCTCCGCTACGGCTTTTACTTTTTGAGCATCTGCTTTTACCAAAATAGTATCAAAGTAAGCTGTGTTGGTTTGGTAAACGCCTAATTTATTTAAAGCCTCAGCAGCAGTAACTGCCGATGCGTGAACTTTGTTTGCAATGTATTTTAATCCTTTTGGTCCGTGGTAAACTGCGTACATTCCGGCCATAACCGCTAATAAAACCTGAGCGGTACAAATATTTGAAGTGGCTTTTTCACGTTTAATGTGCTGCTCACGAGTTCCTAAAGCCATACGTAAAGCACGATTTCCGTTTACATCGATAGAAACTCCGATGATACGACCCGGCATAGATCGTTTGTATTCGTCTTTAGTTGCAAAAAAAGCAGCGTGAGGACCACCATAACCCATTGGTACACCAAAACGCTGTGTAGTACCTACAACAACTGCAGCTCCCATTTCTCCCGGAGAAGTTAAGGCAGCCAATGATAAAATATCGGCAGCAAAAGCTACTTTGATTTCATTTTCTTTTGCTTTAGCAACAAAAGCGCTATAATCGTTTACCTGACCATATTTTCCCGGATATTGTAAAATAGCTCCGAAAAACTCATTCGAAAAATCGAAGGTTTCGTGGTTTCCAACAACTAATTCAATTCCAACCGGAGTTGAACGTGTTTGCAGGATCGATAAAGTTTGAGGTAAAATTTCTTCAGAAACGAAGAATTTGTTTGTATTGTTTTTCTTTTGATCACGTGTACGAACGTCAAAAAGTAATGCCATAGCTTCGGCAGCTGCTGTACCTTCATCAAGTAAAGATGCATTGGCAATTTCCATTCCTGATAATTCAATAACAGTAGTCTGGAAATTTAAAATAGCTTCAAGACGACCTTGAGCAATTTCTGCCTGATAAGGTGTATAAGCCGTATACCATCCCGGATTTTCAAAAATATTTCTTTGAATTGGAGCCGGAACGATAGTAGGGTGGTAACCCAAACCAATATACGATTTGAACACTTTATTTTTCTTTCCTAATTCCTGAATATGGTTTGCAAACTCATATTCTGTCATAGCTGGATCTAAGTTTAAAGGTGCTTTTAAACGAATATCATCCGGAAGGGTTTCATAAACAAGTTGTTCAATCGATTCCACTCCAATAGTCTTTAACATGTGTTGAAGATCTGTTTCTCTTGGGCCAATGTGTCTTAAAGCAAAAGCATCTGTTCTCATTTGTAGCTATCTAGTTTTTTTAGCAATGCAATTTACAAGTGTAATTTTTCAGCTAATTGAGTGTTTACACGACGTTTATTACATTTTATAGTAAATGTGTTGTTTTTTTGTGGCGCAAAATTAAGTATTATTAATAATTTAATAGGTATTTTTAACTTCAATTTTTATGAAATTTATAATCAAAGAGTTGATTTGTTAGTAATTGATTAGATTTAAAGGATGAAATTATTGAAGTCTATATTAGATTTTTACCTCAATAGCAGTATACATGTGGCTTTATCGTGTTATGCACTCGTTCGGGTAACATTTCATGTGTTTCATATTCAGTATGATGAACCTATGGCTTTGTTCGTTTTTTTCGGAACAATTGTGGGGTATAATTTTGTTAAATATGATGCGTTAGTTCGCATACAGAAAAAACCGATTGGATTACAGCTCAAAATTATAGCTGTTTTGAGTTTTCTTTCGGTGATTTTAGTGGGTTATTATTTTTTTCAATTGCAGCGCATTACCCAAATAGTTTCTTTCGGAATTTTTGCCATTACAGCTTTGTATACACTTCCGTTTTTCCCCAACAGAAAAAATGCCAGAAACTGGGCAGGCATAAAAATCTATATTGTGGCACTTTGCTGGGTAGGAGCGACTTTGGTTTTGCCAGTAATAAATGCCGAAATTCCATTTACTGCTAATTTCTTTATCAAATGCATTCAGCGTTTTGTATTGGTTTTTGTGCTCATTCTGGTTTTCGAAATTTTGGATCTGGCCAATGACGATCCGCATTTAAAAACCGTACCGCAGACAATTGGCGTCAGGAAAACCAAAATCTTAGGCTTTATACTATTGATTCCGTTTTGGATTGTGGGTATTTTGAGTTTTACTTTTCACGATCTCATGATCAACCTCATCATGGTAATTATGCTCATGCTGTTTATTGCATTTGCAAATCCCAATAGGTCTAAATATTATACTTCTTTTTGGGTCGAGAGCGTTCCTGTTTTTTGGTGGCTGATGATTGCTTTATTTTAATTTTTTGATCCTGTCAACTGTAATGATTCTATAAGTATTTGAATTTATAGTGATTTTAATGTTGTTTTTAGTATTTAAAACATAAAAGTTTTTTCCAATTTTCTGACACCATTTTTCTTCTGTTGTTTTTAAAATATCCAAAAGCATTTCTTCAATTTCAGATTTTTTAAAGTTAATTTTAAGTTTTTTATTTATTCTGCGGTAAACTAGTTCAGTATAACAAATGTTTTCAATAATCTGATCTTTAATTACAGTCATTTTTTAAGTGTATTTTCTTATTTAATTCTTTAAATATAATTATAAGCATAAAAAAACCGATGTTAAAGCATCGGAATTTAATTTGGGCGTGCCACTCCGGGTCGGGCTATCCACTCCAAGTCCTCGCACTTCCTTCGTCAGGCTGTGGGCTATCCGTTTCTATCCCTCACGCAAACCGTAAAAAAGAAAAGTCATTTTCAAACTCACTATTTAAAAAAATCAAAAATCTGACAAATCTGCTGAATCTGCATGAGAACAAAAAAGTTTTTTTATCATATCAGGGCTTTATTCAAATTTCAGAAACTTCTTTTAAGGTTTTATTTCGTTCTAAAAGAAAGTTTGTAAGATGTTTTTCGAGAAATAAAATATCAAATAATTCACCAAAAATCCCAAACGGAGTTTCATATTGAAGTTTGTCTTTCATGATTGTAAACCCATTTATTTCTTCAAAAATATGTTCGTGTCTAAAATATTTGAATTTACCGCGTTCCATTTCATCCACAAAAAAATCATAAAAATTCATTGCTGTGATTCTGCTTTTGTGAGTCAAATAAAGACCAAAATGTTTGCCGCGCCAGGTTACCGTTTCGTTTAAATTGATTAGACCAGAAGTTACCCCTGCAATTGCTTTTTCTTTTGAAGGACTAGCAGATTTCTGATGAATATCGATATTTCTTGAAGCATCAAAAACAATTTGTTTAGGGGCTTTTATTTTTGTTGTGAGATAAATTGTTGTCATTTTTTAACAATTAAGTCCCGGCGGGACGTTATATTTATAGATTTGTATTTGTTACGTGTAAAACCCCAGCGGGGTGAAATGCTTTAGAATAAGAAAGAAAAAATATAACGTCCCGCTGGAGCTAAATTGAACGAGATATTCTTATATTTTCTATAAATATTATGTTCCGCTGGAGCACTCAGAACAATTTCTCCAAATTTATTTTTGAAATGATTTACTAAAAGGTGTCCTAAAAACTGTTCCGGCTGCGATTATAGTTTTGTCATTTGAATGTTTGTTCCTGTTGAAATTTAAACCTAACAGGTTTTTAAAACCTGTTAGGTTTGGGGATGAAATTATGCTTTAAAAACTAATCTTTCTTGTACTTGAGCTTCTTTTGCTTTTCTTTTTCCTCTAAAAAAGAAATACAAATTAAAGAATAGCATTATGCCAAGATAAATAGAAAATCCTCCAATTTTATAACTCAAATTTTCAATTAATTCTTGATAACTGTCACGATATAACTGCATTTCTAAAATCATCAGCGCAAAACCAATATTTAATAAATAAAAGCCCGTTTCAAAAAGTTTGTTGGTCGCTTCTGCAATTTCTTCCCTGCCTTTAAAAATGTCAAGCATAAAGATTTTACCGTTTTTAAAAAGTGTTTTAGAAACGTAATAAGTCAGAAATAATGCAACTGGTAAATAAATGCTGTAACCGATTAAAATTTTTGTAGTTTCCATAATATTAAAGTTTAGTGTTATTTAATTAGTTTTTGAATGTATTTGGTGAGTATGAAAATATTCAGGTAATGCAAGATTGAAATGATAAATATGATAACTGCCGTTCTGACTCCTATCGTTTCAATAAGTTGTGCTGCAGATGAAATTTTCTGCCAGGAAATCAAAGTCATGGCACAGTACCCAATGTTTAAAAGATAGTAGGCCAGTAATAAAACCCGATTGATTTTTTGACAAATCTCGGTATGGTCCGGAATTAATTCTGCGACATAAATATTGCCGTTTCTGTAGCAGATTTTCCCAACTTTCATAATGATAAAAATCGTAACACTGAGATATACGAAGTATCCAATAATGTTGAGATTCATGATTATTTTTTTTGATAGATTAATAATGATAGATAAACAGCGAGTATAAAAGGAATTGGAAATAAGAGGTAAGTTATTAAGTCATTATAATCAATTAGAGAATTTACCAGCCAAAGTCCAAAGAAGAAAATGACACCTGACATGTAAATCTGTAAATTTCTGTTTCGTGGATTGTCAATCAATAGTTTAACTCCTATAGAAAGTTGAAGAAAGCCTGTAATCATAGTTGATAATGCAGCAAAAAATAAGGCACCCTCTGTGAAAATTGGATATGTGATTGCAATTGCGAATGGAAGTGCTATGGCAAATGTGTTGATGTTTTTAATGGTTTTCATAGTTATTGATTATTTTAAACTTTCAGAAAAAAATGAAAGTTTTGGTTAAATTTTTTTATTTCATGATTTTAAGAACCAGGCGTGCTAACCAGTTTTCTTTAAATTCAGTCATTTTGTCTAATATATTGTCAGCTTTCAAAACAAAATCATACAATTTATTGGTTTGATCGATAAAGTGTTTTTCTTCTGCTGAATCTTTTGTTGAGATTGACGAGACTTCTTTTAAAATTTTAAGAGCAGGTTTGATTTCTCTTTTGCTTCTTTCTCTTGAAATTTTTACAGCCAGTTCGTCTAAATCTTTTTCGGCAGTAAAAAATTCTCTTCTTTCTCCGGCTTTGTATTCTTTATAAACAATTCCCCAATCCATTAAAGCTCGTAAGTTCATGCTGGCATTTCCGCGGGAAATTTGCAATTCGTCCATAATATCTTCCATAGAAACAGCTTCGTTCGAGACCATTAATAAAGCATGAATCTGCGCCATGGTTTTATTAATTCCCCACTGAGAACCTAAAGCTCCCCAGGTCTGAATGAATTTATTTTTTGCTTCCTTGAATTCCATAGTTCAAATGTAAACAAAAGTTTTTAAACTTTCAAAAATAAATGAAAGTTTGTTTTAAAAATAAATTTAGTGAGAATTTTTTTAAATGATTGCCATCATAAATACATCCTTATAGCTTCTTTCTTATGTTTTGTAACAAAGAATTTCCGTCTCATACCATTTTCTTGTCTAAACCTATGTATCTGATATAATTTTGAAATAGAAAAATGAAAGAAAATCAACATCATTTAGATCTATTTAGAAATATTCAGATCTGGAAAACAAATCAAACAAGTGGAGCAGAACCCACTTAAAAAAACGAGGCGAAACCTGAAAAGCCTTAAGAGTAAGGAAAATAAATCAAAAAATTATGTCAATACCTGCAAACCAATGTACGGTTTTTGTCCAAGTTTGGGCAGATATCAATTCACTTAAACAAGGAACTACCAGCGGATGTTATGCTGTTAGTAATAAAAGTCAACAATCTACTGGAGAAGGGACAGCCAATTTAACAACTCAAGTAATTACAGGAAGCAACGTATGTTGGTCGGTTTTACCAATCGATCCACAATTTAATGGTGATTTTACAATTACTCAGGTTGGAGCTCAATCTGGCTGGGCAACTCCGCCAGCTCCGGTTGTGGGATTTCCTAATTTGTTTACAGGACAACTTACAACATCTACTGTTGGTGGCAATGTGAACTCTAATATAGTATTTAGCTTTAACGGAGGAGGAAAATCTATAACAGTTACATTACCTGTTACAATCGTACCAGTTTCTGCATAATAATTAATTTAAAAAATAAGATTATGAATAATAAAACAAATTTAGCTTTTAGTGCAGGTCCTGTAATTCCGGCAAGAGTAATTAACATTGCGGTAGACACAGTATTTTTATATAGCCAAACTTCTGGTCCATATTCAGGAACAGGAATATATATGATGGATAACAATGCAGCAGGTGGTAGTAACGGAGAAGGCGGACTTGAATTGTCTTCACAAGTTACTGCTGGTTTTGGAATCGCATTTAATGCTTTCCCTATTGATGCAGCCGGACAGCAAGGAGATACAGTTGAGATTGTTGGTTTTGAAATCTCTGATGGAATTAATATTTTCGGAAATTGGGGATGGCCTGCACAACAACCAAGTAGTTCGTCATACCAATGGTTAGGTACTGCTATGCTTCAGGGGCAATGTACTTATCAAATTAAAATTGGAGTATCTGTGGGCGGCGCACCTATGCAGTATTACTGGTGGGATCCATTCTTAACATGTACTGCATAATATTTAGCAACAAAACTTTGAAAATTAGTGCTTCCAAATTCTTCGGAGGCACTAATTATTTTATTGATGTATTACTTATGCAGAAGTTTGAAAAACAATACCAATTCATCAAAATGGAAATTAACAGTGTAACTCAATAAATTAAAGATGTTGATTAACAGTAATATAAATATGTCGAAGTCTAAAATACAACCTTCAGGCTGTACTGTTTTTATTCAAATATGGGTAGATGTTAATATGTTGGCAACTAATAATCCTGAAAAAGGGTGTTATGTGATCGATAACAGAAACAAATACTCAGAATTTGAAGGTAGTTGTCAATTACAAACTAATGTAATCTCAGGAAGTAAAGTCTGTTGGAGTATATTACCTGTTGATCCGCAATATAGAGGTATGTTAACTATAAATTCAATTAATGTAGAATTTGCTTATAATGATCCTCCTTTGCCTTATAATGATAGTTTAGATATTTGGACAGGAGTTGTTGCAATTTCCACTTCCCTTTATGGCATCATAAAAAATCTCACTTTTAGTTATCATAACGGTTCTATGAGTCGTTCTGTTACTTTACCAATTGCTGTAAATCCAGTCGTACGAGCATAGACTGATTTTGAGTTAATTTTTTTCTTCATGACATTTTTTTCCTCTTTCATGACAAAGAATTCCCGTCTCATGACATTTTCTTCCTTAAAATTATCAATCTAATCTAGTTTTGATAGAGAAAAATAAAGGCATCTAAAAGCTGCATGAATAGGAAAATATAAAAGCTTACATCATGGAAAATTTATCAGAAGGCACAATTGGGGATTTAGAAATGCCAGGTGCACCAATAGCAACATTTAGTTTAGTAGTAATGCCGTCAAAAAATTCTGTTTCCGGCAGGGTTTTAATTAAGCAGGTGCCCAATAATCCTGATGGTGATATTGATATAAAGGTTGAAGGAAAAATACATGCTACGGGATTTGGTAATTTCACAAAAGTAGTAAGCCTGCACGGACAATACGATCAGTCATTACCTTCTGAAAAATTTGGTGCTTTTCTGGCCGATTTTGATGCACATTTTGTTGTTGATGATGAATGGAACGGAACAGGAGGATTTTCCTTTTACAAAAACCAGATTGAAAATGTACCAGTTGAGGCGATAAAAAAATTAAAAGAGGAATTGGTATAGGGTAGCACTCTTAAACGATTCGGGGGATATTAAATATGTGCAAATATTCCTGGCTCATATCTAATTTTTGTTGAAGATCGCCCCGCCAAGGCGGTCTTTTTAGTATCAGTAAACTTAAAATCTATGCTTCAAACCAAATTAAAAATATTTAACCCCTGTACTTATGAATGATTTAATTGAAACCAGAAGTTCCTGTTGTTCTGTTAAGGAACAAAAACAGATTGAAGAAAAACCAATATCCAAAACCCGAAAAACGCTTAAGGCAATTCCATCAATGCTGTTGAGTGTTTTTATTGCTTTTTTTCCAAAATGCCCGGTTTGCTGGGCTGTTTACATGAGCATGTTTGGCAGTCTTGGTTTGGCGCGTTTGCCCTACATGGGATGGTTGTTGCCTGTATTACTGTTTTTTCTTGCAGTTCATTTATTTATGATTTACAAAAAATCGGTATCTAATAGTTATGTTCCTTTTCTGTTGAGCCTTACGGGAGCTGTTATAATACTTGTTGGAAGATTTTCTTTTAATAATGAAAAATGGCTGCTTGTAACAGGCATGGTCTGTCTTATTTCAGGATCATTATTAAGTCGGTTTCCGGCTCTTAGAATTCACTTTTTTACATCAAAACACGATAACATTTAAAAAATATAATTATGTCTGCTACACAATTAAAAATTAGAAAGTCAATCTCAGTTATGCAAAGAGATTATGAAAATGGAAATAAAAATGAGCTGGAGAATTTAATGCGCGCATGGAAAGGAATAAAAGAACTTCCGGCAGATGATCCTCATTCGTTTTTTAAGCTGGGCGGTTTTCATGGAGAACCTTTCAGAGGTGCAGGATGGGGGAGTGCTGCTTATTGGGGAGGATATTGCAATCACGGCAATGTATTGTTTCCTACCTGGCATCGTATTTATATTTTAAAAGTAGAAGAAGCACTGCAAAGCATAAAAGGATGCGAAAATGTTATGCTGCCTTATTGGGATGAAACAGATGAGGAATCATTGCAAAAAGGGATTCCGTCCTGCTTAACAGATGAGTTTTTTGAACTGGATGGAGAAAAAATTCCAAATCCGCTGCGTTCTTTTGTGTTTCCTAAAAACATTGTAGATAATGTTCAGGGAGATAATAATCTTTATAACAAACCAAAAGGGTATGAAACAGTTCGTTATCCCTTATCTGGTTTGGTGGGATCAGACGAAGACAGAAAAAAAACGAAAGCACATAATGCACAGTTTCCGGATTATAATAAGAATGTAGAAATATTGAATGGCAATGTTTTAAACTGGCTCAACTCTTATATCATCGTTAAAAAGAAAAAAATTGAAACGAATGTAAATCAAAAGTTTAAAGACTGTCTGGAAGCACCAAATTACACAGTGTTTTCAAATACAACTTCTGCTGCCGAATGGAATATAAATTTAGAAGAAGGCAGTCTTCCGGTTGTCTCTCTTGAATCTCCTCATAACAGTATTCATCTTGCTGTAGGCGGGTGCGATTTGCCTACCTACGATCGTTCGCCTATTCCCGGTGCAAATGGGGATATGGGAGAAAATGATACAGCAGGATTGGATCCTATTTTTTACTTTCATCATTGTAATATCGACCGCATATTCTGGCTTTGGCAGAAAAAGCATGGTTTTACAGATCATCTTGAAATTTTTCCGGAATATCCTGGTACAAATACAGTTGATAATCAGGGGCCAACTCCGGGAATGGCGCCTAATTCGTGGCTTGATTTAGAGAGTCCGCTTAATCCGTTTAAGATAACTGAAAAAGGAAAAGAAAGACCGTATAATTCTTTGGACTGTATCAATATCGAAAAACAACTTGGAATAACGTACAGCAAAGGATCACTGGATCAGTTTTCTGAGGCAAAACTTTTAAAAGCAGAAAATGAGGATGCAAAAGTGATTAAAGTATCCAGAATTAATAAAGCTCCCATAAGAGGTTCTTTTATGATTTCTGCTTTTGCAACAATCGATGGAAAAAAACAACATCTGGGTACAGAAGCTGTACTGAGCCGCTGGAATTCTCAATATTGTGCTAACTGTCAGACACATCTAGAAGTAAAAGCGTTTTTTAAACTACCGGTTTTACCAGAAATTTCAAAAGATTCATTAAAAGCATCTTTAAAAAGTGTTGAAATAGAAATACATGGCCGTGATGGAGTTTTAGGAGGAGGTGATGCCGGCAACAATGATGTAAGCCTTAAGAAAGCAACAGTATTAAAAAGCGGAAAACCACCAGTAACTTTCCATGTAGAGATTGTATAACATGCTATTTAAAATCAAAATAATAAATGTTCTTCATTTATAAAAATAAACCCAAAAACAACTATCATGAAAAAATTGAATATAAAAACCGCAGCTATACTTATGGCGGCGCTAATAATCATCTTTTTGGGATGCAAAAAGAAAGATTTGTTAGCTACTGCCGATTCCGAATATCTTCCACAAGATGTAAAACAATCTTGTATTGTTTCTGATACAGAATTTAATTCCTGGTTCAAAACAGGAAAAGTAACCGAAAACGGATTAGTGGAACCTGCAAATAGTGTTGCATTTCCTCATAACAACAATTGCGATTTCTACAAATGGTCGCAACAAATGTTTTTATGGATTACTTCGCCATCTTCGGGCTCGTATGGAAATAAGGGCACAATCTTAGAATCTCCTGTGTTTTATAATGTTTCTCCTCAGGATCCCATTACCGGAAAAAGGACATTAGAAGCACACAAGCCCAATGTTTTGCTAAGTGCAGTTAGTAATATCAATCAGAGCGGTCCGAACAGGCTTCCTGTTTTAATAGACAAGTCGGGAAAAATGTTTGAAATTGAAGCTCAGAAAAGTGATGAAAAAGTAAAAAATGAGCTAAATAATCTGGTTCAGGTTGGCAGCGTAAAAGCAAATGCAAATGGTGTGCATATGTTTTTTGACTTAAAAGGGAAAATTATCAAAAGCCCAAAACCTGTTATTGAAAGCGAAATTAAGCCATCAGATGTTGTTCAGCAATTCAAAGTGGGTAATAAATTTATATTTCTGGATTCTAACGGAAATGAAGTTCAGTCAGAACAAGGACAGGCCGGATCGCACGGAGCTTTAATGGGTGAGAATAAATCATTGGTATATTATATCACAATGGTTAATGATGTTTATGCTTACTTTTTAACCGGTGTAAATGAAGGTAAATTAAACGGAAATCAATTTCCGACTACCGCAAGTGCCAGAGATAGTATTGTTGCTTATGCAAAAACAAAAGGATGGGCTGCTCCGCCAGATCCTAATGCGCTGGCAATTGAGTTAAAAACATCCTGGGTTGAGGTTACCGATTTGCCTAATGTCGAAAGTTATGTTACCATCAAGGCAATAATTCCGACTTATGATAAGTCGAATCCAAATAAATGGGTAGAAAACGGACAGCGAACTGCAAAATTGGCTTTGGTCGGAATGCACATTGTAGGAAGTGTGGCCGGACATCCCGAAATGATCTGGGCGACCTTTGAGCATGAAAAAAACACTCCAAATACGGCATACTCCTATGTAGATAAAAATAATAATGTCAAACAAGTTCCGGCAGATACAGGAAAAGGATGGCTTTTTAATGCCAATGCAAACGATACAACAGGAGCACAGAATATTCAGAATATGACAGTAAGCGGGGATACGATTTTAGTTAAAAATGCTTCTCTGGCCAGCCCGACTGCAAGAAGAATTATGGCTTGGGGGGTTGCATCAAACACAGTTCCGAATGGAGAAGATAAAACTCCTGCGGATTCTAATAGTGAAGTGATCTCTATAAATAATGCCGTTCGCAGTATGTTGGTCGGTAATGATGTGAGAAAAAATTATTTGTTAATAGGAGCCACCTGGACTTTTGGAGGTGCCGGACCAAACGGGAACGTTTATCCGTATGGAGCCGTTAATGATTCAATTCCTCATGGCGATGCAATTGGAACAGGGCAATTGTCAAATAGTACAATGGAAACGTATGTGCAGTCTCCATCATCGGCCTCAACAGAACAAAATGCTATTTCGTGTTTTTCTTGTCATAATGACAATAATGGTATAAAACCAAGTGATTTGAGCCACGTGTTTGAAGACATTATATCTTTGCCGCCAAATACAGAGAACAAGAGAATTTTAAAATAATAATTAGAAAAATTGTTAATGCAAAAAATCCAGCGCTTTATTTTAAGTGCTGGATTTTTTAATTGATGTCAATATTATCGCTTATCTTCTTTAGAATAATTTGATTCTCCATTAATATTGATTTCGTCACCAAAAAAACGAGGTTCACGATTTCTTAAAATATCAAAAAAGGATTTAAAAATAGAACCATATTCTCTGAAACAAACATAATTATATCCCAGGTATTCGCCATTATTTGCAGAGAAACCAACCGATTTTATCCCCAGTTTATTTCCTATATAAATCGCACGGTTTAAATGATATTTCTGAGAAATTAAAGTGGCTCTTTTAATTTTAAAAATATGTTTCGCACGGTACATTGTCGAATAGGTATCAAAGCCAGCATAATCGACAAATATTTTTGTGGTATCAACACCATGCGTATAACAGTAATTTTTCATAACCGTTAATTCGTCATATTCTTCACGTCCATTATCACCAGAAAGTAAAATTTTATTAATTCGTTTCATTTTATATAATAAAATTCCGGCGTCAAGACGGTCTTTTAAATATTTGCTGGGCCTGTTTCCATTAATTCCTGCACCAAAAATAATCCCTACATCATTTTTAGGGAATTTTTTTACCGAATAGTAAATGCGGTTTTTAGTAGAAGATTTTACATAATAATTAACAGCAATAATGGATGCTAATCCAATAATGACAAGGAAAAGGAAGATTTTCAAATATTTTTTCAAGTGTGATTTTAGGTATTAGTCTTTAATGTCAATTGCGTTTATAGTTTGGATTTTTCCATCGGCATAAACCACAATCTTTCCGTTAGTTTTCTTTTTACTTTCAATCATTTTTTTTGAAGAAATTTTTAAACCTTCAACAATTTTATACTTTAACTCCTTAATTTTATCTTTTGTCATAATCTTAGGCTATTTATTTGATGAAATAAGTTTTCGTCTATAATTTGAATCTTTTCGTTAATCTCTTTTTCAGCAATTAACACTGGCAATTTATTTGAATTGTCAAACAACATAACGTTGTCACAATTTTTAAGATAGATTTCAAATAAATTTTTAATTCCTCGAATATATCTTCGCTCAATAACATCTTCAGGAATATTATGCCCACCTTCATTGACTCTTACTTTTACTCTTTGTTTTGCTAATTCGACAGAGCTGAGCCAAAAGAAATTAGTGTTACAAAATAACCCTGACTTTGAGCTTTTTTAACAATAGAAATATAACTTTTTGCTGAAAGAGTTGTCTCAAAGGCAAAATCTACTTCTTTTTGAAATAATTCATCTATACGATTAAGCATTATTCTTCCTGCTTCAAAACTTGCTTTTTCTGGTTGAAAAGGCGATAAACCTTTTGCAATTTCATCTGCATTAACGAACTCCTTACAGTCCAATATTTCAGGCAGAATTGTGTATGAAGCTGTAGTTTTTCCAGCTCCATTACAACCCGAAATTATATATAGATTTTTCTCTTTCAATAGATTTAATAATAAACAAAGATATTAAATATTATAGTAATCCCGCTCTTTTCAACAAAGCTTCAGGTTTTGGTTCCTGACCTCTAAAGCGTTTGTACAAAGTCATCGGATGTTCTGTTCCTCCTTTTGAAAGGACATGATCTTTGAATTTTTTTGCTACTTCTTCATTGAAAATACCTTTTTCCTGGAAATATTCAAAAGCATCTGCATCCAGAACTTCCGCCCATTTATAACTATAATATCCAGAAGAATATCCACCCTGAAAAATATGAGAAAAAGCGGTACTCATAGCATTTTCTTTTACGTCTGGGTATAATTGTGTGTTAGCAAACTGCTCGGTTTCAAAAGCTTTCAAATTTGTAATATTGGTCGGATCTTGCCCGTGCCACGCCATATCCAATAATCCAAAACTTAACTGGCGCATTGTTGCCAATCCTTCCTGAAAACTGGCACTTTCCTTAATTTTCTGTACATATTCAATCGGAATAACTTCTCCTGTTTCGTAATGATGGGCAAACAAAGCCAAAGCTTCCGGTTCATAACACCAGTTTTCCATAATCTGACTTGGTAATTCAACAAAATCCCAGTAAACAGAAGTCCCGGATAAACTAGGATAAGTGGTGTTGGCTAACATTCCGTGTAAACCGTGACCAAATTCATGAAACAGAGTTGTTACTTCATTAAAAGTTAGTAAAGACGGTTTTGTTTCTGTTGGTTTGGTAAAATTACAAACGTTCGAAATATGTGGTCTTTCGTTTACACCATCTTTTATAGATTGTGATTTGAATGAAGTCATCCAGGCACCGTTTCTTTTTCCTTTTCTTGGAAAAAAATCAGCATAGAAAATCGAAACCAGATTGTTTTCAGCATCTCTTACTTCATAGGTTGTAACTTCTTCGTGGTATTTATCGATGTCAAAAACTTCGTTAAACGTTAATCCGTATAATTTTTTGGCAACAGTAAATGCGCCGTCTAAAACTTTTTCTAACTGAAAATAAGGTTTTAGTTTTTCGTCATCTAAGTTGAAAAGCTGTTGCTTTAATTTTTCAGAATAATAAGCGCCGTCCCATTTTTCAAGTTGTTCGATTCCGTCTAATTCTTTCGCGAAAGCGGTTAATTCTGCAAATTCTTTTTGAGCTGCCGGTTTTGCTTTTGCCAATAAATCATTCAGGAAAGTAAAAACTTTATCCGGACTTTGAGCCATTCTTTCTTCCAGAACAAAATGTGCATGTGTTTTATAGCCTAATAAATTGGCTCTTTCATAACGAAGTTTAGCAATTTTCAGTACATTTTCCTGATTGTCGAATTCGTTATTCTGAAATGCTTTTGCACCAAAAGCAATAGCCATTTTTTTGCGCAGTTCGCGATTATCAGCATAAGTCAAAAACGGAATATAACTTGGATGATCCAGAGTAAAAATCCAGCCTTCTTTTTCCTGGCTTTTTGCCAATAACCTGGCAGCTTCAATGGTTCCTTCCGGTAAACCTGCCAAATCACTTTCATTTGTTAAGTGTAATTCAAATGCATTGGTTTCTGCCAAAACATTTTCGCCAAATTGCAAACTCAGCCTCGATAACTCTTTGTCGATTTCTCTAAGTTTGTCTTTTTTGTCTTCTGGTAAATTAGCTCCGTTTCTGGAGAAACTTTTATATTTTTTATCTAAAAGAGTTGTTTGCTCCGGATTCAGATTTAAAGATTCTTTTTGATCATAAACCGCTTTTATTTTGGCAAACAAAGCTGCGTTTAGTGTGATGTCGTTTCCAAATTCAGACAATAGAGGCGAAACCTCCTGAGCGATTTTTTGCATTTCGTCGTTTGTTTCAGCCGAATTCAGATTGAAGAAAACACTCGAAAGACGATCTAAAATATCTCCGGCAAAATCCATCGCCACCACTGTATTTTCAAAAGTTGGTGCTTCGGGGTTGTTTACAATGGCATCGATTTCGGCTTTGGCCAAAATAATTCCTTCCTGAAAAGCCGGAACGTAATCTTCTATTTTAATTTGCGAAAAAGGTGCTGTGTTATGTTTAGTATTGAATTTTGAAAGTAAAACGTTCATTATAATGTGATTATTTTTATTAATTGAAGTCAATGTTTTGAATTTCAAAGATAGCAATTTATAAAAATTTAATCGTCTATATAAAGTTGATTCTTGGCATAAAATCCTCTTAAATTGTGTTATTGTTATGTTATTTATTGCCTTGGGAGATATTAAAAGCGTAAATTGACAAAATAGGCTAGTGTTATAAAATACTAATCGTAATTAAAAAATAAAAGATGAATTATCAAATTGTAATTAAGAATATAGACACGGTGAATGAAGTTGAAGGATATTGGTCTGATGAAGATTTTGTTGCTTTATTAGAAAAATTCAATTATCCGGATGGTGCAACGGCAGATAAAACGAGTTTGCCAGAATTATTAGAAATGGCTATTTCTGATTATGAGCCAAACGAGGCGGCGCAGATTGTTTTAGAATACAGATTGGGTGATGAATTAAGTGCAGGACAAATTGAGCAGATATCGAACAATATGTTAATTGATAAAGTTTGCGAAGAATATCCGGAAATACACATGCAGGGCACTTTATTTCATGTAAATCAATTACTTTTTAAAGCTTACAACGGGAAATTTCCAAATGCAAAAGCCTCTGTTGTTCATTTTTCGATGACACCTGTTGAAGGTGAAGTACAAAAGCTGACTGCAGAAAATATTTTGAAATTATTGAATAACGGTTTGTCTGACAGAAATCTGATAAAAAGATTATTTGAGAATCAAATTTCGCAAAACATTCCATTTCCTGAGGCTGAAAGTATTATTTGGGAATTGAATACTAAAGATGATGTAAATTACAGCTTGGTTACGTCAGAGAATTGGATAAATAAGGAAGATATTAAGGAATCTGAATTTGAATCTGTTTTGGAGGAAGTTGAAGACGAGGCATAAGAAATTATAAATAAATTGTTGTTTCACAAAGACTCGCTAAAAAAAAAACACAGAGATTCACGAAGTTTTTTTCAATATAAATTGTAAAATATCTTAGCGAATCTCTGTGTATTTCTTTGTGTAACTCTGCGGAATAATCTTATTTTTTCAATCCTTCTGCCGCTTTATTAACCGCAGCCTTCAATTCTTCTTTATAAGAGATAATGGTGTCAAGTACTTTTTTATCGTGACTTCCGATGATTTGTGCGGCTAAAATTCCAGCATTTTTTGCTCCGTTCAAGGCAACTGTCGCTACAGGAACTCCGCCCGGCATTTGCAGAATGGACAAAACAGAATCCCAGCCATCAATAGAATTGCTTGATTTTACCGGAACACCGATTACAGGAAGAGGTGACATCGAAGCAACCATTCCAGGTAAGTGTGCAGCACCGCCAGCTCCGGCAATAATTACCGATATTCCACTAGTATGTGCATTTTTACTGAAATCGAATAATTTTTCCGGCGTTCTGTGTGCCGAAACGATATCTACTTCAACTTCAATATTAAATTGTTTTAATATGTCGATGGCATCCTGCATGACTGGCATGTCTGAAATGCTTCCCATTATAATGGCTACTTTGCTCATTTGTTTTTTTTTTGTTTTGAATACTGTTTTTTTGTTTCAAGTTTCAGATCCCAAGTTAGAACTGCGACTGAAAACAGTGACTGATAACTATATACTAATAACCTTAATCGTATTCTTAACTTCCTCTGCAATTCTTCTCGCTTCCTGCATGTTTTCATTTACAATCGTAACGTGGCCCATTTTTCTGAAAGGTCTTGTTTGTTTTTTACCGTAAATATGTGGTGTAACACCGTTCCATCCTAAAATGGTTTCGATGTTTTCATAAACAACATCTCCCGAGAAACCTTCGGCACCAACTAAATTTACCATAATTCCGGCAACTTTACTGTCTGTGTTTCCTAACGGAAGATCAAGAATCGCACGTAAATGATTTTCAAATTGTGAAGTATAACTTGCTTCGATAGAATAATGACCCGAATTGTGCGGACGGGGAGCCACCTCGTTTACCAAAATCTCATCTTCATTGGTTTGGAACATTTCAACTGCTAAAAGTCCAACATGATTGAATTTTTCAGAAACATTCAAGGCAATTGCTCTGGCTTTTTCGGCTATTTTTTCGTCGATTCTTGCAGGACAGATTACATATTCTACCTGATTGGCTTCTGGGTGAAACTCCATTTCTACAACCGGATAAGTTTTTATTTCTCCTGATGGATTTCTTACCACAATAACTGCCAATTCATTTTTGAAGGGAACCATGGTTTCTGCAATACATTCGACATTTGGCAAATCGTCTAAATCAGAAATATGACGAATCACTTTTACGCCATTTCCGTCATAACCAAATTGGGTACACTTCCAGACAAACGGAATTGTGATTTCGTTATCTCCAACAGATTTTGCCAAATGTTCGTGACTGTCAAATCTTAAGTAAGCGGCTGTCGGAATATTACTTTTAGTATAAAAGTCTTTTTGAACACCTTTATTCTGAATCCCTTTTAAAGTTTTTGGAGACGGATAAACTTTTACGCCTTCGTTTTCTAGTTGCGTTAAAGCTTCAAGGTTTACCAATTCAATTTCAAAAGTTAGAACATCGACTTGTTTTCCAAAGTTATAAACTGTTTCATAATCCATTAGATCACCTTTGAAAAATTTGTTGCAGGCTATTTTACTAGGAGCTTCGTCACTAGGGTCTAAAACATAAGTTTGTATGTCAAATTTTCTGGTGTCAGACAAAAGCATTTTGCCCAATTGTCCGCCACCTAATATTCCTAATTTAAAATCAGAAGAAAAATAATTCATTTTGTGTTGTGTTTTTGCAAAGATACCTTTTAATCTTTTTTTAGCCAAAATTTAGTTTTCTGCCATAAATTACACGAATTACATTTTTTAAGTTTTGCCACAAATTAAAATATTAAAAAGATTTTTTGTTTGCCACGAATTACACCATTTGCACAAATTTTTTCTTTAACTCGTTTTTAAAATTAATTAGTAAAAATTGGTGTAATTCGTGGCAGCTAAAACTATTTTATTTTCTTCAAAACTTCTTTAGCAACCGCTTTATAGGCTGCAGAATGGTCGCTATAATCCTTGTCCAGAATAATTTTTAGTTCAGGATGAATCCAGTCGTAATAATTGCCCAAAATATATAAAGTTCTTATAGAATATGCTTTTGTGGCTACTTTGACATCGTTTATTAACCAGTCAAAAGAAGTTTCGATACAGTTCTGTAAATTCTCTTCTGTTAGAAAAATACTATTTTCATCTTTTTTATAATGTGATTTTATTAAAAGCTGAACCACTTTTGCAATAGGACGAATTGCACTTTCGTCTTTTAGGATTTTAAGATTTGAACAGAAAAAATCAAGATGTGACTGTAGCCAGTTTAATTCTTCGTAGCATACAAATTCGAGAATCCAGCAAGCCTTATGATTGTTTTTGTCTGAGGGCAAAAAACAAAGGGAAACTAACTCATCAAAGAGGTGTTTGTTTTCTAAAATTTCCTGCGCGACCTTAAGTCGATTTTCTCTATACGCATTTACATAGTCTAGTTTTGAATGAAGTTCAGAAAACATTCTTTGTGGTTTTGATTTTATATCCAGCATCTAAAATAAATAATTTAATGAAACAGTACCATAATAATTTACAGGAAGCCCCGGATAATAATATCTCGGCACTATATTTCCTGAGGCAATTGCATTTGGTAAAATTAGTGTAGCATACTTTTCATTTGTTACATTGTTTATTCCGAAAGCAAAATGTGTATTCAACTGAGGAAGAATTTCAAAACGATAGCCTGTCTTTAAATTTATAAGTGAATAAGAATCCGAATAAGCGGAATTGGCATCGTTTAGCGGAATTTCATCTACAAATTGATAATCTGCAGAAAAATAAATTCCAGAACGGGTATTGAAAAGTAATCCGGCATTTGCTTTGTTTGCTGTCACTCCCGTCAATTTATTTCCCGAATAATCATTTCCGTTATCAACAAACTCTTTAAATTCATAATTTCCAAAAGAGCCCGAAATGTATGAACTCAAGGTAAAAAATGAATTAATAGGCCAATTGTGGTTTAATGCGATTTCGATTCCTTCATGAAATGTTTTGCCGGCATTTACGCCCACATATTGATCGTCACCAACTCTTTTGGCTACTAATAAATCTTTTATTTCCATTCTGTAAACGCTTAATTGGGTATAAAGATTTTTGTTGAAAAAGTATAGTTTGCCGCCAACTTCAAAATTATAGCCATTCTCAGGTTTTATATCAGGATTAATAGTTCCGGTGCTTGTGAGAGTTTCTTCTGTAGCCGGCAGTGAAAAACCACGGCTGGCAGATACGTATATCGTTTGCTGCTGGTTGGGTTTAAATAGCAAAGATAATTGGGGTGAAAAAATGCCATCGTAACTGTATTCCTGAGTATAATTAAGATCGTAATTTTCTAACTTAAATTGTGTTTTGTTATAATTTATCCCGGCCTGAATCTCAAATTGTCTGGAAAGTAAAGTTCTGATTTGTGAAAAAATATTATAAAAATTCCTTTTCTGACCACTTTCTGTTAGCTGATTTCCCTGCAGACTTCCCTGTCCATTATTTTGCTGATATAGGTTTTCGAAAGTATTACCCTTATAATGGTCTGAAAAATATTCAATTCCGGCTATAAACTCATTTTCAGTTTCCTTAATTTTAAATTTGCCGGTAAACTGAGTTCTTGCTCCGCCAGAAAAAGTATATTGGCGAAGTATATCAAAAGGCCGTGGTTCGTTGCTGTCTTTGTAATTAATAAATACAGAAGTCGAATTATCCAGATTTTCATTGATCTTTAAATCATAAGCCAAGCCGCCCAGTGCCGATTTATATTCCTTATATCCTTTTGAGGCAACCCAGGTCGGCGCACCGGATTTCGGATTGTTATCAAACATGGTTTTATTTATCGAACTCGGAATATAAGATTTCAGATACGTATAGTTTGAAAGATATGTCAGTTTACTCTTTTTCTTTCTAAACAATTCTCCCGCAAGTGTAATTCCCTCTCGGTTATAATTACTGTTTTCTCTCCAGCCATTCGTTTCCATTTTGTGATAACTCAGGTTCAGGCTTCCTGTTTTTTCATCTAAACTATAATTCAGGCTGTTTTTTAACAAACCAAAAGAACCGATAACTGTACTAATGCCTGTGCTTTGTCCATTTATTTTTGAAAGTTGTGGTGAAATTAATATAGCTCCGCCCAATCCCGCTCCGTAAACACTTGAAAGCGGACCTTTGATAATCTCAATCTGGCTGAGGTTTTCCAGATCAATATCGTCAATAACAGTTTCGCTGTTTCCAGAAGTCAGTGGAATGCTGCCGTAGAAAGCCCTGATTTTATTGGTTCCGTAAGGCGTTCTTGCGCCAATACCACGAATCGAAATCCGGCTTGTCGTAAAGTTTGCAGATTGCATATAAACTCCCGGAATGGTATTTATTACAGTGCTGATGTCGGTAGTATTATTTTGTAAAAGTTGTTTTTTGGATAAAAGGCCAATAGAAGCAGGTGTATTTTGAATGTCCTGATTTATATGAAATGAGCTGATTACTACTTCCTGAAGTTTTTCTATTTTAGAAGAATCAATAGTTTTATTCTCTTTATTCTGTGCCTCAATGTTTTGAAAAAGTATCAATAGAAAATAAGGAAGAAAATATTTTTTTAAAGCCATAAAAATGGGAGCATGATTTTTTAACACACAGAAACATAGAATTCGTTGAGGCAAAAAAGGTGTTTCACTTTTTAGATTCTCACAACTGTGTGAGAAATAGGTTTTTCTATTAAAAAACAAAGCCTGTGTTTCTATGTGTTTAAAATTGTTCAGTAGAATTAAATTGAAATTTTATTGAGCACTAACTTTCCAAATTGTATTTCCGCTATCATCATTTACAAGAAGCGATCCGTCATTCATAACTGTAACGGCAACCGGACGGCCATATACTTCTGCTTTTTCTTCATTTGAAACAAAACCGGTCAAAAAGTCTTCGGGTTTTCCCGAAGGCTTACCATTGGCAAAAGGCACAAAAAGAACTTTATAACCTGATATTTTAGATCGGTTCCAGGAGCCGTGCTGACCAATAAATATTCCGTTTTTGTATTTAGCAGGGAATTTATCTTTAGTATAAAAAGCCAATCCCAGAGATGCTGTATGCGGTCCAACCGGAATATCCGGAACAATTGCTTTTTCAACCAGATCTTTGCGTTCTCCCTTCATTCTCGGATCAGGAATACTTCCAAAATAAGAATAAGGCCAGCCGTAGAATCCATCTCTTTTTACGCTTGTCACATAGTCAGGAACCAGTTCGTCTCCCAATTCATCACGTTCGTTAACTGCTGTCCAAAGTTCGCCATTTGCAGGATTCCAATCCATGCCAACAGGATTTCTAAGTCCGGAAGCATAGATTTTTTCACCTGTTCCGTCAGGATTAATTTCTAAAATATCTGCTCTTCGCAGTTCTTTATCAATACCATGTTCAGCATTATTACTTCCTGAACCAACCGAAACATAAATTTTTGATCCGTCTTTGCTTGCCAGCAAATTTCTGGTCCAGTGATTGTTGTAACCTCCCGCAGGAAGCTCCAGTATTTTTGTTCCCTGCGTTTCTAATTTCAGAGGATTGTTTTTATAAGGATAACGATAAAGTCCGTCTGTGTTTGCTATATAAAAATAATCTTTAAGAACCAGCATTCCAAAAGGTTTGTTGAGGTTAGAAATAAATACATTGCGGGTTTCAAATTTTCCATCCTTATCAGCATCTCTAAAAACCGTAATCTGGTTTTTACTAGCTCTTGTTCCGCTTTCAACAACAAAAATATCATTGTTTGGTGCAATATACGTCCAACGAGGATTCACAAGATCCCCTGCAAATTTTGTTACAACAAATCCCTTTGGTGCTATAGGTGTTTTGCCTTCCGGCCAGCCAATAACTTTACTATAGCTGGTTTTAGATTCGGTAGCATAAGGGGGAGGCAGGGTAATGGTGCCAATTGCAGTTTTTACAACATTATCAGGCTGTTTGGACAGGGTTTCTTTTTCTTCTTTTTTTACCTGTCCATTGCAGGATGTAAGTATCATTAATAGCGATGCTAAAAATATTTGAGTGATTGCTCTCATCGTGGTTTGGAGTTAAAAGTTTTATAAACAACAATTTACTGAATTCTAAAAATAATCAAATTATAAAAATGTAAACATTAACTGATATTTAACATTAATAAAAAATTGAAGTTAGTATATAATTTGTTAATCACAGTTTGGTTGTAATTCTGTATCTTTGCGCATTATTTTAAACATAAAAATAATGATACAACTTCACGATAAACAATTTGTTCCGTTTATTTCGGCAAAAGAAATTGATTTTGCTTTAACGAAAATAGTTGCACAAGTAGAAGATGATTTTGGGGATGATACGCCTATTTTTATTGGAGTTTTAAATGGTGCTTTTATGGTTGTTTCTGATTTCCTGAAAAAGTATAAAAAGTCATGCGAGGTTTCATTCATCAAAATGGCTTCTTATGAAGGAACAGAATCGACAAATTCTGTAAAAGAATTAATCGGAATAAATCAGGATCTGACAGGCAGAACGGTAGTTATTATTGAAGATATAATTGATACCGGAAATACAATCGAAGAATTAAAAACAATGTTTAAGGCACAAAATGTAAAACATTTTAAAATTGCCACATTATTTTTTAAACCGGAAGCTTATAAAAAAGACATTAAGATTGATTATATCGGAATCAGAATTCCGAATAAATTTATCGTAGGTTACGGTTTGGATTATGACGGATTAGGAAGAAACCTGACCGAAGTATATAAATTGGCAGAATAATTTAAGAAACACACACAACTATATATTCATTTTAAACTTCTTTGAAATTAGGAAGTAACAACACTCACTCGTATTATGATTAACATTGTTTTATTTGGAAAGCCGGGGGCAGGAAAAGGAACTCAGGCAGAATTCTTAAAAGAAAAATACAAATTAACACATCTTTCAACAGGAGATATTTTTCGTTTTAATTTGAAAAATGATACAGAACTAGGAAAAAAAGCAAGAGTTTTTATGGACAATGGAGAATTAGTTCCTTGTGAAGTAACAACTGCAATGTTAATTGATGAAGTGAAAAAACACCCTGATACTGCAGGATTTTTATTTGACGGTTATCCAAGAACTTTAAATCAGGCAGAAGCCTTAGATAAGTTTTTGCCAACAATCGGTTCAAGCGTTACCGCGACAATTGCGTTAGAAGCAGATGATGAAATTCTTGTAGCACGTTTATTAGAAAGAGGAAAAACAAGCGGAAGACCTGATGATCAGGACGAAGAAAAGATTCGTGTAAGATATCAGGAATATAACGAGAAAACAGCTCCGCTTATTGGATATTATAAAGAACAAAATAAGTTCTATGCCGTAAACGGTATCGGAACTATAGAAGAAATTACAGAGCGATTAACGTCAGTTATAGATAATTTGTAGAAGCTTTTCGAGCTGTCGTTTCATCCCAGTATTGGGATATAAAACTATTTTTCCACACCATAAAACAAGCTTATTCCAAGGTATTGGGAGCGCGGTTTTCTGGCAGGAAAAATTAGTTTTTTTAGATCAGGACATTTAAGGCGTCACAGTTGGAATGCATTGCAGGTTACAAATTACATTTAACGACTATTCAATAACGAATAAATTACAAATTGGAAATACTAATAATATTTTTTCTGATACTATTAAACGGAGTTTTCTCTATGTCTGAAATAGCGCTGATTTCAGCAAGGAAAAACAGATTGGAAACAGCTGCCAAAAAAGGAAACAAAAGTGCCAAAATAGCACTTGACTTAGCGAATTCGCCAAATAAGTTTTTATCAACCGTACAAATCGGAATTACCTTAATAGGAATTTTGACCGGTATTTATTCAGGAGATAAGATTACAATAGATGTTGAAACATTTGTGAATGGATTCGAAGTGCTAAGACCCTATGCACATTCAGTTGCTGTTGGAATTGTCGTTGTTGTTTTAACATTCTTTTCTTTGGTTTTAGGAGAATTACTGCCAAAACGAATTGGATTAAACTATCCCGAATCAATTGCCAAAATGGTGGCAATGCCGATGAAAATAATTTCAATTATTACCGCACCGTTTATTTGGCTATTGACTAGTTCTACAGAGTTTTTATTGAAGATTCTTCAAATAAAACCTACCGCAGACGGGAAAGTTACAGAAGAAGAAATCAAGGCAATAATAAAAGAAGGAACAGAAGTAGGAGAGGTTCAGGAAATAGAGCAGGATATAGTAGAGCGCGTTTTTCATATTGGAGACAGAAAAGTCAGTTCGTTAATGACACACCGAAAGTCGGTAGATATGTTGCCTTTAAATTCGGATAAATCTAAAATTAAAGAATTGGTGTTGCAGGATTTGCATACCGTTTATCCTGTTTACAGTGATAATTATGATGATATCGTCGGAATTGTAACTTTAAAGAACATCTTTGCCAATATAGAAAGCGATCATTTTGATTTGTCTGCAATTATGGTAGACGCTCCTTATTTAATGGAACAGACAACTGCATACAAAGCGCTTGAAAATTTTAAAAAAACCGGAATTCACTACGCTTTGGTTTCAGATGAATATGGTGTTTTTCAGGGTATTATTACCCTAAATGATATATTGGAGGCATTGGTTGGTGACGCATCAGATTTTTATAAAGATGAATTTCAGCTTATAGAAAGGGAAGATGGTTCATGGTTGGTTGACGGGCATTATTCTTTGCATGATTTCTTAACTTATTTTGAGCTTGATGAGCTGACAAATGACTACGAAGTGAATACAGTAAGCGGAATGATTATGACTGAGCTTTCTCATATTCCAAAAGAAGGAGAAAAACTGATCTGGCAGAAATTTGTGCTGGAAGTATTAGATATGGATGGTGTAAAGATTGATAAAGTACTTGTAAAAGCACTAAAAGAGTAAAGAGAATTTTGTTTCAGGTTTTTTTCGTTTCAGGTTTCAAGTTAAGTGCATTGCGCCAACTTGAAACCTGAAACTTTAAACTTTAAACTATACATAAACAAAAAGAAAATGACAGAAGGAAATTTTGTAGATTATGTTAAGATATATGTTTCTTCCGGAAAGGGAGGAAAGGGATCTACACATTTGCATAGAGAAAAATTTATTGAAAAAGGAGGCCCTGACGGAGGTGATGGTGGTCGCGGTGGACATGTATATTTAGTTGGGAATAAAGGACTCTGGACATTATTCCATTTAAAATTTGCGCGTCACATTAAAGCAGGTCACGGTGGAGATGGTGGAGGAGATCGTAGTACTGGAGCTGACGGTGAAGATAAATTTATCGAAGTACCTTTGGGAACCGTTGTAAAAGATAAAGAAACAGGAGAAACTTTATTTGAAATTACAGAAGATGGAGAAAAAAGAATCCTTTCTAAAGGAGGAAAAGGCGGTTTAGGAAACTGGCATTTCAGAAGCTCAACAAATCAAACCCCAAGATATGCGCAGCCAGGTTTGCCGGGCGTAGAAATGGATGTTATTCTGGAACTTAAGGTTTTGGCTGATGTTGGTTTGGTGGGATTTCCAAATGCAGGTAAATCAACTTTATTGTCTGTTTTAACTTCAGCAAAACCCAAAATTGCCGATTATCCTTTTACAACCTTAAAGCCAAATCTGGGTATCGTTGCTTACAGGGATTTTCAATCGTTTGTAATTGCAGATATTCCCGGAATTATTGAAGGAGCTGCCGAAGGAAAAGGTCTGGGGCATTATTTCCTGCGCCATATTGAGCGTAATTCGACCTTATTATTTTTAGTTCCTGTTGACTCTCCCGATATTAAGGGGGAATACGATATTCTGGTTAATGAATTGACAAAATACAATCCGGAAATGCTGGATAAAGAACGTCTTTTGGTAATCTCAAAATGCGATATGCTTGATGACGAACTGAAAGCAGAATTGAAAGCAGAATTAGATGTTTCTTTCAAGGATATTCCTTATATGTTTATTTCATCTGTTGCTCAGCAAGGCTTAACAGATCTGAAAGATAAACTGTGGAAAATGTTGAATGAGTAAAACAATAAAAATCTTTTAAAAAAAGGTGTTCAGGTAACTGAACACCTTTTTTAGTTTTGATAATGTTAAATTCGTAAAAAATCATTAAAAATACATACAGATATATAATTTTAAGAGCTTATGAGATTAGATAATTATGAAAATGAATTATATTCGCAGGACTTAAAACAAAATAACATGAAAAAAATAGTTTTATTCTTGACCATGTGCCTAATGGCTTTTCCTGTAAGAGCCGATGAAGGAATGTGGTTTTTGATGTTTATCGAAAGATTGAACCATAGAGATATGGAAAAAATGGGACTGCAGTTAACAGCTGAAGAAATCTATAGTATTAACCATCATAGTTTAAAAGATGCAATTGTGCAGTTTAACGGAGGTTGTACAGCAGAAATTGTTTCTAAGGAAGGCTTAGTTTTAACCAACCATCATTGTGGATATAATGCTATTGCAGAACTTTCTACAGCAGAACAAAATTATTTGAAAGATGGTTTCTGGGCAAAAGATAAAAGTGCAGAAATGAAACCAAAATCTTTATATGTTCGTTTCTTTGTTCGTATGGATGATGTTTCTAAAAGAATTTTATCTAAGGTAAACGATCAAATGACTGAATCTGAAAGAAACAAAATCATTCAGCAGGAAATTAGTTTAATTGAAAGTGAAAATAGTGAAGGTGGTAAATATACTGTTTCTGTTCGTCCTTTCTTTCAGGGAAATGAATATTACTATTTTGTTTACCAGGATTATACAGACGTTCGTTTAGTAGGAACACCACCAGAAAGCGTAGGCAAATTTGGAGGAGATACAGATAACTGGGAGTGGCCTCGTCAAACAGGAGATTTTTCAATGTTCAGAGTGTATGCTGATAAAAACGGAAATCCTGCAGCTTATTCTAAAGATAATGTTCCTTTACAACCAAAACATTACCTGCCTGTAAGCATTAAAGGAGTACAAGAAAATGATTTTGCCATGATTTTGGGTTATCCGGGAAGAACAAACCGTTGGATGCCAGCCGGAGGAATTGAACAAAACATTAAATATGCTTATCCTGCATGGGTTGAAGGTGCCAAAACCGGAATGGATCAAATGAAAAAGTATATGGATAAAGATGCTACTGTACGTTTACAATATGCTTCTAAATATGCTTCGACAGCCAATTACTGGAAAAACCGCCAGGGAATGATTGATGCCCTGACAAAAGCAGGAACGGTAGATACGAAAACAGCACAGGAAGATAAGTTCTATGACTGGGCAAGCAAGCCGGCTAATAAAGATAAGTACGAAAATGTAATTCCTACTATCAACGATTACTACAGAGAGACAAATGTAAAAGCGCGTCACGATAATTACTTAATGCAGGTAATGCGTACTTCAGCCTATGCAACCGGACCGGCAAATTTAGGAAACGCTTTGATTGCTTACTATAACGAGAATGATGCAAAGAGAGCAGAAATGTTACCTAAGATCAAAACTATGATTGATAACATTTATGGTGATTTTTATGCTCCTCTTGAAAAAGATGTATTAACTGCTCAGTTAAATTTATATGCTTCTAAAGCTGATGAATATGGTTTAGCTCCGCAAATCGCCAAAATGAAATCAGTTAATAAAGGTGATTTTACAGAAGATGTTACAAAAGCGATCGAAGTAAGTTATTTTGCCTCTAAAGAAAAAATAGAAGCATTTATGGCTGATCCAAAGCCATTGGCGATTGTACACGATCCTTTGTATATTATTTCTAATGATTTGATGACTAAATACCGTGCAAAGACAAATGACCAGACAAAAGCTGATGATGGTTTTGCAATTGCATACAGAAAATTAGTAGAAGGTTTAAGAGAATCAAAATTAAATACGATCCAGTACCCAGATGCTAACTCTACTTTGAGGCTGACGTACGGAAAAGTTCGTGCTTTGCCTGCAGACCCTCGTAATGATGCTAAAATCAATAACTATACAACCATGGAAAGTATGGTGAAAAAGTATAAAGCAGGAGATCAGGAATTTGATTTGCCATCTCGTTTGTTAGAATTGAACAAAGCAAAAGATTACGGACAATATGCAGACAAAGCCGGATACATGCCAGTAAACTTCTTAACAGATAATGATATTACCGGAGGAAATTCTGGTTCGCCTGTTCTTAACGGAAAAGGAGAATTGATCGGAATTGCTTTTGACGGAAATATTGAAGCTATGGCAGGTGACGTTATTTTTGATCCTAAATTACAAAGAACGATTAATGTTGATATTCGTTATGTACTTTGGATTATTGATAAATATGCCGGAGCAAAAAATATTATTGATGAATTGACTATTGCTAAATAATTGAGTTGATTTATAAAATTAAAACCCGACAGATTTTTAATCTGTCGGGTTTTTTGTTTTTAAATTTGCTCACTTAACAGAAAGTATTATGAAATTTATTGTCACCCTGAGCGAAGTCGAAGGCTCGTATACTGAAAAGGGCTTCGACTTCGCTCAGCCTGACAAAAGGATAGATTATATGCGCTTGTTGGAATTTGGAATTTATTTTTTGGAATTTTTACTCAACTTTTACACGAATTCCTTTTGTATGACTGGAAAATTCCGGCGCATACATACTTTGGATTGTTGTAATTCCGTTGGAGAATTCGCCACTGTTATTAACGCGGATGTCATATTCTAAAACATAAGTTCCCTTATTGATGTAGTCAAAGAATAAATGTGTTGCCGTATCTTTTGTACTCATATAATAACCCAGGCCATCTTTATATTTATATTCTGAAAGTACATTTACAGGCTCGAAACAGGAAGCACGCATGTCTTTCAGATGTACATATTCGGTATCTTCTTTAGAAGTAATAATTAATCTTACGGTTACCAGATCTCCGATTTGCAGCTTGTTTTTTGAAGTTATTTTTTCTAATTGATCTCCCTTTAAAGTATTCTTCTTAAGATACAATTCTTTTGAAACCGATAAAACGCCCCCTGAATTATTTTTTATTTTATCCAGATCTTCAAAATACTGCCAGTAAACACCACCAAAACCCGGAACTTTTGATTTGTTTTCTATGCTTATTACAGCCATTTCTTTTTTGACTTCATCGGCTTTCCAATTTAGTTTAATATAACCGGTTTCTGCTTCTTTTTCATTTTCGGTTAATTTTTTGGTCATGATTTTCTCATCTCCTAATTTAATAATAGTATTGTCTTTTACAGATAGCCAGTCGGTTCCCTGCATCAATAAAGCATAAATAGCTTCGGTAGTAGACTTGGTTGTTGGCCAGTTTTTGGTTTGCTTGTTTTTTAACAGCCATACTTTCATGGCATCTACAGATTTAGTATCATTGCTTACTTCGGCAAAAGCCTCAATTAATAAAGCCTGAGTTTCTATTGGCGCTTCATACCAATACCAGCCCGATTTGTTGACAATCCAGTACATTCCCCAGTCTTCATTTGAAGATGAAGTTTCCTTTAGGCTTTCTATTATTTTTTTTGCAGTTTCCTTTTCACCATAGCGATTCATTGTTAAAGCTGCAAGTCCTTTTTCGTAGAGAGAATAAGACAGCCAGTCTTTTTTGGCCGATTCCAGATATAATTTAGAAACCTTTTTTAAAGTATCTGAAAGCGGATATTTTTCTAAGTAAAAACTTCTGGCATATAGAGCATGCAAATCGACATTGGCTTGGAGCCAAATTAGTTTGTCTCCTTTTTTTAGATTTTTGGCTCTTGTTTTATAATATTCCAAAAACTTTTGGTCCAAATACGCAATTCCGGTTTTTGCTATTTCATCTATTTTAGAAAGATTATCAGAACTTTTATCCAGTTTAGCCAAATGACCTAAACCTGCCAGAATATGTCTTGTAATATATTCGCTTTCATAACCACCGTCAAACCAGCCAAATCCTCCGGATGCTTTTTGTTTCTGTTTTAATTTATTGAAAGCAGTTTCCTGCGAAGTTTTCATCTTCTCCAGGTCAAATAAAAGTCCTAAGTTTTTCTTTTTTTCATCTTCATCTTTTGCATCATTCAGCCACGGTGTTTCAGCAAGAATTAGTGATTTTAATTCTTCATTTGTCTCCAGTTTAGAATTAAGTTTTCCGTTTTTTCTCCAGTTTTCAAAAACGGTTGCAATTTTTGGATTACCCGAAATGATTGCCGCGGCCAAACTATTAGCATAAAATCGTGCAAAAGTCTGTTCAGCACATTCATGCTCATATTCTATCAAATAGGGAAGGGACTGAATCGCAATCCACGAAGGGTTTGATGTGTATTCAAATGTAAACTGATGATTTTTTAAACTTGTCGAATTATTGTTTTTAAGATTCTCAAAAGTGTATTCTTTTTTAGAATTCTCACGAACCCAAATCGGAATACTTTCTGTAACCAGCATATTGTTTGTTAAAACCGGAATTATATTTTCTTCTCCGTCGGTAAAATTATCTGCTTTCGCAACAATTTTGTATTGTACACCTTGCAGACCTTCTGGAATAGCAATTGTCCATGATGCAGTTGTGTTCCCAAAAGGATTAATAGTGAAATTTTTGATGTTATTTGCATTCAGCATTTCAGCATCAACGGGTTTCATTGTGACGGCATCAAAAAATTGCAGCATCGCGATTCCTGTTTTAGCCTCATCGGTCATATTTGAGATTTTGGTGCTTATTACAATCGTGTCTTTTTCTCTGAAAAAGCGGGGAAAATTTGGCAGCACCATTAATTCTTTTTGAGTAACAACGCTTTTCTCTAAATAACCGGAAACAGCATTTTTATTATGTGCCAATAAACGCAGTTTCCAGGAGGTCAAAGCTTCCGGAGAAGTAAAATTAAAACTTACATTTCCTCTTGAATCTGTTTTTAAGTCAGGAAAAAAGAAAGCAGTTTCAGAGAGATTCTTTCTGGCCTTCACCTGAGTCAAAGCCTCCATAGCTTTTTTGGTTGTAATTATAACTGCACCATTTACACCTTTGCTTCCGTATAATGCCGTTGCTTTGTCTTGTTTTAAAATATCCATAGAAAGAATATCCGATGTTTTTATCATTTTGACTTTCTCTTCTGATACAATTTCTCCGTCGACAACATATAATAATTGTTGGTTACTATTCCCTGTCGCTGTTCCGCGAATAATTATTTTATCCGAAGGTGACGCAGTTATTTCGATTCCGGCTGCCCTTCCGGCCAAAATTGATGCGGTGCTGAGGCCGAGGCTGTCATTTTCACTATTGGTTATATTTCCTGAAATTTTTAATTGTGAAACAGATCCGGTTACAGACATTTTTTTCTGCATGCCATAACCTGTCACAACAACTTCTTCCAGCTGACTGGAATCCTCTTCAAAAATAACATTAACAATTCTTGTATCCGTTACTTTAACAGATTGTGGCTTAAAACCAATAAAAGCGAAGACTAGTACCTCACCTTTTGCTGCTTCAATTTCGTAGTAACCATCAAAGTCACTAGACGCAGATCTTTTGGTGTCTTTGATAAAAACGCTACAGCCGGGAATCGGTTCGCCCTTTTCATCTGTAATTACGCCCGAAACCAGTTTTGCGTCTGTAGGTTTTTTGATTTTTTTGTTAAGCTGTTTTATATATTGGTTTTGCAGATAAACAGAATTTTGGTTGTTAAAATCAAAATCAAACCACATCAGGTTAATTGATTCATTATCAAATTTAATTCCTTTTATATAGGAGTTTAGATTCCTAAAAGCTGTATTTGTATTCTGGAATCCAATTTTAGATTTGTTGTTGGCATAGTTATAAGTATATTTTTCTATTTGTAAACCATTCCAGTTTTGTGAAGTAAACTGATCCAGAGAACTGTCATACATAGAAGCCAAAACTTCGGCTTCTTTTTTAGCATTGTTGCCTGTAAGCTGAAACGACCATTTTTCATCACTTCCGGGTTGTATTTTATTTCTAAAACTTTCTATTTTCCATTCCAGTTTTGGAGTAATGTTTTTAAGCATTACGGTAAGTTCTTCGCGAAAAGGTTGGTTTTCAAAAATGCTTTCAAAACCTAGTTTTACCAATTTTTCGAATCCATTTTTCAGAGGGATTTTTACAATCGTTTCATGATTCTCAAGATGAGAGGTTTCATCAAAAAACATATTATTCTCATAATGTCCCATGACAGAAACATACAGTTCGGGAATTACAGATTTTAATTTTACCTGGACAAAGCCATCTCTTTTAGGATCCTGATTAATTTGTTCTGCGGTAAATAATTTGCCGGTATTAAACTTGTCCTTGCTTTGTATAAGTTTAAAATTCTGAGCAGTTTCAATTGGATTATTAAAACTGTCATTTGCGCTAAAAACAATTTTATAACTGCCCGATTTATAATCGGAGATAAAGTCGAGTGCGATTTTTTTATCTGTTTCTGTGTTTATCTTTTTTGAGTAAACTAAAATTTCTTCCGGTTTATGTAATGGATTAGAATTATCTTCAAAAGGGAATAATTTCTCAAAATCAGCATCAGAAATGGTTTCTATATCTGGTCTGGGCCAAACTCTCTTTTTAAATTTGTTTGGAAACGGCTGAACATAATAAATTTTGAGTTCACCCTTGACGGCTAAAAATTCGCCATTCAGATTAGTGCTGCTCAGCATGATTTCGTTTTTGTTTTTAGTTTCAATTTCATTAGGTAACGAAACGTTGAGTACCAGATCATGATAACCTGCTTTTATAGTGGTTGTGGCTGTATGGGTTTCTCCATTAATATCAGTAACCGAAACTTCAATTTCATAATTAAAAACCGGTAATTGTTCTTTTATAGAATTTGCAGTCGGCTCCGCAATAAAATCAATTGTAAACTTGCCCGATGCGTCTGTTTTGGTTTCGCCAACAGCCAGTTCTTCATTTTCTTCACGTCCGAAATAATTTCTAAAATAACTTACAAAACGTTTTACGGTGTACGTTACTTTTGCATCAGAAACAGAACTGCCGGCAAAAGCTATGGCTGAACCATTTACTTTTATGGGTTTATTAACCTGAAAACTTTCTTTTTTTGCGTCAAAAGCTACTTCAAATTTAGGACGCTTGTATTCTTCGACTCTAAAATCCAGATAAGAATTTTCAAAGGTTACAAAATCCCAAAACGGATGTTCCTCTTTTGTCGAATCATATGTAGCGTCTTCCTCATAATTCATAGGTTTTTCGGCCTCAATTTTAAAAGTGCCTGTTAAACCATCTTTTGGCAGTATAAACTCGCCCCAGAAAGAACCAAATTCATTTGTGGTTACAGTAAAGCTTTTGGTCTCACCGTCAGGACTTTCAATATTAATCTCAAAAGCCATTTTAGGCACTACGCTCGTAATATTGTTGTTTTTTTGAAAGGCAATACCTTTGTAATAAACCGTTTGGCCGGGGCGATATATGGCACGGTCCAAATAAAATTCTACCTTTCCGGAGAGGTCGTTCTTTTTTTCCGTTTCGTAATCCTTGTTATATTGAACGTAGTTTTTAGTAATCAACAGCGTATCAGTTCCTAAAGACAGTTCGATATTTTCGTTGTAATTATCGTTTTTTTTCTTGTAAGAAGCAATGCCATTTTTATTGGTTTTAATATCAAAATTATTTGATTTTAGGGTCACATTTTCTAGTGGTTTTCCTGTTTTTCGGTTCAAAACCTGAAAAGTTTCCCTTGCATCATTTTGTGAAGCTAATATCGAAAAATCAGAAATAGTAATAGTTTCATAGGCAAATGCCTTTTTGTCATCCTTGTCTGACTCACTTTCAAAATAAACCAAATAAGTACCAGTTTGTAAATTAGGCAAAAGTACTTCTGTGGAATAATCGAAATAATCGTTTTTGTGTGTTAAATTGTAAGATACAGAAGCAACTGAGTTTTTGTTTTGAATGATTTTTGTAACTATACTGTCCCTCTCAGCATAACGTTGGTTAAAACCGACCAATTGTTTATTGTTAATTTTAAAAAATGAAACTTTTAGCAGGTCAATGTTTTTGTACTGAATATATGCTCTTGTATTTTCGTTATTATAAGTGTATTTCTGAAGTAGAATATTTAGCGATTTTGCAAGAATACTTTGTTTCAGAACTAATGCTGATTTGTATGGATTAGAGCGATTATTGAGTTCCAAAATACTGTCCAAAATAGAAATAGCCTTAATTTTATAATCCGGATGTAATTGTTTTGATGCCTGTTGTGACAAAAAAGTTGCCTTTTCTAACTGTATTTTCTGAATTATAATTTTGTCTGTTGTGCTTTTTTGAAGTTTGACCAAAGCATTTCTGTAATCGTCATCATTTTGGAATAAATTGTTTTTGCAAAATTCTATGCGCAAAAACTGATGTTCAGCAGATGGATTGTTTATTTCTTGTTTTTGGTATAAAGAAAGTACCAATCGTAAGTATTCATTTTTTATAAAATCTAAATTCAGTTTAATAAACTCAGCAGATTGGCCATAAAGTTCTTTTTGGCACTGCAGAAAACTGTTTTTTTGAATTTCCTGATTGTATATTTTTGGAGTATAGAATGTTATGTTTTCTTTTAAAACATATTCAAATAAATTTTTGGATTTAAATTTATCCGCAGAAGAATAGTCAAAAATAGATTCATAATCTGACAGTGGTGTACTTTTTAAAAGACTTTCGTTTTCAAGTGTAACTTTCATCGCCTTATTGATCTCGTCAGTAAAGTTTTTCTCAGACCAGGTCAAAAAATCATTGCTCACTGTGTCAATATTAGTACGCTGTTTTATTTTATGCTCATTTCGGGTCAGACAATCGTTAAGGCATTTTGCATAAACCAAATTCAGAATAACCTTTGATGGGTTTGAAACACGATTAATTTCTCTTTTTAAATTATTTATAATCTTAGTCTGCGCATTTTCTTCCAGAACCTGGATGTATTTGGATTGATAAAAAAAACACTTTATAATCTGCACATCATCATGGTCTGCGATTGCATTTTTATAAATTTTAGTCACAATTTCAGAAGCAGACTTTGTTTTGCCTTCAGTTTCCAAAGCCACAACTTCATCCCATCTTTTATCTGTTTTTTGCGCAAATAGTGTTGTAGAAAGAAACAAGAGTACAAATAGTATATTTTTCATCGGTTTGTTTTTATACATAGAGTATAATTTTAATAGAAAGGTTGGGAGGAGTTAAAATATTTTTCGTACAAATTAGTAATTTATATCTAAAAGCAAATTATGCATTCTATATTTCGCTATTTTTGAGTTATGAAACAACTAACAGCCCTTTTCTTGTTTTTGCCTTTCCTGCTATGGCCGCAATCTGGTTTGGAGAAAGGAGAGAAATTGTTTCAGGCTAAAAAGTTTGACGAAGCACAACTTTTCTTTGAGGATGTTTTAAAAACAAAACCAGCAGATGCAAAAGCAATAGAATACCTGGGTGATATCGCTGCGCACAAAAAATCCTGGCAAAAGGCGATAAAATATTATAAAAAACTCAAAGAGCTAAAACCTGCGGATGCCAATAATTATTTTAAATACGGAGGAGCTTTGGGAATGCGGGCTTCAGAAGTTAATAAAATCAAAGCTTTGGGAATGGCCGACGAAATCAGGGAATCTTTTGAAAAAGCGATAGAATTAAACCCAAAACATGTCCAGGCCCGCTGGGGTTTGGTTGAATATTACCTTCATCTTCCGGGTATTTTTGGCGGAAGCGAATCCAAAGCCATTTTCTATTCAAATGAATTATTAAAATTATCACAAGTTGACGGTTATTTATCCAGAGGCAAGATTGAAGAATATTTTGACAGATATGCATCGGCTGAAAAATATTATATAAAAGCACACGAAATTGGCAAATCAAAAACTACATTTCAAAAATTATATAATTTATATTTGAACAAATTAAAAGACGCTAAAAAAGCGCATGAACTAAAACAAAAATTTGAGTCATCATAGCCAAATCTTAACTGTTACGGTTAGTAATTTTGGTTTTTTATAAAAATTAGAATTTAAATGAAAACACATTTCATCGCCATTGGCGGAAGTGCTATGCATAATTTAGCCTTAGCATTGCATAATAAAGGATATCAGGTCACAGGAAGTGACGATGCCATTTTTGAGCCATCAAAATCAAGATTAGAAAAAAAAGGAATTCTTCCTGCAGAAATGGGATGGTTTCCCGAAAAAATCACGGCAGATCTTGATGCGATAATTTTAGGAATGCACGCAAAAGCTGATAATCCTGAATTGCTGAAAGCGCAGGAATTAGGTTTAAAAATATATTCGTATCCGGAATTTTTATACGAACAATCTAAAAATAAAACCCGTGTTGTAATTGGAGGTTCACACGGAAAAACAACAATTACCTCAATGATTTTGCATGTAATGCATTATCACAATATTGCGGTCGATTATATGGTTGGAGCACAGCTGGAAGGTTTTGACACTATGGTACACCTTACAGAAGAAAATGATTTTGTGGTTCTGGAAGGAGATGAATATTTGTCATCTCCAATTGACAGACGCCCAAAATTTCATTTGTATCAACCCAATATTGCTTTGATTTCAGGAATTGCATGGGATCATATTAATGTGTTTCCAACGTATGAAAATTATGTAGAGCAGTTTGAAATTTTTATCGAAAAAATTACAAATGGCGGAATCCTGGTTTATAATGAAAATGACCCTGAAGTAAAACGCGTATCAGAAGCCGCAACAAATCCAATTCGTAAGTTAGCCTATCATACGCCGGAATATACGGTTAGTGACGGTGTTACACTATTAAAAACTCCGGAAGGTGATATGCCGATAGAAGTTTTTGGTGCACATAATTTGAATAATCTTGCCGGCGCAAAATGGATTTGCCAAAATATGGGTGTTGATGAGGCTGATTTTTATGAAGCTATTGCAAGTTTTAAAGGAGCGTCCAAACGTTTAGAAAAAATTGCCGAAGGAAAAGGAAAAGTAGCTTACAAAGATTTTGCACATTCGCCAAGTAAAGTAGCAGCAACTACAAAAGCAGTAAAAGAGCAATACCCAAACAGAACTTTAGTTGCCTGTTTAGAACTTCATACATATAGCAGTTTAAATGCAGAATTTTTAAAAGAATATGAAGGAGCCTTAGAATATGCTGATATTGCAGTTGTTTTTTATTCTCCCGATGCTGTAAAAATTAAGCAATTGGAGGAAGTAACTTATGAGCAGATTGCTAAAGCATTCAACAGAAAAGATCTTGTAATTTATACCAATCCTACTGAATTCAAAGAATATTTATTCAACTTGAATTTAGATAATTCAGCACTCTTATTGATGAGTTCAGGGAATTATGGAGGATTAAATTTTGATGAAGTTAAAGGATTGATTAATTAGAGAATTAGTCAATTAGATAATTAGATAATGTGTCAATTACTGCTGTAGTTGGCACTTTTTTTATTTATAATAGTCATTATCTAATTTCTAATCGGCACATTAATTAATTTAAAATAGGTAATATTAATTTGAAAGATTTTTCTTCTTTTTAATATCTTCGCTCCTTGAAATTTATATTATGAAACAATCTCATTTTTCCATTAAAAACTGGTCTGATGATGACAGACCCAGAGAAAAATTAATGCTCAAGGGAAAAGATGCTTTAAGCGATGCCGAATTAATTGCAATTCTTATTGGATCGGGCAGTCGTGATGAGTCTGCTGTAGACTTGAGCAAACGTATTTTGTTCAGTGTTGATACTCTTAATACTCTGGGTAAAATGTCGATTTCGCAATTAATTAATTTTAAAGGAATAGGGGAGGCAAAAGCAATAACCATTATTGCTGCTCTCGAGTTAGGACGCCGTCGCAGAGCCGAAGATGCTGTAGAGTTAACTAAGATTACCTCCAGTAAGAATGTTTTTGAGATCATGCAGCCTATAATTGGCGAACTCGCACATGAAGAGTTTTGGGTGCTTTTTCTTAATAATTCGAACAAGGTTATTTCGAAATCCCAGTTAAGTAAAGGAGGGATTGCAGGTACAATTGTAGATGCACGTATGGTTTTTAAGTTAGCCTTAGAAACGGGTGCTACTAGTCTGATTTTATGTCACAATCATCCTTCAGGAGCCTTGCATCCGAGCGATGCCGATAAAGCAATTACAAAAAAAATAAAGTTGGCAGGGGAAAGCTTAGATGTTAAAGTTTTGGACCATTTGATTATTACTGAAACAAAATATTATAGTTTTGTAGATGAAGGAATTTTTTAATTATGAATACCAACATTACAGATATATTTTTTGATTTAGATCATACGCTGTGGGACTTTGATAAAAATTCACAAATGGCTTTTGACCGTATTTTTAAAAATAATTTCGGAACAATTAAAATTGAGGATTTTATTGCGAAATATATTCCAATAAATCATGAGTGCTGGCGATTGTACCAGAACGATCAAATTACTCATCAGGAATTACGTTACAACAGGCTCAAGCTTTCTTTTGATGCTTTGAATTATTCAATGTCTGATGAAAACATTGATCAGATTGCCAATGATTATATTGAGTTTTTAACAGACAACAATTACCTTTTTGACGGCGCTATTGAGGTTTTAGAATATTTAAAACCAAAATATAAATTGCATATTATTACCAATGGCTTTGCTGCTGTTCAGGAGAAAAAAATAAATAATGCTTTACTTTCGGGTTATTTTAGTACTGTAACAAATTCTGAACTGGCTGGTGTGAAAAAGCCAAATAGTATTATCTTTGATTATGCAGTTAATATTGCTCAGGCCTCTAAACAAAATAGCATTATGATCGGCGATGATCTTGAAGCAGATGTAGATGGAGCATTAAACGCCGGGTTAGACGCTATTTTTTTTAATGTTAGAAATATTGAAGCGCCAAAAAATTACAAACAAATAAATCACTTATCAGAACTTAAAAAATATTTATAATTATGAGAATTAAACTTTTATTGATTGCGCTTTTAGTTTCTTTTGTCGGATTTTCACAAAACATCAATGATTATAAAGCAGTCATTGTTCCATTAAAGTATGACTTTTTGAAAACTGACAATCAGTACAGATTGGCAACAATGACAAAATCAAATTTAATTAAAGCGGGTTTCCAGGCTTTTTATGCAAATGAGGAGATTCCGGCAGATTATGCAGATCGCTGTCAGTTGCTGTATATTGATGTAAAAAGAGATAATGGCTTTTTAGTGACTAAACTCTATGTTGAGTTTAAAGATTGCTACGGAAAAGTGGTTTATACTTCTGAAGTAGGAAAAAGCAAAGAAAAGGATTATGAACTGGCTTACAGAGAAAGTCTTGATTTGGCTTTTTTATCTATAAATAAACTGCATTATAAATATAGTGGAAATGCTGTTTCAACATCTGCAAAAACTGTTCCTTCAACTGTAACTACTGCGGTTGTTGCCACAAATAATGTTGCTTCAACACCCGTAGCAGATACTTCTGATCCAAATTTATTATACGCACAGCCAACAGAAAACGGATTTCAATTGATTGACAAAACACCCAAAGTAGTGATGAAACTTCTTAAGACATCACGTCCGGATTCTTTTATTGCGATAAAAGACGGGATTCAGGGATCTTTAAATGCTAAAGATAACCAGTGGTTTTTTGAATATTATCAAAATGATAAATTGGTGTCTGAAAAAGTTTCAGTTAAATTCTAAAAATACAAATTTGGTTTAATAGCCATATTTATCTTTCCAGCGGTTCTTTAAGAATTCGCGGTTGCTATTCTCTCTTGAATTGCTTCCCGGATTATAAAGAACCGTTTCTTTTATAGCATCAGGAAGAAATTCCTGTTCGGCAAAATTATTGGCATAATCATGCGAATATTTGTAATCTTCACCATAACCCAATTCTTTCATAAGTTTTGTCGGAGCATTACGCAAATGAATTGGAACGGGCAAATCTCCGGTTTGTTTCACTAATTGCTGAGCATTTCCTATTGCCATATACGAGGCATTACTTTTTGGAGAAGTTGCGAGATAAATGGCGCACTGGCTTAATATAATCCTGCTTTCCGGATAACCAATAGTCGAAACTGCCTGAAATGTATTATTTGCCATTATAAAAGCAGTAGGATTAGCGTTTCCGATATCCTCACTTGATAAAATAAGCATTCTACGGGCAATAAACTTTACATCTTCACCTCCCTCAATCATTCTGGCTAACCAATAAACCGCACCATTTGGGTCACTTCCGCGAATCGATTTTATAAAAGCAGAAACAATGTCATAATGCTGTTCTCCTGTTTTGTCATACAAAACAGTATTTTGCTGTACTAATTCTAAAACACGATCATTTGTAATAACAACTTCATCACTTGCAGATGCATTTACAACAAGCTCAAAAATATTCAATAATTTGCGCCCGTCTCCGCCGGAAAGCCTTAATAAAGCCTCTGTTTCTTTTAAAACAATATTTTTTGAAGCCAGTTCGACATCCGTTTTCATAGCACGATGTAATAGTGCTTCAAGGTCATTTTTGGTAAAAGCATTTAAGATATAAACCTGACAGCGGGATAATAATGCCGGGATAACTTCAAAGCTGGGATTTTCTGTTGTAGCGCCGATTAGTGTAATCCAGCCTTTTTCTACAGCCGCTAAAAGGGAATCCTGCTGTGATTTGCTAAACCTGTGAATCTCATCAATAAATAAAATAGGGTTTTTGGCAGTAAATAGCCCACCGCTTTGTTTTGCTTTATCGATAACATCACGAATATCTTTTACACCAGAATTTATGGCGCTCAAAATATAGAAAGGCCTTTTTGATTCTTGTGCAATAATTTGTGCAAGTGTAGTTTTCCCTGTTCCCGGCGGTCCCCAAAAGATCAAAGAAGGAATTATTCCTTTTGAAATTTGTTGCGTCAATGAACCATTTGGGCCAACCAAATGACTTTGACTTATATAGTCTTCTAACTTTTGTGGGCGAATACGCTCTGCTAAAGGTGCTTCCATATTGTAAAATTACTATTTTCAGATTTATTTTAAACAAATTTTGTATCGTATTAACTTTTAGTTTAGTAATTAGTTACGATGGCTGACAAATTATCAGTAAATTATATTTGGATAGTTTTTTGATGTTAATCCTTTTGAATTAATTGTTTTGTTTATGAATGAGAAGGACTTTAAATTTTCAAATTCCGTAGTTGGACTTCCGGCTTTTTTTGTGCTTTTTCTATGGATGATCTATTGGTTTCAAATTCGGTTTAATTTTGATTTCTATCAAAACGGAATCTATCCCAGAGATTTTTCAGGTCTGCAGGGAATTTTATTCAGTCCTTTTATTCATGAAAATTTAGAGCATTTATATAATAACTCAATTCCGCTTTTGGTATTGCTGGCCGCATTACGCTTCTTTTATCCAAAACAAACTTTTCCGGTTATTATTTATGGAATCTTATTTTCGGGTTTAATAACGTGGATTATAGGACGCGAAAGCTATCATATAGGAGCCAGTGGATTGATTTATGTTTTAGTAAGTTTTATTTTCTTTAAAGGGATTCAAACTGGTTATTACAGGTTAGTGGCGCTGTCTTTTTGTGTTGTCCTTCTTTATGGCGGAATGATTTGGTATGTTTTTCCAGAAGTTGATAATGCTATTTCCTGGGAAGGACATCTGGCAGGATTTATAACTGGGTTTGTACTTACTTTGTTTTATAAATCCCCCGATTATGCCCGGCCAATTGTATACGAATGGCAAAGGCCGGATTTTGATCCTCAGGAAGATGCTTTTATGAAACACTTTGATGAAAACGGAAATTTTGTTAACACCGAAAAGGCTGAAGAAGAAAATGAAGAAATTAATTTGAATTATTTCAATTCAGATATGGAGGTTAATTATATAATTCGTAAAACAAATGAAAGTGATTAAACACTATAATTGAGTCTATTGCCGAAGATATTGTAAAATACACTATTTTTGTATTAATGATTTGATTATTAGTATTTTGATTATGAAAAATATAGTTTTATTTTTTTTAATTTTATTTAGCTTTCAAAGTTTTGCTCAGTGTGATATTAAAAGCAAAGTGCAGGCTGATGACTCGATGTTGTATTTTATCAAATCAGCTACCTTTTACAAAACAAAACAAAAATCATTAAAAATCGGGATCGTAACTGATAAGGAAAACTATTTTATTGCTTTGCGGCCAATACCGTTTCCTTTAAAAAAAGATAGTAATATAAAAGAAGATTTAGTTATTGAACTTTCTGATCGAAATAAATATAAACTGCAGCATTTTGATACACGCTATATAAAACATGATTCTGTTATGGAAATTCTTTATCTGATTGATAAAAAAGACATCAGGCCATTTTCAAGTTTTGAGGCTATAAATGCTGATGTAAACATTCCGGGCACTGAATTTATGGAAAATTATACCTTTAAACTTCATAAAAAAGCGATCATGGATCAGTTAAACTGTTTTCTTAAGGAAGAAAAATAGTTATTCATCTTCTTTTGAGGTAGTTGAACTCTCCTTATGAAAGAGTTTATTTTTGACGTTTTCGAACAGATTATTAAATGTAAGTGTCAAAGAAGCAGCATTCACAGTTTGAGTTCCTTTATTTCGAGGAAGAATTTCATTTACATACATGACTTCAAGCTGAATGTCGTCACTAAATAAATATCCTGCACCGATATTAAATCTATTACGATCAAAGAAACTTTCTCCTGTTACTTTTGCTCCGGATTTAAAAAACAACTCATCAGAAATTATTCCATAAACAACTCCTTTACGAAGCACTTTGCTGTTTATTGGCTTTAAATACTTGATTTGCTGCCTGTATCGAAAAACATTTTCATAATCTTTATCCGCATTTCTCAAATGTCTGATTTCTAGTCTGGAACGCGTGCTTAAAGTATAACCAACCTTATGGAAATAATAAATACCCTGTAAGGCAAATCTCCATTCAGGAGATTTAAACTGACCAATTTCGGGAACATCTTTGTTGTCATAATATGCCAAAAAAGCAGAAGTTTTCCACCTCGGGCTTAGATAATGATGTCCCCAAACCCTAAATGACCTTTGCACATTATTTTCAAACATGTTCGAAGATGATTCTGTGCTGCTAAATGAATTTGCTATATCTAATTCTGCAGACCATTTTTCACTTATTGTTTTAGTGAATTGAACTTCGCTCCAGAATTGATTGTATGTGGTATCTTGTCCATAACTAGCAAAAGTTGTTATGAAGAAAAGTAAAAGACTCTTTTTAACCGATATGTTTGAAGGTAAGGATGAATGCATTTGTTTTTAAAATTATTCATTACCGATCTAAACGTATAAAAACTAACTTCTTTGTCGCACAGTTTCATATAAAAACGCGCCACATGCCACTGAAACATTTAAGGAACCAATTGAACCAAACATTGGTAATTTTGCTTTTTCATCAACAATTTTAAGAACAGATGGATTTATTCCACGATCTTCAGAACCCATTATAATTGCAACTGGTTCGTTTAATGATACGTCATAAATATTTTGTTCTGTTTTTTCAGTTGCAGCAACAGTTTTAATTCCCGAACCCTGAAGATAAAATATAGCATCCTTGATGTGTTCAACTTTACAAATAGGCACATTAAAAACGGCACCTGCAGAAGTTTTAACAGTATCACCATTAACAGGAGCAGATCCGGCCTTTTGTACTATAATTCCATTTACTCCCGTACATTCTGCAGTACGAATTATGGCACCAAAATTTCTTGCATCTGAAATTTGATCTAAGATAAGGAATAAAGGTTTAGCACCTGATTCAATAGTAGATTCTACCAGATGTTCCAGATCAATAAAACCAATAGGAGATATTGTTGCTACAGCACCCTGATGATTATTTGGAGTTAATCGATTCAGTTTTTCTACCGGAACGTAAGAGAAATTAATGTTAGCGCGTTTCATGACTTTCATTAAATCCTTCATTAATTCTCCAGAAATTTCTTTTTGGATGAATACTTTATCTACTTCCTTACCTGCCTGAATTGCCTCTATTATGGCTCTTATTCCAAATATTTGATGTTCTTTTTCCATAGGACAAATATAGGTATAATGTTTATATAAAAAAAAACCACCGACAGCTGTCGGTGGTTTAGTTTCTATTAAAAGAATATTTTATCTGTTAAGAGTATTTAGTCGATAACAACAGGAGTTGTTGGTTCTGCTAGGTGTAATACTCCTTCTTTATAAGAGAATGATAATTTTTGACTTGTAGTACCAGCTACTCTGTCGGTAATTTGGATTAAGCCGTAGTAAGTTACATCTTGGAAATCTGGCTCATCATCAGATCCTACATTAACATTTCTTGTAACTTTATAAAGAACTACATCGTTTAAAACTAAATTATTTAATCCTGAAACTTTAGTACCAGCGTTAAATGCAGCTTCAGCTTGTAACAAAGTAGTAGTGTCAAAATTCAATGCATTAGCTTTTACGAATTCAATTCTAACGTCATTTGAAGATCTTACGAAACCAAATGGGCTTGTAAATGTAACCTCAGTATGAGCTGTATCAGCTCCGTCATAATTTAAACCAGTTTGGAAACTAAATTGGCTTGTAGTATCAGAGTTAGATAAAGCACCATCTTTAGCACCATCAAAAACTTGTTCAGCATAAGTGATTTTTGTAGTAATAGCATCAGTTTGAGTTCCAGCTGTTACTGTAAATCTAAATGTTACTACATCATCTGGTTGTACACCAGCACCAATGTAATCTAAACCAGCCACATCAATAGTCTGTTTGCTTGTTGAGAATGTCAGGTCTGGAATTGGAGAATAAGCTCCACCGTTTATAGACCATTCACCTACTACCTTATCAACTACAGTTCCTGTATTTGAAACAGTAGCATAATGTATGTTAACTGGTGTAGGGTCGTTGTACAATACCGCTGTTACTCCACTTGTAGAAGTAGTTGTATTTGTTGCACTACCGTGATCGTCAGCTTTCCAAACAATTCCTTTAGCAACAGTAAGTCTGTAAGGAGCTCTTGTAGATGTTCCATCAGAATAAGTTGTGATAATTGCTAATACAAAAACTCCAGTTTTACCTGTTAATGTTACAGTACCATCAGTTTGAGTTACTGGAAATACATCAAAACTACCTAATGTAGAAGTGTTAAATGTAGCCTTACCATTAGCAATAGTAGCATCAGCAACTTTAGGCCCAAGTTTTATTGGATCAGCTGTTGTAGCAGCAATGTTTTGGTAAATTTCAACTTTAGTTGCAGTTACACCTTCTTTTGTAAAAAGTGCAATAGGCAAGTCAAAGTTCTTATCTAAGCGGCTAATTGTCGCCTGTGGTACCGCATTACCTCCTACTTCTACGAAGTCTGTACCATCTTCTTCTGAAGAACAAGAAGCTAAGACTACTACTAGTGCAAGAGCAGCAATTTTTATATATTTTTTCATATTTTTTATTATTTTTTATTATTTTTTATCCCAGAAAACTTTAGTAATACCAATGTTAGTTCCGCCTGATTTAGCTATTGCAGCTTGTACATTTGTAGCATTGATAGTTTGTTCTTTTACAGGGTAAGGATAGCTTTTAGGAACCTCTTTAAGGTTGTTAAAAGTGATAGCTGGTGCAGCCAATACAGGATAGTCTAATCTTCTGTAAGAAGTCCAGGCTTCAAATCCTCTGTTGAAATAAGAAATCCATGCTTGCTCACCAATTTTTTGTTGCCATGTTGGAGCTGCAGTAGCATAAGCTACATCAGGTCTTCCTAAATAAGCAACAATGTCAGCAGATGCTACACCCCAATCCTGCATAGAAGCAGTGATGGCAGCATTATAGTGAGAAGCAGCACTTCCACTAACAGCAATTCCTCTTGCAGCAGCCTCAGCTAATAAAAACTCAACTTCTGAATAAGTAAATAATACTCCAGGATAAGTTGGTTTTTTAATAGTTTCAGTTAAGTGAGAGAATGAACCATAAGTATTTAAAGCTCCATAAACTCCACCTTTATAAGTACCGTCATCATATAAAGTGAAATATTTAGGTCTTCTTGGGTCACCAAGAGCATTCATCTTATTAACAAAAGTATCAGCTGGTAAAAAGTCATTACGACCTGAAGCAACTAAATCAACATATAATGGGTTTGCATTTGGCTGAGTTTCAGCGTAAGTCATATAAGTACCATCAGCACTTGAAGTCATTAAACCATCAGCCTCAGCAGCTAAAACTTGTGCAGAAGCATAAGTTGCGTCAACGTCATGCATATTAATTGCCATTCTTAAACGTAATGAATTAGCAAATTTTGCCCATTTACCAGTATTTCCACCGTAAATTAAATCTGCATCATCAAAACTTCCTACGTTAGTATCTAATGCATCAGATGCAGCATCTAGTTTTGATAGTAAATCTCTGTAGATTGTTTGAGCATCATCATATTTTGGTAGAGGATTTCCACTAATATCTAATGCTTGAGTATAAGGAATATCTCCAAATGTATCTACCAAAGTATTATAAGCATATGCAGAAAGAATGTCGATAACTGCAATTTTATTGTCAATAATAGCAGCTTCCTCTGCGTTAGCGTCTGCTTTCAGTTGAGTTAACAAATTTTTTGCTTCTTTGAAATCTCTTAGTACATCACGGTAATATACGTTCCAGTGAGTATCTGGAATATTACGTGAAAAGTCATACTGACTCTCTTGTGGATATTGTACTTCTGTCCATTGTTGAGCATATAATCTGAAAACATTTACGTTTACAGAAGTACTTGTAACCTGATCTACTAATGCATGTTCTGCGTTAGTAAATAAATAGGTTGCGTCAGTCATTGTTGGACGTTTTGTGTCCGTATTCAATCCTGTAATGTCATCAGTACATGATGCAAACATGGATAAAATTGGTATTAATATAAGAAGTCTATTTTTCATAGCTTAGAATTTTATTGTTAAGTTGCAACCAATATTTCTAGTGGTTGGTAAAGACCCGATAGATAAACCTGAAGATCCTATGTTAGACCCTAAACCACTTTCTGGGTCAGCATCTGGAAGATCTTTATCGATTATCCATAAGTTTGATCCAATAATAGATATTTTCGCGTCAACTAATTTTATTTTTTGTACTAATGAAGTTGGTAAAGTATAAGTAATGTTTACTTCTCTTAATTTGATAAAACCAGCATCATATACATAATCTTTTCTAGCTCCATTTCCATATGCATTTGTAATAGCTCCACCTGTAACATATGCAGTTCTTGTTGTGTTTGGAGTACCGTCAGGGTAAACACCTGGAAGGATTACACCACCACCAGTAGCAAGTGAATTTCTTTTAGGATATCCTAAGTCATTGTTGCCAACTGTATTTTCAGTTAAACCTGTACCTTGACCATACCATTGATCTGTAGAGAAGATATCTCCTCCTTTTTTCATATCAATCAAGAAGCTTAATGATAAACTTTTGTATGAGAATTTATTACGAAGACCACCAATCCAATCAGGGTTAATATCTCCAATAATGTTGTTTGCACTTGTGTTAAGTAAATAAGTTCCGTTTGCTGGGTTCACAACTCTTTGACCGTCTGCAGCATAAACGTAATCTGTACCTTTTAAAATTCCAAATGGTTTTCCAGCTACAGCATTTAATGTAACACTTCCTGGGTAAGTTCCACCAATTACTAAGTTTTCTAATCCTGGAGCAAGAGCAGTTACCATGTTCTTGTTTTTAGACCAGTTAACTGTAATATCCCAAGCAAAATTATTTGTTTTGATTGGAGTAGCATTAAATTGAACCTCGATACCTTTATTCTCAATAGTCGCAGCATTTATGTACTGGAAGCTATATCCTGTAGCACGAGAATATTCAACTGGAATAGCCTCACCTTCGTTAACGTTTTTGTATAAACTCACGTCAAATCCAACTCTTTTGTTTAAGAACTGCATCTCAAGACCAATCTCTTGTGTCTTAGTTTTGATAGGCTCTAGGTTAGAATTGTTTTTTGTTCCGTTTACAGAGTATTGTTGTTGTCCGTTAAAAGCGTTAATTTTTGTATAAGTATCAACTAAAGCTAATGTTGGTGTTCCAAGTGGGCTTTCAGAATAACCACCTCTTAATTTACCAAATGTTAACCAGCTTGCATTTGCAAGTTTAGTGAAAACCCAGCTACCAGAAATAGAGTTACTAAATAAAGAGTTGTTTCCTTCAGGTAATTGAGAGAAAGCATCTCTTCTTGATGTTGCATCAATAAAGAATTGATCCATATATCCGATAGAAGCAGAAACAAAGTAACTGTTAACTCCAGTTTTAGTTTCTCTTTCGTAAGGGTAAGGGCTTGATGATACAGAGTTATCTAAACTGTAAAGACCTGGATTAATAAGGCCACCTTCAGTTGAAGCAGTAATTTGATTAAAATAATTTCTTCTTATCGTTCCACCCGCAACTCCTGTTAAGTTCCAGTTTTCACCGAAGTTCTTTTTGAAGTTAAGTAACAAATCGTAGTTTTGCTCAGAGAAATTACCGTTATAACGTTGGTATCCTGACATTTCAGTAAAACCATTTACACCAAAAGTTTTTCCTACAGAACCTACAGCTAATCTTTCTTCACGGATTTCAGAATATGTATCAGTAGATATTTTCGCAGTTGCAGATACCCATTCAGCAATTTTATAAGTAAAGTTTGCATAACCTACAAAACGGTTTCTGCTGTCATTTTGATAGTTTTTGTAACGATCAAAATAAGGGTTGTTCCAATATGCAGGGAATCCATCGTCAGCACCAAGTCTGTTCCAAGTAAGGTTTTGACCACCTGAGTTATTGTAAGCTTGTTGTTGTTGTTTAATATCAACGTTAGTTTGCCACCATTGACGGAAACCAGACACTAAGTTGTCGCTATATCCTGTCATGTTTCTACCTATTGTAGATTGGTTTGAGAAGTTAGCAAAAGTACTAAGTGAAAGTCTGTCAGAAAATTGGTGATTTACTTTTACACTGAAATTGTTTTTATTTAATTCACTATTTGGTAAAATACCTGTTTGTTTAGTATTTGAATAGTTGAAAACTAAATTCGTTTTGTCGTTAGCATCTTCAAAAGATATACTGTTTACCAAAGATAAAGAGTTTTTGAAGAAAGAATTAGGGTCGTTTTTAGCAGCTGTCCAAGCTGATTTTTTACCATAATTAGGATTTCCAGGATAATCTGAGAATGAATCCCATTGATAAACATTCAAAGAAGGATCAAAAGCGTTACCAGTAGAAGAGTCATCTCCCATGTAAACAACTCTGTCATTTACACCATCACCATCAAGATCGGCACTAGTGTCAAAAGAACCACCGTATCCAGCTCCGTATTGTTTTTGATATTTAACGAAAGTATCTTTGTCTGGAGAACCAGTTACTACTTCAGAAGAAACAGTAATCCCAAGACCTTTTTTAGCTCTACCTTTTTTAGTAGTAATCATTAAAACCCCGTTACCAGCTAAGTATCCGTATAGTGCAGATGCAGCAGCACCTTTCAATACGTTCACACTTTCAATATCTTCTGGATTAATATCCATACCGTTATTTCCGTAGTCATAACCCTGAGCACCTCTTAATTGTTCTGAAGTACCATCGTTAGTGTTGTTAGCGTTGTTAATTGGCATACCATCAATAACGATAAGCATCTCATTACTTTGGTTGATAGCTTTAACACCACGAGAGATTGCACTCGTAGAACCACCAAAGTTAGTGTTTCTTCTTACGTTAACACCTGCTACTTTACCAGAAAGTTCATTTAAGAAGTTTCCACTTGAAGTACCAGATTTTAGATCTCCTGCTTTTAATTCTTGTGTTGCGTAACCAAGAGATTTTTTCTCTCTTTTAACACCTAAAGCTGTTGTTACTACAACACCTTCAAGTTCTTGTGCATCACCAGCTAATTTTACATTAACAGAAGATGAACTTGCAGCTATTTCTTGGGTTTTCATCCCAATGTAGCTAAATACCAAAACTTGGCTTGTTGATGCTTTGATAGAGTATTTACCATCAAAATCAGTTTGCGTCCCAGATTTCGTTCCTTTTACTAATACACTTACACCTGGCAAAGGCATACCTGCATTATCGGTAACGATACCCGAAACAGCTCTTTCTTGCGCAAAAGTTAGTTGCGCTACTAGTACTAATAAAAGCACTAAGAATCCATTGAACTTTAGTTTCATTTTTAAATATTTTGAATTAGTATCGCAAAACTCTTAATAATTTGTTAACTATCCTAATAAATAAAAATCTTTTTTTGTTAAACATTAAAATTTAACATTATAACATATGTTTATGATAGTGTTATATAATTGTAATTCGTTAATGTTTTGTCCTCCATTTGTAAGAGTAATTTTTAATAAACCATTTTTGGTTTGTATTGTTGTTCCTGCTCCGATTCCTATTAATTTTTTTGTTTTATTTTTTTCAAAAGAGCTCGTCAAGTCTTGATATAGCCCATAATCTATAATAGAATTAATATATAGGTTTTTAGAAACAAAATATCTGTATTCTGTAAGAATTAGAGAGTTGAAATTGGATTGCAGGCTATTTTCCAAAAATCCTCGAATAGAATTCACTCCTCCAAAACGGAATAATTCATTTGAAATGTAATTTTTACTATTTAGATAAAAATTTTGTGAATTTATGTTAAAATAATTTCTCTTGTTAAGTTCGAAATTATAAGAAACGTTAATGTTTATGTAAAATTGCTTGCTTGATCCGGCAGTGTCGGGATTGTTATTAGTGGTTCTTTTTCCGAATCCTGTTGTTAGGTTTAAGTATGTTTTTCTTGGAGATAAATCGTTTGAATTGTCGTTTTTCCAATATTCTGCTGATGTAGTAAGGTAGGAGTTATTGAAATCACTGATCGTTGAATTGTTTGTATTTTGGATGTCACTGGATTCTGTAGATTGATAGCCAAAATAAATTTTTGAATTATAGTTGATATAATATCCCAGATCAATTGCCGTTTTTGTGTTTTGAAATGTACTATCCTGTTTAAATATATTTAATTGTGCTTTTATTCCAAGTGAAGTTTTGAAAATATAAGGAATTTCTAATTTGGTATTGAAAGTCTTTTGTTGATTCCCATCACTTTTCCAATATAAAGAAAATTGCTCTCCTGAATGAAGAATATTTTGAAGTGTAATGTCGAGATAACCGTTTAGATTTACCTTGTTGTTTTCGTCATTCGAAAATCCAATATATCCATCAAAATTGTTTGCTTTTCTTTTTTCAATGTAAACATATATTTTGGTGGAGTCGTTTGTGAATAAAATTTCAGGATATTTTGGTTGAGTAGTAAATTCAAAACTATTGATGTCATTATATAGTTCTTTTATGGTATTTTGATTAAAAGTTTTGTTGATGTATTTTTTATTTAGTTGTTTTAAATGCCCTTTAGGAAAAAAATCATGATTATTGACATTTATATAATTCATGATAATTGAATTTATAACGCGTTTTTTTTCAGATTTAAAACTTAAGTCTGCATATATTATGGAATTCTTTCTTTGGATGTTTTCTAGTTTTAACTTGCTTAGAGCAAAACCTTGTTTCTCTGCTTCAATTATTTTTTGATTTAAATAATTTTCTGTGTTTTCATAAGGTAGAATTAAGGTGTCGTTTTTGGTTTCCGAGGAATTAAAAAAGATATTATTTCTACCTATATATATATGTATATTTTTTATTTTATTTTTTAGGCTTATTATCGATATATAAGTACTGTCGTTTATTTTGTTGGCACTGAGTATGCTATTGTCTAAATATCCTTTTTTTGTCAATCTTTGTGAAGTGTTGTTTATCTCGTTAAATAGTGATTTTATATTCTGGTGTTGTGTAGTATAATTTAGTGAATCTATTGTTTTGTTCTCAATCAAATTGTTTCCATTTATTTTTAAATGAAAAATTTGAGCTTTACAACTCAAGCCGATTATTAAAATGAATATATTTAAAAGATGTCTCAAGCGAGTTTAGTGTTTGTTAAAAATACTGCAAATATCTATTATTTGTTTGTAAAAGTTTAAGCTTAAATAATGTTATTGAAAATTAATGGATTAACGTTTGTATAGTGAAAAATATTTTATACATTTGCAACCCCGTAAAAAGCGGGAATTTAATATACATAATAAATTTTTAGTATTAATTATGCCAACAATTCAACAATTAGTAAGAACAGGAAGAACTCAGATAACTAAGAAGAGTAAATCGGTTGCTTTAGATTCTTGTCCTCAAAGAAGAGGGGTTTGTACGCGTGTTTACACTACTACACCAAAAAAACCAAACTCTGCAATGCGTAAAGTTGCGCGTGTACGTTTGACAAATGGTAATGAAGTGAATGCTTACATCCCTGGAGAAGGACACAATTTACAAGAGCACTCGATAGTATTAGTTAGAGGCGGAAGGGTAAAAGATTTACCAGGTGTTAGATATCATATCGTTCGTGGAGCACTTGACACGTCAGGAGTTGCAGGAAGAACGCAAAGAAGATCTAAGTACGGTGCTAAACGCCCAAAAGAAGCAAAAAAGTAATTTAAAACTTTTAAGAAAAAGACATGAGAAAAAGAGCGGCAAAGAAAAGACCACTTTTACCAGATCCGAGGTTTAACGACCAATTGGTAACACGTTTTGTGAATAACTTAATGTGGGATGGTAAGAAATCTACAGCTTTCAAAGTATTTTATGATGCAATTGACATCATCGAATCTAAAAAGCAAGATTCAGAAAAATCTTCATTAGAAATTTGGAAAGATGCTTTAACTAACGTTATGCCTCACGTAGAAGTACGTAGTCGTAGAGTAGGTGGAGCTACATTTCAAATTCCAATGCAAATTAGACCAGACAGAAAAATTTCTATGGCAATGAAGTGGTTGATACTTTATTCTAGAAGAAGAAATGAAAAATCTATGGCACAACGTTTAGCGTCAGAATGTTTAGCTGCTGCTAAAGAAGAAGGTGCTGCGGTTAAGAAAAGAATGGATACTCACAAGATGGCAGAAGCTAATAAAGCTTTCTCTCACTTTAGATTTTAATTCGTAAGAAATGGCTAGAGATTTAAAATATACAAGAAATATCGGAATCGCTGCTCACATTGATGCTGGTAAAACAACAACAACTGAGCGTATCCTTTTTTATACTGGTAAATCACATAAAATTGGTGAAGTACATGATGGTGCTGCAACAATGGACTGGATGGCACAAGAGCAAGAAAGAGGTATTACAATTACATCGGCTGCAACAACTTGTGAGTGGAATTTTCCAACTGAGCAAGGTAAGCTTTTGCCTGAGTCATTGCCATATCACTTTAATATTATTGATACTCCTGGGCACGTTGACTTTACTGTAGAGGTAAACCGTTCTTTGCGTGTACTTGATGGATTGGTTTTCTTGTTTAGTGCTGTTGATGGTGTTGAGCCTCAATCAGAAACTAACTGGAGACTTGCTGATCAATATAGAGTTCCTCGTATGGGATTCGTTAATAAAATGGACCGTCAGGGATCTAACTTTTTGGCAGTTTGTCAACAAGTTCGTGATATGTTGAAATCTAATGCTGTTGCAATCACTTTGCCAATTGGTGAAGAAAATGATTTCAAAGGTGTTGTGGATTTAGTAAAAAACCAGGCTATCATTTGGCACGATGCAACTCAAGGGGCAACTTTTGATATTGTTGAAATTCCTGCTGATATGGTTGCAGAAGTTAAAGAATATAGAGATATCCTTATTGAGGCAGTTGCTGATTACGATGAGAACTTGCTTGATAAGTATATGGAAAATCCAGATTCTATCACAGAAGAAGAAATTAACAATGCTCTTAGAGCTGCAACTATGGACATGGCTATCATCCCGATGATTGCTGGTTCTTCTTTCAAAAACAAAGGAGTTCAGTTCATGTTAGATGCGGTTTGTAAGTATTTGCCATCTCCAATGGATAAAGAAGGTATTGAAGGGATTCATCCTGACGATGCTGAATTATTGGAAGAAGATCAAACTAAAATCTTGCGTAAGCCAGATGTAAAAGAGCCGTTCGCTGCTTTGGCATTTAAAATTGCTACTGACCCATTCGTAGGTCGTTTAGCTTTCTTCCGTGCTTACTCTGGACGTTTAGATGCTGGTTCTTATGTTTTGAACACTCGTTCAGGAAATAAAGAAAGAATTTCTCGTATCTACCAAATGCACGCTAATAAACAAAATCCAATCGAGTTTATTGAGGCTGGAGATATTGGAGCTGCTGTTGGATTTAAAGATATCAAAACTGGAGATACATTGTGTGATGAAAAACACCCAATCATTCTTGAGTCAATGAAATTCCCTGCACCGGTAATTGGTATTGCAATTGAACCTAAAACTAAAGCTGACGTTGATAAAATGGGTATGGCTTTGGCTAAATTAGCTGAAGAAGATCCAACATTTACTGTTAGAACAGATGAGGCTTCAGGGCAAACTATTATCTCTGGTATGGGTGAGCTTCACTTAGATATCTTAGTGGATCGTATGAAACGTGAATTTAAAGTTGAAGTGAACCAAGGTGAGCCTCAAGTTGAATATAAAGAAGCGTTTACAAGAAGTGCAACACATAGAGAGACTTATAAGAAACAATCAGGAGGTCGTGGTAAATTCGGTGATATCGTGTTTACACTTGAGCCAGCTGATGAAGTTGATGGTAAAGTTCCTGTAGGATTGCAGTTTATTAATGCAGTAAAAGGTGGTAACGTTCCTAAAGAATATATTCCATCTGTAGAAAAAGGTTTCCGTGAAGCTATGAAAACTGGTCCTTTGGCTGGTTATCAAGTGGATAGTTTGAAAGTAACTTTGACAGACGGATCTTTCCACCCTGTCGATTCTGATGCGCTTTCTTTTGAATTAGCAGCTAGAATGGGTTATAGAGAAGTAGCTAAGGCTGCTGGAGCAATTATTCTTGAGCCAATCATGAAAATGGAAGTTATTACTCCTGAGGAAAACATGGGAGATATCGTAGGTGATATCAATCGTCGTAGAGGTCAGGTTAATGACATGGGTGACAGAAATGGTGCTAAAACTATTAAAGCTGATGTGCCTTTATCAGAAATGTTTGGATATGTAACTACATTAAGAACATTATCTTCTGGTAGAGCTACTTCAACAATGGAGTTTTCACATTATGCAGAAACACCTTCTAATATTTCAGAAGCTGTAATTAAAAAAGCAAAAGGTAACGCTTAATTCTTAAGAAAATGAGTCAAAAAATCAGAATAAAACTAAAATCTTACGATCACATGTTGGTAGATAAATCTGCTGAAAAGATCGTAAAAACAGTAAAAACTACTGGAGCAGTTGTAACAGGTCCAATTCCGTTACCAACTCACAAAAAACTTTTCACTGTGTTGCGTTCTCCGCACGTTAACAAAAAAGCGAGAGAGCAATTTGAAGTAATGTCATACAAGAGATTGATTGATATTTATTCATCTTCATCTAAAACTATTGATGCATTAATGAAACTTGAATTGCCAAGTGGAGTTGAAGTTGAAATAAAAGTATAATTTTTATTATATTTTGTATATAAAAAGCGAGACAGAAATGTTTCGCTTTTTTTTTGTTAATGAGGATTTTTTGCGTTGTGTTTTTCAAGGTGTGAATTTTGATCGTTGTTTTTTTTGTTTTAGAGAAATGTCTTTTATTTAGCCTGTTGCGGGCGTTTTTCATTAGACATATTAAATAATTATTAAGCTAAATGGTGTTGTAGGTTAGATAAGTAAAATTTAATTTTTTCAGAAATAAAATACCGATGATGATGAGATAGATGCTTTGATTTTGATTATGAGCTATTTAATTTTTCTAACTGTTTGGTATATTCAATTTTAATGTATACTTTTGCACTCCCTGTTTGGAAATTTCTGTTATTTTCAAATTGAAGGGAATTTTAGTAATTAATAATTAATATTTATGTCTGGGTTAATTGGTAAAAAAATCGGCATGACTAGTATTTTCGACGAAAACGGGAAAAACATTCCTTGTACAGTAATCGAGGCTGGGCCGTGTGTTGTTACCCAAGTCAGAACCAAAGGTGTTGACGGGTACGAAGCGTTGCAACTTGGTTTCGATGACAAAAACGAGAAACATTCCACTAAAGCGGCTTTAGGTCACTTTAAAAAAGCTGGAACTGTTGCTAAGAAAAAAGTCGTTGAATTTCAAGATTTTGCAACTGAACAAAAATTAGGAGATCTTATTGATGTTTCTATTTTTGCTGAAGGAGAATTTGTAGATGTACAAGGTGTATCTAAAGGTAAAGGTTTTCAAGGGGTTGTTAAGCGTCACGGATTTGGTGGTGTTGGACAAGCAACTCACGGTCAACACAACCGTTTAAGAGCGCCAGGTTCTGTGGGAGCTTCTTCTTATCCATCTAGAGTATTCAAAGGAATGCGTATGGCTGGAAGAATGGGAGGAGACAATGTAAAAGTTCAAAACCTTAGAGTTTTAAAAGTAGTTGCTGAAAAGAACCTGCTTGTTATTAAAGGATGTGTTCCTGGACATAAAAACTCTTATGTAATCATTCAGAAGTAATGGAAGTAAAAGTATTAGATTTCAACGGAAAAGATACTGGAAGAAAAGTTCAACTTTCTGATTCAGTATTCGCAATTGAACCAAACAATCACGCTGTATACCTTGATGTTAAGCAATATCTTGCTAATCAAAGACAAGGAACTCACAAAGCTAAAGAAAGAGCTGAAGTGACTGGAAGTACACGTAAGATTAAAAAACAAAAAGGAACTGGTACAGCTCGTGCGGGAAGTATCAAAAATCCATTGTTTAAAGGTGGTGGAACAATTTTCGGGCCAAGACCAAGAAGTTATTCATTCAAATTGAATAAAAGCTTGAAAAGATTGGCAAGAAAATCAGCTTTCTCAATCAAAGCAAAAGAGTCGAATATTATCGTTCTTGAAGACTTTAATTTTGAAGCGCCAAACACTAAAAATTTCATTAACGTTTTGAAAGCTTTAGGGTTAGAAAATAAAAAATCTCTATTTGTGTTGGGAGAGTCGAATAAAAATGTATATTTGTCGTCACGCAATTTAAAGGCTTCTAATGTCGTAACTAGCTCAGAATTAAGCACTTACGCTATTTTAAACACTAATAATTTAGTGCTTTTAGAAGGTTCTTTGGAGTTAATCGAAGAAAATTTAAGTAAATAATAGGAATATGAGCATCATAATTAGACCTATAGTAACGGAAAAAGTAACCAAAGAAAGTGAAGTTTTAAACCGCTTCGGATTCGTTGTTGACAAAAAAGCAAACAAAGTTCAAATTAAGAAAGCTATTGAAGCTGCTTATGGAGTAACTATTGTTTCAGTTAACACGATGAACGTAAGACCGGACAGAACTACAAAATACACTAAAAGTGGTTTAATCAGTGGAAAGACAAATGCTATTAAAAAAGCAATTGTACAAGTACAAGAAGGAGAAACGATAGATTTTTATAATAATATCTAAAATAAGGCAGAAACATGTCAGTTAGAAAATTAAAACCTATTACCCCAGGTCAGCGATTTAGAGTTGTGAATGGTTATGACGCCATTACAACTGATAAGCCGGAACGCTCTTTGATAGCGCCGATAAAAAACTCTGGAGGTAGAAATAGTCAAGGAAAGATGACCATGCGTTATACGGGTGGTGGTCACAAGCAGAGATATCGTATTATTGATTTCAAAAGAACTAAAGACGGAATTCCGGCTACTGTGAAATCAATCGAATATGATCCAAATCGTACTGCATTTATCGCTTTATTAGCTTATGCTGATGGAGAGAAAACTTATGTTATTGCTCAAAACGGATTGAAAGTGGGTCAGAAATTAGTTTCTGGACCAGAATCTCAACCTGAAATTGGTAATACATTACCTTTAAGCAGAATTCCTTTAGGAACTGTAATTTCTTGTATTGAGTTACGTCCAGGTCAGGGAGCGGTAATCGCTCGTTCAGCTGGAACATTTGCTCAATTAATGGCAAGAGATGGAAAATATGCTACAATTAAAATGCCATCTGGTGAAACAAGATTGATCTTGTTAACTTGTTCGGCTACAATTGGAGCTGTTTCTAATTCAGACCACCAATTAGTTGTATCAGGAAAAGCTGGTAGAACAAGATGGTTAGGAAGAAGACCTAGAACAAGACCTGTTGCAATGAACCCTGTTGATCACCCAATGGGTGGTGGAGAAGGACGTTCTTCTGGTGGACATCCACGTTCAAGAAATGGAATACCAGCAAAAGGTTATAGAACTCGTTCTAAGAAAAACCCGAGTAACAAGTATATCGTAGAACGTAGAAAGAAATAATAAGATATGGCACGTTCATTAAAAAAAGGACCTTTCGTTCATTATAAGTTAGACAAGAAAGTTCAGGAAAACATTGAAAACGGAAACAAAGGAGTGGTAAAGACTTGGTCTAGAGCTTCTATGATTACTCCAGACTTTGTTGGACAGACTATCGCAGTTCATAACGGTCGTCAATTTGTACCAGTTTACGTAACAGAAAACATGGTAGGTCACAAATTAGGAGAGTTTTCGCCAACTAGATCTTTTAGAGGTCATGCTGGAGCAAAAAATAAAGGTAAAAAATAAGAAGCAATGGGAGTTCGTAAAAGAGAAACAGCAGATGCGAGAAAAGAGGCTAATAAGTCTATTGCTTTCGCAAAATTGAATAACTGCCCTACTTCACCTAGAAAAATGCGCTTAGTAGCGGACTTGGTAAGAGGTCAGAAGGTAGAAAGAGCACTTAACATCTTAAGATTCAGTTCTAAAGAAGCTTCAAGAAAATTAGAGAAACTATTATTATCTGCAATCAACAACTGGGAGCAAAAAAATAGTGAAGGTAATTTAGAAGAAGCTGGATTATTTGTTAAAGAGATCAGAGTAGATGGTGGAATGATGTTGAAAAGACTTCGTCCAGCTCCACAAGGTCGTGCACACAGAATAAGAAAACGTTCTAACCACGTTACAATCGTGCTTGGAGCTATCAATAACACACAAAGCAATTCTTAAGCAGCATGGGACAAAAGACAAATCCAATTGGAAATAGACTTGGTATCATCAGAGGGTGGGACTCAAACTGGTATGGTGGAAATGATTACGGTGATAAACTTGCCGAAGATCACAAAATCAGAAAGTATATCCACGCTCGTTTATCAAAAGCTAGTGTATCAAAAGTAATCATCGAGAGAACTTTGAAACTTGTAACCGTTACTATCACTACTGCAAGACCTGGTATCATTATCGGAAAAGGCGGACAAGAGGTAGACAAGTTGAAAGAAGAACTTAAGAAAGTTACTGACAAAGAGGTTCAAATCAACATCTTTGAAATCAAAAGACCTGAATTAGATGCTTATCTTGTGGCGACAAGCATCGCTCGTCAGATCGAAAGCCGTATTTCTTACAGACGTGCAATCAAAATGGCTATTGCTGCTTCTATGCGTATGAACGCTGAAGGTATCAAAGTTTTGATTTCTGGTCGTTTGAATGGAGCTGAGATGGCACGTTCAGAAGGTTTCAAAGAAGGTAGAATTCCTCTATCAACTTTCAGAGCTGACATTGATTATGCTTTGGCTGAAGCTCACACTACTTACGGTAGAATGGGTATCAAAGTATGGATCATGAAAGGTGAAGTTTATGGAAAGAGAGATCTTTCTCCACTTGCAGGAATGGATAAAAAACAATCTGGAACTGGTGGTGGTAAAGGTGGCGATTCTCCGAGAGGAGACAGAAAGCCTTTTAATAAAGGTGGAAAACCAGACGCTCGTAAAAGAAAGTAAATTTTTAAACTAAAGAAAAATGTTACAGCCTAAAAGAACAAAATACCGTAAGGTACAGAAAGGTAAAATGAAAGGTAACTCTCAAAGAGGGCATGAACTTTCTAATGGAATGTTTGGTATTAAATCTGTACATGAAGATGGAATGTTCTTAACGTCTCGTCAAATCGAAGCTGCACGTATTGCTGCAACTCGTTTCATGAAGAGAGAAGGACAATTATGGATCAAAATATTTCCAGACAAACCAATTACTAAGAAACCTCTTGAGGTACGTATGGGTAAAGGTAAAGGTGCCGTTGAATATTGGGCTGCCGTTGTTAAACCCGGAAGAATTATGTTTGAAGTTGGAGGAGTTCCTTTATCAGTTGCAAAAGAGGCTTTACGTCTTGCAGCTCAAAAGCTTCCAGTAAAAACTAAGTTCGTCGTTGCTAGAGATTTCGAAGCATAATTAAATTTATATTATGAAACAATCAGAAATAAAAGATCTTTCTGCAGCGGAGTTGCAAGAAAAACTTAGTCAAACTAAGAAAATATATGCTGACCTAAAAATGGCTCACGCTATTTCTCCAATTGAGAACCCACTTCAAATTAGAAGTGTAAGAAGAACAGTTGCAAGATTGGCTACAGAGTTAACTAAAAGAGAGTTACAATAATTGTATTCTGCTGAAAGATGGAAGAAAAAAGAAATTTAAGAAAAGAAAGAATAGGTGTTGTTACTTCAAATAAAATGGATAAGTCTATTGTTATTGCTGAAGTAAGAAAAGTAAAACACCCATTATACGGTAAGTTCGTGTTGAAAACTAAGAAATATGTTGCACACGACGAAACAAACGACTGTAACATTGGAGATACTGTAAGAATTAGCGAAACGCGTCCTTTAAGTAAAACAAAATGTTGGAGATTAGTTGAAATCTTAGAAAGAGCTAAATAATTATGGTACAACAGGAATCAAGACTAAAAGTAGCAGATAACACGGGAGCAAAAGAAGTTTTAACTATCCGTGTTTTAGGAGGTACCAAAAGAAGGTATGCCTCTGTTGGTGACAAGATTGTAGTATCTATTAAAGATGCAACTCCTAACGGTAACGTTAAAAAAGGAGCTGTTTCAACTGCAGTTGTTGTACGTACCAAAAAAGAAGTGAGAAGAGCTGATGGTTCTTATATCCGTTTCGATGATAATGCATGTGTTCTTTTGAACGCTGCAGGGGAAATGAGAGGAACACGTGTTTTTGGTCCGGTAGCAAGAGAACTTCGTGAAAAACAATTCATGAAAATTGTATCATTAGCACCAGAAGTGCTTTAATTCGTTTTAAGATGATAAAGCTAAAAATAAAATCAGGAGATATCGTAAGAGTTATTGCTGGAGACCATAAAGGTGCTGAAGGTAAAGTTTTACGTGTTTACCGTGAGAAAAATAAAGCGATAGTTGAAGGTGTAAACATGGTTTCGAAACATACAAAACCAAGTGCTAAAAACCCTCAAGGTGGTATCGTTAAGAAAGAAGCTTCTATACAAATATCTAACATTTCACTAATTGATCCTAAAACTAAGGAAACAACTAGAGTTGGTATTAGAGTAGAAGGAGATAAGAAAGTAAGATTTTCAAAAAAATCTAATCAAGTACTATAGTAATGGCATATACACCTAGACTAAAAGAAGAATATAAGAGTAGAGTAATCTCTGCTCTTAAAGAGGAATTCGGATATACAAACGTGATGCAAGTTCCAAAACTTGAAAAAATCGTTTTGAGCCGTGGAGTTGGTGCAGCTGTATCTGATAAAAAACTTATTGACTATGCGGTTGATGAGTTAACAAAGATCACTGGACAAAAAGCAGTATCTACAATTTCAAAGAAAGACGTTGCGTCTTTTAAATTGAGAAAAGGGATGCCTATTGGAGCAAAAGTTACTTTACGTGGTGAAAGAATGTATGAGTTTTTAGATAGACTTGTTACTTCTGCTTTGCCACGCGTTAGAGATTTTAGTGGTATCAAAGCTACTGGTTTCGACGGAAGAGGTAATTACAACCTTGGAGTTTTGGAGCAAATCATTTTCCCGGAAATTGATATTGACAAAGTAAACAAAATTTCAGGAATGGATATTACATTTGTTACTACTGCAAAAACAGACAAGGAAGCAAAGTCATTATTGGCTGAATTAGGATTACCTTTTAAAAAGAATTAAGACATGGCTAAAGAATCAATGAAAGCCCGTGAGGTTAAGAGAGAAAAAACGGTAGCAAAGTATGCTGAGAAAAGAAAAGCTTTGAAAGAAGCTGGAGATTTTGAAGGTTTACAAAAATTACCTAAAAATGCTTCACCAGTTCGTTTGCACAATCGTTGTAAGTTAACAGGTAGACCAAGAGGTTATATCCGTCAATTCGGTATTTCACGTGTAACTTTCCGTGAGATGGCTAATAATGGGTTAATTCCTGGAGTTAAAAAAGCGTCTTGGTAATCTCGCAATAAGTTAGTACTTTTGCAAACCAAAAAATAATTTTAATTGATTAAAGGTTCGGGAGATGAGTATCTCCCGAAAACCATAATCGCAATCAAATACATATGTATACAGATCCTATTGCAGATTATTTGACTAGAGTTCGTAACGCTGTGGCTGCAAACCACAAAGTTGTAGAAATTCCGGCTTCTAATCTAAAAAAAGAAATAACTAAGATCTTATTTGATCAAGGTTATATCTTGAGTTACAAATTTGAGGACAACACTGTTCAGGGTTCAATCAAAATCGCTTTGAAGTATGATAAAGATACTAAAGAGCCAGTAATTAAAGATATCCAAAGAATTAGTAAACCTGGTTTACGTAAATACGCAGGTGCTGCCAAATTACCAAGAATCCTTAACGGATTAGGAATTGCAATTGTTTCAACTTCAAAAGGTCTTATGACTGGAAAGCAAGCGAAACAATTAAATGTAGGTGGTGAAGTAATTTGTTACGTATACTAATTTTAAAGACTAAATAAGATGTCAAGAATAGGTAAAAGCCCAATTGTAATCGCTGCTGGAGTGACTGTAGAAGTTAAAGACGGTATCGTTACGGTAAAAGGAAAAAAAGGTCAACTAACTCAGGAGTTTTCGGACATTACTGTAAAAGTTGAAGGCGATCAGGTTCTATTAGAAAGATCGTCTGATCATAAAGACCAAAGAGCAAAACACGGATTATACAGATCATTAATCAATAATATGATAATTGGTGTATCTGAAGGTTTTACAAAAGAACTTGAATTAGTTGGAGTTGGATATAGAGCTTCAAACCAAGGTCAAAAGTTAGATTTAGCTCTTGGATATTCTCACAATATTGTTTTGGAAATTGCTCCGGAAGTAGCTTTAGAAACAATATCTGAAAAAGGTAAAAACCCTATCGTAAAATTAACATCATTTGACAAACAACTTTTAGGACAGGTTGCTGCGAAAATCAGAGGTTTCCGTAAGCCTGAGCCATACAAAGGAAAAGGTGTTAAATTTGTGGGTGAAGTATTAAGAAGAAAAGCAGGTAAATCAGCTTAAAAAATAAGATTATGTCATTAACAAAATCTGATAGAAGACAGAGAATTAGATTCAGAATTAGAAAATCGATTAGTGGTACTGCTACTAACCCAAGACTATCTGTATTTAGAAGTAACAAAGAAATTTATGCTCAACTTATAGATGACGTAAATGGAGTTACTTTATTAGCTGCATCTTCAAGAGAAAAAGAAATAGGAAAAGGTACTAACGTTGAAATCGCTGCTGCTGTTGGAAAATTGGTTGCAGAGAAAGCGTTAAAAGCTGGGATTGATACAATCACTTTTGATAGAGGTGGTTATTTATATCACGGTCGTATTAAATCATTAGCAGAAGGCGCAAGAGCGGCTGGACTTAAATTCTAATATATTATGTCTAAATACAAAAATGTAGAATTGGTAAAACCAAGTGGTCTTGAACTTAAAGATCGTCTGGTAAGTGTTAATCGTGTTACTAAAGTTACAAAAGGAGGTAGAGCTTTCGGTTTTTCTGCTATTGTAGTTGTAGGTGATGAAAACGGAGTAGTTGGTCATGGATTAGGAAAATCTAAAGACGTTTCTGAAGCAATTGCGAAAGCAGTAGAAGATGCTAAGAAAAATTTAGTAAAGATTCCTTTGAACGGACAATCTGTTCCTCACGAACAAAAAGGTAAATTTGGTGGTGCACGTGTATTCTTAATTCCTGCTTCTCATGGTACAGGAGTTATTGCTGGTGGAGCTGTTCGTTCAGTTCTTGAATCAGTAGGTATTCACGATGTATTATCTAAATCTCAAGGATCATCAAATCCTCATAACGTAGTGAAAGCAACTTTTGATGCTTTATTACAAATGAGAAGCGCTCATACTGTTGCAAAACAAAGAGGTGTTTCTTTAGAAAAAGTTTTTAAAGGTTAATTCAAGGAAATTATGGCTAAATTATTAGTAAAACAAGTAAGAAGCAAAATCAACTGCCCTCTTTCTCAAAAGAGAGGTTTAGAAGCTTTGGGTCTACGTAAAATGGGACAAGTTGTAGAGCATGATTCAAACCCTGCTATCCTTGGGATGATAAACAAAGTTAAACACTTAGTTTCTGTAGAAGAAGCTAAATAACAAATACTGTTATGAATTTAAGTAACTTACAACCAGCTGAAGGGTCAACACACAATCAAAATAAAAGATTAGGTAGAGGAGAAGGTTCTGGAAAAGGTGGTACTTCTGCAAGAGGTCACAAAGGAGCAAAATCTCGTTCTGGTTATTCTAAAAAGATTGGTTTTGAGGGAGGGCAAATGCCACTTCAAAGACGTGTGCCTAAGTTTGGTTTCACAAACATCAATCGTAAAGAATACGAAGGTGTTAATTTAGATACGCTTCAATTATTAGTAGACAATGGTGTGATTACTGATTCTGTTTCAATGACAGATTACGTAGCTAACCGTCTTGCTACCAAAAATGAAATCGTTAAGATTTTAGGTAGAGGAGAATTGAAAGCAAAATTAAAAGTAACTGCTCACAAATTTACTGCTACTGCAAAAGCTGCTATTGAAGCTGCTGGTGGAGAGGCTGTAACAATATAATTTTTCTATTGTATGAAGAAATTTATTGAATCAATTAGCAATGTTTGGAAAATCGAAGAACTAAAGAACAGAATCCTTATTACTTTAGGGCTTCTTTTAGTATATCGTTTTGGAGCACACGTTACGCTTCCTGGAATTGACGCAACTCAATTAACAGGATTGGCAGGACAAACTAAAAATGGTTTAGGATCTATCCTAGACATGTTCACCGGAGGTGCTTTTTCTAAAGCTTCAGTTTTTGCTTTAGGGATTATGCCTTATATTTCTGCTTCTATTGTTGTTCAGTTGATGGGAATTGCTATTCCTTATTTGCAAAAACTTCAAAATGATGGAGAAAGTGGTAGAAAAAAGATTAATCAAATTACACGTTGGTTAACTATTGCTATTACATTGGTTCAAGGTCCAACTTATATCTATAATTTATACAGAACGTTGCCTGGAAGTGCATTCTTATTAGGGTTTAACTCTCCTGAGTTTTTATTTTCGTCTGTTATCATTTTAGTTACTGGTACAATTTTTGCTATGTGGCTTGGTGAAAAAATTACTGATAAAGGAATTGGAAATGGAATTTCATTATTGATTATGGTTGGTATTTTGGCTCGTTTACCACAAGCTTTTATGCAAGAATTCAAATCTGTAGTAACAAATAATACTGGAGGTTTAATGTTAATGGCCATTGAAATTATTGTGTGGTTATTGGTAATTATTTCTTGTGTATTGCTTACAATGGCAGTACGTAGAATTCCGGTTCAATATGCTCGTCGTACAACAACTGGTGATTACGAGCAAGATTTAGCAGGTGGTAATAGACAATGGATTCCTCTTAAGCTTAATGCTTCTGGAGTTATGCCAATCATTTTTGCACAAGCAATTATGTTTATTCCTGCTGCTGTAGCAGGATTGTCTAAGTCAGACACATCACAATCTATCGTTGGTGCATTTAGTAATATTTTTGGATTTTGGTATAATTTTGTTTTTGCAACTTTAATTATTGTATTTACATTTTTCTATACTGCTATCACAGTACCTACTAATAAAATGGCTGATGATTTAAAAAGAAGTGGTGGTTTTATTCCTGGTGTTCGTCCAGGAGCTGAAACTTCAGATTTTCTTGATAAAGTGATGTCTTTAATAACTTTCCCAGGATCTTTATTCCTTGCTTTGATTGCTGTGTTCCCAGCTATTGTTGTAAGTATTATGGATGTACAACAATCTTGGGCAATGTTTTTTGGAGGTACCTCATTAATAATTATGGTTGGAGTTGCAATAGATACTATTCAACAAATCAATTCATACTTGTTAAACAAACATTATGATGGTTTAATGAAGACTGGTAAAAATAGAAAAGCGGTAGCTTAATATATTTATGGCAAAACAATCAGCAATAGAACAAGACGGATCAATCATCGAAGCGTTATCCAATGCGATGTTCCGTGTAGAGTTAGAAAATGGACATATTGTAATTGCTCATATTTCTGGTAAAATGCGTATGCATTACATCAAATTATTACCTGGTGATAAAGTGAAACTAGAAATGAGTCCTTATGATTTGTCAAAAGCAAGAATTACTTATCGATATTAAAGGATATTCACTATGAAAGTTAGAGCATCAGTAAAAAAGAGAAGTGCCGAGTGCATTATCGTGCGTAGAAAAGGGAGATTGTACGTAATAAACAAAAAGAATCCTAGATTTAAACAAAGACAAGGATAATTATGGCAAGAATAGCAGGGGTAGATATCCCAAAAAATAAGAGAGGTGTTATAGCACTAACCTATATCTTCGGATTAGGGAGAAGTAGAGCTATTGAGATTTTAGAGAAAGCTCAAGTTAGCCAAGATAAAAAAGTTCAAGATTGGAATGATGATGAGATCGGAGCGATTCGTGATGCTGTTTCATTTTACAAAATTGAAGGAGAATTACGTTCTGAAGTTTCTTTGAACATCAAACGTTTAATGGATATTGGTTGTTACAGAGGTATCCGTCACAGATCTGGTCTTCCTTTAAGAGGACAAAGAACTAAAAACAACTCTAGAACAAGAAAAGGTAAAAGAAAAACTGTTGCTAACAAGAAAAAAGCAACTAAATAATAAGTAATATGGCTAAAGCAACTGCAAAAAAACGTAAAGTTATCGTTGAATCAACGGGTGAAGCTCATATTTCTGCGACTTTCAACAATATTATCATTTCTTTGACTAATAAGAAAGGTGAAGTTATTTCTTGGTCTTCAGCTGGTAAAATGGGTTTCAGAGGTTCTAAAAAGAATACTCCGTACGCAGCTCAAATGGCAGCAGAAGATTGTAGTAAAGTAGCTCTTGAAGCAGGACTTAAAAAAGTAAAAGTTTATGTAAAAGGACCTGGAAACGGACGTGAGTCTGCTATTCGTTCTATACATAATGGTGGAATTGAAGTTACTGAGATTATCGATGTTACTCCAATGCCTCACAATGGATGTCGTCCTCCAAAAAGACGTAGAGTTTAATACTCAAATTTTTATAGTATAACCTAGATAGAATATAGATTATCGAAGGATAAGACCTGAATTCATAATCTCTATCTTAAACAATTTAAAATGGCAAGATATACTGGTCCTAGCACAAGAATCGCTCGTAAATTTGGCGAAGCAATCTTCGGAGATGATAAGTCTTTCGAAAAAAGAAATTACCCACCTGGACAACACGGGATGGCTAAAAAAAGAGGAAAAAAATCTGAGTACGCTGTTCAGTTAATGGAAAAGCAAAAAGCTAAATATTCTTACGGAATTTTAGAAAAACAATTCAGAAATTTATTCGAAAAAGCATCAGCTACTAAAGGAGTTACTGGTGAGGTTTTATTACAATTATGCGAAGCAAGATTAGATAACGTAGTTTTTAGAATGGGTATTGCTCCTTCTAGAAGAGGTGCACGTCAAATCGTATCTCACAGACACGTTACTGTAAATGGAGAAGTTGTAAATATTCCTTCTTACCACCTTAAGCCTGGTGATAAAGTTGCAGTTCGTGAAAAATCTAAATCTTTAGAAGCTATCGAACGTTCTTTATCAAATTCAAGTCATGTTTATGAATGGATTACTTGGAACAATGATCTTAAAGAAGGAACTTTTGTTTCTGTACCTGCGAGACTTCAAATTCCAGAAAACATTAAAGAACAATTAATCGTAGAGTTGTACAACAAATAATAATTGACTTAGTCGAAATTTATGGCAATATTTAATTTTCAAAAGCCCGATAAAGTTATCATGATCGATTCAACCGATTTTGAAGGTAAATTCGAATTTAGACCTTTAGAACCTGGTTATGGATTGACTGTTGGTAATGCACTTAGAAGAGTTTTGCTTTCAGCATTAGAAGGTTATGCAATTACATCTGTTCGTATCGAAGGTGTAGATCATGAGTTTTCTACTATTTCAGGTGTTGTTGAAGATGTTACCGAAATTATCCTTAATCTAAAGCAAGTACGTTTTAAACGTCAAATTGAAGATATCGATAATGAGGCAGTTACTATTTCTGTTTCTGGTAAAGATCAATTAACAGCAGGTGATTTTCAAAAATTTATCTCAGGTTTTCAAGTTCTGAACCCAGATCTTGTAATCTGTAATTTAGATTCTAAAATCAAATTGAACTTCGACTTAACAATCGAAAAAGGTAGAGGATACGTTCCTGCTGAGGAGAACAAAAAACAGAATGCTGCAATTGGTACTATTTTTACAGATTCTATTTTTACTCCGGTAAAAAATGTAAAATATGCAATTGAAAACTTCCGTGTTGAGCAAAAAACAGATTACGAAAAATTAGTTTTTGAAATTAAAACTGATGGTTCTATTAATCCAAAAGACGCTCTTACTGAGGCAGCTAAAGTTTTAATTCACCACTTCATGTTATTTTCTGACGAAAGAATTACACTCGAGGCTGACGAAATTGCACAAACAGAATCGTATGATGAAGAGTCATTGCATATGAGACAATTGCTTAAAACTAAGCTTGTTGATATGGATTTATCTGTGAGAGCATTAAATTGCTTGAAAGCGGCTGAAGTTGATACACTTGGTGATTTAGTATCGTTCAATAAAAATGACCTAATGAAATTCCGTAATTTTGGTAAAAAATCTTTAACTGAACTTGATGAACTTGTTGCAGTTAAAAATTTAACTTTCGGAATGGATTTAGCTAAATACAAATTAGATAAAGAATAATTCAATCCCGCTTGCGGGATTAAATTTAAAATAGCAATGAGACACGGAAAAAAATTCAATCACTTAAGCAGACAGACTGGACATAGAAAAGCTATGCTAGCTAATATGGCTTGTTCTCTTATTGAGCACAAACGTATTAATACTACTGTTGCTAAAGCTAAAGCGCTTAAACAATTTGTTGAGCCTTTAATTACAAAATCAAAAGAAGATACGACTCACAACCGTCGTATTGTTTTTGCTTACTTGCGTAGTAAATATGCTGTAACTGACTTGTTCAGAGACGTAGCTGCTAAAGTTGGTGACCGTCCAGGTGGATACACTCGTATCATTAAAGTTGGAAATCGTTTAGGAGATAATGCTGATATGGCAATGATCGAACTTGTAGATTTCAATGAACTTTACAATGGAGGTAAAAAAGAAGTTAAAAAAGCAAAAAGCCGTCGTGGTGGTAAAGCAAAAAAAGCTGAGGAGACTACTCTGGAAGCTCCTGTTGCTGAATCAGAATCGACTACTGAAGCTTCTGAATAATTATGAAAATAATGATTCTATAAAAATCAAGGATAAGCTAATTTTTAGTTTATCCTTTTTTTTTGATTTTTTTTAAGAGACTAAAATTTAACTTATTTCGGCTTCACGGTTTTATTTTTGTGAATGAAATTTTTAAAAAATCTTGGCAGCACTCTTTTAAAGAAGTAAATTTGCAAAATATCTAATTACAAATGAGACTTTAAGTTTCGTATACAATTAAAAAACAATACAAATTAAGGAATGAAATACACAACACGACAAAGCGCCATTTTATTACTAAGTGATGGAACTATCTTTCATGGAAAATCTATCGGGATTAGCGGTAAAACTTTTGGTGAAGTTTGTTTTAATACTGGGATGACTGGATATCAAGAGATTTTTACAGATCCTTCTTATTTTGGACAAATTATGGTTACCACTAATCCACATATTGGTAATTATGGTATTAATGATTTAGAAGTTGAATCAGAAAGCGTAAAAATTGCTGGTTTAGTTTGTAAAAATTTTAGTTTTAATTATTCAAGAGAAGGTGCTTCGGGGAGTTTAGAAGATTATTTTACTAAACAAAACTTAATATGCATTTCTGATGTTGATACGCGAGCTCTTGTAAGTTATATTCGTGATAATGGCGCTATGAATGCTGTTATCTGTACAGACGGAACTTCTGTTGAAGATTTGAAAAAAGAATTGGCTAATGTTCCAAACATGGAAGGACTGGAATTAGCTTCTAAAGTGTCAACTAAAGAGCCATATTTTGTTGGTGATGAAAATGCAAAGTATAAAATCTCTGCTTTGGACTTAGGTATAAAAAAGAATATTCTAAGAAATCTTGCTAAAAGAGATTGCTATATTAAAGTTTTTCCATATGATTCGTCATACGAAGATTTAACCGCATTTAATCCTGATGGTTATTTTTTGTCAAATGGTCCAGGAGATCCTGACCCGCTTTATGGTGCTATTGAAGTAGCAAAAAAGATTATTGCTGATGATAAACCTTTGTTTGGGATTTGTTTAGGACATCAGGTAATTGCGCTTGCAAATGGTGTTAAGACCTATAAAATGTTTGGCGGGCACAGAGGAATAAATCACCCTGTAAAAAATCTTCTTACAGGAAAAGGAGAAATCACTTCTCAGAATCATGGATTTGCTGTAAAAAGAGAAGCTCTTGATGGGCATCCTGAATTAGAGCTTACACATATACATTTGAATGATGATACTGTGGCAGGTATGCGTATGAAAAACAAGAATTGTTTCTCAGTACAATATCACCCTGAAGCCAGCCCTGGGCCACATGATTCTTCTTATCTGTTTGATCAGTTTGTTGAGAACATAAAAGGAGCTATCGCTAAAACGATATAGTTAATAAATAAAGGTGTTTAATAGATATAATGAGTAATTACTATTAAATAATTTTATAATTTCGAAAAAAAAATATAGTTTATTAATAAAAAACAAAAATAATGAGTATTATAATTAAAGTTCACGCAAGACAAATTCTTGATTCCAGAGGGAATCCTACTATTGAAGTTGATGTAGTAACAGAAAATGGAGTTTTAGGTAGAGCAGCTGTACCATCTGGAGCTTCAACTGGAGAGCACGAAGCTGTTGAATTACGTGATGGAGGTAAGGCCTACTTAGGTAAAGGAGTTTTAAATGCAGTGAATAATGTAAATACCGTTATTGCTGAAGAATTAGTTGGTACTTCTGTATTTGAACAAAACACTATTGATCAGTTAATGATTGATTTAGATGGAACTCCAAACAAATCTAAATTAGGGGCTAATGCTATTTTAGGAGTTTCTTTAGCTGCTGCAAAAGCTGCTGCAAATGAACTAGGTTTACCGTTATACAGATATGTAGGTGGAGTTTCTGCTAACACATTACCAGTACCGATGATGAACATCATCAACGGAGGGTCTCACTCTGATGCACCAATTGCATTTCAGGAATTTATGATTTTCCCTGTAAAAGCAACTTCTTTTACACATTCTATGCAAATGGGAACTGAGATTTTTCACAGCCTAAAAAAAGTTTTGCATGACAGAGGTTTAAGTACTGCTGTAGGTGACGAAGGTGGTTTTGCACCAAATTTGGCTGGAGGAACTGAAGATGCTCTTGATACTATAAAATTAGCAGTTGAAAAAGCGGGCTATTCTTTCGGTGATGAAATTATGATTGCTCTTGACTGTGCGGCATCTGAATTTTATGTAAATGGTAAATACGATTATACTAAATTTGAAGGTGAAACTGGAAAAATCAGAACTTCTGAGGAGCAAGCAGATTATTTAGCTGAACTTGCTGCTAAATATCCAATTATTTCTATCGAAGATGGTATGTATGAGAATGATTGGGACGGATGGAAATATCTAACTGATAAAATTGGACATAAAGTTCAATTGGTAGGTGATGATTTATTTGTAACTAATGTTGAGCGTTTATCTACAGGAATTCAAAAAGGTATTGCAAACTCAATTTTAGTAAAAGTAAACCAAATCGGAACTCTGACAGAAACTATTGCTGCAGTAAACATGGCTAAAAATGCTGGTTATACTTCTGTAATGTCTCACCGTTCCGGAGAAACAGAAGATAATACAATTGCAGATCTAGCTGTAGCTTTAAACTGTGGTCAGATTAAAACAGGTTCTGCTTCACGTTCAGATCGTATGGCAAAATATAATCAATTGTTAAGAATTGAAGAAGAGCTAGGAAGTAATGCTTATTTTCCTGGTTTGAATGCTTTCAAAATCAAATAATTGTAAGAGTTATATATTGAAAAAAAACCATTCGTTTTTGCGAATGGTTTTTTTTGGAGTTTTAACAAATTCATAGCAGGATTCTTTTTTTAATTAGTCTTAAATTCCTTAGATTTGATAAATTATTATTTTAAAGATTTATTTCCGATATATTATGTCAAAAATAGCTACATTAGAAGTAGATGGTAAAAAAATTGAACTTCCGGTAATCACAGGAAGCGAAAATGAATCAGCTATCGATATTAACAAATTACGTGATTTAACAGGTATTATCACAATTGATCCCGGATATAAAAATTCTGGTTCTTGTAAAAGTGAGATTACTTTCTTAGACGGAGAATTAGGAATTTTGCGTTACAGAGGGTATGCAATTGAGGATTTAGCTGAAAAAGCTAGCTTTCTTGAAGTTTCTTATCTTTTGATTTTTGGAGAATTACCAACTGCTCAAGAATTGGAACAGTTTGAAAATGGTATAAAAAAACATACTTTGGTAAACGAAGAAATGAAAAATATCATTGATGGTTTTCCAAAAACAGCGCACCCGATGGGTGTTTTATCTGCTTTGACAAGTGCATTAACAGCATTTAATCCAAAAGCAGTGAATGTAGACAATGAAAAAGAAATGTATGAAGCCATTTGTAAAACGATGGGTAAATTTCTTGTAATTGCTACCTGGACTTACAGAAAATCTATGGGTTATCCATTGAATTATTACGATAACACAACAGGTTACGTTGATAATTTCATGCAATTAATGTTTAAATTGCCTACAGGACCATATTCTGCAAATCCTGTTATTGTTGATGCGTTAGATAAATTGTTCATTCTTCATGCTGATCACGAGCAAAACTGTTCAACTTCTACAGTAAGAATGGTTGGTTCGTCTCATGCTGGGTTATTTGCTTCTATTTCTGCCGGAGTTTCAGCTCTTTGGGGGCCTCTTCACGGAGGTGCAAATCAGGCTGTACTTGAAATGTTAGAAGAAATTAATAAAGATGGAGGAGATACTGATAAATTTTTAGCAAAAGCAAAAGATAAAAATGACCCTTTCCGTTTGATGGGATTTGGGCATAGAGTTTATAAAAACTTTGATCCAAGAGCTAAAATCATCAAAAAAGCAGCTAACGAAGTTTTGGAAACTTTAGGTGTTGATGATCCGATTTTAGAAATTGCTAAGAAATTAGAAGCAGCAGCTTTAGAAGATGAGTACTTTAAATCAAGAAACTTATATCCAAACGTAGATTTTTACTCTGGAATTATCTATAGAGCATTAGGTATCCCAACAGATATGTTTACAGTAATGTTTGCTATTGGTAGATTACCGGGATGGATTGCACAATGGAAAGAAATGCGGGAGAATAAAGAACCTATCGGACGCCCTAGACAGATTTATACTGGACATCCTTTGAGAGACTTTAAGTCAAACAAATAAAAAAAACTAAAGCTTCACTTAACTGTGAAGCTTTTTTTATCTTTGCCCAAAATATAATATAGTTATGTTGCAATTAAATGTAAAGAACGAAACGTCAAGATTACGTGCAGTAGTTTTGGGTTCTGCTGTTCATAATGGGCCAACTCCTTCAATTGAAGAGGCTTATGATCCTAAATCATTGGAACATATTAAAGCAGGTACTTATCCTGTAGAGAAAGATATGGTTGCTGAAATGGATGCTTTTAATGCCGTCTTTCAGAAATACGATGTAACTGTTTATCGCCCGGCAATGATTGAAAATTACAATCAGATCTTCGCTAGAGATATTGGTTTTGTTATCGATAATACTTTTATAAAATCTAATATTTTACCTGATAGAGAAAGAGAATTAGATGCTATTCAATACATAATTGATCAAATAGATCCTCAAAAAGTTGTTCGGCCTCCGGAAGAAGTTCATATTGAGGGAGGTGATGTAATGTTGTGGAATGACCATATCTTTATTGGTACTTATAAAGGTAGTGATTACAAAGATTACATTACAGCAAGAACAAATATGCATGGAGTGAATTATATCAAAGAATTATTTCCAAATAAAATAGTAAAAGAATTTGACTTAGTTAAGTCAAAATTAGAGGCAAGAGATAACGCACTGCATCTTGATTGTTGTTTTCAGCCAGTTGGAAAAAATAAGGGAATCATTTATAAAAGGGGTTTTCGTGAGGAAGCTGATTATTTGTATTTGGTAAATCTTTTTGGAAAGGAAAATTTATTTCACATTGAAAGAAATGAAATGTATAATATGTTTTCTAATGTATTTTCAATTGATGAAAATATTGTGGTTTCTGAAAAAAACTTTACGAGATTAAATAATTGGCTGCGGGCAAACGGTTTTATAGTTGAAGAAATTCCGTATGCTGAAATAGCTAAACAAGAAGGGTTGTTGAGATGTTCAACTTTACCATTAATTAGAGATTAAATAAAATTCCAAGCTTCATATTTAAGTTTCACGTTGATTACAAACTTGAACTTTGAACATGAAACAAAAAATATAAAGAAAATGAGACAAACAACAAATGCAATTGTAATGATTCGCCCGGTTGCTTTTAGAATGAATGAGCAAACAGCGGTAAATAATTATTATCAAAAAGTATTAGACGGACTTTTGCCTAGTACAGTAAATGCAAAAGCGCAACAAGAATTTGATGCTTTTGTTGAAAAATTGAGAGCAGTTGGTGTAGATGTAACCGTTATTGAAGACACCTTAGAAACAGATACACCAGATAGTATTTTTCCAAACAATTGGGTTTCTTTTCATGAAAATGGTGATGTAGCCTTATATCCAATGTTTGCAGAAAACCGTCGTCAAGAACGCCGTGAAGATATTTTGGATACACTTGAAGAAAAAGGGTTTGAAATTGCCAATATAATGGATTATACTTCTGCCGAAGAAGATGGTATTTTTCTTGAGGGTACTGGAAGTTTGCTTTTAGACCGTGCAAATGGAAAAGCTTATTGTGCTTTGTCTCCTCGCGCAGATGAGGAATTGTTTATTGAATTTTGTGAAGATTTTGATTATGCCCCGGTAATTTTTGAGGCCTTTCAGACAGTTGATGGTGAGCGTAAATTAATTTATCATACCAATGTAATGATGTGTCTTGGAGAAACTTTTGCTGTTATTTGTGCAGATTGTATAGACGATAAGAAAGAAAGAAAAATGGTTTTGGATAATCTTAAAGGCGACAATAAAGAAATTATTTTGATTACCGAAGCTCAGGTCAATAATTTTGCAGGGAATATGTTAGAAGTACGAGGAGCAAATGATAAAAAATATATCGTAATGAGTGCGTCGGCACATCAAAGTTTAACTCCAAAGCAAATTACTCAATTAGAAAGTCATGCTGAAATCTTAAGTTCAAGTTTGGATACTATAGAAGCTTGTGGCGGAGGAAGTGCAAGATGCATGATGGCTGAAGTATTTTTACCAAGAAGTTAAATAAAAAGGAACTAATAAGAAAAGGGATAAAGCTTTTAAGTTTTATCCCTTTTTTTAGTGTTTAATTTTGAAAATATTACATCAAATTACCTTTGATGATATTGATAATTGAACTTACTATATATTGAATTCCGATAGAAATAACTATAAAACCAACGATTCTGGAAATAGCAACAATTCCGGAAGCCCCTAATATTCTTGCCAGGTAATGTGCGCTTTTTAAAATAAGAAAAATGGCAACTGCAATCGCTAAAATGGCTAAACATGAAAATATAATTTCCTCCATCTGATGATGTTCCTGATAGAATGCAATTAACAATGAAATTGAACCAGGGCCGGCCAGCATCGGAATTGCTAAGGGAGTTAAGGCAATGTCATTTCGTTGCTGAACTTCATTTTCAATTTTTTTATTAATACCCCTCTTTTTATTGAATTTTCCAGAGAGTAAGGAAAAACCTGAATTGACAATTACAATTCCTCCTGCAATGCGAAGCGCATCAATGCTAATTCCAAAAAAAGTCAGCACATACTGACCGATAAAATACGAAACAATTAAAATGATAAAAACGTTTACTGCAGTCCATATTGAAATTCTGGAACGTTCTTTTTTAGAATCATCTTGTGTTAATCCTACAAAAATAGGAACTGTTCCAATTGGATTCAATACAGAAAAAAGAGCAGCAAATAAATAAATGAATAAATCCATATTGTTTGAGTTAGTGAAGTAAAAATAGTCATTTTTTAATGCTAGATCATAAATTTATTTTATGTTATTGTTTTTTATTACACTAATTCTCTATAAATAACATAAAGTAAGCTCATTCTTTTTGATTACTTTTGTATCATATTTTAAAATGATGAAAAACAAGAAAACCTTAGTTCTGGGTGCTACCACAAAACCAGACCGCTACGCTTTTAGAGCAATAAATTCTTTAGTTCAAAAGGGACATACTGTTTTGGCTATCGGTCAAAATACAGGAGAAGTTGCAGGTGTAAAAATTCATACTAAAGCTATACCTGTTACAAATATTGATACTGTTACTCTTTATTTGAACCCAACCCGTCAAAGAGATTATTATAATTATATAGTAGAAGCACAGCCAAAAAGAGTAATTTTTAATCCGGGAACTGAAAATCCGGAATTATATCAATTACTTGAGTTAAATAATATTAAAGCAGAAGTTGCTTGTACATTGGTATTATTAGCTACCAATCAGTATTAATTTTTAGAAAATTTCTGAGTCATCGCCTTTTTTGTATTGAACGTAAATTTTTTACTATAAGCAGAATTGGGCTAAAGTACAATGAAAATGCTATTTTTGTCATTATGGAATTTTCATCAAAATTAATTGAAAAAGCAGTAAACGAAATGTCTCAATTGCCAGGAATTGGTAAACGTACGGCATTGAGATTGGTTTTGCATTTATTAAAGCAACCTAAAGAACAGACAGGTTTTTTATCTCAGGCATTGTTAAACATGCGTGAAGATATTAAGTTTTGTGAAAATTGCCATAATATTTCTGATACAAAAATTTGTGAAATTTGTGCTAATTCTTCAAGAAACCATCAGTTGATCTGTGTGGTTGAGGATATTCGTGATGTTATGGCTATCGAAAATACAGGTCAATATAAAGGGATATACCATGTTTTAGGTGGTAAAATTTCTCCGATTGAGGGTGTTGGCCCCAGTCAATTGAATATTGCAAGCCTTGTCAAAAAAGTAAAAGCAGGGAAAGTGGCAGAAGTTATTTTTGCACTAAGCTCAACAATGGAAGGTGACACAACAAATTTCTATATCTACAAACAAATCGCCGAATCTGATACCATACTTTCAACAATTGCAAGAGGCATTTCTGTTGGAGATGAATTAGAATATGCAGATGAAGTAACACTGGGCAGAAGTATTTTGCAACGTGTTCCGTTCGAAAAAACTTTCAAAAACAACTAAATAAGATCAAATAAACATTAGATTTCCTGAAGATTAAAGGAAAACCTATATTTGCCCATAAAATATTAATAATGACAAAGAACAGCTTTTATATAGTACTATTAATTAGTATGTTGTTTACTTCTTGTATCCCCGTAAAAGATTTAGTGTATTTACAAGATAAAAATTCTTCAGGAGAACAAAGTACAGTTGCAGCAGTAGAATCTAAACCTTACAGATTACAGGCAAATGATGTAATAAGTATAGATATCAAAGCGATTGATCCTAAGCTGGTGTCCATTTTTAATAAAGCAGAATCTGTTTCAAGTACAGCAGGAAAATCAGAGTCAGCTTTGTATTTTGATGGTTTTACAATTGATGATCATGGAAATATTAGAATGCCAATTTTAGGAGAAATAAATGTTATAGGATATACACTTGAAGAAGTAAGGGTTATAATTGAAAAAAAATTACTTGAAGAATATTTTAAAAGTGAAGCTAATATTTTTGTAACAGTAAAATTAGCCGGATTTAGATATACTATTAATGGCGAGGTCGGGAGTACGGGAACCAAAACATTATTTCAGACACATGTCAATATTATGGAGGCTATCGCAAATGCAGGTGATATTACGACAGTTGGAAATAGAAAGGAAGTGACTGTTATCCGCCAAACTCCAACAGGAGTATTAATGAATAATATAGATCTTACAGATGTAAATGTAATGAAATCACCATATTATTATCTCCAGCCAAACGATTACATTTATGTAAAGCCATTAAAACAAAAAACATGGGGAACAGGTCAGACGGGTATCCAGTCTGTAGGAACTATTATTACTTTACTGTCATTGGCTACAACAGTTTATTTAATTCTTAAAAATTAAAACCGGATTCAAAGATGTTAGATATAAAAGATTTTTCGATTTTTGAAAATCATTCGAATTTTGATTTTAAAGGACTTTTGTTGAAAATTGTCAGTTATTGGAAATGGTTTCTAATAAGCTTGATAATTGCCTTTACGATTGCATACCAGGTAAATATTCGGAAAGAGAAAATTTACTCCATGCAAACAATGATTTCTATTAAAGAAGAAAGTAATCCCTTTTTTACTTCTAATACCAGTTTAGTTTTTAACTGGGGAGGAATTTCTGATCAGGTCAACGGAATTTCAACTATTCTTAAATCAAGGTCACATAACGAACTAGTAGTCGATAAACTTCAGTTTTATATTGATTATCTGGTACAGGGAAAATACAACTTAGTTGATTCTTACGGAGCTATACCTTTTTATTTAGGGATTGATAAAACAAAAGGACAGATCGCGAATACTCTTATAAGTATCAAATTTTTAAGTGAAAATGAATATGAAATCAGAATTCCGTTCGAAAATAATTCGGTTTCATTGATAACATATTCAGAAAATAAATATACTACTACAGCTGTTCAGCCTGCTGAGTTTGTAAAAAAGTATAAAGTAGGAGAGCAGGTTTCATTGCCTTTTTTAAATTGGAAATTGCAAATAAATGACAACCCCGGTTTTTATAAGGGAAATGAATATTTTGTTCGTTTTAATGATTTTGATGGAACAGTTTCCAGGTATAGAAGCTTAGATGTGACGTCTGACGATAAAGGAGGTTCATTGTTAACGTTGTCATTACAAGGTACTAACAAGGCGAGGATGGTTGAATATTTAAACTCAACTGTAAGAATGTTGATTAAAATTCAGCTTGACGGAAAAAATCAATTTGCAAACAATACTATAAAATTTATTGATAGTACGCTTGTTGCTATGGAGTCTCAATTGAAAGAGACGGGTAATGAGCTTAAGACTTTCAGAAAAGATAAAAATATCTATGAAATTGAAGACGGAGGCCAAAAGGTTTCAGATAAGATAATGAATTTTGATGTTGAGAAAGATCAAATTTCAAGAAAAATTGCTTACTATAATTCGTTAAAAACCTACTTAAATAATAGTGTAGATTATTCACGTTTACCGGCTCCCTCTGTAGCAGGAATTGAGGATCCGAATATTGCTGTAAATGTTTCTAAGCTTATAGGACTTTCTACACAACGGTCAGAAATGGCATATGCTGTAAAAAGTGATAAAATATTTAAAGATTTTGATAATCAGATGCGTGCAGTAAAAGATGTTTTGCTAGAAAATATTGCAAGCGCAAAGTCATCTTTGTTGTATGATTTATCGATGATAAATGCCAAAATTGGACAAGCTGAAAGCACAGTTAAAAGACTTCCGGAGGAACAGCAAGAGTTATTGAAAATTAAAAGGAAATATGATTTAAATGATAATATTTATACTGAATTTCTTCAAAAAAGGAATGAAGCAGAAATTGTAAAAGCATCTAATTTATCTGATATTCATTTTATTGATCCTGCAAAAGACATTGGAGGAAATTTAATAGGACCAAAAACATCTGTAAACTATGTTTTAGCATTGTTTTTAGGAATACTTATTCCACTTATATTTGTTTTTATAATTTTCTTCATCAACAATTCTATTCAAAATCCTGATGATATCAGTAAATTGACACAGATTCCTCTTATAGGTGTTGTTGGGTTTAATAAAGATAATGTCAATTTAGCAGTTTTTGAAAAACCGAAATCAGCTCTTTCAGAGTCGTTTAGAACAATTCGTTCATCACTGCAATTTCTTTACAAGAAGCAACGTGTAAGCGGAGCAAAAACACTTATGATAACTTCTTCAGTAAGTGGTGAGGGAAAAACATTTTGTTCAATAAATATTGCAACCGTTTTTGCTTTGAGCGAGAAAAAAACTGTAATAATTGGTTTAGATCTAAGAAAGCCAAGATTGGCAGATGAATTTAATCTGACAAGCAATATTGGCGTGGTAAATTATTTGATTAAACAAAAAAGTCTTGATGAAATAACTCATTCAACTCAAATCCCTAATCTTGACGTTATACTATCAGGTCCAATTCCTCCAAACCCTTCTGAACTTATTTTAAGTGAAGTAATGAAGGAATTAATAGACGAATTGAAGCAGAAATATGATTATATCATTTTAGATACACCTCCGGTAGGTCTTGTTTCAGATTCTTTAGAGTTAGCTCAGTATGCTGATGTAACATTGTACATAGTGAGACAGAATTACACTAAGAAAGACATGATTACTCTGTTAAATAACAGAATAAAAAGAGGTGAGCTAAGCAATGCAAGTATTGTTTTGAACGGATATGAAAATAAAGCAAAATATGGTTCTGGATATGGGTACGGCTATGGATACGGAGCATATTCTAACGGATATCATGAAGAAGAACAAAAAGTGAACTTAATGAAATCTGTTTTCAATAAATTCAATAAAAAATAATTTGGACGATGGAGAATTCAGATCAATATAAAATTCTAGTTACAGGTGGGGCCGGTTTTATTGGTTCAAATTTATGTGAGTATTTTCTAGGATTAGATCATAAGGTAATTTGTTTAGATAATTTTTCAACTGGACATCGTCATAACCTAAAAAATTTTATTGAAAATCCAAATTTCAAATTGATAGAAGGAGATATCCGAAATATAGCTGATTGTGCGTTGGCAGTTGAAGGTGTTGATTACGTTTTGCATCAGGCCGCTTTAGGCTCAGTTCCGAGATCTATAAATGATCCAATAACATCAAACGAGGTCAATGTTTCCGGTTTTTTAAATATGTTGGTTGCTTCGCGTGATGCTAAAATAAAGCGGTTTGTCTACGCCGCAAGTTCTTCTACTTACGGAGATTCTGAAGGATTGCCAAAAGTTGAAGAAGTTATAGGAAAGCCTTTATCTCCCTATGCTATTACAAAATATGTTAACGAACTGTATGCGGAGATTTTCAGCAGAACTTACGGATTAGAAACAATTGGACTCCGTTATTTTAATGTTTTCGGAAGAAAACAAGATCCAAATGGAGCTTATGCAGCAGTCATTCCTAAGTTTGTTATGCAGTTTATGAATTATGAAAGTCCTGTTATAAATGGTGATGGAAATTATTCTCGTGATTTTACATATATCGATAATGTAATTCAGATGAATAAACTTGCTATAACAAACCAAAACCCTGATTCTATAAATACAGTTTATAATACAGCGTTTGGAGACAGAAACACATTAAATGATTTAGTTGGATATTTGAAAAAGTATTTAACCGAATATGACCCAAAAATTGCTGATGTTGAAGTCATATATGGTGCCAGTCGTGCTGGTGATATCCCTCATTCATTAGCAAGTATTAATAAGGCAAAAAAAATGTTAGGGTATAATCCAAAATACTCTTTACAGGAAGGATTAAAAGAAGCTGTAAAATGGTATTGGGATAATTTGAAATAAAACCAAAGATTAAGATAAAAATAATTAAATGAAAATAACAAATATTTGTTGTATTGGTGCAGGTTATGTTGGGGGGCCAACTATGGCAGTAATAGCTCAAAAATGTCCAGATATTCAAGTGACTGTTGTCGATTTGAACGAACAAAGAATTAAAGATTGGAATGACCCTAATACTGACAATATTCCGATTTATGAACCGGGACTTTCAGAAATTGTAGCTGAAGCAAGAGGAAGAAATCTTTTCTTTTCTACAGAAGTTGAAAAAGCAATTGATGAAGCTCAGGTGATTTTTATATCTGTAAACACACCAACCAAAACTTACGGAAAAGGTAAGGGTATGGCTGCGGATTTAAAATATATTGAACTATGTGCAAGACAAATTGCCAAAGTGGCCAAACAAAATAAAATTGTAGTAGAAAAATCAACATTGCCGGTTCGTACAGCCGAAGCAATAAAAAGTATTTTGGATAACACTGGAAATGGCGTTCAATTCCAAATCTTATCAAACCCGGAATTTTTAGCAGAAGGTACTGCCGTTACAGATTTATTAAATCCGGACAGAATTTTAATTGGTGGAGATACCACTCCGGAAGGAGAAATTGCAATTAATGCTTTAGTTGATGTATATGCGAATTGGGTAGATAAAAATAAAATTTTAACTACGAATGTTTGGTCGTCAGAATTATCTAAGCTAACAGCAAATGCATTTTTGGCACAACGAATTTCATCAATAAATGCAATGTCAGAGTTATGTGAGAAAACAGGTGCAGATGTTAGTGAAGTAGCAAGAGCGATTGGTATGGACAGCCGAATTGGTCCTAAATTTTTAAAAGCATCAGTAGGCTTTGGAGGTTCTTGTTTTCAAAAAGATATTTTGAACTTAGTTTATATAGCAAAAACATACGGATTAAATGAGGTTGCAGATTATTGGGAACAGGTTATTATCATGAACGATCACCAGAAGAGAAGATTTTCAAATAAAATTGTTCAAACATTATACAATACTGTAGCCGATAAGAAAATTACTTTTTTAGGCTGGGCATTTAAAAAAGACACAAACGATACTCGTGAGTCTGCAGCTATATATGTGGCTGATGATTTAATTAATGAACAGGCTAAAATTTCGGTTTATGATCCTAAAGTTTCAAGGAATAAAATATTGAATGATTTAAATTATTTAGAAACAAGATCCGATCTGGAAAATAAAGATGCAATTTTAACGTTTGATAATTCGTATGATGCCTGCAAAGGAGCCCATGCGGTTGCGATTCTTACTGAATGGGATGAATTTACAACCTATGACTGGAAAAAAATCTATGATTCAATGCATAAACCTGCATTTATATTTGATGGAAGAAATATATTAAACGCTCAAGAATTACAAGCCATCGGTTTTATTTATAAAGGAATTGGTTCCTAATTGATATTAATATTGATTTTAAAATTTAATGAGCAATAAAATGAATGGAGAAGTAAAGATTTTATTTTCAATAAAAATGATATGAATTGGTATGTTGTTTATACTAAGCCCAAATGGGAAAAAAAAGTTGCAGAAAAGCTAAAACAAATAGGAATAGAATGCTATTGTCCATTAATAACTCAGGTAAAGCAATGGTCAGACAGAAAGAAAAAAGTTGAAGTACCGCTTTTTAATTCATATGTTTTTGTTCAGTTATCAGAAAACGACAGAAATTCGGTTTTTCAGATAGTCGGTATTGTTCGCTATTTGTTTTGGCTAGGTAAACCTGCCATTGTTAGAAATGAAGAAATTGATATTATAAAAAAAAATCTCATGGCTTCAAATGTCAGTGAGATTTCAGTAACACCAATGCAGGTTGGAGATAGAATAAAATTAGATTCAGGAGCTTTTAGCAATCAGGAGGCAATTGTTCAGGAAGTCTCAAATACACACTATATTTTAGTTTTAGAATCTCTTGGGTGTGTTTTAAAAATTAAATACAAATAATATTTTTTGTGTTTTAATTTAATAAAGAATAAAAATCACGTGTTTTGTGTTTTTTTATTCTTTATTTTTTTTGTAGGTAATTACTTATGTTGTTGATTTATAAAGATTTGTAAATGATTTGTAACTTTTAAGAATTTTCTTTTTAAGTTCTGTAGGAAACTGTATTGAATTTATTGACTTAATGTGTTATATTTGCCAAAAATGAATCTACAGCTATCTGTGTCATGCCATGTGACAGAGAGTGGCGAAGCCGTGAGTTTTAATGACTGAATTTAAAAAAGAGCATAAATTGAATAAAGATATAAAAATAGCAGTTATTGGCTTAGGATACGTAGGACTGCCTTTGGCGAGGTTATTTGCTACAAAATATCCTGTTGTAGGTTTTGATATTAACCAATCAAGAGTAAGTTCCTTAAAATCCGGAACAGACACAACTTTAGAAATCGATGACGCTACTTTGCAAAATGTATTGGTTGATAATAATGAAGGGAAAGTTGGTTTATACTGCACGACATCTTTAGACGATATTGTGAATTGCAATTACTTTATAGTAACGGTTCCTACCCCCGTTGATAAAAATAATCGTCCTGATCTAACTCCATTATATAAATCAAGCGAATCAATAGGCAAGATTTTGAAAAAAGGGGATATTGTAATTTACGAATCTACAGTATATCCAGGGGTGACTGAAGAACAATGCATTCCGGTTTTAGAAAGAGTTTCAGGATTGATATTTAATGAAGATTTTTTTGCAGGATATTCACCAGAAAGAATTAATCCGGGAGATAAAGAGCATACTGTAGAGAAAATTTTAAAAGTAACTTCAGGATCTACTCTTGAAATTGGTTTAAAAGTTGATGCTTTATATAAATCTGTAATTACTGCAGGAACCCATTTAGCACCATCAATAAAAGTTGCTGAAGCAGCCAAGGTTATAGAAAACTCTCAGCGTGATATTAATATTGCTTTTGTTAATGAATTAGCGAAAATATTTAACCTGATGAATATTGATACACAGGAAGTATTAGCAGCAGCAGCTACAAAATGGAATTTTTTGCCTTTTAAACCTGGACTAGTTGGAGGTCATTGCATTGGCGTCGATCCTTATTATTTAGCACAAAGAGCACAGGAATTTGGATACCATCCCGAAATAATATTAGCAGGGCGACGTTTAAATGACAGCATGGGAGAATACGTTGCTTCTCAAGTAGTAAAGTTAATGATCAAAAAAGGAATTTCTGTAAATGGTGCAAATCTTTTAATGTTAGGTATTACCTTTAAGGAAAATTGCCCTGATGTTCGAAATACAAAAATTGTAGATGTTGTGAGAGCATTGAAAGAATACGGAATAACTGTCACAATATATGATCCTTTAGCTAATATTGAAGAAGTTAAAAAGGAATATAAATTAAAAACAACAAATTCTATTCCGAAAGAAAAATTTGATGCCATTGTTTTAGGTGTTGCGCATAAAGAATTTTTAAAGCTTAATTTTTCAGAATTACAAGAATCAAATAGTTTAATATATGATGTAAAAGGAGTTTTAGGAACAATAGCAGATAATAGATTATAGTTACTAAAAAAACTCTTTTTTTAATTTTTAAAAAATATGGAAGTAAATAATTCAATTATACATGTAATTTTAACCGGCGGAGTTGGAAGCAGACTTTGGCCATTGTCTCGCAAGAGCCAGCCAAAACAATATCTTGAGATATTTGAAGGAAAATCTTTATTCGAAATGACTGTAGATAGAAACAGTCATTTAGCAAATAAAGTTATGGTGGTAGGAAATGTTGATAACTATCATTTGAGTGGTAAAGTAATGGATAAAACGCAAACTTCATATATTAATATAGTTGAAGCCACCCCAAGAAATACTGCTGCTGCTATTGCTTTTGCAGCGTTTGCTTCTGATACTGAAGATATATTAATTGTTACGCCATCTGATCATATTATTGATAAAATGGATAATTACAATGAAGCGATAAACGAAGCTATAGTAAAAGCTCAGGATGGTTATATTGTAACATTTGGAATTATCCCAACCAAACCAGAAACAGGTTATGGCTATATAGAATCAAAAGGGGATAAAGTGATTTCATTCCGTGAAAAGCCAAACGAAACTACCGCAAAGGAGTTTATTGCAAGAGGAAATTTTTTATGGAACAGTGGTATGTTTTGCTTCAAGGCCGGAGTTTTACTTGATGAATTGAAACAATTTCAGCCAGATGTTTATGAAAAATCCAAATTAGTTTGGGAATCAAGTAATGAAGGTTTTCTTGATTTAAATTTATCTTTAGAAATTCCATCAATTAGTATTGATTATGCTGTAATGGAGCGAAGTAAAAAAATAAAAGTTGTTCCGGCATCATTTACCTGGTCAGATCTAGGATCTTTTGAGTCTGTTTATGAATATTTAGTTTCAAAAGGTCACCCTATTGATAAAAATGGAAATATGGTGATAGGATGTGAGTATCATACCACTTTTTTAGGATTAACAAATACCATATTTGTTCATACTAGTACTGCTAATTTGATCTTACATAAAGAAAGTTCTCAAGACGTAAAAGATGTATATAATGAACTTGAAAAACAAAATTCAGAATTGTTAAATTAAATAAAATGAAAAAAATTCTTATAACTGGTGGCGCGGGCTTTATCGGATCACATGTAGTTAGACGTTTTGTGAATAAATACCCAGAATATCAAATTTATAATTTGGATGCTTTGACATATGCCGGAAATTTAGAAAATATTAAGGATATTGAAAATCAGCCTAACTATACTTTTATAAAAGGAAATATTGTAGATGAAACCTTTATAAATGAACTTTTTTCCCTTCATAAGTTTGATGGAGTTTTGCATTTGGCTGCAGAATCTCATGTAGACCGTTCAATTGAAGATCCTTTAGCATTTGTAAAAACAAATGTAATTGGAACAATGAACCTGTTGAATGCTGCAAAAAATCAATGGAAAGATAACTTTGAAAATAAACGATTTTATCATATAAGTACAGATGAAGTTTATGGATCTTTAGGAGCAGAGGGATTATTTACTGAAACTACTCCTTATGACCCTAATTCTCCATATTCGGCTTCAAAAGCTAGTTCTGATCATTTTGTAAGGGCCTATGGAGAAACTTACGGATTACCTTATGTTTTAACAAACTGTTCAAATAATTATGGGTCCTATCATTTTCCTGAAAAACTGATCCCTCTTTTTATAAATAATATTATAAATAATAAGCCTTTGCCTGTTTATGGTGACGGCAATTACACACGAGATTGGTTATTTGTAGAAGATCATGCAGCTGCTATAGATTTAGTTTTTCATGAAGGAAAAAATCATGAAACATATAATATTGGTGGATTTAATGAATGGAAAAATATTGATTTGGTAAAAATATTATGCCAGATTATGGATAAAAAATTAGGCAGAAGTGAAGGTACATCTAAAGAACTAATTACTTATGTAAAAGACAGACCAGGGCACGATTTGCGTTATGCAATTGATGCATCAAAAATCAATAAAGAACTTGGCTGGAAACCTTCAGTAACTTTTGAAGAAGGTTTAGAAAAAACAATTAATTGGTACCTGGAGAATGGAGAATGGCTTCAAAATGTAACTTCTGGTTCATACAAAGATTACTATAAAAAACAATACTCATAGATTTATTTTTATCAAACATATTAATATGAAAAAAATAACATACGTTCTTACTCTGCTTATTCTTTTATTAACCTCTTTACATGTTCAAGCTCAGGATATACTTAAATCTAAAGATTTAAGTACTATAAATGTTGACTACTTGACAGATGATGATTTAGCGAAAATTAGTGCACAATTAAAAAATAATAATACTACTATTGAGCAAGTTGAACCAATGGCACTATCCAAAGGGATGAGTCAGGGAGAATATGATAAATTAAAGGCCAGATTGAATGAATATTCCAGTAAGTCTAATAATAAACCTAACATTCAAGAAAAATCAACCGAATCTCAAAGAAAACAAGTTAAAATTATAAACGAAAAAGTTAAGGATTCTGCTAATGCATTAATTTTCGGTTCTGAACTCTTTGATAATCCAACTCTAAATTTTGAACCTGATTTAAAATTAGCAACTCCTATGAATTATATTTTAGGACCTGGAGATGAATTGCAGGTTAGTGTTTATGGGATTCAGGAATATAACGCAAGCATACCTGTAAGTGTTGAAGGAAAAATAACAATTCAATATGTAGGACAAATTTCTGTTTCGGGAATGTCTGTTGAAGCTGCAACACAAAAAATTAAAGCTGCAATTGCAAAAGTTTACAGTACTGTTCGGTCTGGACAATCTCAAGTCAGTGTAAGTTTAAGCCAGATACGTACTATAAAGATAACTGTAGTTGGAGGAAAGCAACCCGGTAATTATTCAATTTCATCTTTGGCTACTGTTTATAATGCTTTGCATTTGGCAGGTGGTCCTGGAAAAAACGGAAGTTACCGAAATATTGAATTAATCAGAAACAATAAAGTTTTTAAAAATATTGATATTTATAGATTTTTGGTAAAAGGAGATCAATCAGATAATGTTAGCTTAAAAGATAATGATGTTATTAGAATTCCTGCATACAGTCACAGAGTAACTGTGGAGGGAGAAGTAAAACGAGCAGGGATTTTTGAAATGAAAAACGGAGAAACTTTTTCGGACTTATTAAATTTCGCTTCGGGATTTAATGAATTTGCATATACTGCTTCAGTAAATGTTACTCAAAAAACAGGAAAAGAATTTAAAGTTCATGATATAAATGAAAGTGATTTTTCAACTTATGTTCCACAATCAGGAGATGTCTTTAGAGTGACAAAAATTTTAAATCGTTTCGAAAATCGAATTAAAATTGAAGGTGCAGTTTTTAGACCGGATTATTATTCTTTTAATGAAGGCATGAGGGTGTCGGATCTTGTAACAAGAGCTGAAGGACTTAAAGAAGATGCCTATAGTAAAAGAGCTCGAATCATAAGACTAAAATCGGATTTAACAACAGAAATTGTAAATGTTGATTTGAGTGCTGCTTTATCTGGTGATACAAATGCAGACATTGAGTTAAAGAGGGAAGATATTCTAACGGTCTATTCAATTTTGGATTTCAGAGAAGAATATAAAGTTACTATTGATGGAGAGGTAAAAAAACCTGGGGTATATACTTACTTTGAGAATCTAACCTTAAATGATTTGATTGTACAGGTAGGTGGCTTAACGGGCTCTGCATCTAAAAGAGTTGAAATTGCAAGAATGGTAAAGTCAGATGTAATTAATGATTCAGATCCAAAACGCATAGAATTAGTTCAACTTGAAATTACTGCAGATAATAATGAGCAAATAAAAAACTTTCTTTTAAAACCATTTGATGTTATAAATATTAGAAGAATTGCTGTTTATGAAAAGCCACAAATGATTACTATTTCTGGTGCAGTAGCTTATCCCGGGAAATATGTATTGGCTAACAAGAAGGAAAAAGTATATGATATAGTGATGAGAGCTGGAGGATTAACTTCTATTTCTAATATTGAGGGGATGAAAATAAAAAGACCTATCAAACAAGAAGAAATTGATAAATTAGAAAGTATTGATTTAAATCTTTCTAAAAATGACTCTTTAAAAGAAAAATTGGCTGATATAAAGTTTTCTACTATACCTATTAACTGGGAAAAAATAGAAAAAAATAAAAATCATTATTCTAACGTTACTTTATTTCCAGGTGATGAAATTGAAGTTGCTGTTTATAATGAGGGAGTAAAGGTTACAGGAAATGTATTATTGACATCTGAAATTCCATATAGAAGCGGAAAAGGATTTAAGTATTATATAAATGCAGTAGGAGGAGTTAATAATAAAGGTTGGAAAAGAAAAGCGTATATCATATATCCTAATGGTAAAGCTGATGTAACTAAATCTTTTTTGTTTTTTAGATCATATCCAACAGTTGAACCTGACTCACAAATTGTTGTTCCGGAAAAACCTGAAACTAAGAAAATGAGTACAGGGGAATGGGTAAGCATAGGAAGTGTTATAACAAGTTTGGCATTATTAATAGTAACTGCTTTTAAATAATATGAATACTAAGCCTATTGAAAACCAGGAAGTTTCGTTAAAAGAACTAATAGAGAAGGTAAAGGACTGGTATGTTTTTTTATTGTCAAAATGGAAAGTAATATTTTTAGCAGGATTTATTGGCGCTATTTTTGGAATTACATATTCTCTTATTAAAAAGCCTATTTATACAGCTACCCTATCATTTGCTGTAGAAGATAAATCTTCTGGAGGAGGTTTTGGTGCAGCATTAGGTTTGGTTAGCTCACTTGGATTAGATATAAGTGGCGGTGGAGGAAGTGTTTTTTCGGGATCTAATCTGACAGAATTATTTAAATCCCGTTCTATGGTTGAGCAGACATTATTAACATCTATTCCAGTATCGACTCGTAAGAATGTTTCTTTGGCAGAAATGTATATTCAAAATTGTGGGTGGCGGGATGATTGGAAAAAGAAATCTACGCTGTCTTCAATACAGTTTTTACCGAATAGTGATCGAGAAAAATTTACTCGTGATCATGACAGCATTTTAGGTGTTATATACCGAAATTTGTCTGATAATTCATTAAAGGTGGAGCAAAAAGATAAAAAAATACCAATTATTACCATTGAGATGTCTTCTAATGACGAATTATTTGCTAAATATTTTACGGAAGCACTAGCAAAAAGGGTATCTGATTTTTATATAAATACGAAAAGTAAAAATGCTCGTGCGAATATGGAAATTTTACAAAGACAAACGGATTCAATCAGAAGTGAGTTAAATGGTGCTATTACAGGAGTAGCTGTAGCCAATGATAATACTTTTAATTTAAATCCGGCACTTAACGTACGTCGTACACCTTCGGCGAAAAGACAGGTAGATGTTCAGGCAAACACAGCAATTTTGACAGAACTTGTTAAACAAAGCGAATTAGCAAAGGTTACATTAAGAAAGGAAACACCTTTAATTCAAATAATAGATAGACCTATTTTACCCTTACAAAAAGAAAGATTCGGAAAATTAAAAGGGATTGTAATAGGTGGTTTTTTTGGAGTTTTTTTTATTTTAATTTTTTTAGCAATAAAAAGGCTGTTAGCATCTTTGTAGCTCTAGAAATATAAAAAGGACAATATCTAAACAGTAGAATTAAGATTAATTACTGAAAAAAAACATTAATGAAAAAATATCTTAAAAATGCTTTTATTAAGAAGATTGACGGAACTGGTCTGGCAATTTTCAGAATCACATACTGTCTAATATTACTGGCAGAAATTAGTCAAATGATGTATTTCAGATCATTAATTTTTGATAAAATTCCTTTTTTAGAACCTGCTGAGATAAATTTTGCAATTCCAATTTCTATATGGCTTATTGCTGTAATATTTATTCTGTTCGGTGCTTTTACAAGGTTTTTTGCTGTTATAAATTATTTGATGGGATTGATACTCATTGGTAGTATACAATCTTACGAATATCATGTTTTTTACCAATATATGGCAATTAATTTTTTGATGATTTTTATCCCTGTAAGTCAGTGTTTTTCTCTTGATAGATTATTTTTAAAATTAAAATATTCTAATACGACATTTCAATATAATCCGCCTAAAACTGTTAGTCAAATTTATTATTTCCTTCCTGTATTTCTTGCAATTGGACTAGTTTATTTTGATTCATTTTTTCTTAAAATATGTTCCCATGTATGGATTAATGGTTTAGGAATGTGGCTACCAGCTTCAATGCCAATGATGGTTCATACTAATTTATCATTTTTATTAAATTGTAAATATTTAATGATATTCTTAGGATACGTTACTTTGCTTTTTGAAGCAATATTTTTATTTATCTTTTTTAGAAAGAAATGGCGTGTCATTGCATTTTTCATTGGAGTTGGATTTCATCTGGGGATTTTAATTTTATTTCCAATACCTTGGTTTGCATTAACTGTAATTGCTGTTTATTTACTGTTAGTACCAGTTTCTTGGTGGAAAAGATTATTCAGTGCTAGAAAAGATTACTCAACACTATCATTTTATTATGATGCAGAATGCCCTTTGTGTATTCGCACTAAAATCACTATTACTCATTTAGATTGGTTTAATAAAATTAGTTTTAAAACTGTTCAATTTGACTCTCAAGAGAATCAGTATATAAATCATATAGAAACAGGTTTACTCTTAGATAATATTTATAGCGTGGATGTAAATGGTAGGGTATATTCTGGTATAGATACTTACATACAAGTAATGAAGCGCATTTTTTATCTATATCCGATTGCCTTATTATTAAAATTGCCGGGAATTTATTATGTAGGAAAAAGAATCTATTCTTATATTGCTACTAATAGAACAACTGTAAGATGCACCGAGGAAAATTGTGGATATAATCCTCCTAATATAGTAGAAGATGCTAAAGTTAAAATTTTAACCAATCTAACATTAGCCGATTTGAAATTTTTAGGACTAAAATTTCTTATTCATTTTTTCTTAGTCATTCAGCTAATTATTATCTATAATAGCTCTCTTATTGTTGCTGGAAGAGAATTAATCCATTTAAAAAACACCAAACTGGATAATATAATTTCTGCAGGAGCTTTCAAAATTAATGAAGTTACTAAAGTCTTGTTTGGCTCAACATCGCATTCCGTATTTCTAGATGCTCATTTTAATGGATATAATCATATAGTTGCTATTGTATATTTAAATAAAAATGGAGATGAGATATGGTTACCTTTAATTGATAGGAATGGTCAGCCTTCTTATTATAATTATGGTACAAACTGGCGTAAAATGTCATTTAGTACAAATAACGGTAATATCAATATCGTCGATATGAACAATGGTGTAAGAGATTTTACAGCATTTTGGTCAGTCAAAAATGGTTTACCTATTAACTTAGCAAATGCTAAATTTCTAATTAAGGTAAAAAAAATAGATTCTTTAAAAAATTGGGAATGGGAGAAAGATTTCCTGTCTAAACAAATTAATAAGCCTTGGATGGACGGAGGATATATTGAATGGAAAAATGGAAAATTTGTTTCTCACATTAAAGAGATTGAAAAACTTTAATATAGGTATCAATTGAAGAAAATACTTATTACTGGGATCAAAGGTTTTCTAGGTAGCAATTTAGCTTATAGTTTACGTAATCATAAGCTTTTTGGTCTTGGGAGAAAAGAAGAGTTTTTTGAAGATATTCAAGTTTTTAGCTCTAATGAATTAGAAAAATTAGATCCAAACATTGATATTATTATCATGTGTCATGCAGCAGTTGCTTCTGGAAACACACTATTATCAAATGATGTTTTATATGAAATAAATGTATGTCTTACCGAAAAAATAGTCGCTAAATTTCCACAAGCATTTATTATATATCTATCCACAGCATCAATATATAAAATAACTCCACTTTTTATTAGAGAGCAGTCAAATATTTATCCTCAGTCAAATTATGCATTATCAAAATTATGGGCTGAAAGAATAGTATTACTACACAAAAAAGCTTCTGTTTTAAGGATTTCTTCGATGTTTGGAATAAGTATGAAAGAAAACACACTAATTCCAAATTATGTCAATCAAGCACTAAGTAATAAAGAAATACTTGTATGGGGTAATGGTGCAAGACTTCAGAATTATATCCATGTTGATGATGTTATACGCTATATTACTCTAATGATTGACGCTCAAAAAAAAGTCATTGGTCAAATTATTTTAGGTGTTTCTACAAAAGAATATTCAAATCTGGAAATCGCACAAATAATTTCAGATATAACAAATGCTAAAATTAAATTTGTTAATGAGGATAATTCAAGTTCGGTTAAATATAATAACGAATTTAGTACTACTCTACTAAATTGGAAGCAAGAAATAAATATTGAAAAACGATTACAAAAATATATTGAATGGAAGCAAAAAAAGTGTTAGTTACTGGAATAGGAGGCAATGTTGGACAGGGAATATTGCGAAACATACGTGATTCTTTTCCAAAGGTAAGTATTGTTGGAGTAGATATAGCTCCTTTTACTTCGGGTAATTATTTATGTGACAAAACATATCAGGTACCTTACTCTTATGAAGATGCTTATATTGAAGTAATTAATGAAATAGTTGAGAGAGAAAATATTGACCTTATAATACCATCTACCGATTACGAGGTTTATTATTTAGCGCTTAATAAAGACAATATAAATGCTATTGTTGTTGCAAGTGATTTTAAGATAGCAAAATTATATTTGGATAAATATGAAACTTTTTTATATCACAAAGAAAATAATATTCCATTTGCACAATCTTGGTTGCCCGAAGAATATGATTTTTCTCAAGAAGAAATAATCGCTAAACCCAGAGAAGGGCGTGGATCTAGGGGGATTTTAATTAATCCTTCTAACCCAAAAGACCTGCCAAAAGGATATATGATTCAGCCTTTATTGAAAGGTAAGGAAATTACGACTGCTGTATATGTTACAAAGGAAAATATACTTCATTCTATTTTTACAATGGAAAGAGAATTGACAAATGGTACAACATCAAAATCCAAAGTATTATTTGATTATGATAATTTGTTAAAAGATATAATTCAAAGGATGATTAACTTAGGTGGATTAAAAGGAAGTTTTAATTTACAGTCAATAGTTACAAAAACAGGAGAAATTATCCCTTTTGAAGTAAATTGTAGAATTTCTGGAACAAACTCTATTCGTCATAATTTAGGTTTCCAAGATGTCAAATATGCTCTTCAGGAATATCTTTTTAATGAAAAACCAGATAAAGCCAGGCCCATTAAAGGAATTGCTACCAGAATTTTATTAGATGTTATTTATCCTGAAGCATCTGATGAGAGCGAATTGAATAATGTGTCTTCACATCATATTTTATACTAAGTTATGATAAAATATATTTTTTTTGATGTATCAGGTACAATTTTGGGTAAACCAACTTTGTTTAAAAAAATAAACGATACGTTAAACGAGTATGGTCATTTTGTTTCTTTTGATGAATTAAAACACAAGCACAAACTTTTATCAGAAGTAATACATTTTCCTGATAGAACAGATTCTGTTTTTTATAATCATTTTAATGGAGAACTTCTTCGTTTGTTAGGTATTGTTCCTAATGAGGAATTATTAGAAGCGATATTTAAAAATTGTACTTATCTTCCTTGGGAAAAATTTGATGATGTTGACTTTTTAACCAAAATTGATCTTCCTTTTGGTATAATATCAAATTTTAATTCTACTTTAAAAGATAAACTACTTCAGTTTTTTGGGCCTATTTTTCAAGATGTTTTAGTTTCTGAAGAATTAGGTATTGCAAAACCAAAGGTGGAGTTTTACCAAAAAGCATTAGATTGTATAGGCTACCATGCCAGTGAAGTTTTATATATTGGAGACTCAATAAAATTGGATATTGAACCGGCTACCCAATTGGGAATTAAATCACTATTGATTGATAGAGATAATTTTTACCAGCAATCAACCTATAAGATTAATAGTTTAAACGAAATTTCTAAACATCTATAATGAAAACCCTTGCTATAATAGGATCAGGTGATTTAGGACAGCAAATTGCGCATTATGCCATTTCAGATAAACACTATAAGAAGGTTGTTTTTTTTGACGATTTTACTGATAAGGATAAAATTAACGGATTTTGTATTTTAGGAAAAACGGAGGCTGTTGAACAAGAATTCTTAAAAAAATCTTTTGATGAATTGATAATTGGTATTGGTTACAAGCATTTGCAAATTAGAAAATCCCTTTTTGATCGTTTTGAAAAAAAAATTCCATTTGGAAAAATTGTCCATTCATCATCATGGCTCGATAAAACAGTTCAAATTAAAGAAGGAAGTATAATTTATCCGAGATGTAGTATTGATGCTAATGTTATTATTGAGAGTAATACTATACTTAATATTGGGTGTGTTGTTGCTCATGATTCAATTGTTGGCAGGCATAGTTTTCTTTCTCCTCGAGTTGCTTTGGCAGGGTTTATAAAGGTAGAAGAAATGTGTATTATAGGAATAAATGCTACGATAATTGATAATATAAGGATCGTGTCCGAAACACAAATAGGAGGTGGAGCTGTTGTAATTAAAAATATAGAAAATCCTGGTTTGTATGTTGGCAATCCGGTTAGATTTATTAGATAAATTTTATGGAGCAAAAAAAAATATTCTTTAATGGATTAAACGAGCTTAGGGCCTTTGCAGCGCTTTTAGTAATCTTTCATCATATTGAATTATTTAAAAACAGGGATCATACAGCAAGTTTATTAGATATAAAATATTTTTCTTACTTTATAGAAAAGGCGGGAAAAAATGGTGTATACCTTTTTTTTGTACTAAGTGGTTTTTTAATTACATTTTTATTACTTAAAGAAAAAGAAAAACTAAACACAATACAGTTTAAAAAGTTTTATTTAAGACGGATTTTTAGGATTTGGCCTTTGTATTATTTAATTATCCTGATTGGTTTTGTAATAATTCCTTTTCTAGCTCATACATTTGATATCTTTAAAAATGAAAGCTATTATTATAGCTTAATTTCAAATCCCGAAAATTATTCGATCAAATCTATCCTCTTATACATCTTATTTTTGCCAAATGTGGCTATACAAAATTTCCTCGTTGCAGGATGTTCTCAATCATGGTCAGTTGGAGTAGAAGAACAATTTTATATTATATGGCCATTTTTAATATTTATTACTACAAGAAAAAAATTACTGTGGGCTTTTTTTACTTTACTATTGTTCTTTATTTTTTGCCATTTACTATATCAACCATTTATATTTTCAAAAATTACTTCGATAATTGGTTTTAAGTTAACAATAATTCCACTTATTCATAATATATTAATATTGTTTCCATTTGAGTTTATGGCTATTGGGGCTATCGGAGCTTATGTGTTTTATTATTATAATGAAACAATTGTTTTTTGGACAAAATTTGGATTCGTTTATATGTTTACATTATTTGCCATTTTCATATTAATGTTTTTTCATGTAATACCATTGTATTTTCAAAGTGTGATGCTAAGTATTGTTTTTTTGTGTTTAATACTAATCACAATAAATGATAAGAATAATTATACCTTCAGAAATAAATATTTATCAAATATTGGTAAGATTTCATATGGAGTATATATGTTTCATCCATTTATATTTTTTTTAATTTTTCCCATAGCAAATAAATATTTTCTTTCTGACAATAATTTGCTGTCATATAACCTTTTTATTTATTGCTCAATCTTGACCTTAACATTTTTACTGAGCCATTTTTCATACAAATACTTTGAATCTATATTTATTAATATAAAAGACACTAAATACAAATCATTATGATACCTTTCAATAAACCTTACCTAACTGGAAAAGAAACGCACTATATATATGATGCAGTAAATTCAGGTAAAATATCAGGTAATGGAAAATACACACAAAAAGTTCAGAGTTTTTTTGAATCTGTTTATAGTTTTAAAAAATGCTTACTAACAACTTCTTGTACTGATGCATTAGAAATGGCTGCTATCTTAGCTAATATAAAAGAAGGTGATGAAGTAATTGTTCCTAGTTTTACTTTCGTTTCTACAGCAATAGCATTTATAAGACAAGGAGCAAACATAGTATTTGCCGATTCATATTCTGATAATCCAAATATTGATGCAGACAAAATTGAGGCTTTAATTACAGATAAAACTAAAGCAATTGTTCCAGTTCATTATGCAGGTGTTGCTTGTGATATGGACAAAATAATGGATTTAGCTTCTAAGTATAATTTATTAGTTATAGAAGACGCCGCGCAGGCTATCGATAGTTATCACATTGATAAGAATGGTGTAAAAAAGGCGCTGGGTTCAATTGGACACTTAGCGGCTTTTTCTTTTCATGAAACTAAAAATATTATATCCGGTGAGGGCGGAATGTTAGCTATTAATGACGAAAGATTTGTTAATAGAGCTGAAATAATTTGGGAAAAAGGAACAAATAGGGCAGAATTTTTTAGAGGAGAAGTTAATAAGTATGGATGGGTAGATACCGGTTCTTCCTTTTTACCTTCAGAAATTATAGCTGCTTTTCTTTGGGCGCAGGTTGAAAATTTAGAACATATCCAGGAAAAAAGAATTAAACTATGGAATCAATATTTTAATGGTATTAAAGAACTTAAATTAGATTCTATAAAATTACCTAAAGTCCCTGAATATGCAACAAATAATGGGCATATGTTCTATCTTACATGTAATAATGGACAAACACGTGAGAAATTAATTCTTAAGTTAAAAGAAAGCGGATTCCATGCCGTATTCCATTATTTATCACTGCATGCTAGTGATTTTTATAAAGGAAGACATGATAAAAGAGAACTTCCGAACTCTGACTGTTTTACGGAATGTTTGGTACGTCTTCCACTTTTTTTTGAACTAAAAGAAGAAGAGCTAAATGATATTATAATGTGCATTAAGAATAATTTTAAATAATGAACACCATATTAGAAAAATTTAAAAATTATTTTCAAAATAATGATCGTTCAAAAAATCTCCAAGCTAATATTATAGGTTCGATTTTTCTTAAAGGTATAAGCATCTTCCTTAGCCTTTTAATTGTTCCTATTACTATTAATTATATATCTCCTTATGAATATGGAATTTGGATAACTCTCTCTTCAATTATTGGATGGCTAAGTTTTTTCGATATAGGCTTTGGGAATGGTTTAAAAAATAAATTTGTAGAAGCTATAACGCACGGCAAAATTAAGTTAGCAAGAATTTATGTAAGTACTACTTATGCGCTTTTGGCAATTATAATTTTTTGTGTTTGGTTTATAGCTATTATCGTTTCAAATTTTATTAATTGGCCAAAATTTTTAAACGTTGAAGGGATAAATAATGATCAGTTTTTTTACATTTTTCTGATTGTTTTGACAACTTTTGCATTTCAATTTATATTAGGATTACTCAATACAATACTATCCGCACTTCAAAAGCCTGTCATAACATCTCTAATAAATGTTATAAGTCAATTATTAGTACTGCTAGGAATTTATTTTTTAACTATCACCACTACAGGTTCCATCTTAAATTTAAGTATTTTGATGGGGGTAGTAAACACTATTGTTCTTGTAATTTTTTCAGTTTATTTATATAATACTTCACTCAAAAAATATTATCCTAAATTCAAATACGTGCATTTTAGATATGCAAAAGGATTATTAAGTTTAGGACTTAATTTTTTTGTATTACAGATTATAGCTATTATATATTATGAAACAAATAATATTATTATAACTAAGACTCTAAGCCCATTAGATGTTACCGTTTATAATCTTGCCTTTAAATATATATCTATTGTAGGAATGCTGTTCAGTATAATTCTTTCTCCATTTTGGAGTGCATTTATTGAAGCCAGAGTTCTTAATGATGTTCAATGGATGAAATCAGAGACTAAGAAATTGTATAAAATATTTTCTTTTTTTTTTTTAATAACAATATTTTTAGTTTTATGTTCTTCTTTTTTTTACAAGATTTGGTTTGGTAAATCTGTTACAATAACTTTTACGTTAACTGCATGTATGGGCGTGTGGCAAATATTTAATATGTGGAATTCTTTGCATTCAACTTTAATATATGGATTTGGAAAAATTAAGCTACAAATAGTAGCATCTGTTTTGGTCGGAATATTAAATATACCAATCACAATTTTTTTATGTCAACTATGGGGATTAAATGGGGTGGTAATATCTCAAATTATTTTAGCAGCCTTAATTTCATGGATAGGACCTTTACAATTAAATTTTTTATTTAATAAAAAAGCAAATGGAATCTGGAATAAATAAAAAACCAAATATTCTTGTTTTAACAAGTTTTCTTTCTAATGACAATTCTTCTAAGATGATAAAAGATGTGGCCAAATCTTTAGAGGACGATTATAATGTAGATGTTCTCTCTAAATATCCAGCAGAGGTTGAAGGACTGAATATATATTCTGCATATAATAATTATGAGAGATTTATAATTAATATTTTATTACGTTTTAAGGCAAAATTTTTTTATTATAAAAGCAAGTTTATTAAGGCTAATAATAATATTTCAAAGGATTACCATTTTTTTGGACTAAATGAAATGAAACCGCCTGTAAATCCTAATAGAATAACAGGTAGGATAAAAAAAGATTATGATTTTGTTTTAGTTTTTTTTTGGCAAGGACTAATTACATCAAAAACATTAAAAGATATACATGATAAAATAAATAAACCAATTTTATTGATGGCTGCAGACATGTTTCCAATGACAGGAGGCTGTAGTTATTTTTGGGATTGTGACAGGTTAAAAGATTCATGTGGAAAATGTCCGGGATTATCTTCTACTATCGATCATGATATTACCAGAATTAATTTCTTGTATAAAAAAAAGATGATCAGTAATATAAACTGCATTATTTTAGGCAATACATGGCAAATTAATCATGCCAATAAATCTACATTGTTTAATAATCTGGGTGAAATTTATCCAATTGTAGACGAAAATGTGTTTAGACAACGTGATAAAAAAATGTTAAAGCAAAAATTTAATTATTCTAACAAGATTATATTATTTTTTGGTGCCCTTGGAGTTCATGATCCTAGAAAAGGGTTTAAATATTTAGTAGAGTCATTAAATTTGCTCCATAACTACAGACCTGATTTAGTAAAGAATATTGTTTTGTTAGTTGCAGGAACAGGTGAAGAGATATCTGAATTAAATCATTATGAAGTTAATTATACAGGACATTTATCATTTGATGAATTAGCAGAATATTATGCTCTTTCAGATGTTTTTCTTTGTCCAAGTGTCCAAGATGCCGGACCTATGATGCTAAATCAAGCACTAATGTGCGGTACGCCTGCTGTAGCTTTTAATATTGGTACAGCCTGTGACATTATTAATGAAGATACTGGTTACTTAGCAAAATATCGCAATAGTGAAGATTTTTGTAAAGGGATAATAACATTAATTACTAAGTCGAATGATGAATTATTAAATATTCAGGAAGAATGTAGAATTCAATCCTTAAAAAGATCTTCATATAAAGCGTTTCGTGATAAAATAATTTTTGCTTATAATGAGATTAAAAAAGTAGATAAATAAATTATTTATTAAGTAATAATGAAGAAAATAATAAAAAGTATAATTAAAGGAATTGTTAAGTTTTTACATGTTTTTTTCTCCCCAAAAACTTCAATAATATTAATTCATAAATTAGACTTGCTTTATTCGATTTGGATATCATTTGAATTTAAAAAAGTTTCTAATTGTTTTATAGCCCATCCAATATATTTAAAAGGAGGCAAATACATTGAAATAGGAGAAAATTGTGGGTTTGACCAACGATTAAGACTCGAAGCCTTTGATTCTTTTTTAGGGGATTCTTTTTCGCCATTAATTAAGGTGGGTAAAAATGTTTCTATACAAAAAGATTGTCATATTGGTGCGATAAATAAAATAATTATAGGAGACAATGTATTATTGGCTAGTAAAGTTTACATAAGTGATCACTCGCATGGAGAAATAACAAAGGAAAGTTTATTGCTTCCTCCTGCGCAAAGAAAGCTTTACAGCAAAGGCCCAGTTATTATCGAAGATAATGTCTGGCTAGGTGAGGGAGTCATTGTTTTGCCAGGAGTAACAATAGGAGAAAATAGTATCGTGGGTGCTAATGCAGTAGTAACCAAATCAATACCAAAAAATTGTATCGTTGGAGGAAATCCAGCTAAAATAATAAGAGAATTATAGTAATGGAAAAAATAAGATTAATTGCATCGTACCTGCCACAATTTCAACCAATAAAAGAAAATGATGAATGGTGGGGGAAAGGATTTACTGAGTGGACAAATGTTGGAAAGGCAAAGCCTTTGTTTGCAGGGCATTATCAACCTAGAGTTCCGGCAGATTTAGGTTATTATGACTTGAGATTACCAGCTGTGAGATTGGCACAAGCCGAAATGGCAAAAGAATATGGTATTGAAGGATTTTGTTACTGGCATTATTGGTTTGGAGATGGTAAAAGAATTTTAGAAAAAACTTTTGACGATATATTAATTAATAAAGAGCCTGACTTTCCTTTTTGCTTAGCATGGGCCAATGAAACATGGAGTGGTGTTTGGCATGGTCTGAAGAACCAAATATTAATGGAACAGAAATATTTAGGAGAAGAAGATTATAAACAACATTTCGAAGCTGTTTTACCCGCTTTTTTAGATGAAAGATATATCAAAGTAGATGATAAGCCTATATTTATGCTTTATAGGCCTTTAGATTTTTCTGATGCTCCAAAATTTATAGAATTATGGAATAAATGGGCTATTGAAAATGGTTTGAAAGGAGTATATTTTATTGGGCAGATTACAACTCCCGAAAATAGGGATTTGGTTCTTAATATGGGATTTGATGCTGTTAATATTGTTAGATTAACAGAATATATGAGATTAAATACTAGTAAAATTGCCAGAGGAATACAACGAGTTTCAGGACAGCTTAAGAAATATGCTTATAAAGATTTTTATCCGTATTTCTCTGGTCCAGAGGATAAAGATTTGAATTGTATTCCAACAATAATTCCAAATTGGGATCACTCTCCAAGAAGCGGAAAAAGGGCTTTGATTTTGCATGATTCAAACCCTCAATTTTTTGGAGAACACGTTAAAGATATTTTTTCTAAGATTTCGCATAAGCCTGATGATAATAGAATTTCTTTTATAAAATCATGGAATGAGTGGGGAGAAGGGAATTATTTAGAGCCTGATTTAGTTCATGGTCATGGTTATCTGAAAGCATTAAGAGAGCAGTTGGATTTATTGAATTTAGATTAATATGAAGTCTTTATTTATTTCTTCTAATTTATTAAACAATAAGAATGGTGGTTGGCAATGCTCTAATCGTAATTTTGAATCTATTAAAGAATTATCGAGTGTAATACATACATATAATATATTGCCAAATAATAAATTAAGTTATTTCGATATGTTATTCGGTTTTTATAACCTATTAAAATTATATTCCGGAGGCGTTAATAGTAAGCATATTTCGAATATTTTGGCAAAAATTAAATCCGAAAAATATGATTTAGTTTTTTTGGATAGCTCTGTTTATGGAAAGCTAGCAAGGCAAATAAAAAAATTAACTCCTAATGTTAAGCTAGTTGCTTTTTATCATAATGTTGAATATGACTTTATAAAAAAAATAATAAAAACGGGAGGCTTATTTCATTTTTTAAGACTACCATCATGCTTTTTTAATGAATTTTTAACCGCAAAGTGGTGTGATAAAATAATAGCACTTACAAATGAAGATAAACAACTTATAAATCAATATTATACTGATAAAAAAGAAATAATTCAAATTCCTATATCTTTTAAAAGAATTGAAAGAGACTTAAAAGGTAATGAACAAATAAGTCACAGTAATGAGATTCAAGTTTTATTTGTTGGAAGCTATTTTTATGCTAATATTCAAGGGATTACTTGGTTTATTGATGAAATAAGTTTTTCTTCAAAAATCAAAATTATTGTCGTTGGAAAAGAAATGGAAAAGCTACGCCCCTTAATTGATAATTCTAAAAATGTTGAAATACATGATAGTGTTGATGACTTATCAGTTTTTTACGAACGTGCTAATATAGTGGTTTGTCCATTATTTTATGGCGGAGGCATGAAAGTTAAGGTAGCAGAGGCGCTTATGTATGGAAAAAAAATTATTGGAACAGAATTGGCTTTTTTTGGATATGAACCGGAGAAGTGCCCTACAATGATTACATCATCTGATGCTGAAGTTTATAAAAAAGTGATTGAGAATTTAAATCCCGAGATAACTACATATGATGAAAGTATTTTGCATTTCGAAAAATATTTTTCGTACTCTTCAACATTAAAGTTATTTCACGAAGCTTTAGTTGAGAAATAATGGGTGTATATATACTTACATTATTTTTGTCCTGTATTTTTGCCTTATTTTATAAGATTACAAAAAATAGGCTTTTATGGATTATTTCTTTGTTGATTGTTTCTTTTTTTGCAGGGCTTAGATACTTTGTGGGTATTGATTACGAAAGTTATACTTTTATATTTGCTTCGATAACTAATTCTACAACAGAACCAGCATTTAGACTAATTAACTTAATTATTTTTTTCAGTGGACTAAATGTTCAATTTGTTTTTATAATTTCTTCATTAATAACGTTTAGTCTTTTTTATGCAGGAATCAGAAAACTTTCAAATGATGTCTTTCTCTCAGTTTTTATATTACTTTTCTGCGGATTTTTTATAGAAAGTCTTAATATTATAAGACAATATATTGCAATATCCATCTTTTTCTTTAGTATTAGATATATTATAAATAAAGATTTTAAGAGATATCTTTTATGTATTGCTTGTGCAGTTTGTTTTCATTATAGTGCAATATTTTTAATATTAGCTTATTTTTTTCTAAGAGTTAATGTAGGTAAGTGGTGGTTTTTAATATTATGCTCTGCGTATATTTTACCATTTGTTTTGCCTATAAAATTGCTATTTGGATTGATTCCGGGATATAATGTATATTTTGGAGCTGTTTCTGCTGCTAATGAGAGTGCTCAACTTGGTATAGGTTTTTTATCCAAATTATTGATTGGTTTTGTGTGTTTATCTTATTTTAATAAAATTGTTAGTTTCTCCAGCGAGTCTAAAATATATTTAAATGGCTTTTTTACTTATCTGTTTTTATTAAGTTTTTTTAGAGATTTTATGGTTATGGTGAGACTAGGCTATTATTTTCATGTTTTTCTACTATTATTAATCCCGAAATTTATTCAGATTTTTGATAAAAATGCCAAGATTGTAGGCTATATTTTATTTTTGGGGTATGGTATTTTACTTTTATTAATTAATCTGTCAGATAGTGATGCAAAACTGGTGCCTTATAATTATTTTATTAACCTCTTAGAATAATGATTTAATTGATTGAATGAAGATGAAAAAAATTATTTTTGTTACACCTCAAATTAAAACTGGTGGAGGAAACAGAGTGTTCTTCGAATTAGCAAATATATTAGTTAATGATTATGAAGTAAAAATAATATATCCAAATAACTCGGAGGAAACTAATACCTTTTTTGTAGATGATCGAATTAAATTTTTGCCAGTCGGTAAATTTGAACATAATAAAATTGGAAAATTAAGAAATGTTATCAATACTTTTTTGTATTTAAATAAGTACGAAAAAAAATCTTACGTAATAACTTCTGATCCAATTATGTCAATTTTTGGTTTTTTACTAAATGTGAAAAAAAAATATAGATTTATTCAGGCAGATGATTATAATATTTTTAATGATAAAATGATTATTAAGAAAAACTTTATGCTTTGGATATATAAAGTTCTTACAAAGTTTTCTTATAAGTATAATTATTCTTTTATCTTTAATTCTCGCTATTCTTATGATAGATTTTCTGTGCATAATCTAAAATTCAAACAAGAACCTTTTATTGTTCATCCTGCACTTAATCATGTAGTTTTTAATACTTCAAATAAACAATTTTCAAAAAAAAATAAAAAGCAATTGTGTCTTGTTGCAAGAAAACACCCTTTAAAAGGTTTACAAACGTTTATAGATGCTTGGTCCGGTATATCAGACACATTAAAAGAAAAAGTGGATAAAATTGTTTTGATTAGTCATGATGATCTTAGTGATTATAATATTAAGGATTTTGATATTGTAAGACCTAAATCTGATGAAGACATTGTAAAGGTTTACTTAGAATCAGATATTTTTATTTCAACATCTTTGAGCGAAGGCTTCGGATTACCTCCTTTAGAAGCCATGGCTTGTGGCTGCGGTGTAATAACTAGTGATTCAGGTGGGATCAATGAGTTTGCCGTTGGTGATGTAAACTGTCTCAAATTTCCTCCAAAGGACTATAAAGCTTTGCAAAAAGAACTCGAAATATTATTAAATGATAATGAAAAACTAAACTATCTGCAAAAAAATGCTATTGATACAGCCAAGTTATTTAATTGGGATTCTTCAGCAAAAAAAATTGCTCAAATTTTAAATTAATTAAGCAAATTATTTTTAAAATTATAAATGTTAAATTTGAGAATAAGAAATAATAAATAATCTATTAGAATGAATCTTGCTGTTTCTGGTTGTATTGTAATGTATAAAAATGATGTAGAAATGTTAAAAAAAGCAATTACATCATTTTTAAGTACAGGCTTAAAAGTGAAACTTTATTTAGTTGATAACTCTCCAACTGATGATTTGAAAGTTTTAGGAATTGGAGACAATATCAAATACATACATAACCCATCTAATCCTGGTTTTGGTGCTGCACATAATATAGCTATAAAAGAGGCTTTGTGTGAGAAGGCAAAATATCATTTTGTCATAAATCCCGATGTTTATTTTAAAGGAGAAATTATAGATTCTATGGTTAATTATATGCATGAAGATACTAAAATTGGAATGATGATGCCTCAGGTACTTAATGAAGATGGTTCGGTACAAAATTTGCCTAAACTACTTCCTTCTGTTTATAGTGTTTTGATGAGAAAACTAAAAAGACCAGCATTAGTTTATGAAAATTTTATAAATAAGTATGAGTTAAGATTTGTCCCTAAAGACAAGATTTATAATGCACCTATTTTATCAGGGTGTTTTACATTATTAAATCTTGAGGCAATTAAAGAAGTGGGGATGTATGATGATAATTTTTTTATGTATTTTGAAGATTGGGATTTGTCAAGGAGAATGCATCAAAAATATAAAACAATTTATTTTCCAAAAGTTTCAGTATATCATGAATATAATTCAGGTGCTAATAAAAGTAGTAGATTGTTTAAAATTTTTATGAATTCAGCAATTACTTATTTTAATAAATGGGGATGGCTAATAGATTCAGATCGAAAGTGTATTAATGAAAAGGCATTATCGCAATTTAAATAATGAAAAAAATAATTATTACCGGCGCTTCTGGTTTTGTAGGTGAAAATCTTTATAAATATCTCGATGATATTTATCGAATTGAACCTATAAGTGTCAGATATATTGAAAATCAAGAATTTGATTTAAAAGCCAATGCAATTGTACACTTAGCAGGAAAAGCACATGATTTAAAAAATGTATCTAATCCTACAGAATATTATGAAGCTAACTGTGAATTGACAAAACAGTTGTTTGATTCATTTTTAAATTCGGAAGCCTCAGTTTTTGTATTCCTTAGTACTGTAAAGGCTGTTGCTGATGAAGTACATGATATTTTAACAGAAGAATCAATTCCTAATCCAAAAACTCATTACGGTATTGCTAAGCGTAAAGCTGAAGAATATATTTTATCCAAACAACTTCCAAGTGGAAAGCGAATTTATATATTAAGACCTTGTATGATTCATGGACCGGGAAATAAGGGAAATTTGAATTTGCTATACCAATTGGTTTCAAAAGGTATACCTTGGCCATTAGGTGATTTTAAAAATCAACGCTCTTTTTTAAGCATAGAAAATCTTTGTTTTATAATAAAGGAAATACTAGAAAATCCAAGTATTAGATCAGGAGTTTATCAAATTTTAGATAACGAACCAATTTCTACAAATGAATTAGTAAATCTAATAGGGCAGAGTTTAAATAAAAAAAATAGAATTTTAAAAATTCCGTCATCAATAATAAAAAAGATTGCTAAAATTGGAGACTATTTACATCTTCCGTTAAATTCGGAACGTCTTCAAAAATTAACTGAGAATTATATAGCCAGTAACTACAAAATTACAAATGCAATTGGTAAGCCTTTGCCAATTACAGCAAAAGAAGGTTTGTTAAAAACCTTTAAATCTTTCAAAGAATAACAAATATTATGAATATAGAAGAAACATTTATAAAAAATCTAGTTGTAATTGAGCCAACTGTTTTTGGAGACGAAAGAGGTTATTTTTTTGAATCTTACAGCAAAACAAAATTTAATGATTTAGGAATTGACATTGAATTTGTTCAGGACAATCAGTCGTTCTCTAAAAAAGGTACTTTGAGAGGATTGCATTATCAAAATCCTCCTTTTGCTCAAACAAAATTAGTTCGTGTTTTAGAAGGAGAGATTATAGATGTTGCTGTAGATTTAAGAAAAGATTCCCCTACTTATGGTAAAGCATTTAGTGTTTTATTGACTGCAGAAAATAAGAAACAATTATTAGTACCACAAGGTTTTGCTCATGGCTTTTCTGTTATTAGCGAAACGGCTTCGGTTATGTATAAATGTGATCAGTTCTACAATAAAGCTTCTGAAGGTGGAATTAAGTTTGATGACCCTTCTCTTAATATTGATTGGGGTATGGATTTAGAAAATGCTATTGTTTCTGAAAAAGATCAGATACTGCCTTATATTGAAAATTGTAATAGTTTGTTCTAATGGAAAAAATTTTAGTTACAGGTTCAAATGGCCAATTAGGATCAGAATTAAGTTTATTATCTCAATTTTATTCTCAATTCAAATGGTTTTTTGCAGACAGAAATCAGGTTTCTTTAGATAATTTATCTGTTTTAGAAAAACAGTTAGAAGAAATTCATCCAAATATAATTATTAATTGTGGTGCTTACACAGCAGTGGATAAAGCAGAATCTGAAAAAGAATTGGCTAACACTATTAATCATTTAGCAGTTGGAGTGTTAGCAAAATGGTCTTTAAGAAATAACGCTAAGTTAATACATGTATCTACCGACTATGTTTTTGACGGTACTTCCTCGACAGCTTTGGCAGAAGACGCTTCAACTGGTCCGATCAATGTTTACGGTTCAACTAAGTTGGATGGCGAAAAAACATGTCAGCAAGAAAATCCTAATGCAGTAATTCTTAGAACTTCATGGGTATATTCAGGTTTTGGTAATAATTTTGTCAAAACCATGTCTCGTTTGATGCAGGAAAGAGATGATCTGAATGTTGTTAATGATCAAATAGGAAGTCCGACCTATGCTGCTGATTTAGCTCAGGCAATTATTAAAATAATTACATGTTCTGAATGGCATTCCGGAATTTATAATTTTTCTAATGAAGGAGAAATTAGCTGGTATGAATTTGCATTGGCTATAAAAGAGATAGGTGGCTATAATTGCGATGTAAAAGGGATTCCATCCTCATCGTATCCAACACCGGCAAAACGCCCGGCTTATTCTTTATTAGATAAATCAAAGATTAAAGAAACTTATAGTGTGGATGTTCCATATTATAAGGATAGTTTAAAGAAAATGATGAGCTTGTAATTGCGAGTTCATTTGAATTTAATATAAAAAAACATGAAAGGAATAATATTAGCAGGAGGTTCAGGAACCAGATTGCATCCGTTAACTTTGGCAGTGAGTAAGCAATTAATGCCAGTTTATGATAAACCAATGATTTATTATCCGCTCTCAACCTTAATGATGGCAGGTATTAATGAAATTCTTATTATATCTACACCTCATGATTTACCTCATTTTAAGAAACTTTTAGGGGATGGTAAAAATGTTGGATGCAAATTTAGTTATGCAGAACAGCCTAATCCAAATGGACTAGCTCAAGCATTTGTAATTGGAGAAGAATTTATTGGAAATGATAAAGTCGCTCTTGTTTTAGGAGATAATATCTTTTTTGGGACTCATATGCAGCAACTCTTAAAAGAAAATGCAAATCCGGATGGGGGAGTTGTTTTTGCATATCATGTTTCTGATCCTGAACGTTATGGTGTTGTAGAGTTTGATGAAAACAAAAATGCAATTTCTATTGAAGAAAAACCACTCGAGCCAAAATCAAATTTTGCTGTTCCTGGATTATATTTTTACGATAATTCGGTTGTTGAAATTGCTAAAAATATCAAACCAAGCGCAAGGGGAGAATATGAAATTACCGATGTAAATAAAGTTTACTTAGAGGAAGGTAAATTAAAAGTTGGTATTCTAAGCAGAGGTACAGCCTGGCTCGATACCGGCACCTTCAATAGTTTGATGCAAGCGGGGCAATTTGTTCAGGTTTTAGAAGAGCGTCAAGGCTTAAAAGTGGGTTGTATTGAAGAAATTGCATGGAGACAAGGTTTTATAACATCAGAACAATTAAGAGAATTGGCTGAACCTTTAAAGAAATCAGGTTATGGTGAGTACCTTTTAAATATTTTAAAGTTTAAAATCTAACAAAAACAATTTAAAGTTGTTACGCATCAAATGATCTATACTATTTTATTTTTTATTTTATTTATACTTGAGTTATTATACTTTAAGGTTGCAGATAGGTTTAATATTATAGATAAACCTAATCTGCGAAGCTCACATACTGAAATTACTTTAAGAGGCGGAGGTATTATTTTTTGGTTTGCAGCATTGCTTTATTTTGTTCAAAATATAGAATATAATTATTTATTCTTTACAGGAATTACTTTAGTTAGTCTCGTAAGTTTTTGGGATGATATTCAAAGTCTTTCTAATAAAATTAGGATTTCGATTCATTTTTTGGCTATCACCTTAATTTTTTATGATTTGGGTGTATTTAGTAGTGTGTCTTTTCCTTTAATTGCATTAGCTTACATTTTTGCTATTGGAATTATAAATGCTTATAATTTTATGGACGGTATAAATGGAATTACCGGTTTATATACTTTAGTTGTATTGGGAGCATTGTGGTATGTAAACAAAAATTTGCAGCTTTTTATTGATACAGATTTTATTATATATCCAATTCTGTCCAGCCTGGTTTTTTTATTTTTCAATTACAGAAAAAGAGCAAAATGTTTTGCAGGTGATGTAGGAAGTATAGCAATTGCCTTTTGGATTATTTATCTGATTTTTAAATTAATTTTAAATACTAACTCGATTATCTGGCTGCTGTTTTTAGCCGTTTATGGAGTAGATGCAATCTGTACAATTTTGCACAGATTATATCTTAAAGAAAATATTTTTGAAGCACACAGACTTCATTTTTATCAGATATTAAGCAATGAGTATAAAATACAACATAGAATTGTGTCTTTAATATACGCTATTCTGCAAAGTATTATTTCAGTAGCAGTTATATTCTTATATCATAGATTTGATTCGCTTACACTTTTTATAATAATTATACTTCCACTCGTTTTGATTTATTCTTCAAAGTTTTACATGATGAAGAAAACAAGTTTAAAAATAAGCTAATGAAACCAAAAATAATTCAAGGAGGAAATTTTGCAGATCACAGAGGAATTATTTCCTATGTAAACGATTTCAGTTTTAATGATATTGAAAGATTTTATATTATTAGTAATTCTGAAACTAATCCAATTCGGGCATGGCAGGGACATAAGCTTGATGCTAAAAATTTTTATTGTATAAGTGGCTCTTTTAAAATTCATTTTGTAAAAATTGATAATTGGGAAAATCCATCAAAAGATTTAGTTGTTGAAACAGTAACCGCATCTGTCTCTGACAGTAAAATTATTCATATACCTGCCGGATACGCAAACGCTATCGAATCACTGGAAAAAGATTCAAAGCTCATTTCATTTTCTACTTTACCTTTGTCAAAAGTTAGTGAAGATGACGTGAGATATGATTCAAATTATTGGAAGATCAATGGCAGATAAGCGAGTTTTTTTGTCATTACCCCAATTAAGTGGTCAAGAGCAAAAGTATATTCAAAGAGCATTAAATGATAATTGGATTACTTCAGGAGGGCCAAACGTCACTGATTTTGAAAATGATCTTGAAGCATATCATGGCAATGAAGTTTTTGTAGCAGCTTTAAATTCTGGAACCTCTGCAATTCATTTAGCATTAATTTTATTAAAAGTGAAAGCTGGGGATGAAGTTATTTGTCAGAGTATGACATTTTCTGCATCTGCAAATCCTATCTTATATCAGGGAGCGACTCCTGTTTTTGTTGATAGTGAAACAGAGACCTGGAATATCTGTCCGGAAAGTCTTGAGATTGCTATAAAATCCAGAATAGACAAAGGAAAAAAACCAAAAGCAATTATTGCAGTTCATTTATATGGAATGCCTTATAAGGTAGATGAGGTACATGCAATCGCAGAAAAATATGCAATACCTGTTATAGAAGATAGTGCAGAAGCTCTAGGCAGTCATTATAAAGGTAAAAAATGTGGAACTTTTGGTATGTATGGAATTTTTTCATTTAATGGAAATAAAATAATTACTACTTCAAGTGGAGGCGCACTGGTGGCAAATTCAAAGGAATTGAAAGAAAAAGCTATTTTTTATGCAACACAATCCAGAGATGAGGCAATTCATTATCAACACAGCGAAATAGGTTATAATTATAGAATGAGTAATGTCTGTGCAGGAATTGGAAGAGGTCAGATGAAAATTTTAAATTCTAATTTAGAATCCAAAAAACAAATTCATGATTTTTACGTTGATTTATTTACAGACATAAATGAAATTACAGTTTTCAAAAGTGCAAGTTCAGATTATAATTCAAATTATTGGTTGAGTACAATATTAATTGAACCTAATCAGAATATAAATAAAGATATTTTATTGCAGGCTTTTGAAAAAGCCAATATAGAATCAAGACCTTTATGGAAACCTATGCATCTTCAACCTTTATTTTGTAATTATCCTTATTATGGAAATAAAGTTTCTGAAGATTTGTTTAATAAAGGTTTATGTCTGCCATCAGGGACGAATCTTGATGATTCGGAAAAGACAAGAATTAAAGATGTTATAAATAAATTGTTCAAAGAATAAATAAACAATAAGTAATTAAAAACTCAGATTTAGCTTTAAGAACTAAATTAATTTAGAAAAAATTGAAGTAAGGCTAAACTTGTTATTTTTAAGTGAAATGAATTTTTTAATATCTTTAATTCGTATTTTTGTAAAAATTACATATAAGACTATCAAAGTAAATCAAATTGAATACAGAGAAACAAACCAGAGTTAGTGACTTCTTGCATAATTATTTTTCGCCAAGAAATCTAAGAGCCAATATTAATAACCTTAGCTATTTACCTAGGTGGATTATTGTTGGTATTGATGTGATGGTATTGATCTTTTCCTTTACTTTTACTTATTTACTGTTCGAAGGAACAGCTTTAGGATATATCATTACTTCGCATCATTTTTATTTTGTAGCCAGCTTAATTTTTGTAAATGTTTTTTTCTTTTGGTTATTTAGGACCTACTCCGGTATCATTCGGCACTCATCCTATATTGATGCTATAAAACTGTTGTTTTCTCAAATGTCAGTTTTGGTATTTTTTTTATTTTTCAATCTAATATTTGAATTATATTTTGGACATAAAGCGTTCTTAAATACGGCATTATTTATAAATTTAGTTTTGTCATTTTGCGGTTTGTTTTTATACCGCGTAATTGTTAAACAAACTTTTGAGTTATACTTCTCAGAGAAAACCAATTCTAAATTAATCAGAACTGTTATTTACGGAACAGATGCAAATGCAATTTCTGTTGCAAATGCGTTAAAATTTGAAACCCCTTCACGGTTTAAAATTGTTGGGTTCGTAGATAAAAATAATCAAAATGCATCTAAACGAATGCTAGATTTGCCAATTTTAATTTTAAGAAAAAAATTACCGGCTTTAATGCGTTCTGTCGCGGCTGAAGGTGTGATTATTGCTGATAAAAGTTTATCTAAAGATGAGCAATTAATCATTGTAGATCAGTGTCTAGAGTTTAACTACAGAGTTTATACTGTACCTCTGATTTCTGACTGGGAAAATCAAAAAGAAATTTCTCAAAAAGTAAAAAACATTCAGATTGAAGATTTATTAGAAAGAAAACCAATAGTTTTAGATAGTAAGTCAATTTCTAAACAATTAAAAGACAAAACAGTTCTCATTACAGGAGCTGCAGGTTCAATAGGAAGTGAAATTGTACGGCAGGTTTTAGGATTTAATCCAAAAAGAGTTATTATTCTTGACCATGCTGAAACTCCCCTGCATAATTTATGCTTAGAAACTTTAAGTATGAATTCCGAAACAAAGATTGTAGCTGTAATTGCCGATGTAAGAAGTAAAAAAGCATTAGAAAAAGTTTTTAAAACTTACACTCCACATGTTGTTTATCATGCTGCAGCTTATAAACATGTTCCTTTAATGGAAGAAAATCCTTCGCAGGCTATTTTAACCAATATTAAAGGGACCAAAAACCTGGCTGATTTATCCTGTAAATATAATGTCAGAAAATTTGTGATGGTTTCTACTGATAAAGCAGTTAATCCTAGTAATGTCATGGGAGCCAGTAAACGAATTGCAGAGAAATATGTACAGTCCTTATCGTTGAAAAATCAAAACGAAAATATACAGACAGCAACAAAATTTATTACAACGCGTTTCGGAAATGTTTTAGGTTCAAACGGATCTGTTGTTCCTTTGTTTACAAAACAAATTGCCGAAGGCGGACCTGTAACAATAACCCATCAGGATATTATTCGTTATTTTATGACAATTCCTGAGGCATGTCAATTAGTGTTAGAAGCCGGGGCAATGGGTAACGGCGGTGAGATTTATATATTCGACATGGGGAAACCGGTCAAAATTATTGATTTGGCCAAAAAGATGATTAAGCTTGCAGGCTTTATTCCTGATAAAGAAATAAAAATAAAAATTGTAGGTTTGAGGCCTGGAGAAAAATTATACGAAGAGTTATTAAATGACACTTCTAAAACACTTCCAACCTATCACAATAAAATCATGATTGCGCAGGAAATACAAGATGAGTATGAAAATTTGCATATTGAAATTGATGAACTCATCGGAATTGCAGATTTTTATGATAATGATGATATAGTGGCTAAAATGAAAAAAATCGTTCCTGAATTTAAAAGTATGAATTCTGCTTTTGAGGTATTGGACAAATAATTATGTTTTTAATTTTTTTAAATTAAATAAATATTAAAAGGTGTTTTTTTAAACGCCTTTTTGCTTTTTATAAACTTTTTAAACGACTAAAAATCTTGTTAATTTATAAATCTTTAGTCAAAATTAATTATACAGCTCCATATTGCAATAAGATTGTAATTAAAATTTAAAATGAATAATACAAATAATTCAAAAGATTGGTTGTTTGAAATAACACCAAAAAATAAGTTCTTTTCACTCAACTTAAAAGAAGTTTGGCAATATCGGGATTTATTATTTCTTTTTGTAAAACGTGATGTAATTACAGTCTACAAACAGACCATTTTAGGGCCGCTATGGTACCTGATTCAGCCATTGTTTACTTCGATCACTTTTACAATCATATTCAATAATGTTGCGGGAATCAATACAGGAAAGGTACCTCCGTTTTTATTTAATCTGGCAGGAATAACCGTTTGGAATTATTTTACCGCTTGTCTTAATGGAACATCAGATACATTTAAAGCCAACGCTGGGATTTTTGGAAAGGTTTATTTTCCCAGGCTTATTTCACCTCTATCAGTAGTTATCTCTAACCTGATCAAATTTGGAATTCAATTTTTGATTTTTATAGCCTTTTCTGCCTATTATTATTTTAATGGTACAGATCTTAGTTTAAATATTTCATTATTCTTTTTTCCTCTTTTAATTGTCATTATGGGAATTTTGGGATTAGGGTTAGGAATGTTAATATCATCAACAGTGACTAAATACCGTGATTTTAGTAACCTTGTCGGATTTGGTATTCAGTTGCTTATGTACTTATCAGCTGTTATGTATCCTATGGAATTAATAAAGGCAAAGTTACCTGATTATGGATGGATTGTAGCCTATAATCCTTTAGCATATATTATAGAAACAGCCCGTTATATGCTTTTAGATGTAGGGGAAATTTCGATTTTAGGATTAAGTTACACGCTACTACTTACTATAACTATATTTTTTATAGGACTTTTAGTTTTTAATAAAACTGAAAAAAACTTTATAGATACGGTTTAAGTTAAGGCATTCAGACAAACAAAATAATACAGAATTTATAATTACAATTTATAATTGGAAAAAGATATCATTTTAAAGGCCGAAAATATTTCTAAACAATATCGTTTGGGAGAAGTTGGAACTGGCACATTGAGCCATGATTTAAACAGATGGTGGCATGAAATTCGTGGTAAAGAAAATCCGTATTTAAAAATAGGTGATATAAATGATCGCGCTACTAAGGGAAGTTCTCAATATGTATGGGCTTTACAGGATATTAATTTTGAAGTTGAAAGAGGCGAGGTTCTAGGTATTATTGGTAAAAATGGTGCAGGTAAATCTACACTATTGAAAATACTTTCTAAAGTAACTGCCCCTACTACAGGAAGTATCAAATCACGAGGAAGAATAGCTTCTTTGCTTGAAGTAGGTACAGGATTTCATAGCGAAATGACCGGGCGTGAAAATATTTTTCTTAATGGCGCTATTTTGGGAATGACTAAAAAAGAAATCGCTTCAAAACTTGATGAAATTATTCAGTTTTCGGGTTGTGAACGTTACATAGATACACCAGTAAAAAGATATAGTAGCGGAATGACAGTCCGTTTAGCATTTGCTGTAGCTGCGTTTTTAGAACCTGAAATATTAGTAATTGATGAAGTTTTGGCAGTTGGCGATGCTGAATTTCAGAAAAAAGCAATTGGAAAAATGCAGGACATTTCCCGTGAAGGTGGCAGAACAGTATTGTTTGTAAGTCATAATATGGCAGCCGTAGAAACACTTTGTACGCGCGTTATAAGTATGAGTAATGGAACTATTTGCGGAGATGGAAATCCTACAAAAGTAATTACTGATTACTTACAAAGCAGCTCGTTTTCTGAAAGAAAAATAAGTTTTGATACGATTCAACAAGCCGTAGGAAATGAAAGCATCCGAATAATGTACGCAGCAATAGAGAATGGGTCTTCTTTAGATAAGGATGATGTTATTGATGTTACATCTTCTGTTAATTTTCGTTTAAAAATAGTCAATAAAACTACTAATAATATAATTTCTGTAGGCTTTGATTTACGTACAATAAAAGGTGATGTTGCTTTTGGCTCAGGATCTAAATTCAACTGTGCAATTGATCGAGTCACAGAACTTTGTTGTGAGATACCGGCAAATTTACTAAACGACGACTTATATCAAATACATGCCTATTTTTATACAAACGAAATGAGAAGTCTATACAGTAATGAAGAACTCTTAACTTTTGAAGTAAAAGATGTTAAGAGAGAGTCAGGATATCTTGGAAAAATAAATGGCGTGATTAGACCACAGTTAGAATGGAAGATTAAATAATTATGAATAAAATTTTGATTTTAGCTGATGTTTTAACTATTCAAATTTCTTAAGAAATGAATAAAACGACTGTGTTATTTATTGTTGGAGCTTTGCATAGAGCTGGGGCAGAGCGTTTTGCTTACGAAATAGATTTAGCTTTGAATAAGAATAAATTTAAAATTTCGATTTTATGTTTACAAAATAAAAATCACATATCAGCAAAATGGGACAGTAGGTACTATGAAGATAAACATGAAGCTCTCGGAACAAATGTAATTTATATTGATGAATTTCTCGAAAATAACAAAACTAGTTTATTAGAAAGAATATTTCATAAACTAACAAAAAAAAAGTTTAAAAAAGTTATTAAAGACAAATATAAAAAAACGCTATATTCCTATTTGGACAAATTTGATGTAATACATTGGATGGGCGAATACACTTTTATTCATCAGGTTACAACAGAAATCAAAAAGAAAAGTTTAATTCATTCTATGTGTGCTAAATTTCAGGATCCAACTTTATATGATAATTATGATTTTGATTATCCTTATGAGTTTCTATCAGGATTTTATAATGAAGAAGTGGCTTTTGAATATAGTGAATTTAAGAGCATTAAACATAACTATTTTCCTTTAACTCTTAAGATTGATAAAAATAAAAATACATGGAAATATCCTTATGGTGAAATAAAAAAGATAGGAATTTTTACAAGATTAGATAAAAATAAACCGCTTGATCCTTTTTTTTATGCATTCCAGCTTTTGTTAGATATTAATCCTAATACTGAATTGCATATTTTTGGGAACGGAAATCCTAAAGAGGAAGGAATGTTAGATTATCTGGACAGGCTGGGTATATCAGAAAAAGTTTTTTTCAGAGGCCATCAGGAAGATATTTCCAAAATAGCAATTAATGAAAGATTAAATTTATCGTGGTTTCAGGGATATAATAATCGTACGCCTGCTGGTTTTGCTGGTTTTGATATTTGCCTGACAGGTACTCCGCTTATTTGTTGGGACTTTTTTTCAGCACCTACAAATCCATTTAATTTTATTTATCCTCATTTTAAAAACCTAAATCAATTTGTCGATTTTACTTCTCAAGTTTTAAATAATAAGGATAAAGCCGAAGAATTATCAAACATGCAATTTAAAGACGTTTTATCAAATAGAGATATTGATAGATTTATTTCGGACTTGGAAAACTTATATTTGCAATTATCTCAAAGAGAATAATATTTTATGAACAAAAATATTTTCCTGTCTTAAAAAATTAAACCACCAGAATGCTCAATTCACATCCCCTAATAAGTATAATAATGCCCGCTTACAATGCAGAATTGTATATCAGCGATGCAGTGAATTCTGTTATTAAGCAAACATATACAAATTGGGAATTAATTATAATTGATGACGGATCAACAGATAAAACGGCAAATATTGTAAATCAATTAGTAGAAAGTGATTCACGAATTAATTATCATTATCAGGAAAATGGTAAACAAGGGAAAGCCAGAAATTATGGGATTTCTAAATCAAAAGGGATTTATTTGGCTTTTTTGGATGCTGATGATTTATGGTTACCTGAAAAATTAAAAATGCAGATTACACAAATTGAAGAAAAAAATGTTGATTTAGTTTTTTCAGATTCTTATGTTTTTAATGACAATCAAGTATTTGATATTTCTAAAAAAATGAATATTCCAGATTCTGTTTTTCATGGCCCAAAATCATTGCAATTATTTTTAAAAACAAACAAAGTCCCGATATTAACTGTTCTTGTTAAGAAAGAAAAAGTCACCGATGTTGAGTGTTTTTCACAGAAATTAGATATTCAAAATGTCGAAGATTATCATCTCTGGCTAAAGTTACTAATGACAAATTGCATTTTTTATTCATCAAATAGAGTTTTAGCAAAATATAGAATACATAATAATTCTGTTACTTCTTCAGATAAAATGGTTGTGGATAAAGTACCAAATGTTTTCTTTGATTTATTGCAACTTTATCCTAATTATAAAAGGCAAATACAAAAGGAATTGAAATTGAAATTTAGACTTATCTATAAAAGAAATATTTTTACAAAGCTGGAATTGTCTCAATTGATAAAAAAAAATGCACAGTATTTATCAAAGTCAAAATATGCATTTATATATTTATTTTTCAATTTTTTGTTTCCAACAAAACTTACTAAAAGGCTTTTGATGAAGATTTTAAATGCTTAAAATTCAAAATGAACAATCCGTCAGTTTCCATAATAGTTCCTTGTTACAATCAGGCTCAATATTTAGACGAGGCCTTAGAATCTGTTTTTAATCAAACATTTAAAAGCTGGGAATGTATTATTGTAAACGATGAAAGTCCAGATAATACAATAGAAGCTGCTCAAAAATGGTGTAAAAAAGATTCTCGTTTTAAATATACTTTTCAGCAAAATGGAGGGCTGAGCAGTGCCAGAAATTTAGGAATTTCTCAGGCTCTCGGAGAATTCATTTTACCGCTAGATGCAGATGACAAAATAGCTCCAAATTATGTTGAATTGGCAATTGAGACTTTTGAAAAAGATCAATCTTTAAAAGTTGTTTATTGTAAAGCAGAGAAGTTTGGTTATGAAACCGGTGTTTGGGATTTACCTCCTTTTTCTCTTTTTAATTTGAGCCGGAATAATTTAATTTTTTGTTCTGCTTTTTTCAAAAAAAAAGATTGGGAACAAGTGGGTGGCTACGATACTTCAATGAAACATGGTTGGGAAGATTGGGAGTTTTGGATTGCAATCCTGAAAAATGGAGGAAAGGCCAAGCAATTAGATGAAATAGGTTTTTATTATAGAATAAAAAAAATATCAATGCTTAAGTCAATTGAGCATCAAAAAGGGATTGAAATTCTAAAATATTTAAGTGTCAAACATGCTGATTTTTTTGTTGCACAATATGGTTCATTCAAAGAAATGGAACAACAGCAAATCAATTTGCAAAGAGAGAATGAAATTAAATTAAAAAGTGAAAAATTTGTAATTGATCTTTTCTGCAAAAGATTTTTTGGTTTTACAATATTTGGCAAATACAAAGAATGAATCGCTAAAAACGTTAATAACGCCCCCAAATGCCCGAAAACAGAATAAAATTTCTTGCCTACTATCTGCCACAATATCATCCAATTCCTGAAAATGATTTGTGGTGGGAAAAAGGTTTTACCGAATGGACAAATGTAACTAAAGCAACACCCTTGTTTAAAGGTCACTATCAGCCCATTCTGCCGGCAGACTTAGGTTTTTATGACTTAAGAGTACCCGAAGTTCAGGAACAACAAGCCAAATTGGCAAAAGAATATGGTCTTGATGGTTTTGTTTACTATCAATATTGGTTTGGAGATAATAAAATGCTGTTGGAAAAACCTGCTGAAGCTATGCTTCAAAATAAAAACATTGATTTTCCTTATTGTTTCTGTTGGGCAAATGAAACCTGGAAAGGAATCTGGCACGGACTTGATAATCCGTCTGTTCTCATTGAGCAAACTTATAATGGAAAAGAAGGATATCAGATTTATTTTGATTACTTGTTGCCGTTTTTCAAAGATGAGCGTTATATCAAAATTGATAACAAACCTATGTTTCATGTTTACAGGTTTGATGATATACCAAATGTAGAAGAATTTATAACTGTTTTTAATGAATTGGCAATTGCAAACGGTTTTGCCGGAATTTATTTTGTAGCCACAATAGCATCTGAAAATGTTCTTAAAAATGATCATATTTACGGAAAGGTAGGAGACGAAGTATTTCAGAAAATGAGATATAAAAGTGGGTTTCTATTTGCTGATGTAAGATACTTAGGCTGGCTCGAAAGAAAAATAAAAGTAGCCTTTGGATTTACTAGCCAAATCGGTAAAAGACTGAAACCCGTAATTATTGATTACAGTAAAGCAGTTTCCCGTATAAATGTTGTTTTTCCGCATCAGAAATATATTCCATGCGTTTTCCCTAATTGGGACAATTCTGCCCGAAGTGGAAAAAAGTCTTTGATTTTTATCAATTCAAGCCCGGAATCCTGGAAGAAACATTTGCAAAAAGCCGTTACTGAATTATTGAGAAATCCAAAAAACCCTCAATTTGTCATGATAAAATCGTGGAACGAATGGGCAGAGGGAAATCATCTGGAACCGGATGTAAAATTTGGATTGAAATGGTTAGAGGCATTAAAAAATGTCAAAGATAATTTATACAAGAATTAAGAATGGAAAACAATTTATTAATATCAGTTGTTTTACCAGTTTTTAATGGAGAAAAGTTTCTATCAAAATCTATTGAAAGTGTACTAAACCAAACGTATCAGAATATTGAATTAATTATTGTAAATGATAATTCAAACGATAATACATTAAACATTTCAAATCAATATGCTGAGAAAGATAGCAGGATAAAAATTATAAGTAACCCAATAAATAAAAAATTACCCGCAAGTTTAAATATTGGACATAACGCCTGCAAAGGTGATTTTATAACCTGGACCAGTGATGATAATTTTTATGAACCAGATACCTTAAAAATCTTATCAGATAATCTCCTCAAGGAAGAAGCAGACGTTGTGTACAGTAATTTTACTTTGATAGATGATAAGGATCAAAAGATTAGAGAAGTAATGCTTCCCGGTATCGAGAATCTAATCTTCGGGAACGTTATAAGTTGCTGTTTTATGTACAGAAAAGAAGTGTATGAGAGAAATAATGGCTATAACGAAGATTATTTCCTTATCGAAGATTACGATTTTTGGCTTCGGGCTGCAGTGCACAGCAAATTTAATCATATAAACAGATCTCTGTATAATTACAGAAAACATGAAGAAAGCCTGACAAACCAAATTACAGTTGATTCTGAAAAAAACATTCTTTGGAAAAAGAATTTAAAGGCAATGTTTCTTAGTTTTTGGGAAAATTTTGTCAAAATTAATTATTCTGAGATGGCAGAATTTTCAACTAAATTTTTATGGTTTGAAAAGATAGAATTTGACTGGCTAGTAGCGAATAATGATAAAATTAAAGAGGTAAAGGCAGAAATAAAGAAGAACCAAAATTTCTCCAATAAGCTATTAACAGAAAAAGTGTTCTTAAAAAAGACAATAGAAGTAATGATAAATGAAAAAGATACCAAAAGAAATTTCTCAAGATCTGCTTTTATTATAAAAAATTATGCAAAAGCATTAGATAAAAATGCTCTTAAGACACTAATTAAATATTCATTTTTTAAATAGATGCAGCCAAAAGTAACCATTATTATGGCGACCTACAACAGGGCGCACTTTATTGTTGCAACATTAGAATCAATTAAAAAACAAACTTTCTCAAATTGGGAATGCCTGATTATTGATGATGTAGGAACCGATAATACCAGTGAAGTAATTGCTCCGGTTTTGGTTGAAGATTCACGCTTTACATTTTTAAAAAGGCCGGATAGTTATCAAAAAGGTTTGCCGGGATGCAGAAATTATGGATTAGACCTGGCAAAAGGTGATTATATTATTTTTTTTGATGATGATGATATTGTACATCCCCAGAATCTGGAATTGTGTATAAAAGAATTAGAGAAACCAGAAATATCTTTTTGCAGATACGAAAGAGAAGTTTTTACAGGAGAATTTAATTATGATTTTGATTATTCAAAAGAATATTCATCATTCTTTATTGATGTTAATGATTTAGAAAAATTGCTAAACAATAATTTGCCATTTAACTCCTGTGCTGTAATGTGGAAAAAAGAATGTTTTGCGGGCAATCGCTTCGTAGAGCATTTAATGTATGCAGAAGAATGGGAATTATATTCCAGAATATTATCAGCAGGAATTAAAGGAATTTCTATAAAAAAATGTTTATTCTACGGAAGAAAACATTTAAAATCGAATACCGGTGAATTTTTTACACACAATCCTGTCAGGAGAAAATCTCATTGTGATGCTATAGTTTTAGTAATTAAAAATCTTAAGGAAAAGCAATTACTCACAAATTCTCTAATCCGTTATTTTGTTACAACTTCATTAGATTACAAAGAATATAAATTATTCAGTCAGATTTTAAAAATTCTAAATTTGCCTTTATTACAAAAAATAAAATGGCAAATCTATTATAGCTCTTACTTTTTACGCCTGCCAATTTACAAAATGAAAAAAAACATCAAAAAATGAGAATTCTTCTTTGTTTCGGAACACGCCCTGAAGCCATAAAAATGGCACCCTTATATCACGAACTCAAAGAAAATAAATTTGAAGTTATGGTTTGTGTTACAGCACAACATCGCGAAATGCTGGATCAGGTATTAGAATTTTTTGATATAAAACCTGATTATGATTTAGATTTAATGCAGCCAAATCAGACTCTAAACAATTTGAGTGCCCTCATTTTAAGTAAAATGGATAAAGTACTTTTAGAGGTTAACCCCGATTTGGTTTTTGTACACGGAGATACAACGACTTCTTCTATGGTAGCCCTGGCCTCATTTCATCGGAGTATTAGAGTAGCACATGTTGAAGCAGGACTAAGAACCTACAATAAACAGTCACCTTTTCCTGAAGAAATCAACCGACAGTTAACAGGCAGATTAGCAGATATTCATTTTACGCCTACAAACGAAGCAAGCAATAATTTAGTAAAGGAAGGAATTTCTCAATTGTCTATTATTCAAACAGGAAATACAGTCATTGATGCGCTGTTCTGGACTATCACTAAAATTGGAAAAGAAAATTTTGTACACCCTGAAATAGAAGAATTAAAAAACATAGTTCCGACAAATAAAAAGATTGTATTAGTAACGGGACATCGCAGGGAAAACTTTGGAACAGGAATGAAAAACCTCTGTGAAGCATTGTTGAAAATAGCAGCCAGAAAAGATGTTACGATTGTATATCCGGTACATTTAAACCCGAATGTGAAAGATATTGTACATGAAATGTTGTCCGATAAAGAAAACATTCAGCTCATTAGCCCGGTTTCATATCCTGCTTTTGTGTGGTTGATGCAACAATCATTTTTAATTGTTTCTGATTCAGGAGGTATTCAGGAAGAAGCACCTTCTTTAGGAAAGCCCGTTTTAGTAACCAGAAATACTTCAGAAAGGCCTGAAGGTGTAACAGCAGGTTTTTCAAAATTAGTTGGGACAGATAAAAATAAAATCATAAATGTTATACAAGAACTTTTAGAGAATTTTGATGGTTTTGAAAATAAATCAAATCCATATGGTAACGGCAATGCATCAAAAAATATAATTAGTTTTTTAAAAAATCTTAACTAAGATTATATGACAGTAAGATCAGTTCTTCTCAAGATAATCAAACACATACCTGTTAATTCAGTTAAAATAGTTCTGCTCAAAAAGTTATTTAATTATACCATAGGCAAAAACGTTAAAATTGGAAAAGCGATCATCAACTGTAATAAAGTTTATATTGGAAATAATGTTCATATTGCCAGTAACAATGTTATTGTTTGCAATAAATTTTCAATTGGAGAAAATTCCTCAATTCATTCCGGAAATGTAATTCAGGGAAGGGCAAATTTTTCGTTAGGAACAAACTCCAGAATTATTAATAATCATCATTTTGATTTGTGGAATAACATTCAAATCGGAAACAATACATGGATTGCCGGGAAAAACAGCCAGTTTTGGACACATGGCTCAATTCATACCAAATTGAATAATAAAGATCTGTCTATTTTAATTAAAAATGATGTTTATATAGGATCTGCCTGTCGTTTTGCACCGGGAATTACAATTGAAAGCGAAAATTTAATAGGCTTGGGAAGCGTTGTAACAAAAAGTTTTTTAGAAAGCAAAACCATTATCGCAGGCAACCCTGCAATTGTAGTAAAACAAGATATTGACTGGAGAACAAATTGGTAAAATGATAAAAAAAATACTTATTGTAGTCGATTCTATAAACATAGATGACAGCAGCGGATCTAAAGCAAATGTGGCGCTGATTAATAATTTGCATGAAGCCGGATTTGAACTTTTAGTTTATCATTACACCCGGAGAAATATAAACTTAAAAAAGATAAATACATTTAAGATACCAGAAATTAAGTATAGTTTTTTATACTTTTTAAGTAGGTTTCAGAGAGTTTTCAGTAGAAATTTTAAAGTAAATCTTGCACCTTTTTTTGAAAAAAGATTTGGTTTTTCGTTTACCTTTTTTAATGATATAAAAAGTATTAGCAGCGCCTTAAAAAAACAATCATTTGATCCTGATTTGGTACTTACTCTGAGCAAGGGAGCTAGCTTTAGACCTCACTATGCAGTTCTTAAATTACCTCAACTGCACAAAAAATGGATGGCATATATACATGATCCGTATCCTTTTCATTATTATCCAAGACCTTACAACTGGGTGGAGCCTGGATATGACTTCAAAGAATTTTTCTTTCAGGAACTATCTCAGAAAGCAAATTACACTGCTTTTCCAAGTCAGTTGTTAAAGGAATGGATGTCGAGCTATTTTCCTGAATTTTCTAAAACAGGAATCATAATTCCACATCAAAATGAAAAATACGAAGTTCAGAATACTGATTTTCCTTCTTATTTTGATGCTTCTCAGTTTAATTTAATGCATGCCGGAAATTTGATGAAACAGCGTTCTCCGGAAGGATTACTGAAAGGTTTTACGCTCTTTCTTGAAAATAACCCATCAGCAAAAAATGATGCAAAACTTATTTTACTCGGAGATGCTTCTTACCATAGTGAAATGCTAAAACAATATAATATTTCTCAGATTTATATTCATAATGGCAATAAAGCCTTTGATGAGGTTTATCATTTGCAAAAAAATGTTTCAGTAAATATTATTTTAGAAGCAAAAGGAGAAATAAGCCCTTTTTTGCCGGCGAAGTTTCCTCATTGTGTTGAGGCCGACAAAACAATTCTTTCACTGGCACCATATTATAGTGAAACGAGACGGCTATTAGGAGGAGGGTATTCTTTTTGGTCAGAAGTAGACGATGTGAATAAAATTGCGCAACTGATTGAAAAATTATATCAGGTATGGAAACAAAATCCTGATAATTTACTTTTAAATAGAAAAGACTTAGAAAGTTATGTTTCTGTCGCACATTTAAAAGAAATCATGAGCATCTTAAATAATAATGAATAAAAGAATGCAAAATTCCAGTTTTTCCATTTTAATAACTACTAAAAACCGCAAAGAGGATTTAATTTTTACTTTAGGTAAAATTCAGTATTTGTTAGACAAAGAAAATGTAAATTGTATTATATGTGATGATGGTTCTACCGACGGAACGGCTTCCTATATTCAGGATAATTTTCCTAAAATTCAATTAATTACTAATTCTGAAAGCAAAGGATTAATTTATAGCCGAAACAGATTACTGAATTTGGTTACTTCAGAATTTGCAATTTCTATTGATGATGATGCACATTTTATAACTCAAAATCCTTTTGAAATTATTCTAAAAGCTTTTGATGAAAATCCAAAAACCGGTTTGTTTAGTTTTAGGATTTTTTGGGGCTTACAAGAACCCGAAACATATCACTCTGATAAAAACTCCTATCGTATGAAAAGTTTTGTCGGATGCGGGCATGTTTGGCGTATGAGTGCCTGGCGTGATATACCCGATTATCCGGCCTGGTTTGTTTTTTACGGGGAAGAAGATTTTGCATCCTATCAGCTTTTCAAAAAAAAATGGGAAATATATTATCTGCCTGATGTTTTGGTTAACCACCGAGTAGATGTAAAATCCCGAAAAAAAAATGCAGATTACAGCTTACGATTGCAACGATCATTGCGTGCCGGATGGTATTTATATTTTTTATTTTACCCGATAAAATTAATTCCCAAAAAAATAGCCTATTCTATTTGGATTCAATTGAAGTTAAAAGTTTTTAAAGGCGATTTTAAAGCCTTAAAAGCAATTTTATTGGCTATTTTAAATTTGTTTTTTTCGATTCCGAAAATTATAAAAAACAAAAACAGATTATCAATTCAGGAATTTAATGCGTATCAAAAATTAGAAGAGACAAAAATCTATTGGAAACCAGGAGATAAATAATTTTGCTGTATGAAAACAATTGCTATAATTCCGGCTCGTGGAGGTTCTAAAAGACTGCCTCAGAAGAACATCAAAATATTAGGAGAAATTCCTTTATTGGCTCACAGTATTTTGTATGCTCAGGCCAATAAAGAAATTATAGACGAAATTTATGTATCGACAGAGGATAATGAAATTAAGAAAATTGCATTAGAATTTGGAGCAAAAGTAATTGACAGGCCAGAGAATATTTCGGGAGATACAGAACCAACAGTTTCAGCATTAAGAAATGCATTAGAACAAATTAATGAACCGGTAGAAAATGTTGTTTTGTTGCAGGCTACAAATCCGCTGCGTCCTCAAAGCTTACTCAATGAAGCTTTTGCCTACTACCAAAAAGAAAAATGCAACAGTTTATTTACTGTTTCGCGAAATCATCAGAAATTTGGAAAAATCGCTGATAATAAGTTTATTCCATATAATTATGAAATCGGACAAAGAAGTCAGGATTTAGAGCCGCTTTTTTTCGAAAATGGTTTATTATATATCACAAAAGCAGCATTAATTCTTGATAATATAATTATTTCAGAAAATGCATTTCCATTCGAGATAAATCATATTTTTGCCGAAGTTGATATTGATACGCAGGAAGATTTTGATTATGCGGAATATCTACTTTCCAAAAACAAAAACATATAATAAATAATTTTATTTATGAATCCATTTATAGAAATAGCCGGACGAAAGATAGGCCTGGACTATCCGCCATTAGTAATTGCCGAAATAGGGATTAATCATGAAGGTTCTCTGCGGGTAGCCAAAGAAATGGTAGATGCAGCTCACAGAGCAGGAGTTGAGGTAGTAAAACATCAGACACATATCGTAGAGGATGAAATGAGCGGTGCCGCAAAAAAAGTAATCCCTGGAAATGCCGATGTTTCTATTTATGAAATTATGGAACGCTGTTCCTTAAATGAAGAAGAGGAATTTGAATTGAAGAATTATGTTGAAAGTAAAGACATGATTTTTATTTCAACACCATTTTCCCGTGCAGCGGCCGAAAGATTAAAAAAATTCGATATCCCGGCCTATAAAATTGGCTCGGGAGAATGTAATAATTACCCATTATTAGAACACATTGCTTCGTTTGGCAAACCGGTAATCTTAAGCACCGGAATGAATACAATAGAAAGTATTCAGAAAGCGGTTACCATTTTTGATAAACATAATATTCCGGTAGCTTTATTGCACACAACCAATTTGTATCCAACACCAATTCATTTGGTTCGTTTTGGAGCAATGACAGAATTACATGAAGCTTTTCCCGATAAAGTTTTTGGTCTGAGTGACCATACGCTGAATAATAATGCGTGTCTTGGTGCAGTTGCTCTTGGCGCCAGTATTTTAGAAAGACATTTTACCGATCACATGCAGCGTACCGGACCAGATATTGTTTGTAGTATGGATGAAAAAGCCTGTCAGGAACTAATAATTTCAAGTACAGAAATCGCCTTAATGCGAGGAGGAACAAAAAAACCGGCATTAGAAGAACAAGTCACTATTGATTTTGCTTTTGCAACGGTTTGCGCTATTCAGGGAATAAAAAAAGGAGAAATTTTTACCAAGGAAAATATTTGGGTAAAACGTCCCGGAACCGGCAAAATTCTGGCGGAGCGTTTTAATGATATCCTGGGTAAAACAGCCACAAGAGATATTGAGAATGACGAACAGCTTACCTGGGACGATATTAAGTAATATTCCTTAAACTTTAATGCAATATTTTTTAGAGGCAGTTTTAATTAAACAATGAAAAAAATCCTTTTTCTTACTGGTACACGTGCTGATTTTGGTAAAATAAAATCATTAATTCAGATTCTTGAAGACCGTCAGGATTTTGAAGTTTTTGTGTTTGTAACCGGTATGCATCTACAGGAAGAATATGGATATACACTGATTGAAATCGAACGCTGTAATTTTAAAAATATACATACTTTTCAAAACCATACCCACGAAACAACTATGGATTTGACACTTGCCAAAACCATAGAAGGATTATCCAAATATTGCAAAGAAGTAAATCCTGACATGATTATAGTACATGGTGATAGGGTAGAAACGTTAGCCGGTGCAATTGTAGGTTCACTTAATAATATTTTGGTTTCACATATTGAGGGTGGTGAAATTTCCGGAACTGTAGATGAATTGATCAGGCATAGCGTTAGTAAATTGAGTCACATTCATTTTGTGTCCAATAAACAGGCTCAGAAAAGATTAATACAAATGGGAGAGATAAAAGAGTCTATTTTTACCATAGGTTCGCCGGACATCGATATTATGTTTTCAGATCAGCTGCCTAATTTAGGAACAGTAAAAAACTATTATAAAATCGATTTTGAAAAATTTGCAGTAGTAATGTTTCATCCTGTGACTACAGAATTCAAACAAATGAAAAATTACACAGAAAATTTTGTAAATACTTTATTGCAGGATTATCATAACTATGTTGTTATTTTTCCGAACAATGATTTAGGAAGCCAGTTTATAATCGATGCGTATCAAAAATTAAAAGAAAATGCAAGATTCAGGATTTTTCCTTCCATTCGTTTTGAATATTTTTTAACATTATTGAAGAATAGCCAGTTTATAATTGGCAACAGTAGTGCAGGAATCAGAGAAGCGCCTTATTACGGAATACCGATAATAAATATAGGGACCCGTCAGCAAAACAGAGCGATTCATGCTGATATTGTAAATACTGATTATTCTGAAAACAGCATTAAAGGGGCCCTATCTATTATCGACTCTCATAAAGTACAAATTGTAGAAGATGATTTTGGAAATGGAAATAGTAATGAGTTATTTCTTGAATGTCTTCAAAAAGAAGATATTTGGAAACTAAATCATCAAAAACAATTTCGGGATAACTGATCTGATATATATAAATTAAAAATGGCAGAATCTAAAATAGCAATACTTTCGACAGTAATAAACTTTGATTTATATGCTAAAAGTTCTCAGTTTTTTCCTCAGGATATTCAAAAATATGTGATTGACGGAAGAAACGGAATGCATGGTTTGGACAGCATATTTTATATGATGGATAAACTGAAAAACAAGAATTTAGATTGGCTTATTATGGCCGATGAAGATGTATTGTTTCAGGATTCTACTGTGTTTTTTGATATTATAAATAAAATGCAGTCTGAAAATTATATGGTTTGCGGTGTTCGTGATGGTGGAATGATTGCACACAGAATTTATAATCCGTATGCTGTAAATACTTTCTTTTCGATTATAAATTTCAAAGACCTGGAAAAAATCTGGAACAAAAAAGAAATACTCAAAAATCATTATATCAAAAAGGACGAATTTAGAGATGATCTTTCAGGTCTTCCAGGTCAGTATGATGTAAACAGTATTTATGAACCTTATTATGGGTTTTATTTCTGGATGAGAAGAAAAAACAAAAAATTTCTTTTTTTAGACGCCCAGATGAATTCAGATCAGATTGCAAATACAGTACTTTATAATGATAAAGTGTTTTTGTATCATACGTGGTTTGCGCGGTCTTATGGAATAAATGAAAAGCATACCAAAAGAATAAATAACATATTTGGGTTATTACATTTTGAAGAGAATAAAACTTCTGATCCAATAATTTTTAAAGACAAAACATTTTTTTTAATTCAAAAAATTAAAAAAAATTACCAAAGGATTGTCAAAAAATTTAAAAGCAAAAAACAGAAATGAAAAAGTTAGGAGTAGTAATAACTGACGGCGTAGGATTTAGAAATTTTGTTATGAGCGATTTCATAACAGAAGCATCAGCCCAATTTGATAAAATTATAGTCTATTCCGGTTTGCCAGAAACCTGTTATCAAAATTTGGATAATCTTAAACTCGAGATAAAAGAACTTTCTGTTTTTAAAGAAGGAAAATCAACCTGGGCTTTCAGAAAATGGAAAGAATTGGCGCATTTGCAAAAGTATAAAAGCTTTTATGGAATGAACGATAATCTGCTTGTAGGTTATCCCAAAAACAATTCTGCCCGATCATTATTTGTAAAAGGACTTTATATATTTACCAAATTTATACATTCAAATTCAAGTATTTTATTTGCAGAAAAGCTTCAGTTTTCTTCTTTTTCTAAAAATAAAATAACCGAAGAATATATTGAGATACTTAAGAAAGATAAACCTTCACATTTATTTTTTACACATCAGCGACCGCCTTATCTGGCGCCTTTTTTATATGCGGCTATTCAGTCTGGTATTCCGACAAGTACTTTTATTTTTAGTTGGGATAATCTGGCATCAAAAGGGCGAATGCTGGGTAGCTTTGATCACTTTTTGGTATGGAGCCAGTTGATGAAAGAGGAACTGCTTTATTTTTATCCAAATGTAAAAGATGAAAACGTAAAAATTGTGGGAACTCCTCAGTTTGAGCCCTACGTTCTTCCTAAATATGAATCGTCAAAGGAAAACTTCTTTGCCAAATTCAACTTAGATTCTGATAAAAAAATAATTTGCTACAGCTGTGCAGACGTTTCTATTGGGCCAAACGATCCGATAGTAATCAAAGCAATTGCAGAAGCAATTAGAAATAATGAAATTAAGTTTCCGGTACAGCTTCTGGTAAGAACATCACCGGCAGAAGACGACAGAAGATTTAAAACTATCAGAGAAGAATATCCTGAGATTATCTGGAACGTTCCAAAGTGGATACTTACAAGAGAAAATCATCAGGAAAGCTGGTCCCAAAGAATACCAAGTCACGAAGATATTACCGACTTGAGGTCATTATTAGAAAACTCCGATTTGAGTATAAATATGTGTTCTACAATGAGTCTTGACTTTATGTTATTTGATAAACCTGTAATTAATACGGTCTTTGGTAATCCTGAAAATGGATTATACGATGATCAGCGATTTTTAAATTACATTCATTACAAAAAAGTTATAGATGGTAATGCTGTTACAATTGCAAAAGACAAAACAGAATTAATACATCAGATCAATCAATCTTTTAGTAATCCGACTGAGCGGACTGCAGACAGAAAAAAAATGATTGATTTGCAAATAGGCCAGAAATTACCACAAACCAGCAAGCGAATTGCTGAGGTTTTATATCACTTCAATGAATAAAAAAATAGCCATAATCTGCAACTATCAGTTACTTCCGGAAAGAGTGGGAGGAATGGATTATTTTTTCTGGGACTTTGATAAAAAGTGCAAAGAAAATAATATTCAGGCAGATTGGTTTTTTCCAAATTATTCTGATCATGGAGGATATTCAAACCTCACAATCTATAGTGATGAAAATAAAAGCGTAGAAAACAATTTTCTGGATTTTTATGAAGAAAATAAACCTGCGTATTCGAATATTATTACCCATTTTGTCGAATTATGTACGCCATTTTTCCAAAAAACAAAGAAAATTTCAGATGCAGAAATTATTGCGATAGATCATAATCCAAGACCTTTAAGCGGATATCCTTTCAAAAAGAAAATCAATAAAAGGATAAAAGGTTTTTTATATTCAAAATACATAGATGTTTTTATCGGAGTTTCTGATTATACGGTCAATGAAATTTTGAAAGATTTTGGTTCTCATTTAAAATCGAAAACAAAAACAATTTATAACGGAGTTATTCTAGAAGCCATTTTGGTCAGAGAGATCCGAAACGTTGTAAAACCACGCTTTTTAGTAGCATCACATTTAAGAGAATCAAAAGGGATACAGGATTTAATAGAAGCCGTAAATAATCTTCCGGCAACTATCAGAAATGAAATTAAGATTGATATTTATGGAGACGGGCCTTATAAGGAGCAACTAGCAGAAAAAATAATGCAGTATAAACTCGAAGAATGTTTTGCTTTTATGGGAAGTAAACCAAACCTCAATGAGATTTTTTGCCGATACGATTATATGCTGCAGCCCACTCATATGGAATGTTTCAGTTTGTCTATTTTAGAAAGTCTGGCTGCAAATGTTCCCGTGATTACCACAGATGTCGGAGGAAATAAGGAAGCAATCACCAATGCAGAAAATGGTTATATTCTCAAAGCCAAAGACTTCAAAGCATTGAGCAAAATCCTTGAGGATCTTTATTTAGGGAACAAAAAGATATCAATTAATACAAGGGAATTAATTGACAATTCCTTTTCTTTGCCGAAAATGGTAGAGGATCATTTTCAACTACTTTCAGATAAAACAGATCAAATTTAAAATTTCATAAATACCTAGATGTTTTTTAATTCCTTAGCATTTGCTATTTTTTTACCAATCGTTTTCTTTTTATATTGGTTTGTCTTCAATAAAACAAAAAGCACTCAAAATGCTTTATTAATTGTCGCCAGCTATTATTTTTATTCCTGTTGGGATTGGAGATTTCTGTTCTTACTGGTTTTCTCTACGTTTTTGGATTATTATACAGGAATTCAAATTGAAAAAGGAAAATCAGAAAAAATCAGGAAATTTTGGTTTTGGTTAAGCATTATTGTGAATTTAGGTTTCCTGGGAATTTTTAAATACTATAACTTTTTTGCGGACTCTTTCTCCGATTTATTAAATTCAGCCGGAATAAAAGCCAGTCCGATTTTACTGGAAGTAATTCTTCCTGTGGGGATTTCATTCTACACTTTCCACGGATTATCTTATGTAATTGATATTTATTATAAACGAATAAAAGCCGAATACAATTTTATTGATTACTCTTTATTTGTGAGTTATTTTCCGCTTTTGGTAGCAGGACCAATTGAGAGAGCAACACATTTATTGCCCGAAATAAAAGTAAAAAGAGAATTTGATTTACAAAAAGCCAAAGAAGGAATTTATCAAATCGTTTGGGGATTGGTCAAAAAAGTAGTGATTGCCGATACGTGTGCTACATACGCCAATGCAATTTTTGATAACTACACTTCAATGAACTCATTTTCGTTGATTTTGGGAGCTGTATATTTTGCTTTTCAGATTTATGGAGACTTTTCGGGATATTCAGATATTGCATTGGGAGTTTCAAAATTGTTCGGATTAGATTTATTGCGAAATTTCAATTATCCTTATTTTTCAAGAGATATTGCCGAATTCTGGCGCCGCTGGCACATTTCGCTATCGTCGTGGTTTCGCGATTACTTATACATTCCTTTAGGCGGCAGCAAAGGCGGAATCTGGCTAAAAATCAGAAATACCTTTATCATTTTTGTAGTCAGTGGCTTTTGGCACGGAGCCAACTGGACTTATGTTGTCTGGGGATTTATAAATGCGGTTTATTTTCTGCCTTTGCTTTTATCAAATAGCAACAGGAACAATATGGATGAGATTCGGCTGAAGTTTAATTTTGATTCTGTCAAAGTTATAACCAGTATTTTATACACGTTTATCCTTACCTGTATTGCATGGGTTTTCTTTAGGGCAAGAACAATTACCGACGCAGTTTTATATTTAAAACGTATGGTTACAGACAGAGAATTCAAATTTCAATATCTGGATAATGAACGTTATAACTATGAGTTATTGCTTATAATTGGATTATTTATTTTGGTTGAATGGAATAATCGTAAAAAAATCGAACCGCTGTCCGGAAAAAGAAGCATGTTGAAAATAGCCTTGGCTATTGCTGCAATTATGGCTTTTGGAACGTTTTCTGATTATAAAGAATTTATATATTTCCAATTCTAATGAAGAGATTTTTAATTTATACAGCCAAAATTCTAATCACAACTATCCTGATTGCGGCTATCTTAGACGGATTATATACATTCGTTTTTCTTCAATCTAAAAACAGGGGCAAGATAGAAACTGTTTTTAATTCGAAATCAAAGAAATATGATGTTGTAATACTGGGATCTTCAAGAGCAAACAATCATTTTGTATCGCAAATGTTTGAAGATAAAGGGTTGAAGACATTTAACTACGGAATGAGCGGCGGTCACTTGTTTGAAGCTTCACTAATGCTGAAGTTAATGATCGAAAGAAAATATGAAATTAAAAATATAATTCTTGAAGCAGATTTAAGTCTCTCCAACGATCATGAATCTGACGGGGTTTCAGCAAAATTTTTGCCGTATATTCATAATTCAGAAGTTATTAAAGAGCATTTTAAAACTCAGAAAAATTTTAATGAGTTGTATTATGTTCCATTTTACCGATATATAAAATACGATTCTAAAATAGGATTTAGAGAGGTTTATAAAATAGCGACCGGAGAAAAAACAAATTCACTGGACAATCTTGGATATTATCCGTTATCAAAACACAAAAATGGCAATATGAAAAATAATATTGTCAACCTAAAGCCTTTGAAACACAATAAATATTACGAAGAGATAAAAAGCATTTGTAAAGCCAACAATATCAACTTTATTCCGGTTATGACACCAATGTGTGAAAATGTTGTGGGAATGAATTATTTTGACAAAGTAAAAAAAGCATATCCTGAAATTCATAATTATGAAAATGTAGTGATAGAAAACAAATATTTTTCTTCCTGCGGACACATGACAGATGCCGGGGCAAAAATGTTTACAGCCAGAATTTTAAAAGACTTTTTTAAGAAATAAATCTATGAAAATAGCCTTTTTGACACCAGAATACCCACACTCTAAAACAGGAAATTCAGGTGGTTTGGGAACAAGTATAAAGAACCTTGCAATCGCACTATTAGATCACGGAATCTCTGTTCGTGTTCTTGTATACGGTCAGAAAGAAGACGCTTTATTTGAAGATAACGGAATTGTTATTCAACAAATAAAGAATATAAAATTCAAAGGGTTGTCATGGTTCCTGACCCGAAAAAAGATTGAAAAAATAATCAACCAATTATATATTAATCAGGAAATTGATCTGGTCGAAGCTCCGGACTGGACGGGGATAACCTCATTTATAAAACCTGTTAATTGTCCGGTTGTGATACGCTTACATGGCTCAGATACTTATTTTTGCCATTTAGATAATCGTAAAGTAAAATGGCTGAATAAATTTCACGAAAAAAGAGCTTTGCAAAAAGCAGACAGTTTACTTTCGGTAAGTCGGTTTACAGCAGACAAGACAAATGAAGTTTTTGGTTTAAATAAAAAATTCACCATTATTCCAAATCTGATTGATAGTGATTTGTTTAAAGGAAATGATCAGGAAGTATTTTCAGAGAAAAGCATCTTGTATTTTGGAAGCCTGATTCGTAAAAAAGGACTTTTAGAATTGCCTTTAATTTTTAATAAAGTGATTGAAAAGAATCCAGACGCGAAGTTAATTTTGGTAGGAAAAGATGTTCCGGATATAATCTCAGGAAATTCCTCAACATGGCAGATGATGCAAGATCTCTTCTCAGATGCAGCAATAAAGAATGTAGAATATATTCAAAGCGTTCCTTATACCGAAATAAAAGAGAAAATTCAAAAAGCAACTGTTTGTGTCTTTCCTTCTTTTGCAGAGGCTTTTCCGGTTTCCTGGTTAGAAGCAATGGCGATGGAAAAACCAATTGTGGCTTCAAATATCGGTTGGGCAAGTGAAATGATAGACGAAGGCAAAAATGGCTTTTTGGTTCATCCGATGAATCATGATACCTTCTCAAAAAGGATCTGCAGTTTTCTTGAAAATAGAGAGTTATGCCTGAAAACAGGATTAGCAGCAAGAAAAAAAGTAAAAGATTTTTTTGATATTAAAGTGTTGTCCCAACAAAATATCGAATTTTATAAATCAGTAATAAAATAACAAATCCGGATTTAATGGAACTTAAAGAATTTGTAACGACAACTGGAGAAATTATTCTTTATAATGGTCAGCCTGATTTGAATAAATTAGAAATCCTGGCGGCAGGCGCCGGCGATATATGGCATAGCTCTTTTGAACAAGGCTATAAAAATGCATTTCCCGATATCGTATATCAGGCGGCAACTTTTTTTTGGTACATAAATGATTTTGATAATTTAGATGAATGTATAAGCTGGAGAGTAAATCCAAATTGTTTTGCAGTTCGTAAATCGGTTTGGCAAACATTAAACGGTTTTGATACGCAATATGAGAATATTCAGCTTCAGGCGCTCGATTTTGGGTATAATGCAGTACGAAATTCAGCTGCGATTCCATTATATGTAAAAGGCCTTTTTGAAACAAATCTCAGGGACGAAATAACCATTTCTGTAAAAGACAGATATGTTTTTTTTAGAAAAAATTTCAAAATTGACCATTCCATTTTTATGTTATACCGAAAAGGATTCTGGAAATGGAAAGAGTGGAACGCCTTTTTCTACGCTAAGAAAAACTTTAAGCAAACAGGAAATAAACCAGTTCTTCAACCACGAAAATTATTAAATATTGAGGGAAAACCAACTGTAAGTTATATTATCCCGACAATGATGCGACAGGATTTTACATTGCAGCTGCTGGAAGATTTAGCTTCTCAAACCTACCCTGTTTCTCAGGTTGTTATTGTAGACGCAACTCCCGAAAACCTGAGAGATGAAAAATTATATCTGGAAAAAAAATATCCTTTTGAATTAGTCATAAAATGGCAGGAAACAAAAGGAAGCTGCAGGGCGCGAAATGAAGCGATAGAATTATGTACAGGCGATTATATTGTTTTTGGAGATGATGACATACGTATAAAATCAGATTTTATAGAAAACCACATCCGAATATTGCAAACATATAAAGTAAATGCCTGCAACGGATTAGATATCAGAGCCGATAATCAGCAACAAGATCTGACAGACTTAGAAGTTAAACTGAAAAAGTTAGGAGCAGCAAGATGGAAAGTTGGAGCAAGTGCCGGTTTTAGCAATGCAAATTCATGTGTAAAAACAGAATATGTGAGAGCCTTAGTTGGTAATGATATTAATTTTGATGGCGGTTACGGCGAAGACAGTGATTTTGGAATGTCCTTAATCAAATTGGGACAAATTGTTATTTTTAATCCATTTTCTGCCAATTTGCATTTAAAACCTCCCGTTGGCGGATATCGATTTTGGGGCAATCAGGCAAAAATTTTAGGTAAAAAAAGAAAAACGCAGCCGTGGGAATTAGATACTCCGGTTAAATCCATACGTCCTGTGCCAAGTCCTACCATAATGTACGGAATTGTTAAACATTTTACGCCACAACAAGTAATTGAATATAAGTACAAACATTTTTTTCTGTATCTTTTTAAAGGTTCCAAAAAAGGATTGTTATATCGCTTTTTTAGAATCCCGTATAAAAATTTACAATTCAAAAAATCACTTTTTTACGCAAACAAACTCAATAAATTAGGAATCAGACATAAATAGCAAATCATGAAATTTTCTCTAATTATTTGTACCTATATGCGTCCCGGGCCTTTGTTACTCTTGTTGCAATCTGTTCGGGCACAAAGTGTATATCCGGATGAAATCTTAATTGTGGACGGTTCTGTAGATGATAAAACCAAAATTGTTTTAGAGGAAAATACTTTTGATAACTTAAAATATTTTCTCGTAGACGATCAGGATCGCGGCCTTACCAAACAACGAAATTTTGGAATTAAAAAAGTAAGCGAACAGAGTGAAATTGTTTGTTTTTTGGATGATGATACAGTTTTAGAAAGTGATTATTTTGAAAATCTTCTTGAAACTTATCAAATATTTCCTGAAGCTTTGGGAGTCGGGGGTTATATTTCAAATGAAGTCAAATGGGAAAAAGTTCCTGAAAATTATCTGCCTAAAATAAATGAATTTTATTTTGACGGCTGGAAACGCAGCGATGGAAGCCGTTTTGTATTAAGAAAAAAACTTAAACTGGATAGTGATTGTCCTCCTGGATTTTCTCCTTTATACTCACATGGAAGAAGTGTGGGTTTTTTGCCGCCTTCGGGCAAAATATATGAGGCAGAACAATTAATGGGAGGCGTTTCATCTTTTAGAAAATCAGTTTTTGAAAAATTTTCATTTTCAACTTATTTTGAAGGATATGGCTTGTATGAAGATGCAGATTTTACATTAAGACTTGCCAAAACAGGAAAATTATATTTGAATACCAAAGCCAAACTCGCGCATTTTCATGCCGAATCAGGCAGGCCAAATCAATATAAATACGGAAAAATGGTAGTGCGCAATGGCTGGTATGTGTGGCACGTTAAAAATCCAAAACCTAAATTAAGCGACCGTTTAAAATGGAATGCAATAACTATTTTACTGACAACAATTCGCTTCAGTAACGTACTTACAGATAAGAATAAAAAAGCAGCTTTTACAGAAGCTCTCGGGAGAACTATTGGCTGGTGGAGCCTGCTTTTTAGCAAACCCGTTTCTCCTGATAATTTACTTAATTAAAAAACTATAATTGTGAAATTAGAATTGTCATCATGGACACATCACCTCAATCAACTGCTTTATTCTTATTTTTATTTTTGTAAAAAAGAAAAAAGGAGTGTTGATATTGTTCGAAACAGTGCCATAAAATTTAATGGTGCGGTTTTGCATATAGACAATAAAACAGCTTTTTTTGATTATTCTGATGACACTAAATGTATAGATACTCCCGAAAAGTTTGATTATTATTTTAAAAGATCACTGCTGCCCGAGGATAAAAAAGCAAATATTTATCCGTTAAATTTTAATGTTCCAATGAGCTACAAAAGCCATTGGCTGCTTACGAACTTAAAATCTGATTTTTTATTTGATAAAAGTAACAGAACCGAAGTCATTAGGGCACTAGACTTGTTTTCGTTATTTACAAATTCTTCTCATTCTGTTTTAGATATAAAAAGATATCCAAAACAAGTAATCGATTATGGAGGAAATATAATTTTTCATACAAGATTATGGAATCCCGATAATCACCAGGATGAAGATGAAAAAGAACGCAGAAGAAATCAAAATGACTTTAGAATTAATGCCTGTCGAATTATAAAAAATACATTTAAAAATGCTTCGGTAGGTTTGTCTGCAGATGATCTTTCTAAGCAGCTTGCCCCGGATTTAATATTAGATTCAAGACATTCAGATAAAAACAGTTATTTCAACATGTTAAATAATTATGATATTTGTGTTGCAGATGATGGTCTTAAAGATACTCCGGGATGGAAAATTGGAGAATATCTTTTGTTTGGAAAATCGGTCATAACAACCCCCATAAATGTGGTTATCGATAAGTTTGAAGAGCATATCAATTATGAGAAACTAACTACCCGTAATTCTTTTGAGGAATTGCCGGAGAAAATAGAATATTTACTCAACGGAAAAAAATATCTGGAAATGGGGGCTAATAACTTAAAATGGAGCGAAGAGCATCTGCATCCAAAAAATTATATCCAAAGAATATTATCCATAGTCAAAACGATTGATTAATCCCAATAAATGAAGTTTTTAATAATTACTCATGTAGAACATCTCAAAGAAGCAGACCAATATTTTGGTTATGCTCCATATGTTCGTGAAATGAATATTTGGTTCAAATACACAGATGAGGTAATTATTGTTGGGCCATTATTGAAAAAAAAACCAACCGCAATAGATCTTGCATATCAGCATCAAAAAATAGATTTTAGAAAAGTACCTAATTTTAGTTTTACCAGCTTTAGCAATAATCTGATATCACTATTTAAATTGCCAATAATTTTTTGGAGAATATTTTGGGCAATGAAACAAGCAGATCATATTCATCTGAGATGCCCTGGTAATGTAGGTTTGATAGGCTGTATAGTGCAGATTCTTTTTCCGGGGAAACCAAAAACGGCAAAATATGCAGGAAACTGGGATCCAAAAAGTAAACAGCCCTGGACATACAGATTGCAAAAGTATATTTTGAACCATACTTTGCTAACCCGAAATATGCAGGTGCTGGTTTATGGAGAATGGGAAAATCAGTCAAAAAATATAAAACCTTTTTTTACAGCAACATACTCAGAAACAGAAAAAGAAGTTTTTCAAAAAACAGATTTGAATTCAGTTATTAAATTCATTTTTGTAGGCAGTCTTGTTGTCGGGAAAAATCCTTTATATGCTGTAAAATTGGTAGAGCAATTAGTAGAAAAAGGGAAAAATGCAATCCTGAATTTATACGGAGAAGGAGTTCAAAGAAGCCTTTTAGAACAATATATAAAAGAAAATCAACTGGAGAATATTATTTTTTTAAATGGAAATCACCATCACGAAACCATAAAAAAAGCTTATCAGGAAAGTCATTTTGTAGTATTGCCGTCTAAAAGCGAAGGCTGGCCAAAAGCTATTGCCGAAGGAATGTTTTGGGGATGTGTACCGCTTGCCAGTAAAGTTTCTTGTGTGCCCTTTATGCTGGATTATGGAAACAGAGGTGTTTTACTCGAAATGAATTTAGAAAAAGATGTTGCTCAGATCGAAAATCTTATTTCGAATCAAAATATGTATTTAGACAAAAGTGAAACAGCCAGTAGCTGGTCGCAACGATATACCACTGATATTTTTGAAACAGAAATTAAAAATCTGTTAGTAAAATGAGAATTGTACAAATTATAGATTCATTAGAACCGGGCGGGGCGGAGCGTATGGCATTAAACTATGCCAATGCTTTAGCAAACGAAATAAGTTTTTCAGGCTTAATTGCAACCCGAAAAGAAGGGATTCTAAAAAAACAAATGGATTCAAAAGTGTCTTACCTGTTTTTGAGAAAAAATAAAAGTGTTGATTTAAAAGCAGTTTTCCGTTTAAGAAAATATTTAACCCAGAATAAAGTTGAAATAATTCATGCCCATAGTTCTTCTTTTTTTATTGCAATACTAGTAAAACTGACTTTACCGGGAATAAAAATTATCTGGCACGATCACTACGGAATATCGAGTGATTTATCAGCCAGAAAAAATTTAGGACTAAAATTTGGTTCTCTTTTCTTTAAAGGAAGTATTGCTGTAAATACAGCCTTACAGAAATGGGCAGAATCTTATTTGTTTTGCTCTGATATTATATATTTTCCAAATTTTATAGACACAGTTTCAATTTCCGATGAAAAAATAATTCTAAATGGAGTAGAAGGGAAGAGGATAACATGTGTGGCAAATTTACGTCAGCAGAAAAATCATAAACTATTGATTGAAGCGGCTAAAGTAATTATTGACAAATATCCGGACTGGACATTCCATTTGTTTGGAAAAGATTTTGAAGATGATTATTCTCAAGCAATTAAAGCTCAGATAAAAGATGTAAAACTCGCGCAAAACATTTTCTTTTACGGAACAACTGATAACGTGGCATCTGCATTAAAACAATCTGATATTGCGATATTAACTTCTCTATCAGAAGGACTTCCGCTTGCTGTCTTAGAATACGGGTTGTATAAATTACCTGTTGTAAGTACAAATGTTGGTGAAATTTCTAAAGTAATAACTTCTCAAAATGAAGGTATTATTATTGAATCTGATAATAAAAATGAATTAACCGATGCAATCGAAAAGCTTATTCTAAATAAAAAGTATAGAGACGATTTAGGATTGGCACTACACGACAGGATCAAATTAAATTATAGCGAAACAGCAATTATCAAAGAATATCTGTCATGGTTGAATTCTTTGAGTAATTTTGCTTCATAAAATTGCTTTCATAAAACAGGAATGAAAAATACCAAATTGTCTTATACTTATCTTATTATAATTCACGCAATAATTGCTTTGGCAGTTTTTGCCCTGCCTTTTTTATCAAAAGTTTTAGCTCTTATATTACCTATAGTTGGTTTTTATGTAGTCAACAAAACAAAAAACAAAAATAATGAAGTACTGATTGTAGCAGCTTACATGATTGGAGTTGAGGTTTTTTTAAGGATGACAGACGGAAACTTTAATAATGAATATATCAAGTTCAATGTTATATTTTTTATGTTCATGGGTATGATTTACAGTAATTTTTCTACAAACGCATTCATCTACTGGTTCTTTCTTATCCTTCTGATTCCCGGAATATTAGTTACGGCCACCGCTACAGATTATGATGTAGATGTTAAAAAATTCTTGATATTTAACCTTTCAGGCCCCGTCTGCTTAGCGATTTCAGCCATATATACCTTTAAGCGGAAAATCCTGTTTTCGAATTTACAAAATATTGTCGTCGCTATGGGATTGCCTATTATAACAACTACAGTTTATTTGTTTCTGTACAATCCCAGCGTAAAAGAAGTCGTAACAGGAACGCAGTCTAATTTTGAAACTTCGGGGGGGTTTGGGCCTAATCAGGTTTCTACCATTTTGGGATTAGGAATTTTTGTATTCTTCACACAGCTTATATTGTTCTCAAAAACAAAAAAAGAAATCTTTTTAAATGGGTTTTTATTGTTATTTGTTAGTTATAGAGGAATTGTAACTTTTTCAAGGGGAGGAATTATAACAGCCGTGGTTATGATAGTCTGCCTGATGTTTTTATTGTATTATTTCTCAAACGCAAAAGGCAAAACCAAATTTAGTTTAGTTTTTATAATGACTGCCCTTATGGCTGCAGGAATCTGGACTTATAGCTCTTTTCAGACAAGCGGACTTATAGAGAAACGTTATGCGAACCAGGATGCTGCCGGGAGAACAAAAAAAGACAATTTGGGAGGAAGAGAAGAAATTATCGATTCTGAATTTAAAATTTTTATGGACAACCCAATATTAGGCGTTGGAGCCGGAATGGGAAAAGAAATTCGTAAAGAATCATTTGGTGCTACTGTTGCTTCTCATAATGAAATATCACGTATGATGAGTGAGCATGGGTTATTTGGTGTCTTCGGACTTCTGTTGCTCTTTTTAACTCCGTTTATTTTGTATGTCAATAACAGGCAGCATCTCTATTTTTTGTCTTTTTATGTGTTTTGGCTTTTAACAATAAACCACGCGGCCATGCGTACAGCGGCTCCGGCATTTGTATATGCCTTAACGCTTCTTTTTGTACAAGTTAAAATTCCTGAAAAACCTGAAACTTCAATAGATTAAATTCTATTTTTTTATGATACATTTGCTTTAAGTTTATTATCCCCAAATAACAAATAAATGTTTTCAAGCAAAAAAATTCATTTCCAAATATCGGAACGGAAAGTCCTATTGCATATTTTTGATGCTGTTTTTGTGTTATCGGCACTATATGTTTTAAGTCTTTTCCTGGATTTTCAATATCTTAAATTTTCAGCACCATACTTTTACCGACAGTTTGTATTAATGTTTTACATATACATGTTCGGATCAATTTTCGAAATGTACAATTTGCAAATTGCAAGTAATCAGTTTCAGGTTCTTAAGAGCACTATTTTTACTGCCACTACAACAGTAATTGTGTATTTGCTGACTCCCGTTTTATCTCCCGAACTCCCAAAACAGCGAATTTCCATCATTGTATTTTATTTAGCGGTGCTTTTTGCGCTTTTAATCTGGAGATATTTATATGTGTTTTTTCTCGCTTCGCACAGATTTGTTCAGAATGTTGTTTTAATCTGCGATAAAAGCCAGGTCGAAGAATTAGTTTTGGGACTTGAAAGTGTTGATCCTCATTACAAAATAGTGGGTTTTGTAAACTCAGATTCCGTTTCAGAAGAAGATTCCGAATTTCATTATGTGAAGCAGGTAATGAAAAATGATTTAGAAGATTTTGTGATAAGAAATAGTGTTTCAGAGATTGTAATTGCATCGCAAAATACCAATGGGATTACCACAGATTTGTATCAGAAACTATTACATTTATTAGAAAATGGTCATGTAATCAGAGAATATACACATGTTTACGAAAACAAAACACAACGTATTCCGGTACATCACATCTCAAGGGATTTTTATCGTTTCTTCCCCTTTAGCCGAAGCAATAACAATAAATTATATTTGCTTTTAGTTCGTTTTCTTGAACTTGTTTTATCTTTTGTTGGCTTGATAATCTGTTTTGCTTTCATCCCTTTTATTTTTATTGGAAATCTTATCGGAAACAAAGGAGGATTGTTTTATACACAAGAAAGAGTAGGCAGAAACGGCGTTGTATTTAAAATATACAAATTCAGGACAATGGTTGAAAATTCTGAGGCAAACGGAGTTGTTTTTGCAACGTCAAATGACAGGCGTATAACACCGTTTGGTAAATTAATGCGTAAGACAAGAATTGATGAGCTGCCGCAGTTTTTTAATGTCATAAAAGGTGATATGGCTGTTATTGGTCCCAGACCTGAGCGACCATTCTTTGTAAATGAAATTGCTCAGATTATGCCTTTTTACGAAACAAGGCATGTTATAAAACCAGGGCTTACAGGCTGGGCGCAAGTTAATTACTCTTATGGAGAATCAATAGAAGAAAGTCTGATAAAATTGCAATATGACCTGTACTACATCAAACACAGAAGTATTTTTCTGGATTTGAGTATTACTTTCAAAACGATTACCACAATTGTTTTTTATCGCGGACAGTAATTTAGATAATAATCGGAATTCTTTTTTTGTTTCGGATCGCAACCCTTACCAGGACAAAACCGCTGGTGATTATCATTGGCAGCACGATTAAAAGATGTGCCTTGTTAATCATGAAGAAAAGATAAACTATCAGAAAAATAAAATGCAGGACCGAAAAACGGTAAGTCCATCTCTTGTTTTTTACAATCGAAAAGAAAAGTAAAATAAGCAAAAGGGGACTAAATAAAAGAATATTGTAGTTCATCGCCAGCTCATGATGAAGGGAATAAAATCCCATAATAACAAAAAACACACCCATTAAAGACAAGATCAACAGGTATATTTTGTCCACTATCTTATTGTGTGCCAAAACCACGAAGGCAAGGATAAAAAGATAGGTGTATATATTATTCCACCAGGATATTGGCGTTTCTTTTTCAAAGCTTAAAAATGTTTTGGTTTTGCCCCCCAAAGGCTTGTTTTGAAAAGTAGTTTTGTCTAAACTTTCTTTTAATTCAAAAGGCAAAAATATTTTGGTTCCTAACTGGTCAACTTTTGTTCCGAAAATGATGCTGGTTCCAAGTTTCTCATAAAAATGCCCGTCAAAATAAGGGAATAATATGGATCGGTAAGTTATATCTGTACCTCCTTTTTTTACAACTACATCTTCGCCCAAAGTTGCATTGATAATATCAACCACCATCGAGGTACAGTTTTTATCAATAAACTTATAAGTATAATAACGGTCTTCTGAAGATAAAGTACTGTTTAATTTGTCAAAAAGCTTTTGTTTAAGATCATTTGAAATAAGTAATTCCTGCTCAAAAACACTTCTTTTGTCATAATTATATTCATTTATAAAATCAGAAAAAGAAGCAACGCCAACAAAATATTGTAAATCACCTTTGGCAAATTTCGCAACAAAATTAGGTGTCCTGAAATCAAAATTTCCATAATTATATACCACATCTATATTGTTTTCAGGATCAGCGACGCGAATAGCGGTATGTCCAAAAAAACTATAAGATTCATTGCCAAGCCCACAGGTTAGAACGCTTATTTTTGCGTCTTTTGATAAAGGGAGACTTTGGCTAAAACCAATCGTAAAACTTAATAATAAACTAAAAAGCGTTATTTTGAAAATGACTTTTTTCATGATTTAAAATTTTGAGTTTAATGGTTTTAATAATTATCTGAAGATGCCTAAATCAACTTTTATAGAAAAAATATTAGAATACAGGGCTGTACTCTGATTTCCTAAATCTGTCAAAGCATAATCTACCTGAATTCCTTTGTATTTAAATCCCAAACCAATATTGGGCTGAAAATTTATTTTCTCAGTATTATCTAATTGTGTCACATTTTGAAAGTTTCCTGCCCCGGCTCTCAAAAAAACGAGATCGGTATACCCAAATTCAAAACCAACAGCAGGATCAATACTCACTACTTTTGATGAAATGATATCATTGGTTTGCTCAAAACGCATGTTTAGGTTTGTAGCGACCAGCAAGCTGTAATCATTGTGAAATTCAATTAATCTTGAAACTCCCAATTGTGCTTTTGGTAGAGTGATTTCAGTGCTTTCAGGCAATTCGGTATTTTCGCCAGGAATAGCATTGGCAATTTTTTCATATTCCTCTTCATCGATATTCCAGATATTATACGTTGTTGTAATATCGCGAAGCATTAGCCCAAATTTCCAGTTATTTTTTTCAAACTGAAGGCCAAAATCAAATCCAAACCCCCATGAATTGGCAAATTTTCCAATTACACGACGAATAACTTTTGCATTTATTCCATATTGAAATCCTTCTATAGGCAGCTTTCTGGCGTATGAAAAAGTAAAACCATAATCGGCAGTCGAAAATAAACTAATTCTGTTGTAGTCAATATTTCCCTGGCTGTCTATTAATTCTGTAGTGTCTAAAATGTCATCTACACCAAAACGAATCATAGAAATTCCCCAAGCGCTTCTTTCATCAATAGGACTTGCGTATCCGATATAATCGTACTGTGCAATATTTGCAAAATAATTGGCGTGCATCAATGAAATTTGATGATCTTCAAGATGGGTCAGTCCGGCCGGATTCCAATATACAGCGTTTACATCGTTTGTCGAAGCAACCACAGTACTCGACATTCCCAATGCAGCAGCATCAACACCGATATTCATAAACTCGTTCGAATATTTTCGAACAGTTTGTGCATACTGTGCGGCGCAGCTCCAAAATAATAAAAACACAAAAAGTTTCTTCAACGGATATTTTTTTGTAAACCTGAGTCTATTTTTAATTTTTATCAAAAATATAATATTTTAGTCATCTAATTTGTTCCTTTTGATAAATAATGTGAAAGTCACAATTTCGGTAAAAAAACTTCTTTAAAAAACACATTTTAGATACAGGTTATTGTGTTAAATTTGTTGTTCACGATTATCAAAAATTCAAAACATGAATATCAAAAAGCACATTCCAAACTTAATAACATTAATTAATCTTTTTTGTGGCTGTATAGCAGTTGTTTATATTTCAGAAGCAATAAGAACAGATGATTCTCACTACTATTTATTGGCTTTTTACATGGTTTGTTTAGGAATCTTTTTTGATTTTTTTGATGGATTTTTTGCCAGATTATTCAAAGTTTCAAGTCCGTTGGGGCTGCAGCTGGATTCTTTGGCCGATATGGTAACCAGTGGTGTTGCTCCCGGTTATGTCATGTATAGCCTGTTTGCCAACAGCGGACATGAATTAGGAACAAATGCTTATATCCCGTTTTTAGGATTCATTATAACTTTAGGTTCTTGTTACCGTCTTGCTAATTTTAATATTGACACCCGTCAGACCGATTCGTTTATAGGATTGCCAACACCTGCCAATTCACTTTTTATTTTGAGTCTGCCTTTGGTTATAAAATTTTCGGATTCTTTACTCATGTTAGAAATCCTTACCAATCAATGGGTTTTACTACTTATCACTTTATGTAGTGCTTATATTTTAAATGCCGAAATTCCGTTGTTTTCTTTGAAATTTAAAAAGTTTAATTTAAAAGATAATGCCCTTCAGCTAGTGTTTTTGCTGGTTTCATTAGTTTTGGTTGTATTGCTTCAATATATCGCAATTCCGGTAATTATCATTTTTTATGTGTTGTTATCAGTAGTAAATAATGTTTTTTTGAAAAAGTAGTTTTATCGGATGGCAAGAAAAACGACTTATCGTAAAACAACTTCAAAAAGTTCCGGCCGCTCTTTTGCCGGTAAGATGCTGCGTTTTATAGTACTAACAATCTTTGCTTTGTTTTTTGTGGCGATAGTTTACCATTACCGTCGTGGATTGGCATATTATTTAGGTTTTAAAAGCGATAAAAAACTTACCGAAAAAGAAATCGAAGATAAGCGTTTGTCTGATGTTCGTAATTTTCAGGTTCTGGCAAAGCACGAAGGAAAATCTATTGGACTGGATGTATCAGAATATCAGGGCAAAATAAGCTGGTCTTATGTTGATACTTTAGAGCAGAAATATCCGCTTGATTTTGTGTTTATCAGGGCAACTGTAGGCAGGGACAGAAAAGATTTTCAGTTTAAACGAAACTGGATTGGTGCCAAAGAAAATAAAATGATTCGCGGAGCATATCATTATTACCGCCCAAACGAAAATTCTATTGAGCAGGCTGATCTGTTTATCAAAACAGTAAAATTAGAAAAGGGTGATTTACCACCCGTTCTGGACATAGAAAAATTACCAAAAAATCAATCGTTGGATAGTTTAAAAAAAGGCCTGAAACGCTGGCTTCTTAAAGTTGAAAATCATTACAAAGTGCGCCCGATTATTTATACCGGAGAACGATATTACTCAGATTTCCTGAAAGATGAATTTGGAGAATATTTGTTTTGGATAGCCAATTATAATTTCTACAGAGAAAGGATTGAGGATGACTGGCTGTTTTGGCAGTTTACAGAAAAAGCTACTGTGCCGGGAATCGAACGTACAGTCGATGTAAATATTTACAACGGAGATTTACAGCAATTGCAGTATATTACAGTGGATTAATTCTTTAATAATAATGCAAGAGGAATTAAAGCAAGAATTGCTATCAATATCAAAACAGAATACGGATTAGCAAAATTAACGGTCCATCCGAATGCTTTTAATCTTTTTGGCGGAAGCAGTCTTTTATCTTTTGGATTGTAATATAAAAAGCCCAAATACCAATTATTGGGATCTTTGTGCCAATTATCAAAATCCTCCTGAGTTGGTTTTTCTGATATCATCTTAACTTAGTTTTCAGTATTCAGTGGCAGTTTTCAGTTGTACTGTGATTAAAACTGTTACTGAATACTTGGTTTAAAACTCTAATTTTTTCTTACGAAGTTCGAAATTTTGTCCGAGATAAACACGGCGTACCATTTCGTCTTCAACCAATTCTTCGGGAACTCCGGCTTTTAAGATTCCACCTTCAAACATTAAGTATGTTTTGTCGGTAATAGCTAAAGTTTCCTGAACGTTGTGATCGGTAATAAGGATTCCGATATTTTTGTTTTTTAACTGCGCTACAATTCTCTGAATGTCCTCAACCGCAACCGGGTCAACTCCCGCAAAAGGCTCATCTAATAAAATGAATTTGGGATCTGTTGCCAGTGCACGGGCAATTTCGGTACGACGACGTTCACCTCCCGAAAGTAAATCACCACGGTTGGTGCGAATATGTTCTAAACTGAATTCTTCGATCAAACTTTCCATTTTTGCAATTTGTTCTTCTTTAGAAAGTTTAGTTAATTGCAAAACACTCAAAATATTATCTTCAATACTTAATTTTCTAAAAACAGAAGCTTCCTGGGCTAAATAACCAATTCCCTGTTGTGCACGTTTGTACATCGGATAATCAGTAATATTCAGATCATCAAGGTAAATATTTCCCTGGTTTGGTTTTACCAGTCCCACGATCATATAAAAAGAAGTTGTTTTTCCGGCACCATTTGGTCCCAAAAGCCCTACGATTTCCCCTTGATTTACTTCAACAGAAATTCCTTTTACAACACTTCTGCCCTTATAGGTTTTTATTAAATTATCGGCTCTTAGCTTCATTATTTTAATTAGATAATTAGATAATTAGAAAATGAGATAATTAAAACTAACTCAAATTCAATTTTAAAATTTATTAGAAGGGACAAATTAAAAGCAAAATAATCAACTAGATAAATGAATTAACAAATTATTGCGTTTTTAAAATTATCCAATTGGGTATTTTAGATTAGGTAATTAGAGTGCTTTGAAATTATCTAATTATCTAAATTGGCACATTTTCTAATTAGCGTTCTCTTCTAAAGCTTCCCAAAATTCATAAGCTCTTCTTAAATGCGGAACTACAATTGTTCCTCCAACCAGAGTGGCGATTCCCATTGCTTCCATCATTTCTTCTTTTGTAACGCCTTCTTTATAGCTTGTTTCCAAATGATACTTTACACAGTCGTCACAACGCAAAACTGCCGATGCAACAAGCCCAAGAAGTTCTTTTGTTTTGACATCCAGAGCACCTGCTGCATACGCATTGGTGTCAAGATTAAAAATTCTTTTTACGATTTTATTATTATCTGCAAGCAGTTTCTCGTTCATTTTAGAACGATAGTCGTTAAATTCTTGAACTATATCAGACATTTTCTTTTAATTTATTTTTATAAACAATCTTCGAAATCAGGATGCTTACCTCATAAATAAGCAACATAGGAATTGCAACAATGGTCTGGCTTACGACATCTGGAGGTGTTACAATTGCGGCAATAATCAAAATGATGATTACGGCATATTTCCAGTATTTTCTTAAAAATTCAGGAGTTACTAATCCTAACTTGGTTAAGAAATAAATGATAATAGGTAATTCAAAAAACAATCCGCTGGCAAGAACACTCGTTTTAACCATTCCCATGTAAGATTCAATAGTAAATTGATTAATAACCACTTTACTAATCGAGAATGTTGCCACAAAATTTACTGACATTGGGATTACGATAAAATAGCCGAATATGACTCCTAAAAAGAAAAGTAATGATGAAGTAAAAATAAACACTTTAGCATTTTTTCTTTCTTTTTCATATAAAGCCGGGCTTATAAATTTCCAGAGTTCCCATAAGATGTAGGGAAAACTTAAAATAAAACCTGCTAAAATACACATCCATACAAAAATATTGACTTGCCCTTCCATTTCTGTATTCTGAATAATAAAATTCAGTTCAGTAATACAAATGCTCTCTGCAATCCCTAATTTATGTGATAAGTCACAAAACCACTGATAAGTAAAAAAAGAGGGCTTTGTAGGAGCAAGTATGATCTCGTCAAACAAATAATCACTAAAAAAATAAGTCACAACTCCCATTACCAGAACTGCAATTGTGCTTCTTACCAAAAGCCATCTTAATTCTTCAAGATGGTCTAAAAATGACATCTCGCCAAGGTTTTTCTTTGCCATTATACGATTCCTTCTTTTAAAATGTCATGTAAATGTAATACTCCTTTGTACTCTCCGTTATCAGAAACGATCAGCTGTGTAATCGAATAATCTTCTAATATATTTAATGCATCAACAGCCATTGTTTCTGATGATACTAATTTAGGGTTTTTGCTCATAATATCCTTTGCAGTTAAGTCAGCAATAGAATCGCGGTCATTTAGCATTCTTCTGATATCTCCATCGGTAATAATTCCGATAATTTTATCATTTTCGACAACTGCAGTAACCCCGAGTCTTTTTTCTGATATCTCAAAAATAACTTTTTTAACCGAAGTTTCTGGTGTTACCATTGGTTTTAACGAATGTTCAATCATGTCTTTTACACGAAGCAATAGTTTTTTTCCTAAAGCGCCACCCGGATGATATACTGCAAAATCTTCTGGTTTAAAATCGCGCATTTCCATTAAACAGACTGCAAGGGCATCACCCATAACAAGTTGTGCAGTGGTGCTGTTTGTCGGGGCCAGATTAATAGGGCACGCTTCTATATCAACAGTAGTATTAAGGACATAATCGGAACCTTTTGCCAGAAAAGAAGTTATATTTCCGGTCATCGCAATAAGTATATTTCCAAATCTTTTTAACAAAGGAACCAGCACTTTAATTTCTGGGCTGTTACCGCTTTTTGAGATACAAATGATAATGTCTTCTTTCTGGATCATTCCCAAATCACCATGAATAGCTTCAGAGGCGTGCAAAAACATAGATGGGGTTCCGGTGGAGTTAAAAGTAGCCACCATTTTTTGTGCAATTATGGCGCTTTTTCCTATACCGGTAACGATCAGTCTGCCTTTTGTTTCATAAATACGTTGGGTTGCTTCGTAGAAATTTTCGTCCAGAAAATCAATTAGTTTTGTAATTGCTTCACTTTCAGAGAGTATTGTTTTTTTTGCTATCGCTAATATATTTTCTTTCGAGATCAAAACAGAATGTTTAAAATTTGTATGTATAAAAGAAAGTTGTATCTTTATGTGTTGCAAATTTATACAAAATACCCTTAATATAAAGAATGAATTCAAACGAAATTGAAATACACAAGGAATTAAAGAAGTATTTCGGCTTTAGCCAATTTAAAGGCTTGCAGGAGCAAGTCATTACGAGTATCTTAGGTAAAACGAATACTTTCGTGATTATGCCTACAGGCGGTGGAAAGTCTCTTTGTTATCAATTACCCGCTTTAATTCAGGATGGAACGGCTATTGTTGTTTCTCCTTTAATTGCTTTGATGAAAAACCAGGTGGATGCGATACGAAGCCTTTCTTCAGAAAACGGAATTGCACACGTTTTAAATTCCTCTCTTACCAAAACTGAAATTACACAGGTAAAAAAAGATATTACTTCCGGCTTAACCAAACTTTTATATGTAGCCCCAGAATCATTAACAAAAGAAGAATATGTGGCTTTTTTGCAAAGCGTGCCAATTTCATTTGTTGCTATTGATGAGGCGCATTGTATTTCAGAATGGGGGCATGATTTTAGGCCAGAATACAGAAATCTGAAAAACATAATAAAACAATTAGGTCAGGTACCTATTATAGGTCTTACAGCAACTGCAACACCAAAAGTTCAGGAAGACATTCTTAAAAACCTGGACATGTCTGATGCTAATACTTTTAAAGCATCATTTAACAGACCAAATTTATATTACGAAGTACGTACAAAAACAAAAAATATAGAATCGGATATTATTCGGTTTATCAAACAACACAAAGGCAAGTCAGGGATTATCTATTGCCTGAGCCGTAAAAAAGTAGAATCTATTGCCGAAGTTTTGCAGGTAAATGGTATTAGCGCTGTCCCGTATCATGCGGGGTTAGACGCAAAATCCAGAGCAAAACATCAGGATATGTTTCTGATGGAGGATGTAGATGTTGTTGTAGCAACAATTGCATTCGGAATGGGAATTGATAAACCAGACGTTCGTTTTGTAATTCATCATGATATTCCAAAATCACTCGAAAGTTATTATCAGGAAACCGGTCGTGCTGGTCGTGATGGAGGAGAAGGACATTGTTTGGCTTATTACTCCTATAAAGATGTAGAAAAGCTGGAGAAATTCATGTCCGGTAAACCAGTTGCAGAACAGGAAATTGGATTTGCACTTTTGCAGGAAGTGGTGGCTTACGCCGAAACCTCAATGTCCCGCAGGAAATTCCTATTGCATTATTTTGGTGAAGAATTTGACAGCGAAACCGGAGAAGGTGCCGATATGGACGACAATGTTCGTAATCCTAAAAATAAGATTGAAGCAAAAGAACAGGTCGTTAAATTGTTGGAAATCGTACGCGATACCAAACATATTTATAAATCAAAAGAAATTGTCTTTACCTTAATAGGACGAATCAATGCGGTAATCAAAGCGCATAAAACAGATACACAGCCTTACTTTGGTTCTGGTTCTGATCATGACGAAAAATATTGGATGGCATTACTAAGACAAGTTCTTGTAACAGGCTATTTATCAAAAGATATAGAAACGTATGGTGTTATAAAAATAACACAAGAAGGATTAGATTTTATCCAGAAACCGGTTTCATTTATGATGTCTGAAGACCATGAGTATAGTGAAGCCGATGATGAAGCAATTGTAACGGCATCCAAGTCAACCGGTACAGCAGATGAAGTACTGACAGGAATGCTTCGGGAGCTTCGTAAAAAAGTAGCCAAAAAACTTGGAGTTCCTCCCTTTGTCGTTTTTCAGGATCCCTCACTTGAAGACATGGCCTTAAAATATCCAATAACTTTACAGGAATTATACAATATTCATGGAGTTGGAGAAGGAAAAGCAAAAAAATACGGCAGCGAGTTTGTCGCTTTAATAAGTCGTTATGTAGAAGATAATGATGTAATTCGCCCAGACGATTTAGTTGTAAAATCTACCGGAGTAAACTCTGCCAATAAATTATATATCATTCAGAATATTGATAGAAAACTGTCACTAAAAGATATCGCTTCCGCTAAAGGACTAACGATGGATGCCTTAATCAAAGAAATGGAGCAGATTGTCTATGCAGGTACCAAACTGAATATCAAATATTGGGTGGATGATATGCTGGACGATGATCAGCAGGAAGAAATTCACGATTATTTCATGGAATCAGAATCAGACAAAATCGAAGACGCACTAAAAGAATTTGATGGTGAGTATGATATCGATGAATTGCGTTTGATGCGAATTAAGTTTATTAGCGAGGTTGCGAATTAAAATGTGTTTTATGAGATTTTCGAAAATCTATTTTCTTTTAACTTTTTTTATTTCAATTAAATTATTTGCAACTGCTCAGGTTCCGGATTATTTAATCATAGAAAAGGATACTTTGATGATTCAGTCAAATCCATTAGAAGGGTATTTTAAGGAACACCCGATTCCTGCAAATTTAATTACAACAATGTCTACTGCTAATTGGAGAGGCTACATTGCTTATTTTAAATTTTTGAATGGAAAATTAGTTGTTGAAAATATTTATAAGGAGGAGCATAAAAATGATGATAAGGGTAAAACGGAATTTTTTTTAACTTCAATATATAAGGATGTCTTTGGTGAAAATAAAAACTTTGAATGTAGTTTTTATTCTGGTCTATTGATTTGTCCTTCTGGAAAAATGTTGGAATATATTCATATGGGATATAGTTCTGTATATGAAAATTATGATCTGATAGAGCTGAAAGATGGAGTTAATGTGAAATCTAAAAAGTTTACTGCTGAGGAATTTATGGATTATAAAAGGGAATATTTTAAATATTTTAAGAAAACCGACGAATACAAACAAAAAGCAAACGAGTTTAAAGAAATGACTGCTGAAATTGACAAAAATTTAGACATGCGTGTTTTCGGTAATTCAAAAAGTAAAAACAAAGAAAATAAGTATTTAAAGGAAAAAGAAGCTGCCTACAGAGCAGATAAACAACTAGATTCTTTTATGTTTATTTTTTTAAACGATTATATGAAAACAATTGAAATCCCTTTAACTAAATAAAAATGAAAAAACTATCGTTATTATTAGCTTCATTTGGCGTCTTATTATTATCAATCTTATTTTTTAGTTTTTCTACAGAAACAAAAGAGCAGGATTCTAAATTAATTGGAGTATGGAAAGGCTTTGAAGTTGAAAAACAGATTGATGGCGTAGAAAAACACTGGATACAACAAAGATTTGAAAATGGAACATATGTAATTATGTTTACTACAAAACAAGATTGCGAAATAGAAACTTTTACAGAAAAAGGAAAATGGTGGACAGAAAAAGGAAAGTTTTATGAGCTATCTTCCAATGCAAAAAATCCGGAAATTTACAATTATGAAATTAAAAATGAAGAAGTAGTGGAGTTTAAAAGTATTAAACTTTCAGGAGAAAAAAACGACACTTATACATTTAGTGATTATAAAATTAGCTTCTAATTTATTTAAATAAGTTATAAACGAAAATAAAACCCAAATTTCAGGCTGATAAAGCAATTGGAATTTGGATTTTTTTATTGGAATTTCTCGAAAATAATGTTACTCCATATATACTTCCCCCCGATGCGGTTTCAGGGCATCTCTTACCTGAATCATGTTTTCGTCGGTTACCACCATAAAAGCTGTGGCATGCATATCGTTTATAACATTGAAACCAGTAATGTTTAAAGGAAGTTTTTCAATAACGATATATTCTTTTAAATGAATTTCATGATGTTCAGCTGTTTTTGCAGAAGCCGGACCGCGAAAATCCCAAATTAGTTTTATTTTTCTAGACATTATTTAAGTAGGTGCAAAGGTTCAAAGTAACAAAGGTACAAAGTCTATTCTAATCTCATTTCAAAATACTATTTTTGCATGTTCTTTTCATAGAAAGAAAAGCTAATAGAATAAACACGATACAATGCCAAGAGAACTTTTACTACAGGTAACTCCCGAAACTGCAGCAAACGAAATACTGCTTAAAGACTATTTGTCTAAACAAATTAAAGTTTCTCCAAATGAAATTCAGCATATTTCAATTTTAAAACGGTCTATTGATGCGCGCCAAAAAGCGATAAAAATCAATCTGAAAGTCATAATCTATTTAAAAGGAGAAGCTTTTCAGGAAACAAAAATTGGACTTCCCGAATATAAAGATGTTTCAAAAGCACAGGAAGTAATTGTTGTTGGAGCAGGGCCGGCAGGGCTTTTTGCAGCTTTGCAATTAGTAGAATTAGGTTTAAAACCAATAGTACTGGAACGCGGAAGAGATGTGCGAGGACGCCGTCGTGACTTAAAGGCAATAAACAGGGAACATATCGTAAATGAAGATTCTAATTATTGTTTTGGCGAAGGAGGAGCAGGAACGTATTCTGATGGCAAATTGTATACACGTTCTAAAAAACGCGGAGACGTAACGAGAATTTTGGAGCTTTTGGTTGCCTTTGGCGCTTCAGAAGATATTTTGGTTGAAGCACATCCACATATTGGGACCAATAAACTGCCAAAAATTATAGAAGATATCCGTAATAAAATCATTGAGTTTGGCGGACAGGTTTTGTTTGATACACGTGTTACAGATATTTTGGTTAAGAATAATGAAGTCGAAGGAATCGTAACGCAAAACGGAGATAAGATTCTTGCCAGTAAATTGATTTTGGCAACAGGGCATTCAGCTCGTGATATTTTTGAGTTATTAGACAAAAAGAAAATTTTTATAGAAGCAAAACCTTTTGCTTTAGGAGTTCGTGCCGAACATTCGCAGGAACTCATTGACAGTATACAATATAGCTGCGATTACAGAGGCGAGCATTTACCGCCAGCACCATATTCTATTGTAAAACAGGTAAACGGCCGTGGAATGTACTCATTTTGTATGTGCCCGGGCGGCGTAATTGCTCCTTGTGCCACAAGCCCGGGAGAAGTGGTTACAAACGGCTGGTCGCCGTCTAAACGCGATCAGGCAACTGCAAATTCGGGAATTGTAATTGAATTAAAACCAGAAGATTTTAAGCCTTTTGCAAAATTCGGCGCTTTGGCCGGAATGGAATTTCAAAAAAGCATTGAACAAAAAGCATGGCATTTGGCGGGACAGACCCAAAAAGTTCCGGCACAAAGAATGATCGATTTTACTCAGAATAAAATTTCATCAGATATTCCCAAAACATCCTATGTACCCGGAACGACTTCGGTTGAAATGGGTCAGGTTTTTCCGGGATTTTTGTCGCAGATTTTGCGTGAAGGATTTAAAGAATTCGGAAAATCAATGCGTGGTTATTTAACAAACGAAGCCATTTTGCACGCTCCGGAAAGCAGGACTTCATCGCCGGTGAGAATTCCGAGAGATGCCCAAACTTTAGAACACTTACAGATAAAAGGGTTGTATCCTTGCGGAGAAGGAGCAGGGTACGCAGGCGGAATTATTTCGGCGGCAATTGATGGTGAAAAATGTGCCTTGATGATTGCGGAATCTTTGAAATAATCTGCGGACTGTTTTCTGGTTATTAAAATTTGTAATACATTTAGTTCTCTTTTAATAATTATAAGCCCAATGAAAAATTTCTTCTCCAATTTATTTAACAGAAACAATGATCCGCAATCAATAATTTCTTTTGATGTTATTGATCCCATTTATTCTTACTTATACAACGAAAAAGGAAGTTTTGAATTCAAGGTAAAAGGAATTCAAGAGGAAGTATCCGTTAATTTGTTTTATTTTCCTGGCTCTTTTGATCACGAAGAGGGGCATGCAGAAATTAAAAAAGCCGGTTTCAATAATTCTTATGAGGTCTTAAATGAACTTTATAAAAAGATTGATATTGGCGCAATTTCCGAAGAAGATATGAATGCCGGATTAGAATATGATTTCATTCATATTCAGTTTTATTCTGCACCGAGCAAAGAAATGAAACAGTATTTCAAGCGTGTCATTAATAACTTTATCATTATTTTTTGCTGTACAAATAGCTTAGAAACAAACGATTTTAAGATATTGTATTCAAGTTATCATTTTCTTGATTATACAAAAGGATTGCTGGAAACGGAATATCTTGATTTTAATAATCCAAAGAACGAAACGCAGGAAATTGGAATTAAAGATTTTAAAATCGTTTTGCAGGGAATCTGTCAATACATGAATATAGAAATTCCTGAGAGCGTCGAACTGCCATCTTCAGAGAATTTACTAGAAGCAGAAGAGGTTACAGTGAAAACTTTTGAAGAATTTATAAAACTAGTTTCCAGAGGAAAGGCAGATCAAAAACTTATCAGTAAACAGTCAAAAAAACTGTTTAAGGATTTTCAGAAAGAATCAAAAGATTACCACGCAAAAGTTGAAGGTCATTTTGAGTTTTTTGAAAGCATTGATGCCTGGAACAGCGACTGGAAATTTGATCCGGAAGATGCAGAATATTTTATTTCAGAAATGATCGGGCAGGATTTAAATTTTGCTTATCCCGAAAAAACTTATAGCCATGATTTGTTCCCCTATATTCAGTCGGCTTTAGAAAAATTGAATTTAGAATTGATGTCGTACAATACAAATGGGGATAATTATTTGTTCTTTTTAGCAAATAAAGAGGATGTTTCCAGAATTTTAAAATTGTCTGATTTGACTAAAATAGAGGTAGATCAATTATCGTAATTCTGTTGTTATCCCTCGTTTCATCGGGATAACAACAGAAAAATAAGTACTATTTTTTTACGGAATCAAAATGATTTTCCCTGTGCTTTTACGGCTTTCAATATAATCATGTGCCAGTTTTCCTTCTGATAATTTGAAAGAAGTCGGTTCAGAAAGCTTAATTTTTCCATCAATAATCCAATTAAATAACTGATTGGCTCTTTTGATTCTTTCTTCCTTAGAATTTAAATAACTCCATAAATCGCCTCCTGTTAAGGTTTTAGAACCATCCATTAGCATTCTGGGGTCTACAGGCTCAGGATCGCCGCCCGCCATTCCGAAGAAAACAACCTGACCACATTCCTTAGTTACTTCAAAACTTTCTTTTAAAGTGCTTCCAATGCTGTCATAAACAACATCTACACCATTTTCAATCACGTTAAAAACTTCCGCTTTCCAGTCTTCATTGTACAGACAAACATGATCCGCGCCTTGTTCAAAAGCAACTTTCGCTTTGTCTGGAGACGAAGTTAAACCAATCACATTTGCTCCCAGAAGCTTACTGATCTGAGTTAAAATCTGTCCAACTCCGCCGGCAACTGCATGAATTAAAACTGTTTCATTTTTTTGAGTTTTATGACTGTCTGTAGCTAAATAATGTGCTGTTAAGCCTTGTAATAAAACAGCAGCTGCAGTTTCAAACGAAACAGCTTCCGGCAGAGGTAAAACATGATTTACATTTACAGCAACCAATTCTGCATTTGCAAATGGCGCATCGGCAAAAGCCACACGATCCCCAATTTTATATTCCGGGTGATTATTATTGTCTGCAACAATTCCTGCACCTTCATAACCAGCAATAAAGGGAGGATTTCCTTTTAGGTGATAATTTCCCTTTCGTCTGTAAACATCTGCAAAATTTAACCCGATGGCTTTCATCTCGATTAAAATTTCATCGTTTTGCAACCGTGGATTGGGAATTTCTATATATTCTAAAACATCTGATTCTCCAAAAGAAGAAAAGGTAAGTGCTTTCATTTTTTTATTTTTAGGAATACAAAGTACGGTAAAATTCAGATGAAGTTTTAAAAGCTGATCATGAAACTGCATAAAAAAACCTCGTTTATACTTAAAACGAGGTTTTGTTTTTTTGCTACAGATTAAAAGATTTAAAAAATTTTTTCGCCGCGAATTTTACTAATTAACACGAATTAATTAGTGCAGATTCGTGAAATTCGTGGCAAACTGTCTAGGATTTTAAAGCAAAAAATAAATTATATTTTAGGAAATTCCATGTCGTTAAAAGTACTTTTTTGTTTAGCCAAAGCTTCAATTTCTTCCCATTTTCTTGGAGAATCTGCAGACAGATTTTCGTATGAATCTTTTTTCATTAAAATATCATCTTCTATACGAACACCAATATTCCACCATTTTTTATCACATTTACTGTTTTCCGGAATGTAAATTCCAGGCTCAACAGTAAGAATCATATTTTCCTTAAGTGTGCCGGAATAGTTTCCTTTATCATGAACATCTAAACCCAGAAAATGAGAGCATCCGTGTGGATAATAAATTCTAGCATCCTTTGGATCAGTAATGATGCCAAGTTTGATTAATCCTGCGGCTATAACTTCTCTTGATCGTGTATTTAAATCCTGAATCGGCGTTCCTTCTTTGCAGATTTTAAAAACTTCTTCCTGCGCTTCATATACCAATTGATAAATTGCTTTTTGTTCTTCGGTGAATTTTCCGTTGGCCGGAACTGTTCTGGTAACATCTGCAGAATAGCCGTGATACTCAGAACCTACATCCATAAGCAACAACTGATTGTCAATTTTTGTAGCATTATTTTCTCCGTAATGCAAAATACAGCCATTTGCTCCGGCACCCACGATTGGAGGATAACCCTCATCTTCTGATCCATAATGTCTGTGAATGTATGCATGAATTCCGTCAGCTTCATTCTCGCTCATATCAGGTCCAACCGCCTTCATGACTTCATTGTGTGCAATACATGATAGCTTTACTGTTTTGCGCATTAATACTAATTCTTCCGGAGTTTTTATTTCACGAAGTGAGTTGGTAATGTTGGTAAACAATTCTACTGAAGCTTCATTTTCTTCCGAAATTTCTGCTTTGGCTTTAAACGATTGAATTAATGCATATATATTGTCAACATTATTGCTGGTAGAAATGTTGGTTGGAATTTTATCATAAATGATTTTGTCAAACTTTTTAAAATCAATTTTAAAAGCATGAAAATCTTTTCCGTTATAAACCTTTGTAAAACCTAACTTATTTTGAGCACCTTCAGTTCCTAAACGTCTTCCTGTCCACATTTCTCTGTTGGCATTTCTCTCTCGTACAAAAAGCACTTCGGTATACTTTTCTGTTCCCTGAGCATCTTTAAAAAGTAATAAAACAGCATCTGGTTCTTTGTATCCTGTTAAATAATACATGTCCGGATTTGCGTGATAATTGTAATTAATGTCTTTTGAAAATACTCTTTCGGGATAAGAAAAAATAACAGCTACAGAATTGGCTGGCATCAAAGCCTTAAAAGCTTCACGGCGTCCTTTGTGAAATTCTTTTGAAAGATAATCCGTTGGCAGATTTTTTTGGGAATGGACCTGAAAAATGGTTGTTAGTAAAAAGAACAGAAGAAAACGTTTCATTTTTTGATAGTTTTAAGTTGATGATTTTGGTTTTTAATGGAATGCAAATTACAAAAAATGCGAATACTGTTTTAAATAAAAAAACCGCTCATAAAATGAACGGTTTCTATAGAATTAATAACTATTTCTTTTTTAATTTGTCTTTAAAGACCTTCTCAAATTTTTCAATCTTAGGCTGAATCACCATTTTGCAATACGGCTGATTTTTGTTATTAGAATAATAATTCTGATGATAATCTTCTGCTTTGTAGAATTTAGTAAAAGGCTCGACTTTTGTCACTATCGGACTGTTGTACACTTTTGCTTTATTTAATTCTGCTATAATACTTTCCGCAGCCTTTTTTTGTTCAGGATTTTTATAGAAAATTACAGAACGATATTGTGTCCCAACGTCTGCACCTTGTCTGTTTAAAGTAGTGGGGTCATGAACAGTAAAGAAAACCCTGAAGATTTCATTTATGTCTGTTATCGTTTTGTCATAAGTAATCTGCACTACTTCGGCGTGGCCGGTAGTTCCCGTGCAAACTTCTTCATAAGTTGGATTAGCGGTTTTTCCGCCGGCAAAACCCGAAACTACAGATTTTACCCCGTTTAAGTTTTCATAAACCGCTTCAACACACCAATAACAGCCTCCACCAACGGTAATGGTTTCAAAATTGGATGTTTTTTTGACTGTTTTCTCTTGTGCAAAACCGGTTAGGGATAATGCTAAAAAGCCTATTAAAAATATATTTTTCATGTTTATTATTATTTAGAATCAGGAATAAAATCAAGTGCAATCGAATTCATACAGTAACGTTTTCCGGTTGGCTCAGGGCCATCGTCAAACAAATGGCCTAAATGCCCGCCACATCTTCCGCAAAGCGCTTCAATTCTTTCCATTCCCAGAGAATTATCATTTTTATATACTACACTTTTTTTGTTGTCCTGCTCAAAGAAACTTGGCCACCCGCAGCTGCTTGCAAATTTTGCGCCTGATCTGAAAAGTTTATTTCCGCAGGAAGCACAGTAATAAGTTCCTTTTTCATCAGTGTTCCAATACTTTCCGGTAAAAGGCCTTTCGGTATCTGCCTCACGCATTACGGCATACACATCTTCGGGAAGCACTTTTTTCCACTCTGCGTTGCTGATATTAAGTTTAGTTGTGTCTGTATTTGAATAATATGGATTTCCTGGTTTACTGATTTTATTTTCCATAACAACAGTTTTAGTATTTGTTTTTTTAGTGTTTTGCCCGCACGCCTGAAAGATAAATAGCGGGAGTAAAAAGCAAAGGCTGAAAAATTGAGTTTTTGTTTTTGAGGTTTTCATGAGGCTTATTTTTTAATAGTTCAAATGTACGACGACACTTCGGTTCGAAATGTCGCCTATTTTACAATTGAGATTTTTTTAAGTATGATTTAACGTTTTATTATTTACGTAAAAGAGCCGTAATAAGTTTTAACGCTTATTTTTAAAGGTTTTTTGAATATTGGTTTCCTTTAATTGATTGTAAATTAGTTTGTTGTAAAAACATTCTCTCGTTAAACTTTTCACAATCTTTTCTGAGATTTTCAAGCCATTTCTTTTTTCGTATTTTTGTTTGTACAAAATGCCCTATGATAGAAGAAAACGTAATATTAGTCAATCAAAATGATGAGCAAATTGGCTTAATGCCAAAATTAGAAGCACATGAAAAAGCGCTTTTACATCGTGCTTTTTCAGTTTTTATTTTGAATAGCAAAAATGAAATAATGCTGCAGCAGCGTGCACATCAAAAATATCATTCACCTTTACTTTGGACCAATACATGTTGTAGTCATCAGCGTGAAGGCGAAACTAATATTGAAGCAGGAAGCCGAAGATTGTTTGAAGAAATGGGTTTTAAAACTGAACTGAAAGAATTATTTCATTTTATATACAAAGCTCCTTTTGATAATGGCTTGACAGAGCATGAACTTGATCATGTTATGATTGGTTATTATAACCAGGAACCAGCTATTAATACAGAAGAAGTAGAGGCATGGAAATGGATGAAGATAGAAGATGTAAAAGAGAATATAGAGAAACAACCCGAAATTTATACTGTGTGGTTCAAAATAATTTTTGATGAATTTTATCATTATTTAGAAGAGCATAAGATTTAACCATACATAACCAAAGGCCTAAATGAGAGTAACCATATCAAGAAAAGCACATTTTAATGCTGCACATCGATTGTACAGGAAGGATTGGACATCAGAAAAAAACGATTTAGTTTTTGGAAAATGTAATAATCCCAATTTTCATGGTCATAATTATGGTTTAACAGTAAGTGTTACAGGAAAAATTGACCCGGAAACCGGTTTTGTAATAGATGTGAAAGTATTGGCGGACATCATACTTCAGGAAGTAGAAATTCCGTTTGATCACAAAAACCTGAATCTGGACGTTCCCGAATTCCAGGATTTGAATCCAACTGCAGAAAATATTGCCGTTGTGATATGGAATAAAATTAGAAAAAGAATTCATACCGATTTTGATATAGAAATCGTTTTGAATGAAACGGACCGCAATTTTGTAACTTATAAAGGAGAATAAAAAATGTCATTAAAAATAGGAGATATAGTTCCGAATTTTACTGCAAAAGATAGTCATGGAGAAGTTTTTGAAAGCCAAAGTTTTTTGGGACGAAAACCGCTCGTGATTTATTTTTATCCAAAAGACAATACCCCGGGCTGTATTACAGAGGCTTGTAGTTTTCGGGATCAATATGAAGATTTTAAAGATTTAGGAGCAGAAGTAATAGGCATAAGCAGTGATAGCGTAAAATCACATCACAAATTTGCCAATAAACACAAACTCCCTTTTATTTTACTGTCTGATCATAATAAAAAATTGAGGCATCTTTTTGGTGTACGAAATAATTTATTTGGCCTTTTACCAGGCAGAGTTACTTATATTATTGACAAAAATGGAGTGGTTATTTATATTTTTGATAGTATGAATGCCTCCAAACATATTCCAAAATCGTTGAAAATAATAAAAGAATTAGTATTGTAGATTTTTAATTAATTATAAATATTAGCCATAAACTAAAAATATGAAACCAGAATTATACCCATTACAATTTGAGCCAATCCTAAAAGAAAGAATTTGGGGAGGAGAAAAACTTAAAACAATATTAAATAAGCCTATTACGTCTAAAATTACTGGCGAAAGCTGGGAATTGTCTACTGTTGAAGGTGATGTGAGCATTGTCGCTAACGGAAACCTAAAAGGAAAATCCCTTATGGAACTTATTGATGAAACGCCAAACGGAATTTTAGGAACAAGAGTTTACGAACGCTTTGGGAAACAATTTCCTTTACTTTTTAAATATCTGGACGCCAGAGAAGATCTTTCTATTCAGGTTCATCCAAACGATAAACTGGCAAAAGAGCGTCATAATTCTTTTGGTAAAACCGAAATGTGGTATGTAATGCAGGCAGACACTGATTCCCGTATTATCGTTGGATTTAAAGAAAATTCAAGTAAAGAAGAATACCTGAAACATTTAAATGATAAAACACTGGTTTCAATTTTAGATGATGTAAAAGCAAAATCGGGAGATGTTTTCTTTTTAGAAACCGGAACCGTTCACGCCATTGGTGCAGGATTAGTTGTTGCCGAAATTCAGCAGACTTCTGATATTACGTATCGTTTATATGACTTTGATCGTAAAGATGCTCAGGGAAATACAAGAGAATTACACGTAGATCTGGCACTAGATGCAATCAACTATAATAAAGTTGATACCCATAAAAAATATGAGACAAAAACAAATGAATCGAATGTTGTTGTAGATTGTCCTTATTTTACAACTAATTTTATTCCGTTAGAAAATAAAGTTGATGTTTCTAAATCCGGAGAGACCTTTACAGTTTATATGTGTATTGAAGGAAGTTTTGAAATTGAATATGCAGGCTTTAAACAAGCGTATAAAAAAGGAGATACTGTTTTGGTTCCGGCTGAGATAAATGCATTTATTCTAAGCGGAAAAGCTTCAATTTTAGAAATTTACATTTCTTAACGTATATTCTAAAGATAATACGTATTTTTGCAGTCGCAAATTAAAATAAAAATAAAAATGGCAAACGTTAAGAATTTAAAGAAAGACATCAATTTCGTATTAGGAGATATTATTGAGGCAATTTACTTATTTGAAATGTCTACTACAGGAAATCCAACTCCGGAAACGAATGCTTTGATCGATCAGGCTATCGCTGCTTTTGATACTTTGATCACAAAAGTGAATGCAAAGAACGTTGAAAACAAAAAAGCGCACTTCAAACAAATTAATGTTGAATTGGAAGAAACTGCAAATCAATTGATTGCTAAAATCAACGAATTGTAAGCGAAAAAAAGTATAAAAAAGTGCAAATTTATTTTGGTAAAACCAAAATCCGCTTTATATTTGCACCCGTAATGAGTCGCCAGCGTAGCTCAGTTGGCTAGAGCAGCTGATTTGTAATCAGCAGGTCGTGGGTTCGAGTCCCTCCGCCGGCTCAACAAAACCATCACTTTTAGTGATGGTTTTTTAGTTATAATGAGGGCAGGTTTGTTTTGGAAAATAAAAAATCCACAGAAAATTTGCATCAAATAGGCCGATGTAGCTCAGTTGGCTAGAGCAGCTGATTTGTAATCAGCAGGTCGTGGGTTCGAGTCCCTCTATCGGCTCAAAAACCATCACAAAACTGTGATGGTTTTTTTTTGTTTCAAACTCAAAATGAAATTTTAATTATTTGATTATAGCACACGATTTTCATCGTGGAGTTTGGATAATAATTCTATTGTCGTCAATATTGTGTTCAATGGTTGAAATCATTGGCAATCCTTGCAATAATATTCTATAATGACTAGTCCTAAATAATCGATACAGATTATTAGACAAATATATTTAATTAAACACCTGTAAGAACTTTTTTTACAGGTGTTTTTCTTTTAT
>NZ_JAFICC010000008.1 GCF_017833415.1 Flavobacterium sp. 1355 | reverse complement strand
GTTCTGAGGTTCTGAGGTTCTGAGGTTCTGAGGTTCTGAGGTTCTGAGGTTCTGAGGTTCTGAGGTTCTGAGGTTCTGAGGTTCTGAGGTTCTGAATAGATACAATAAAAAAAGGATGAGTTTTACTCATCCTTTTTTTATATTGTAGATTTTAGAAGGCAACCTTAGTACCTTTGCACCTCAGAACCTTAGTACCTTTTATTAGTCATTCATAGAAATCAAAAACTCTTCATTATTTTTGGTTTTCTTGAAACGGTCGTTTACAAAATCCATTGATTCTACCGGGTTCATATCAGAAAGATATTTACGCATGATCCACATTCTCTGAAGTGTTTTTTCGTCTAATAACAAGTCATCACGACGTGTACTTGATGAAGTAAGATCAATTGCAGGGAAAATACGTTTGTTTGCGATTTTACGGTCTAATTGCAGCTCCATGTTACCGGTACCTTTAAATTCTTCAAAGATAACCTCATCCATTTTAGAACCTGTTTCTGTTAATGCCGTTGCGATAATACTTAATGAACCTCCGTTTTCTACATTTCTGGCAGCTCCAAAGAAACGTTTTGGTTTTTGTAATGCATTTGCATCAACACCTCCACTTAAAACTTTTCCAGATGCTGGCTGTACTGTATTGTAAGCTCTTGCCAAACGTGTAATTGAGTCTAATAAAATCACAACATCGTGCCCGCATTCTACTAAACGTTTTGCTTTTTCAAGAACAATATTAGCAATTTTTACGTGTTCCTGTGGTTCTCTGTCAAAAGTAGAAGCGATAACTTCTCCACGTACACTGCGCTGCATGTCTGTAACCTCTTCAGGACGTTCATCAATTAAAAGTACGATAAGATAAACTTCAGGATGATTGGCTGCAATCGCATTGGCAATGTCTTTTAGCAACATTGTTTTTCCGGTTTTCGGTTGTGCGACTATCATACCACGCTGTCCTTTTCCGATTGGAGAAAATAAATCAATAATACGGGTTGATATTGAACTGCCTTTTTCGGCTAATTTGAATTTTTCCGAAGGAAAAACCGGGGTAAGATGTTCGAAAGAAACTCTGTCACGAACTACTTGAGGATCATGACCATTAATTTTTAATACACGAACTAAAGGGAAAAATTTCTCGCCTTCTTTTGGTGGGCGAACCACACCTTTTACAGTGTCTCCGGTTTTTAAACCAAATAATCTGATTTGTGAAGTTGATAAATAAATATCATCTGGTGAGGCTAAATAATTATAATCTGATGAACGTAAGAATCCGTATCCGTCAGGCATCATTTCAAGAACACCTTCACTTTCTATAATTCCGTCAAATTCAAAGTCTGAATCTCTGAAATTATTGCTCTTTTTGTTTTTATGATTTGGATTCTGGGTGTTATTGTTTGTGTTTCCGTTTGCATTGCCATTTCCGCTTTGATTCGTGTTCGGATTCGTGTTTTGATTTGGGTTTGGGTTCTGGCTCTGGTTTGGATTTTGGATTTTATTCTGATTTGGATTAATCTTTTTTGCAGGTGCAATTGCCGGTTTATCCTTTTTTTGTTCTGAAACTATCGGCTCTGCATTTTCCTCTGCAGTGACTTCTTTCACTTCTTCTTTTTCCTTTTTTAAGGCAACTTTCTTCTCGTAAGCCGACTTATTAAATTTTACAATTTTAGGTCCATCCTTTTCTGTTGAATCATTTTCTGCAGCTTCCGAATTTTGAACTTCTTCAGTTTGAATATTAGCGGGAGCTGGTTCATTGTCTGGCTGAATTTCCTCTATATTATCAAACTCTAAAACCGGTGTACTTTTTGCATTTGCTGCTTTTTTTACAGGCGAAATTCTGGTTCTTTTAGCCTTATCGTCTTTAGCTTCTGGTACCACAGCAGTTTTTGACTCCTCAGCAGTTGAGCTGGCAGCCTGATGTGCTAAAATCTGACTAATCAAAGCCTCTTTTTTAACACCAGTAATCTTTATTGTTTTAGCTAACTTAGCTATTTCTTGAAGCTCAGCAAGCTTCATTTCTTTTAATGCAGAAATATCAAACATGAATGTTCTATGAATTTAATTATTTTAAAGGAAAACTGTAAAAAGAATAGGTAGATATATATTTTCAATTGACCGCAGTATGAAGTGCTTACGGTATTATGATGCAATAATACGAATAAAATTTTATCATACAATAGTATTTATAAAAAAGAAAATATATTTTTGTAAAACAATTTTAGACAATGATACAACGAATTCAGACCGTATATTTAATTCTTACCTTTTTAATAACTGGGGTATTGATGTTTTTTGTTCCGCTTTGGACATTAAACACAGGGAAAGCATTCTATTTTATGCAGGATCAGGTTTACACTGTTTTATTAGGTTTAAGTACAATGCTTACCATTATCAGTATCATTTCATATAAGAAAAGACAAAACCAGTTTGTTATGGGCAGACTGAATATAATATTAAACTTAATTTTATTAGGATTGTTTGTATATCGATCACTAAATCTATCTGGAGAAACAGTTAACGCTGTTTCAGAGAAAGGTATTGGGATGTTTCTACCAATTGTTGCTATCGTGTTATTAGTTTTAGCTAATAAGGCCATCAAAAAGGATGAAGATCTCGTAAAATCTGTAGATCGTTTGAGATAAACCTATAAACTTAATTTATTTGTGTGAAGAAACCCGGAATTTATCCGGGTTTTTTTGTGAGCAAAATTTGACATAATCTTAACTCTCCATTCAAAATTAGCGCTAAACCTTAATTTGTAAGATATTTTACATAAATTTGAATACCGATTTGAGGATAAAAATGACACAGAAAATAAAGATACATCTTGCCGATGATCATCAGGTATTAATTGACGGACTTACTAATTTATTACGTACTGTTACTGATTTTGAAGTAGTGGGTAATTCATTGGATGGGACAACTATTTATGATGACGTGATAAACAATGAGGCTGCTATCTTATTACTGGACATAAGCATGCCAAAAAAAGACGGAATCGAGGTATTAAAAGAATTTAATCAAAAAGGCTTTCCCTGTAAGGTAATTATACTTTCGAGCTATGATGATCTGAAAATCATAAAAGAAGTAATGAAATTGGGCGCAAGAGGCTATCTCACAAAAAAAAGCGCCGGAGAAAATATTATCAAGGCAATCAGAACTGTCAATCTTGGCGAAGAATATTTTGATGATTATGTACGTGAAAAAATCTTTTCGAGTTTTACTCAAAATAATCCAAAACTAAACAGAAGTTCTTTTTCTGAAAATCAAATATTAAGTGCAAGAGAACTAGAAATCATCACTTTAATATCACTTGAGTACAGCGGTAAAGAGATTAGCGAGCAGCTTTTTATAAGCCTAAATACGGTCGAGACACACCGCAAAAATATCATGAAAAAATTGAAAACAAAAAACGTGATCGGCCTTGTAAAATATGCTTTAAAAAATAATTTAATAAAGCCATAATGGTATGCTTATTAATCGAATCATAACTGTTCTTATTTTTTTCTTAACGCTGAACTGCAATATTATTTATAGTCAGCCAAAAGCTCCGCAAGCAGAAATAAAACAGGAAGCCAGTGAAATACAATCAAAAAAAGATCAAACAACTGAAAAAGAAATAGTCAGTCTGGTTATTATTCTTGTAATTATGCTGATGGTTCTGTTTTACTTTTATTATCAGAATAATGAATTAAAAAGAAAGAATAAACAAAAAACAATTCAGCAAAAAATACAGTTCAACATTATCAATTCCAGCATTGACGGACAGGAAAACGAGCGAAAAAAAATAGCATTATTTTTACACGATAATATTAATTCACTGCTCTCTTCAGTCGGATTACATCTGAATACATTTTCAGCGTTAAACAATATAGAATCAGATGAAATTACAAAGGCAAAAGCCATCTTAGCCGAAGCACATGACCGCTTACGGGATATGTCACATGAATTGATCCCTACCCTTTTGGTACGTTTTGGATTAATTTATGCTTTGGAGGATTTATGTGAAAAAAATTCAAATTCAAATATTCATTTCCAATTTACGAGTTCGGTATCAAATGATAAAAGATATAGTGAAAGATTTGAAATGAAAATTTATTTTATTGTATCTGAACTATTTAGCAATATCATAAACCACAGCAAAGCCACAGAAGCCCAAATTTCGCTGCATGAAAAAAAAAATCGGCTAACCATTATTTTACACGATAACGGAATAGGTTTTAATGCTCATAAACTTCAGGAAATGGAAGGTTTTGGTTTAAACAGGATAAGAGCACGGATCAAGAAACTGAAAGGCAGTTTTAGTATAATTTCGAGAGCGAATGAGAATACAGGCTGTTCGGTACGACTAAAAGTGCCGATTTCTTAAGTTTACTTTTTTCCGATTTCTATAATTTCTAAATCTTTTATTTTATCACCGTCAATCACAAATCGCAACATGGTTCGCATTTGATGAAATCCACTTTTTCCTGCGGCTCCGGGATTCATGTGTAATAAGTTATTTTTTTTATCAAACATGACCTTCAAAATATGAGAATGCCCGCAGATAAATAACTTTGGCGGGTTTAAGGCCATTTCTTCTCTAATGTTTGGATTATATTTTCCCGGATAACCCCCAATATGTGTAATCCATACAGAAACGTCTTCGCATACAAAACGGTTATGCAGCGGAAATTCTAAACGTGCTTTTGCATCATCAATGTTTCCATAAACGCATCGTAACGGTTTTAGCTTTTTTATGGTATCTGTAACATGAAGATCGCCTATATCTCCGGCATGCCATACTTCATCGGCCTGATTGACATATTTTAAAATTGTATCGTCGATATGACTGTGCGTGTCTGAAAGAAGTAGGATTTTGGTCATTCTAAGATGCTAAGATTCTAAGCCGCTAAGATACTTAGATTTTTCTGCAGAGATAAACAAACAGCGCAAAAAAACTTATGATCTATGCAACTTAGAATCTTAGCATCTTCAAAAAAACCTTTGTACCTTTGCCATTCAGAACCTTTGCACCTTTACCTTGAGATATTTTATTCATTTTGCTTATAACGGAACTCATTATCATGGCTGGCAGATTCAGCCAAACGCTTCTTCTGTTCAGGAAACTTTAAACAAGTCACTTTCGGTTTTATTGAATTCTCCGATAAACATAATGGGTGCGGGACGAACGGATACTGGTGTTCATGCACAGGAAATGTATGCTCATTTTGATTTTGAAACTCCGATAGATGTTCCTGTTTTGGTTCACAAACTAAATTCTTATTTACCAAAAGATATTGCGATTTTTGATTTGATTTTAGTTCACGATGATGCGCATTGCCGTTTTGATGCTACCAGACGAACTTATGAATACCACATCAATAGTGTTAAAAATCCATTTTTGCAGGAACTGAGCTGGTATTTTAATCAAAAATTAGACGTAGATTTGATGAATGAGGCGGCTAAAATTCTGCTAAAACATACAGATTTTCAGTGTTTTTCTAAAGTAAATACAGATGTAAATACTTTTGACTGCACGATTTTTGAGGCGTATTGGAGGAATGAAAACAAAAAGCTTGTTTTTACGATTTCGGCGAATCGTTTTTTGAGAAACATGGTTCGGTCAATTGTGGGTACTTTAATCAATATTGGCCTGAGAAAAATTTCTCTTACCGATTTTGAAAATATTATCGCCAGTAAAAGCAGAGAAAAAGCCGGATTTTCTGTTCCGGCACACGGATTATATTTAACCGATATATCGTATGATTATATCAAGAAATAGCCCCGATTGCAGTGAAAAGCTTTTTTGAAAAAAATTATCGTTTTTGTGTTTTTATAAAGCGACCGGAGGAAGCTCTTATAAAAACGGACAAAAACATATTTTTGAGAAAAACTTGAAACGAAAAGCGGGAATAGCTCCTAAAAAATAATGAAAGCAAAAGCATTTGATACGCGTTTATTCAAACGAATTTTAAAATATACAAAACCTTATAAATGGCGCTATTATGGCGTTATTGTCTTCGCTGTTTCACTTTCTGTTTTTGCGGCACTTCGCCCCTATTTATTAAAGCAGACTGTTGATGGTTATATCAAGACGCATGATAAGCATGGTTTATTGATGTACATTATATTGATGGGAATTGTTCTTCTGATGGAGGTTTTCTCTCAGTTTTATTTTGTGTACTGGGCGAACTGGCTTGGTCAGGATATTGTAAAAGATATTCGTACGAAACTTTTTAAACATATTCTAAGCTTCAGAATGAAGTATTTTGATTTGGTTCCGGTTGGCCAACTGGTTACGCGGGCTGTTTCTGACATTGAATCTATTGCCAGGATTTTCAGTCAGGGATTGTTTATGATTATCAGTGACCTGATGAAAATGCTTGTTGTACTTATTTTTATGTTTTACATGAACTGGAAGCTGACCTGGATTGTGGTAGTTGCTATGCCAATTCTGGTTTATATTACAAGAATCTTTCAACGCAAAATGCAGGTTGCTTTTGAGGAGGTTCGTACGCAAATTGCGAATATGAATTCTTTTGTGCAGGAACGCGTAACGGGAATGAAGATTGTCCAGCTTTTTAACCGTGAAGTCATTGAGGCAGAAAATTTTAAAGAAATCAATAATAAACACAAGGTTGCCTGGATAAAAACGATTCTGTATAACTCGATATTTTTTCCGATTGCTGATATTATTTCGTCTATTACTTTGGGATTGGTTGTGGTCTATGGCGGATTTAGAATTTTAAATGGTGATCATTTTACGACTTTTGGAGATTTGTTTTCGTACACGATGTTTATCGGAATGCTGTTTAATCCGTTGCGTCAGATTGCGGATAAGTTTAACGAGATGCAATTAGGTATGATTGCGGCCAATCGTGTTTTTGACATTATTGATACACAAGATCATATTCAGGATACAGGAACTCTTGAAGCTCCGGTTTTTGAAGGAAGTATAGAATTTGAAGCCGTTCGTTTTAGTTATATTCCGGAAGAAGAAGTTATAAAAGGTATAGACTTGTCTGTAGCTTCTGGACAGACTATAGCAATTGTGGGTTCTACTGGTGCAGGAAAATCGACCATTATTAATTTGCTGAACCGATTTTATGAAATCAACAGCGGAACGATTTATATTGATGGTCACAATATTGAAAATTATACGCTGGCGTCTCTCCGTAAACAAATTGCTGTGGTTTTGCAGGATGTGTTTTTATTTGCCGATACTATATATAATAATATTACACTGAATAATCCCGAAATTAAACGGGAACAGGTTTTGGATGCTGCCAAAAAAATTGGTGTGCATGATTTTATCATGAGCCTGCCGGACAATTATGATTTTGATGTAAAAGAAAGAGGTGTTATGCTGTCATCTGGTCAACGTCAATTAATCGCTTTTTTACGATCATATGTGAGCAACCCGAGTATTTTGATTTTGGATGAAGCGACTTCTTCTATTGATACTTATTCTGAAGAATTAATTCAGCGTGCTACCGAAACTATAACTAAAGGAAGAACTTCGATTATTATTGCGCATCGACTGGCTACGATTGTTAATGCAGATAAAATTGTGGTTATGGACAAAGGTTTAATAGTTGAGCAGGGAACTCATCAGGAATTACTAAATAAAACCGATGGTTATTATAAAAACTTATACGATTCGCAATTTTCGGTTGCCAATTGAATCTAACTCCTACTATTTTCTTTGAAATTTAAATTAAAAAAAATAACATCCAGACGAGCCTTTGTAATTTATTTGATTGTCTCCATATTAATCACCGTTTCTTCTGTATTTGTACTTAGCAACCTAATTACTGATCTTACCGAAAAAGCGAATGAGGATATGGCGCAGCGTAATTTTATTAAAAAACAGGAATTTCTGTCTCAGGAATTTTCTAAACTCTTAGAACAGGAGAACAGGATAAAGCACCTTTTAAAAATAAGCAACGCGAGTAATTTATCTTCTAATCTGAAGGTTTTGTCTTCGGTCCAGTCTACTAATTTGTTGATTGTAAATAACTGGTTTAAGGTTAATGACAATAAGGTTGAATTTGGGACAGATTCTATTTCTGAAGAAGTAAAAAAAGATGTTGAAGATTTTATTCTTAAAAATAAAAAAGTCAGTCATATAAGTACTATTATCCCGCAGGGGAAAGAATGGGTGTGGCGAATTTATTTTAAAATTGTTTCAAAAGATTACACTACTCTTTATTATGGTTATGATATCAATTTAAAAAAACTTCACGATTATATCTCGACCAGTGACAAAACGGCTTCTAATTATGCTTTTGTTTTTGATAAAAACGGAAGGTGCATTTATCATCCCGAATCGGATTTTATTGGCAAAAACATATATAGTATTTCTTCTATCCAGCCGGCTGATACCATTTTTACCAAAAGTAAAGATTATGCAAAAAGGGTAACGATGTCGGAGTTTTTGAAACTGGATGTTATCCGTTTTACAAAAAAACTGGACGTAAAGGGAACACACTGGTTTGTGTGTGTTAGCATTCCAAAAATATTTGTTGATGAAAATGTCGATTTGATCCGGAAGTATTCGACCTGGATTTATTCTATTACAACTGTAATGCTGTTATTAATTTTCTATTTATTCTCGTACGCAAACCGACGTGCTTACAAAGAGAAGGGAATTGTAATTAAGGAGAAAAATAAATTATTGGTTGAGAACGAAAAAATCATAAAAGAAAAAGCATTAATCCAGCTGCAACAATTAAAGGAGCAAATCAATCCCCATTTTTTGTTTAATTCGCTAAATTCACTTTATATGTTAGTGGGCAGCGATGTAAAAACAGCTCAGAAGTTTACTTTAAACTTATCCCGCATTTACCGCTACTTAATTGACCCTCCTGAAAAAAATATTGTACCGCTAAAGGAAGAGTTATTATTTATAGAGAAATATATTTTTTTGCAGCAAACCCGTTTTAAGGAAGAACTCTTCTTTTCGATTAAAATTGAAGATGAAAGTGCTCTGGAAAAATTTGTGCCCTATCTGGCTTTCCAGATTGTAGTAGAAAATGCAATCAAACACAATATGGCAACAGGAGAAAAACCGCTGACTACTACTATTACAATAAAAGAAGATTGTGTTGTGATATCAAACAACCTGCAAAAAAAGGCAGTTGGAGAACCAAGCACCAAGTTCGGGTTAAATTACCTGAACAGCATTTATAAATACTATTCTAAAACCGATTTTACAGCCTCAGAAAAAGAGGATAATTTCGTATGTATTTTGCCTTTAATTGTCATTCACTCCTAAAAAAAAGCCATTCACTCCTTTTATTTTTTTTTTTGACCGAAAAGCAAATATTTTCGAGCCAAAATTAACCTAAAATTAACAACAAATGAGGGAAAAGGCAAGCCTGTTTAATGTAAAAGTGATCACTGTATTAGTATTAGCTTTATTTTTATTAGGCCCGATTTCTGGTTATTCTCAAAAAAAGAATAAAAGCAAAGAAAATGCTACTGAAACAGCAAAAGATACTACTGCTGCTAAAAAAGGAAAAAAATATAGTGACCTTGTAAAAAAAGGAACAGTAAAAAAAGGGCTGTTCAATATTATTCAGGTTAAAACTGATGTTTATTTTGAAATTCAGGACAGTTTATTTGGAAGAGAGTTTCTTGTAGTAAACAAATTATCACAAGTTCCTTTTCAGGTAAATGATTACGGACTTAATAAAGGAATGAATTACGAAAATAAAGTAATTAGCTTTTATAAAGATACAATTGCAAAGAAAGTTTGGGTCAAATCTTATTTACCAAAAGTTTCTTCTCCTAAAGATGACGCTATAACGGCTTCTGTAAAAGATAATTTTTCTGAATCTATTATTGAAGTTTTTGATATTGAAACTAAAAATAACGATTCTACTTCGATAGTTATTAAGGCAAATAAGATTTTTGACGGAAAACAAAAGAGTTTTAATGATATTTTTAGCAACATTGGCTTAGGAAGTTCTGTAAAATCGGACTTGTCTTATATAGAAAGTTTAAAAGCATTTCCTAAAAATGTTGTGGTAAAATCGCAGTTAACGACTTCTATTCTCGAAAACGGGATTCCAACATCTGTAACTCTTGGGGTGACAAGTAATATTGTTTTATTGGATAAAGTTCCTATGAAACCTCGTTTTTCTGATAACCGCATTGGTTATTTTACAGAACAACACTGGTATTTTTCTGATGCACAACAGGCATTACTTGAAAAAGAACTAATTATCCGTTGGAAACTTGAGCCTAAAAAAGAAGATGAAGAACGATATTTAAAAGGAGAATTGGTTGAACCAAAAAAACCAATTGTATATTATATCGATCCTTCGACTCCAAAACAATGGAGAAAATATATTATCGATGGTGTTCACGACTGGCAGGTTGCTTTTGAGAAAGCCGGTTTTAAAAATGCAATTATTGCCAAAGAGCCAACAGAGGCAGATTTGGATTTTGATATAGATGATGTACGTTATTCTGTTATTACTTATGCCGCTTCGCAAAAAGCAAATGCGATGGGCCCTTCGGTTGTTGACCCAAGAAGTGGTGAAATTATTGAAGCCGATATTATCTGGTGGCATAATGTAATGACGTATCTACAAAGCTGGATGCGTATTCAGACTGGCGCTATTGACCCAAAAGCAAGAGGAAATACTTTTAGCGATGAACATATGGGCGAGGCAATTCGATTTGTATCGTCTCATGAAGTGGGCCACACTTTTGGTCTTAAACATAATATGGGTTCTTCTTTTGCTTATGATGTTGAATCTTTGCGTTCTAAAGAGTTTACAGCAAAAATGGGCGGAACTGCTCCTTCTATCATGGATTATGCCCGTTACAATTATGTAGCACAACCAGAAGATAGTGTTACGGCTATCACTCCAAAAATTGGTGAGTATGATAAATATGCTATAGAATGGGGATACAGATGGTACGATAACAATGATAACGAGAAATTAAAACTGAATGCTCTGATTGCTTCTCACCAAAATGATCCAATTTATTTTTATGGAGAGCAACAGGACGGAAGTAATTTAATTGATCCACGTTCTCAATCTGAAGATTTAGGAAACGATGCCGTAAAAGCAAGTGAATATGGTTTGAAAAATCTGAAACGTGTAGTAAGTAATATTCTGGACTGGACATACGAAAAAGATCAGTCGTATTATGAAACTGCAAAATTATACATCGGAACTATTGGCCAGTGGCAATTATACAACCGTCACGTAATGAATAATATTGGTGGAGTTTACCTGAATGTAACAGTTCACGGAGACAACAAACAAAGCTATATTCCGGTTCCTGCTTTGATGCAAAAAAGAGCTACGGATTATTTGATTAAAAATGTTCTTACGATTCCGCAATGGTTATTTTTTAATTCTATTTTGGATAAAACAAATCCGCTTAAAGATACTCCTCTTGGACCTTATGAGTATACGCCATATACTTTGGCAAGAGAAATGCAATACGATGTTTTGTATAATTTATTAAGCGATGATCGTTTGTTAAGAATGACTGAAAATGAGTTACATCAGCGAAATGAAACCAAAGAGAAAGTATTTACCGTAAATGAATTATTTAGTAAAATACATCAGCAGGTTTTTGCTCCAACGGTTTTAAATAAATCATTATCAATTCTGGAGCGTATGACGCAAAAGAATTATGTAGATGTTCTGATTGTTTCTACTAATAAATTGTTTGAAAAAACAGATCCTAAAAAAACTATCGAATTACAACAAACACTGAGCATGCCACATTTATGTAATTATGTGCATGACGGGGAAATGATAAGAAAAATTAATCAGTCTTTTTTAAAGAGAGTTACAGAAGTTACTTCTGATAAAAAAGGAGAACTGTCAAAAGTGCTTCAATTATTAAAAACAAAAAAGAATACCGGCGATCAATCGACCCGAAATCATTATAACGATTTAATTCAACGAATCGAAAAAGCATTAAATAACACAACCTTTTAATAAACAACAACCCAAAACATGAGAAAAATTTTACATGCCTTACTGCTCCTCCTGGCCATCGCAGGATACTCGCAGGAAACCCGAACTATTACGGGAATCATTCAGGACGAAGCTGATTTGTCACCAATTCCAGGTGCATCGATTTTCGTCGAGAACAATTCTATATCGAATAAAACTTCCTATGCCGGAATTATTCAAAGTGAAGGAATCGGAACAACAACTGATTTTGATGGAAAATTTACATTAAAAATCGCTAAGAACATCACTTCTTTGAGAGTTACTTTTATGGGATACAAATCGTATACTCTTGAATTGGATGCTCAAAAATATTATACTGTTAACTTAAAATCTGAAACTGCAAAACTTCAGGAAGTAGTTGTAACAGGATATCAAAAAATTGAGAAAAGAAAACTTACTGCTGCCGTTTCCAAAATTGATATGGCTGCTATCCAGCAAACAGGGGTTTCCAGCATTGACCAATTATTGGTTGGACAAATTGCCGGAGTTGCTGTAAGCACTCCATCTGGAGCACCTGGAGCACCTGCCAGAATCAGAATCAGGGGTACTGCTTCTCTTAATGGTACACAAGATCCGTTATGGGTACTTGATGGTTTACCGCTAGAGAGCAATGAGGTTCCTAAAATTTACGATAAAGATAATATCGATGCACTTAACAATTATTCTATTGCAGGTCTAAACCCTGATGATATCAAAGATATTACTGTTCTAAAAGATGCCGCTGCAACAGCAATTTATGGTGCGCGTGCTGCAAACGGTGTAATTGTTATTACAACAAAAAAAGGTAGAGCTGGTAAAATGCTTGTTACTTTTAATACGAATACTTTTATTACGCAAAGACCAGAATTTTCTAAATTAAACTTAATGAACTCTAGTGAAAAAGTTGATTTAGAACTTGATATGGCAAGCCGTGCAGATTTAACATACAGAGACACCGGTGGTGATATTGCCCGTATCCTTAACGGATCGAATGAATTAGCGGCATACAGAGCCGGTGGATTCTCTTCTTTGAGCCCTGCTACACAACAATCTATTAATAGTTTGAGAGGTAACAACACAAACTGGGGTAACTTATTATACCAAACTGCTATCAACACGCAGCACGGTTTAAGTTTATCTGGTGGTGGAGAAAAATCTGATTACTATTTCTCTTTAGGTTACTATGATGAAAAAGGAACTACTATTGGAACTGGTTTCAAACGTTACAACTTAACTTTAAAGAATAACTACGAGATTACAGACAAATTTAAAGTTGGTATTGGAATCTTTGGTGCAGAAAACAAAACTACATCTTACTTGACTGACACTGGTTTGTTTACCAATCCTGCAAACTATTCAAGAAACGTAAATCCATATTTAACTCCATACAATACCGATGGAAGTTATAAGTATGATAAAGATATTATTGGTTTCTCAGACCGTTATGTTCCTTTCAATTTCTTAGAAGAAAGAGCAAATACATCTTACGACTTAAAAACAAGATCTATAAAAGCTTTATTAGATGCTGAATACAAACTTACAAAAGACTTAAAAGTTACTTCTCAGTTAGGTTTGCAATTGGACAATACATCTAGTGAAAAATTTGCTGATAAAGAAACTTATTATACAAGAAACCAAAAAGAAAAATCACGTTATTTCTCTAATGGGTCTTATAAGTATTTCCTTCCTGAAGGTGGTATTATTCAAAACTCAAATACCGACTTCTTCCAGTACAACCTTAAAACAATGGTTCACTACAACAAAACTTTTGGAGAGAAACATGAAGTTGAGGCTATGGCTGGTAACGAGCTAAGAAGAAACTACAATACTATGGTTTCTACGAAAGGTTTTGGTTATGACAAAAACAATTTAACTACACAGCAAATTGTTTTCCCTAACCCTGGAGATGCTACTGAATCAACTTACAAAACATATTCAAAATCTGAAACCGAAAATGCTTTTGCATCATTCTTCGCTACAGCTTCATATACTTATGATAAAAAATATAGTGTATTTGGAAGTGTTAGATACGATGGTTCTGACTTATTTGGTGTAGATCCTAAATATAAATATTTGCCACTTTGGTCAACATCTGCTTCATGGGCAGTTTCTGAAGAAGATTTCTTAAAAGAAAACTTAACACTTTCTAACTTAAGACTTCGTGCTTCTTATGGTTTACAAGGAAATATCGACAAAGGCACCTCTCCTTTTGTAGTAGGTAAAAACAGTACAGCTATTATCCTTCCTGGTCAGACAGAACAAACAATTGTTGTTGAAAGCCCGCCAAATGATAAATTACGTTGGGAAAAAACAGAAAATATCAATCTTGGTGCTGATATTGGATTATTTAACAACCGTATTAGCATTGTTACTGATTTATACGGAAGAAAAAGTACTGACTTAATTGGACTAAAGGCTCTTCCATTAGAAAATGGTTTTGAATATACCAATATGAACTGGGCACAAGTAAGTAATAAAGGGTATGAAATTACTTTGTCTACAAAAAATATCGATCGTCCGAACTTTAAATGGAATACTAGTATTAACTTCTCTCACAACAAAAGTAATATAGACCGTTTACAAGTAAGAGATAATAGCTATTTGCCAAATCAGGAAGGTTATGCAGTAAACGCTGTATTTGGATTTAAAACAAACGGAATTGACGAAAATGGATATCCATTATTTGTAAACAAAAAAGGAGAAACTGTAAATACTCAGACTTTCTTTGGTTTATTCGATCCGTATGCTGATTTCTTCCCTGGATTATTGACTCAGTCAAAATTAACTTCAGCTGAATTCAGAGACTTATTTACATACTTAGGAGACAGAGACCCGAAATATACAGGAGGTATCACAAATACATTCAAAGTAAGTAATTTTGATCTTGCAATCGCTGCTTCATTTAACATTAAACAAACTGTAGTTAGAAACCCTCCTTATAACGGAACTCAGGTTGACAGAGGACAAAACTATAGTAGAGATATCTTAAATGCATGGTCACCAACAAATACATCTTCTAACTTACCTGGAATTAATGGTCAGGATTCTGGAACAGGAGATTCATATATGGCATACCTATGGTACTCTGGAGCAAATCAAATTCCAACAATGAATTACCTGGATACATGGGTTAGTGAAATGAGTTATATGCGTTTAAGCAGTGTGCGTTTAGGTTACACAGTTCCTAAAGCGTTTACAGATCAAATCAATATTCAAAGCATTAGATTGAATGTTGAGGCAAGAAACTTATTCGTAATTAGTTCAGATTACAAAGGTTACTTTGACCCTGAAACTTTCGGAAACATTTATGCACAACCAGTTCCTAAGTCATTTACTTTAGGATGTAATGTAACTTTCTAATAAAAATTAAGATGAAAAAATTCTCAAAATATATATTACTTTTTGTTGCAGCTATTGCAGTAAGCAGCTGTGACGATTATCTGGACATTACGCCTATTGGGCGAGTTATCCCAGAAACATTAGATCAATATCGTGCAGTTTTAACACAAGGATATGTTACTTATCCGGAACACAAATCATTGACAGCAGTTCGTACAGACGAATTAACAATGAATGAGTTCAGTGATGAAATCAACGTTTACAGAGACATTTACCTTTGGAAAGATATTAATCCGGATCGTATTACCACTACTTTTCAATATCAGGATTTGTACACTGTAATTTTTTACACAAACGTTATCATTAATGAAGCGTCTCAAAAATTAGCAGAATCTCCGGAAAAAAGACAATTAGTTGGAGAAGCTTATGCTTTAAGAGCAATGGCATATTTTGATTTGATTAACCTTTTTGCAAAGCCTTACAATGTTGCAACTTCTGGTTCAGATAAAGGAGTTCCGTTGGCATTGGAAATCGATTTAGAGCAGGTTTTTGTTCCTCAAAGTGTTGAAGTAATTTACAATCAAATTATTTCTGATACAAATGAAGCTAAAAATTTAATCAATATTGATACTCAAACTAAAGGTATTAATTACCGTTTTTCTAAAGCTGCTTTATACACTTTAGAAAGCCGTGTTTACTTATATCAACAACAATGGCAAAAATCTTTAGATGCTGCCAATAAAGCTTTATCAATCAATAGCAACCTTGTTGACTTAAAAGCAACTTCTGTTTTTGCAACTAAATACGATTCAAAAGAATCTATTTTAGCTCTTGAAGACGGATATATTAATGGACTTAAAGGTGCTTCATACGCATCTCCTGATTTAATTGCAGCTTTCAGCAAAACAACTGATTTACGTTTTCCTCTTTACTTTTTAGCAAGTGGTAGCCGTTTCAGAATTCAAAAAGGTGGTAATGATGATCAGAAATGTACTTTCAGAACTTCTGAATTGTATTTAACAAAAGCTGAAACTTCATTAAAACTGAATAAACTTGCTGATGCTAAAACAACAGTTTTAGAATTCATAAAAAACAGATATACTGCAGCTGGATATACTCAGCTTGAAAGTGATATTAATGCGATGAATGCAGCAGATTTAACAAACTTCATTTTAGAAGAAAGACACCGTGAGTTTGCTGTTGAAGGGCAGCGTTGGTTTGATTTGAGAAGAACTTCTCAAAAACAAATCGTTCACACATTCGACGGTGATAATTACACTTTGATGCAAAATGATCCACGTTATACCATTGCTATACCGGCAAACGTGAGATTAAACAATCCCAATCTATAGTACCTATTGTTTTTTTTGGAAAGGGTCCAGTTGCAAAACTGGGCCCTTTTTTTGTTTATAATTTTAAAATTCGATAAAAAATATTTTTACTTTAATTAATTATTAAGCTTAACTAATATATTTGCAGAATTAAAATAAAGCTTCATCACATTGAAACTTTAGTAACTTTAGTCCAAAAAGAATGAAAATTGCCATTGTTGAAGATGAATATCTTGCTTCGAGTTATCTGAAATCTATTTTAGAACAGCAAAGCATCATATCAGTTTCTGAAATTACAGTTTTAAAATCGGTTAAAGAAGCTGTTGCTTTCTTCATAGAAAATACTGTAGACCTGGCTTTTATGGACATTCATCTCGGTGACGGAAAAAGTCTTGAAATTTTTGAAAAGACCTCTATCTCCTGCCCTGTTATTTTTGTTACAGCTTATGATTCTTATGCAATATCTGTTTTTAAACACTTTACAATAGACTATCTTCTAAAACCTTTTGAAGAACAGGAATTGTTTGATGCGCTTACAAAATTCAAAAACATAAAAGATAACTTTAATAGTGATACCACAATACAATCTCTTGTAGCGTTAGAAAATCCTGAAACCAACAAAATACAACGTCACTTTTTGGTTAATCATGGTTATAAACTTATTTCTATAAACGAAAATGATATTACTTATTTTGTAGCTTCAGGCAAGCATCTTTTTATTTATGTAAATTCAGGAAACAGTTACTTATACAATAATACACTTACCGATATTATTCACAATCTGGACCAGATACTCTTCTTTAAAGTAAACAGAAAATATATTGTGAGCCGGAGTATCATAAAAGAGGTAGTAAAACATTCAGCCCAAAAAATTGAACTAAAACTTACAGTACCTGCTGTAGAAACAGACCCAATTATTATTAGTAAAAAAGAGATAAATAACTTTAAAAACTGGCTCAATCAGTAAACCCTTTTATTTTTTATGCTGTTTGATAAATCCCTAAATTCAGTTTTATCTTCTAAAATTGAAATTTCAAATGCTAAAAAAATTCTTAAAAAAGTTAAATTAGCGTTATAGGAATCATAAAATTGCGTCTCATTACCAGTAAAATAGCTTTTCTCCAATTTGGATTTTTTATATTTGAGAATATAATCAAATGTAAAAGAATATGCCACAAATTAGATTTTATCCAAACGAAGAATTTAAAGAACTAGAAATAAACGCCTCATTGCAACTTAGATATGCCATTTCAAACAAAGGCCGATTAGTAAGTTTTACAGACGAAATAGAAAATGGCCGACTGTTAAAAGGAGGTTTGAGCGATGGTTACCCAACCTTTAGGTTTAAAATAAAAAAAGATGATAAAATTGTCAATAAATATCTGTTTTTATACAAATTAGTTGCCCAATATTTCATTCCAAAAACCTCAGAAGATCAAACATACGTACTTCATCTTGACTACAATAGAAGTAACGACGACGTCAATAATCTAAAGTGGGCTACAAAAGCCGAAATGATGGCACACAGCCGCAAAAGTCCGCGTGTGATTCAAGCAAAAAAGAATCTGGTAGAACACAACCTAAAAGCCGACGGAAGAAAACTTACCACTACAAAAGTCATGTTAATCAAGAAGATTCTTTCTAGACCGGAACAAAAAACCCGTCTTAAAATGATAGCAAAACAATTTGGTGTAAGCGAAATGCAAATCAGAAGAATTGCCAGCGGAGAAAACTGGGGACATGTAAAGGTTTAAACTGCCTTCTTAAAATGTTAAAGGTAAAATGTGAGATGTAGGATATTTAAACCAACATTTCACATTTTACCTTTTTACTTTTTACATCTTACCGTTTTTTAAAATAAATCCTTAAATTCGCAATCACAAATAACAATGCAATTGAAAATGAGTTTCGGGTTTTTATAAACATCATTTTCGGTAGTAAATACTAAAAGCAAAAAAAATGAAATACGACGTTATTGTTTTAGGAAGTGGTCCTGGCGGATATGTTACAGCAATTAGAGCTTCACAATTAGGTTTTAAAGTAGCTGTTGTTGAAAAAGAAAACTTAGGTGGTGTATGTTTAAACTGGGGATGTATCCCAACAAAAGCATTACTAAAATCTGCTCAGGTTTTTGATTATCTGAAACATGCTTCTGACTACGGATTAAAAGTTTCTGAATTTGATAAAGATTTTCCGGCAGTTGTACAACGCAGCCGTAATGTTGCAGAAGGAATGAGCAAAGGTGTTCAGTTCTTGATGAAAAAAAACAAAATTGACGTTATCGAAGGTTTTGGAAAACTTAAACCAGGAAAAAAACTTGACGTTACAGACAAAGACAATAAAGTTACCGAATATAGTGCAGATCATATTATTATTGCAACCGGAGCACGTTCACGTGAGTTACCAAACTTACCTCAGGATGGTGTAAAAGTAATTGGTTACCGTCAGGCAATGACATTACCAACACAACCAAAATCTATGATTATTGTTGGTTCCGGAGCAATTGGTGTTGAATTTGCACATTTCTACAACTCAATGGGAACTGATGTTACTATTGTAGAATTTATGCCAAATGTTGTACCGGTAGAAGATGAAGATATCTCAAAACAATTTGAAAAATCTTTGAAAAAAGCAGGTATCAAAGTTATGACTAATTCATCTGTTGAAAAATTAGACACTTCAGGAGCCGGAGTAAAAGCAACTGTAAAAACTGCTAAAGGAGAAGAAATTCTTGAGGCTGACATCGTACTTTCTGCAGTTGGTATTAAAACAAACATCGAAAATATCGGATTAGAAGAAGTTGGTATTGCTGTAGACCGTGATAAAATTTTGGTAAATGCTTACAACCAAACTAATATTCCTGGATATTATGCAATTGGAGACGTTACTCCTGGGCAGGCTTTAGCTCACGTAGCGTCAGCTGAAGGAATTAACTGTGTTGAAAAAATCAAAGGTTTACATGTAGACCCAATTGATTACGGAAACGTACCCGGATGTACTTATGCAACTCCTGAAATCGCTTCTGTTGGTTTAACAGAAAAACAAGCAAGAGAAAAAGGTTACGATTTAAAAATTGGTAAATTCCCATTCTCAGCTTCAGGAAAAGCAAAAGCTGCCGGTAATGCAGACGGATTTGTAAAAGTGATCTTCGATGCTAAATACGGAGAATGGTTAGGATGCCACATGATTGGTGCAGGAGTTACAGATATGATTGCAGAAGCAGTTGTAGCACGTAAACTTGAAACTACTGGTCATGAAATCTTAAAATCTATCCACCCTCACCCAACAATGAGCGAGGCTGTAATGGAGGCTGTTGCTGATGCTTACGGAGAAGTAATTCACTTGTAAGACATTAAATATATATTATTTTCAATTGAAATCCGATTTGTGAAAGCAAGTCGGATTTTTTTTATTAAATACTTTTTCTACACAAACATTAACTTTTTGATATTAGATTGAGGACACAATTTTAATAATAAAGTGGTATTTTTGCAGCTCCCAAAAACCAAATCTACTCATGAAAAAAATATTTTTCATTTTTGCCTTAGCCCTTTTTACGTCCAATAGTTTTGGACAAACAAAAACCGAGGCAAAAAATATCTTTGCCAACTCTTATGACAACGTAAATGACTTTGAAAATATCCTGAATCCAAATCAGGTAAAAGCTTTGAATGGAACTTTAAAGACATTTGAAACAAAAACAGGAAATAAAATTATTGTAGTCACCATATCTGCTACTCCTTCGTACAGAGACTTATCCAATTATTCTGAAGATCTGCACAGGTATTTACGTATTGGGCTCAAACTAGAACCCTCAATTTTATTTGTAATCAGTAAAGATTTAAGGCAAATACAAATTCTGGGAGATAATAAAATAAGTAATAAATTGACCAATCAGGAAATAGAAAATATTGTAAACACCTATGTAGTTCCTGAATTAAAAAAGGGCGATTATTATAAAGGTCTCGAAACAGGAAGTGCTCAGATTATAAAAAAGCTGGAATAGAAAGAATCCGATTTGTGAAAACAAGTCGGATTTTTGTTTTAAGATGGAAATCAAATTCTGAAAGTAAAAAATAATTTATTCAACTTTTCAGCATATAAATCATCATTTACTTTTTTAAAAAAACCAGCGTCTCTTCATACAATTGCTTTCGGCTGGTTTCTAAATGTGCCACATGCGTACCTGAATCAAGGATTACATATTTTGATTTTGCATTTTTAAGTGACGTAAACAATTCCCTTGCATCAGTATCATTAGGATATTTATCCCAGTTGCCTCTTATTACTAATGTTGGCGCTTTTATATTTTCGGGATTATAATAGGACTTATTGTGCAATAAATCTTCCACATCCTGATTGGGACCAGCAGGAAAACGAATATTTCCCGTATTCAGTTTTCTAAACAAAGGATCGCTTTCTTCCCAAAGTTTACCCCAATTTTCGAAAACTTCTTTTTCTAATTGACAAGACTTGTCTTTTGGCGTAAGCATTGCCATGGCATTAATTCTTTGTTTTGCAGTCATGTCAACAAAAGAATCCTTTATTTCTTCAGGCTTTGAATCTTCATTTTTGCCCGTGATTGTCGCAAACAAAACCAGCTTTTTTATTTTCTCAGGAAATTTTGATGCATAATATGCCGCTACACTTCCACCCCAGGAATGACCAATTAAATACACTTTGTTTTTGCCTGTTCTTTGCAGAATTAAATTTACAGCTCTGTCAACATCCAATGCCACTTCTTCTGCCCTTCCGATTATTCTGCCGCTTCGAGTATTATTCTCCATCTCAGGATATCGGTCTGAATTTCCGTAACCCAAAAAATCCAATGCAAAGACATTATATCCATGGTCTGATAAGTTGGTCATCCAGGATGAATTATCCATTTTAAAACCAAAAGAAAGCGCTGTCGGAAATGATGAACCATGAAGAAAAAGAACAGGATAATCATTTGTTTTTTGCCTTGCCTGCATATAATGTATTGCAACATTTAAATTGTCTATATGACTTTTGGTTTTTATAACTTCCATTTTATTTGTCTTAACTGTCGTAATTTTATTATTCTGTGAATTTGTCTGGTAGAATGCCAGGAAACAAACTGACATTATAATTTTATATTTTTTCATATCCCTGTAATTTTTGACAAAAATAAAAACTAACCATACCCAACACTTCAATCAGCACTTAAGTATAATTGTAAGCTTATTAATAATTTAGAATTAGGTAAAAACAAAATTCATTTATTGGCTCAAAAATTTCTATCTTGTAATTCATTTTAATTTTAAAAATACAAAGATGACATTAGAGGAATACAAGAAGAAATTTTCAGAAGATGACGCAGTTGGCTGGTTATCAATCGATACAGAACTTGAACGACTTTATCCAAATCAGGAACCTAAACATTTTGCTCCGGCAATAAGTTATATGCTTGGCGGAGAATATCCGCTTGACGGAGTGAGTATTTATGACAGTAAAAAACAAACAGAACACTTTCATTTTGTAACTTATGGTTTTTCTGAATTGTATTATAATGAAGAAAAAGTAAACGGAGAATTTAGTAAATGGGGATTTGAACTAACTTTTAGATTAAAACCTTTTGAAGAAGATGAAGGAAATCCTGGCTGGGCAGTTGCTCTTTTACAAAACATTGCCAAATATGTTTTTAGCAGCGGAAACTGGTTTGAAGAATTTCATTACATGCCGGCAAACGGCCCCATTCGACTTGATACCAAAACAGATATTACGGCTTTAATTTTTGTTGCTGATCCCGAAATCGAAAAAAAACAAACACCTCATGGAGAAGTTTCATTTTTACAGATAGTTGGCATAACATCTGCTGAATTTGAAGCTATTAAAGAAGGCCGGACATCGGTTGAAGAAATTGTAAATAAGTTAAAAGAAAATAATCCTTTATTAATCACAGATCTTCACAGGAAATAAACTTTGCACTTGTTTTTTATCAATCTGTAACAACTAAATTCAAAATAACATGAATCAGGATATTGAAGCATATAATAATTTGCAATCAGATACAGATAAAGAAATCTGCAATGCGCTTTACCATTTTATAAATGAAAACCTGCCAGACGCGGAAAGCAAAATCTGGCACGCGCACCCGGTTTGGTTTTTAGACGGAAATCCGATTGTGGGATACAGCAAACTAAAAAAGGATGTTCGATTGCTCTTTTGGAGCGGTCAGTCTTTTGATGAAGAAAAACTGGTGAACGAAGGATCATTTAAAGCAGCAGAAATGCATTATACAGCTATCGATCAGATTAATCAGGAAGATTTGAAACGATGGCTGGAAAAAGCAAAAAATATTCAGTGGGATTATAAAAATATCGTTAAACGAAAAGGAATTTTAATTCGACTAAAATGATTATGTAACTTTTTATAAAGTTGGCTACTAACTATTTACTATAACCAAAAAACAAATCCATGAAAAAAATTTCAAGACGTTCGTTTGTTAATAAATTCGGTGTCGGACTAGGAGCATCTGTTGTCATTACGACGCTTCCCTCCTTTTTAACAGCATCAGAAGATGAAAAAAAACCTTATACAGGAAAGAAAATGAACATTGCGCTCTGCGGCTTAGGAATCTATGCCGAATTGTTAGCCAAAGGAATTGAGGTTTCTGAATATTGCAATCTAGCCGGAATTGTTACAGGAACTCCCTCAAAGGCAGAAAAATGGAAAACCAAATATAATATTCAGGACAAAAATATCTACAACTATCAGAATTTTGACGAAATAAAAAACAATCCCGATATTGATCTTGTATATGTTGTTTTGCCAAACAGTTTACACAAAGAATTTACAATTCGTGCGGCAAAAGCAGGAAAACATGTTATCACAGAAAAACCAATGGCAATCTCTGCAAAAGACTGTGAGGAAATGATAAAAGCCTGCAATGACAACAATGTACAACTGGCAGTTGGATATCGTTTACATTATGAACCTTATCACTTAGAATTAAAAAGATTAGGACAAGAAAAAGTTTTCGGAAAAGTACGTTTTATTGAAGCTTCACTCGGTTATAAAACTTATGATACTCTAACCAAACCCGTAGTCGATAAAAATGACCGTAACGAATGGCGATTAAATAAAAAATTATCCGGTGGTGGCCCCTTAATGGATTTAGGAATTTATTGCATTCAGTTAAGCCGTTATGTTTTGGGAGAAGAACCAATTGCAGTTACTGCACAATTTGGTCATGTAAATGATAAAAACAGATTTTCTGAAACGGAAGAAAGCATATCATGGCAAATGGAGTTTCCGAGTGGAGCAAACGCCAATTGCAATACTTCATGCGGCTATAATATAGATCGGTTTTATGCAACGGCAGATGAGGGTTCTTTTGAATTAAGCCCTGCATTGAGTTATGGTCCTTATACAGGTAAAACATCCGAAAAGGAATTGAAATTTCCGGCAATAAATCAGCAAAAAACGCAAATGGACGAAATTTGCAAAGTATTATTGGAAAACAAAAAACTGCCAAATCACATAACCGGAGAAGAAGGATTAAAAGACATAAAGGTTATCAATGCTATATACAAAGCAGCAGAAACAGGAAAGAAAGTTTTTATATAGAAATTTAGTCCTGAAATAATAAAAAGATTATTCTAATTATAAGCAACCTTTCATCGTGTATGTTATCTGTAAAAAGAATACTAACCTATTAATCTGACTCCATCTCATGAAAAATTTTGCTTATATAATACTATTCGTTTTGTTTTCCTGTAGTGCCAAAATCGAACCTTCTTCAGAAAATTCATTAAACGGAAAATGGAACTGGGTAAGTTCTACTGGCGGATTTATAGGAAAAAAAATTACGCCGGAATCGGAAAACAAAACGATAACTCTTGAAATTTCTTCTTCTGTGATTAAAAGATATGAAAACGAAAATTTAATTTCTAAAAAAGCTTATTCAATACAGACACAAAATTCTATTTACGGCAATGATCGAAAAATGATTGTAATTGAAGATATGCCAAGTCAGTCTTTTGAAATAAAAGGCAATACTTTGTATTTAAATGATGAATGCCATGACTGCTATCAGTCTGAATATGTTCGTATTAAATAAAGCCAGATTATGAAAGCAATATGCATAATTGAATTTCCGTCTAATCTGGGTTTAAAAGAACTTCATCCGGGAAAAGAACCCGGAGTAAAACATTTGCCCGATTGGCTTAGAAAACACAATCTGTATACTGCCCTTAATCCTGAAACTGTCTTAAGGCTTGATGCTCCAGCATACAGCAATCAGAAAGACGTTGAAACTGGAATTCTCAACATCAGTTCCTTAATTGATTATGCGATACACCAGTCTCAATTAATTACTAAAGTATTGCAAGAGGACAAATTCCCTTTTATAGTTGGCGGAGACTGCAGCATCCTTTTGGGATCGGCAATTGCCTTGAAACAAAAAGGAAATTACGGTTTATTTTACCTGGACGGTCATACCGATTTTATGGATGTTTCTTTGTCTGAAACAGGCGGCGTTGGCGGAATGGCAGCATCAATTGTAACCGGAAACGGACACAGGAAACTAACCAATATTTTAAATCTAGCCCCCTACATCAAAGAAGAAAACCTTTGGTGCGTGGGCAATCGTGAATACGATGACGAATATGAAAATGAAATCCGTCAGTCAAAAGCAACTTATATCAGTCTGGAAATTTTAAGAAAAAAAAGAATTAAAGAATGTGCCGTATCTTTTCTGTCTGAAATTGAAAGTAAAAACCTTGATGGCTTCTGGCTTCATATTGATGTTGATGTTCTGAATGATTTGGTAATGCCCTGCGTTGACAGCCGAACTCCGGATGGGTTAACTTACGATGAATTTAATGAGCTGACTTTTATCTTATTCAAAAGTAACAAACTTGCCGGGCTAGAAATAACAATTCTCGATCCTGATTTAGACAAAACGGGAGAATACACCACTGCTTTTGTAGATAATATAACCTCTGCTTTTAATAAGGCAAATAATTAAGTCCTGGATTTTTGTTATTTTCGTTAAACAAAGAAAAAAATCCACAACCTTTCCATTAAAAACTGCCATGAATATTCTAATAGTTTACAGTCACCCAAATGAAAAATCTTATACTTTTCAGATCTTAAAGCAGTTAAAATCTTTAATTTTAAAACAAAACTGGAATCTTGAAATTTCTGATTTATATGCAATGAATTTTCAAAGTGATATGTCTGCAATTGAATATGAAAGAGAAGGATTTGCCAAAAGAGAACTTCCGATTTCTGAAGATGTTCTGACAGAACATGAGAAAATTGAAAACGCCAATTGCATTATCTTTTTATATCCTGTGTGGTGGAGTGATTGTCCGGCCAAACTAAAAGGCTGGTTTGACAGGGTTTATTCTGTAGGATATGCCTATGGACAAACTGATGAGTATAAAAAAATGAAAACCATACCGCATGGAATTGTAATCTGTACAGCCGGGCATCCAAACGAGTTTCTAAAAGAAATAGGAATTGCACAAAGCATGCAAAACATTATGCTCGATGACAGGCTCGGAAAACGATTCGAAAATAAAGAAATGCTTATTCTGGGAGGCACTTTGGAATTAGAAAAAGTGATGGAAAACCATATGCAGGAAATTGAAAATGTTGTAGAGAGAATTAAAAAGAATTTCTAAATAAATCGAAACGCATATTATAATTACAGCATTTACGGCCGTTTTGTCATTTCGACGAAGGAGAAATCACGCGCGTAACCCCCAATGCTGGAATGTTGGATGTGATTTCTCCTTCGTCGAAATGACAAAAAAAAATCTAAAATCTAAAATCTAATTATCTGTCCGAATCCACCCTTAAAATTGTCTCTTACGAGCCCTAACATATTGACTTTTAGATTGTAAATTTGTTATCTAACTTTCTAAAATCATATACAATGAGCACACAGGATTTTACCACAACACTTATAGTCAATCAATCTCCATCTGAAGTTTTTAATGCTGTGACCAATGTTCGCGGTTGGTGGTCTGAAGAAATAGAAGGAAATACAGCAAAACAAAATGATGAATTCAATTATCATTATGAAGATATACATCGCTGTAAAGTTAAGTTGACTGAAGTGATTCCGAACCAGAAGGTTGTCTGGCTGGTAGAAGATAATTATTTTAAATTTACAGAAGACGAAAAAGAATGGACAGGTACAAAACCAACTTTTGAAATCTCTGAAAAAGACGGCAAAACAGCACTTAAATTTACACATTTTGGCTTGGTTCCGGATTACGAATGTTTTGAAATCTGTAAAGATTCCTGGACCAATTACATCCAGAACAGCCTCAAAAAACTAATTACAACCGGAAAAGGGCAGCCAAACGGAAAAGACAAACCTCAGACAGAAAACGAAAAAAAATTATCTGCAAAATAATTTCTAAAACCTGTTTTCTTTTTTTAGGCTAAGACAATAGTAGATTTGGCTACAACTATTGATTTGATGTTGCACAACTTTGTATCATCAAAAAAATAGACAAATGAAAATTACAATTACGGGTTCTTTAGGGAACATAAGCAAGCCATTAGCTCAGGAGTTAGTGCAAAAAGGACATGAGATTACTATAATTTCGAGTAATCGCGAAAACCAAAAAGCAATCGAAGAATTAGGTGCAAAAGCGGCTATAGGTTCTGTAGAAGATATTGGGTTTTTAACCCAGACCTTTGCAGGCTCAGACGCTGTGTATTGCATGATTCCGAGGGCGAATTATTTTGACGCTAATCTGGATTTGGATGCTTTTACGCGCAACATCGGAAATAGTTATGGCGAAGCGATTGCAAAATCGGGTGTAAAAAAAGTGGTGTTTTTAAGCAGCATTGGGGCACATTTAGAAAAAAATTCGGGCATCATTCAGCGTTATAATGAAATCGAAGCTGTCCTGAATACACTTTCAGATGTATCGATCACTTTTATGCGTCCAACTTCTTTCTTTTACAATGTATTGGCATACATCCCGATGATCAAAAGCATTGACGCTATAGCGGTTAATTATGGGGCTGACAAAATAATTCCGTGGGTTTCACCTTTGGACATTGCTTCTGCCATTACCGAAGAAATCACAACTCCGGCTAACGGAAGAAAAATTCGTTATGTGACGAGTGAAGAGCTTACAGGACATGAAACAGCAAAAATTTTGGGAACCGCTATCGGAAAACCTGATTTAAAATGGGTCTTAACCAGCGATGAAGAATCTTTAAACGGTTTGATACAAGCAGGAATGCAGCCAAAAATTGCAACGGGTTTAATCGAAATGTACGCCGGACTTTACAATGGCTTACTGGCCGAAGATTACAATCGCAATAAACCGGCTGTTTTTGGAAAAACAAAAATGGCAGATTATGCAAAAGAATTTGCAGCAATTTATAATCAGAAATAAGTATCTTGTGCTATGTCAAATTCTCAGCCGCACCGAATAAAAAGTATCAGCCAATTCACGAGTTTCGGGACTTACCAAAACCCGAACATCCGCTTGTAAGTGTTTATAATTTTAAGGACATCAAATACTTAAACGAGAATGAGCCACAAAGCCTCATTCTCGATTTTTATTCAATTGCGCTCAAGAGAAATGCAAATGCCAAAATGCGATACGGCCAGCAGGAGTATGATTTTAAGGAAGGCGTCTTATTGTTTATTTCGCCCGGGCAGGTTTTTTCTATTGAAGGAAATGCCGAATTACAGCACACAGGCTGGTCATTATTGATTCATCCTGATTTTTTGTGGAATACTCCTCTGGCGCAGAAAATAAAACAATATGAATATTTTGGATACTCGGTTCATGAAGCATTACATCTTTCTGATAAGGAAGAAAAAATGATTATTGATATCATAACAAATATTCAGAAGGAATATCAGTCTAATATTGACAAATTCAGTCAGGATGTTATAATTGCCCAAATAGAACTGCTACTAACCTACTCTGAACGTTTTTATAACCGACAGTTTATAACACGAAAAATTAGCAGCCACGAAATTTTATCACGCTTAGAAAAACTGCTGGAAGATTATTTCAGCAGTGATTCTTTAGCAAAAAAAGGTTTACCAACCGTCTTATACATTGCCAAAACTTTAAATCTTTCTCCAAATTATTTAACTGGATTACTCAAATCACTTACGGGACAGAGTACCCAGCAGCATATACACAATAAACTGATTGAAAAAGCAAAAGAAAAACTCTCCACAACCAATTTGTCCATCAGTGAAATCGCTTTTGAGCTGGGCTTTGAGCATCATCAGTCTTTTAGTAAATTATTCAAAACAAAAACCAGTATTTCGCCCTTAGAATTCAGACAATCTTTTAATTAAAGAAATATTTTCATGTACAATAATTTCATAAATTCGTTTCAGTAAAACGAAAAATTATGAATCCCATTTTAAGAAATATCCTTGCCGTTATTGCCGGCCTTTTTATTGGAGGTGTTGTTAATAATATCCTTATTTTAATAAGCGGCTCCATAATTCCCGCACCAAATGGCGCAGATGTTTCAACACGGGAAGGGCTGGTTGCCGCCATGCCTTTTTTTGAACCAAAAAACTTCATTTTTCCTTTTTTAGCCCATGCGCTCGGCACTTTTGCGGGTTCGGCAGCTACAATAAAAATTGCGTTTAGCAACAAGACAAAACTAGCTTTTATCGTTGGTGCGTTCTTTTTATTAGCCGGCATTATCATGGTTACTATTCTTCCTTCCCCTGTATGGTATACGATCTTAGACCTTACGTTTGCTTATATTCCAATGAGTTATCTGGCAGTAAAGCTATTTCGTAAAAAAGCGCAAAAAATTTAATCTTTTGAGGATGAATCCGAAATCAACAAATACAAAACCTGCAAAATTGTGCTATGAACATATTGGCGGAAAACTGGGTCAGCTTCTTCTGGAAAATTTTGCAGACAAGGCATGGATTACCAAAAAAACTCCAACAGATAAGCATTTTTATATTACAGAATTGGGAGAAAAAGAGTTTATAAAACTAGGCATTGATATCAGCCAAATAAAGTCAGAAGATTTATAATTCTGTCGCTTTTGGGATTTTTTTACCAAAAAAGATACTGGTAAATTTCTTACCTTAGTTAGTTTTTAAAATTTAAAATCATGACTAGGAAATATATCGCCAAAGACTTTTTAAAGCTTGCCGCCCAAGGCCATTCACACGAGGCATTTCGTCTGTATGTCGGCAAAAATTTTAAGCATCATAATGTTTACTTTAAGGGAGATGCCAATACACTGATGTTAGCAATGGAAGAAGCATTCAGATTAAATCCCAACAAAGTTATCGAAATACATCATGCCATTGGAGACAAAGATTTTGTTGCCATACACTCACATGTTAAGCAAAACAAAAATGATTTGGGAGTAGCAGTTGTCCACATTTTTAGATTTGAAGAGAGTAAAATAGTTGAGCTTTGGGATTTAGGACAAGCGGTTCCGGCCAAAATAATCAACGAAAATGGAATGTTTTAAATAAACTAAAAAATATAAATTTCACAATGAATTCAATTTTCAGGCTCTCAGCTTTGGTGACCGTTCTTTTTTTATTTTCCAATTGCAATTCGTTTGCGCAAAAAAAAGCAGCCAATATTTCGGCTCAGGCAGACAGCACATTGGCTGCCGCTTCTCCCAAATTTAATGGCGCAATTTTGATTTCTCAAAAGGGAAAAACAATATACAGTAAAGCTTTGGGCTTTGCTGATTTTGAGAAAAAAACGCCTTTAAAAATCGATAGTGAATTTGAAATCATGTCAAACAGCAAACAAATTGCCGCAGTTCTGATTTTAAGGGAATATGAAAAAGGAAAAATTGATCTGCAGGCGCCTATCAAAAAATATCTTCCGTACTTAACACAAACCTGGGCAGATTCTGTAACGGTTCATCAGTTATTAAATCATACACACGGAATTACTGATTTGCAAAAACCACTCCTTTTTAAGCCTGGCAGTGATTTTAAATACGGTAATCTGAGCTTTAACCTGTTAGGCAAAATTGTGGAATATACTTCTAAAAAAAGCTATCAGGAGATGGCAGACGCCTTGTTTAAGGAATTAAAAATGAAAAATACATTTTGCTATTCTAAAGAGAAAACAAAAAATCTGGCTTCGGGATATTATATTGATAAAGAAGTCCCTAAGAAAATTGAACAGTCTCAGATAAATCAGGATAGTTATGGTGCTGACGGAATTGTTTCGACCGTAAATGATCTCGCCATCTGGAATGAAAATCTTCATAAAGGAAAAACCCTGAAACCCAAAACCTATCAACTCATGATTGATTACAATATAAAAACGCAGCATAACGTGTTCGGAAAAGAAAAAACCGGTTACGGTTACGGAATTCGGATTGTAGATAATCAAACACCAAAATATATTGGCCACACTGGTATTGGCGATGGATTTTCTTCTTTAAATTTGTATTTTCCTGATAGCGATGTGAGTTTGATTGTGTTAGAAAATCAGACATATGCAAATCCTGATTTGTTTTATAGTATGGGAATTAAAATCAAAAACCTGCTTTTGAAAAGTGATATAGTTAATCCAAATAAAACAAATGGCAAAAAATAAAACCACAGAAACCGAAAGCAGCGTTACTGATTTTATTAATGCTGTCGAGGATGTTACGAAAAGAAACGACTCATTTGAACTGGTGAAAATCATGCAGAAAGAATCTGGTTTTGAACCCAGAATGTGGGGACCCGGCATTATTGGTTTCGGGAGTTATCATTATAAATATGACAGCGGTCATGAAGGCGATGCACCGCTTGTGGCATTTTCGCCAAGAAAAGCCGCTATCTCGCTTTATTGCTACGCTACCACAGAAAACAAAGAAGAATTACTATCAAAATTAGGCAAACACAAAGCTTCTAAAGGCTGCATTTATATTAAAAAACTAACGGATATCGATACTGAAATCCTCAGAAAAATAATCTTATTTTCGATTGAAAACTTAATTAAATTATATCCACCCCAATAAATACCATGACTATAACTTTTATAATACTTATCATTTTAGCCTTTTATATTTTTCTTCAGGATCCAAGATTCGGAAAAGCACCCGCCGGAGAAAGATTAATCAAAATTCAAAAATCGCCAAATTACAAAAACGGAAAATTTGAAAACGTACATTTTACGCCACAGCTTACTGAAGGATATACAATGCCGGGAGTTTTATATGAATTTCTGTTTAAAAAAACAGCGCGCAGAGTTCCCGTTACTATAATTCCATCCATAAAAACAAATCTACTGCAGCTAGATGTCAATAAGGATATTTTGGTCTGGTTTGGGCATTCGTCTTATTATTTCCAGATCGAAGGGAAACGTTTTCTTGTCGATCCGGTTTTTAGCGGTAATGCCTCGCCTATTGCAGGAACTACAAAATCTTTTAAAGGTTCTGATATCTATACTGTTGAAGATCTTCCAGAAATTGATTATTTATTGATCACACACGATCATTATGATCATCTGGACTATAAAACCATTTTGAAGTTAAAACCAAAAACAAAACAAATTGTCTGCGGTCTTGGCGTGGGTTCACATTTTGAATCCTGGGGCTTTCCGGTTCAGAATATTATTGAAAAAGACTGGCATGAAAAAATAGAACTCGATCAGAATATTACACTTTATACGGCACCAACAAGACATTTTTCTGGTCGTGGCCTTGTCCGCAACAATACACTTTGGCTTTCGTATATTTTAGAAACCAAAGATTTTAAAATGTATCTGGGAGGAGACACCGGTTATGATACCCATTTTGCTGAAGTAGGTGCAAAATATGGCCCTTTTGATCTTGCCTTAATCGATAACGGGCAATATGATATTAAATGGAAATACATTCACAATTTGCCGGAAGATGTAATTCAGGCTGCTAAAGATGTAAAAACAAAAAGATTATTTCCTGTTCATTCTTCTAAATTTCCACTGGCTAACCATGCCTGGGATGAACCTTTGAAAAGAATTACAAAATTGAATGAAAATGAAGCAAATCCTATTCCGCTCATTACACCCATGATTGGCGAATTGGTCGAGCTAAGAAATGAAAATCAGCAATTTAAACAATGGTGGGAGGAAGTAAAGTAGCTTTTTTTTTAAGGTGCAGAGATGCAGAGGTGCAAAGCTACAGAGGTTTTTTACTGAAGCCTGAAACTTCAAACATATTAAAATTTTGAAACAAACAATATTCTTACTTACTTTTCTTTTAAGCATTCATTTGAGTGCTCAGAATACGTATGTCTTTCTTGGGTCTTACAATCGTGATGCAGCTGCCGAAGCTATTCAGGTTTATCAATTGGATACTTTAAAGGGAGAATTGACCAAAATAACTAGTGCAAAAAATATTATTAACCCTTCTTATTTAACAGTTTCTCCAAACGGAAAATATGTGTATGCCTGTACCGACACCAAAACGCCAAATGGGGGAAGCGTTAGTAGTTTTGAATTTAATTCTCAGCAAAAAAGCTTAACTTTTATAAATAAGCAATCGAGCGGTGGAGAAAATCCGGTGTATGTTTCAGTACATAAAAATGGCAAATGGCTTGTAAACGGAAATTATACAGAAGGAAGTGTCTCAGTTCATCCAATTTTAGAAAACGGACTAATTGATTCAGTTGCACAGAACTTTCAATATATGGACGGAAGTGTTCATAAGGAAAGACAAAGCCGCTCCCATGTGCATTCCGCAGTCTTTTCACCTCAATTTGATTATTTATTTTTGCCCGATTTAGGAGCCGATAAAATACGTTGTTATCAATTTGATGAAACGCAAAAACAGCCTTTGACAGAAGCAAAAATTCCATTTATAAAAACAGATCCAGAAGCCGGGCCGAGGCATTTTACTTTTCACCCAAATCAAAAATTTGGCTATTGTATAGAAGAAATGTCGGGAACAATAAGTGTTTATCAATATGAAAACGGAACATTGAAAAAAATTCAGAGAATCAATACACATCCTGATAAAATAACAACCGGTTTTGAGAGTTCTGACATTCATATTTCACCAGACGGAAAATTTTTGTACGCTACCAACAGGGGAAAAGAAAACAATATTGCCATTTTTTCTATTGATGAAAACGGGCTTTTGACAAACATTGGCTATCAATCGACTTTTGGCAAACACCCGAGAATTTTTGCAATCGATGAAAGCGGAAATTTTTTAATCGCAACAAATGTAACTACAGGAAATATTGTCGTTTTTAGACGAAATACAAAAACGGGATTACTTAAAAAAACAGGAAAACAAATCAAAATGGAAAATGTGTCCTGTGTTCAAATCAGAAAAATCTAATTTTAAAATATAAAAAATGAGTACACCACTTTTAAACTTACAGCCGGAAATACTGGAAAATGAGTCTGTAAAATTAGTTCCTTTAAAAGAAACTGATTTTGAAGCTCTTTATGAAGTGGCTTCTGATCCCTTAATCTGGGAACAGCATCCAAATAAAAATCGTTACGAAAGAGACGTTTTCTTAAACTTTTTTGAAGGCGCCATTGAAAGTAAAGGTGCGTTTCTGATTATTGATAAAAAAACAAATGAAATTGCAGGAAGCACACGTTTTTATGAATATGAGCCGGAAAACAAAAGTGTTTTTATTGGCTATACTTTTTATGGAAGAAAATACTGGGGCACCGGATTTAATCCTCAGGTAAAAAAAATGATGTTCGATTATTCTTTTAAAGCGGTTGACAAAATTAAGTTTCATATCGGAGCAGAAAATTATCGTTCGCAAAAAGCCATAGAAAAATTAGGTGCAAAGAAAATAGACGAACAAGAAGTAGCTTATTACAATGAGCCTTCACGTTATAATTTTGTTTACGAAATAGAAAAATAAAAAATGAAAAGAATTACAGTTTTTTGCGGTTCCAGTTTTGGAAATGAAGCTATTTATAAAGAGCAGGCAACGTTGTTGGGGCAAACTTTGGCAAAACATAATATAGAATTGGTGTATGGCGGGGCAAATGTAGGTTTGATGGGCGCTGTAGCAGATGGAGTCTTAAATGAAGGAGGAAAAGTAATTGGGGTTTTGCCCGATTTTCTGCGTTCTAAAGAAATCGCACATTTAGGCCTGACCGAACTGATCCTGGTAGAAAGCATGCACGAGAGAAAAACCAAAATGAATGATTTATGCGATGGCGTGATTGCACTTCCGGGTGGTTTTGGAACACTCGAAGAACTTTTTGAAATGGTAACCTGGGCGCAATTGGGTTTGCATAAAAAGCCAATTGCTATTTTAAACATCGATGGTTTTTATGATTCACTAGTAGAATTAACGAATACGATGGTTGAAAAAGGTTTCCTGAAAAATGTAAATCAGAAAATGCTTCTGGTTAGTGATAACATCGACGATTTATTAGATAAAATGAAAAACTATGTTGCTCCAACTGTTGGAAAATGGATTGATAAGAAGGAAGTGTAAAAATTCTTTTCAGACAAATAACATTGCTTTTCAAACAAATCTCTGCTAATAAATATCTCTAATTTTATCTGATACTTAAACAATTAAATTATGGACACTTTTATTATAGATACAAAAACAATTACACTACTCTTAGCTACATTATTTACAGGGCTTTTAGCCGGTGTTTTTTTCACCTGGAGCAATGCTGTAGTTCCTGGAATTGGCAGACTTGACGATATGGGCTACCTAAAAGCTTTTCAGAATATGAACCGTAGTATCCTAAATCCGTTTTTTTACTTAATTTTTATTGGTCCTTTGTTATTTGCTGGCATATCGGCCTATTTTAACCAATCAAATTCTGTGGTTTTCCGACTGATAATATGTGCTGGTATAATTTATTTTACAGGTGTTTTTCTTCTGACAATATTAGGAAACATCCCTCTCAACGAAATGCTTGACAAAGCAGATTTGTCTAATATTACATCGGAAGATGCCGTTTTTTTACGCAGCAAATTTGAAGCGAAATGGAATAATTTTCATCTTATCAGAACAATTGCGTCTGTAGTTTCCTTCATAGTTTTAATTATTAGCTGTTTTTTAAAGGTATAATTTCATTAAATTAGAGGCTTAAAAACATTTAAAGCTTTCACAATCTTACTAAGCAATGAATCTGTTTCATTTTTTATAAATGACATTTAACTATAAAAAGCATGAAAGTAGAAAACAACAAATTCGCAAAAGCTGAAATGCTGATTAGAAAACCGGTTTCTAAAGTTTTTCAGGCGTTTATAGATCCCGAAATCACAAGTAAATTCTGGTTTACCAAAGGTTCAGGAAAATTAGAAGAAGACAAATCTACAGAGTGGACCTGGGAAATGTATGGCTTTTCGCTAACGGTCACTACAAAAGTGGTAAAAGAAAATCAGAAAATTGTTGTTGAATGGGGAAACTCCGATGAAATCACTTTGGTAGAATGGGTTTTTACCCCGCTAAATGAAAATGAAACTTTTGTAAGCATTACCAATTCCGGTTTTAAGGGCGATACTGATACAATTATAGATCAGGTGAGAAATTCAACAGAAGGTTTTACATTGGTTTTAGCCGGAGCAAAAGCCTATTTAGAACATCATATCCAGCTTAATCTCGTTTTGGATCGTTTTCCCAAAGGGATTGCGTAAAAAAGCTTCGGGTTTCAGGTTTCAGGTTTTGTACAGCAAGCTGAACCTGAAACTTGAAACCTGAAACTATAAAACAAAAAAACCATGGACACAAAAAAACCCGAAAATATAGACGAATACATTGGAGGATTTCCCAATGATGTGCAGGAAATTCTGGAAAAAATCAGAATGACGATTCAGAAAGCGGCACCGGATGCAAAGGAAAAAATCAGTTATGCTATGCCGGCTTTTGACCAAAACGGAATTGTGGTTTATTTTGCCGCCTTTAAGAATCATATTGGTTTATATGCTTTGCCAACCGGGCATGCAGCTTTTGCAGCAGAACTTTCAAAATACAAATCAGGAAAAGGTTCTGTACAATTTCCTTTAAAAGATCCAATGCCTTTTGACCTGATTTCCAAAATTGTAAAATTCAGGGTCAAGGAAAATTTAGAAAAAGGAAAAAAGAAATAATCCCAATGAACTTAACCGAACATTACGATCAGCTTTATAAAAAATCTTCTGTCGAAATTTTAGCCGGAAAGTATGCTATAGATTCTGATATTAAAAACGAATCTGATTCCAGGTTCGGGATAACATTGCTTATTCGCCCGAGCGAAGAAATAAAGGCTAATATTGTCGTTTTTTTAGAGGAATTAAAAGAGGCTGACCCTACACAATATTTCTATCCTGATTCTGATATTCACATTACGGTTATGTCTATCATTTCCTGTTCGGAGAAGTTTAGTTTAGATCAGATCTCCCCAAATGATTATATCGAAACAATCTGCAAAAGTATGGTTGATGTAGACAGAATCAGAATTCGGTTTAGGGGTGTTACGGCATCTGCATCTGCTATTATGATTCAGGGATTTCCAACTGATGATACTCTTGATGATTTTAGAAATAAGCTGCGTGAGAATTTCAAAAACTCAACATTACAACAAAGTATAGACAGTCGCTACACCATTTCTACTGCGCACTCGACGGTTATGCGTTTTCAGGAAAAGCCGGAAAATCCCGAGAAACTGATAGAGGTAATACAAAAATTTCGTGATTATGATTTTGGCGAATTGACCGTAAAAAAGCTCGAGTTGGTTTACAATGACTGGTATCAGCGAAAAAGCAATACCAAAATTCTGGGAGAATTTGGCCTGAGATAATTGAGCTATTTTTTAAACGCACCAAAATGCCATAAAACACCCGAGGGGTCGTGCAAAAAACATTCCCTGCCCCACTCTAAATTACGGATTGGTGTCAATTTTACTCCCGAATATTTTTCGGAAAGATTTAAAGCCAGCAGTTCTGCATAATAGCGGTCAACATCATCAACTTCCAAAAAAATCATGGTATTTTCTATCCATTCTTTTGCATAATAATCCTGAAGATAAAATGCAATTTCATTGGTTTTGAAAACAGAAAAATTGGGTGCCAAAACCGTTTCTTCAAATCCTAAATCAGAATAAAAACTTCTCGATAATTTGAAATTTTTTGCACCAATAAATGGCCGGATTGATTTGATATTATGATCCATTTTCAGTTATTTAAAATAGTATTTCACAATTCTAATTATCAAACCCAAGTTGTTTTCTCAAATCCATGTTCAAAGCATATTGCTCATCAATCGTGATTACTTTTCTTGAACTTTTATTGATATCACTTCCTTCTGCTGTCCAAAGAAACGGATAAAAATTAAAAACTTCATCCCCTTTTATCTTCGCAACATCTTCTCTCCATTCTTTCCACCTGTTTCCGTCATAAAATTTATTCAGGTCATTATAGAAACAAAATTGCAAAAACTCCGAATAGGTAACATCAAGTGGCTCATATTCTAAATTATCTGGTGAGAAATAATAAATTTTGCCTAAGTCTTTTCCTAAACCACCGCCATTTAAAATATAAAATCCTCCAATGGCATCATCTGCAATTATCATAAATGAAGGAGTTTCGCCAAACTCTTTAAATGACTTGCCTTTATTCCAGTCCGGAAGCGTGCGGTTAAATTTTGCATTTCCTGAACCTAAAATTCTTATCCAGCCATCATCTATCAAAAGTCCGCCTGTCATAAAAACAACAGCTCCCATTGGTGAACTGGTAGTAACCTGCGTTTTGTACAATGCGTCTTTTGCTGCCACAGGATCTGCGGGCAAAATTTCTACTTTATTCTTAGCCGATTTTATCCAGTCCTGTACAAGCGTCCAGGCCGGGTCTGATTTATTTATAAGCTCATCGGCTTTTTTCATTTTATTTTGTGCTGTTACAGTGAAAGTTATAAATAGTACGAAAATTATAAAGTTCTTTTGCTTCATGAGTTAGATTACTGTTGCTTTATTTTATTGACCTTTTTTCAAAATACTTCCCAAACCTCTACCAATCTGTTCAATTGCTTCGATACTTTTAGTAAGCGGTGTTGCACTAAAATCTTCGTAAGCATCCATAGAAGTGACTTTATTATCATCCTGCGGATAAACCAGGATCAGGTTGTTTTCCGGGAATGATTTTTCGAATTTCTGTGGCAGTTTATCAAAAATGGACTGATAGGAAACAGAGCCTTTTCTGGATAAGTTAAAAGCAATTAAATCGGTTGATTTAATTTCATCAGAAATCGAATCAAAATCTTCCCAGTTCAAAATGCTTTTAAAACCTAATTTGGCGCTGAGCTTTAAATTTGCTGCAATCTGTGTGATTGTTTGGTGGCTTTTATATTCGGCATAAATTACAATCGGAATGCTTAATTCCTGCGACAAACGACATATTTTCTGAAGCAGTAACTGAAATCCAACTCCTCTTTCTGAAAATGGCGGGCAAATAAACACTAGTCTTTTTTCTTCAATAAAAGGCCTTCCGAATCGACAGATAAATAAACTTTTGTCTACGTTATTAATGATAGAATCTACGTTTTCTCCAAATATTTTATCGAGAAAACCCGTTTTTCTCGGCCAGCCTACAATCACAATATCAGACATGATTTCTTTTGAAGTTCTTGCGATTCCACTAGCCGGATTATGATCAATTCTGGCTATTGTATTAATCTTAACTTCTGATGCTGAACCCTGAATTACAAATTTATCAACTGCTTTTTTGTATTTCAGAATATTAATTTCAGCCTGATCATTATTCGGCACAATCGTTAACAACGTAATCGGATTGCCCGATTTTTTATCTTTTATCAAAAGTGCAAAATCCAGCAAAGTCGAAGTTGCCGATGTTTTTGCCAGGGGTATTAAAATATGTTCTTCTAAAATCTTTTCTTTATTGGCATCTTCATGAGAGATTTCTTCTTCGCAGATTGCAATTTTCTTAGCTGCTTTTTCTGTAGCAAAAGAAGCCACAATACACGTTATCAAAATAAGGATAATAGTTCCGTTTAAGATATTTTCGTCTAATATCTTTGCTTTAAACCCTACTAAAATTACAGCAAGAGTTGCAGCCGCGTGTGCACTGCTCAAACCAAAAATAAGCTGTCTTTCGGTTTTTGTATATTTAAAAACAATCTGGGTAAAAAACGCCGCAATCCATTTTCCAAAAATAGCTACAACACTCAGTGTTCCTGCCACAATCAATGCCGTTGGGCCACTCAGGATCACGCTTACATCCACCAGCATTCCCACAGAAATCAGAAAGAACGGGATAAACAATGAATTCCCAATAAACTCAATCCTGTTCATTAATGCAGAAGAATGCGGGATCAAAGGATTTAATGCCAGACCGGCAACGAAAGCTCCGATGATTGGCTCTACTCCTGCTACTTCGGCCAAAAACGCTGCGAAAAAAACAACAGAAAGCACAAAAATATAATGTGCATGTTTTTCACTCTCCAGTTTCTTGAAAAACCATTTTGCAATTCTTGGAATTACCAAAAACATAATCGCAGAAAAAATAGCCAGCGAAACGGTTAATTTTATCCAGAAAGCCTGATTCAGGTTTCCCTGATTACTTCCCATGATTATTGCCAGAATAATCAAAACAGCAGTATCTGTCAAAATTGTTCCTCCGACAGTTATGGCAACCGCCTGATTTTTGGCAATTCCTAATTTACTCACAATTGGGTACGCAACCAATGTATGCGTTGCAAACATACTGGCCGTTAAGAAACTGGCATTAAAATCGTAATTAAGCAAATAAAAGCAAACGGGAAAACCAATTGTAAGCGGAAATATAAAAGTGAATAATCCGAACAGTAAACTTTTGTTTCTGTTGGCTTTAAATTCATTCATATCAAGTTCAAGGCCTGCAATAAACATAATATACAGAAGCCCGATGGTCGAAAATAAATCTACTGCCGAATTTTTTGCCAGAATGTTAAGACCGTGTGGCCCAATGACAACACCCGAAATTATTAATCCTATAATACCCGGTATGTTTATTTTCTTTAATAAAATCGGAGACAGTAAAATAATGAAAAGTATAAGCGAAAAGATTAATACCGGATTATTTAATGGCAATTCGAATTCTTGTAATAAATGCTTGAAAAATTCTATCATAGTGTAATTTTATCTTCTTTGTGGTATTTTAATTTTTTTCGTAAAAGACGCATTAATTAAAATGAAATCGCAGAAGTTTTAGTTTACTGATTTCCTTAAAAGGATTTAAAAAAATCAAATTCTTTAGTGTTTTGTTCCTTGCAAAAATACCGAAAAAAAGCTCGAACTCTTTACGAAAGCCCTATATTAAGCATTTAAATTTATTTCATTGCCAAATTACTAAAATTTAATATCTTTTTTAACAAAACCGCAACATTAACAAATGAAAACAAAACTTCTTTGCATTATTCAATTATCTTTGTCTTTATAAAAATTGAACAATGGAAGAATGTATCTCTGTTTTTGATATGCTTAAAATTGGTGTTGGGCCTTCAAGTTCGCACACTCTTGGGCCGTGGCGTGCTGCGGAACGATTTTTGGAAGAGTTGAAAAATGAAGCTATTTTAGAGCAGGTCACAAGAGTAAAAGTAGATTTATACGGATCACTTTCTCTGACCGGCAAAGGTCATGCAACAGACTTAGCAGTAATGCTGGGTTTAAGCGGGCAGGATCCGGAATATATTCCGGTTGAAAATATTGCCGGAATCATCAAAAACATTGAAACCAAAAACGAGATCAATCTGGGTAATCAGCTTACAATTCCGTTTTATTTTCTTCAGGACATCGTTTTCAATAAAGACTTTCTTCCGTTTCACGCCAACGGATTAAAATTTACTGCTTATAAAGCTGATAATTCTGAATATGAATCTACTTTTTATTCTATAGGCGGAGGTTTTGTAGTAAAAGAAGAGCGTACAAATGCCAAAATAAAAGAAGAAATAAAATGTGCATTTCCTTTTCCGATTCAGAACGCGGTAGAACTTTTAAATTACACCGTTTCAGAAAACAAAATGATTTCTGAAATCGTCTATGAAAACGAAAAATCAATGCGCCCAGAAGCAGAAATTCATTCAGAGCTGATGCGTATTTGGAATACAATGCTCGAATGCATGTACATTGGCTGCCATTCTGAAGGAATTCTTCCCGGTGGCTTAAACGTACGCAGAAGAGCTTTTGACATGCATCAAAACTTAATTGGTTTATCAAATTATAATTCTCCACAAACCTGGCTTGAAGAAATCAGAAAAACAGAGGTAAAATTTCGCCAGATCCTAAAATGGGTAAGTTGTTTTGCACTTGCCGTGAATGAAGTAAATGCATCTCTTGGCCGTGTTGTTACGGCACCTACCAACGGAAGTGCCGGCGTAATCCCGGCTGTTTTGATGTATTATCTGGTCATAGAAAACCATAATGCCGGCGAAAAAGAAATCAAACAATTCCTGATGGTAGCCGGAGAAATCGGAAGTATCTTTAAAAAAGGATCTACAATTTCTGCAGCGATGGGCGGCTGTCAGGCCGAAATTGGCGTTTCGTCATCAATGGCTGCCGCAGCACTTTGCGAATTAATGGGCGGAAGCCCGGCTCAGGTTTTAATGGCTGCCGAAATTGCTATGGAACATCATCTTGGTTTAACTTGTGACCCCATTGGCGGTTTGGTTCAGATACCATGTATCGAAAGAAATACGATGGGTGCCATAAAAGCAATAAATGCAGCCGAACTGGCTTTGGAAACAGATTCTAAAAATGCAAAAGTGCCTTTGGACAAAGTAATTAATACGATGTGGCAAACGGCAAAAGACATGAATTCAAAATACAAGGAAACCTCAGAAGGCGGACTTGCTATTGCGGTAAACATGGCCGATTGCTAAACATATTCGTTTGCCACGAATCACACTAATTTTCACGAATTAATTTTTTCTCAATGCTATAAAAATTAATGCAATTCGTGTAATTCGTGGCAAAAAACAAAATCTTCTTAATGAAAAAACTCTACTTTTTTATTGCCTTGTTCTGCTCGGTTTTATTGCATTCTCAGGAACGTTATTTTCTTAATTCAGACACGAGACTTTATACTTCGCCAAATTCATCTTCAGATTTTCTGGGTTATTTTAAATATGGTGCAGAAGTTAGATTATTGTCCGAGAGTAAAAATGGCTGGTATAAAGTAAAGGCCGATAACTTTAATGAAGGATTTATTCAGGACAAATTTGTTGCAACAAGATTAAACGCTAAGGATGTTAAAGTAAAAGATCCTGAAAACCCAATACTCGAAGGCGGGGATCATTATTATGGAGGAAATCATCTTTTTGTTTTAGTTGCTAGTTTAAAAGCCAGGGCATTACCCGATAAAAATGCCAAAATCAGGGAAACCTTGTTTGCAGGAGATCCTGTTTCGATAAATTATGTTCCTCTAAACCAGGAGGAATGGGTTAATATAAATGGAAACTTTGATGAAGAATATACAAAATACACTTTACGTAAATTTATCGGGCCAAGACCTGATTTTGAAACCTTACTTAAAGATTTTGATAAATTAGACCCCAATGCACTTACAGAACGCAAAACAATAAGCGAAAGACTTGTAGAATTGGCATGGAACAGCGAATATTCAAAATTTGATCACGCTTATCAAAGATATTACGAAGTTGTCAAACAATTAAATGATCCCAAATTAATTGCCGAAACTGAACTGAATATTGCGATAACCAAAGGTTTGGCCAAACATAAACTACCGGAACAAATTATTGCTTTTGTAAAAAAAGCCGAGTTTAGTTTAAAAGGTACAAAAACCAAATCATTATATCTTTCTCAAAAAGATTTGCTGAAAGTGTTTGGCGAACCAACCAAAAAAGTCAGCATTGGCGATGAATGCGGAATTTATTTAAGTGATTTATTTTATTATTATCCTGATTTGGAGTCTTCTGTAGATGAAAATAAAAATCAGGCCGAAATTGTAAAAATTTATATCAATGAAAACAATAAATTTCTACTAAATCCGAATACAGTTTTAGACCATACGTTGTCTGAAAAAGCTTTCATTGAAAAATACGGTACTTATATTGAAGCTTCGATAAAATCACCACATAATTATTCTATCCTTATGGAAGACAGCCAGTTTAGAATAGAATTCAAAGACGGAAAGCTCTTTTCTGTCGAAATATTCTTTTACTGCTGATTCCCAATCTATAATTATTCAATACTTTTACAATATCAAAAAAAAATAAAATGTCAGTAGCAAAAAAAGATTATAAAAGAATCACAACAAAGTCATTAATCGAAATGAAAAGCAATGGAGAAAAAATCTCTATGCTTACCGCTTATGATTATACAATGGCCAAAATTGTTGATACCGCAGGAGTTGATGTGATTCTGGTCGGTGATTCTGCTTCAAATGTTATGGCAGGTCACGAAACGACTTTGCCTATTACTTTAGACCAAATGATTTATCATGCTTCATCTGTGGTACGTGCTGTTGAAAGAGCTTTGGTTGTAGTTGATTTACCTTTCGGAAGTTATCAGTCAGACCCTAAAGAGGCTTTGCGTTCGTCTATAAGAATTATGAAGGAAAGCGGCGGACACGCAGTAAAATTAGAAGGCGGAAAAGAAATTAAGGAATCTATCAGAAAAATATTAAACGCAGGAATTCCTGTTATGGGACACTTGGGTTTAACGCCACAATCAATATATAAATTCGGTACGTACAGCGTTCGTGCCAAAGAAGAACAGGAAGCAGAAAAACTAATTGAAGATGCCAAAATGCTTGAAAAAATTGGCTGTTTTGGAGTTGTTTTAGAAAAAATACCTGCTCATTTAGCAGAACAAGTTGCCAAAAGTATTTCGATCCCTGTTATCGGAATCGGAGCCGGCGGCGGTGTCGACGGACAGGTTTTGGTTATTCATGATATGTTGGGAATGAACAATGAATTCAGTCCTCGTTTTTTACGTCGTTATTTAAATTTATACGAAGAAATGACTAAAGCAATTGGTCAGTATGCTGCTGATGTCAAATCGAGTGATTTTCCTAGTGAAAAAGAACAATATTAATCTTTTAAGGTTCTAAGTTGCTAAGGCTCTAAGATTCTAAGGTTTTTTTTAGGTATAAGGTTGAAAGCAACATAGGTACAAAGGTTTAAATTAAATAGCCTTCGGCTTTGGCCGGAGGGCTTTTTTTTAGTTCATCTACAAGGCTTTAGCCCTAACTTATAATCAATCTAAAATCCGCATACTTTTCCAATGAAAATTATTTCAGATAAAAACAATCTCCAGGTATTACACGAAGACAATCACATAATCGTAGTAAATAAACGCGTTGGAGATATCGTTCAGGGTGATAAAACCGGTGACAAACCTTTATCTGACATTGTAAAAGAATACATTAAAGATAAATACAACAAACCCGGAGATGTTTTTCTGGGTGTAATTCATCGTTTGGACAGACCCACAACCGGAATTGTTGTTTTTGCCAGAACCAGCAAAGCCTTATCGCGAATGAACGAAATGTTCAGTAACCGTGAAACGCAAAAAACCTATTGGGCGGTTGTTAAAAATAAACCCGCAGAGAAAAGTGCCAAATTGGTTCATTTTTTAAAAAGAAACGAAAAGAACAATACTTCAAAAGCTCATTTAAAAGAAGTTCCCGATAGTAAAGTTGCCAGTTTGGATTATACTGTTTTTAAGGAATTACAGAATTATGTAGCGCTGGAAATTAATCTTCATACCGGCCGTCATCATCAGATTCGTGCCCAGCTGGCTGCAATTGGATCTCCGATAAAAGGAGATTTAAAATACGGTTTTGACCGAAGCAATCCCGACGGAGGAATTCATCTTCATGCCAGAAAATTAGTTTTTGTACATCCCGTTTCAAAGGAAAGCATGACCATTATTGCTCCTGTTCCGGACGAAACAATCTGGAACGCGCTTTGATTTTTATGATATAATTCTTAATTTTTTAAATTTTATAAATTAACTTGCATAGGCAAAAATTCAAGTTAATCATAAAATGGACTACAAAAACGATATCGGATACAGAAGAGAAACGCTAAAAAAGTTATTGTATAACATTCAGAAAAGCGAAGATTTAATTGTAAAAGCTTTGTACGATGATTTTAAAAAACCTGAATTCGAAGCTGTACTAACAGAAACAAATTATGTCATTTCAGAACTGAAAGACACTATAAAAAACATTAAAAAATGGTCTAAGCCAAAACGCGTTCTTCCTTCTCTGCTCAATTTCCCTTCTACTGATTATATTTACAAAGAGCCTTACGGCAAGGTTTTGGTTATTTCTCCCTGGAATTATCCGTTTCAACTTGCGTTATGCCCGCTTATATCTGCTGTTGCTGCAGGAAACAGAGTAGTGTTAAAACCATCAGAGCTTACTCCGCATACTTCTGCCGTCATTGCGAAAATTATCCAAAAAACCTTTCACGTAAATCATGTCGAGGTTGTAGAAGGCGGTCTTGAAGTTTCAACTCAGCTTTTGTCACAGCGCTGGGATTATATTTTCTTTACAGGAAGCATTGCAGTTGGTAAAATTGTAGCCAAAGCCGCTGCGGAAAACCTAACGCCTGTTACACTTGAACTTGGCGGAAAAAACCCTTGTATTATTGATGAATCTGCTGATTTAAAACTCGCTGCCAAAAGAATTGTCTGGGGAAAATTTATCAATGCAGGCCAAACCTGTATTGCCCCCGATTATATTCTGATTCAGAAAAACATGAAAATCAATTTCATCTCTTTTATGATGGAAGAAATCACAAAAGCTTACGGCAACAAAATGGAAAAATCACCTGATTTTGCCCGAATCATAAATACAAAAAACTGGTTGCGGTTAGTGAGCATGATTGATCCTGAAAGAGTAATTTTTGGCGGAGAAACTGACGCAAACAAATTATATATAGCTCCTACTCTCATAGAAGAACCCAATCTGGACAGTCCTGTTATGAAAGAAGAAATTTTTGGACCAATTTTGCCAATCCTGACTTATGAGACTGAAACTGAAATAGAAAATGTGGTTACCAGATATGAGAAACCTCTTGCATTTTATATTTTTAGTGAAAATAAAAGTTTTACAAACAAATTAATTTCAGCTTACTCTTTTGGAGGTGGCTGTATTAATGATACTGTTGTACATTTTTCTAATAAAAGACTGCCTTTTGGCGGTGTTGGCCAAAGCGGAATCGGTGCTTATCACGGCAAACTGAGCTTTGATATTTTTTCTCATCACAAAGGAGTTGTCAAAAAAGGAAACTGGTTGGATCTCCCTATGCGTTATGCACCTTACAAGGACAAATTAGCTTCCATAAAACGCTTATTAGACTGGATTTAGCTTCTCAAAACAATTTCGTAATGTTTCGTCGATTTTTATACGGAATTGATTAAAAATATTATATTTACGTCTGAATAATATTTAAAAAAAGATTATAAAACAACTTTACTTAAAAAATGAAATCTACACTAGACCAAATCGAAGACATTAGGAAAAATGGCTATACTTTAGATTTTTCAAACGTTTTTAACCATGCTTTTGAAAACTACAAAAAAATCGCACTTTATGCAGGATTGATATTATTGGTATTCGCAATTATAGCGATTTTTCTTGGTGGAGGAGTTTTTGTTGCATTATATGGGGTTGAACATTTTACTGAAGAATACTTTAAAAGTCTTCAAAATGAACAACCTGCCGGTGCCGTATTAATTATTTATACTCTGGTTATAACTTTTGTAGCTGCGCTTTTAAGTCCTTTTACAGCCGGTTTTCTTAAAATGGCAGATTGCGCTGATAAGGATCAGGAATTTAACGTTTCAACGATTTTTAGCTACTATAATTCCCGTCATTTTGCTCCGCTTTTTATCTCAACATTATTAATCTCACTAACCGGTGGTGTAATATCTGTAGTATTTAGTTATTTGGGAATTCCTGTTATTGATGCTTTTATAACTTTTATCATAACGTTCTTCACCTCATTGACAATACCATTAATCATTTTTGGAGATTTAAACGCTATCGACGCTATAAAATCAAGTGCCATTGTAGTAATCAAACAGCCTTTGGTAATTGCGCTTCTTTTTATCGTTGCAGGACTGGCCTCTACTGTTGGGCTTATCGGCTGTTGTATTGGAGTTGTGTTTACTATTCCGATAACTTATTCTGTAAAATACGCTATTTATAGCGCCATATTTAATATTAATGACGAAGATTCTATTGATTCTATTGGTCAGTCGGATTTTGAGTAATTTATAAATTTCTAAATAATCAACAAGAACCTAACCAAATCTGTATTTAGAAATTCACAAGCTATTTACTTAACAAACATAACCAGATACTATGGTACAAAACTATAGTTGTTTTAATTCATTGATTTCAGGAATTTCCATTTTTGGAAATGTCCTGAAATCAAACGGATTGAACTGGTTCGTATTTAACTCTGATATTATTATTTTTTATAACAATCCTAAACTCATCATTTTAGGATTATCCCTGTTTGGATTTCTTAGTTTACTGATTTATCAGTTTTTTAGAATTAAGGCAAAAATTGGCTATTTCATCGAAAAGAAGAAAGACGATGATACTGCCGGAAGAGAATACCAGCTCTATATTTTGTTTTTTGGAATTGCGATGATCCTGATGGAAATCATCAACGAAATCTTTAAGATCAGGCCCAAAAGTTTACTGGTTGTAAATCTGTCTATGGGATTTTCTGTCTTATTAGGTTATTTGCTAACCGATAAAATAAAATTTCTGCGAGATCGGATTCAAACAATATTCATAGCCTTTTTCTTCATTTATTTCTGTTACATTGCCCGCAATATTATTTATCTTCCCAATGATGTTGTTCCGATTATTGTATTTTTAATCTCCTTTTTCTTTTCTTATAATATTCTAAAACCGATAAAAATTTACTGGATTTTTGTTGGAATAACTTTTTCTTTTTTGATTTCAACGGTTGTTTTTCACTTAATTCCGTTAAAATCGTCGATCTTATTAATCAATTTTTCTATCCTTATTTCTATTGTCAATCAGGTAAAATATGCTGTTTTACTGAATAGCAATGATAGTTTCAGGTTTACAAATGAAATTGTCCATAAAGGAAATTCACTAACAATAGCAACCAATCAAAAAGGAGAAATATTGTTTTGCAGCGAAACTATTACTTCCGTTTTGGGTTATCTGCCGGAAGAAGTCATGGCTATGAAATTCTGGAAACTTACCGAAGACAAGGAATTTGTGAAGAAAAACCACAACAAGAAACAGATTGATGATAAGCTGTACATCCAGAAATTAAAAAGTAAAAGCGGAGAATACAAATACATTCAATGGAAAGACAAAAAATTTTCTGATGATCTGATTATCAGTATTGGGCAGGATGTTACTGAACAGATAATTGTTCAGGATCAATATAAAAACCTGATTCAGACGGCAACTGATATTATTTTTGAAATGAATGTTGACGGGTATTTTACCTTTGTAAATGAATTCGGATTTTCTATTCTGGGCTACTCTGAGGAGGAAGTTTTAATGCAGCATTACTCTAATTTTATTCATGAAGATTACATCAAAAGTGCTGTTAATTTTTATGAAAACTTAGAACAAAACGAAATAAATTATCCTACGATCGAAATTCCGGTTTTAAAGAGAAACGGAGAAGAATTATGGGTTTCGCAAAAGGTAATAATCCGGAAGAATGACCTGGGACAAACAATTGGTTTTGCAGGTATTGCGAGAGATATTACCGAAATAAAAAACATCGAAAACGAGAAAAAACGGCGTCTGGAAAAAATTGAGGCCTATAATAATTCAACCAAAAAACTATCGACAACCGATTTTAGAAATTACAGTAATTTTAAAACTGTCATAGATTATATCATTAAGGAAGCGGCAACCGTATCACGAACCAACAGAGTTAGTTTCTGGAGGTATACTGACGATATTATTACCTGCAAAAATATATTCAGCAGAGATAACCAAACGTTAAATGACAAAAATATCCTGGACAAAGAATCCTATCCAATTTACTTTGAAACCTTAAAAAATAAGGCTATTATAAATGCTCCTGATGTGTTTAATAAATTAGAAACATCAGAATTCAAAGAGGCATATTTCACTAAAAACAAAATAAAATCAATGCTTGATGTCCCAATTTTCTTAAACGGGCAGTTAGCAGGTGTTGCCTGTTTTGAAAGCACAGATGAAAAAAGAGAATGGGACAACGAAGATATAAATTATGCCAGAACGATATCTGACGTTATCTCACTTGCTATTTCGTCTCAAATGAGACTTAAGGCTGAAAAAAAACTGGAACTGAAAAGTGAATTACTCTCGGCACTGGCCCTTTGCACCGAAAAGTTCTTGATGAGTAAAAGTACCAAAGAAATGTTTGAGGAAACTTATGAGATTATAGGTGAAGCTTCAAATGTAGACCATATATTTTATTACGAAAAAGACTTTGAAACCCAGACCATCAGCCAGAAACACAAATGGTCAAAAGACGGAATAAAACATCAAATTACCAAATTACAACAGTTTACAGAAGATAATTTAAAAGAAATAATTACGCATTCACAAAACAAAAAAGTCTTTAGTACACTAACCCGGGAACTTGAAGACACATTTTTCAAAAATTTACTGGTTACCAACGAAATCAAATCAATCCTGATCCTGCCTTTGTACTCCAATAATAACTTTTCGGGTTTTATAGGGTTTGACGATTGTACCCGGGAACGAAAATGGACAGAAGACGAAATCTATATATTTCAGACACTTGCCAATAATATTTCCTCGACTTTGGAGCGAAACAGGAATCACGCAAAAATAAAAGAAAGTGAAGATGCGATAAAAGCCAAAGAACTGGCGGAAGCTGCCAATAAATCGAAATCTGATTTTCTGGCCAATATGTCGCATGAAATTCGTACGCCGCTAAATGGTATTATCGGATTTACTCATTTACTGATGAAAACGAATCTTGGAGAAATTCAGGAAAAATATATGACAACGATCAATCAGTCAGCTCATTCCTTATTAGAAATTATAAATGATATTCTTGATTTCTCTAAAATTGAAGCCGGAAAATTAGAGCTCTTTATAGATCTGTATGACATTCAGAAAATTCTGGGGCAGATCTTTGATTTAATTGTTTATGAATCGAATCAAAAAAACCTTCAATTGGAATTGAACGTAGACCCAAATGTTCCTAAATATATCTGGACAGATATTGTTCGTTTAAAACAGATTCTGATTAACCTTTTATCAAATGCCATTAAGTTTACAAATGAAGGTTCTATCAAATTAAACGTTTCTGTAATAGAGAAAAAATCAGAAGACAATTATGTAATTCGTTTTGCTGTAATTGATACTGGAATTGGTATTCTGGAGAAAAACCAAAAGAAAATTTTCAAGGCTTTTTCTCAGGAAGACAGTTCTACCACCAGAAAATTTGGAGGCACAGGTTTAGGACTTACTATATCGAATCAATTATTGGCTTTAATGGAAAGCCGTTTGCAGTTAAAAAGCAAGATCGATCACGGAAGCACATTTTATTTTGATATCAATCTTAACATCAGTCATAAAAGTATTAATGAAAAATATCAGATTGTATCAAAAACAAGAAGTAAGGAATACGATTTAGATTATTATTCCAGCCAGAAAAAAGTAAGCATTTTAATAGTTGAAGATAATAAAGTAAACATGCTTTTGCTAAAGACAATATTAAAAAACCTTAATATCAACACCATAATTTATGAATGCGAAAATGGCTATGAAGCTGTAAACCAAATCGAAACTATTAATCCTGATTTGGTTTTTATGGATATTCAGATGCCAATCATGAATGGTTATGAAGCAACAAGAGCTATCAGAAATACGCTGACAGGCAAAAATATTCCGATTATTGCCGTTACGGCAGGCGCGGAAATAGACGAAAGAAACAAATGTATTTCTGCCGGAATGAATGATTATATCTCAAAACCTATTATTCGAGGTACTGTAGAAGAGGCTTTATCCAAATGGGTAAAATAACCTAAAGTTAATTCGTTTTGTGTTGCTTTATTTTCAAAAAAATCTATAAATTCGTACAACTAAAATCATAATAATCGTTAATACAATACTATATGAAGTGGCTAGGCAGAAGACAAAGTGATAATGTTGAAGACAGAAGAGGTGTTTCTGGCGGAAAAGTAGCTCTTGGAGGCGGGGTTATCGGTATAATTATTTTGTTGCTGAATGTTTTTGGTGGTGAAACCGGCCAAACCGTAGGGAATGTATTAGAGCAGATGCAAGGCGGACAACCACAAACTGAAGCTGCTGCACCGTTAAGCAAGGAAGACCAGGAAATGGGAGACTTTGTCAGAGTTATTCTGGCTGACAACGAGGATATCTGGAGCAAAATATTTGCTGACAATGGCATGACGTATGAAAAACCAAAATTGGTACTTTTTAGAGGTTCTGTTCAGACAGCGTGCGGTGGGGCATCGTCTGCTTCGGGTCCTTTTTACTGTCCCGGCGACAGAAAAGTATATATGGACCTGGCTTTCTTTGAAGAATTAAAAACGAAATTTGGAGCCAAAGGCGGTGACTTTGCTATTGCATATGTTATTGCACATGAAATTGGTCATCATATCCAGACGTTATTAGGAACATCGACCAAAATGCGTCAGGAACAGGAAGGAAAAAGTGAAGCCGAAGCAAATAAACTCTCTGTTGCATTAGAGCTGCAGGCAGATTTCTATGCCGGTGTGTGGACACATTACAATAAAGAAAATTTAGATGTTGGTGATATCGAAGAAGCTTTGAGTGCAGCAAATGCCGTTGGAGATGATGCTATTCAGAGTAAAATGCAGGGCCATATCGTTCCGGATTCATTTACCCATGGTACATCAGAACAAAGAATGTACTGGTTCAAAAAAGGCTTCGATTCAGGTGATATAAAACAAGGAACTACTTTTGAGGAGATTAGATAATACATTAAACCAAATATAATAAACCGACTAAAAAGCATGATTTAAACATCATGCTTTTTTTTTTGGTCATGTCATCCTGACGAAGGAAGGACCACACCAGAAACTCGACAAAGATTGGCTACAAACAAACAGAATAAATATAAGGAGTTTTCTTGTGTTGCTTCGTTACAAGATGCGGACTAACTGTGTGGAGTTTCTGGTGTGGTCCTTCCTTCGTCAGGATGACAAACTTTGCGGATAAAAAGTTAATTGCACAAAAAAAGCCTTGAATTTCTTCAAGGCTTTAAATTTCTGGGTGGCTGACCGGGTTCGAACCGGCGACCCGCGGCACCACAAACCGCTACTCTAACCAACTGAGCTACAACCACCATTTTTGCTTAGCGAGTGCAAATATATAACAAAGGTTTACTTCTACAAAGAAAAAAACGAAAAAATTACACTAAATCTCCTAAGCTATTGACTGCCAAACATCTTTCAATCGTAAAACCTTCAGCAAAATCTTTCCCAACCAGCCTTCCTAAGTCCTGCGCACGATAATTTAGGCTTTCCAGGAAATTTTTACTCGTTATTGGCGTTGCAGGCTCTTTAGAATTCGGATCATAAAATTGTGTTTTATAAGCCAAAACTGCTTCTACTTTTTTCTGCTCAAAACCCGTTATGTCTACTACAAAGTCAGGTTCGAGGTTTTTCCACTGAATATAATGATAGACTATTTTTGGCCGCCATGCTTCCTGATTTACTCCGTCAATCGAAGTTTCAATTTTCATTAATCCTGACAAAAAGCAAGCATCAGATACTAACTTGCTTCCTTTTCCGTGATCAATATGGCGATCATCAACTGCATTGCATAAGACAATTTCCGGTTTGTATTTTCGGATCATTTTGATAACCTCAAACTGGTGTTTTTCATCATTCACAAAGAAGCCATCCCGCATCTTTAAATTTTCACGAACCAAAACGCCTAATATTTTTGCCGCATCGGCAGCTTCCTGATCGCGTATTTCTGCCGAACCACGTGTACCGAGTTCGCCTCGCGTTAAATCAACAATACCTACTTTTTTGCCAAGCGATACTTCTTTCAGAATAGTTCCGGCACAACCTAGTTCTACATCATCAGGATGTGCACCAAAGGCTAATATATCTAATTTCATGTGTGTTTTTATTTTTATTTGTTTCAGGTTTTCTTTGTTTCAGGTTTCAAGTTGCCAACAGAACGTGAAACCTGAAACTTGAAACTATTTCTTTAAAACTCTTTTCATCGTCATGGATTTATTGACGCTTTCCTCCCATTCTTTTTCAGGAATACTTTCTTTGGTAACGCCGCATCCCATGTACAAAATGGCTTTGTTTTCCTGTATCTGCATACTGCGTAAATTTACAAATAAATCAGAACTCGCTGTATTTCCTTCAAAACTGCTGTTTAACTCACCTAAAAATCCTGTGTAAAAAGTTCGGTCGTAATTTTCATTTTCTAAGATAAAAGCTTTTGATTTCTTTTTTGGAAGCCCGCACACCGCCGGTGTTGGGTGCAGAGTATCAATTACTTCTTCCAGAGTAGAATTATTCTTTAAAACTCCCGAAATATCTGTTTTAATATGCCATATTGATCCGGCTCTAAGACTATAAGGTTCTGAAACTACAACCGAAGCCGCAAATTCCTTCAGTCTTTTTACTATAAAATCGGTTACATATTGCTGTTCCTCTTTTTCTTTTTGCTGCCAGACAATTTCAGTTTCAAAATTATCTTTTTGCGTTCCTGCCAAAGCCATAGTTTCAAAAACATTTCCATTTGCTTTTAATAGCTTTTCGGGCGTTGCTCCCATCCAAAGCCCAATTTTTGGATGAAAAAAACAATAGCAAAAAGTAGCCGGATACAATTGTACCAAATGCTGAAATGTTTCTATAAAATCAAATTCAGCCAATTGTACATCTTCACTTCTAGACAAAACTACTTTCTTGAACTCTTCGTTTTTAATAGCCTGAATTCCCTGCGCCACTAAATATTCATATTGAAATTTGGCCTCAGGATCAAAATTCTGATCATCGGCTTCGATGGGATTAAATGATGTTGTTTCTTTTTCGGCAGTTATAATTTCCGATTCACTTTCTGGGATTAATATCAATTGTTTTTCATCAAAAGAAGCAAAAACAAATCCTTTTTCGCTATAATCTGATACGTGGTATAAAGTATTATTTTGCTGTAAAATTCCAATAAGATTCGAAGTATTGGGTTTTGAATAAAGTACAAATGGCAGGTTCTGTTCTTTATGATTTGCAATTTTTAAGAAAAATGGATTCATAACCTTATTCCCTTTTCTTTTCCAAAACCATATTCGTCAATTTGCAAAGCGAAATCAGATTCCCTTCTTCATCGGTAATTTTAATTTCCCAGAGATGGATACTTCTTCCTTTGTGAATAATTTTTGCGGTTCCAAATACAAAACCTTCACGAATACTTTTTAGGTGATTTGCCGAGATTTCAATTCCGCGGACTTCCTGTGCTTTTGGATCTATAAAAAAATGTGATGCAGCACTGCCAACACTTTCGGCCAAAGCTACTGAAGCACCTCCGTGCAGCAATCCCATTGGCTGATGAACTGAAGGGTTTACTGGCATTTTTGCAACCAAAAAGTCTTCACCAGCATCTATATATTCGATTTTCAGCGTTTCCATTAAGGTGTTTTTTGAAAAATCGTTGCAGTATGCTATAATTTGTTCTTTTGTATAATTCATTATGATAAACTTTAAAATCGTAAAATTAAAGAAAAGATGAGATACAAATCGAAAATAGATTTAAAATTAAAAATCATCTTACAAACAAATTAGTTTTTTCCTATTTTTACAAAAACATTAATTTTGATCTGTTGCAGGGAAGATTTTTTTATGCCACAGATTTCACAGATTGTTGGAGATTATTTTTTTTACGTATTATGCAAAAATAATTCTAATCTTTTAATCTGTTGCAGAGAGATTTTTTATGCCAAAGATTTCACAGATTGTCACAGATTAATTTTATGCGTTATGCGAAAATAATTCTAATCTTTTAATCTGTTGCGAAGAGATTTTTTTATGCCAAAGATTTCACAGATTGTCACAGATTATTTTTTTTACGTATTATGCAAAAATAATTCTAATCTTTTAATCTGTTGCAGAGAGATTTTTTTATGCCACAGATTTCACAGATTGTCACAGATTAATTTTTTATGCGTTATGCGAAAATAATTCTAATCTTTTAATCTGTTGCAGAGAGATTTTTTATGCCAAAGATTTCACAGATAATCGGAGATTAATTTTTTATGCATTATGCAAAAAATCATTCTAATGCTTTTAATCTGTGGCAGAGAAGATTTTTTATGCCACAGATTTCACAGATAGTCAGAGATTAATTTTTTATGCATCATGCAAAAATCATTCTAATCCTTTTAATCTGTGGCAAAACATAAACATATTCAAAATGCGCCAATACTTTGTACTCTTTATTTTTGGGATTCTTTTAGCCGTCAGTTCATGCCGTACTGATTTTGATACAGTTGCCAGTTCCGGAAATTTAAAGTTCTCAAGAGACACTGTTTATTTGGATACCGTTTTTAAAAATATTGGTTCAAGCACCTACCAGCTTAAAGTTTATAATGATAGTAAAGAAGATATTTCTATTCCCGTTATCCAGCTTAAAAAAGGATTAAATTCAAAATACCGAATGACGGTTGACGGAATGAGCGGAAACAACGGAAAAATATTCAATAATATAACGCTTCTGGCAAAAGACAGTTTGTATGTTTTTATAGAAACCACTGCCGATATCACAGACGCCGATCCTGTCGATTTTTTATATACTGATGAAATAGAATTTGACAGCGGGGCCAATCTTCAAAAAGTCGCTCTGGTTACTTTAATTCAGGATGCCGTTTTTTTATATCCAAAACAAAATCCCGACGGCACCAAAGAAAAAATTCAGATCGATGGTAAAGAAACAGATGGTTTTTATTTGGATGAAAATGATGCTGTTAACGGAAACGAACTCCTTTTTACAAATGATAAACCGTATGTTATTTACGGATTTGCAGGCGTTCCTGAAAATAAAACCGCAACATTTGAAGCCGGATCGAGAGTATTTTTTCATGCTAATTCCGGTCTTTTTGTAGATAAAAATGCTTCATTAAAAATAAACGGAGAAGTTTCTGCAACCGAAAAATTAGAAAATGAAGTTGTTTTTGAAGGCGACCGCTTAGAACCTCTTTATTCTGATATTCCGGGACAATGGAATTCTGTTATTTTGTCTGACGGAAGTGCAAATCATTCCATAAATCATCTGACTTTAAAGAATGCAAAAATCGGCTTATCTATTAAAAATCAGACTGCAACAACTATTCAAATCAAAAACACACAAATTTACAACTGTTCTCAATATGGCATTTTAGCTCAAAATTCGCGAATCAATGGAGAAAATCTCGTGATCAATTATTCAGGTTTAGCCAGCTTATCTTGCGTTTATGGTGGAGATTACAGTTTTACGCATTCTACTTTTTACAACAATTGGCCAAATAGCGAACATTTTGCCGTTAACATAAGCAACAAACTGTCAGGTGCAACTCCCGAAACCCAGGATCTGACTCAGGCTACCTTTAATAATTGTATTATTTATGGTTCCAGTACAAATGAATTTAATTTAGACAAAAGCACCAATGCTCAATTTGTATATCAGCTAAATAATTGTTTGCTGAAATTTAGCAGTTCAAGTACAAATCCCGATTATCAGTTTAAAAATGATGCGGTTCATTACAACCAAATTATTTTAAATGAAAACCCGAAATTTTATAATGTTTCTCAGAATAAATTTAATATTGATAATACTTCTGCCGCTTTCGCGAAAGGAAATCAGGCGTATCTAATTCCGACAGATATTTTAGGAATTACACGGACTTTACCTCCAGATTTGGGTGCTTATCAGAGTGCTGTTTTTCCAAAGTAAAGGTTTGTCAAAAGGCACTAAGTCGCTAAGTTTTTTTTAACGATGATTACGCATATTGTCATTTCGACGAAGGAGAAATCTTCGCAAGTTCTACACAGCAAATCACCAATCTTGTCGAGCTTCGCGAGAAGATTTCTCCTTCGTCGAATGACATAAAAAGAACAGAATACTTTTTAATATTTTAATCTCTGGCTATAATAAACTTTGTGACTTAGCGCATTCGTAGCAAAAATCTCAACCTAAAAATAATTATTTCTTAACTCCGCGTATTCATAAAAGTAGTAAATTCGATACAATTACTAAATTAAGATTCTTAAAATCAATTTAGTATGCAACCAAATCTTAAACTATTTTTATGAAAAAACTCTACTCTTTTTTCTTTTTATTCGTTATAACGGCAGGCTTTGCCCAAATTCCGAGTGGTTACTACAACACTGCAACCGGAACAGGTTATAGCTTAAAAACACAATTGTACAACATCATTAAAGATCACACCAATAATGGTTATGCAGGATTGTACACTACTTATCTAACTTCTGATGTTGATAATTTTTATGAAAATGACGGAACAATTTTAGACATGTATTCTGAAAATCCATCCGGAACAGATCCTTACACCTATACCACGGGAACAACACAGCGTTGTGGTACTTATTCTGTAGAGGGCGATTGTTATAACAGAGAGCATATTATTCCGCAATCTGTATTTAATGAGCAATCTCCAATGGTTGCCGATGCGCATTTTATAACACCAACAGACGGAAAAGTAAACGGAATCCGTTCCAATTATCCGCACGGAACTGTAAGTTCTGCAACGTATACTTCTCAAAACGGAAGCAAATTGGGATCAAGTGCTGTTTCCGGATATTCAGGAACTGTTTTTGAACCTGTAAACGCTTTTAAAGGTGATATTGCCAGAATGTATTTTTACTTTGCAACCCGTTATGAAAATACGGTTTCAGGCTATTCTTTTCCGATGTTTGATGGTTCAGCCAACAAAGTATTTACAACTGCATTCTTAAATGTTCTTTTGGCGTGGCATGCCCAGGATCCTGTAAGTGCAAGAGAAATTGCAAGAAATAATGCTATTTATGCTCGTCAAAATAACCGAAATCCATATATTGATCATCCGGAATATGTGAACCAGATTTGGGGTGGTACTTCTTCTACAGATACTCAGGCACCTACTGCTCCGGCAAGTCTGGTTTCTACAACAAAAACTTCGACATCAATTACAGTTGCCTGGAATGCTTCTACAGACAATGTTGGTGTAACAGGTTATAATGTTTATGCAAACAACGTTTTAAAAACGACAGTTTCTACATTAACAGCAACTATTACTGGTTTAACAGCTTCTACAACTTATACTATTTATGTAAAGGCAAAAGACGCTGCCGGAAATACTTCTGCTTCAGGCAATACTATTTCGGTTACCACAAACAGCGGTGGCGGCACAGGAACTGCAACAGATTTACTTTTCTCTGAGTATATTGAAGGATCCGGAAATAACAAAGCGCTGGAAATTGCAAACAACACAGGAAGTTCTGTAAGCTTATCAGGTTACACTATTAAAAAACAAACAAATGGTGCAGGTACATGGAGTACTGGTTTGGCTTTAAGCGGAACTTTAACAACCGGAAGCAAATTTGTAATTGTAAATAGTTTGATTTCATCTGCCTGTTTTTCTACAAGTGCAGCCAATATTTCGACTACAGCAACAGAATTGGCTTTTAATGGTAATGACGCTGTAGGTTTATTTAAAAACGGGGTTTTAATCGATATCATAGGGACTTTTAATGGCGGAACATCCAATTTTGCTATCGATGTTACTTTAAGAAGAAAATCGACTGTAACTTCTCCAAGTACTTCTTTTAATTTGAGTACACAATGGGATTCGTATACAAGCGATACGTGCAACAATCTGGCTAGTAAAACAGCAATAGCGGTAAAAGAAGAACTGGTTTCTGATTCTGATGAAATCATAATTTATCCAAATCCTTCTGATGGAAATTTTAATATTGAATTTGGCAATTCTGATATTCCCTATTCCATTGAAATCATTTCATTTTCCGGACAAAAAGTTTTCGAGAAACAAAATGCGGCTTCTTCTGAAGTTTCGGTTCAAAATCTTCCTTCCGGAATCTATATTATTAAAATCATAAAAGGGGAAAAAACATCGTTTAAGAAGATCATAATTAATTAAAAATTAGATTATCCAGAACTAAAAAGCGGCAAAGTGCCGCTTTTTTTTGTTTCGGTGAAAGAATTTTCACGATAATGATTTTTTTGTGTATTCCAAAGTTTCGTAAATTTTGCAGATTTGTTTTTAAGAGATGGATAAAATTATGATGTTTTGATTTTGAATTATTTTCTCTGGATTTTAATTTTTAAGTACAGATTTTCAGATGTGGCAAATCATATTACGGATGCTATTTTAATAAATCTGCGAAATTTATAATAGCCGAAAAAACCTTTGATTTTGCGTCTTTTTGGTAGAAAAAATGCAAGAAAAAAGCATCTTTATTTTTTTTTAAAAGAGATGGTTTTCAAATTTGCGCTTACTATTTATTTACACTAAATTTGCACCTCAATACAACAAACTACACAAATGATCCATTTCTTTGAAAACCAAAGCAAAACTGTTTTTGCCGTACAAACGCAAAACGAAATTTCAGCTCAAGACATTTCAAAATTAAACTGGCTTTTTGCCGACTCTAATAAGATCGAAAAATCCGCACTGACGGGTTTTTTTGTTGGCCCTCGCGCCACTATGATCACACCCTGGAGTACGAATGCTGTAGAAATCACTCAAAATATGGGTGTTCCGGGCATTATCAGAATTGAAGAATTTCACCCGGCAACGGAAGATTTCAATGATTTTGACCCGATGCTTTTCCAAAAATTTAATGAATTAGATCAGGAAATTTTTACGATCAACATTCAGCCTGAGCCAATTTTGGAAATCGATGATATTGCCACTTACAATAAAGTTGAAGGTTTGGCTTTGAGTGAAGAAGAAGTTGAATACTTAAATAATCTTGCTGTAAAACTGGGAAGAAAGTTAACTGATTCTGAAATCTTTGCTTTCTCTCAGGCAAATTCAGAACACTGCCGTCACAAAATTTTTAACGGAACTTTTGTTATTGACGGTCAGGAAAAAGAAACTTCTCTTTTCAAATTAATCAAAAAAACATCACAAGAAAATCCTAACGATATCGTGTCTGCTTACAAAGACAACGTTGCTTTTGTAAAAGGACCAAGAGTGCAGCAGTTTGCACCAAAAACTGCCGACAAGCCTGACTATTATGAGATAAAAGAATTTGATTCGGTTTTATCCCTAAAAGCAGAAACACACAATTTCCCAACAACAGTTGAACCTTTCAACGGAGCGGCAACAGGTTCAGGAGGAGAAATTCGTGACCGTTTGGCTGGTGGACAGGGTTCTTTGCCATTGGCAGGAACTGCAGTTTATATGACTTCTTACTCTCGTTTAAAATCCTTCGACTCCTCTCAGGACGATAGAAAATGGGAAAACGCTGTTGAAGAAAGAAAATGGCTGTACCAAACCCCAATGGATATTTTAATCAAAGCTTCAAACGGAGCTTCTGATTTTGGAAATAAATTCGGGCAGCCGCTTATTACAGGTTCAGTTTTAACTTTCGAACATTCAGAAAACGACCGTAAAATTGGTTACGATAAGGTAATCATGCAGGCGGGTGGAATTGGTTACGGAAAACTAGATCAGGCAATCAAAAAGAAACCACAAGAAGGCGACAAAATCGTAATCTTAGGTGGAGAAAATTATAGAATTGGAATGGGCGGTGCTGCGGTTTCCTCTGCAGATACCGGAGCTTTTGGTTCAGGAATCGAATTAAATGCCATTCAGCGTTCAAATCCAGAAATGCAAAAACGTGCTGCAAACGCCATTCGTGGTTTGGTAGAAAGCGACAATAATCCGATTGTTTCTATTCACGATCACGGTGCGGGCGGACACTTAAACTGTCTTTCTGAATTGGTGGAAGAAACCGGAGGTTTGATCGATTTGGACAAATTACCGGTTGGAGATCCAACACTTTCGGCAAAAGAAATTATTGGTAATGAATCTCAGGAAAGAATGGGATTGGTTATTGGTCAAAAAGATATTGATACATTACAAAGAATTGCCGACAGAGAGCGTTCACCAATGTATCAGGTTGGAGATGTAACGGGAGATCACCGTTTTACTTTTCAATCGCAATCAAATGGTTCAAAACCGATGGATTATGCTTTAGAGGATTTCTTCGGAAGTTCTCCAAAAACGGTTATGAACGATAAAACGATTGATAGAAAATATGCTGCTGTTTCTTATGACACAGCAAACTTCGAAAGTTATTTAAAAGATGTTTTACGTTTAGAAGCAGTTGCCTCAAAAGACTGGTTAACAAACAAAGTAGACCGTTGTGTGGGTGGTAAAGTTGCCAAACAACAATGTGCAGGACCTTTGCAATTGCCTTTGAATAATGTTGGGGTTATGGCACTGGATTATTTAGGTAAAGAAGGAATCGCAACTTCTATTGGCCACGCTCCTATTGCGGCTTTGATTGATCCGGTTGCAGGAAGCAGAAATGCTATTGCAGAATCGTTGTCAAACATTATCTGGGCGCCAATTAAAGATGGTTTAAAAGGTATTTCACTTTCTGCCAACTGGATGTGGGCTTGTAAAAACGAAGGTGAAGACGCTCGTTTGTACGCTGCTGTTGAAGGCTGTTCTGAATTTGCAATTGAATTGGGAATCAATATTCCGACAGGAAAAGATTCACTTTCGATGAAGCAAAAATATCCAAATGACGAGGTAATCGCGCCGGGAACGGTTATTATTTCGGCTGGTGGAAACTGTACAGACATTAGAAAAGTAGTTGAGCCTGTTTTACAAAGAGACGGAGATTCAATTTACTATATCAATTTGTCTCAGGATGATTTCAAATTAGGAGGTTCTTCTTTTGCACAAATCAGAAATACAATCGGAAACGAAACTTCTACTATAAAAGACGCTTCTTTCTTCAAAAATGCTTTTAATACCATTCAGGAATTAATCGGCGAAAGCCAAATTTTAGCAGGTCACGATATCGGAAGCGGTGGATTGATTACTACTTTATTAGAAATGTGTTTTGCAGATGTGAATTTGGGTGCAAAAATTGATTTCTCAGCTTTCGCAGAAAAAGATTTATTGAAAATTCTTTTCGCAGAAAACATCGGAATCGTTTTCCAGGCAAAATCTGATGCAATTGTTGAAGCGAAATTAAGTGCAAACAATATAGAATTCTTCAAAATTGGTTCAGTTCAGGAAACAGCAATTTTGGAATTTGGAGTATATAAATTGGATATTCCAACTTACAGAGATATTTGGTTTGAAACTTCTTATTTATTAGATCAAAAACAATCTAAAAACGGAACGGCAAAAGCGCGTTTTGAAAACTATAAAAATCAGGTTTTAAATTATACTTTCCCAGCTCACTTTACGGGTAAAGCTCCTGTAATTGATGCGTCTAAACCAAGACCAAAAGCAGCTATTATTCGTGAAAAAGGAAGTAATTCTGAACGTGAAATGGCAAATGCAATGTACCTTGCCGGATTTGACGTAAAAGACGTTCACATGACTGATTTAATTTCTGGTCGTGAAACACTTGAAGATATTCAGTTTATTGGTGCAGTTGGAGGATTCTCTAACTCAGATGTTTTAGGTTCTGCAAAAGGCTGGGCCGGCGCTTTCTTATACAACGAAAAAGCAAAAACAGCTTTGGATAATTTCTTTAAAAGAGAAGATACTTTATCTGTTGGAATCTGTAATGGCTGTCAATTATTTATGGAATTAGAAGTTATTAATCCGGAGCATGAAGTACACGGAAAAATGCTTCATAACGATAGTAACAAACACGAAAGTATTTTTACTTCTGTGAAAATTCAGGAAAACAATTCGGTTATGTTGTCTACTTTGGCCGGAACTACATTAGGAGTTTGGGTTTCTCACGGAGAAGGAAAATTCAACTTACCAATGGGTGAAGAAAACTACAATATTGTTTCGAAATACGCTTACGAAGGATATCCTGCAAATCCAAATGGTTCGCATTACGACGTAGCGATGATGTGCGATAAAACCGGAAGACATTTGGTTACGATGCCTCATATTGAGCGTTCGACTTTCCAATGGAACTGGGCATATTATCCAAAAGACAGAAATGACGAGTTTACACCTTGGCATGAAGCTTTTATCAACGCCAGAAAATGGATTGAGAAAAACTAATCTTAGTTTTCATTATATAAGATGCCCCGACCATAACGGCCGGGGCATTTTTTTTAATAATAGCAAACAATTAAGTGCTTGCTATTATTAAATTCTGATAAAAAAAATAACAAAAAATCTATTTTTACAAGGCATTTTTTGCCTGATATCGAAATGTTTGAAAAAAAGTTTATTCTTGTAATCCGGATTCTTTTTTTTATCAATATTTAAACTATATTCGCCATAAAGTTTATGCCACAGAACTTTTAAAACCGAAAACGCTAAATCCTACAAGAATGAAAACCTTAAAAGCATTTCTCCTTTTTGCATTATTTTTTATTGCTGCACAATCACATTCACAGTCATTAGCCCCTGAGGATATTAAAATAGATAAGATCACTTATAAAGGGCGTGAACGCTATATTACCACTACAATTCCGTATCCGATACAGGGAACTTTTCTTCCGATTGGAAAAAAAGAACCTAGCACAGTTTTAAATCCCGACGGGACCGGGGTTATCCAGGACGAAGATTTAAGCAAAAGAAAGATGAACTGGGGAGTTGAATGCAGTGAAGAAGGAGTTGCTATTTTCAAGGAAGGTTTCAATAGTGCCTCTTATACTTTTTGGTACAGAACAACCGACAGCGACGAATGGAATTACACACAGCTTTCTATACATTTTGTCAAGAAAAAAATGTTTCTGATGGGCGAAAGGGTAAAAACATACGAGGATTATAATGTACAATAGTATATTGAGGGGTAGATAATTTATAAATTTCTTGGTTTTTTGAAATTTTACTACAAAAAAGAAAACGTTTTCGTAGAATTTTGACAGTAGTTATAATTTTTCCCATAAAATTCTATAAAACTAGAAATCGTACCTAATTTTTATTTAATTTGCAATAAAATTCAATATATTAAACATGGTTTCAATCACACGCCTTTTTGATTTTCCTTATTATCAACAAGAATCTTATAATCTTCCGGTTGCTTTGGCAACTAAAAAAAACGGAGTTTGGGAAAAAACATCTAGCGAGGAATATATTGCTAAAGCAAATGCTGTTTCGAGAGCATTATTGCGCATGGGCGTTCAGAAAGATGATAAAATTGCATTAATCACTTCTACTAACCGCACAGAGTGGAATATCATGGATATTGGTATTTTGCAGACAGGCGCACAAAACGTTCCGATTTATCCAACAATTGCCGAAGAAGATTACGAATATATTTTGAACCACAGCGGCAGTATTTATTGTTTTGTTTCGGATACCGAAGTACTGCAAAAAGTAAATGCCATAAAAGCCAACGTACCTACTCTAAAAGAGGTATTTTCTTTTGATGAAATTGCAGGCTGCAAACACTGGACAGAATTATTGACTCTGGGCGCAGACGAAAGCAATCAGGCCGAAGTAGAAGCCAAAAAAGACAGTATTCACACAGATGATTTGGCTACTATAATCTATACATCCGGAACTACCGGAAAACCAAAAGGGGTTATGCTGTCTCACAAAAACATTGTTTCGAATGTTTTGGACAGTGCACCAAGAATTCCTTTTGATGCAGGAAACAGTACAGCATTGAGCTTCCTGCCTATTTGCCATATTTTTGAAAGAATGATTTTGTATATCTATCAATATTATGGTGTTTCGGTTTATTTTGGAGAATCTATCGAAAAAATTAGTGATAACTTAAAAGAAGTTCAGCCTACTGTAATTACAGCTGTGCCAAGACTTCTGGAGAAAGTTTACGATAAAATTTATGCCAAAGGCGGTGAATTAACCGGTATTAAGAAAAAACTGTTTTTCTGGGCTATTGATTTAGGTTTAAAATACGAACCTTACGGAGCCAATGGTTTCTGGTATGAATTTCAACTAAAAATTGCCCGCAAACTTATTTTCAGTAAATGGAAAGAAGGTTTGGGAGGAAAACTGGACTTGATGGTTTCAGGAAGTGCTGCTTTACAGCCACGATTAACAAGGGTTTTTGCTGCAGCAGAAATTCCGGTTATGGAAGGTTACGGTTTGTCTGAAACATCGCCGGTAATTGCCGTAAACGATCAAAGAAACAAAGGTTTTAAAATTGGAACTGTTGGAAAAGTAATTCGAAATGTCGAAGTAAAAATTGCCGAAGACGGTGAAATCCTTTGCAAAGGACCAAACGTAATGTTAGGCTACTATAAAGATGAAGAAAAGACTGCCGAAGCTCTAAAAGACGGTTATTTTCACACTGGAGATATCGGAGAAATTGACAAGGATGGTTTCTTAAAAATTACCGATCGTAAGAAAGAAATGTTCAAAACTTCGGGAGGAAAATATATTGCACCTCAGCTTATTGAAAACGCCATGAAACAATCTCGTTTTATAGAGCAGATTATGGTGATTGGTGAAGGCGAAAAAATGCCGGCTGCTTTTATTCAGCCAAATTTTGAATTTGTAAAAGAATGGGCAAAGTTGCATAACGTAACTTTAGGAAGTTCTAACGAAGAAGTTGTGAAAAACGAAGAAGTTAAAAAACGTATCGACACTGAAATTGAGGAAATCAACAAAAAATTCGGACACTGGGAACAAATCAAACGTTTTGAGTTAACTCCCGATGTTTGGTCTATAGATGGCGGACAACTTACTCCTACACTAAAACTAAAACGTAAAATCATTAAGGAAATCTACAAAGATCTTTACGCTAAAATCTATGGTCAAAATTAAATAAATCAAGATAATATAAACCACGGAAAACGGCTGTCGATTGATGGCCGTTTTTTTTATTGGTAAATTACATGATTTTAGAGCTTTAATTAAAGTAAGAAAAAGCATATATTTACTCTTTGAAAATCAATCTAAATTGTATTTTATCAAATCGACCACGTATTTTACGGATCACAATTTTTTTCATTTTTTTTAAATACCTTTGAATTATGAGCACAGCAACCAAACCAAAACATATAGGCCGAAATATCAGCCGAATGAGAGAGCTTCGCGGTATGAAACAAGAAGCACTGGCGCAGGCAATTGGTACAAACCAGCAAGCTATTTCTGGTATTGAATCGAGCGAAACTGTTGATCCCGCAAAACTTAAAGAAATTGCAAAAGCACTTGGTGTTACCGTTGAAGCAATTGAAAACTTTTCGGAAGAATCTGTTTTTAATTACTTTAATACTTTCTATGATAATAGTGCTAATAATGGTCAGGTAAATGGTCCTAATAATAATTGTACTTTCAATCCTCTTGATAAAGTTGTTGAGCTTTATGAGCGTTTGGTTTTGGTTGAAAGAGAAAAGGTTGAGTATTTGGAGAAACTGTTGGGAGGGAAATAATATTCTTATCTAGTTTATATATGAAATGCGCAAAAGTGATTTTGCGCATTTTTTTGTAAAATTAGATTAGATCTAATATACTTTCATAATTTATAATCTTGTTTATTGAATCTTGTTTGTCTATATTTTTCTCTATAAAAAAGACTTCATAAAACAAATTTTAATTTTTTGATGGCCTTTTTTTAAACTTACTTAAATCCACAATACCAACCACCTTAGGCTTAGGTAATTGTGGGAAATTACTTTTTAAAGTTTCTTTTTCAATATTAGCGTCTAATTTTATTGTGTTACTTTTTATTTTACCAGACAATTTAGAGTCATTTTGAAAAATACGATCATTTTTACTTTCCTTTGAAACTTCAATCTTCTCTTTTTCTAATCTTTTTACTGACCAAGCCTGTAATCCATCATATCTAAAGCTAACATAGAATTTAACATTTGTGGTTTCATCTTTGCCTTTCTCAAATTTTCCGACTATAGGTACAAAGAAAGCTTCTAATCCACATTTCAATTTAATTCTTCCCTTTTGTCTATCATCAATTGTTATGATTGTACCTTCCACTTCTTGAAGTTTAGAATCATCTTCAAAAAGTTTAGATCCTTCATTTTTCATTGATCCTAATTCGACATAATTTAAAATCTTTTTTGACCCAGTTCCAACCCCATACCACTCAAAATTAAATTTGTCATTCGTTGTAATTTCTTTACATTCTTGTATATATCCTATTGCTTTATTCAACTGAATTTCATTTAGCGCTTCCCCTCTTTCAATTAATGCAATTGCATTAAAAACATAATTATAGTATGTTGCTTCTAAGTGAGAAATTCTATTTTGCCCACTATTATCATACCAAATTTTTATCTTATTTATTACATCTTCCAAGCTCACAAAAACAGAATTATATCTAATGCATTGCAACCAAATCCTATAATTACTTGATACATCAGGCTGATCATGTATATTACTTTCAATGACCTTCAAAATTTCTCTTCTCTCATATTCACTAATTAAGGTCCATGCAAATTTAAGTTTTTTCATATCTCCATTAACTTTACTTGCTAAAGTTGAAGTTACAAACATCTTTCTAAAGTAGGGCCTGCTACTATTGTGGCCAGATTCCGATAATTTCTTATACTTATCAATAGATTTTGTGATGTCTCCCAATAACTTAAAAGTCTTTGCTTCTCCATCTTCAATCATATTTCTTGCTTTATTCATATGTTTTGCATTATCCATATCTGTAGACAATTCAATTATATAATTTGCTTCTTCTATTAATTCTAGAATTTTATTTAATTGATTTTCGTACCAAATATTTTCACGCGATGTCAAAAATGTATTAATAGATGCAGTTGGATATAGTTTTTCCTTTGCGAAATTTATTACTTTAATTAACATTTGAATTTCTGCTGTGTGACAATGTAAATTATCAGATCTAATTTCTTTACTACTTGTAAAGTAATTTTGCGCCTCTTCTGTTTCACTCTTTAACCAATGAAAAAAACTTTCAAAATCTGAAGTATCTAAATTATAACTATTATTCAATTTAAATTCTATAGTTTTTCTATTGCACATCCCTTTTAGATGCCAAAGGTTATAATCATTTTGCCCTAAATATATGGCTTCTGAGATTTCAACTTTTGCGAGATCTAAATCCTCTTGACTTTCTTGTTTTTCAAACAAAAATCTGCCAAAATGAGCTCTATAATGAGCTTCATTAGGGTAACTTTTAGTTAAATTTTGAAATATTAATTTTTGTTGATTAGAATCTTTAACATCATTAATAAGCTGTGAAAATTTATTATTTTGAACATTATCATCTATATTATCCAATCCAATTACATCTTCATTATTTCTTAGTAAAAACATTTTTTTAAAAGCTATTCGAACTTCGTCAATTAAAAATTCATTACTTTCTCTGCAGTCATTAATAAATTTATTACTCCATTCACTTAAAAACTCCTTCCAATTACCACTCTCGGAAGTATCAAGTGATACCCCAATAATTAATTTAGCAAACTGATTAAATCGAGGACGCCAAAACCCATTATAATCTCCACTATCATCCCTTTCTCTTATCAATAATTTATTTATTATTGCATTATAATTCAATTCTTTAGCTAAAGAATTATTTATAAATTTCTTATAAAACCAAAACTCAGATGTAGAACTTTGTGTATAATAGTAATATAAGCAAGTATATACTATAAACTCCTTTTGATTTTGTGGTATTTCATATAAATATGTTTTTATATAATCTTTAATTTTATCTTTAGAAAACTCATCTTCAAATGCTGTTAATGAAAAATCAATAACCTCACATTCAGAAGGTTGATTGTTTTTTAACAATGCTACATATTTTTCTCGAGTTGGAATATTAAGACTAAACTTATTAACAAAACGATCTCTTTCATCAATGGTAGCCATAGAATCTTTAAGATAAACTTCCGACGGCTTACTTTTAGACGTCAAGGTTTTGTTGTAATATCTTTGTAAATACAAATAAACAATATGCTTCTTTGCAGCATTATTTTCTCTTATTAGAGAATTAAGATCATTTACATTAACATTATGTGATTCAACAACAGCTAAAATAGGCTTTTTTGTTAGTTCAGATAAATTAAATAACCCTTGACTTGTTACACTCCTCTTATAACTATTTATCAATACAACAGGATATTTATCTTTTAAATTAAATGCAATCTTTCTAGAAAGTGTTGTACCGCCACTACCTGGATTATGAAACAATTCGATAATTGGTCCCTTACTACTTTGCTTATTTAAATATGTTTCCACTTTATCAAAAGCTTCTTTTTCAATATCTCTTCTAACTTCAATTTCGTTTGCTAACTCATCCCATTGAATAACGCCTCCTTTATAAAAAGATAATGAATCCTCATCATCAGTAACTAAATTATGAATTGATTTATGCAAAATTTCAATATCTTTATCTAAAAATGACAAATAATAATCTTTAATATCGATAAAAATGTCATTATCATCTTTCTTCGCTGGGATTTGAATAGATTTAATATCTAAGTTTTTTGATTCAATAGATGAATTTATTGATTGTAGAAAATTAATAATAGAAAAATTAGATATAATTATATTATCAAATTTTTCGGTAAGTGAATAAAATTTATCTTCATCATCAGTTAGAATTATAATATTTAATAATTTTTCGGGATAACGATCCGAAATTACTTCAACAATTTTTTCAATATAATGAACTTCATCATACAAAATAATTACGTTTAATTTTGATTGACTTGATTGATTAATGAACTCTTCAATGATTTGTTCTAATAATGTAATATATTTTTTAGTTCTCCATTCTTTATAATTACTGACAAGAGAAGTTGAAATATCAGAAATACCACTAGCAAAGAACCAATTTGTACTATGTTTTGATGAACTAACAATATTCTTTTGGTTAATCTGCTCAATTGTAATTGGCCTCAAGCTCCTAGTTACATTCCCTACAAATGCATTGAAAAGACCATCATTCTTAGAATTAATGTCGAAATCAAAGATGATATTCCAATTAATTTTAGATAATATAATTAATTGTTCTTGTGATAAATCTTTAAAATTGGATGGAGAAATTAAAAAATTTTGTGTAGTCGAGCTAAAATTATCACAAATATCAGTAATATAACTCCAATTATTATCTTGTATTAATGTCTCATCATTAATTTCCAAACTATCAATAACGCTAATTATACTTTGTGGAAGATCTAAGATAAGTTTTTCTTTCCAGAACCAAATCAATATTTTTTTTAAAACTACCAGACAGAATTCAATATCATGGGGATTTGTTATTGATTCTTGATATGTGTTATCATGAGAGCCTTTATTAGTATAAGCTCGTAAATCTTCAAATTTATGGTACAAATTATCATTTGATTTAATCTTACGACTAAACCATCTATGAATTTTACAAGTATCAATTAGAGTAAAAAGATCTAATGACTTTGGATTACTATTTATAGAAAAGTCTGTATTTTTAATATTACCGTTAATAATTTTAAAACCATCAATATCACCCTTTTGTTTTAAAATAATAATTTTACACATTGCTTCACATCCTTTACGAATATAAGGTAATGCACTATCATTTTGCAATTTAGCATGCTTAAATGCATTTAAAACATGTATTATTAAATCATTCGTTTTCTCTTCTATTTTTGATGCCATAATTTTTTATATTTTTTTTTAATATAGTGTTAATTCATTTCAGTAAAAAAAACTAAGTTTCAATACAATTTATTATTTTAGTTACTTTTTAAATTCAATTTTAATTACTAGCCCTATATAAACTAATAACTTTTAATCATTATTAAATAGGTGCAAATTTAAATAACACAAAAATCTTAAACCTCAGTAAAAGTACCTGATTTAAAAGTCAAATAAATAAAATATTTAAAACAATACTTAACATGTTATAGAACCTGTTAGGAAATGCTAAATTCTAAAAAAGATTTTAGCATTCCTCGTTGTTTCCTCCGCAACTACAATCCCCGAAACTCCTTTAAACTGCGCCACAGTCGCCGCAACAAAAGGCAGAAAAGCAGGTTCGCAACGGCGTTCGTGGTATTTCATCAAAAGATTATTTGGTGTGTTTTTTGGGAGCATGAAGGGTGCATCGGTTTCGATCATCATTCGGTCAACCGGTACGTATTGAATTACTTCTTTTAAATGATCAAAACGTTTGCTGTCTGAAATCGCACCGGTAAAACCGAGATAAAATCCGTTATCGAGATAGGTCTTGGCTTCGGGCAAAGTTCCGGTAAAACAATGCACAACGGCTTTTGGCAATTGTGGCAAATAGTCTTTTGTAATGCTCATAAACTTGGTAAAAGCGGCTCTTTCGTGCAAAAACAAAGGTTTTTGCACTTCTATCGCCAATTCAAGCTGGGCTTTGTAACAGGTTTCCTGAATATTTCTGGGCGAAAAATCACGATCAAAATCGAGTCCGCACTCCCCTACAGAAACTACCTGTTTTTGTTTTAATAAATTTCGCAGTTTCGAGATACTCTGTGCATCAAAACTCTTCGCATCATGCGGGTGAATTCCGGCTGTAGCATATAATATTCCGGGATATTCTTTTGCTATTCGCGATGATTCTTCGCTGTTTCTTACGCTTGTTCCGGTTAGTATCATTTGAGATACGTCGGCATCTAAAGCGTTTTGTACGACATCATCTATGTCGTTTTGGAATTGTTTATTGGTTAGGTTAATTCCTATGTCTATATATGTTTTCATTTTTTTTTAAAGTTGCAAAGGCTCAAAGGGGCAAAGGTTCAGAGGCTTTTCTCTTTGAGTCTTTATTTTTTTTGTTTTTTGCCACTAAGGCACAAAGTTTTCACGTAAAGTTTGTCATTTCGACGGAGGAGAAATCTTCGCAAGTAACTCCGCAACGAGAGTCCAATCTTTGTAGAGCTTCTTGCGAAGATTTCTCCTCCGTCGAAATGACAATATTGGGTCAAATCTTTGTAGATTTCCGAGTGCGATCCTTCTCCCGAAGCCTCGGGATCAGGATGACAAAAAATGAGGATAAATTCTTGCCTCTTTGAACCTAAAAAAAACCTAACAGGTTTTAAAAACCTGTTAGGTTTGCTTAATCCTCTCTACTCCCGTCATCCGCCATTCTCACCAATTTCGGCGTAAACTTTGCTACAACGTCAACCAAATCCTGTTGTGCTTCCATCACTTGGTTGATATCTTTGTAAGCCATTGGGGCTTCGTCAAGACCTGCACCAATAAGCGTAACGCCGTGGTGCTGCAAAATCGATTTCATTTCGTTTTTCGTGATGTTTTTTATGGCTTGGGTTCTGCTCATTTGTCTTCCTGCTCCGTGTGAAGCCGAATTGATGGCGTTCTCTTCACCTTTTCCTCTCACTAAAAATCCAGGCGCTGTCATACTTCCCGGAATGATTCCCATAACGCCTTTTCCGGCCGGAGTGGCACCTTTTCTATGCACGATCACCTCTTCGCCGTTCCAGATTTCTTTCCAGGCAAAATTATGGTGGTTTTCGACTTTGGCTAAAATTGTCGCACCCAAAGCGCGTTCCATTTTGTTATGAATAATCTCATGACAAGCCGAAGCGTAATCTCCCGCCAAATTCATCGCCATCCAATATTCCTGACCCAGTTGTGAGTTCATATCCAGATAAGCCAAATTTTTAGCGGCATCCGGAAGTTTACAAACGTCTTTGGCGATTTTTGTATAATGTCCGGCAATCGTAGCGCCCATTCCGCGCGAACCCGAATGCGTTAACAAGGCGACATACTTTCCTTTCGGAATATTCAAAACTGCATCGTCTTTTGCAAATTCCATGATTCCGAATTCCACAAAGTGATTTCCACCACCCGAAGAACCCAATTGCGACCATGCTTTATCTTTTAAATTCTTCACAAACGGAGTCATATTAAAAGCATCGTTTTCTAAAACCGCGTGATCGGCTTTGTACTGTCCGTGAAAACCGTTGCCCGCTCCAAAAACCGAATGTGCAATTAATTCTCTTTTGAATTTGGCTTCATTTTCAAAGTAAAAATCCTCCGCAATATCATAAACCGATAACGCCATTCTACACCCAATATCAACCCCAACTCCATACGGAATAATGGCATTTTTAGTCGCTAAAACTCCGCCAATTGGCAATCCGTATCCTTGGTGCGCGTCTGGCATTAACGCTCCCGCAATGGTAACCGGCAATTGCATCGCTATTTCCATTTGTTTTCTGGCACCGTCTTCGATATGTTCGGCTCCGTAAGAAGCATACGCATTTGGATTTTGGTTTAAAGCAATAAAATCTTCCGGCTTTTCATTTGCTTTTTCAATCAAAGCAATTGCGAGTTTGCTAAAAATTTTATCGTCTATATGATTTTCCGGAGTTGCAAGAACGTTTTTGAAATTAGCTATCATTTCATCACGTTTCAATCCGTGTCTTTTGCTGTTTATTTTTAAGGCAATCCCGATTATTTTTCCTTCAGGGAATCCTAATTCTAATATATCTGTACCGTTTATTTGTGTTTTCATTTGTTTTATTTTGATAGTGCAAAGGTTGTATTTAACTGCGCAGTTATTTTGCGTAGATTCTTTTTTCTCATTTTATGTCATCCTGATCCCGAGGCTTCGGGAGAAGGACCACACAAGAAGCTCGACAAAGATTGGCGCTCACTGTTGCGGAGCTTCTTGTGTGGTCCTTCGTTCCTCAGGATGACAAGCTAGGCGATTAACGTCAGTTACAACCTCTGTCCCTTTCCCCTAATCAATTAATAATTGCGTAACTGCCGCAGCATTTATCGCCCATTTTGTGTCGTAAACCTCATCGGCGTTTTGATCTTCGATAATTGTCAGACCTTGAGCTTCCGCTTTAAGCTGTAACAATTTACCAATATTCAATTTGCTGTTTAGTTTTGACAACAACGCCTGAACGCCTTTATAATCCAAACCTCCAACAACTTGTCCTCCGAAGGTCATCTCCAGCCAAATGATTTCTCTTTTGGCTACATCCAAAACTCCAAAAACCAAACCTTTCGCTACATTCTGCGTAACGCGAACCTGATGATCTACACACGACGGATCGTAGGCAACTCCGGTTTTTTCCGAAATTTTCATCGGGTATTTGCTGTTCATCCAGCCTACAACCAAATTTGGCGTAATACTTCCGTTGCTGTACGCATTGCAGGTAAAAGTTACAAATTTTGCGTTGGCTTTTGCCAATTCTTCGATGTTGATGTTGATATATTCGGCAGTTCCAATTTTATTCGGAATATGTCTGATATCACCACTATGCTGACAACCCGTTGTGGTTAATCGGCTGAAAGAACAGATATCAGCTTTATCTTCATAAGCGATATGACAGCTTAAATCCATATCTAAATGCTGTGCCTGCAAATCTTTTCCCCATTGCATAAACAATCGTACTTCGTTACCTTCAATCGGGAAACGTGTTCCCATTAAAGCAACCGGTAAATCCTGAACGGTCTCGCTTCTATCGCCAATCGAAACTGGCATGTTAAACAATTGCGGATCGATATAAATCGTTTTATTTAGGTTTGCGATTGTGGCAAATCGCTGCTTCATCGCTAAAAGACACAACGCTTCGATTTGATTTTTCATCGCTTCTAATTGTGCTTCGTCGTACAAATTCAATAATGCATTTGGCGCAATACGTTTGTTTGTTCCACCCAAAGGTTTCACGCTTCTTTGCATGTTTTTATCAAAATAATTTTGTGCATACATGTTTAAAGTAAACACCAATCTGGCCGGAACTTTATCTATAATTTCTTCAAAATGTGCCACCGTTTCGTCTGCACCAAACCAAAGCATATTCGAAAATAAAGAGCGTGCAAACAATCCCGGACGCTGTTTTAATAAGGCAAATGTTTTATCGGCATCAAATTTTAATCTTGATGTGTTTACTTTACTTTGCCAAACGTCATAAACCTGGTTGTAAAATACATCCATCAAAAAAGCTAATTTTTCAAAGCCTTTTCTTTTGCTGTATTCTGCCAAACGTAACGCTCTGATTACACGAACCCACATTCCTCTTTTTGGGTGCATGATTTCGCACATTGTTTCAACATCCATATCAAGATTTTTCAACCAGTTCGCCACCATCAAACATTCTTTTCTTGAATATTTAAGTTTCAAATCTTTTTGAGATGCAATTTTTGCCTGCGCACTTGTATCCAAAACATTATAAAAATGTTGGGCGTTTTTAGACGTTCTTTTTATGATTGTTTTTGGCTCAATTATCTGCAATAAACCGGTGTTTTTAAACCATAAATATCTTAAAATATCGGTTGGCGATTTAAAGTATTGAGATGCCTTTTCGGCCTGACCTTCTTCAATCAAAACATCAATTACCAACATTAAAGTTTCCTTCATGGCAATATCTGTTTTTGGCAAAGGCAAATATTTCAAAGCCGTTTTTAAACTTTCTACCTGCGTAGCGTCAAGAGCGGTTTTTGATTGCAATAATGATTTGTAGAAATCTTGTAATTCCTTTTCTGACCATAAATCCAATACTTTTAATTTGCTCCCCTGACCGATATTTTCCAGTTTTCCAAATTCAAACGGAGTTCCGCAAAACGGACAGCCGTTGTATTTTTCTAACGGAAAAGTATTATCCGGAATACTATGTCCGCATTGCAAAGTTGTTCCATTTTTTGTTTTAAAAGCATTTCCGAAATACGTCACAATATGATCCAAAACAGATTCTCCCGTTGGGATATTCCATTCTTTAACCAAAGGCGTCCAGTTTTTATCGTTTCCTAAAACTTCTCTTAGCACTTCTAAAACCTCCACTTTATAAGTTGGGTTTACATTGTTTAAAGCGTGTAATAACGATTCAGAAAATGTAAATCCGAGTTTTGAAACATTGGCCAATAAAACCGATGTTGTTGCTGATAAATTTTTATTATCATTCGCAATCATTTCTGATGGAATGAAAATAGCGTTTTGACGCAAACTGATTTTTAATAATGCTTTTGTTTTCATTTTTTTTAATTTTTAAAATTTAGATAATCGTGTTTCTGATTTCTACCTAAAAGATTTTGAAGTAAGAAACACTTGACCTGAAATTTGAGTGTAATGGATTAACTAAGTTTATCTGGTGGCGCTTCCGCCGAGAAGTAAGTTAATCTTGACCCTCATTTTATTAATGATGATTTTAAAACTATGTTCGGATTCGAACCGAAATTAGCCGTGTTCTGAAGTAAGTTTTAATTGACCATTAATAGTGAAGCAGATGGGATTCGAACCCACGACCCGGACATTAAAAGTGTACGAAGTAAGTTTAGATTGACCTTTTATGGATAATTTCAAAACTACCTGCTCTACCGCTGAGCTACTGCTTCATGTAAATTGAATAAAAAGGTAATGGTGTAAGTGTGTACATTGGAAAGTGTTTTCGAAGTAACTCAAACTTAACCTTTCTAACCCAATTTTTTTATTTATGAACGTTTGTTTTTATTTCCTGAGCAAAGATTTCAGAACTACTGCGCAATTATTTTGCGCAGTAAAAAAAGAATTTTATATTTGAGTAAAAAAGGATGAATCTAAAGCAAAAATTCTCTGGACTACTTGCCCCTATTGGTTTTGACGAAAATGAAATCGAACGAAATTGGCTGGATTTAGAAACCACATATTCCACCAAATCAAGACATTACCACAATCTGACACATATAAAAGATATGGTAGAATGTTTTGAAATCTATCTTGATAAACTTCAATTTCCTAATGAAGTATTATTTTCTATTTTTTATCACGATTACGTTTATAAAAGCAGTAAAAAAGATAATGAACTCAAAAGTGCTGAATATGCCGTGAAGATTCTTCCGAAAGAGACCAACCTCAACTCGCAATTAGTTTTTGATATGATTTGTGCCACGCAATTACATCAGCACAATGAAATTGAAGACATTAACTGGCTGATCGATTTTGATTTGAAAGTCCTGGCCAGAGATTGGGACGACTATAAAATCTATTTTGAACAGATTCGAAAAGAATATCGCATTTATCCTGATTTTCTCTACAAACCCGGTCGCGCAAAAGCGTTGAAACATTTTCTGGATAATGAATTTATTTTTCAAACGGAAGAATTCAGGAAATTGTATGAAGAGAAGGCACGGGTTAATATTAAAAAAGAAATTTTGCTACTAGGGTAAAAGTCCCAGTTTGTCATCCTGAGGAACGAAGGATCACACAAGGAACTCGACAAAGATTGGCGATTTCTGTGCGGAGCTTCTGGTGTGATCCTTCGTTCCTCAGGATGACAAAAATGGGTAAAAATCTTTCTAATCTTATAATCTGTGGCATTAAATAAAAAACTTAGTGTCTTACCGCCTTCATGGCAAAAAAACCAAGAAATTATGTCACAAAATAAAAACGCTTTAATTCGCTATAAAACGATAGATAAATGTCTGCAGAATCGATATAGAAAATGGACTCTGGAAGATTTGATCGAATGCTGTTCTGAAGCTTTGTTTGAATACGAAGGTCGTGAGAACCCTATTAGCAAACGAACAATTCAAATGGATATTCAGTTGATGCGGAGCGAAAAACTAGGTTACAACGCACCCATTGTCGTTTATGATAAGAAGTATTATAAATATGAAGACGAGGAATTTACGATAACCGATATTCCGCTGACGGAGAACGATATGAATGTTTTGACAGAAACGGTTTCGATGCTGAAACAGTTTAAGGATTTTTCTTTGTTTAGTGATGTATCGGATATTTTACAGCGTCTGGAAGATAAAATCTACTCTGAAAAATCGCATACAAATCCCGTAATTCATCTAGATAAAAATGAAAACCTGAAAGGATTGCATTATTTAGATGAAATATATCAGGCAATTATTAAGAAAGTGGTTTTGGTAATTACTTATAAATCATTTAAATCAAGAGAAGAAACTAAATTTCATTTTCACCCTTTAATTTTAAAGGAATTTAATAACCGCTGGTTCTTAATTGGTAAAACAAAAAGCTCGCAACCTATTACCAATTTGGCTCTCGACAGAATTATTGCTATTGATTATGATTTTAATCTTCAGTATTTAGACGAAGATTTTGATGCCGAAACTTATTATAAAGATATCATTGGTGTTACGGTTAATGCCGGTTTGAAAGCAAGACGAATCGAACTTTGGATTGATGCTGCAAACGCTCCTTATGTACTCACGAAGCCTTTGCACTCCTCTCAGCGATTGATTAAAGAAAATGAAGACAAGAGCATTATTATTCATTTGTTTGTTATTCCGAATTATGAGATGGAGCGTCTTTTATTGGGATTTGGAGATTGCATAGAAATTCTAAGACCTGAAAATCTAAGAAACCGTATGAAAAAGATACTCCAAAGAGCCGTATTACGTTATGAAACAGAAAATGAAGCTGAATTAAATACATGATTTTTTTGCATAATACAGAATTTAAGAGGAAATAATAACTAAAAAACGATTTTTACAATATCCTAAATGTTAAAATCCAAAAAAAGAATAGTATATTTCAATTCAAATAAAGCCACAAAACACTCCAAATCAGGGGATTTTTTTTATTAACCTAAAAATTATTAAAAAATTATATGCATGCATAGTATTTTTTAATTATATTTGAAATCGATATAGTTACCTATGAAAGACAAAACAATAGATTATATTTTGAGAGCTACATGGCAGGCTGTTTCAAGAATGTATAATGAAGAAGCTGCTAAATACGATGCTACCATGGCGACGGGATTTGCTCTTTTAAGTATGGATAAGGAAGAAGGAACTCCGTCAACCGCTTTGGGCCCGAGAATGGGCATGGAAGCAACCAGCTTAACGAGGACATTGAAATCTATGGAAGAAAAAGGTTTAATCGTTCGCAAAAAAAACCCAAGTGACGGTCGCGGTGTTTTAATTTACCTGACCGATTTTGGAAAAGAAAAAAGAGATTTATCTAAAAATACGGTTCTGAAATTTAATGAAACGGTTAGAAAACATGTCTCAGACGAAAAACTGAAACATTTTATCGAAGTTTCTGAAATCATAAATGAATTAATTCAGGACAAAAATATATTTAATCAAACTGAGAAGTTGGAAAATGAATAATCTTAATAAAGATCATTTCCATAAAAATAAAAACAAATAGTATCAAATATGAAACGCACAATTAAAAAAGTCGCTGTAATTGGATCCGGAATTATGGGTTCAGGAATAGCTTGCCATTTTGCCAACATTGGTGTTGAAGTTTTACTGCTTGACATCGTACCCCGCGAGTTGACAGAAGCTGAAGCTAAAAAAGGATTAACGCTTGAAAGTAAAGCTGTTCGCAACCGAGTGGTAAACGAGCACCTGGCGAATTCATTAAAATCGAAGCCCTCTCCTATTTACAGTCAGAAATTTGCAAATCGAATTACGACTGGAAATACGACCGATGATATGGCAAAAATTGCCAATGTAGACTGGATTATTGAGGTTGTTGTGGAGCGTTTGGATATCAAAAAACTGGTTTTTGAGCAAATCGAGAAATTCCGCACACCGGGAACATTGGTTACTTCAAACACTTCTGGTATTCCAATTCATTTTATGAGTGAAGGAAGAAGCGAGGATTTTCAACAACACTTCTGCGGAACTCACTTTTTTAACCCTGCGCGTTACTTAAAATTATTTGAAATTATTCCTGGTCCAAAAACTTCTACAGAAGTATTGGATTTCTTAAACGAATACGGATCTAAATTTTTAGGAAAAACTTCGGTTGTTGCTAAAGATACTCCGGCATTTATCGGAAACAGAATTGGTATTTACGGAATTCAGAGTTTATTCCATTTGGTAAAAGAAATGGGATTAACGATTGAAGAAGTTGATAAATTGACTGGTCCGGTAATTGGCCGTCCAAAATCGGCTACCTTCCGTACGGTTGACGTTGTTGGTCTGGATACTTTGGTACACGTTGCCAACGGTATTTACGAAAACTGCCCAAACGACGAACAACACGAATTGTTTAAACTTCCTGATTTCGTCAATAAAATGATGGAAAATAAATGGTTCGGAAGCAAAACCGGACAAGGTTTTTACAAAAAAGTAGATAAAGATATTCTTTCTTTAGACTTAGATACATTAGAATATCGTGCTGCTAAAAAAGCAAATTTTGCTACGCTAGAATTAACAAAAACTATTGATAAACCAATCAATCGTTTTAAAGTTTTAGTAAAAGGAACAGACAAAGCGGGTGAATTTTACCGTAAGAGTTTCGCAGGAATGTTTGCTTATGTGTCAAACAGAATTCCTGAAATTTCAGACGAGTTATATAAAATTGATGATGCCATGAAAGCTGGTTTTGGATGGGAAAATGGTCCATTCGAAATCTGGGATGCTATTGGTGTTGCCAAAGGAATCGAAATCATGAAAGCTGAAGGTTTGGAGCCAGCTGCATGGGTTACTGAAATGTTGGCTTCGGGAAGCGAAAGTTTCTACTCTGTAAAAGAGGGAGCGACTTATTTCTACAATATCCCTACAAAATCTCAGGTAAAAGTCCCTGGACAAGATTCCTTTATTATTCTGAACAATATTCGCGAAAGCAAAAAAGTTTGGAGCAATAGTGGAGCAATTATTCAAGACTTAGGAGATGGAATCTTGAACTTAGAATTCCAATCAAAAATGAATACAATTGGTGGCGATGTTTTACAAGCTATCAATAAGGCAATCGACTTATCTGAAAAAGAATATCAAGGTTTAGTTATTGGTAATCAGGCAGCGAATTTCTCTGTTGGGGCCAATATCGGAATGATTTTCATGATGGCAGTTGAGCAGGAATATGACGAATTGAATATGGCAATCAAATTGTTTCAGGACACGATGATGCGCGTTCGTTACTCTTCAATTCCAGTTGTAGTAGCGCCTCACGGAATGACTTTTGGCGGTGGATGCGAAATGAGTTTACACGCTGATAAAGTTGTTGCTGCGGCAGAAACTTATATGGGATTGGTTGAATTTGGTGTTGGTGTACTTCCAGGCGGTGGTGGATCTAAAGAAATGGCTTTGAGAGCGTCTGATTTATTCCGCAAAAATGATGTGGAATTGAATGTTCTCCAAGAATATTTCCTGACTATAGCTATGGCTAAAGTTTCTACTTCTGGTTATGAAGCTTTTGATACCGGACTTCTTCAACATGGTAAAGATATTATCGTGGTAAACAAAGACCGTCAGATTGCCGAAGCTAAAAAACATGCACTGTTAATGGCAGAAGCGGGTTATACACAACCTATAAGAAGAACGGATGTTAAGGTTTTGGGTAAACAAGCACTTGGAATGTTCTTAGTTGGAACTGACCAAATGGAAGCTGGAAAATACATTTCTGAGCACGATAAAAAAATCGCTAACAAACTGGCGTACGTAATGGCCGGAGGTGATTTATCTGAAGCAACTTTAGTATCTGAACAATATTTATTAGATATCGAAAGAGAGGCGTTTTTATCTCTTTGTACAGAAAGAAAAACGTTGGAAAGAATTCAATATATGCTTACCAAAGGTAAGCCATTAAGAAATTAAAAGCCTCGGAGAGGCAACCTGTTTGTAGAAAAACGAAATGATTTTTGATTTAGCTCCGGAGGAGCGACCTGTTTAAAACGAATTATGGCAAATACATATTCACAAATTTACATTCAAATTGTTTTTGCTGTAAAAGGCAGAGAAAATTTGATTAAAAAAGAAAACCGTGAAGAATTGCACAAATTTATTACAGGTATTATTTCAAATAGAGGACAAAAATTATTATCCATTTTCGCAATGCCAGACCACGTTCATATTTTGATTGGAATGAAACCAAACCTTTCAATATCAGATTTGGTAAGAGATATTAAAGCAGGTTCTTCGAAATTTATTAATGATAATAAATGGATTAACGGAAAATTTAATTGGCAAGAAGGATATGGAGCTTTTTCTTATTCTAAAAGTCATTTGGACAATGTGATTAAATACATTTTAAATCAGGAAGAAAACCATAAAAAACAAACGTTTAAGGAAGAATATCTTTCATTTTTAGAAAAATTTGAAATTGAATATGAAGAGAAATATTTGTTTGATTGGGTTGAATAACAAACAGGTTGCAAAAACAGGTCGCTCCTACAGAGCTTATTAACATAGCCCTTAATTAATGCTACAAACAGTATGCCTCTACGAGGCACGAGACTGATTAGCAGAAATAAAAAGGTGTATGTATTTAATATCTAAGAGGTCAACTGTTTTTAGAAAATATAATTTAAATGGCAATTAGCTCCTTGGGGAGCGACCTATAAAATATCAAAAACAATTAAGAATTATGAAAACAGCATATATAGTAAAAGCATATAGAACCGCAGTTGGAAAAGCACCAAAAGGGGTTTTTAGATTTAAAAGACCTGACGAATTAGCAGCAGAAACCATTCAGTTTATGATGGATGAACTCCCTGATTTCGACAAAAAACGTATCGATGACGTTATGGTAGGAAATGCCATGCCGGAAGCAGAACAAGGACTTAATGTTGGACGTTTGATCTCTTTAATGGGATTGAAAGTAGAAGATGTTCCCGGAGTTACAGTAAACCGTTATTGCGCATCTGGATTAGAAACTATCGGAATGGCAACTGCAAAAATCCAGTCTGGAATGGCAGATTGTATCATTGCCGGTGGTGCAGAAAGTATGAGTTTTATTCCGATGGGAGGTTACAAACCAACTCCGGATTACAAAGTTGCGGCTGCGGGTCACGAAGATTATTATTGGGGAATGGGTTTAACTGCTGAAGCGGTTGCGAATCAATACAAAATCTCCAGAGAAGATCAGGATGAGTTTGCTTACAACTCTCATATGAAAGCTTTGAAAGCTCAGGCTGAAGGGAAATTCGACAAACAAATCGTTCCGATTACTGTTGAGCAGACTTTCATCAATGAAAATGGAAAAAAAGAAACGAAATCATACGTTGTAAAACAAGACGAAGGTCCACGTGCCGGAACGTCTGTTGCAGCTTTAGCAGGTTTAAAACCGGTTTTTGCCGCAGACGGAAGCGTTACAGCAGGTAACTCATCACAAATGAGTGATGGTGCTGCTTTTGTTTTAATCATGAGTGAGGACATGGTTAAAGAATTGAATCTTGAGCCAATTGCCAGATTAGTAAATTTTGCTTCATCTGGTGTTGAGCCAAGAATTATGGGTATTGGTCCTGTAAAAGCAATTCCGAAAGCATTGAAACAAGCTGGTTTAGAATTAAAAGATATTGACTTAGTTGAATTAAACGAGGCTTTTGCTTCTCAGTCTCTGGCTGTAATTCGCGAACTAGGTTTAAACCCGGATATCGTAAACGTAAACGGTGGAGCAATCGCGTTAGGTCACCCACTGGGATGTACAGGTGCTAAACTTTCTGTTCAGTTATTCGATGAGATGAAACGCAGAGGTAGTAAATACGGAATTGTTTCGATGTGTGTGGGTACAGGGCAAGGTTCTGCGGGGATTTACGAAGTTCTTTAAGACAAATACGTCTCTTTTTGTCATTTCGACGAAGGAGAAATCACACGCGCTAAGAACGCACTGTGTTGAAATACTGGATGTGATTTCTCCTTCGTCGAAATGACAAGATTGGAGATTCGATTATAAAAATATAAAAACATACAAAAAACAAAAGCAATGGCAGATACAATCGAAAAAAACGTAACCCGTGGTGGTCAGTTTTTAGTTAAAGAAACAAAGTGTGAAGATATCTTTACACCAGAAGATTTCTCAGAAGAGCAGTTAATGATGCGTGACTCTGTAAAAGAATTTGTAGACAAAGAAATTTGGCCTAACAAAAATCGTTTTGAGAAAAAAGATTATGCTTTTACAGAAGAAAGCATGCGCAAAGCAGGTGAACTAGGACTTCTTGGAGTTGCAGTTCCTGAAGAATATGGCGGATTAGGAATGGGATTCGTGTCTACCATGTTGGTTTGCGATTACATTTCTGGTGCTACAGGATCGTTCTCAACTGCTTTTGGTGCGCATACAGGAATTGGAACTATGCCAATTACGCTTTACGGAACTGAAGAACAAAAGAAAAAATACGTTCCTAAATTGGCTTCGGGAGAATGGTTTGGCGCTTATTGTTTGACTGAGCCAGGTGCAGGATCTGATGCGAACTCTGGAAAAACAAAGGCTGTTTTATCTGAAGATGGAACGCATTATAAAATTACTGGACAAAAAATGTGGATTTCGAATGCAGGTTTCTGCAGCGTTTTCATCGTTTTTGCCCGTATTGGAGATGATAAAAACATTACAGGTTTCATCGTAGAAAATGATCCGTCTAACGGAATTTCTATGAATGAAGAAGAGCATAAATTAGGGATCCGTGCTTCTTCTACTCGTCAGGTTTTCTTTAACGAAACAAAAGTTCCGGTTGAAAACATGTTGTCTGAAAGAGGAAACGGTTTCAAAATTGCAATGAATGCTTTAAATGTTGGTCGTATTAAATTGGCTGCTGCTTGTCTTGACGCTCAAAGAAGAGTAACTTCAGGAGCGGTGAAATATGCTAACGAAAGAATTCAGTTCAATACTTCTATTTCATCTTTTGGAGCTATCCGTTCTAAATTGGCCGAAATGGCAACTAGTGCATACGCAGGAGAAAGTGCTTCTTACCGTGCTGCAAAAGATATCGAAGACAGAATTGCAGCTCGTGAAGCTGAAGGGACTTCTCACCAGGAAGCAGAATTGAAAGGTGTTGAAGAATATGCTATCGAATGTTCTATTTTGAAAGTAGCTGTTTCTGAGGATGTTCAGAATTGTGCTGACGAAGGAATCCAAATTTTTGGAGGAATGGGATTCTCTGAAGATACTCCAATGGAAAGCGCCTGGAGAGATGCGCGTATCGCTCGTATCTACGAAGGAACAAACGAAATTAACAGAATGCTTTCTGTTGGTATGTTGATCAAAAAAGCAATGAAAGGCCATGTTGACTTACTTGGACCAGCTATGAAAGTTCAGGAAGAATTAATGGGAATTCCATCTTTTGATACTCCGGATTTTTCTGAATTATTTGCTGAAGAAAAAGGAATCATTGCTAACCTTAAAAAAGTATTCTTAATGGTTGCCGGAAGCGCTGTTCAAAAATACGGACCTGATTTAGATTCACACCAACAATTGTTAATGGCTGCCTCTGATATCTTAATCGAGATCTACATCGCTGAAAGTACTATTCTTAGAACTGAAAAATTAGCCAAAAAAGAAGGTGAAGCAAAAGTTCAGGAACAAATTGCTATGGCAAAATTATACTTATACAAAGCTGTAGATATCGTAAACTCAAAAGGAAAAGAAGGAATTGCTTCTTTCTCTGAAGGAGACGAACAACGTATGATGTTAATGGGATTAAAACGTTTTACAAAATATACCAACTTGCCAAATGTTGTGGCATTAAGAGAAACAATCGCCTCTAAATTAGTTGCAGAAAATTCATACTGCTTCTAATTCAAAAATAGTTTTTAGCTTTTAATTTGTTTAAACCCGCACAAGTCCGAAACTGTGCGGGTTTATTTTTTTGTATTTAAACTGCGAGATATATTCTTACGAAACGCAATATTTTTGCAGTGGTTTGCAAAATATTCGTTAAAATCAGCTCTACATGTGTTGCGCCATAGTCAAATATTAAATGTATTGCATATATTTAACCTTCTAAAAACTAAAAAAACATAAAATGAAACAAACTACTCTAATTGGTTTATTTTTTATGTGCATAGGCATCACCAATACATTTGCGCAAAAAAATAAAAAAATGGATATTATTGCTTACTACACAGGCGATTCTAAACTAATTGATGAATACGAAGTAAGCAAACTGAACCAAATCATTTTTAGTTTCTGTCATTTAAAAGACGGAAAACTAAGTGTTGATTCGGCAAAAGATTCTATCACGATAAAACACCTGGTTGCATTAAAAGCTAAAAATCCACAATTGAAAATTATTTTATCTCTTGGTGGCTGGGGTGGCTGTGAACCTTGTTCTAGTGCATTTTCTACGGCTGAAGGACGGTTGATATTTGCAAAATCTGTAAAAGAAGTAAGTAATTATTTTAAGGTAGATGGCTTAGATCTGGATTGGGAATATCCGGCAATAGAAGGGCTTCCCGGACATTTGTTTCAACCTTCTGATAAACCAAATTTTACAGAGTTAATTAAAATATTGCGCTCAACATTGGGCAAAAAATACGAATTGAGTTTTGCTGCCGGAGGTTTTCAAAAATATTTGGACGAATCTATTGACTGGAAAGCTGTAACTCCGTTAGTTAATCGTATCAACATTATGAGCTATGATTTGGTTAATGGATATTCAAAAGTTACCGGACACCATACACCTTTATACAGCACAAATCCAAATGAAGAATCAACAGACAAAGCAGTTACTTATTTATTAAATCAGGGAGTTCCTGCTGAAAAATTAGTAATTGGAGGAGCATTTTATTCCAGAACATGGAAAAATGTAGAGAATGTAAACAATGGTCTTTATCAGGCCGGAGAGCACATTGAAGGCGTTAATTTTAAAAATTTTGCTTCAACTTATACAGAAGCAAACGGTTGGAAATATTTTTGGGATGAAAAAGCAAAAGCGCCTTACTGGTATAACGCAACTACAAAAACCTTTGCCACATCTGATGACCTTAAATCTATAAAAGCTAAAGCTGAATATGTAAAGTCTAAAAAATTAGGAGGCATCATGTTTTGGGAACTTACTTTGGATAGTCCAAAAGACGGAATGGTTAATGCTATTTACGAAGTTAAGACAGCAAAATAGTAATTGAAAAATAAAAAAATGGCAGTTATTAAATTTTAATAGCTGCCGTTTTTTATTTAAATCCAAAAATTTAGATTATAATTTCAATAATCATTATTCTGTTATTCTGAAATAAAAAAACTTAATTGCCAAATGAAGTTTTCTGTAATTAATTATTTCTTTTCATCTGTCTTAAAAGCTCTTACATTTCCGTCATAAGAAATAAAAGATCTGTTATTACTATTGATGGAAAGTGTTGTTTGCTTATTAAAAAATATTTTAAAAAAAACATCATACACATCATCTTTGCCTTTTACGGTCATTTTTACCGAATAATATTTTTTAGTTTTTTCGATCTTTAAATTTTCAGGTTTGCCTTCAAACTTTATTCCGCCGTCAGATCCGTAACCAACATTAAAGCCACGCCCGAAAAAGGGTAAGTCACAAGTGACATTATCCTGATTGAATTTTAAAAAATAAGTATTATAATCCAAAATAATCATCCTGCCTGTTTGAGGCATTAGTTTTTCGGCATCAAAAACAAAGCTTTTTGAATCTATCAGTACTTCTGTTTCTTTTTGTTTCTGAAGTTCTCTTTCTGCTTTTAATTCCTTTTTTGTTTTTTCCTGAGCATAACCCTGAATACTAAAAAAAGAAAACAGCACAGCTAAAATCGATAATTTCATTTTCATAAAGTAAAGATTAAAGGTTAAAACTTTTCGATTATGGGAAGTTATTTGAAAATCTATACGAATTTACGTAATATTTTCTGCATTCCTTGATCATCAATGCCCGTTTTTTTCATAATTAATTTTGAGTTTTTTTTAACTTTTGAATACAAACATTTCAGACATTTTATGCTAAATTTACTTATAAACTTATTTAATAGCCCGTAAAATGAAAAAAATCATCGCTTCTTTCGCTATAATTACAGCCTTAATTATTGGCTGTAAGTCAAGTACAAAATCAAACGACGCTAAAACTCTGACCGTTGCACTAGAGCCAAAAAGCAACAGTACCGTAACAGGAACTGCCACTTTTACGGAGAAAAACGGCAAGGTAACTTTTGTTGCAAAAGTAGCCGGTTTACAACCCGGAGTTCACGCAATTCACATTCACGAAAAATCTGATTGTAGTGCTGCCGACGGAAGTTCTGCAGGCGGACACTGGAACCCTACCTTTAAAAAACATGGTAAATGGGGAGTTGGAGAATATCACAAAGGTGATATAGGAAACTTTACTGCTGATGACAAAGGTTACGGAACAATCACTTTAACTACCGATGAATGGTGCATTGGCTGTGAAGATGAAACAAAAAATATTCTTGGCAAAGGTTTAATCGTACATCAGGGAACGGATGATTTTACCACTCAGCCTACCGGAAATGCAGGCGGAAGGGTTGCTTGTGCAGGTATCATCAAGTAAAAAACCAATAACCACTATTTTTCACAAAATCTAGTGGTTATTTCATTTAAAAATTAATCTAACAACAAGAAAAAGATATAGCTTTGTATCCTCAAACTAAAGTTAATGATTAACGCATCGGCATCTGGCTGGATAGATAAATTTTTTAGTGAACAAAAGTTTTCAGAAGCAATCCCTTTTGAAAACAAAGATTCTTTTTACTATAAGGTAAGAGAAACAGGATTTATCTATGGGCATATCATTGCTATTGATGCTCAGGTTCCAATTCCAATAAAAGGCTGGTTTAAAACCGAAATTTCTAAGGTCGCTTTATTAAATACTTTATACGGCGTTTTTTGTTTGGAAAAAAGAAGCTCCGAACCAAATAATTTTATTACTGAGGTTCTTAAATTTTACAAAGCAATGAATCCGGAAGGTTTTAGCTTACTAAAAATTTTACTTCCAAAAGACACTCCTTCTTTTGAACTGGAAAACATCATCGACCAGAGAGTTCAGACTAATGACAGCATTATCAGTAAAAACTTTTCACATCTGGTTACCAATGCTTTGTTGTTTATTGACGTATTAGCTTTTAGACAATATCTGGAAAAAGGTGCAATTCCTGAAAAATATCTAAAACGAATTGAAGAAACGGTTCTTGGTATTGTAGGTCTGGCTTTAAAAACCAAAACGGTAAAATCACAGCATGATGATTTACTAATCAAACTTTTTGAAGCTTCCATCAGGTATTCTAAATTCTCAAAAGTTACTGTAGATACTCTGGAAACCTTACAGCTTGATTATTTTAACGATAAGCTGGAGCAGTATTATTTAATCGATATGGCCGGAATGGCATTATGGAGTGATGGTGTTGTAGAGAATGAAGAGGCTTATTTCTTATATTCATTGGGTTCTATGATGGGAGTATCAGATTATTTCGTAACGCAAAGTATTGATACTACACATGCGTTTATAACGACTCATAAAAAGAAAATTCCATATTTCAATTATTCAAATCCTGTGAAGCATTTTTATGATCAGATGACGCATACCGTCGTTAAACTGATTATCAGAAATAAAAACAGATTGGTAAAGGAAATTATGCAAAGTAAGGAATTGGTGGTTCTTCTCGCCTATTCTACCACGAGAGATCTTGATGCAAAGGAAAAGAAGAAAGTAAAAAAACAGCTTTTGGATATTTGCAAAACGATTCCGTCACTAACTATATTTTTATTACCAGGCGGAAGTTTATTACTCCCGATTTTGATCAAGTTTATCCCAACTCTCCTGCCTTCGGCTTTTAATGAAAACCTGGATGAAAACGAATAAAAAAAATCGCCTTAAAAAGGCGATTTTTTATTTTTATAGATTGCTCAGCTGGTAAACATCATCAAGCTCATCATTAGAAGCAATGGTTACATTTAAATCGGTTACAAAACCAGAATTTAAACCGTAAACCCATCCATGAAGCATTAAGTCCTGACCATTTTTCCAGGCAGCCTGTACGATAGAAGTTTTTGCTAAGTTATAAACTTGTTCTTTTGCATTGATTTCAACAAAAGCATTAAAACGTTCTGTTTCATCCTCGATTGAATTTAGATATTTGTCATGCAAACGATACTCATCTTTAATGTGACGAATCCAGTTGTCGATGATTCCAACAGACATATTACCCATTGCAGCTTTTACACCACCACAACCGTAGTGTCCGCAAACAATAACATGTTTTACTTTCAAAACATTTACTGCATAATCCAGAACACTTAGCATATTCATATCAGAATGAACCACCATGTTGGCAATATTCCTGTGTACAAAAACTTCTCCCGGTTTTGCACCGATAATTTCGTTTGCAGGAACACGGCTGTCAGAACATCCAATCCATAATAATGGTGGAGATTGTCCTTTTGCTAAATCAGCAAAATAATTTGGGTCTTTTGCTAACGAATCTTCAACCCATTTTTTATTGTTCTCCAGTATTTGCTTATAAAACTCTTTCATTTTTTTTTTTGATTTTTTTATATTGTCAATGCCCGAGCATATCAAAAGACTTTAATGTAAAGTTATTTAAATTTTGATATCTCTCAAACCGGATCAATACCTTTATTTGTATAATTTGTTTAAAATTTATCTTTTGTTGTTTCTTTTTTAACCAATGCTCTCTTCGCAACATCATAATAATGTTCGATAGAAACGTGATTATCTTTGTCAGGAGTATTCTCTAACTCGTATGCTTTTTTAAAGCCTTTTAGTTTTACTTTAATATTTTCATCAATAGCACGAGTTTCTTTAAACTCACGAATCAAATCTAAAACATCATGCGCAATATACTCTGTATCATGTGCATTGATAATTACTTTAGAGTTTTCAGGAATATCCTTCAAAGTTTGTTTGATGGCCGCTTTATTCAAAAATGAAACTTCCTGAGCTAAATCGATATGTATAACATCTCCATCTTCGTATTCTTCTTTTTTGAAAATATAAGCTCTCTTTAAATTACCTCTCAATACAAAAATGATACTGATAATAATTCCTAATGCAACTCCTTTTAATAAATCTGTTGCAACCACAAATACTAAAGTGGCGATAAAAGGAACGAATTGATATTTTCCTTTGTGCCAAAAATGCATGAAAGTTGCCGGTTTTGCTAATTTGTATCCTACCAAAATTAAAACTGTTGCCAAAGTTGCCAACGGAATTTTATTTAAAATTGCCGGAATACTCAAAACGCTGATTAATAAAAGTACTCCATGGATAATAGCTGACATTTTAGATTTTGCACCTGCATTATTATTTGCAGATGATCTTACTACTACAGAAGTCATTGGCAAACCGCCTAATAATGAACTTAACATGTTTCCAACCCCTTGTGCTCTTAATTCAACATTAGTATCTGTATAGCGCTTTTGAGCATCCATTCTGTCAGAAGCTTCAATGCATAACAAGGTCTCAATAGAAGCTACAATAGCAATTGTAACAGCCACAACCCATACCTTTGGATTTGTTACAGCGGTAAAATCCGGTGTAATAATAATTGATTTGAATTCGTCAAAAGATTTTGGAACCGGTAAAGAAACCAAATGCTCTTTGCCAATAGCTAATGAACTTCCTGTCGAAATAAATATTTCGTTTAGAACTACACCCAGAATAACTGCAATAAGTGCTCCCGGAACTAATTTTAATTTTTTAAGAAAAGAAACTTTATCCCATGAAATTAATATCACTAAAGAAACAATAGAAATTACTACTGCTCCTAAATTGATATGATTAATAACATCAAATAAAAACGAAAACGAATTGCTTCCGTCATTTTGAATAAAAGCCTGGTCTCCTTCAAAATCAGCATCATAACCAAAAGCGTGTGGCAATTGTTTTAAAATAATGATGATCCCGATACCTGCAAGCATTCCTTCGATTACATTGGTTGGAAAATAATTTGATATACTTCCGGCTTTTAAGAACCCTAATGCCAGCTGAATTAATCCAGCAATAAAAACAGACAGTAAAAACACATCAAAAGCTCCAAAATCGGTAATAGCAGTTAATACAATTGCTGTCAAACCAGCTGCAGGACCAGATACACTAATATGTGACTGGCTTAAGTACCCAACTACGATACCTCCAATAACTCCTGCAATAATTCCAGAAAATAACGGCGCCCCAGAAGCCATTGCAATACCTAAACACAATGGAAGAGCCACCAAAAAAACCACTAAACCTGAGGCAAAGTCAGATTTAAGGTTGGCAAAAAGATTAATTTTTTTTGTCATAATACAATACTAAAAATTGAAACATTAAAGATCTCCTGCATTTGATAAAATGCAGTCGGTTTAAAAATAATCGGAAGTATTATACTAAATTGGGTGGTGGAGCAAATATGCTCGGAGAAATATTGTCAAGTTTTACAATATTTTCTGATATGATTGTTTTTTTCTGAATATAAACCGGCATTAAAACTTCGTGTTCTAAAATTACCGGATGTACAATAGATTTAAGTTCTTTATGTACTTCTTCTTCAGAAAGGCTGATAGACATAGTCGCACTGTTACATTTCTTTATCGCCTGAACGATTGTCGGGGTCGATAAAAAAACAATAAATATGAATAATAATATGCGGGCTAATACTTTCATTGAGGCAAAAATAGTGTTAAAGAAATAAAATCAAAGAAACTGGGGGAAAATTTTATAGAAATTTAACATAATAAAAAAAGCAGAATAATACCAGTGTACAATTCTGCTTTTAAACAATTCACCAACAATTAATTACAAGGTTTCTTCTAACCACGCGTTCATCATCCAGATTGTTTTTTCCTGCTCTGCAATAAAGTCACTCATCATAGAATTTGTTCCTTCATCATTAATTTCGCCGGATTTATTTAAAATTTCTCTTTCGATTTTTAGCAAGTCAGATAATGAATGAACAATTAACTGAACCGCTTTTTCGTCGTTTGAAATATTTTTTCCTACCGTCAATTTATTATTTTTTATATAATCTTCAAATGTATGCAAAGGAGTTCCTCCAATTGTTAAAACCCTTTCGGCTATCATGTCAATTTTTAGTTGTGAATCGGTGTATAATTCTTCAAATTTTACGTGCAGATCAAAGAAGCGTTTTCCGCGAATATTCCAGTGAATTCCTCTTAAGTTTTGATAATATACCTGAAAATTGGATAATAATACATTTAATTCTTTTACTAACAATTCTGATTCTTTTACAGGTAATCCTAAAATATTTGTTTTCATAATATTGATTTTTACAACTAATTTACTACAAATTTAAAGCTACTTCTTATTTTTTTATATAATTAAAAATTATATTTTCTTATTTTTGCATCACAAAATACTATCAAAATGACGATAACTCAATTACAATATGTGTTGGCTGTTGCAGAACACAAAAATTTTACACTTGCTGCCGAAAAATGTTTTGTTACTCAGCCTACATTAAGTATGCAGATTCAAAAAATTGAAGAAGAACTAAACATTTTAATTTTTGACAGGAGCAAAAAACCAATACAGCTTACAGATATAGGCCAGAAAATTGTAAATCAGGCCAAAAACATTGTTAACGAAGCAGACCGGATAAAAGATATTGTAGAACAGCAGAAAGGTTTTATCGGTGGCGAATTTCGTTTAGGAATTATTCCTACCATTATGCCTACCCTTTTACCAATGTTCTTAAGTAATTTCATCAAAAAATACCCGAAAGTAAAACTGCTTATTGAAGAGCTTAATACAGATGAAATTATTACAAAATTAAAAAACGGTCATCTCGATGCTGCAATTGCCGCTACACCTCTTGAGGATGAAAAAATTAAAGAAATCGTTTTGTATTTTGAACCTTTTGTTGCCTATATACCGGAACATCATGCAAGTTTTCAAAAAGAAGAAATTGAAGTATCTGATTTAAACCTGAATGAAATTTTACTTTTACAAGACGGCCATTGTTTCAGGGATGGAATTTTAAATCTTTGCAAGAACGGTTCTGACATTGATCAGAATAATTTTCAGATCCAGAGCGGAAGTTTTGAAACTCTTATAAAATTGGCAGACGAAGGCCTTGGCACAACATTACTTCCGTACTTGCACACTTTAGATTTAAAAGAGTCCGATAAACTGAAACTACGAAATTTTAAGGAACCAAAACCTGCTCGCGAGGTAAGTTTAATTTACCCTAAAAGCGAATTAAAAATGCAAATCATTGACGCTATTCGTTCTACTATTGCCGGAGTTGTAAAAGGGGCAATTGTTTTTCAGAATGTTCAAATCATTAGTCCGCTGCAAAAGAAATAGCAATAAAAAAGGAGCCAATTTGGCTCCTTTTTTATTATACTTTAATTAGCAGTAAACTTTGTTCTAATTCTGGTTTCTCAATAATGAAATTTAATAACCATTCTTGCAATTGCTCCATTTCGTATGGTAACAGGGTTTTGATAGCTTTCTCTAACTCTTTACAGAAAAGTACCGGGTCGAAACTTACTCTCTCAAGTATTGATTTCGTGTAATCAAACATCATTTTTGACATAATAAAATAAGATTTTTGGGGGTTATCTATATTTCTAAACTTGCAGCAAATTTAAACAAATACACTACATAAACATTAATTTTAACTTATTTTTTTAAAAACTTTAGCAACGAATACGTTTTCTTAAAACATATAAATCAATTTATAATCATTCTAAACAACTCATTTTAAGTCTTTTTAAAGGCTCGAAACATCTCTCGTTTTCCCGGTGGGCCTGCCAATTTTTCTACTGTAAATCCAACAGAAATCATACTCCTTTTAACAACTCCCCTGGCGGCATAGGTTACTAATACTCCATTTGGCTTTAAACTATTGTACATTTTCTGAAAAATTTCTGTGCTCCACAACTCCGGTTGTACCCTGTATCCGAAGGCATCAAAGTAAATCAAATCAAAAATTTCAAAATCATTGATTTCATCAAAAAATTGTTTCCTTTTGGTTAACGAGAACAGATCGCAAATTTCGATTTCCTTGTCCCATTCTGATTTATGCATTTTTTCAAAAATGTTATGAAATTCCAATGATTCCAGTTCTTCAACATAGTTCATTGCGAGCAATTCCTCTGCACTCACAGGATATGCCTCAACTCCGGTATAATTAATTTTTTGCTTTTTATTTTGCGATTCCAGAAAAGTAATAAAAGCATTGAGTCCGGTTCCAAAACCAATTTCAAGAATACTGACCGGGTTATTATCAAATAAGGCAAGTCCGTTTTTAATAAATACGTGTTTTGCTTCCTGTATGGCGCCGTGCTTAGAATGGTAACTTTCATTCCATTCGCTCAAATGTATTGTTGTTGAGCCGTCTAGCGTTTTAATTATTTCTCTTTTCACTTTTTGAAGAATTTATAATACGATTCTGTTGGTTTTCAAGCTGTTTTACGAGCCAAATTTAGTCAAAACAAATGCGTAAAGCCTGAAAAAACGATCCTTTTTTCATAAATTCTTTATAAAAACCTCCCATTTTTTTGAGTTTATTATAAGATAAATAAATCTCAGTTAAACAAGGTAATTAATGCATTTTTAGTAAGCAAATTATATATTTTTCCTTAATTTTGCATTCAATAAATCTATTATACCAAATCATTACTTTAGTATGCTATCGCAATGAAAATTACATAAAAACTTTACACTATTATGAGTACAGCTCAAACAAGCAAAATTGAAATCAGAAAAGCTACTTCGTCTAAAATAAGCGCAGTTGACTTTGAAAACTTAAGCTTTGGTTCTGTTTTTACAGACCATTTATTTGAATGTGATTTTAAAGACGGTCAGTGGCAAAACCCTGTCATTAAGCCATATGCTCCAATTTTAATGGATCCTTCTTCTAAAGTCTTTCATTATGGGCAAGCTATTTTTGAGGGAATGAAAGCTTATAAAGATGAAAATAATGATGTTTGGCTGTTCAGACCTGATGAAAATTACAAACGTTTTAATAACTCTGCAGTCCGTATGGCAATGCCGGAAGTTCCGGAAGATATTTTTATGGATGGATTGAATGAATTATTAAAAATTGATCAGGAATGGATTCAAAGAGGAAACGGAGCAAGTATGTATATCCGTCCTTTTATGATTGCTACCGGCCCTGGTGTTATTGCAAATCCTTCTGACGAATATAAATTCATGATCTTACTGTCTCCTGCAAAATCATATTATGGCGGCGAAGTAAAAGTAATAATTGCAGAACATTACAGCAGAGCTGCAAATGGCGGAATCGGAGCTGCAAAAGCTGCCGGTAATTATGCTGCACAGTTTTACCCAACTAACCTGGCAAACAAAGAAGGTTTTCAACAGGTTATCTGGACTGATGATGCAACGCATACAAAATTAGAAGAAGCGGGAACAATGAACGTTTTCTTTAGAATTAATGATACATTATTAACTGCCCCAACAAGCGAAAGAATCTTAGACGGTATTACCAGAAAAAGTTTGATTGCAATGGCAGAAAAAGAAGGACTTAATGTAGAAGTTCGTCCTGTAATTGTTTCAGAATTGGTAGATGCTGCTAAAAACGGATCTCTAAAAGAAATTTTTGGTGCCGGAACTGCTGCTGTAATCAGTGTTATCAAAGGATTCTCTTATAAAGATGAATACTATGAGATGGCACCAATCGAGAATTCTTACGCATCTTTCTTAAAAGAAAAACTAACAAATCTTCAAAACAAACTTTCTGAAGACACATACGGATGGACAGTTAAAGTTCAATAATCCAAAGTTTTAAAATAAATAAAAGCCCGACGTTTTGATTACGTCGGGCTTCTTTTTTTTATATTAATAAAATCAGGTTAGAGTAATTTCGAAAAATCAGGTTTAAAATAATTCGGACCTTTCATTACTTTTCCGTCTTCTCTATAGATTGGTTTTCCATCCTCACCCAACTTACTCATATTACTACGCTGAATTTCGTCAAAAATAGCTTCCATTTTATCCTGAAGGCCATGTTCAATAATAGTTCCACACAAAATATACATCATATCTCCAAGTGCATCAGCAATTTCAACCAGATCATTTTTCTGAACTGCATCAAGATATTCTTCATTTTCTTCTTTCATTAAATTATAACGAAGATACTTTTTGGTTTCCCCAACATCTGCAAGTGGAGTTTCACTGTGTCCTATATTAAAAGCAGTATGAAATTCTTTTACTGCATCTATTTGTTTTTTCATGATTTTATTTAATTAATTGGAATACCAAATTAGCAACTATTCGTATACAATTCTCTAAATTTGTCAAAAATAATTATCAACTATGTTTAGTCAGGGACAATTAATATTCGCAGTCTGTTTTTTTGTAGCATTTGTAATCGTAATGGTATTTGCTTACCGAAAAGATTTGTCATTGCACAAAGTATTTTATAAAGGAAATTATAAAGTATTAATTGGTTTTCTTCTCTTTATTGTAATATTGTTTGTCATCAAAATATTTTTAAAAAGATAATTATAGTTTTTTTTCATATATTTAAAAACCCAAAAACAAATCTTTAGATAAAAATATAATTAAACTGTATTGTTTTAGTTTATGCTGTTTACAAGACAAGTAATAAATTTATAACTTTACAACACCAAACAACCTACCCAATGAAGATTTTAAAATATCTGTTTCTTTTATCGTTACTAAGCTTAGTTGCTCTTACTGTTTTTGTTGCTACTCAAAAAGGGAATTTCTCTGTTGAAAGAAGCAAAGTCATTAATTCGCCAAAAAGCACAGTTTATAACTATGTAAATGATCTGAGAAATTCTGAAGATTTTGAATCCTGGGTGGCTGAAGATCCTACAATTGTAATGTCATTCCCCAATAAAACAATTGGAAACGGGGCTTCGTTTTCATGGGAAGGTACCGAAGGAAACGGAAACACCATTACCATTGATGCAAAAGATGGCGAAAACATTCATCAGAAAATAAATTATAACGGAACCGAAGCTGATGTAAACTGGACTTTTAAGGATACTTTGGCCGGGAAAACTAAAGTTACCTGGAAAGCTAAAGGAACTATGAGTTTTTTGTTTAAAATATACACCGCATTAAATGGCGGATCTGATAATGTAATTGGAACTGTATATGAAAAAAGCCTTGTAAACATTGACAAAAATCTAGATTACGAAACCAAAACGTATACTATTAAAGTTTACGGTGTTGTAAAAAAGGCCGAAACGCCTTACATCAAACAGACCTTTACAAGTGAAATTCAAAAGGTAAATAAAAATGCCCGTGTTGTAATTCCGAAACTTATAAGTTTTAGTAAAGCAAATGGCCTTCATGCCAACGGAAAACCTTTTATAATATACCATACTTACGACACGGCAAACGGCTTAGCCAAAATATCAATTTGTCTGCCTATCAATAAGGAAATTTCGATAAGTGCCGGAAGTGATATACTAGCCGGAAAATTAAATGGTTTTGAGGCTGTAAAAACAACTCTTACCGGTGATTATTCACACACCAACGAAGCCATTACAAAAACCAAAGCTTTTATTAACAACGGAAAAATTATTCCGGAACTGGCGTGGTCTCATCTTGAAATTCTGGTTCTTAGCAAGCTAGATGTAAAAAGCCCGTCAAAGCTAATGACCGAGATTTATTTTCCGGTAAAATCTAATGCAGTTATTGCTCCTGCGGTAACAGCACCGGTATATAACCAACAACCGGCAGAAGGAGAAACACCACAAACGACACAGCCAGCAGCTACTACAACAGCTAAACCAACAGTTGCCAAACCTGCAGCAACCAAGCCCGCAGCAACAAAACCGGCGGCAACAAAACCGGCAGCGACCAAACCTGAAACAACAAAACCTGCAGAAGAAGAATCTGAGTTCTAAAAAAAATAACGAAGGCATATTAAACCTTTTGTTCTAAATTCATTCTAACAAGATATAAATCATAAAGCTTGACAGACGAGAAGGAATTTATAGCACAATTATTAAATCCTAAAACGCAAAATACTGCGTTTCAAAAACTCTTGTCCGATTATCAAAGGCCACTGTATTCGCATATTCGAAATATTGTTTTGAATCATGATGACGCGGATGATGTTTTGCAGAACACTTTTGTGAAAATTTTTCAATATTTAAAAAATTTTAAAGGAGAAAGTAAACTCTTTTCCTGGATGTATCGTATTGCAACCAACGAAGCGCTTACTTTCCTTAATCAAAAGGCTAAATTAAGCGGGATTACATCAGAAGCACTGCAGAATAAAACCATCGATAATCTAAAAGCAGATGTATATTTTGATGGAGACGAAATTCAGATAAAGCTTCAAAAAGCAATAGTGACATTGCCGGAAAAACAGCAATTGGTATTTAAGATGAAATATTTTCAGGAATTAAAATATGAAGAAATTGCAGAAATTCTGGGAACTTCTGTTGGTGCACTAAAAGCGTCTTATCACCATGCGGTAAAAAAAATCGAATTATATGTTACATCAAATTAAACCTTTTGTTATAAAACATATCTTATAGACATGAAAGAATTTAAATTAGAAAACGAGTCGAAGATAACAACCGGTTTTAAAACTCCGGAAAATTATTTTAATGATTTTTCGACAAAAGTTTTAAATCAGATCAATGAAGGAGAGGTAAAAGTTATACCAATTTATAAACGTAAAAAGGTATTGGCAATGCTGGCTGCTGCAGTAGTTTTTATTGCCTTGATGATTCCTGTTGTAAATAATTACAATAACACATCAAAAGACCTTGATGCTAACACTTTAGAAACATACCTGGCTTATCAGTCTAATCTTAATCAATATGATTTGATTAACCAGCTTGATACAAAAGATATTGAATCTCTTAATAATAATGTTGCCTTAGAACAGGAAACACTCGAAGATATTCTTTCTTCTAATCCAAATATTGAAAATTTAATTTCAGAATAAATAAAAACGTACAACATGAAAATCAAAAATATACTTCCGGTACTTTTATTTTTTGTTAGTTTTTCATTCTATGCCCAAAATGACAAAACTGACGAAAAACGTGAAAAAATCAAGGCTTTTAAGGTTTCATTTTTGACTACTGAACTGGAACTGACTTCTACTGAAGCAGAGAAATTCTGGCCAATTTATAATGCTTATGATGATAAGCAATTTGAATTGCGCCATGAGAAAATGAAAACTTATTTACGCAAACTGGATGATGATAATATCAATTCGCTTTCAGAAAAAGAAGCTTGTACGCTTCTTTCACAAATAGAGAGCACCGATAAGGAATTATATCTTTTGCGGGAAAAATATATGGCGAGCCTTAAAAAGGTTCTTTCCTCTAAAAAAATATTGAAGCTAAAAAAATCAGAAGATGATTTTAACCGAAAACTGCTAAAACAATACAGAGAAAAGGCCGGCAAGAGCTAATAAAAGAAACAACAGCGATAAGGATCCTATATAATAATACTTACTTTATTATTTAGGGTTCTTATTATTTTATTTAAAATTAAGTCTGACTATTTTATTATGTCCGGCAGCAATTGCAGTATTTTTGTTGACAAAACGAAGAGTAAAAAGTTTTGTATCTGTTGATAACTGCATCCAGTTTTCTCCACCATTCTGAGAATATTGTATCCCTTCTGAACCTACACAAATAATTTCTCTTCCATTTCCTCCAGGTACATATTGCACACATGATGCATAACCAAAACCAAGGTTCTGACCGATTAATTGCCATGTTTTACCACCGTCTGTTGTAAAAGCTTTATTGTCTGATTTTTTATTCGTGTTTTCATAATCACCACCGGCAATAAATCCGTGCTTAGAATCGTAAAAATCAGCCGTAAAAATACCAGTCATTGGTTTTCCCTGAACGATAGGTGTTTCTACCACTTTCCATGTTTTTGCTTTATCAGGTGAATAAAACACGCGCGCTTTTTTTCCTCCCGAAACCAGCCATGTATCATTTCCGTTTATTACTATATTGGTATTACTGGCAGCAAAGGCAGCTTCACCAACAGCATTTGTTGGCAACTTATCCGAAAGCATTTTGGTCCATGTTTCACCTCCGTCACGGGTAATAATCATCGAGAAAGTATCTTCTGTGGGATCACCAATTGCGATTCCTTCTTTATCGTTCCAGAACTGCATACTATCGTAAAAAACTTTTGAATTTACCTCTTTGTACACTAATTTGAATTTGTGATCTTTTTTAGAAACGGAATATAGTAATGCAGGATTTCCTACACTCAATAAAAAAATATCTTTAGACGTTTGGGCAATACTCCTGAATTCTAATTTTAAGGTATCACGATAAATATGCTCTTCAAATTTTTCCTTTTTTTCTAAGTCAAAATATCCAAAACGCGAATTATCTCCACCATACCAAACTTTATTTTTATCAATTAAAATTGCTCTTATGCTTATTTTATCCTGAAATAAGGTATCGATCTTTATTGATGTAAAACCACCACTGATTACCTTTTTGGTTGTATTGTTAAATGCGCTAAATGACATCAATAAAATAAAAATACCACAAAATAAAGTTAGTTTTTTCATAGAAATTAAAATTTGTTGTTGCTAAAATACAATTATTTATAATATTTCAAATGATTATTTGCGATTTTCTGGCATAATAATTGAATTATATTTAAGACAAAATTAACAAGTAAAATATGAAAAATTTATTATTAGCCGGATTTGTAATATTGTCTATTAATTTAATTAATGCCCAAAGCAAAGTAAATGTTTACCTAAAAATTCTTACGTACAGGAAAATCTCGATTTAAATGCTGTTGCTAATATATATGAACAATCTCAGGATATTGCAGATTTTGAAAAACGACTAAATTATCCTGAATCACGTATTTCAAATCTTGATTTAAACGACGATAATAAGGTTGATTATTTAAGAGTTATTGAAAAAATCGAAAACAATATCAAAATAATAATTATTCAGTCAGAATTAAGTCCAAATGTTTATGAAGATGTAGCTTCAATCAATATCATTTTAAAAAATACAAATTATACTAATGATAGCGGAATACGTCCAAGAGATATAATAATTCCGTTTGTTTATACAATTCTTGATATTTTCTTATCAAGAAGATAAGAATACAAAAAACATTAATTCATTAAAAATCAATACCATACAAACCACAAAGTAGATTATAAATTTTGTGGCATAGTAATTGGATATTACAAGATATTAATTCTTAATATGATTTTATCATGAAAACGAAATTACTTTTATTCGCTCTAACAATAATAGGTTTCACTTCTTGCCAAGCGCAGGCTGGAGCTACAGTATATGCAAAAAATTCAGATATTAGTGATAATTTAGACCTTAGAGCGGTTGCTTCTATCTTTGGGGAATCTGCCAATCTTCAGGATTTTGAAAGAAGGCTGAATGACCCAAAATACCAAATATCAAACCTTGATTTAAATGATGATGGTCAAGTTGATTATTTACGTGTAATCGAATCTGTTGAGGACAGAACTCACGTTGTGATCATTCAGTCTGTCCTTGATCGTGATGTTTATCAGGATATTGCAACGATTGATGTTGAAAGAGATAATAGCAACAAAGTTGTGGTTCAGGTTGTAGGTAACAGCTACTTATATGGAGACAATTATATTTATGAGCCTGTTTATAGTGTGGCTCCGGTAATTTACACCTCTTTTTGGGTAACAAACTACAGACCTTATTATTCTACCTGGTATTGGGGATACTATCCATCATACTATACAGCCTGGAGACCTTACCCTGTTTACAGATATAGAAACAACATTAATGTTTACATCAATGTAAACAACCATTACAACTATGTAAATACAAGAAGAAGTTACAGAGCGCCTGCTATCTATCAATCCAGACGTACATATGGGTATGAATCAAGACGTCCTAACTACAGTTTTGCACAAAGAAATGCAAATACAAGCAACAGATATGAATTAGACCAGAGACGTGTTGCAAGCAGAGAAAGCGGCAGAAATCAGAATGTTTACAATAGTAACAGATCAAATTCAGGAAGATTTTCTTCAAATGAAAATAGAAATTCAACAGCTAACAAATCTGCTTCGGACAGAAGTTACAATTCAAACCGTGTAAATTCGGGCAGAGATAATACAGCAACTGTAAACAATCCTGTCAGAGTTGATAATACACAAAGAGCAGAAGCAAGAAGAACTGCCGGTGACAATAATTCTAATAATTCAAGAGGAAATATTGAGAACAGAACATATTCAAACAGAGGCGGTTCCACTCAACAGGCAGAATCTTCAAGAGGTAATTCTGACAACAGAGGAAACTCAAACAGAACTGCTCCGGCTCAAAGAACAGAAACTCCGAGAAGTTACTCAGAAAACAGAGGAAATTCAGAAAGCAGAGCAAGCAGTTCTAGACCGCAAGCTTCTCAGAGATCCGAAGCGCCTCAGAGATCAGAAGCTCCAAGAGCAAGCCAGCAGGAATCAAGAGGCAGTCAGCCTCAAAGAGAAAGTAGTTCACCATCAAGAGGTGGCGGACGAAGAGGTTAACTATATTTCAATTTTTTATTAAAACTAAAAGCACAATTTGGGGATTGTGCTTTTTTTTATCTTTTTGATTATAATTGCTTCTAATTTGTTTTAAAACAGTAAATTTGCAACCGTCTTTTTATAAAAACAAATATGAGCGCATCGCACAAAAACTTACATAGTAAGTTGTCTATTGGGGGGTTATTAATCACATTAGGAATTATTTATGGAGACATTGGTACTTCTCCATTATATGTAATGAAAGCCATTCTTGGGGATCACACGATTAATGCAGATATTGTCCTGGGAGGTATTTCCTGTGTTTTTTGGACATTGACATTGCAAACTACAATCAAATATGTCCTTATAACCTTAAGTGCTGATAATCATGGCGAGGGAGGAATTTTTGCTTTATATGCTTTAGTCAAAAAAACGAAAATACAGTGGCTCATCGTGCCCGCCATTATTGGAGGTAGTGCACTTCTTGCCGATGGTATCATTACCCCGCCTATCTCAATTTCATCTGCTGTTGAAGGTATCCGGGCATTTTATCCGGCGATGGAAACACAGACAATCGTATACATTGTTATTGGAATTCTATTTATTTTATTCACAATTCAACAATTTGGTACCAAACTCGTTGGGAAATTTTTTGCCCCTATGATGCTGATTTGGTTCACAATGTTAGGAACACTTGGAGTGGTACAGATTTTACATCATCCTGAAGTAATAAAAGCCATAAATCCATATTATGCCTATCATTTATTATCGATTCACCCAGATGGATTTTTTGTTCTTGGTTTTGTCTTTTTATGTACAACAGGAGCAGAAGCCTTATATTCTGACATGGGGCACTGTGGGCGAAAAAATATCAGAATAAGCTGGATTTTTGTAAAAACAACCTTAGTCCTAAACTATTTCGGACAGGCGGCTTATTTAATAACCCATGAAGGAAATACACTGCAAGAATTAGGTGGAGACAATCCTTTCTATTTAATCATGCCACACTGGTTTCTTCCTTTCGGTATTGTAGTAGCTACGCTGGCAGCAGTAATTGCTTCTCAGGCTTTAATCAGTGGTTCGTTTACATTGATAAATGAAGCGATGCGTTTGAATTTCTGGCCAAAAGTAAAAATCAAATACCCTACAGAAGTAAAAGGGCAATTATACATCCCATCAATAAACTGGTTATTATTTTTTGGCTGTGTGGGTATCGTATTGCATTTCAAAAAATCAGGAAACATGGAGCATGCTTATGGTCTTGCCATTATTTTATGCATGATCATGACAACTATATTACTAAATTACTATCTAATCATGAAACGTGTTAAACTGTATTTTATGGTACCGCTTATCACCATTTATCTGTTGATAGAATTTAGTTTTTTAATTGCAAACATTACCAAATTTGCCGAAGGCGGATATGTAACGCTTATTATTGCTATAATGCTTATTTCGGTTATGACGATTTGGTTTCTGGCTAAGAAAATCAATAAAAACTACACCAAAGTTGTCAAAATTGATGACTATAAAAAGGTCCTAATGGAGTTGAGCCAGGATTTATCAATTCCAAAATATGCAACTCATTTGGTTTATATGACCAATGCAGGACGTGTAGATGAATTAGAGCAAAAAGTAATGTATTCGATCTTGCAAAAAAGACCAAAAAGAGCAGATATTTACTGGTTTGTGCATGTAAACATCCTTACTGAGCCTTATAAAACACAATATAAAGTTACCGAAATTGCAAAAGACGATATTTACAGAATCGATTTTAATTTAGGATTTAGAGAACCTACTAAAATCAATCTGATGTTTAAGGAAGTAATTCGCGATATGGTAAAAAATGGCGAAGTAGATATTACAAGCCGTTATGAATCATTAAACAAAAACAATATTATTGGCGATTTTAAATTTGTATTATCTGAAAAATTCCTTTCGAATGACAATGATTTAAGATGGCATGAGAATATCATTATGAATTCTTATTTCTTTATTAAAAAATTAAGTTTGTCTGAAGAAAGAGCTTTTGGTTTAGACAGCAGTTCTGTAAAAATAGAGAAATTCCCGATGGTACTTCACGCGCCGGAAAATATTGGACTGACCAGAATTATAAAATAAAGTCAATTCAAAAATAAACTCAGAAAAACACTCTCTTAAAATTTAATTGAGTGTTTTTTTCTTTTAAAATGAAAGTAAAATAACAATCATAATTAAAAATTTAACTTTCAATCAATTAATAGTACCTTTGCAAATCAAATATTTAAAATGAGATTACACAGAAATTTAGTTTATACTACCATTGATTCTTTGAATGCTATCTTCAATGAAGGAGAATATGCAGACAAGGTGGTAGCAAGAGCATTAAAAAAAGACAAACGTTGGGGAAGTTCTGACAGGAAGTTTGTTGCTGAAACGATATACGAAATTGTTCGTTGGAAAAGATTATATGCAGAAATTGCCGAAGTTAAGGAACCTTTTGACAGAGACAATTTATGGAGAATGTTTGCAGTTTGGGCAGTTTTAAGAGGATACCCAATTCCGGACTGGAGACAACTGGAAGGAACTCCTGAAAGAAAAATAAAAGGACGTTTTGACGAACTTTCTAAAGTTAGAGCCCTAAAAGAATCTATTCCAGACTGGATGGATGAATTGGGAGTTAAGGAATTAGGCGAAAAAGTATGGGCTAAAGAAATTGCGGCTCAAAACCAGCCGGCAAAGGTTATTTTAAGAACAAACACACTTAAAGGTTCTAAAGAAAGCCTGAGAAATACTTTGATGGATTTAAATATTGAAACAGAATATTTAAAAGACCAGCCTGAAGCTTTAGTCTTAAAAGAAAGAGCAAATGTATTTTTGACAGATGCCTTTAAACAAGGACTTTTTGAAGTTCAGGATGCCAATTCACAATTGGTTGCAGGCTATCTGGATGTAAAACCAGGAATGCGTGTTGTCGATACCTGCGCGGGAGCAGGTGGAAAAACATTGCATATTGCTTCTTTAATGGAAAATAAAGGCCAATTGATTGCAATGGATTTGTACGAAAGCAAATTGAAGCAATTAAAATTAAGAGCAAAAAGAAACGGTGCTTTCAATATAGAATATCGTATCATTGATACAACAAAAGTCATTAAGAAATTGCACGAAAAAGCGGATCGTGTTTTAATTGATGCACCTTGCAGCGGCTTGGGAGTTTTAAAAAGAAATCCTGATGCAAAATGGAAATTACAGCCTGAATTTATTGACAATATCCGTAAAGTTCAGGCAGAAGTTTTAGAAAGTTATTCTAAAATTGTAAAACCAGGCGGAAAACTAGTTTATGCAACTTGCTCTGTTTTACCATCTGAAAATCAGGAACAGGTTGAAAAATTCTTAAAAACAGAAATTGGAAAACAATTTACGTTTGTACAAGATCGCAAAATACTGGCTTCAGAGTCTGGTTTCGACGGGTTTTATATGGCTTTGTTAGAACGCAAAGTTTAAAAATAAATTACATTTTTTTAAAAATTCCAAATTCCAGTTTTAAAATTGGGATTTGGAATTTTTTATTTTTTGGAATTTAAAGTAAACTGGGTTTTCTCAAAAGTTTGCCATTTTCATTTTCTTTGAATTTCGGTACAAAAACAATTTCTTTTGGCTTTTCAAACTTTCCTAAAACATCAAAAAAGTCAGGAGCAAAATCTTGTTTTTCTCCTTCTACAACCAAAATTAATTTTTCGCCCAAAACAGAATCAGGGATTCCGGTTACAAAAAATCTTGCGTTTATCTTATCAATCAGCTTTGCTTCTATTTGCTCCGGAATTAACTTTACCCCTCCACTATTAATAACATTATCAATTCTTCCTAAAAATTTAAATTGATTTTCTCTTATTATTTCTACCAAATCATTAGTCACAACTGGTTCATCAGAAATATAAGGAACTGTGATTACCAGACATCCGCGGTCGTCCTGTGCAATTTTTACATTTGGTAAAACTGTAAACACATTTTCGCCTGCTTTTCTCGCTGCAATATGTGTAATGGTTTCAGTCATACCATACGTTTCATAAACCTCTGTTTTTATAAGCGGCAGTACTTTTTCTTCCAGAGAAGCATCCATTTTGGCCCCTCCGACAATTATTTTTTTGACATTTTTAAGAGCTTCAATAGAATTTTGAACCTGTAAAGGAACCATTGCTACAAAATCATATTGCGTATTATTCAGGGCTAAGGGTTCTGTGCTTGGTGCAACAATATCCAAATCAAGCCCAAGAATCAAACTTCTTACCAACATCATTTTTCCTGCTATAAACTGTACCGGTAAACAAAGCAATGCCTTATTGCCGGGTTCTAACTCAAAAAAATCCCCGGTAGACAGTGCTGAATGAATCATGGCACGTTTCTGCAATTGAACTTTTTTTGGAAGTCCCGTTGTACCCGATGTTCTCATTTCTATATATTCCTTATCATCAAACCAATCCAGTAAAAACTCGCCTATCGCCTGCTCGTTTGTATCACCTTCCTTAATATAACTGTAAGCCACGCGGCACAGATCCTCGGCATTTAAGTGATATCCGTTTATTTTAAAATAATTGTGAACGTTTTTATGTGTTAACTCCAACATGATCGTTTTTTTTTTTAATTATGATTCTACAGCATCAATATTACCCGTCAATTTTTCTTTCCAGTTTTTCCAGCCATACTTTTTAGAAAAGATAAAAAGCAGAATTGGGTAAATCACCACAATCGGCAAAATGACATCAAAGCCGGCTGAAGGCTCAGACATGTCCTTAAAAATAGAATGAGTCTGAAACACAGACCAATCTGAGGTTACCAATAAAGCACCAATAAGATTATTGGCCGCATGAAATCCTAATGACAATTCCATTCCCTCATCCATAAGGGTTAGCACACCCAAAAACAACCCTGTACCTATATAATAAATCATGATTACATATCCCATTTTTAAAACTTCAGGATTAAAAACATGCAAAGAACCAAAAATAAGGGAAGTCATCAGTAATGGAAACCATCTGTTTTTACTCAAATTTGCAAATCCCTGCATCAAATAACCTCTAAAGATATATTCTTCTGTACTGGTTTGTATTGGTATTAATAAAGAGCCCAAAACAAGTAAAATTAAAAACGGGACTAGTTTAAAATTCCAGACAAAATTTTCAGGCGATTTAAGATAAAGCACAAAAAAACTTAGTATTGAAAAAATCGCCCATAAAATAAACGAAAATGCCACACGCCCGCAATCTACTTTTTTGCGTGAAGTAGTTATAGATAAAATGGTTTGATTGTGAAGATGTTTTACAACAAAATAAATACCTGCAAAAGCAAATACAAAAGATATCATCACCAGAAACAAGGTTAAGTTAGGTTCAAATATCTTGAGCGCGGCATCGTTATCTGTCGGGAAATTTTTTGAATTATATGTTTTGTAAAGGACAGCAACAGAAAAGGGAATCTGACCAATAAAGGAAGCGACAATTATACAAACAGAGCCTATAAGGTATTTCCAGAATTTATTTTCGGGTTTAATTCCTTGTTCTAAAAACATATATGTAAAAAATTAAAATTGAGAATTCAGTTTAATAAGTAAATCTTATTTTTGTTCTTGCTAAAATACCGATTTTTTTACTTTAACCCTCTTTATAATAATTAAAAAAAATAAAATGATAGAAATTTACCACAATCCAAGATGCGGAAAATCCAGAGCTTGCCTGGCATTTGTAGAAGGTTCAAAACAGGATTACAAAATCATTCCCTATCTGACAGAAACACCCTCGTTTGAGGATTTAAAATCATTGCTCACCAAAATTAACTTACAGCCTCTTCAGTTAATCAGAACAAAAGAAAAAATATGGATTGAAAATTATAAAGAACAATCACTTACTGATGATGAAGTTATTCAGGCAATGGTTGATAATCCGATTTTAATAGAACGCCCGATTGTTATAAAAGACGGGAAAGCCATCATTGGAAGAGATTTAGATCTTGTAGCTTCTTTTTTAGACTGATTATAAAAAAGCGCATTAACATTTTTTTGTGACTTTGCCGATTAAACCAAAAGCTAAATTTGGAATCTAAAAGGTAAAAGCCAAAAAAAACAATGAAAAAAATCAAATTTGCTGTAATACTTGTATTGTTGCTTACAAGTTTTTACAACTATGCACAACAGCCCCCAGCTGGAAGAGCCAAAGTAAAAGTTACCGGAAAAGTTTTTGAAAAAGTAAGCAAACAGCCTTTGGAATATGCTACAATTTCTATAACTGCTCTTAATGATACAAAAGTAATTGCGGGAGGAATTACCAACCCAAAAGGAGAATTTGAAATTGCAGTCGCTCCTGGTGTTTACGATATCAAAATAGAATTTATTTCGTTTAAACCAACTGAAATAAAACAAAGAACGATCGAAAGCGATACCAATTTAGGGAATATAAACCTCTCTGAAGACGCTGCACAATTAAATGAAGTTGTCGTGCGCGCCGAAAAATCGACAGTAGAAATAAAACTGGACAAAAAAGTCTACAATGTCGGTCAGGATATGATGGTAAAAGGCGGAACTGTGAGTGACGTTCTTGATAATGTGCCTTCTGTTTCTGTAGATACCGAAGGAAATGTAAGCTTAAGAGGAAGTGACAATATCAGGATTTTAATTGACGGAAGACCTTCAAATGCAATTAACGTTGCAGAAGCTTTACGCCAGCTGCCTGCAGATGCTATTGATAAGGTTGAAGTAATCACCAACCCGTCTGCACGTTATGATGCCGAAGGAGGTTCGGGTTTAATTAATATCATTCTGAAAAAAGGTAAAAATCAGGGTTTCAACGGAACTTTTATTGCTTCTACAGGACTTCCTGAAACTTATGGTTTAAGTGCCAACTTAAATTATAAAACAGAAAAATTAAATTACTTCACTACAGCCGGTTATAACTACAGAACAAACGAGGGTCAGGGTTTAACCAATTCTGAATATTTTAATCCGGATGGTTCTACCAAAAACTTTTTAGATGAAGATCGTGACACTAAAAGAACCAGAGAGGGTTTTAACGGAAGAGCCGGAATTGAATGGACGATTACTCCAACGACTTTTTGGACCAATGCGATCAATTATCAAAAAAATAATGGCGAAGATCGTGATTTAATTAATTATAATAATTTCGATGCCAATCGTATTTTTACAGGTTCTACTTATCGATTAAATGATGGGGATACCGGTAGCCAAAATGTCGAATATACTTCGAACTTAATCAAAAATTTTAATGATAAAGGCCATAAACTAACAGTCGATGCCTCTATTTCCAGAAATACAGATGATAGCAATAGTTTTATTTCCGGGTCACAAAATTACAACAGCACCTTAAACGATCAGGTTCAGAAACAAGTTCAGCTTCAGGCAGATTATGTTTTGCCAATAAGCGAAGGAAGCCAGTTTGAAGCCGGATACAAAGGGAGTTTTGGTGATTTAAATAATGAATATTATGTTCTGGATCCGCAAGGAGAATTGCTGACCGATTTATCTAATACGCTGGAATATAAAGAAAACATAAATGCGTTTTACACTCAGTATGGTTTCAAAGTAAACAAATTCTCTTATTTATTTGGCCTGCGCTGGGAAGACACCAATATTCAGGTAAATCTTCTGGACACCAATGAGTTTAATACCAAAAAGTACAACAACTTATTTCCAAGCGCTTTTATTAGCTACGAAATTTCAGATCAGAGTAATTTTACTGCAAGTTACAGCAAACGTTTATCACGCCCCAGGGGACGTTTTATGAATCCGGCTGTAAATTATTCTAGTAACATTAACATCTTTCAGGGAAATCCAGATTTAGACCCTTCTCTAACAGACAAATATGATATTGGTTATATCAAACGCTGGGACAAATTAACATTCAACACATCAGCTTATTTTGAAGACACAAAAGACGTTTTCAGCTTTGTACGATCTCCAAATGGTAAAAATGTAGATGGAATTCCGGTAATTGTAAGTAAGCCAATTAATTTAGGTAAAGAACAAAAATTCGGTTTTGAATTCACGTTAAACTATACCGCTTTTAAATGGTGGAAAGTAAATAGTAATTTTAATTTCTTCAACGTACAAACAACAGGAGAGAATAGTTATATAGATGCAGATGGAAATACTGTTGTTCAGGATCTTGACAATAAAGCAAATTCATGGTTTGCCAGAATCAACTCGAAGGTAACTTTACCATACAAAATTGACTGGCAGCTGACTGCAATGTATAATGGCGAACAAAAAACAGCACAAGGAAAAAACCTTGGCCAGTTTGGAATGAACACTGCCTTTAGTAAAGATATCTTAAAAGACAAAGCAACAGTTGCGTTCAATATCAGCGATGTTTTCAATTCAAGAATCATGAAATCATACACGTATCTTGAAAATCAAACCTCTTATGGTGAAATGCAATTTCGTAAACGTCAGTTCAACTTATCGTTTACCTATCGTTTTAACAAAGCTAAAAATGAAAGAGATAAAAATACAGCTCCTAAAAATGATGGCGGCGGCGAAGGCGGCGGCGAATTTCCGGGATAACCCTAGTTATTAAATTCCAATAAAAAAAATCCAAATTCCAATTAGCAAGACTTTTATTTGAGTTTTAGAAGATTGAAATTTGGATTTTTTTATTCAATTTTGAATTCTTTTGATTGGAATTTGGAATTTAAAAATTGGAATTTAATTTATATGCATAAAAAAAGGACTCGCAAAACGGGTCCTTTTTTATTGAAATCAATTTAAAAATTAAATTGACTGTTCTTGTCTTTTTTTAGCTCTTTTCTCTTTGAACATTTCCCAGCTTGCTCCCGTAACCCAATAAGATACGAAACCAACTAAGAAAAACATCAACCAAAACCCTATAGTTAGTATGGTCAAGAAAAGTAAAAAACCTAAGTACTGTGAAAATTCAAACATGTTTTCCGGAATTTTTGAATGTAAGTACAAATGTAGTTTATATATTTTTCCTTGCCAATAAAAACCAAATCAATTTTTATAAAATGACAATTATAAGTATATTTATACTCATTTTAAATAAGCTTTTTTTTCGAAGATTATTTAACTGTCTAAATTAGAATATTATGAGTGTTTTCAGGAGCTGTTTCCTGCTGTCCACTGTATCTTTTGTGGCGAACCCCGCCACAAAAGGATGCCGTTTCCATCAGGGCTAGGGCTCGTTTTCAAAAGAAATTTTAAAAACAAAAGTAAAAATCCGTTTTAATCAGTGTTTTCACGAAGTAAATCTGCGTAATCCGCGTTCAATTTACCACACCATTTACGAATAACATTTTACAACAAACTATATACAATGAAATACAGAATAGAAAAAGACACCATGGGAGAAGTTCAGGTCCCAGCCGACAAATATTGGGGTGCACAGACAGAACGTTCAAGAAATAATTTCAAAATTGGGCCATCGGCATCTATGCCTCAGGAAATTATAGAAGGATTTGCCTATCTAAAAAAAGCCGCGGCTTATGCAAATCATGATCTGGGGGTTTTGCCAATCGAAAAAAGAGATGCAATTGCCGCAGTCTGCGATGAAATCCTGGCCGGAAAACTAGACGATCAGTTTCCGCTGGTAATCTGGCAGACGGGTTCCGGAACGCAAAGTAATATGAATGTAAATGAAGTAATCGCCAACCGTGCTCAGGTTCTTAAAGGTTTTGAAATTGGTGAAGGAGAACAGTTTATAAAAGCCAATGATGATGTAAACAAATCACAGTCATCCAACGATACCTTCCCGACCGGGATGCATATTGCAGCTTATAAAATGGTTGTTGAAACGACCATTCCGGGAGTCGAAAAATTACGGGATACCTTACTGGCAAAATCAGCAGAATTTGCAGCTGTTGTAAAAATCGGACGTACCCATCTTATGGATGCTACTCCCCTTACACTTGGTCAGGAAATTTCCGGCTACGCGTCACAATTAACTTTCGGATTAAAAGCTTTAAAAAATACATTAGCACATTTATCTGAAATTGCACTTGGCGGAACTGCTGTTGGAACCGGATTGAATACTCCAAAAGGTTATGATGTAAAAGTAGCAGAATACATTGCCAAATTTACCAATCATCCTTTTGTAACTGCCGAAAATAAATTTGAGGCTTTGGCTGCGCATGATGCAATTGTAGAAACGCATGGAGCATTAAAACAATTGGCTGTATCCTTAAATAAGATTGCAAACGATATCAGAATGCTGGCTTCTGGCCCACGTTCTGGAATTGGTGAAATTCTTATACCCGAAAACGAACCGGGATCTTCAATCATGCCCGGAAAAGTAAACCCAACACAATGTGAGGCTCTAACAATGGTTTGTGCGCAGGTAATAGGAAATGACATGGCGATTGCTGTAGGCGGAATGCAGGGACATTATGAACTAAATGTTTTTAAGCCGGTTATGGCAGCTAATTTTTTACAATCAGCACGCTTACTGGGAGATGCCTGCATTTCGTTTGACGAACATTGTGCACAGGGAATTGAACCGAATCACATACGCATCAAAGAATTGGTAGATAATTCATTGATGCTTGTTACTGCATTAAATACTAAAATAGGATATTACAAAGCTGCCGAAATTGCCCAGACCGCACACAAAAACGGAACTACTCTTAAGGATGAAGCTGTACGTTTAGGTTACGTATCTGCTGAGGATTTTGATGCGTGGGTAAAACCAGAGGAAATGGTTTAAAGGTCTATTTTAAAAGTTTCAGGTTTAGTCTTGTGTGATCTAACCGCAAAGTTCGCAAGGTTTTTACGCAAGGTTCGCAAAGAAAATAACTTTGTGTACTTAGCGTAAAAACCTTGCGAACTTTGCGGTTAAATTTATGTAAAGCAGCCTGAAATCTGAAACTTGAAACTATTTCCCGTCTACATAATCTTGTAAATAACTAAATCTTGGGGTTAATTTTCCATTTTCTGTCATTTTTGAACGATTAAGAATTCCGTCTTTGTCACCGTTAAAAAAAGCAGGAATTACGTGTTCCATGAATTGTTCTCCAAAACCTTCGCTTGCATCTTTAGGAATTTCACATGGAAGATTGTCCACAGCCATTACTACAATTGCTCCCGGGTGAAAAACATCAACTTCCTTACCTTCAACTGGCCAATATCCATAAATAGGTTCTGCAATTGTAGAAGAACGTATGGTACAGGCAATTGGACCGTTTACATCACAAGAAATATCGGCAACTACTTTTATCTTATTGTTACTGGCGTTCAACATTTCGCGGGTTAAAATCATTGGAGCACCACTAGCATGAAAATGTCCTGCAAAATAAATATCTGTTACTTTTGTAAATTTTTCGAAATCAGAAACATATTCTTCCGGATGTTCTACAAAATCATTAAAATCAAGAACCTGTCCATCTATTCGTTTATTATATTCTAAAACATCCAATTGTACATAAACCGGCTGTGTATAGTTTTTTGTCAAATAATTATCAATAGTGATTTCTTTTACTTTTATAGCGTCCAGAATTTCTTTTGCTCCGCTTCCTACCTTTCCGGTTCCGGTAATAACAAATTTTAAAGGTGGCAGCGTTATACGTTTCAGATGCATAATCAGGGCATCTTTTCCGGCTAGAGTTTCTGCTTTTGGCAATTTAAATAATTCAAATTTTATTCCAAACGCACGAATTCCGTTATAGACACCAACCATTCCGGCATACTTTCCAAAACCAATCAATCTTCGCAAATGGCTGTCAACGATAGTTTCATGATCGTATAAATCAATATTTTTGGCTAAAACTGCTTGTAGCAATTTTCGGTTATAAGGCTGTTTTTTTATAGTATGTGAAAAAAAGAAATACGCTTTATTTGGAATTAAATCATCAACAGGAACTTCTTTTACCCCAAACAAAACGTCACAATCAGCAACATCGTCAGTAACCGCTATTCCCATGTTTTTATAATCATCATCCGAAAATATTCTGATATCAGAACTTTCTACTTTTACAATCGCATCATGATATAATTGTTTTAATCTGGTTAATTCACCTGGAGAAAAAACAACTCTTCTATCAGGTGGATTTTTTCTTTCTTTTATAATTCCAAACTTCATTTCTAATAGGTTTTGTTAGTTTAATATATAACTTTTTTAAAGTTATTTGTTTCAAATATAACAAATTTAGTTAAAATTTTGTTTTAAAATTGTTATTTAGAATGCTTAAAAAACATTAAAAGCTGATAAACAATGAATTAAAGTTTATCATAGTTAAAACAATGTTAAAAAGATGAGTTTTAAGCCTTAAAACTGAGAAAACAACAAAATTGAATTCGATATATTTGTTTTTAAAGAACGATGAAAATGATTTTCCTTAAAAAAACAAAGATACCACAAATACTTATTTCTTTACTGATTTTAAGTTCATGTGGCAAAGATAAAACTACACAAAAAGCTACTGTCGAGACAGTCGAAGATACATTACCCAAAATGAAGCCGTTAGGTCCTGAAAAAAAGATTTCTCAGGCTTACAAAAATTCAGTAATCGGCAGAATAAATCATTTTTATTATAAAAACTGGCCAAACAACAGTATGAACGGAAGTTTTTTGGTAGCGCGAAATGGCCAGATTATTTATGAAAAGTACAATGGTTATGCAAATAAAAACGAAGGAACAAAAATAACATCAGAAACGCCAGTACAAATTGCCTCTGTAACTAAAGTTTTGACTGCTACAGCAGTTTTAAAATTAGTAAATGCAGGTAAAATTGATTTGGACCAGAAAGTAAATACGATTTTGAAAACTTTTCCTTATGAAGAATGTACCATAAGAATGTTGTTGAGCCATCGTACGGGAATGCGCAATTATGCCTATTTTACAGACAGGGACAAATCGGTTTGGGACAGACATAATCAGTTAACCAACAAAGATATATTGGATATTTTGGCCACCAAAAATATCGGATTAGAAGCGGCCACCGGAACACGTTTTAGTTACTGCAATACCAATTATGCAATGCTGGCGCTTATTATCGAAAAAATTACGGGCCTCACATATAAAGAAGCCATGTCTGAAATGATTTTTAAACCTTTGGGAATGACGCATACCTATGTTTTTGATGATGATAAAGACAGAAAAAAAATTGTTCCTTCTTATAAAGGCAACGGTGTAGAAATAGGTTTTGATTATCTGGATAATGTGTATGGAGATAAAAACATATTCTCAACAGCAAGAGACCTTTTAAAATTTGACAGGGCCAGAAATTCACCAGACTTTCTTAAACCAGAGTTACTGAAACAAGTCTATACCGGTTATAGTAATGAGCGTAAAGGAACTAAAAATTACGGCCTTGGAATCAGAATGATTAATTGGGAAACGGGACAGAATTATTATTTTCATAATGGATGGTGGCATGGTAATACCTCTTCTTATGTTACTCTGATGAAGGAAAATGTTACGATTATCGCTTTGTCTAATAAAATGACAAGAAAGACGTATGCTGTTCGTAAACTGGCTCCTATTTTTGGAGATTACCCGTTTATTTTTAAAGACGAAGAATAAGCAAATTTTCTGAAAATTTTAATATAAAGTAATTGCAAATAGTATAAATTTGCAAACTCATTTTTGGGGTCGACTGGTTTTGACAGCAAGTCGAATTGAAAAGTAAGCACGTCGAGCATTGAGACCTTGCTCGTAAATATAAGATCTTACAATTTTACACGGCGAAAATAACTACGCTTTAGCTGCATAATCCGAATTATAGTAAGATTAGCCACGTCCCTATCAGATAGGGAAGCTGGATTCTCCTTGAAAGCCTTGGTTTGTGGCGTTCAGTATAGGGGAACCGTAAAAATAAACCTAGATTTCCATGAGCTTCGGGTGGATTTCGAAATTAAGAAGATAAGTGTTGAGTGGTTGTTCCTGACCTAGCTTAACATCGAAAATCCAATCAGGAAATAAACGCGTAGAAAGCTCTTTAGTTGCTTGTTTGGACCCGGGTTCGATTCCCGGCGACTCCACTGAACGGGATAATTTTTCAATTATCCCGTTTTTTTTGATTAGCTCATCTTTTTTCTGTCGAATTTAGTTCGAAACTTTATATTCTCCGTAAGGCCCGAAAACAAAGGAAAAACAAGATTTTTAAAGTTTTCAAAAAAGGCCTAAAAAAAGAGAAGCTGCTTCACAAATGATGTGAAACAGCCTCTTATATTTTGTAAAGACAATTCTAACTCAACTTTTAGTATAAATAATTCAGAGCTGTAACATCGTTAGCATTAAAAGCTCCTGTTACACTTGAATTGAAACATGCTAACATGTAAGAAGTAGAATCATATCCTGAAGGCGTTCCCGGAATGTGAATTGCTCCAACGCCAGCCGTTCCTTCGTTTGAATTTTGTCCACAACTTTGACGGCTAAACCAGTCTGTATGGCGTAAACCAATGCAGTGTCCGATTTCGTGAGCCGCTACGTGTGCATTTACATTTGTTGAATATGAATCTAATCCAGAATATAATGTAACTGAATTATAAGGATTTCCTCCTGAAGGGAAACCCGCTACTCCACCGGCAGATCCATTTTGTCTTCTTACAACAATGTTTGCACCTGAAGTACTTGAACTAAACGTTAGTGTAAAGTTAATTGACAATCCTAAGTTATTGTATCTGTTTATTGCCGCTTGCAATCCATTCCGCATGTTTGTACTCAAGGCTGATGAACCGGTTCCTGTTAAGCCTACGACGCGAATCGTTCTTGGAGCAGAAACTAAATTAGTAGTACGGTATTGTTCTGTAGTAATACCGCCGTGAAGATCCATTTTATCTAATTGATCTTTTGTAATAACAATATCTCCTTCTACAAGGAAGGCATCCTCAGTTGTCCCCTCTAAAGTAGTATTTTGAATAACCTGAACATCTGAAGTATTAAGTGAAAGTGATTTCATTTTACTTAGTACTTCCGGTGTTACTTTTAGAGATTCCTGATTGGTCGGAACTGCCTCATCTTCTTTATTACAAGATAATACTATTAGCGCCATAAGCGACACGGTCAAAATTGATTTAATTTTTTTCATAAGTAGTTTTTTGTGTTAAATTTAATTGATAAAAAAAGGGGTCTTTACAAAATATTGTACTATTTGTTATCAAATTTATGTAATTTTTAATCTTAAAATACTTATAAATTCAAAATTTAACATTTTTAACACTTTTTCTTACTAATTTTTATTGATCTTTTTAATAATGATTATCTTATTATTACGTCAAGCCCAGTAAAATCAATAATTGAATATAAATCAAGCAGTTATGCACTACTTTTCCATCTAAATTATTTTTTTTCTTTGGCACTGCAAAAAAAAATCACATTACAACTTTGAGAACCACCTAAGAAATAAAAAACGAAAACAGCGCAATAGTGCACGTAGCTTTTTAAAGATTTTGAAAGACTTAAAAAATAATAAAATTATTACAACTATTTTAATAACTTTGATTTACTTTCAACGGATAAATATTTCAATTAGAATTCATTACCCACAAAACTCGTCTTGTATTATCTAATTATACAGTAAATGAAGAAACAAATTACCTTTCTCCTTTTTATGATCACAACAATCAGTTTTTCGCAGAGTTCTGAAAAATGGAAACGGTACATAAAAAAAGAAAATGAAAATAAATTTGAGAAATACTTTTTTACATCTTTAGAAAATGCACATCACAATAAATACAAGATTGTAAAAAAACTGGACAGTACTTTTTGCATTGTTGAAAATGAAAATGTAAAATCGGATCAAACTTTAAAAAAAAATCTACCGGTAAATAATTTATGGAAATTACCGTCAAATTTTTCAGAACACAAAGAAGACAAGCATTATACAATAGCAACAGATACTATCGAAGCTTTAATTACAGACTTGAAATCACTGAACATTTCTGATATTAAAATATTGAATAACCATCTTGTAATTATAAAAAGTGATTCTCAAAAAATTATTGATCAAATTATAGCGCTGAACATTGTGTCTTCTATTTCGCAAGAATCGCTGCAGCCAAAAGGGGAATCTAAAATAATAGATCAAAATTTCAGCATCAATTCTATAAATAAAGCCACTACTAATTTTCCTCTTTTAACAGGCGAAAATCAAATTATAGCTATCAAGGATGATTTGTTTAATCTGGATGATATTGATTTAGTAAACAAGCACATTCCTTCCTCAACGCAATCTGCAATTGTATCGGGCCATGCAACGGCCATGGCCACTATAGTTGCAGGATTAGGAAATAGTTCTGTATTAGGAAAAGGAGTTGCCCAAAAAGCTAAAATACAATCGTCTGATTTTTTGAATATTTATCCTGATGAAGTGACAACTTTACAAGGTGCTGCTACTCAAAATCATTCCTATGGTACAGAAATTGAGAACTTTTATGGTTCACTTGCTAATGCTTATGATTCTCAATTGTTTTTAAATAGTGATTTGACTCATTGCTTTTCCTCTGGTAATAGCGGACTTGAGGGGTATAAATCTATTACAGGTAATTTTAAGCAATCTAAAAATAGTATTGTATTGGGCTGTATTGACCAAAACGAAGTAATTATGCCGTTTTCTTCAAAAGGCCCTGCTTATGACGGCAGAATAAAACCTGAGTTGGTGGCTTATAGTACACAAGGAACTTCAAATTCTACAGCATTGGCTACAGGAATTATTACACTTATGAAACAGCATTATAAAACTATAAATAATAGTTCTTTGAATAATACCCTGACAAAAGCCATTTTAATTACTAGTGCAAAAGATTTAGGTAACCCAGGTCCGGACTTTACTTATGGTTATGGTAATATCGATGCTGATAAAAGTCTAAAAACAATCAGCGAAAACAGAATTATATCAGGTAATTTACCATCAGGTCAGACAAATACACATACAATTACTGTTCCTGCAAATGCGAAAAACTTAAAAATCACATTAGTCTGGAACGATTTGCCCGCTGAAATCAACAGTAATATAAGTTTGGTAAACGATTTGGACATGGAAGTTATTTCGGCCGACAATAACACTTTTTTGCCCTGGATTCTTAACCCTGAGGTTCCTGAGCAGCAAGCGTTAAGAGGAAGAGATAAAATTAATACTATAGAACAAATCACCATTGAAAATCCTGTTTCAGGTTCAGTTTCTATCAATGTTGTAGGTTCATATGTATCGAATACATCTCAGGAATATGGTATCGCCTATGAATATGAATTGGAAAATCAATTTGAATGGAATTATCCTGTAATCAATGATAATTTTCCTTATGATGGAAAAACTATTTCCCCTTTTAAATGGAATTCGTCTTTTTCCGGTATCTCTGGAGAATTGTCTATTAGCTATAATAATGGAGAAACCTGGGAAATTATAGCAAATGATATAAATCTGGAAAATAAACAATTTACATATACGCCTAAAGAACAAAAATTCTCAATGGCCAAAGTAAAAATGACCATTAATAATACCGAATATATTTCTGACAGCTTTACGATTTCTTATGATTTAAATATCAGTACCAGTTTAGTTTGTGACGGCACAACAGAAATTAACTGGGACAAACCCGATGATGTTGCTTCATTTAATATTTATCAATTAACAGGGGACCATTTAGAATTTAAAGAACAAATAACAAACAACAGTTATACTTACACTGATGGAAAAATCCACACTGTCATTCCTGTATTTGACAATACCGAAGGAATAAAAAGTGAATCAACATTACAATACGCCGAAAACTCAAATTGTTATTTTGAGTTGACTTTGGCAGAAGTTTATGAGGAGAACAAAGTAAAAATAGATGCCAGTCTTTTCAGCTTATACAACATCAAAAGAATTGATTTAGTAAAGATAATTAATGATGTAGAAGGTGTTATTAGTACAATAAGCGATATCAATTCAAAAACATTTTCTTTTTTGGATACTGCCCCGATAAAGGGCAGTAATAAATATAAAATAAATATAATTTTAGAAAACAATAACGTAGTAAGTTCGCTAATTCTTGATACTAATTATTTAGGCGATGATTTGTTTTTTGTAAACCCCACATTATTAAGCAAAAATGAAGATTTAAATATTGAAGCCAAAAAAGAGGGAAACGCTATTTTCTATTTATATGATATTAGCGGGCAAAATACAATTACATCGCCGTTACTTTCTAAAATCAATAACATCAATCTAAAAAATACTGCCTCAGGAATTTACATTTATAAAATAATAACAAGTTTGGGCGAAATGCAAACAGGGAAAATTGCCGTTTTTTAATTTATTGTTTTCTACTTTTTTCAATACATTCCATTTTGTTTTATTCGTTTTTATTTAAATAAGGAGACTTAATGATTTTTAAGTGTTCGATTATAATCCCATAAATCCACAGAAAAGCCTGTAAACATATTGTTTACAGGCTTTTTGTTTTCGCCGGAATCCTTAAACAAAAACTCAAAAAAAGGGGATATATACCCTTTTCTCATTTTTAATAAATTAATAAATTTGAAATACAAATATTAAAGCTTATAGCGCTACAAAAAAATATTTTACTTCCTGCCTGCATTGTTTTACCTCATTTATAAGCCGAAGATTATATCGCTTATTCTTAATAATAAATTTAAAACAAACTATATGGCCACAATAGTACCACCAGACAAAAAGGAGAATTATGAAAAACTATTTGCCTCCTGCATCATAAGAGAATCTAAATATTCTGAAGTTGATCAAATAATATCAAAAATGGTTTTGAACACAGCCAGATATCAATCAGTTGGCGATCCATTGCACATTCCGTGGTTTGTCATAGCAATTATTCACTCTATGGAAGGCAGTCTGAGATTTGATACTCATTTGCATAATGGCGACCCGCTCAGCAAACGCACCGTTCAGGTTCCTGCAGGACGCCCTAAAACCGGAAATCCGCCTTTTACCTGGGAAGAGAGCGCTACAGATGCTTTAATTTTTGACAAACTAAACTTATGGACAGACTGGAGCATTGCGGGCATTCTCTACAAACTTGAATTGTATAATGGATTAGGATATTATCGCCAAGGCATAAATTCTCCTTATTTATGGAGTTATTCTAATCATTACACAAAAGGAAAATATGTGCAGGATGGCCGATATGATCCGAATGCAGTTTCTAAACAATGTGGAGCTGCAGTATTGCTTCGACGCCTTAGTGAGCAGCAGCTCATCTCCCTTTCTAATGGTCATATTGTAGAGCAAATACTGGCACAGGGTAATAAAACAAAATACTACACGGGAACAATTACCAATGAAGCTAAGGAATTGCAAATCCTGCTTAATAAAGCAGGAAGTGTACTAAGGGTAGATGGAAAAGCCGGTGAAAAAACTTCAAATGAGTATTTCAAATTTAGCAATACCTACTTACAAGGAGATCCCAGAAGGGTTTAATAATTAATTATTTCAAAAAAAATCAGGCTTCTACATCCTTAAAATATATTTTACTAATAAATATAATTAGGAAACCTCTAATTACTTAATTTTGCGCCGTGGTAGAATCTAAATACAATAAATGACTTACCCACAATTTAGCAATATTAAGTTAAGCAAAGAAGAATGAAAAATGGTCAAAATGGAGAACTTAACTGGACTATTTGCCTGAAATGCCAGGGACGTGGAAAAAGAAGCCAAAGGCTCAGCAAGAAAGTACGGCTCCAATACCAGATTGCACTCGATCTATTTGAAAAAAATAATGGCGACGGGGTGACTCCGATTCGTCCTAAGGCTCATCAATATTCCTGTCTGGACTGTTCGGGATCCGGACTAATACCTTCTGCAAATGCTCCTGTTGCAGATAACGAAAATTATCCGCATGTTGCTATTGTTGGCGGCGGCATTGGTGGTGTGGCGCTGGCTGTGGCTTGCCTGCACCGCGGAATTCCTTTTACTTTATTTGAACGTGATAATAATTTTGATGCCCGCGCCCAGGGTTACGGACTTACGCTGCAACAAGCCAGTAAAGCGATTGAGGGACTGGGCATTTTTTCATTAGAAGATGGAGTGGTTTCAACAAGACATTTAGTTCACACGACAGAAGGAAAAGTGATTGGAGAATGGGGAATTAGAAAATGGATTTCTCCTGATGCTAAAAAGTCTCCAAAACGTACCAATATTCATATTGCACGACAATCATTGCGTTTAGCTCTGCTTAAACAGCTTGGCGGACATGAGCCAGTACAATGGGGACATCAATTGTTAGATTATAAAGAATCTGAAAATGAAGGCATTAATCTAAATTTTCAGGTCAATGGTGAAATAAAAACCTATAAGGCAGATCTTGTGGTTGGCGCCGATGGTATTCGTAGTTCTTTACGCAGACAGCTAATTGGTGAAGACATCACGCCTTTGCGCTATTTGGATTGTATTGTAATACTGGGTATCTGCCCTTTGAGTGCTCTCGAAGGTATTGATAGTTCTTTGTTGGATTCGGCTACTGTTTTTCAGACTGCCAATGGCAATGAACGATCTTACATAATGCCTTATACCTCAGATTCTGTGATGTGGCAGCTTAGTTTTCCAATGACAGAAAAAGAGGCTAAGGAACTAAGTGCGCAGGGACCTCTGACCCTCAAGGAAGAAGCGCGCCTCAGAACACAGTGGCACGATCCTATTCCTCAGATTATAGCGGCAACTCTTGAAACTCAGATTTCGGGATATCCTGTTTATGACCGGGAATTACTTACACCGGAATTATTAGAAAAAGCAGGACAAATTACTTTAATTGGAGATGCAGCTCATCCTATGAGTCCTTTTAAAGGACAGGGAGCAAATCAGGCGCTTTTGGATGCGCTCTCGCTTGCCCGGGGAATTGCGAAAGGATGTAAACCCTCGTCTCAATGGAGAAAAAAAGGAATCAGAGAAAGTGTTTTAACTGAGTTTGAGTCAGAAATGCTAGAACGCAGTGCAACAAAAGTAAAAGATTCGGCAGAAGCTGCACAGTTCCTGCATTCAGAAATTGTACTTCACGAAGGTGATGAACCACGAGGAAGATGCCTGAAGAAAAAGATATGAAAAAAGCCCATTCCTTTCGGTTTGGGCTTCTGATTGTAGTCTTACAACTTTTTTTATTAAAATAACTTGTCTTAATTAATTCCAACAATTGCTTTTAATTCCACATATTTTTCAAGGTTTTTAAAGTTATGCCCTTTTTCTTTCATGGATTTTACAAAAGCAGGTGTTGCTCCTATTGCTTTGGCTCCAATTACATCTTCGAGATCCAGATCATTAAATCCAAGATCTTTGTACTGTTTGATTAAGTCACCCGTAATGTTTAGTGATTTTAAAGCAAATAAATTATCTGTTGAAATATTTTTGTAACCTGTTTTTTCAAATTCAAGAATATATTTTGGCGTAATATTTAATGATTTCAAAGCCATTAAATCACCGTTTGACAAATCATTATATCCTAATTCTTTAAACGAATCAACAAATTCTTTGTCAATATCCAATGATTTGAATGCTACAATATCCTCATCATCATTGTCAGTATTCCCTTTGGATGAATTGCGAAAATCGCTGATATATTTTCCGTTGATATTTTGGGATTTTAATGCAATAAGATTATCTGCTGTTACATTTTTATAACCCGAATTGCGTATTTCTTCAATAAAAGCAGCATCAATATTCAATGATTTTAATGGAATCAGATCTTCTAAATCGAAATCTTTTATTCCGGCTTGCTTAATTGAATTGATATAATCCTCATTAACATCTAAGGCTGCCAACGGAATCAAATCATCTTTGTCAATATCGCTGTAGCCTTTTTTCTTAAGCATTTTTACATACGACGTTTTTACATTGACCATAAAGAAAACCATAAGATCAATATCTTTTGCTACGGTAACACCTTGTTCTGCCAGCTCTTTACTAAAGTTTTTGTTGGCAACAAATTTATAAGTTCCCATTCCGTTTTTTCCTTCAAATTTTCCGGTAAAATGCATCGTTCCTGCTTCTCTTGTTAAGGTAAACTCTCCTTGTTTGTCTCTTGGCAGATTATTAAATTCACTCAACTGAAAAGTACTCGAAGAATTACTTTTCTCTCCGTTTTTAAATTGCATGTTTACCGTGTTCTCTTCAATTGTTGCAAACCAGCTTCCTTCCGTATCCATTCCGTTTTGAGTGTTTGCCTGTTCTTTAGGTTCATTTGATTTCTCTGATTTGTCATTTGAACTTAATGTCTGACTTTGCGCTGCCGGTTGATTAAAAAGGCAGGCAAATAATACCAATAAAGGCACCAGGAAAAAATATTTCCAGGTGGTGTGTACATTTGATTTTTTTGAATTCATCATGATGATTCGTTTTTTGATTAATGATTGATTATAATTAGTTGTAAGACTCAATGGAAATTGTGGTGCTGCTACTTTTAGCAGACTAAACTGATAACTTTGTTTTTCAACCGTATTTTGCTGTAGCATTTTATCATCAGTCAAAAACTCAAGATTGGTTTCGAGTGCTTTTCGCCATTGCCATGCAAAAGGATTAAACCACTGAAAAATGAGTACTAGCTCTGCAAGCAAAAGATCAACAGTGTGTTTTTGCTCAATATGAATTTTTTCGTGCAGTAAAATCTGATTGTAAGTTTCCCACTCGTATTTTTCAGGATTGATAAAAATATTGTTCACAAAGGAACACGGCGCTTTGTCTCCATTAATTTCGATAATTCGAAATTTCCCATCCTGGATTGCCGATGATGAACGGGCTCTATATAGGAGTATAACAGCCTGCATGAGAAAGTTAAAAGCAAAAATCATGACTCCAAACCAATACAAATACATCACTCCCTGCATGAGCATATCGATATTAAAGTTTTGTTTTGTTTCTTCAACCAAAACTTCCTGGACTGGTGCTGATTTTTTTACCTCTGCAGTTGGTTTTGTATGAACAGGTATTTTTGCTGAAACAGTATTGGTTACAGCATTTTCTTTTCTGAAAGATAATTCTTGTGGTATCGGAAGCAGCGGCAACGTAAAAGCCACAATCATACACCCAAGCAAAACGAATCTGTTTAAGTGAAAAAAGGTTTCTTTTTGCAAAAGCAGTTTATAAAAAAACAAACAGGCAGAAAGAATCAGGGCAGTGTATAAGATATAGGGTATCATATTTTTCCTTTTTTAATAATATTTACAATTTCATCCAGTTCGTTTTCTGTCAGCTTTTGTTCTTTTGCAAAAAAAGCAAGCATTCGTGGATATGAATTATCAAAATACTGGCTAACGACATCCTTTAATGCAAATTGCTGATACTCTTCCCTACTGATTATCGGAAAAAAACAATGCATGTTTCCTGTTGTTTCATGATCCAGAAACCCTTTTTCCTTTAAGATCTTGACTATCGTAGCGACACTGTTGTAATGTGGTTTCGGATCCGGCAGCAATGGAATGACGTCTCTGATAAAGGCTTTGTTTAAATCCCAAAATACCTGCATAATCTGTTCTTCTCTTTTCGCTAGTTTTATCATTGTTAAAATATTTTAAACAAATATAACTACTAATTAATTAGTAGCAAAACTAATTGATTAATATTTTAACTAATTTATTAGTTAATCCTGATATTTGAGAGTGAATAAACAGCAAAAAAAAAGCGCAAAGTCGTAAACTTTGCGCTGTAATATATTGAATATCTACTATAAAGATTCTTATTAATCTTTTATACTGTAAAAGATTTGTTGGAAATCATGTTTGTATTTATCTTTTTTATCCTCTGGTGCCTGACACAAAACAGTATAAAAAGTGGTATCGGTTTCTGCAATGCCAAAGAAAAAATATATTTTTTTATTACTTTCTGCCTGCAAAAAAGAAACTTCTGTCTCCATAAAACTTATGGAAGCTTTCTTTTGAGATTTTGTACTTCCAATTTGTACTTGTGGTTTATCATCTGCATATTTTTTTAATTCTGATTTAAAAAAATCATTAAGAGTCATTTCCTTTCCGGTTTCTAACTGTAAATATTGTTTATTTTGATAGGTAACAAATCCATAAATCTCATTTTCCTCATTTTGATACACTATTGAGGACTGGCTTGTATCTCCTGCATTTGTTTTTAAATAACCCGGAAAGCTTATATAAAAAACATGCCCGGCTTTGTATTCCTTAAATTTTGATTCTTCAACGTTTACGTTTAAGCCATCTGCTACTACGTCAATATCTACCGCTTCTGATACTAAAGTTTTACCATTCTCATCCATCACAAGTTGCGGAAGCCTTTGCTTACCTAACCTCGTTGCTTTGAAGGTATAGGTAACTGTGTGTTCATCCGTTTTTTGTCCGCCTTTATAAGTAGTAGAATGCTTAACGCCCGGACCACTGGTTACGTCAAAAGTATATAATTCCAGATGTTTAATCTCTAAATCATCAGAATAATATTCGTACGTAACTTTTATTTTGTCATTAATTTTAAATACTGACTGATCTATTCTTGTTTTTATTTCCTGCGCAAATGATTTAAAATTTGATATAAATAATATACAAAGTATCAGGAATATATTTTTTGCTATTCTCATATGGGTTTTATTAAAATGGCTATTATCTAAATGTTAGTTTAGTTTCTTTAATTTCATTAAGCTGTTCATATTGAACATATACATCCGTTTCACCTGTAAAATCACTGTAGAAAAACCTATAATCTTTTACCTCATCAATGCTGGATAAAGAGGCAAATTTATGTATGGAAACTTCTTTTCCGGCATTATCAAAGAATTTTTCATTCTTCCCAAGTGGGTTTTCGTAATCCTCTATTATTTCAGCCATTCTTTTTCCCGTTCCATAAAAATATTCCATTTTTTTTCGGCCTTCAGTAAATGTAATTTTTTCTGCAACTTTATTGCTCAGCGCATAATAGTAATTCCATATTCCCACCTCATTATTATCGTAGTCATAAAGCCCGGAACTTTTAATTTTTCCATTTTCAAAATACTCCGTTGCTTTTCCGTTTTTTTGACCGCTGTCGTATATTATTTCAGATTCTAAAACTCCGTTTTCATAATATGTTTTAACCAAACCATTTTTTCTTCCTAATGAATGGTTGCTTACATATTCCTTTAAATTTCCATTTTCATAAAATGATTTATAAACCCCAAATAGCCATCCTCCATTATATAAAGCTTCAATTTCTATATTTCCGTTTTCGTAGTAAGAAAGATATTTTCCATTTTTTTGTGTGCGTTCTTCTTCATCTCCATAATCTGTGCTTTCCTCAATATTTCCATTTTCATAATATTTTTTCCACGTACCTATACGATGATCCTGCCAGACAGAACGAACAGCTTTAGATTCTGTAACCTTATAATATTCAATTTTTTTAATTTTACCATTGGGATAAAAATAAGTGTGCGTACTATCTTTTAACTGAGGGTTGTCGGAGATATATTTTCCGGTAAACTTCAAAGTTCCGTCATCATAAAATGATTTCCATAAACCATTTTTAAAACCTTTTTTGTAATATCCCTGTTCGGCAATTTTTCCGTTTAAATAATGGGATTCAAAACTTCCTTCTACTCTGCCCTTTACATATTTAAAATGCTCAATTATCGAATCGCCATAAACTTTCTTGTATTCGTCATCATGCGGAAGTAATTGACGCTCTTCTGCTAATCGGCCAGAGGCAGTATATTTCTTTTGCACCCATTTGACCGAATTATCATTTACATATACATATATTTCTTCTTCTTTTATAATTCCGGTATCATGGAATCTTTTTTGCAAAACTCCATGATGGTTTTCATACACGTTACTTTCAATGACAACACCTTCACTATTAAAAGTTTGGCCAAAACCATTTCCTTTTCTGTCAATATCGCAAACTTCCAAAGCTTGTCCGTTTTTATAATAGGATCTAAGAGATATTCTTCGTCCTTTGTCATCCAGTTTTTCTGTAGACAAAAGAACACCAGTAGCATAATAGCGCTCGTGTTTTCCTACCCTTCCGTTTTTTTTAAACTCTCCTTTTGATTCTACAACACCGTTTTCAAAATAGCCGATCATCGTACCCTCGTATAAGTCATTTTTATAATTTCTTAAAATATGAACCTGACCGTTACTGAAGAATTCTTTTTCTACCCCGTTTTTTTTCCCTTCTTTGTAATTCTCTTCTTTGACAAGATTTCCTTTACTGGTATATGTTTCCCACTTGCCAATTTTCAACCCTGCTTCGTTTACATACCCGGTTCGGAGTCCGTTATAATGCGTTTTTTCTTCAACTAGTTTTTTTTGCGCAACTATTACATTTGTAATAAAAAGTAAAACGAGGATAGTTTTTAGGTTCATTGACAGGGCTTTTATTAGTACACTCTTTTTTAAGAGAAAAATTTCAACTTTTCACAGATGCGAATATAGAATTTTAAACTTATATCTTCACTTAAACTGATTTACCAAAATAAAATACTTCATCAAGTTCAATTATTGAAGTTCCGTTAGGCGCTATTTTTGGTGCTTTTGCTAATTTTTCTGCCAGAAGATCAGTTGGCAATGGCTTAAATTTCCTGAATAAACCTATAGAATTGAATGCTTTTAGCACTTTTACCATAATCTTTTCGCCCAGACGATCTGAACCTTCTCTTAAAAGAAGCCCTGGCCTGAAAATAATGTATTGTTCAAAAAGAAGTTCGGCAATTTTGTCTTCTAATTTTCCTTTTAATTGTGAATAGAAAACTTTGCTTTGCGCTGAGGCATTGTAGGAAGATAAAAGAACAAAGGAAGAAACGCTGTTTTGTTTTGCTATTCTGGCAAACGCTGCGGGAATATCAAAATCGATCTTAAACTGATTTTCCTGAGAACCGGCTGCTTTTAGCGTTGTTCCTAAACAGGAAAAAAGAACGTCACCGACTATCAAATCTTTATAACTATCAATTTTAAAAAAGTCAATAACGTGTTCGGTAAGTTTAGGATTTTGTTTTCCTGTTGGTCTTCGTACAAAAATCACAACATTTGTATAATCGTGATTTTCCAGAAGTTTGTCAACCAAAAATTCTCCTGTCGATCCTGTTGCTCCAATAACTAATGCTTTCATAATTATTATTTTGATCTTAATTAGATTAGTAAACCTTTGTTTGTCTTTCAGGTTTTTAATTCATGCAAGAATCTAAATTGCAGAGAAGGTTAAAGATAGAAAAAAACACAAAGTCTTATAATAATTCTTTTGCGCTTTCCTCATAATTTCATTTCTTATAAAAAAGCCTGTAAACTATTGCTTACAGGCTTTTTGAGATTAAAATATTTCTGATTCTTTACTATTTTAAAATTGATTTCTGCAGTTCTTCTAAGGTTTTTCCTTTGGTTTCGGGCATCATAAAAATGACAAACAGCAACTGGAAAACCATCATGACGGCAAAAATCAGAAAGACGGTTCCTGCTCCGATTGTAGAAAACAGAAACGGAATCATAGACGGAATAACTGCCGCAAGAATCCAATGAACTGAAGACCCAAAGGCCTGACCGCTTGCGCGTAAGTGATTTGGGAAAATTTCTGATATAAAAACCCATATTACAGCTCCTTGCCCAATGGCATGCGAAGCAATAAATAAGAATAAAAAAATCGGTACCTGCATTCCCTCCCATTTTAGAAAGAAGGCCACAGATACTAATCCCAAAGAAATAATGTAACCAACAGAGCCAATAAGCATTAGCACTCTTCTGCCGAGTTTATCTATAAGAAAAACTCCAAAAAGCGTAAATAACAAATTGATAAGGCCAATGCCTACGCTGCTCATTAAGGCAGCACTTTCTCCTAAACCTGCTTCTGCAAAAATCCTTGGAGCATAATATAAAAAGGCATTGATTCCTGAAAACTGGTTAAATAATGCAATAAGAAATGCCAATAGTAATGGAAACCTGTATTTCTTTAAAAATATGGTTTCTTGTTTTTGTTTTTCATTTTCGTTTTCACCAATATGAAGCTCGTGCATCAAATCCTGAATATTTACAGCCGGGTCAATTTTTAAGAGAATCATTTTTGCTTCGTCAATTCGTGATTTAGAGAGTAACCATCTTGGACTTTCGGGAATGGTAAAAACAATAACGGTATAAAAAAAGGCAGGAAAAGCCATTATTCCGATCATCCATCGCCAGGCATTTTCGCCGGCATCCCTTAATAAATAGTTTGATAAGAAAGCCATTAAAATTCCTAAGACAATATTAAACTGATACAAGGAAACCAGTCTGCCGCGATCGTTTGCCGGAGCAATCTCTGATACATAAGCAGGAGCAGCAATTGTAGACGCCCCAATACCTAACCCGCCCAGAAAACGAAAAAATGCAAATGTATAGGGATCATTTGCAAATGCTGATCCTAAGGCTGATACCAGAAATAAAACTCCTATCCAGATCAATGTTTTCTTTCTTCCCAGTTTATTGGTCGGAATTCCTCCAAAAATGGCTCCTGCAACTGTTCCCCAAAGCGCCATAGCCATAACTACTGCACCGTGAAAAAAATCTGATGTATGCCAGAGTTCCTGAAGTTTGGTATCTGCACCTGAAATAACCACAGTATCAAAACCAAATAAAAAGCCGGCCAATGCTGCGGTAATCGACCACAATAGTATTTTATTCATAATATCTCTATCTTTAAATTTCTTTTAAAATTTTAATTTTGACAATGTATTATTTGAGGCAAAATGTCTACTAATTATTGAGTAATTTTAAATGTGTATGAACCTGCCTTAAGCTGTATCACTTGATATAAACCTTCATTAATACTACTAATATCTCCTGAATCGCAAGTGAAAATGCTGTTTTTTTCTAAATAGAAACTGGCGTAAGAATTTGGCGGAACAATCACTTTATAGTTTATTTTTTTGTTTTTTCGTTCCCAGTTCGATACAATTTTCCCGTAAGGAGATATATGCTCTGATTCAAAAAAGTCAAGTCCTTTGACGAAATTTGGTTTTAATATAATATGCTTAAAACCAGGCGAGTTTTCGTCAGGAAAAATACCTCCCAATCCTTTATACATCCAGGCACTTATTTCGCCGAACATAATATGGTTTAGCGAAGCATCATTTTTTTCAACATTCAGGGGCCAGTTTTCATACAAAGTGGTCGCTCCGTTTTTTATCCAATATCCCCAAGACGGAAAATCTTCCTGCGAGGCAATTTTATAAGCAGCATCGGCATAACCATTTTCACTTAATGCATTCAGCAAAGCTTTTGTACCTAACAAACCAACATCAAGATGAAAATTGGTTTCCTGAACTTTTTTATACAAATTATCTGCTACTTTTTGTTTAAACTCTTCCGGAACCAATCCCCAATACAATGGGCCGGCAAGCTCTGTTTGTGTACCGCTGCAATACAAATAAGTTGATGTATTGAAAAACTGCTCATTGAATATCTTTTTAATTTTTTCGGCTAGTTTAAAATAGTATTCGGCATCGCTTGTTTTTCCTAATAGTTTTGCAGTTTTTGCTAAAATCAGCACATCTGTATAATAATACATTGTAGAAGTAAGTGGCTTAGAACTCACACTTTTAACCGGAACCCAGTCACCTAATCCCCAATCTGTAATACCTGTTGGATATTTTTGATCAATCAGATCTACATATTTTTTTATATTGGGATACGTTTTATTCAGCAAACTGGCATCGCCATAAAACTCGTATATTTTCCAGGGAATAATAGCAATTGAACTCGTCCAGTCGGGACCCGTGGCAAATTCATATCCAAATGCTCCGGGATTTGGAACAATATTAGAAATTCCGCCATCTGGCTGTTGTTCGTCCTGATGATCAGCGAGCCATTTTTCGTAGATCGTAATACCGTCAAAATTATATAATCCTGTTTCTACATTTGTATGTGCGTCGCCTGTCCATCCGTTCTTTTCGCGTTGCGGACAATCGGTTGGATATCCAAATAAGTTAGCCAGATAGCTGCTGTTTGTTGCTTCCCATATTTTATTAAAAACTTTATTAGAGGTTTTAATTTTTCCTACTGCGGGAACGTCACTGTGAAGTTCCAGAGCTACAAGACAATTGTCCTCCAGCTTAAAAGGCCGGCTGGATGTTATTTCTACAAATTGAAATCCCTTGTAATTAAATTTTGGAGAAAAACTTTCATTCTCATTTCCTTTGACAATAAAAATATCAGTCTGAAAAGGGTCTGTATTGTCCGTAGGCCGATAATGCAAATCGATATTAGAAAGATCAGCCCTGCCGTTTGTATATAAACGTTCTGCGTGTTTTATTCTAAAAATTGTTCCCGGAGATGCATTTTTTATTGAAAAACGCACTGTTCCTGCAATATTTTTCGGGAATGTAAATACAGTCAAAGTACCGTTAATCCTGTTAATCTTACTCGGTTTTAACTGAGCTGTAATTCGAACAGGATGCAATTGTTGTGACACCAGTTTTGATGACGGCGCTTTTACAAGTATTGCTTTTTTCCAATTACTATCATCAAAATCCTCTTTGTTCCAGTTATTAATTTGCTTACGGGCATCGTAATGCTCGCCTGTATATATGCTGTTAAAAATTACCGGACTATCCGCAGTTTTCCATGTTTCATCCGTAACAATCGTTTCGGTTGTGTTATCAGAATAGGTAATTCTAATGTTTACAAGACAACGTGGGCGATTTCTCCAGATTGCTTTATCAAACTTCCATACTGCGGTAGATTGATGGTTGTACCAGCCATTTCCTAATAAAATACCAAAAGCATTTTTTCCTGTTTGTAAATACGATGTAATGTCCAGAGTTGCATACAAATTTCGACTGTCAAATTTTGTAAACATCGGGTCCAGCATTCGGTTTCCTGCTTTTTTTCCATTAACATAAAATTCATACAATCCGCCTGCCGTAATATAGGCACGAGCTATTTTTATAGTTTTTGAAGCTGTAATTTCTTTTCTGAAATAAGGTGCCGGTTTGTAATTCATATCATGAGAGTCTGATATCCAGTTGCCTTTCCAGTCATTAGCTTGTAACATGGCGGTTTCAAAACGCGCTATTTTTGAAATTTCAATTTTGTTTTTGCTGCTCCATACTTTTACCCGCCAGAAATAAGTGGTAAAAGGCTGAAGAGATACTCCATTATAAGAAATTAAAACAGCTTCTGACAGTATCTTTTCGGTCTTCCAAACCGATCCTTTTCCCTTTGTCAAAGCAATCGAATCAGTTGCAACTTCTATTTGATATGCTGTTTGCATTACTTCTTTTCCGCTGCCGCTTAGCTGCCAGGAAAGCCTTGGCTGCAATACATCTATTCCTAATGGGTTAACAAGATTTTCGCACTTGAGATTTACAGGGATTTGCGAATATCCTGCTAAATTCACGAGCACAAAAAGGAAAAACAGATATATTATTTTACTCTTTTTTTGATTCTGCTTTATCATCATTTTTTAGATTTCTTCCAATACAGCAGCCCAGCCGCCATTTTTAACCATTTTGATTTTTACGCTGTCGGTATTGCTCACCTCAGCTGTTTTTTTCCTGTAATCCATAGCCTGATTTCCTGCATTGATACCGTCTTCAAAAGATGTTATTTTGTATTTTTTTGCCTTTAAGAAATCTAGTTTTACATCAAACAATCTTTCTTTTTCTGATCCGTTTACAATTCCGCCAATAAACCATTTATTTCCTTTTCTTTTGGCCACGATTACATATTGCCCTGCTTGGGCTTCCAGTGCTTTGGTTTCATCCCAGGTTGTCGGGACAGAAGTGATAAAATCGGTACACTCTTTTTCTCTGTAATAAAGGGTTGGATTGTCTGCCAGCATTTGTAAACTGCTTTCAAAAACCACAAACAAAGCAAGCTGATAGGCTCTGGTACCGATACTTGCAGAATTAGGTCTTTCTGAACGATAGGCTTCCGGCTGCATGCTAATCATAGCGCCCGGAGTATAATCCATTGGGCCAACAGCGTTTCGCATAAAAGGAAGGTACAAACTATTATCAGGCCTGCAGCCATCCATTTGTTCCATTCCTCTTACTCCTTCGTAAGATAACAGGTTTGGATATTTGTATTCCAGGCCTGCCGGTTTAAAGGCACCATGAAAATCTACAAATATGTGATGTTGGGCTGCTTCTTTTGCCACTTTTTCATAATAGTTGACCATCACCTGATCGCTTCGGTCCATAAAGTCAATTTTGACACCGGCGATTCCCCATTCTTTAAAGGTTTTAAAAAGCGCCATATTTTTATCCACGGTAAGCCATGTAAGCCATAATACAATGCCAACATTTTTTTCTTTGCCGTAACGAATCAGTTCATGAACATCTACATTTGGATTTGGCGAATACGGATCTGTTGTTGAGTTTGCCCAGCCTTCATCCATAATAATGTATTTGATTCCAAATTTGGAAGCAAAATCAATATAATATTTATAAGTATCCAGATTATAGCCTGATAGAAAATTGACATCGGGCCCATAAGGTGTTGCGCCGTTCCACCACTCCCAGCTGGCTTGCCCGGGTTTTATCCACGAAACATCTTTTAGTTCGCTTTTTGGTGCAAGCTTCAGGGTCATTGTGTTCTCTATAAGCTGTTTGTCATTTTTGGTAATCACAAAATAGCGCCATGGAAAACTTCTTGTTCCTGCTGTTTTTGCAATATAATTTGCTTCTTTTAGGATTTTGAGGCTTCGGTCTCCGTCGGGGCCAAAATCCAGTGGCACTTTTGGAAAAACAGCCCCAATTCCGTTTTCTGTTCTTTTTAAAAACAGGCACGGATAATCAGAAAGATCAGATTCGCTAATCAATATTTTGTATTGTTTTTTTGAATCGGCCAAAACCGGAAGTGTCGACATTTTATCAGAAGGTTTCCAGTCTTTGACAGAAGTTTGCGAATAGGGCTCTTCGTAAGAGGTTTTAAAACATCCGGGCTGTTGCAAATGAAGTATGTAATCTTCTGGAAAATTAACCGAAAAATCTTCATTCAGGATTTCGATTTCTCCTTTTTTTGCTGTTATAAAGCGATAAGCAATTCCATCATCAAAAGCACGGAATTCTACTGAATATCCGCCTTTAAAATTTAATACTAAATAATTATAAGTATTAGCAACTGATGCGTATTTTAGCGGAAGCGCAGGTTTTATTATTTCATTTATTTTTCCTGTTTTACTTCCTGCTAATTTTGGATTTGCTCCTAAAGTTTCATTCTGAAGTATTAATGCCAAATGATTTCCTGATGCCAGTATTTCATTATTAATACTGACGGAATAATAGATTTTATCATTTAATGAAATGGAAGCTTTTATTTCTCCGTTTGGTGAAATTACTTCAAACTTTTGCTGAGAATAGCTTTTAAACAATCCAAAAACAAAAAAAAGGCAGGTCAGTAATCTAATCGTTTTCATTTAAAATTGTTTTTATAAGAATAACGTCCCAAAACGGGACGTTATCTAAATTATACAATACAGCTTATTTTGTTATAACTTGTATATCACCGCCATTTTTAAACAAATCGTGCGAAATATAATAGCCGTCAATTTTAGCACCATTTACTTTTATGGTTTCCAAATCTCTTTTCCCATTCGGATTTTTGATTGTTACTTTTTTTCCGGCCGGAGTTGTCCATACAACTTCTTTAAAAATAGGCACCGTTACAATATATTCCGGATCGGCCGGTGATAGTGGATAGAGTCCCAGTGCGCCAAAAACATACCAGGAAGACATTTCGCCTGCGTCATCCATACCGCTCATTGCCAGTTTTTCAGGGCCAATTCCGTACATGGTTTCCAGAATTTCGTCGATTCTTTTTTGCGATTTCTCAGGTTTATTTATAAAATAATACGAAAAAGGTGCTTCATGATCCGGCTGATTTCCGTGGCAATACTGACCGATAAAACCAGAGATATTCCACGCAATGTAATTCGGATTCCACGGTTTTGTAAAAAACTCATCGAGTTTGTCTTCAAAAGGCTTGTCTCCCCCATAAAGTTTTACTAATCCCGGCATATCATGCGGTACAAAAAAAGAAAGCTGCCAGGCATTTGCTTCTCTGTACATGTATTCGTAATAAGGAAATTCGGGATTAAAAGGAGTTACCCATTTACCGTCTGCAAGTCTTCCTCTCATAAAAGCAGATTCCTTGTCAAAAACGTTTGCATAATTTTTTGATCGTTTTACCAAATCGTTATAATGTTCCGTATCATTCAATTCTTTGGCCAGTAAGGCAAGTGCATGATCGTCATAAGCGTATTCCAAAGTTTTGGTAACGCCTGCATTGGCTTTGGTTTCTACTACCGGATTTTTTATGTCTTGTTCAGGAACATATCCTTTTGCAATATACTCGGCAATATGAGGTCTTGTTCCGCCTTCTTTATAAGCGTTGTTTAGTAATAACCCATAGGCTTTTTTAACATCATAATTTCTAATCCCTCTCATATAAGAGCCTGCAATAAAAGAGGCTGCGTGATCTCCGTGAAAAAATGTTGGGATAAAACCTTTAATTTCTCCTTCGTTGATAATAGAACTGATAACGTCACTGGTAACTTCCGGTGAAAAAATACTTAACAAAACCAGTTTGTTTCTGTAATCATCCCATAAAGAAGGAAGTGTATAATAATGGTAATTTTCTTTGCGCACTTTTCCGGCTTCATCTGTAAATTGTCCGTTTACGTCACTTCTTAATGCTGGCCATAAAAATGATCTGTACAGCATGCTGTAGAACATTACATTTTGCTGTTCGTTTCCGCCTTTTACCTGAATTTTAGAAAGCATGTTTTCCCATTTTGTGCTTCCTTCCTCAAAAACCTTTGTCAGGTTTTTGTCTCCTACCTCAACTTTCAGGTTTTCTTTGGCATTTTCTACGCTTACAAAAGATAATGCGATCTTAACGGTTACGGGTTTTGTGTCTCCGTCTTTGATGTTTACCAAAGTATAACCACCGCTTTTGGCCATGTCTTTGGTATCCAGTTTTTCGATTGGACTGCTCAAAGTCACATAAAAGTATATTTTTTCGCCTCCGGTTCTCTGAAATCCGCTAACTGCATTAGATCCTTCCAGTTTTATTTGCCAGTCGTCTACACGATTGTTCGCTCTGCCCAGATCAAAAAGGACTTTTCTTGCTTTGTTGTTTTTAAAAGTATATTCGTGTACGCCGCAACGCAGGGTTGAAGTTAATTTTACCTGTACTTCATAGTCTTTTAAATATACTTCATAATACGCAGGACTTGCTTTTTCCTGATCGTGGCTAAAGGATGATTTGTATGGGTAGGCTGCTCCGTCTGATACTGGTAAAAGCGGAATATGGCAAAGGTTCCAGTGCCCTTTGTTGGTATGCGTAAATCCTAAGATTTCTTTGTCTTCATATTCATATCCGGCTCCGGATCTGTATTTGGTCATGGGACTTAATTGTACCATTGCGTTGGGTACTGATGAACCTGGAAAAACCAGTCCTGCCCAAACGCGCATGTCTGCCGGTGGCGTGTATCCTATTATTTTGGTGTCGAGCAGCGGTGCTGTTCCGATAAAGGGATTTACCAAGGCTGTGTATTTTCCTTTTGAAAGGTCTCCACCTGATTTTTGTGCTGCCGCATTGAAGCCAAAAATTGACATAGAAAGGGCTGCAAGAACGATATTCTTGTTAATTTTTTTCATTTTATAAAAAACTTAAAATTCGTTAAACAGTTATAGTTCCAGCAATTTTGGATTCTTCTGGTAGGTATCCCACAATAATTCTCCAAACAATGTATTGGTCCATGCAAACCATGATCTGGTGAAATTTTTAGCGTCGTCTTTGTGAAATGATTCGTGCATAAATCCTGTATCGCCGTGTGATGCTTTTAGCATTTTGATACAATTTTTTATTTCATTTGGATCTGATGTTGTATAGGCTCTCATAACCAAAGACATTGGCCAAATCATGTCCATGCCAACGTGCGGGCCTCCGATTCCTTCTGCTACTTTTCCTTTAAAGAAAAATGGATTATCTTCTGACAATACAAATTTTCTGGTGTTTTGATATGTCGGGTCATTTATATCAATGGCATCTAAATAAGGAAGGCTTAATAAACTTGGCACATTAGAATCATCCATCATTAAGTGGCCTCCAAAACCATCTACTTCAAAGGCATAAATATTTCCGTATTTAGGATGATTTACTATCCCGTAATCTTTAATTGCCTGCTCTACTTCGGCTGCCAATGCTCTTAACTCTTTGGCTGTAGCGGTATCTTTTTTAATAGTTTCCAGCATTTCTGCAGCCTGTTTCATACTGGAAACAATAAAGAAGTTTGATGGTATTAAAAAAGAAAAAACGGTTGCATCGTCACTTGGTCTAAATGCTGAGCATACTAAACCAACTGGTTTAACCGGATATCCGTAACCTTTTAGAGGTCTTGTATCTGTCGCAAATTGCGTTGTTCTCTGAAATGTATATGGGTTTTTGCCATTTTTTTGCTGTTGATCTTTAAATACCTGAAGTGTTGTTTGGATTGCTTTTACCCAATTTTCATCAAATGGGGAAACGTCTTTGGTGTTTTTCCAGTAATTATAGGCTAATCTTATTGGGTAACAAAGGGAGTCTATTTCGTATTTTCTTTCATGAACTCCGGGTTTCATATCGGTATGATCGGTTGTCCATTCTCCTTTTTTGTTGGGATCATTATAGAAAGCATTTGCATATGGATCTTTGAGGATATATTCTGTCTGCCTGTTGATGACTCCCGCAATCAGGTTTTTTAGTTTTAAATCTTTACCGGCAAAAGCCATATACGGCCAAACCTGTGCAGAACTATCACGAAGCCACATGGCATCGATATCTCCGGTGATTACGTAAGTATCCGGTCTGCCATTTTTTTGAGAATAGGTTACTGTTGTGTCCAGTGTATTTGGAAAACAGTTGTTGAATAACCATCCGAGTTCTTTGTCTTTTACGTTCTTTTGAAATTCTGCGATTGTTTTTTCTATAAATTCGCTTTCAAAATTCCTTTTGTCTTTTGGTACTCTTACGATTGGAAAATCTTTTACCATCTTAGTTCCGGCTATTATATCCATCGGATTGATCAGCGCTAATGTGCCAAATAAAGCTGTATTCTGTATAAATTTTCTTCTTTCCATTATTGTATATTTTTATAAGTAAGGTAAACCTTTTTTTTTATTCGTTTGTTAATGAGTATGGTACATCTTCTTTATGAATACCTCTTTTGAGATTGGGTGATGATGACATATCAAATTCCAGTGTTGCGCCGTTCATTAATTCAGAGTGGCTGATCCAGTTTTTGGTATGGTTTTCTCCATTAAATTTTAATTCTTTGATGTACCTGTTCTGATCGCTGTTTTCGTCGGCTTTGATTTCTATCGTTTTTCCATTTTCTAGCTGAATGGTTGCTTTCTTAAACAATGGCGCTCCGATAACATATTGATCTGAGGCTGGTGTAACCGGGTAAAAACCTAAGGAAGAAAAAACGTACCAGGCCGATGTCTGTCCGTTATCTTCATCGCCACAATAGCCGTCGGGGGTTGCGTGATACATTCTGTTCATAGTTTCGCGTACCCAATATTGTGCTTTCCAGGGTTCTCCTGCATAATTGTAAAGATAAATCATGTGCTGAATTGGCTGGTTTCCGTGTGCATATTGTCCCATATTGGCAATTTGCATTTCTCTCATTTCGTGTATGACCCCACCAGTAAAATTGGAGGTAGCAAAAATTGGAGGTGATGAAAAGACTTTGTCTAATTGCGAAACAAAGGTTTTGTTTCCTCCCATTAAATCAATTAGGCCTTGAACGTCGTGAAATACTGACCACGAATAATGCCAGCTGTTTCCTTCGGTAAATCCGTTAAACCATTGAAAAGGATCAAAAGGTTCCATAAATTTTCCGTCCACATTCTTAGGGTGCATTAAATTATATTTGGGGTCAAAAAGGTTTTTGTAGTTCAAACTTCTCTTTTTATATAAATCAATTTCAGATTGTGGCTTATTCAAGGCTTTTGCTAATTGATAGATGGCAAAATCATCATATGCGTATTCCAGTGTTCGGGCAGCACTTTCGTTTATTACATCGTGAGGAACATACCCGAGCGTATTATAAGAATCAACTCCTGCACGGCCCACAGCTTTGAGTGGTCCGGCATTATTTGCACCATGAATTACGGCTTTGTATAAATTTTCGATGTCGTATTCTTTTACTTTTCCGCTTTTTAAATATGCTTCAGAAACTATTGAGGCCGAATTATTTCCAACCATAATATCACGTAATCCGGGGCTTGACCATTCCGGCAGCCATCCGCTTTCGTTATATGCGTTCGAAAGTCCTTCCTGCATCTGGGTGTTTAATTCCGGGTACATTAAATTGAGAAAAGGATATAAGGCTCTAAAAGTATCCCAGAAACCTGTGTCAACAAACATATACCCTTTTAGTACTTTTCCGTTATACGGACTGTAATGAACTGGCTTTTTATTTTTATCGAATTCATAAAACTTTCTCGGAAAAAGAAGTGATCGGTACAAACAGGAATAAAATGTTCCCATTTGATCGGGAGTTCCGCCTTCTACTTTTATTTTACTAAGTTCTTTGTTCCAGATTTCTCTTCCTTTTTCTTTAAGCTCATCAAAATTGTCATTTCCAATTTCTTTCAGATTTCTTTCTGCTTGTTCATAGCTTATAAAAGACGAAGCAACCTGTGCGTTGACTTTTTCTCCTGTTTTTGTTTTAAAACCGATGACTGCGCCTGCATGATCTGCCTGCATTTCCAGGGCATTTCCTAAAATATCACCATTGAAAGTAGCATGTACCTGAAAATCTTTATCAAAAACAATTACAAAATAGTTTTTGAAATTTTGAGGAACTCCACCGCTGTTTTTGGTGGTATAACCGATAATTTTCCTTTCTGACGGAATTATTTTTACATAAGATCCTTTATCAAAAGCATCGACAACTATGTAGGCATTCTCTGTTTCAGGAAAAGTAAATCTAAATCTGGCTGCTCTTTCTGTTGGCGTAATTTCGGTTGTAACATCATAGTCAGCCAAATAAACGCTGTAGTAATAAGGTGTCACCTTTTCTGCCTTGTGAGAAAACCAGCTTTGTCTTTCTTCTTCCTTAAACTTTAGCGCACCGGTCACGGGCATGATTGAAAATTGTCCGTAATCATTCATCCACGGAGATGGCTGGTGCGTTTGTTTGAAGCCTTTAATCCTGGTTGATTTATAGGTGTACACCCAGCCATCACCCATACCGGCTGTTTGTGGAGTCCAGAAATTCATTCCCCATGGCATTGCTATAGCCGGATATGTATTTCCGTTTGAGATTCCATAATCAGAATCTGTTCCCACCAGAGGATTTACCCAGTCAACAGGTTCCTGAGGGGTTATTACTTGTGTGTTTTGCGAATTGACAGCAGCAGAAGCAAAAAATGCCAATAACCAAAAAATAATATTGTTTTTTGTTTTTATCAAAACCTAATTATTAATAGCGTTAATTACTTCTTTATTTGCTTTACTGACTTCAGAAAAATTCATTTTATCTACTTTACGGTCGTAAGTCATAAAACCATTTACTTCTCCTTCGACATCTGTAGTCTGGGTATATACTGCTGCAGAGAAACCTGTTTTGGAGAGTTTTTTTAACTGTTCTGCATATTCAATATATTTTGCAGTTGTTTCGTCATTATTCTTGAATTGTGTGTATCCCCAGTTTTTATCTGTCTGCCATAAATGTCCGGTTACTGGCATACCAATTCCGCCATATTCTCCCAAAACGGTAATTCTTCGCGCATCATACAATTTCATGTTAGGTTCAGGATAATGGTGGATGTCTAGCATATCTCCCGTTTGGAAATGATTCCCTCCGCTTGATGAATTAACCAATCGGCTTGGATCGTGATTTTTTGTCCATTCGGTGATTTCAACTGTTTTAAATTGTCCCCAGGCTTCATTAAACGGAACCCAGACTACAATACTTGGATAGGAGTACAAATAATCCATGATTTCTCTCCATTCTTTTTTGTACGTTTCTTCAGATTGTGCGGTTCTTTTTAATTCTGTTCCTTCAAAGTATTTGTGCATTTGCCAAATTGGTCCGTCGTCTCCGTTTGGCATATCCTGCCAAACCAGAATTCCCATTTTATCGCAATGTGTATACCATCTGGCCGGTTCTACTTTTACGTGTTTCCTGATCATGTTAAAACCTAATTCTTTTGTTTTTACAAGATCATATTGCAAAGCTTCGTCTGTTGGTGCGGTATATAATCCGTCTGGCCACCATCCCTGGTCAAGTGGTCCGAACTGAAAACAATCTTTATTATTCAGCTGAATTCTCACTATACCGTCGTTATCTCTTTTTGAAGATATTTTTCGCATGGCGAAGTAACTTTTTACTTCGTCTGTTATTTTGCCTCCACTAATAAGCTTTACTTTTATATCATATAAAAAAGGAGAATCCGGCGACCATAATTTTGGACTGCTAAGTATGATATCCAGTGGCTGGCCTGCTACTGCTTTTTCTGTTGCAATTGCTTTTTTGTTGTCAAATACCGTGACCTCAACAATATCTCCCGGAAGGCTTCCTTCTACTTCTGCAGCAATATTAATTGCATTGCGATCAATATCCGGTGTTGTTCTCAGATTAACAATATGTTTTTTGCTTACCGGTTCCAGCCATACTGTCTGCCAGATTCCCGATACTGGTGTATACCAGATGCTTTCGGGATTTTTTACCTGTTTTCCTCTTGGCTGCGTTCCGTCATTTGTCGGGTCCCAAACTTTTACAACCAGTTTTTGGGATTTACCGTTTAAGAAAGGTGTTATATTAAAGCTAAAAGGTGCGTATCCGCCGGTATGTGTTCCAATTTTTATATTATTGATCCAAACTTCAGTTTTCCAGTCTACGGCACCAAAATGCAATAAAACATCTTTGTTTTTCCAGTTACTGTCAATTGTAAAATTAGTTTCGTACCACAGTTCGTTTTCTGATCCTACTTTTTTCATTACTCCCGAAAGACTTGATTCAACAGCAAAAGGAACGAGTATTTTTCCGTCATAGCCTTTTGGCGCTGTTTGGCCTGCGGGTTGTATGGCGTAGTTCCATAAACCATTTAGATTTTTCCATTGCTCCCTTTCCATGATAGGCCGTGGATATTCGGGCAGTACATGACTGGGATCAACCTGTTCAGCCCATTTTGTTTTTATTTTATCTCCCTGAGGCTTCCACTGGGCAATGGATGTGAGGCATGCAAAAAGAAAAAGTATTGTGATTTTATTCTTCATTTTAATGTTTTTGAAATTCCGGAATTGTTCTTTTGCATGGCTTCGTAATTTATTCCTATGCTAAATAGTATCAAATAAATAGTATAATACCTGAAGGATTTTATTCTCCTCCAGGCATTACAAAAATTACTAAACAAACTACTTATTAATTAATCAAAAAATCCGTCTTTATCCAGCTTTGCAGCTGCTTCTATTAACATAACTCCGCTCAATTGCGTAGTAAGATCTACACTTGCACCAGCTGCAGGAGCAACTTTCCAGTTATTTCCTGAAAGCATTGTTGGTCTCAATATTCCTTTTCTGTAGAATGACTGTGCATTAAATTCCAGAAAATCTGTAAACTTCTCTTTATCTGTGGCATTGATTGTTGGATGTTGGGCTAGTTCTGTAAAATAACGTACCAGAATACCTTTAAACAATCCTCCGTCGCCTTGTCCTTCATCTCTAAGAAGACCTTCAGAAACTAATTTTGGACTTGTTAGAACTGTTCTTCCTGATTTTACTGCATCATCAAGATAACCTTGCTCATTGGTCGCTTTGTATAATCTTAAACCGGCACCAATCCAGGTTCCCATATTATAAGTAAAAACCCAGTCTTTGTTGGTAACCACTGTCCCGTTTACTTCTGAAATATTATCCCAAACTGCTCCCGAAACAGGGTCTACAAGATTTGCTTTTTGCCATGCATAAATTTTCTTAGCCCAAACCAAATCGTCCGGATCATTATCAATTTCATAAAGTCTTAGGGCAAGAATGGCAGCAGGCGCGTTTGATACTGCATTTTTTTGTTTTGGTGTATCCTGTTTCCAGGTAATTCCACCTCCAAAAACATTATCACTCCAGCTCAGTTTGATTCGTTCCCATAAATAGTCAGCAACATCTTTGTATTCCTGATCGTTTGTGGCACTGTAAGCACGAAGGGATGAATTGGCTAACCAAAGCATATCATCATTAAAAACGTTATTGTAGGTATTTCCGTTTTTAACTTTGATTCCCTGTAACAATGCTTTCATTTTGGTTTTGTAATTATCATCTCCGGTCCTTAAATAACCATCTACCAAAACGTCAAGAACATGTGCATTTGGCCAGTAGTTAAATGTACCGTTTCCGGCATTGTTCTGTACAAATGTACCGTTTGAACCTAAATAATTATTATAAGTTGAAAGCTGTAGAGAGTCTGCCGTTTGTGCCCATGTATATTTTAATTCAGGACCAGCCTCAGCATTTGGATCACGCAACGGAATCGGATCATCATCACATGAAACCGTCAATAACCCTAATCCTATTACAGAAAGTAACATGATTGTATAACGTGTTGAAAATAATTTTTTCATAATATATTTCATTTTAATAATGACGTCTCTCAAAAAACATCTTCGAGAGACGTCATGGGTTATTTATAGGATTGTAAAACTGTGTGTGTATGCTGTTGCAGCTGCACTAAAGTTGATTTCAGAATTTACATTTTTGCCGTCAATTTCAGATTTAAACTTGAAAGTGTAATCCCAATCACTGCCGTCTGCAGGAACCATATACCAAAATGATGCTGGAGTAGCATCAGTTGGTCTGCTGCCATTATCTTTGTTAACACTTCCAAACCACTCAAAAGATGTAGTTGTACCGTTCACCACCGTAAATCTAAATTTATAACGCTCATCAACCCAAGAGCCCTGAAATGAAATAGGCTTATTAGTTGCTTTCCAGATACCTCCGCCTGTGTATGTGTATTCAAAAGGAAATTGTTGATATACAGGATACCAAAACTCAACTTTTGTAATTTCTGTCATGGTTGTTGATCCGGCACTAAAGTCAATTACAATTCTGTATACTTTAGCATCTCCTGTGTAAGTTGTTTCACCATCTTGTTTTAATTTACCGCCATTAATATAAAAAACTTCAGGAGTACCATTTTTTGTTGTAATGAATTTGTACGTACCTGCACTCAACTTAGTGTAAATTTCAAATTTTGTTGTACCGATTTTTTTGAAAGCCTGAGCATCTGCAACAGTTGTTCCTTTTTCTGAACCTGTTCCTGTAATAAACAATTGGTCCGGAGTTGGGAAACCACTTGCTGTTAAAATTTCGATAGTATTAGAAACTGCTGATTTTTGAACGTTAATACCTTTAGATGAATGAACAGTCCATTTTAATTTTCCAACAGTTTCAGCTGGTATGCCAGCTAATGTTGCAATTTTGTTCAGCTCTGAAAAAGGAAGTGTTAACGTTTTTTGAAATCCGGCACCATCAGAAGGCATTACATACACCGGCTTAGAGAAATCTCCGTTTTCTTTATCAAACACAACGTCATAAAGTACTACTCCGTTGTCTTCTGCTTTAGCTGCTTCCCATTCAAAAACGGCAGAACTCTGTGCGTTAAGATCAAAAAACTTATTATTGGCAGGAGAATAAAGAGCATTTACTGCACTTACATTGGTATGACTCATTTCGTCATTATCACAGCTTACAAGAAATACTGCGCATAGTATTAATACTAATTTTGAATATATATTTTTCATGTTTTTATTTATTAGGTTAGTTAGTTTTACCAGTTAGGATTTTGAGATAAGTTTGTGTTAATCAAACGCTCATCTCTTGGTATTGGCCATAAATAATGCTTTTCAGGGTCAAAAGTTCTAAGATTTACTCTTAAGTAACCATTGTCTATAGATGAGATACCAAATTTGGCTCCGTGTGCATATCCGTTTAAAACGTCTTCAGCAATTTTCCATCTTCTAATATCAAAGATTCTTAAACCTTCCATAGCAAATTCTACACGACGCTCATTTCTGATAACTTCTTTTATTCCCGGCTGTCCTAAGGCGCTGTTATAAGATAAAGCCGCTGCATCTGTAAAACCTGCACGAGATCTTATTAATCTTATAGTCTGATCCCACACTGTACTGTTCATTTGACTAAGCTCATTTTTAGCTTCTGCATACATAAGTAATATATCTGCGTATCTGAACAACATCAAATTTAGTCCTGAATTTAAATCAGCTTCGTGCTGTACATCGTAATATTTACGTGTAAAATATCCCGTTGGTGTAGAAGAAGACCCCTGAACAAATTCATCAGGCCCTGCTTTATTTGGATCATTATCGGGATAAGAACCCGGTTTTATGTAAATAGTCTGTGAGGTACCATTAGCTTCTTTCCAGTTGTAACCATCATAAACAACAGTGTAGGTAAGTCTTGGGTCTCTGTTTACATAAGGATCGTTTTCGTTGTAATTTGATCCTGCTTCGTTTATTTTTTTTCCGTTAAGCATTAAATAACTGTCAACTAATTCCTGTGTTGGAGCAAGTGCATTTAGTCTTGCGCCGGCAGAGATTGGCGCCATATCTATAAATTCACCCCATCTTCTCTGTATAGGCACATATTGTATACTCAAGATATCTTCGCTGCTGAATTCGTTTGCCTGTTGAAAAAGACCTTCATAAGATGGGAACAAACTATATTGCCCATAGGTCATAGCCATAAACTTTTCTGTCACTTCTATAACTTCTGCCCATCTGCTTTCATATAAAAGAACTCTTGCTTTTAAGGCCATAGCAGCTCCCATTGTGATTTTACCTTTTTCTTTATCTTTAAGCTGCGTGTTTTTTGGCAATTGTGGAGCTATAGCATCCAGTTCATTTAGTATAAACTGAATAACTTCTGCGTGTGAGGTTCTCTCCATTGTAGTTGCTTCTGTCAAAGAAGGATCTTTCTCTAAAAGAGGAATAGCTCCAAACCAGGTTGTTAACTGAAAATGCTGAAATGCTCTTAGAAAACGCGCTTCTGCTTTCATTCTTGCAATGACGGCAGGATCTGCATTAGGCACTTTGTCAATGTTTTCTAATAATACATTACAGGATTTAATACCACCATATCTTTCGTTCCATTCACTTTTTAATCTTCCTAAAGAAGGATCATAAAGTCCGGCGCCGATAGAGGCTGCTCCTGCATTATCACCTCTTCCGTTATAAGCATTGTCAGAAAGTCCTTCATTATAAAAGAAATATTGACTGCTTTGCATTTGCGAATAAGCTGTGTTGAGCATCAATTGTGCTTTATCTACACTTGTCCAGTAATTAGAATCTGTAAATCGGTCTTCTGGCGCCTGATCCAAATCTTCACAGCTTGCCAATAGTAAAAATACCAGTGGCACTAAATTTATGTATTTAAATATATTTTTCATTTTGATTTTTTTTAAAAGCTGATATCAATACCCATCCCGTAATACACCTGCGTTGGAAAAGCTCTTCCACTGTTTGCTCCTGAATTTGACATACTGTTGTTGAACTCAGAGAGCTCCGGATCAACAAATTTAACTTTAGATAATGTCAATAGATTTTGTCCTGAAACATATACACGGAATCTGCTCATACCTAAACTTTCAGCAACATCATTTGATAATGAATATCCTAATTGTACATTTTTAAGTCTTGCGTATGCACCATCATACAAATACATATCAGAACCATTTCTAAAGTTGTTTGTATTTGATTGTGTACCATTGTTTGCCAGTCTTGGATATCTTGCATCCGGATTTTGTGGAGACCAGTAATCTAACTGATGTGTATACATTGTCATACCATAGTTGTAGTGAAACGGCTCTACAAGCTCTCCCCTGATCATCATTGTTCTTTTTCCAACTCCTTGTATAAACAAGCTTAAGTCAAAATTCTTATAATCAATATTATATGTTACACCGAAAGTATATCGTGGAAAAGGGTTACCAAAAATAAATTTATCCTTATCGTCAATTTTTCCATCTTTATTTGCATCTACATAACGGTTGTCTCCCGGCACTACTGTAATTCCTGCAGGAACAGCTGCTCCCTGAATTTCTTCTATATTCTGGAAAATACCATCTCTTCTTAAACCAACATACGAGTTAAAAGGAAGTCCTTCACGAAGAATAACCTGAAGCTCTTCGACACCTGTTAATTTTTCCTGTCCGTTATTATAGTCAAGTACCTTGTTTTTAGAATCCCCAATATTTAGCGTTAAACTTTGGTTTACAGCTTTTCCTTTATGTCTGTAAGTTGCGCTAACTTCCCATCCTCTGTTTCCTACTTTTGCAGAATTAAAATCGGGAAGTTCTGTACCAAAAACTCCCGGTACTTGTGGCGGAACAAGGATGTCTGATGTCACTTTATCAAAGAAATCAAATGATACTGATAAAGCACCTTTAAAGAAATCTGCATCAACCCCTGCATTAAAAGTTGCTGCTTTTTCCCATTGAAGATCAGCGTTAGAAAATTTAAAAAAAGTACCACTAGCCGCCTCATTTCCAAATCCGTAAACATTAGGATTAACAGTATACGTTGTTTGGTATTGGTAATTCCTAACATTTTGATTCCCTACAAGTCCGTAAGAAGATCTTAGTTTAATATTACCCACATTATTACTATAGCTTTCCATAAAAGCTTCTTTTGTCAAAGCATACCCTACAGTTGCAGACGGGAAGAATCCCCAACGAATTTCATCTCTGAATTTTGATGAACCATCATATCTGAAACTGAATTCAGCAAAATATTTTTCTTTATAATCATACGACGCACGCCCGAATAGAGAATTAAGGCTACTGGTCGGAGAAGCTGGATTCTTGTCAGGATCAGTTCCGTTAGAGTTATAAGACCCAGGCTCAATAACTGTGTCAGTACCCGGTGTACCTAAATCAGGATCTGTAAGCTTTTTATATAAAGCTACACGTCTTTCAGAATGACTTTCGTTAGAAACACCAATTAACGCACCAACATTATGATCTCCAAATATCTTATTGTATTCTACCATAAATTGTGTGTTCAGGTCCAGGCTTTTGTTGGTTTCGTCTCTGGTATTGCGTTCAGCACCATAAACTCCTTGTGGTGAGAAACGAACTTCCTTAACTCTGCCGAACATGCTTCCGTTCCATAAACGTCCTCCAAAAACTCCTTTTATTTTTAATGCATTTGTCAGTTTAAATTCTGCATTTAAAGCTCCAAAAATATCATCATTATCATATTTTCTAAAACCACCCTGCTCTAAAATCCCTAATGAGTTAAATTGCTGCAATACATCATTTGTCAGGTAGTTACCCTCTTTATCTTTTTGTGTATAATATAGTGGAACCCTGAAAGCATCCACCATTAAAGTACTGGTGTTTGATGAGTGGTCATTGATTATTTGTTTTGAATAGGCTAATGTAGTCGTCAGTTTAAATTTGCCATACTCATTAGTAAGGTTCATTCTAAAGTTGTAACGTTCCATACCTTTCGTAGGTCCGACAAATGTACTTCCCTGATTTAAATAGCCTAAGGAAACTAAGTAAGTTGAATTTTCATTACCCCCTGAAATCGAAAGGTTTTGATTTAACTGAGCCGCAGGTTTTACAATTTCTTTTGCAAACCATTCTGTATCACCTTTTGCTTTTAAATCTGCAATTTGTGCAGCTGTAAAAACGGCAGTTGTCTGACCGGAATTAAATGCAGCCTCATTTCTCAACATTGCATTTTCATACCCATGTACAGGCTGGGTAAAATATTTTGGCGTATTGAATCCCGTAAGGCTGCTGTACTGAACAGACATTGGTTTACCTTTACTTCCTTTTTTTGTAGTAATAAGAACAACTCCATTACTTGCTCTGGATCCGTAAATGGCAGAACTACCCGCATCTTTTAAAACAGATACACTCTCAATATCAGCAGGATTTAGTGCATTAATATCACCTCCTACAATACCGTCTATAACAATCAACGGACTATTATTTCCTAAAGTACTGACACCACGAATATTAAGGTTGATACCCGCTCCCGGCTCAGAGTTTGTCTGCTGAATGATTAAACTGGGTGCTTTTCCTTGTAAGGCAAGTGTTGTATTAACATTTGGTCTTCCTTTAAAAGCCTCATTATTAACCTGATCTACAGCTCCAACCACCTTTCTTTTCTTTTGCGTTCCATAACCAATTACCACAACTTCATCTAAGCTGGAAACATCCAGGTCCATAGATATATTAATGGTACTTCTGTTATTAACTTTTACTTCTACTGGCTTATAACCGATCATGGTAAATCTCAAAGTGGCATTGCCATTCTTTAGGTTTATCGTATAGCGGCCGTCAAAATCTGCATTTACCCCATTTTTTGGTTCGCTTACATCAATCACAGATACGCCTGGCAGCGATAAATTGTCTGAAGCTGAAGTAATAACTCCCGTGACCTGAACTTTTTGACTTTGGGCATCAGCATAAATACATCCGCCCAAAAAGAGAATACCTGTAAGGAAGAAGCGCATAAGAAGTATTCTTTTCCTTCTGCAATTTGATTGTTTCATAAAATTTTTTTTGGTTAGTTACTTATTGAATTAACATTGAAAACTTCAAAGACATGTTTTTTAAGCTCACAAAACAGCAATTGAATTTGGATTTAAGAAGTTAGTTTTTATGCAAAATTTAAAGTCCTGTATTACCTTAAATCATCATAGAAACCAATCAATGAATTAATTCTTAAGCAAACATACTAAAACGTTTTAGTAAAAAAAAATTTTTTTTACTAAATATAATTTTAATGTTAATTTTGTAAATTATGCATTTATTTATCCTAATATTTTAAATATAATGCAACGAAATAAAACGAAAACGTTGTATATACTGTTAAAAGAATTAACGAAATAAAAAGTTAAATGCAACTTTGGGAGTCAGGTTGTAGGAAGATTAAAGTAAAATGACAAAAAAAAATCTGAGAATCGATTAAAGTATCGGTACTCAGATTATTAAGAAATTAAAACGAATTTTAATCGTATATTTTAAAGCCCAAATTTCCTTTATTTCGGCAAGGAAGATTCGCGTATTATCAGTTCTGTTTTTAACATAATTTTATGGTTAATTTCGTGCCCATCTTTCTTTTTTAGAAGAGGCAGCATCAAATCCATCAATTTTGCACTTATTTCTTCCAATGGCTGCGAAACAGAGGTAATAGAAGGGTCGTATATTTTGAACATATCATTATCATCAAACGCAATTATCCCGAGTTCTTTTACTAATTTTGGATTGTGTTCCTTAAAAACTTCCAAACCACTTTGTGCAAGATAGTTGGTGGAAAAAAACACAGCGTCTAAATCTTTATTCTGTTCCAGGAAATTATAAATATAGTCCTTCCCTTTTCCTTTGATAATTTCATTAAATGGAATCTGTAAGGTATTCGGTTTTAAGCCCATTTCCAAAACAGCTTTTTCATATCCGGAAAGCCTGCCCTTCATCTGACTCTGATCTGAGGCAGTAGTGATAAAGCCAATATTGGTAAATTTATTATTGACCAAATGTTTTGTGGCATCAAAAGAAGCCTGAACATTGTCGATAACGACACTATTGCAATCCAGCTCTTCAAAAAACCTGTCTAAAAGTACAACAGGAATATGGTCCTGAACCAAACTTTCTATGGTATCCTTTATACCCGGCGACGGCACGATTATAAAACCATCTACCTGACGGTACTTAAACAAATTGATTAATTCGTTTGATTTTTCATCGTCATTTTCATTACTGCAGAAAATAACTTTATACCCTTTTTCATAAGCGATATCTTCAAAAATACGTGCCAGTTTAGAAAAGAAGTTATTTGAAATATCCTCCACCATAAAAACAAGAATTTTTGATTTTCCCGTTCTAAGGCTTTGTGCAATTTGGTTGGGTCTGTAGTTTATTAATTTTGCATAATCTAAAACCTTCTTTGTAAGCTCTTTAGAAATATGTTTTTCTTTTGCTTTGCCATTTAAAACAAATGATACTGTAGTAACAGATATTTTTAATTCGTCTGCAATATTCCTAATAGAAACAGGTTTTTTCTTCATTTGAGAAATTATTATACTTTAAAACCCACAATTTTTTTTCAAATATAGTAAAGTTTTATTGTTTCCAGATGAGGAACTTAAATTAGTGTATTTTAAACGTTTACAAAGTAATCTTAAAGAAAAGCTTGTTACAAAATACTAAATTGCTTGTTATCCGACGTTTAATAATCCATTAAAAATACGGAAGCTCTTCTTTGATCTTTTCCCAAAATGATTCATTAAAAAGGTAGCTGGATCCTAAAATGCTGGTTTCTTCAGTATTATCAATAATACTTACACTTATTTTGATATTTTTATTTCTAAGATTTTCTTCAAGATCGGTCAAAAACAAATGTTGTGATTTTGCAATATTTCCTCCTATAATCAACAATCCTGCATTAAAATCAATAATATAGGGTGCTAAAAAGTCTGCCAAATTAGAAGCAAAATCTTTGAAAATTTTTGCTGCCGCAGAATTCTCAAGACTGGCGATTTCCTTAACTCCGTCTGTAAGTTTCTCTCCTGTACTTTTTTCATATTGACCTAAAAACCATCGGGTCGAAAAGCAATTATCTGCAATATCGTCATGAAATTTTTTATCCCACAAACAACCGTTTTCAGGAACATCCTCTCCTTGTGTTACAGGCAATTTATTATCCAAAAATGCAGCCCCAAAACCAGTTCCCAATGTAATGGCAATCACTTTTTTATTATTTGGTTCCTGCTCCTGCATTAAAACTCCCCCAACTCCAAAACAACTGGCATCATTGAGAAATCTGAAACTTACATTTTGGGTGTTTAAATACTGTAAAAGCTCTTCTGAAACAGAAACATTATATAAGGATTCGTATTTGTCATTTCCTTCAAACATCGCAATTCCTGTTTGATACTGAAATGGGCCTGGCATAGAAAAAGCAATTCCGATATTTTCTTCAATACCAACTCCTGAATTTTTCTGAACAACATCAATCGTCTGATTAATTATTTCTGCCCATTTTTTTAAGATAACTTCTTTGGAAGCTTTACTGTTTACAGGACCACAAAAATAAGTCCCGTCAATTATTGCAAAATTATCACTATTTATTGCTGCACTGCTAATATGACTTCCACCAATATCTACACCTACTATTATTGACATCTATTCATTTTTTAGTTATTATTTTTATTTTATAATTTACTCTTTTAAATATTTCTGCAGGTTTAAAGCTAAGGTTCAAACCTAAAAAGAAACATTTATAACATTCGATACTTTATTATCAAAAAGCAATACTATTTACCAATAGCCAAAACATTTCTCAACACTTCTGTAAAAACACTGAACGATTTTTAAAGTTTTCTACGAATAAAACGATTACTTCTTTTAAACCTTAGAAATTGTTTTGTTCAAAATGGATTCCATTATCATAATATTTTAACTATAAAACAATACAAATGATAATTAAAAGGCACTAAATTTTCATTAAGTCGTTTAACTTAACATTTTGACAAATATACTAAAACGTTTTAGTATTCAAAGCATTTTGCAATTTATTTTCGGCTGTCATGCATTTATGCCTTACACTAGAGGAAAAACAGACGGAAATGAGAGATTTTATTTTATAATTATTCATTTTCATAAAAGAAATTTAAGTGACTTTTTTATAAGATTTTTACTTAACTTTAATCTGATAAAGCATCTGGAATCTTTTTTTCGTTAAGGAATACATCATCGTATAAAATTTTAAATTATAAAAACCAGGCAAATGAGTAAATTCAGTTTAATTCGGAGTTTTTTGTTGCTCTTTATGCTGTTTTGTCTTTGTGAGATAAAGGGGCAGGGAAAAGGTTTTCAGGTTCTTGTTACCACCGAAAATGATTTTTTGGCTATTAGTAATAAAGATGAAAATTATACCGGAAGTATAAAAATAGAAGCCCAATTTCCTGAGTTGATAAAATGGCTTCCGTTTTTTAAATATAAAAAACCAGAGGAATCGCTAACTATTCAGCGGTTTGGAATTGGTGGTTTGGCTTATACACCTCAAAATTTAGCAGCAACAGAACCGGTTATCGATGACAGGCCTTACGCCTCACTGATGTTTATTAATATTGGAAATACTTCGTATAACCTTATCAATGGAGCTGTATTACAGAGCGAATTTGTTATTGGTGCCATTGGTACTTCACTGCCGGGAAACGCTCAGGCTTACATACATGAACACAATTGGTTTGGATCTACTCGCGATGTGCCAATGGGCTGGGACAACCAAATTGGGTATCATGGTTCTTTTATTTTAAACTACAATGCCAGAATTGAATATCCTGTTTTTGCAGGACTGAATGCTGAACAAAAATGCAACTGGCTGCAATTGCGCCTGCGCGGAGGTGCAGAAGTAGGAAACTATACTAATAATATAAAAGGCGGGGTAAAACTAAACATCTTAAATCTCAATTCGGGCATTATGCAGGACTATTCTCCCGGGGTTCCCGGTACTTTTCTCAAAAAAGTAAAAGGGCCGTCTCCCACTATAAGAATGAATGTTTTTGTAACTCCGGAAATAAGGGTTGTTGCTTATAATGCGACTTTAGAAGGTTTACTATTTAGTGACCACAGTGTTTATAAAATCCCGCACAGCGATGTCAACCGTTTGGTTTTTGATATTAGTGCCGGGGCAAATGTATTAATCAAAGATCGTTTTTTTGTGAAATACGCCATGTACGGAAGAAGTCAGGAATATAGCGGCGGTAAAAATTTCCACTATTGGGGCGGGATTTCCTTGGGTTATTCTCCTGCGAGATGGAATCAGTAGCGATTCAGTTTATTTTTTAAAGGTTTTATTATGTATCAACAAAAACAATACACGCTGGTTCTGGAATCCAGAAACATCTTTTTTGAATATTGCCGGACAATTGGACCCGAAGATTTCATAAATCAAAATTCTTCTTTTGGGAGAGGCGGAAGTATCCGAAATTTGTTGGTGCATATCGCGAATATTTATGAGTACTGGATTGCAAACACTTCTCTGAAAAAAAATCCTGTTTACAGCCGATATGAAGCGTATGAAAATATTGAAGATGTAATAAATTTGTTTGATGCTGTAGACCAGTTTATGAATGAGTTTTTTGAATTGACCGGAAAAACAGATAACAAAATAGAATTTGAAAGAAATGGTATAAAAACAAGTGCAGAGCCTTTGACTCTATTTACTCATGTTATTACACACGAGTATCATCATAAAGGACAAATTTTGTCGCTCAGCAGACATTTAGGTTACACTCCCGTAGATACCGATATTATACGATAAACATTAACAATAGCTTTGATTTTTTATTAAAATCACAGAAAGCCACAAAAGCACTTTAACACCACTCAGCCTTATTTTTTAGTAATTTTGCAGAAACCCAAATCCTTTCTATGAAACGTTCCGGTACTGCAGATCTTCCATTACATTATGGCCATGTTCCTTTATGGCTTGCCGATCGTATGTCAAAATTGGGATTTGCGATTGTAGAAACTATTGCTTTAGAATTTTCGACGTCAGAAGTAATTTCCAAACTCAGTAATCCGTTTTGGTTTCAGAGTTTTGGTGCGGTTATGGGTATGGACTGGCATTCGTCGGGAATCACAACTTCTGTTTTGGGCGCTTTGAAGAAATCGGTAAATCCACACTCAAAAGAACTCGGAATTTATATCTGTGGCGGAAAAGGAAAACACTCTATGCAGACGCCTCAGGAACTTTTGTTTGTTGGCGAAAAAACCGGCCTTGACGGAAATGATCTTGCCAATTGCAGCAGGCTTACAGCCAAAGTCGATAATACAGCCATACAGGATGGTTTTCAATTGTACCAGCATAATTTTATAGTGGATAATAAGGGACAATGGGCCGTTATCCAGCAAGGCATGAATCCAGACTCTAAAACGGCCAGAAGGTATCATTGGCATTCCAAAGACCTTCAGTCTTTTATTAACGAGCCGCATACTTTTATATACGGAGAAAACCAGGGTTCTATTCTTAATCTTACAGCTCAGACTGCCGAAAAATCAAGAGCGGGGATTTTAGAATTATCAAAAGAATCTCCGGCCAAAATCATGAAAGAAATGCAATATCTTTCTATGCCTGCGCATCATGATGTGAGAATGGAAGATGTAAATATGAAACGTCTCGGAGCCATGTTATGGGCAACTCACGAAAATAAACCCGAAGATTTTGAAGAACTTTTACTTTTAAAAGGTATGGGACCAAGAGCTTTACAGTCATTGGCTTTGGTAAGTGAGGTGATTTACGGAACTCCTACCCGATTTGAAGATCCGGCGCGTTTTTCTTTTGCACACGGAGGAAAAGACGGACATCCGTTTCCTGTTCCGCTCAAAATATATGACGAAACGATCAATACTTTGCAAAAGGCAATCAATCGCGCTAAAATTGGCAATAATGATAAAATAGAAGCGATTAAAAAACTCTCTGAAATTTCCAGAAATGCAGAAGAAGGTTTTACTCCAAACAATAATTTTGATGCGCTGATTCAAAAAGAAAGGGACGAATCATACAAATACGGCGGCAGAACTATTTTTGGAGATGCTAAACCTCCAAAACCTAAACTTATAAATCCAAATAATCAGCTTGAGTTATTTTAATAGTCATAATTAACTAGATAACAGCAACTTAAATTTTAAAAAAAAACTTATACAAAAACATGGGAATTATGTAAATCCTCAAACAGTAAAATTATTTTAAAGATAGTTATATTTATGTTGAGTTAATTTTAACATTAAAAAATTTACATTATGAAAAACCCATTTCTAAAAAAACAGAATTTTCTTGTCTTTCTTTCTGTTTTATTTCTTGCGCTTACGCAGATATCCTGTAATAATGACGATAACAATAATGATGGTGATGATGACGATGATGATGTGCCTGTAGGAACACTTCCTCCGGTAGAAACTAAACCTGCAAACACAACTTATCTTCCTGCATTTAAAGGGCAAACCCGAATTGCCGGGATAAAAACCGAAACTGCTTATACTACTAAAGCTTTTGCTACCGGATTAAGCAGTCCGTGGGGAATGGATAATTTACCTGACGGAAGAATTATAGTAACCCAAAAAGCGGGAACAATGAGAATTGTTACTCAGTCCGGAACTGTTGGTCCTGCGATTACAGGAATTTTACCTGTAAATAGTGCTGACCAGGGAGGTTTGCTTGATGTTGCCGTTGATCCTGCATTTGTAACTAACAGAATGATTTATTGGAGTTATGCATTTCAAGGAGATGGTGGTACTGCTACAGCTGTCGCAAAAGGAAAATTGTCTGCAGATGAATCTAAAATTGAAGGTGCTGTTACCATCTATAAAGCTATTCCGGAATTTAATAGTACCAAACACTATGGCTCACGTCTGATTTGGGATGCACAAGGAAATCTTTTGGTGAGTACCGGAGAACGTTCTGAATTAGGGTCAAGACCTTTGGCTCAAAAACTAGATGCTGCTCTTGGTAAAATTGTACGTATCACGAAAAGTGGGGAACCAGCTGCCGGAAATCCTTTTATCGGACAAACGGGAGTACTACCTGAAATTTATTCTTACGGCCACAGAAATCCTCAGGGTATTGCCATTCACCCTGTTACGGGAGAACTTTGGGAATCTGAACATGGCCCGCGTGGAGGTGATGAAATTAACAGAGTTGCAGCAAGCAAAAATTACGGATGGCCAACCATTTCGTACGGTATTGAATATAGCGGTGCAAAAATTGGAGAGGGAATTACAACCAAAAGCGGAATGGAACAACCGGTTTATTATTGGGATCCTGTAATATCACCAAGCGGAATTACTTTTTATTCTGGCAGCCTGATTCCGGAATGGAAAAATAATTTATTTATTGCTGCATTGAGCGGTCAGCATGTTGTAAGACTTGTACTTAAAGACAATACTGTAGTTGCCGAAGAAAGATTACTTACTTCTGCCAACAGTCGTTTTAGAGATATATTAGAAGGAAAAGACGGTGCTTTGTATGCGGTTACAGATGGCGCAAATGCTACAATTTACAAAATTGCAAAATAAATGAGATTAATTATCAGAGATAAAAACAACATTTTTTGTCTCTGATAATGCATTATAATCAACTGAAAAGTCTGTATTTACAACTTTTCAGTTTTTTTATTTGGATATATGTATTCAACTACGTAGTTTTGTACTTATATTTAATTTCAACAAAAATGGAAATAAAACCTATCCAAAATGAATATGAAAACCAAATCGTTGATTTGATTTTAAACATTCAGCAGAAAGAATTCAATGTTCCGATTACTTTAGAAGATCAGCCTGATTTACTAAACATTAAAAATTTTTATTTCGAATCGGGAGGTTGCTTTCTGGGCGCTTTTATAGAGGGCCAGTTAGTAGGAACTATTGCTTTGGTAAAATTTAATAAGGAAGCCGGAGCGATTAGAAAAATGTTTGTGCGAAAAGAGTTCAGAGGAAAAGAATTTAATATCGCCCAGCAATTATTAGAACAATTAATAAAATATAGTGAAGAAAACGGCCTAAAAAACTTATATTTAGGAACGGTTACTATACTGAAAGCTGCATTGCGGTTTTATGAGAGAAATAATTTTATAACAATCCCAAAGGAAACACTTCCAGCTGATTTCCCTGTAATGAAACCGGATAATGTGTTTTGCCAGTTAAAACTAAACGATACAAAATGAATATAATTGATGAAATAGGTATTCTTGCCCTCTCAACCAGATTACAGCGATTAAGTGAGCAATTGCGTAAAGATGGTGCTTTGGTTTATAAATCTTTTGGTATTGATTTTGAGCCTAAATGGTTTCCGGTAATTTATACTTTGCATATAAAAGAAAAGCTGAGCGTGGTCGAAATTGCAAATGAGATTGGCTACTCCCACCCTTCGACAATTAGCTTATTGAAAGAACTTGAAAAGCTAAAAATCATCAGTTCTAAAAAAGATAAATCAGACGAACGAAAAAGATTGATTGTCCTTACCGCAAAAGGAAAAGAACTGGTTGAAAAAATGCAGCCGGTCTGGACTATTATGAAAAATACCCTGGAGGAAATTGCCAATAACCAAAACAACCTTCTAAAGGCAATTGAAGAGGCAGAACAAAAACTAGCCAAACAGGGATTTTTTCAGAGGGCTTCTAATCTGGAAAGCTAAAATTATTATTTTCCGGTTATTTTCTTTCTGTGCTTATGGCCCCAGTTTGCCAAAGAATCGATAACTTCTTTTAAAGTATGGCCATACTCTGTCAATTTATATTCTACTGTGATCGGTTGCGTATTCAAAACTGTTCGGGTTACCAATTGGTTTTCTTCAAGATTCTTAAGTTCCCTGCTTAGCATTTTTCCTGAAATTCCCTCTACTTCTCTTAACAGGTCTGTGAACCGCAACGTATTGAAGCATAACGAAGCGATAATAGAAATCTTCCATCGGCCATTTAAAATATCCATGGCATCGTGCACTGCCATTATGTGTTTATTGCATTTATGCTGATCGTGTTTCGGTTCTTTTATCATAATATGTTAGTTAGTTACCCAAATGTCACAGTTACTTTTGGTAATCATATGACAAAAATAAACTTAAAGTTTTTACTTTTGACAAATATTTACATTTAATCTAAAAAAATATGGCTCTTATAGACGAACTAAAGTGGCGTTATGCTACCAAAAAAATGAACGGACAAGTAGTTCCGCAAGAAAAAATCGATTATATCCTTGAAGCGGCAAAATTGGCCCCATCTTCATCAGGATTACAACCATACCAGATTTTTGTAGTTACAAATCAGGACTTAAAAGAAAAAATAAGAGCAGTTGCTTTCGACCAAAGCCAGATTACAGATGCCTCTCACGTATTGGTTTTCGCATCCTGGGATGGTTATTCATTAGAAAAAATTTCAGCTGTTTTTGACAGAACAATTGCCGAAAGAGGTTTGCCGGAAAATGCAATGGATGAATACAAACAAAGATTATGGGGAATGTACGAACCTCTAGGTCAGGAATGGCACGCAATTCATGCAGCAAAACAAGCTTATATTTCGTTTGGTATCGCAATGGTTGCCGCTGCTGAGCAAAAAGTAGATGCAACACCTATGGAAGGGTTTATTCCTGCTGAAGTAGATAAATTATTAGGTTTGAATGAACTTGGTCTTAAAAGTGCTGTTATCCTTACTCTTGGTTACAGAGACGAAGCAAACGACTGGCTGGTTAATCTGAAAAAGGTAAGAACTCCTCAAAGTGAATTTGTAACAGAAATCAAGTAAGAAATAGTTTTCTTCATTTAATAATAATGCCTTTGAAATAGCTAAACAAAACTATTTTCAAAGGCATTATTTATTATTTACAAAAAAATATAAATAATTATCTGACAGTATGTTTTGTTTCAACCAAATCTGAACCTGCACCAAAAATACTGTTTTGAGAAGATTCTATAATTTCATACGGAGATCCTAAAACAATTTTGCTTGCCTCATTTAAACGGTTTATTTGTTCGTCTGAAAGTGTTACGTTTAATGAGCTTAAGTTGTCCAGAAGCTGTTGCTCATTTCTTGGTCCCAAAATAGTTATGGCAGATAAAGCATTTTTGTCATTTTTCTGACGCAGCCATGCCAATGAGATTTCTAATATTTTAGCATCATTCTCTTTTGCAATTTCTTCAAGTGTGTCTATAATTTTTGTTTCTCTGTCGCTTGTTTCCCCTTTTAGTAAAGCACCGCCCCACGCCTGTTGTCTTGAATTAGAATCCTGAATTGGTGCACGGTATTTACCTGTAAGTGTACCGCCTGCCAATGGTGACCAAAAAGCAACACCAAGACCTAAAGCTTCTGCCATTGGCAATAATTCTCTGTCGGCAGTTCTTTCTATTAAGTTATATTCTGTCTGAATTCCAACCACAGGAGCCCAACCGCGCAAATCTGCCAATAAGCTTGCGTTGGCAATTCGCCAGGCCGGATAATTAGAAAAACCAGTGTATAAAATTTTACCTGAACGAACTAAATCATCCAAAGCTCTCATCATTTCTTCAATAGGCGTCTGACCGTCTGAAATGTGTGCCCAGTATAAATCGATGTAATCAGTATTTAATCTTTTTAGGCTCGCTTCTACAGAATGAATTATATTTTTTCGGCTGTTTCCTGTCGTTAATAATGTTTTTCCGCCGGTAGAAAATTTTGAAGAAAGTACTAAATCCTGTCTTTTGCCTTTTATAAATCCTCCAAGTAATTCTTCTGACTCACCAAGCTGGTAACCATCTGCTGTATCAATAAAATTTCCTCCTGCATTTATATAAGTTTCAAAAACCTGTTTTGATGTTGCTGCGTCAGAACCATGCCCCCATCTTGTTCCGAAATTTCCTGTTCCTAATGCCAATTCAGATACTCTTAATCCTGATTTTTGACCAAAAATTTTGTATTTCATTTTTTCTGTTTTTAAATTATTTAATTAGTTTTTAATTATGTACCAATCAGTACAAAATTTGATAAAAAAATTTTATTTTAATATTTCCAAGTTTAAATTTATAAGCTCTTTTAGTGTCTGATCTTCCTGATACATTCTGCGTGTAACATTTAGGCCGTTCCATAAATTAAGTAAATGATTCCCTAATAATGCTGCGCTTAAATTTGTTTTTAGCTTATTCTGATCTTTTGCTTTTTGAATGGTTGCTGTGAATATAACTTCAAGATCTTTTAATAATTTACTTACTAATTTTCTTGTGTATTCATCTTTTGCAGCCATTTCTACCAATGAATTGCCCATAAAGCATCCTTTTGCTTTAAGGATGTTTGATGAATCTGCAATTGACAGAAACAAATCTTTTAAGTATTGTATAGTATCATCGCTTTTGTCAATTTCTTTCTGAATAGTTACCAGTAAGTTATTGGCAAAATATTGAAGCGACTTCTCATATAGTTCTTTTTTACCACCTTTAAAAAAAAGATAAAAACTTCCTTTACCAATTCCCATTGCTTTTAGTAATTCTTCAGAAGAGGAAGCTTCATATCCTTTTTCCCAAAAGATATTTGCTGCCTTTGCAATTACAGTCTGTTCATCGAATATTTTAGGTCTTCCTGCCATTTTAATTACTTTTACAGGACAAAGATATAATATTGTACTGATTGGTACACAATTCAAATTAATTTTAACACAAAATTAACAATCGTAACTAGCTGTATTATAAGCCTAAACAAAAAACAGCCAAGGCTTAAAGCCAATGAACATCGGCATTAAACAAAACCAAGGCACGGATACAAAATACTGTATAACAATTAGTTAATATTAGAGTGAAAAATAATTTTACTACATTTAACCTGTTAAATTTTGAGTCTCTCGAAATTATCACTTTCCCCATAATTTAAAACTGTTTTGCAAAACCTAACAATGCCTAATCTTTAAATTATAATTATGAAAAAATTTTACGACACAGAGACCAGTTTTGCCGACGCAGGAGATCGAAAAATTGCGTATCGCTCTTATGGCAAAGGAAAACCAATCATTTTTGTAAATCGTTTTAGAGGAACTCTGGATACCTGGGACCCTTTGTTTATAAAAATGATGGCCAAAAAATTTAATGTTATCACTTTTGATTATTCAGGAATTGGCTCTTCTACAGGCAATATGGCACCTGATATTGCCATTGTTGCCAAGGATGTAAAAGATTTGGCCGATACCTTAAAACTGAACACTATTATAGTTTTGGGCTGGTCTTATGGCGGACTGGTCGCGCAGGCTGTAACCTTATTATATCCCAATCTGGTAAGCCATTCTATATTAATAGGGACAAATCCGCCGGGGAAAAATGAAGTTCCTTTTGAGCAGGTTTTTCTGGATGCGGCCTTAAAACCAATAAATGATTTTGATGATGAAGTTGTTTTGTTTTTTGAGCCCAAATCACAAATAAGCCTGGCTGCTGCAAAGGCTTCGCATGACAGGATACACAAGAAAATTGATGTAAAAAAAATACCTTCTACAATGGAGGCTTTTCAGGTTTATTTTGCCGGAGGAGATGCTTTTAAGGAAGATATACTGAACTTTAGGGAGCAGATCAAAAAAACAAAAATTCCGATCCTGATTATATCAGGGGATCATGATGTAAGTTTTGCGGTAGAAAACTGGTACGCGATTGTAAATGAGATGGTAAATACTCAAATGATCGTTTATTCTGAAACTGGTCATGCCCCTCAGCATCAATATCCGGAAATGACTTCAAAATATATTATCAATTTTGTAAAATATACGCACTAGCAAACAGCAGGAATTAAAAAGAATAAAAAAATGAGGAAGTTAACTTCCTCATTTTCTTTTAATTCACATCAAAAGTGACATGTTTGATGTATTTTCTGTTGTAGGTATATAAGACGTGGACTTTTTTGTCTGAAGTCTGGATAATAGCGGGATAGCTGAATTCTCCTTCTGGTTGATTTTCGAGGTCAAAAAGTTTTTTCCATTTCAGTCCATCATTTGAGTATTCAACATCCAAAATATTACGTCCGTTAAACCAGTCTTTTCCTTGGGGCAAAGGGTTATTCACTAATAAAAATGATTTTTTGGATAAAGTCAGTGCGTCGATTCCGGAGTTTGAGTTCACTACGTTGATAGTGTCAGTACGCTGCCATGTTTTTCCGTTATCTTTTGACCAGCTTGACACTAGTTTGTTATGTTTGCTTCTCAATAACATCTGTATTGCATTAGTATGAAGCAAAAATGCAGGCTGGATAACATCGAATTGTTTTTTGTCTTCAACCGGTATTTTTTTCCATTGACCAGTTGCTTCTGTATACATTTCTACATGTGCTCTCCAATTGTTATTTTCTACACTTTCTGTGCTGCTTCCGCATAAAATAACACCAGGAGTTACCTCAACCGGTTTATTCCTGATTGGGCCCAAAATTCCTTTGGGAAGATATTTGGGTGCACTCCAGGTTTCTCCGTTATCTTTTGAGATTATCATGGCACCAAACCATTCTCTTGGATTTTTTCCGACTTTATAAAACAAATACAATGACTGACTTTTGCTTTTAAATAAAACCGGGTTCCAGCATGGCAAAGTATCGCCTTGAATTACTGCAGGTTTTATAAGGCTCTGAGGTGCAGACCATGATTTATCTTTGTAGGTTGAAAAATAAATTCCGACATCTTTTGCTCCTTCATATTTTCCGCCAAACCACGCTGCCATAATCTGGTTTGGTTTTACTTCTGCAAGTGTTGCTGCATGACTGTTTGTGGTAATTGGTTCCTGCGCAATATAACGCTGCGTGATGTTTACTGCTTTTATTTTTTTTTGTGCTGTAGAGTTAAATGAAAAAAACAGCGTAGAAAATACAATTACGGCATGATTAAATTTTATCATTATTGCTTTATTTTCCTATTTAGTAAAATAACAAAAGGAGAGTTACCTCTCCTTTTGCCGTTATAAGTAATGGATCCCTTAAATCTTTACTTACCAAATTAATTATTTTGTATCCCACCAAATTCTTGTTCCTCCAGAATCAGGGCCTTTTAATTTTGTGATAGCATCCTGAACAGCTTCGTTGTTTGAAGAATATTCGTTGGTCACATAAATAACACGTTTCATTAAACTTTTACCCACTCCAGGCTCATTGTTGTCTGTATTGATAGGAGCATAAATTACTTTTGCATCACTTCTTCTTAAATCAGCCCAGGCTTCCCAGGATTCAGGGAAAATAGCTAAATATTTCTGAACTGCAATTTGTGTACGTTGGTTTGCTACAGAAGCATCCCAGGCTACAGGAAGAGTTACAGGAACATCACTTAAACCTAAAGTTGGATAAGCTGCTGCAACGTTTGGAACAGTTGGTGTAGAAGTTCCAGCAATATAAGCTGCAACCTGAGCATCTGTTGCACCCCATTGTTTTAATGATAATGTGATTCCCTGCTCATATAAACCTTTTGCAGTTCCGTTCATATTCCATCCATTCAAAGCACCTTCAGCTCTGCTTAAATAGTTTTCAGAAGCCATGAAGATTTCGATGTTTTTAGATTCACTAAGGTTTCCGGCTGCACCGCTTCCTAGTACGTCATTATTAAACATAGAGAATTTTGTAGTTCCAAACTGACCTTGCAAACCTCCTACCGGACGTCCTTGGTAAACACCTGTATCAATTGGAGAAAACCATTTAGCTAATCTTGGATCATTATATCCTACAAGAAGACTTTCCATAGAAGCAGTCATGTAATAACCCCAGGAATTTACAATCATATTTAAATTGTTTGGTGTGATATTACTAACTTTAAAAGTAGCACTTTGCTCATTAGTTTCGATAACACCAGCTGCAACTGCAGTTTCTGCCTGAGTTTTTGCTTTTGCAGGATCTATATCAGAAATTCTTAATGCTAAACGCAATCTCATACTGTTTCCGAATCTCTTCCAGCTTTGTACATTTCCAGAATAAACTCTGTCATTTGGCTGAAGTGTTCCAACTGTAGTTGCAGAAGTAGCGTTTAGTGTAGCGTTTGCCTCATCTAATAATTTAAAGAAATCTGCGTAGATAGATTCAACACTATCGTAAGGTACTTTTTCTTTGTTATTTCCAGCTTCTGTATAAGGAATTGGACCATAACAATCTACCATTTGATTGTACATAAATACTTTCCAGATTTTTAATACTGCCAATGCATCAGCATTTCCCTGAGATGCTTTGATCGCATTGTTTAATGCCGGTACGGCAACTGTATAAAATCTCAACCATCCACGTCCTTCATAACCATTTACAAATGCATTTCTTTCTGTACCGTATCCACAGCTAAGATAATGTGTAAAAGTCGAAGGCAAAATACCTGTTGCAATACCCCATGTTCCCTGATCATCAACTGGTGATGAGTAAGAACCATTGTGGATCCCTGCATATAATGCCGAGGCAAACGCAGGACCTGCAAGAGTCTGATCTAACTGATCTTCTGTTAGTGTATTTTTATTCGTGTTTATTTCGTCAAAATCTTGTGTACAGCTTGAAAAAACAGCGAGCATTGACATAGCAACTCCCAATGTTTTAATTTTAAAATTATTTTTCATAATATCTTCTTTTTTTTAATTAAAATCCAAACTTCACATTCACACCATATTCTCTTGTAGAAGGAATATTGAAAGACTCGATACCTTGTAAGTTTCCTGTACCTGCACCTGCTTCCGGATCAAAGTATTTTGCTTCGTTTAAGAAGAAAAATAAGTTTCTGCCCACTAATGAAAAGTCAATACTGGCAAATCCTGTATTCTGCAACATACGTTTTGGTAATGAATAACCAAAAACAAGTTCTCTTAATCTGATGTTTGTTGCATCATAAATAAATGGTTCTGCTACCGGAGTTCTTTGTCCAATTGCTGTCCAGTATTGTTCTGCTGTAATGCTTGTAGTGTTTGGCGAATAAGTTCCGTTTCCGTTATCTATAACTCCGGGAACAACAATTCCGCCTTCTCTTCCTGCAAGAGTAACATCACTTACTCCTAAACCTGCTTCTCTCGCTTGTGAGTAAGAAATAACTTCTCCACCGATTCTAAAATCAACAAGGAAACTTAATGAAAAATCTCTATATCTGAAACTATTTTTGAAACCTGCTGTCCAGTCCGGGTTAAAGTTACCTGCACGAACACTAAAATCATCTGTTGCCAAAGGTATACCAGCCGAATTTACAATAATTTCTCCATTAAGATTTCTTCTGAATCCTTTAATGTATAAATCTCCGTACTCTCCTCCTTTTACCACTTTACTTCTTACTAACCTTCCTTCACCAATAACCAATTCTTCTCTGTTATCGTAGATAGAAGTAATTTTTGATTTATAAGAAGCGTAGTTTGCTAAGATATCCCAAGAGAAATTTTCTGTCTGGATAGGTGTAGCAGTAAGCGTAAGCTCTATACCTTTATTTTCAATATCACCTCCGTTTAATACTGCTCTTGATTTAGAAGAAGATTCAGGCGTGTTGATGTAGAAAATCTGATCTGATGTTTTTGTCTGGAAATAAGTAAAATCTAATCCTAAACGGTTTTTAAAGAATCTAACATCTGCCCCAATCTCTGTAGAACTAGACATCTCTGGTTTTAGGTTCGGGTTTGCAGCTGTAGTCTGAGAATATAACATACCTCCATTACCACCTATGTATGATAATTGAGAACTTGTCTGATAAGGATCTGTATCATTACCTACCTTAGCATAAGAAGCTCTAACTTTTGCAAAACTTATAACTTCCGGTAAAGTAACCATATCAGAGATTACTGCTGAAAGTCCTGCAGAAGGATAGAAGAAAGATCTGTTTTGTGATGGCAAAGCAGAAGACCAATCGTTTCTGGCAGTTATATCAAGGAAAAGGTAATTTCTGAAACCAATTTGAGAAAATCCATATACTGAATTAACTTGTTTTTCTGACATTGCAGATGTAGACTGAACTGTAGCTACGTTGATCAAAGAAAAATAGTTTCTTTTACTTAAAACTCCGCCTGATGTTAAAGAAGAACTTGATTGTTTCAACATGTTGGCACCTGCATTAAGACCAACTGTAAAATCTCCAAATGTTTCTTTATAAGAAAGTAAAGCGTCTGTATTGAATTCTCTTACTGTTTCGTAAAACTCACTGTACTGACCTAAGTTATTGTTAAATGCCTTAGTTGCGTATCTGTTTCTAAAAGTTTCATTATTCATTTGGTCTAAACCTGTTCTTACCTGTAAGCTAATCGTATTTGTAAAATCATATTTAAGAGAGGCAAGTCCTATAAATCTGTTTCTTTTATCATCACGTGAATCATTACGCAAAGCAGACCAGTATGGATTTCCTCCTGGAGAACCAGCTTCGTCTATAAAATAGTTTTGTTGCAATTGTCCTGCAGCATCAGTATATTCAAAATCTTTGTATTCATTAAATTTAATACTACGAGGTAATAAATAAGCTGAAGTACCAATTGACTCTTCACCTGTTCTTAGCAGGTTATCAATTTTCTGAATAATATAATTTGTTTTTACATCTAATGATAATTTATCAGAAAGCTTACTTGTCAATCTTAAGTTAAGATTGTGTCTGTCTAAAGCATTTCCCTGAACAATACCTTCTGCACGAGTATTTGTATAAGAAAAATATCCTTGTGCTTTTTCGTTTCCTGTAGTGATAGACAATGTATTAGCCAGGTTATATCCTGTTTTGTAAAAGTCTATAACGTTGTTTGGCTGAGGGCTATAACTTGTAGTAGCCGGACCTGCATAATTAGGATTAGTAGCTAACTGCCATGCAGAAACCTGACGTCCGTCTAATTTTCCTCCCCAGCTCGAAACAGAAATAGGATTATAAACTCCTCCGTCTCCCTGACCATATTCGTTTTGGAAATTTGTTAAATCATAAGCTGTAGAAGCCATGAAGTTTGACGATAATGAAACTGACGTTTTACCGGCTTTTCCAGATTTTGTAGTAATAATGATAACACCATTACTCGCTCTGTTTCCGTAAAGTGCTGCTGCAGATGGCCCTTTAAGAACAGTCATCGAAGCAATATCTTCAGGGTTAATGTTTGAGATACCGTCTGGCTGCGTAGTTCCTCCTGTATCAATATCAGAATTTCCTGCACCTGTACCATTACTGATTGGCACACCATCTACTACATATAATGGCTGGTTGTTACCATTTAGCGATCTGTTTCCTCTTAATGTAATTCTTGAAGACGAACCTACACCATTTGATGTTGTAGAGTAGTTAAGACCTGCAACCTTACCCGAAAGTGAGTTGGCAACGTTTAAAGATCTTGCTTCTGAAAGCTCATCTACAGCAATGTTCTGAGCAGAATAGGTAACGGCTTTTTTCTCTCTCTTGATACCAAGAGCCGTTACAACTACCTCTCCTAACTGGTGTGTGTCTGCACCTAATGACACATTAAGGGTAGTTTGTGTTCCTACCGGAAACTCTTTTGTTCCGGATCCTACATAAGAGAATACCAAAACTGAAGATTGACTCGGAACATTAATACTGTACTTACCATCAAAATCTGTTGATACACTAGTCTTTGTCCCTTTTACGACAACATTTGCTCCCGGGATCGGAATTCCGCTGGTGGCATCTGTGATCGTTCCTTTTACTGTTGTTTGTGCTTGTAGATTTTGAAATCCGAACAGGCAAATTACAAACAGTAATTTTAGTACATCTTTAATCATATAGTTGTTTTTTGAGTTAATAACATGTTAAATTTACTGAAGGAGTTGTTAACTAAATCATTATTTCGACAAATGACAATTTTGAAAAGGTGTACGTTCTACATTTATTAAAAACGCCATTTTTTTCCGACTTAAAATCCTTACCTTTTTTAACTTCAACATGTTATTAATCCAAACGTTTTACGGCTTTTTTAACCGTATTCTATACAAAATACTTAAAAACATAAATATCTTGTTTTTCGATAAACAACTAATTAATGACTTTAAAACTTTGTTTTTGCAAATTAGAAGAGTTCCCTCCAATCATAACCTGAAAATCACCGGCTTCTACTACATTCTTCATTTCTCTGTTCCAAAGGCTTAATTCTTCTGCGGTCAAAACAAATTCTACTTGTTTTGTTTCTCCTTTTTTAAGGAATATTCTTTTGAAACCTTTTAATGTTTTCTCCGGAGTTGTTACGCTGCTATATACATCATTGATATATAATTGAACTACTTCGTCTCCATCATAATTTCCGGTGTTTTTTACATCAACAGTTGCTTTTATTTCGCCATTACTTTTAATATACGTATTACTTAATTTAAAATTTGAGTATTCAAAAGTGGTGTAGCTTAGCCCATAACCAAAAGTATAAAGCGGGTTTTCGCTTTCGCTCACATATCTGTGTATAGCAGATGGTTTTTGGTTATAATATATAGGCAGCTGCCCAACAGATTTAGGAAATGTGATCGGCAGTTTTCCGCCCGGATTATAATTTCCGAATAAAACATCGGCTACAGCCTTTCCTCCTGCTTCTCCGGGAAACCAGCCTTCTACGATTGCAGGAATATTGTCGTTTATCCAGTTTATAGAAAGCGGACGACCGTTTAACAATACACAAACCACAGGAGTTCCTGTTTTCTGGATCGCTTCTATCAATTCCTGCTGCATTCCGTGCAAATCCAAACTTGCAACATCTCTGTTTTCTTCTACCAATTCATTAGATTCTCCTAAAACCACAATCGCAACATCTGCTTTTTTAGCAGCGTCTACGGCAGGCTGTAAATTTACTCTTTCTAAATTCCAGCGTAAGTGCGCTCTCGCTCCCCAGCCTCCTTCCCACATCTCAATGCGGACTTTGTATTTTTTACCGGCTTCGATATTTTTTGGAGTTGTTACTATGCTGGTTGCACCTTTTGACCAGTTGTCAATTACCAGCTGATCGTCAATCCACATTCTGATTCCGTCATCAGAACTTAAACCTAACCAGCCATCAAAAGCTTTGTCGGATTTTATAAAACCTGTCCAACGAATAGAAAAATCATCATCATTAACGCCAACACCTGGCGACCATGGCCAGTCAAACTCTAACTGATTGTCAATACGGGTCAACGCCGGAGTTCCTTCTACATTTCTGTTATTAAAATATTCTGCTTTCAGACCGTTTTGAGCTTCATCCGGAGTAAATAAATATTTTGACGGAATAACTTGCCCCATCACAATCAATGGAACTCCTTCTTCATAAAGTACATTCGTGTTTTTTCCAACAACTTGTTTTACACCTTCCAAAACTGTTGTTCCTACTTTATTATGAACCGAATATCCTCCTAATCTGGAAGCATTTGCATTTGGGCCAATAACAGCAACGGTTTTAACATCTTTATTTAAAGGCAGTGTATTATTTTCGTTTTTTAATAAAACCATAGATTTAAGACCTGCTTCTAAAGCTATGTCCTGATTTTCTTTGGTATGAAAACGATCTTTGATTAAGTTGCTTGCCGTATAAGGGTTTTCAAATAATCCCAATAAAAATTTCAGACGCAAAACGCCTCCAGCAGCACGGTCGATATCGGCCATTGCTAATTTCTTTTCATTCACAAGTTCGATAACTGTTTTTTGCCAGAACTCGTTTGTAAAATCATAAAACTGCATATCAACTCCTGCAGTAATTGCTTCTCTGATACTTTCTTTTGGAGAATCTGTAACATTATGTGTGGTTTGAAGGTATTTTATTGCGCCTAAGTCTGAAACTACAATCCCTTTAAAACCCCATTCTTTTCTCAAAACATCTGTCAATAACCATTGGTTGGCAGCACATGGAATTCCGTCCAACTCAGAATAAGCACACATTGTACCCAAAGCACCGCCTTTCATAAATGCTTTTTGAAATGAAGGCAAATGGTCTTCACGTGCCGAACGCTCTCCTACCAAAATCGGAGAAGAATTTCCTCCTGCCTGCGGAATACCGTGCACGGCAAAGTGTTTTGGTTCTGCAATTATTGACTGGTCAGAGGTTAAATCGGTTCCTTGCATTCCTTTTATAAATGCCAGGCCAATTTCACTGTTCAGATAAGCATCTTCACCAAAAGTTTCTGCAACCCTTCCCCAACGTGGTTCACGGCCAAGATCCAAATTAGGTCCCAAACCAAAATGTACTCCGTGTGCTCTGGCTTCTTTAGCGATTACCTGCCCGACTTTGCCAATAACTTCTGTATCCCAGGTTGCCCCAAGGCCAATGTTCATTGGGAAAGCTGTACTTCCGTCATCCAGATAACCGTGAAGCATCTCACACATAATAAGTGCAGGAATTCCCCATTTATTTCCTTTTATAACATTTGTCTGCAGATCATTGATCATTTTTGCCGAACGCGGATAAATGTCATGAATGGCTCCAATTCCTAAGTTTCCGATTTTCAATGCCGATTTTGTCTTAGAGAAATCTTCTTTTTCTTTAAAATATTCTCCTTTGTACATATCCATCTGGCGTACTTTTTCCTCCAGGCTCATTTTGCTTAACAAGTCTTTTACCCTGTCTTCAACAGGTAATTTTGGATCCTGGTACGGGTATTTTTTTTGCGCTTGGATTTGGTTAAAAAAACCTACAGCCATTACAAAAATAATGGCTGTTTTTTTGATTTTTAGTTGTAGCATAGTTGTGAGAGTTTAATTTTGAATCACTTTTAGCGTATTTCCATTCACAAAATCTTCATGGGAAATAAAAAAGCTGTTAAGTGTTTTTCCGTTTAATTCTATTGTTTTGATTTTTCCATCAGTATTGATTTCTCTTTCAATTACAATATTTTCTTTTTTATAATATTTTGGGTCTAATTTGATTGTTACTTTATCAAACATGGGTGTCGTAATTGTATAAACCGGATCTCCCGGAGAAATCGGGTAAATGCCCATCATAGAATAGACTAACCAGGCAGACATGGTTCCGGTATCGTCATTTCCGGGTAAACCTTTTGGTTTATTCTGGAAATACTCTTTTACGAGTTTTTTTACCAGTTCCTGGCTTTTCCATTCTTCTCCTTTTATGTAATTAAATAAATAAGGATAAGCAATATCGGGTTCGTTTGCCATATCAAATTGTTTGATATCAAATACTTTTTGCAGCTGGTTGCTAAACGCCTTTTCACCGCCCATTAATTTTATAAGTCCTTTCATGTCATGTGGTACCATAAAAACATATTGCCATGCATTTCCTTCTATAAAACCAACATTTTCTTCAAAATTTGCTCCGGATTCGGGATCAAAAGGTTCATACCATTTTCCGTTAGCAGTTCTTGGCCTAAGTAATTTTAAATCCTTATCATATAATTTTCGGTATGATAAGGAACGTTTTGTAAAACGCTTATAATCATCTTTTTCTCCTAAAGCTTTCGCTAAAAGTGAAATCGCATAATCTGATGTATTATATTCCTGAGTTGTAGAAACAGGACCACGATAATTAGTCGATAAATAGCCTTTTTCAATATATTCCTTAAGCCCGGGACGTAATGGATTTTTTTCGATTTGATCAGCACCTTTTAACATGGCATGGTAGGCTTTGTAAATATCAAAGTCCTGTATTCCTTTTAAACAGGCATCGACTATAACGATACTTGCCGGATCTCCTACCATTGTAAATGTTTCTGTCGAATTTAATTCCCATTTTGGCAGCCAGCCGTTTTCATCATACATTTCTAACATGCTTTTTATCATATCAGATTGTTGCTTTGGATAAACTAAAGAGGTTAACGGATGCATGTTGCGATAGGTGTCCCACAAAGAAAATGTAGTATAACGAGTGCCATCCGTTTTAGCAATCTTGCTTCTTTTTATAACAGGATATTCTCCATTAATATCATTCAAAGTGTTAGGATGAATCAAAGTATGATACAAGGCGGTATAAAAAATCGTTTTATCATCTTCTGATCCTCCTTCGACCAAAATCTTAGAAAGTTCTTCGTTCCATTCGTTATAGGTTTCTTTATAAACCGCATCAAACGATTTGTTCCCGGTTTCTTTTTCTAAGTTTTCGCGTGCGTTTGCAATGCTTACATATGAAATACCAATTTTGACTTCTACCGTTTCCTGCTTGTCAAATTTATAAGAGAAATAAGTTCCGATACTGTCACCTACAACCGTTTTGATGGTATTATCCATCATTCGTGCTTTTCCGTTATAAGTCATCCACTGCGCTTCTGTACCTTCATATTTTGACGGTTTTTTCCAAACGCCAAACTTGTGTGCGGGTTTAGAAAATTTTGCTACAAAATAAACCGGATAAGCATCTTCGGGACTATTATAACAAAACGAACCTACAGAACGCATTCCTTCAATTTCTGTCGGAGACACTACTTTTACCATTGCACCTTCTTCGTTTGTTAAACCTAAACCAAGATTCAACAACACATTAGATTCTCCTTTAGGGAAAGTAAATTTGCTTACTCCAACTCTTTTTGAGGCTGTAAATTCTGCTTTGATTTTGTACTTGTCAATGTTTACACTGTAGTAAGCTGCTTTTGCAATTTCGCTTGAGTAGGTGGAGCCGTAAGTGAGATGATTGATTTCTACAGCTCCTGTTGTCGGCATTACTAATAACACCCCCAATTCTGGGCATCCTACTCCGCTTAAATTTACCTGACTAAATCCGGTCAGGAAAGTATTTTCATTTACATAAGGATTAGACAGCCACTGACTGTCTTTTTCTAATTTATTTTGTTTTCCTGCAACATTAAACGGACTTATACTTGCCATTCCTCGTGGCGCTATCGGACCCGGAAAAGCAGCTCCGTAATTTGAAGTGCCAATAAACGGATTTACAAAATCTGCCGGTTGTTGTGCAAAAACAGTAATACCAGAAAACAGCATGAAAAAAAAACATGCTGTCTGAATTGTTATCCTTTTACTTAAAACCATAATAATTTTTATCTGTTAATAGCTTCGATTTTTAAAGTCCAGGCTTCTTTACAAGGTAAATTGTTTCTTAAACTTTCCGGAATCACCACTTTAAATCCTTGTGCTTCTTTTGTCCATTTTAATGAAGTTTTAGAACCCAACATCGTGATTTTTGTTCCTTTTTTAGGATTGATTGATTTTACCACAACTTCTGCAGGAATCTTATCTTCTCCTTCTTTTGCCAGATAGAATGCAAAAACATTTCCGGCTTTGTTTTGTGTCAGACAAATGTTGTCTTCTTTGAAAGGTTCAATTGGTTTTGTTTCATAAATAGCAGAACTGTTTACTTTCATCCAGTCTCCATAAGCATTTAATAAATCATAAGCACCTTGCTGCCATTCTCCTTCAGGACTTGGAGCAACATTCAATAATAAATTTCCGCCTTTTGCAACGATATCAATAAGCATATGAATACCTTGTCTTCCTGTTAAATATTTAGCATCAGGAGTATAAGACCATCCACCTCCCGAAGTGATACAAGATTCCCAAGGGTAAGGCAATGTTTTGGCTGGCACGCGACCCTCTGGTGTTAAATAGTTTTGGTTAATACCATGCACAGCTCTGTCCACAACAATTAATCCCGGTTGTTTTTGACGTGCTTTTGCAACCAATTCGTCCATTTTTGGATCCTGATCAACTACTCTGTGTTTTATAAAACCGTTTTTGGCTTCGTTTTCAGCAAACTTTTCGTCGTAATTTTCTTTGATGTTTTGCTGGTCTCTTTTACGAACCCAGCCACCGTCTAACCATAAAATATCAACTTTACCGTAGTTGCTAAGGATCTCTAGAATTTGGTTGTGCGTAAAATCAACATATTTCTGCCATTTTTCAGGATAAAGAGCCGGATCGTAATTTACGTTTCTGTCGAATGGAGGAAAGTAAGGATCCCAGTAATTTTCATTATGCCAGTCCGGTTTAGAAAAATACGCTCCTGTTGAAATATTTTCTGCTCTAAAGGCATTAAAAACTTCTTTTAAAATATCTGCTTTTGGATTTGTATTAAATGGACAATCCTTATCTGTTACTTTATAATCAGAATATTTGGTATCGTACATATTAAAACCGTCATGGTGTTTTGTGGTAAAAACCATGTATTTCATTCCTGCATATTTGGCAGCTTTTGCCCATTTTGCAGGGTCAAATTTTACAGGATTAAAAGTCTTTTTAAGGCCTTCATAATCTCTTACATAATCATTATAACTCGCAGGGTTACTTCCCTTTTTACGCTCGCACCATCCGTAATCTTCAGGACAAATAGACCAAGACTCAACAATTCCCCATTGGCTGTAAGTTCCCCAGTGCATTAGCAAACCAAATTTTTTGCCTTGCCACTCTTCTAAATTTTTTAAAACCAACGGGTCTTTTTCCGGAACATATCTCTCATCTTCGTAAATGGCTTGTGAAAACATTTGAACCGAAAATAATATCGCGATTATGAATATTCCTTTTTTCATCTTTACTCTATTTATTATGTTTATCATTCTTTGTTTTTGTTGGTATCAAGCTTTGTCAAAGTTTAAAACTTTGACAAAGCTTCTCTGCATTTGTTTTCCCAAAATACAGGATATTATTCTTTATAAAATCACACTAAATACCTTAATTCACCAAAACCTCATCAACAAATATCCAGGAACTTTCTCCCTTCGGGCTTTTCTTTAAATTTGTTGCGATCACTTTTACAAATCTGGCATTCTGTTTTTGGAAATTGATTTTAAAATCTTTCAATTCAGGAATCGGGTTAACAGCATACGGACGTACTATTTTACCAACTTGTAAATATTTGTATCCATCATTAGAAATAAACACTCTAACTTCTGTCGGGAAATTAACTCCTGCACCCTGGCTTTCTAAAGTTCCAAGGATTACTTGTTCTATACTGTCTACTTTTCCAAGATCTACTACAAGTTCCATATCATTTACCAGCCATGCCTGCCATTGTCCGTCATGAAAGTTTTTAGATCCTCTAATTGTATTTACCATACAAAAAGGGCCATCTCCTTTATAACTTTGATTATATGGCGTCAGGTAACTTACTTTTTGAGCTACCGCTTTGTGAAATATAATGGTATCTGTAAAAGTTTTTCCGACTGGTTTATCATTTTGAAATAAGGAAGCTTTGAATACCGTTGTTTCTTTAAACTCAATCGGACTTACATATTTGATTGCATGATGATCGATCGTTTTGTCACCGATCACATAACGTATATCCGGATTTGGAAATTCATTCTTCAATGTTACGTTGATTTGCTTTTTTGCCAAATCGGCATTAGAAACAGCCGTTACCAAATAAGCACTTTTTGCATAATTGATTCCCAGATAATCATAACGTTTTAACAGTGAGGTTAATCTCGTTGTAAAATCATTCCAGTTGCGGCTTTCTTTAGTGCTCCATAAAGTTTCTGACAATGCGGCCAGTCTTGGAAAAAGCATGTATTCAGAATCTTTTGGTCCTGCTATATGCTCTGCCCATAAATTGCCTTGTCCTCCTAAAACATGTGATGCCTGCGCGGGTGTCATTGCTCCAACAGGATCAAATTCATACACTTTATTCAGCGGATTATAAGCATCAAAAGCTAATGGTTCTTCATTCTGAGGTCCCTGATAAAAGTTTAAATAACAAGGAGATTCCGGAGTCATAATCACATCATGACCTTTATCTGCAGCTTCGGCACCGATTTTTTCTCCTCTCCAGCTCATTATGGTAGCCGAAGGATTAACACCGCCTTCGAGAATTTCGTCCCATCCGATTATTTTCTTTCCTTTTGAATTAACGTATTTCTCAATTCTTTTTACAAAATAGCTTTGTAATTCTCCAACATCTTTTAAATGTTCGTCTTTGATTCTTTTTTGACAATGTGGACATTTTGCCCAGTTTGTTTTAGTCGCTTCATCGCCTCCGATATGAATATATTTTGAAGGAAAAATGGTCATTACTTCATCTAATACATTTTGCAGAAACTCAAACGTGGTTTCTTTTCCTGCACAATAAATATCTGTAATGGGCCATAATCCTCCCGATGGCACACCAATGCGCTGGTCAAAACAAGCCAGTTCCGGGTAAGAAGCGATTGCACTGCTTACGTGTGCCGGCATTTCTATTTCGGGGATAACTTCTATGTTTTTGGCTGCAGCATATTTTACGATTTCTTTTAACTCTTCCTGGGTTAAAAATCCTCCGTAAGTTCCTTTTTCGTCCGGATTTGTAGTCAGTCTGGCATTCCAGCTTGTGTTTTCCTGATCCACTCTCCATGCACCTACTTCGGTAAGTTTTGGGTATCTTTTAATTTCAATTCTCCATCCCTGATCGTCAACCAGATGCAAATGCAAAACATTCATTTTGTGCATTGCCAAGCGGTCTATGGTCGCTATTATATAATTTTTATCAAAGAAGTGGCGTGACAAATCCATCATAAAACCTCTCCATTTAAAACGAGGCTCGTCTGTAATGGTAACATTTGGGATTTCCCATTTTGCACTACTCACTACATATTTGCTTTCAATAGCTTCCGGAAGTAATTGTCTGATACTTTCCAATCCATAAATAAAACCTGCGTTTCCTTTGGCAGTAATGGTTATGCTTTTTTGATTTACATCTAAAATATAAGCTTCGTTTTTTAAGTTCTGATCTAACTTAAACTGAATAAAATTTGCCACCGGAGCACTCGCCGTAATCTGAGGGCGCCATCCTGCAGCGGTTTCAAATTTGCTGATTAAAGCTGTTGCGGCATCTTTCTGAAAATCGCCATTGGCAACAAACTTAGTGTCTTTAGAAAACTGAAACACACCCGTTTTTATCAAAACCTGAGCTGGTTTTGGAACAATCTGAATGTCTTTTTCTGTATATATTTTTTGACTATAACCTGAACTAAAAGCAGTTAGAAAGATTATAACACAAAATGTTTTTAATACCTGCATATTAATTATTTTAAAGATGGTGTAATGTTAAATTGATACTGATAACTTTTTTCTCTCAAAAGATATTTTTCCATTGGCCATGCCTGCCAGCTGTCTATACCTCCCACACCCATTTGTTTCCAATCAATTTTTAAACTGGTTAAATCTCTTTCTTTCAGTTCTGCGGCGTGTCGCTGGTCTTTCTTTGTTCCGTCGTCTAAATCTTCATTTAGAAAATGCAAAGCTGTGAAAGACAATAACTCATCTGATTTTACAGTTAGTTTTAACTTATCTCCTGATAATTCTACCCATCGCACATCTGTTTTATTTCCGGTTTCCTGCGGACGAATGTAGGGATAGTACTGCTCAGAAACGGTTTGATTATAAAGACCTACTTTTGCGCTGTAATTTCTGTCGATATAATTTTCGAAAGGTCCTCTTCCATAATACGATACATTACTAAAATCTTTTGGAACAATAATTTCCATACCAAATCTTGGCAGCATTACTACTTCTTTGGTTTTATCAATATTCAATTGTTCTTTTACATTGAGCTGTCCATTGCTGTTGATTTCATAATTTAGTTCCAGTTTTGCTGAAACCTGTGGCAAGTCATAAGTTGCTTTTACCAAAACTTTATTGTCTTTGGTAACCGAATGGGTCCAGCTAACCAATGTTGGGTTTTCTGTTGCTTGTTTCCAGGCTACAAGATAATTCTGCAAATTAGCTCCAAAATCATTGTCATTTGGTGCTCTCCAGAAATTAGGGCGTAATTGATACCCTTCTTTTATAATCGGATGATTTTCGAAAGTATAAGAACTTATAAATCCTGTTTTTTTATCGAAAACAATTTCTGTTTTATCACTTTTAAAAACAGTATTATTTACATTTTTTAAAACCGTAATTTTTGATCCGCCATTAATTTTAATGTCATTTTTCCAGGTTCCTTTTAGTGCCAGCTGTTCTGTTGCAATTTCAAAACCTTTTGGCAAAAATGGCTCTTCCTGTTTAAGGAAATACGAAATATTTATAAAAGCTTCTTTAAATTCTTTTCCTTCTAAATTTACCGGAAGTGTATAGGTTTTAGACTGATTCGGGTTAATATCTAAATTTTCAATAGTTCCTTTGGCATCTTCTTTACCGTCTAAAATTAATGTCCATCGCAAACCAACATTGCTTAAGTCCTTAAATGAAAATTCATTATAAACTTTGATAGTTGCTGTTGGAGCATTATCCCATGAAGTCAGAATATTTTGCAATACATTTCGAACTTCAAAAGCATGCGGATTTGGTTTTCTGTCTACAGTAAATACACCATTGTTAACAAAATTGTTATCGCTCCTTACATCTTTTGGTCCAAAATCACCTCCATAGGCTAAAATTTTAGTTCCGTCCGGCAATGTTTTATATACAGATTGATCGATCATGTCCCATATAAATCCGCCCTGAAAATTTGGATACTTTCTGTAAACGTCCCAATAATCCTTAAAATTCCCCATAGAATTCCCCATCGCATGTGCATATTCGCATTGAATATAAGGACGGTCCGGATGCGGATTTGCCAAAATGTATTCTTCCATTTTATTTGGAGAACTGTACATCGGATCAATAATATCAGAATTCCATTCGTACTTTAAATCTTTTCCGTCCCAAGCGCCGGCAGTGGCTCTTTCGTACTGAATAGGTCTTGATTTATCACGATTTTTTATCCATAAATAACCTCTGTAAAAGTTATATCCGTTTCCTGCCTCGTTACCCATACTCCAGATAATCACAGAAGTATGATTTTTATCTCTTTCAACCATACGCTGCATACGCTGAATGTGGGCCAATTCCCAGTCTGGTTTATTCCCAAGGGTTTTGGTAATATCATAACCCATTCCGTGCGATTCTATGTTGGCTTCATCAACTACATAAATTCCATATTTATCACACAACTCATACATATATTCATCGTTTGGATAATGCGACATTCTCACTGCATTGATATTAAATTGTTTCATCAGTTTAATATCTTCTTCCATACGCTCTTTTGAGATCGTTTGTCCGGTAACGGGATCTGTTTCATGACGGTTTACTCCTTTTATATAAATCGCTTTTCCGTTTACTAAAAGCTGGCCACCTTTAATTTCAACCTTTCTAAAACCAACATCTTGATTGATAATTTCTACAATCGCTCCTTTTTTGTCTTTTAAAAGAAAAGTTACCTGATAGAGGTTTGGAATTTCTGCGCTCCATTTCTTCGGATTATTTACTACAAAATCAAAGGCTGCTTTTTTAGTTTCAGCTGAAAGAATGGTGCTTTTAGAGTCAATAACTTTTCCGTTATCTTTCAATTGAACTTCAAAAGTATAGCTGTCTTTTTTATTTAAATCTGAAAATTCTGTTGTTATTTTCAAAGTTCCGTTTACATAAGACGCATCTAAATCAGGACTGATTTCGTAATCTTTTAAATGAACTTTGTTTCTTGCAACGAGGTAAGAATCTCTTGTAATTCCGCTCATTCGCCACATATCCTGACATTCAAGATACGAACCGTCATTCCATTTCATTACTTTAAGAACGATGCTGTTTTTTCCTGCTTTGATGTATTTATTCAGGTTAAATTCAGAAGGTAATTTTCCGTCTTCGCCATAACCAACATACACTCCGTTTACCCAAACAGTAAGGTTTGATTTTGCTGCGCCAATATGCAGAAATATATCTTTTCCTTCCCAGCTTTTATCTACCGTAATTTCTCTTCTGTAAATTCCTGTCGGATTATAATTTGTTGGAACAAATGGCGGATTTGGCGCCATTAGATAATCAAAGTCATAAGTTGTATTTACATACACCGGATATCCGTAACCGTTTACATCCCAGCTTGCAGGGATTTTGAAGTTGTCCCACGACGCATCATTAAAAGTAGTATTTTCAAAACCCGCAGGTAAATCATTTGGAGTGGTCAGGTATTTAAATTTCCAGGTTCCGTTTAGATCCAGATAATTTTGAGATTTTCTATAGTCATTTTGAGTCGCGGCTGCTTCATTTTCATAAACGAAATAAGAAGCGTGCATTGGTTCTCGGTTCTCCTCATTAATTTTCTCGTTTTGCCAGTACGGAACTTTTTCCTGTGATTGTCCGGATACTATTGCAGTGAGTAATAAGGTTAATATGGATATTGTTTTTTTCATTTTTGTTTTTGTTTTAACACATAGAACATAGATTTTAAAAGTAAAAAAATGATGTGACATTTATTTAATCTTTTATGAGAGAAAAAAATCTATGTTTCTATGTGTTTAATTTTTATTTTTCAACGGATTAAAATCCGTTGCTACAAAATAATCCGTTCCACAGGAAACTCTTTACCCAAGAGCTTAGGCTCAAAATATATTGTAGGGATGGATTTTAATTCATCAATCGCAATTATTTATCCCAGGACATTTTAAATTTTGCATCTTCCATCCTGTGACCTTTTTCATCATCAGAAACGGCATAGTTAAAACCAGATCTTAGACTGTACCCCGCATGTTCACCGTTTTTATTCAAAGCGATAAATCCGACTTGCAGGTATTCCATGTCTTTATGGTTTTTATGTTTGTTATAAATACGTTCTGTAATTTCTTTACAGGCGTCATAAGGCGATTTGCCCTGACGCATTAATTCGACTACCATTGCGCTTCCTGCTGTTCTGATTACGGCTTCTCCTAAACCGGTTGCTGCCGCAGCACCCACCTCGTTGTCCAGAAAAAGACCCGCGCCGATGATTGGGGAGTCACCGACGCGACCATGCATTTTCCAGGCAGCACCACTAGTGGTACACCCTCCCGAAAGGTTGCCGTCTTGATCCAACATTAGCATACTTATGGTATCGTGATTTTCTATATTAATGACTGGCTTGTATTTAGAATCTTCAAGCCATTTTTTCCAGTCTTTTTCAGATTCCGGAGTTAGTAAGTTTTCTTCTTTGAACCCTTCTGATAATGCAAACTGAAGCGCTCCCTGCCCGGCCAGCATTACGTGAGGAGTGTTTTGTAATACTCTTTTTGCTACCGAAATAGGATGCATAATGCCTTGCAGGAAACATACTGAACCACAATTGCTGTTATGGTCCATAATACAGGCATCAAGAGTTACTTTCCCTTCGCGATCCGGATATCCACCATAACCAACACTTCGGACATTCGGATCTGCTTCAGGAATTTTCATACCGGCTTCAAGCGCATCTAAGGCTGATTTTCCGGCTTTTAATTGTTTCCAGGTTTCTTGATTTGCAGGTAAACCATGATTCCATGTCGAAATAACGATAGGTTTCTTTTGCTTTTTAACCGGATTTTCTACTTCTGTTTCCTCTTCAGTATTTTTTGCAAATCCGCTATAGCCCAAAACTGAACTTATAGCTAGTGTGCCTAAAGTTGTTTTTTTAATAAAATCTCTTCTATTTGACATTTGTTTTACTTTTAAATTAATCTACCCGAAAGATATTATTTTAAACTGGCTTTTGTTTCTTTGATAGTTTTTAAATTACTATCAGACAATGCATTTCCGTCAAAAAAGGAAACTCCTTTTGCGCCATTATCTTTTGCATACAAAATAGCTTCTTTCAGTTCTTTATCAGATTTTAATCCTGGAATATAAATTCCTGTATTAATTTTTATTGCTTTTTCTTCCAGATCACTTACGCCTTGTTTTGTAGCATAACCAACCCAGTCAATTTCTTCATTATAAAAACTATGGTAAATCATTGGGTAAACCTCATCAATATTCCATTTATCCCAACGCTGGCGCACCATGTGATCTGCCATTTCCGGATAAGGGAATACTGCTGCTGTTAGTTTTTTATTGTGTTTGTGGGCAATTTTATAAGCATCATCAACTACTGCTTTTATAGCGTTTAGCCTGAAGTTTTTCCACTCCATATCAATTGAGGTATTGTGGCTTGTTTTTGGGTTTTTATGATGTTCTTTTTCAAATTTGCTTACGCAGGCATCACAATAACAAAAATCAAATTGAGGTAATTCTGTGTCCTGAACCAAATTATATTTTGGCAACAAGCTGATTGGTAAAAAGATATCCGGGAAACGAATGTAATCTAAGTGTACACTTTCTATTCCTTCTACTTTTGCCAAACCTTCTACCAGAGCCAAAACATGTTCTCTTGATTCTTTTTTTGTCGGACAAAGCCATTGGTAGTAATCTACATAAGGACGGTTGTCAAAACAAGATTTACCTTCTTTACTAACCTGATACCAATCCGGGTGTTGTAGGGCAAGTGAATCATTTGGACGGTTCATGGCCATAATCCAGGCATGCACTTTTAATCCTTCTTTTTTTGCAATTGGCACTAATCTTTTTAAAAGTTTAGGATCTGTTTGTGTATTGATTAAAACCTCATCAATACCGCCTTCTTTATATTTTTTGAATTCTTTTGCATAATCTGCGTCTTCTCTTTTAGCGTCTGCAGTAATCCAGACACCAAATTTAAAAGAGGTGGTTTCTTCTTTTTTAGCACAGGAGACAACAGTCAGTGCCAATAAAAAAAGGAATAGTTTTGGTAGTTTCATGGTTGTTTTTTTAGTTGGTTATAATTTTGCCGTCTTGTCTGATAATAAATATTTTATCAGAAAAAGGGCTTTTTACCGATATGTTAAAACCGGATGCATGATTCTCCAGTTTTGGTTTTAAGACTTTAGAATCGACACTAATTGTTTCTTTATTCAGGCTTGCTAAAGATACAGCCCATTTATTATTTTTTTGAAAATAATCTTTTTGTGCCCTGTAAAGTGTGTACAGTTCCCATTTTACTTTTTCTTCCTGAGGAATTGTAAAATTGTCTTTTCCTTCTTTGGAAGAAAAATAAACATACCCCCATTTTTCGGGTTCATGCATGTTGATAACTCCCATAGGTGACCAGACCCAATTGTATTCCGGCAAAAATTTTCCGGCTGCATCTTTCTTGCGTTCATATCCTTTATCGGTTATGCTGTGCTGCCAGTTTACCCTCGAAAAATTTACCCGCCAGAATTTGTCTGCAGGCACATTTTTATCAAAATAAGAGGTTTTATAAGATGCCCAGGGAATTGCCATTTCTAATACCCAACCTTCATCAATATCGTTTGGGTTATTGAGCGTTCCTTTAATTTTTACAGCAGATTTGAGCCCCGGAATATTCCAGTCATTTAGAACAACGTTATCATTTTCTCTGTAAGGTTTTGACAAAAACAGATCCCAGGCTGTATTTAATGCATTAATTTCTAATTCGTAATAATTAAAAGTGTCGCTATCGGGGTCAATGAAAACTTCAAAATCATTGTTGTAAAAGATAATGGTATCACGTTGTTTTAAATTTGCCCAAACATGTGGTTCATCAAGCTTTGCTAATATATAAAAATTGGTATCATCCCAGAGCATTTTAACCTTTGTTCCATATTTTGGTTTTTCGTTATTTTCAATATCTTCAAAAAGAGCTGTCCAATCTGCTTTGTTCCAGGAAACATCAGAACCATCTCCGTCAATAACAATTGTTTCCTGAGTTTTTGCGGCCACATAAGTTTTAGGCGTAATTGTTTTTTTCGATTGAGAAAACCCAATTATCGAAATAAATCCTAAAGCGACTGATAACCATTTTAATTTTAAACGCATGCTTTTTTTATAAACTATTATCTTTTGTAAATTGTATTACCTCACTTAATTTACCAAATGCCATTGCAACAACTGTATCTGCTGCTCCATAATAAACGGCCAATTTATCTTCTTCGATATCGTGTAATGCTGCACATGGAAATACTACGTTTGGTACATCTCCAACCATTTCATAAATTTCTGCAGGCCCTAAAAGGTAAGGCTGTGTTCTGTACTTTACATTTTCAGGGGCATTTTCATCCAGAAGTGCTGCTCCCATTGCATAACGAAAACCGTTGCAGGTATTGATAACGCCATGGTAGATCATCAGCCATCCTTCTTTGGTTAAAATAGGAATTGGTCCTGCACCTACTTTGGTACATTGCCATGCACTTTGTTCAAAAGGGCTTGGTTTCATTACCAATCTGTGTTCTCCCCAATATTTCATGTCCGGGCTATAGCTAATCCAGATATCTCCAAAAGGCGTATGCCCGTTATCACTTGGACGGCTTAACATAGCATATTTTCCATTTATCTTTTGTGGAAACAAAACTCCATTTCTGTTAAATGGTAAAAAGGCATTTTCACATTGAAAAAATTCTTTGAAGTCAAACGTATATCCAATCCCAATAGTCGGTCCGTTGTAACCATTGCACCATGTAATCCAGTAACGATCTTCGATAAAAACAACACGCGGATCATATTTATAAGCCGATTCGATCATCTCTGTATTTCCGGACTGCATCACAATTGGTTCGTGATTAATATCCCAGTCGATTCCGTTTTTACTGAAACCGGCAAAAATATTCATTTGTACCGCTTTGTTATCACATCTGAAAACACCTGCAAATCCGTCGCCGAAAGGCACTACTGCGCTGTTAAAAATACTATTAGACGAAGGAATTGCATATCGCTCAATAATAGGATTTTCAGAATATCTCCACATTACATCATTGCTGTTTTCTGGTCTGTCTTGCCAAGGAATACTACTCATTTTGCTGTTTTTTTATAGTTCTTTTTTTTTATTTTTTTATTTTTTGTCATCCTGAGGAACGAAGGATCACACTAGAAACTCCGCAATCTTTGTTGCCAATCTTTGTCGAGTTCCTTGTGTGGTCCTTCCTCCGTCAGGATGACAAAGCGAGTGTCTTAAACTTTGTCAAAGTTTGAACTTTGACAAAGCACTTATCTAATCCTCTATTCTTCTAACTTTATCCAACCAGGTAAACTTCAATATTGTGGTTGTTACTAAAAACACTATCAAAGCAACAATCGCTTTTGGATAATCTCTGATAATGAAGAATATCGGAAGCAAAATCATACTTGACTGCCATACAATTCCGATAGCGCAATTCATCATATCTTTCCAGAAATCGTTATTTTTTTCGAAAGTCTGGTCTTCTGCTTTTAATGTTTTATAAACAGGGTTCCACCAGCCCCACGGCCTTACGTTTTTATAGAAAGATCTTAAGACCTCCATGTCTGTTGGCTTGCTTAGGAAAGTTCCTAAAAGACAGCCTAAAATCGAGAAACCAAATATTAACGGGAATAAATAAATTGCCTGGACTTGTGACAGCTCATAAAGAAATGATCCCTCTGTTAAGCTTCCTTTGCTTTGACCTAAAATAAATTGTAACGAAGCAACAATCAATCCGGCGAACATTCCCCAGAAATAACCCCAGCCGTTAAAACGCCACCAGATCCATTTAAGGAAATTGGCTGCTACATAACCTCCGTATAATGCGCTTGTAATCCATAAGGTCAAAGAGTTAATCGAATCTGCAAAGAATCCCATGAAAACTCCTAAACCAACTACTAAGAAAGAGGAAATCTGACTTACCTTAATATAATGTGCATTTGTTGCAACCGGTTTGAAGTATTTTTTATAAATATCATTTACAATATAAGCCGGTCCTGCATTTACAAAAGCAGAGAATCCAGACATGAAAGCCGCCAGCAAGCCTGCTAATAAAATTCCTTTTATCCCAACCGGAATGTATAAGTTTACCACTTTTGGCATTAATAATTCTAAGTCGGCTCCGGTTAATGCTGCATTTGCATTTAATTCTGGTGCTAAGTTTACCAAAGCAATCACCACGATTCCTGTAATTAATAAGTATCTCGGAATAAATAAAATCAGATTGGTAAAACCACTCATGTAAGCTGCTTCTTTTACCGATTTTGTAGAAAGAACCCTTTGTAAATCATAACTTGGCGTTGGCCCGGCAACACTGGCAAAGAATCCTTTGAACAATGTCATCCCGATAAAAGCACCGAACATTTTGTATCCTTCAGAATCAATTAATTTATTGAATGTCTGAAACTTATCACCCCACTGGGTTTCAAACTGCCATCCGAAGAAAACATTTTTCCACTCATCTGTAATAACCGAATTGATCTGAATATCTGTATAATTGATAAAAGCATAGCCCGCGATTAAAACACCGGCAATAATCATAATTAAGTATTGTACAACTTCGGTTGCCACTACAGAAAACATTCCGCCTTTTACGGTATAAATTGTAGTTAAAAATATAATCAGTAATGCATAAGAACGTTCTGAAGTAAGTAAAACCATATCTCCGTACTGAAGTGTCAAATCCCACGGAAGAATAATAGTAACAAATTTTCCAATTCCTTCAAAAAAGTAAGCGATAAAACCAATTGTAGAAATAATGGCAAAAATGGCTACAATAATATGAGACGCTTTTCCGGCTCTATCGCTGCCAAATCGGGTTAAAATCCACTCAGAACCCGTCATTACTTTTGACCTTCTGATCCAGACGGCCAGGAACATCATGACAAAAATCTGATTCCATATTGGCCAAAGCCACATAAACATAAAACTTTTTACGCCATATAAAAACAATACGCCAATCATCCAGGAAGTTCCCGAAACATCAAACATTCCCGATCCGTTGCTAAGACCAAGAAAATACCATTTGATTGTTTTTCCGCCAAGGAAATAATCATCTAATCCTTTTGATGCTTTTCGTGAAATCCAAATTCCTATTCCTACTGAGAGCAGGATATAAGCTACGATAATTGATACGTCAATAATGTCCATTAATTTTTTTATTAGTTAGTTAGTTTGTATGATTTATTATAATCCCCATTTTTTATTTGGTTCTGAGCCCATTACAAAATGTAAAGTTCCTCCCTGCAATAATTGTTTATGTGAAATTGAAGTCTGATTGAATTCAATACCGTCTAATGTTGCAGACTGGATATAAAAATTCTTTGTTGAAACATTTTCTGCTTCAATTACAAAAGTTTTTCCACCCTGAAGGTTGATTGTTGCTTTTTCGAAAATCGGACTTCCGATTTCATATTCTCCCGAAGCCGGATTCATAGGATATAATCCCATTGAACTGAAAACATACCAGGCCGACATTTGTCCGCAGTCTTCGTTTCCGCTCAAACCGTTTGGCGTTGTATTGTATTGCGTGTCTAAAATATGGCGTACCCAATATTGTGTTCTCCATGGCTGTTTAGCATGATTAAACATGTAAGCAATATGGTGGCTAGGTTCGTTTCCGTGTGCATATTGGCCAATTAATCCGGAAATATCGGCCGAAACATTATTTCCTGTAATTTCAGAACTTTCGGTAAATAATTGCTCTAAACGACTGGTGAAAACTTCGTTGCTTCCGTGCAGTCTGATAAAGTCTTCTACATTCTGAGGTACAAACCAACTGTGCTGCCATGCATTTCCTTCGGTATAATCCGTATGTTCTCTGTGGTTAGAATGTTTAGGATCAAAAGGTTCATTCCATGATTTGCCATCATTGGATTTTCCTCTCATAAATCCTGTTTTCGAATCAAATAAATGCTGATATGCTTTTGAGCGATTGTAGAAAAATTCATAATCGACTTGTTTTCCAAGTGCTTTTGCCATCTGAGCCACACACCAGTCATCGTATGCGTATTCTAATGTTATGGTAACGGATTCGTCCAGTAAGTTGTACGGAATGTAACCGTATTGTTTGTAGAAATTTAAACCACGTTCGTCCTGCATCATAGTAGCTTTCATTGCTTCGAAAGCTTTTTCGGCATCAAAACCTTTTATACCTTTTAGATAAGCATCTGCAATAACAGGAATAGAGTGATAACCGGTCATTGTATTGGTTTCATTGGCATATAATGTCCAAACAGGCAAAATCTTTTTTGTCTCGTAATATGCCAACATAGAATTAACCATATCCGAAACTCTGTTTGGATCTAATATGGTAAGCAAAGGATTTTCTGCCCTGAACGTATCCCAAAGTGATAATGTAGAATAGGCTGTATAATTTTTTGCGGTTACAATTTTATCATCTTCTGTTCTAAACTGTCCGTTTTTGTCGCTATAGGTAACTGGTGCAACTTGTGCATGATACAAAGCGGTATAGAAAATTGTTTTTAGAGAATCTACAGGAGTTTCTACTGTAATTTTGCTCAAAGCTCTATTCCACGCGTTTTCTGCTTTTGATTTTACATCCTGAAAATTGAAATCCCCGCCATCCAAATTATCTTTTGCATTTTCGACACTTACTGAAGACAGTGCCACTTTTGCCAATAACTCGTTGGTGTTGTTTGGATTAAAAAATAATTGCAATGAAGTATTTTGTCCTTCTGCCACTTTACCTTCAACTACTTTTTTATCAGCAATTAAAGTCGTTTCTGTAATTGGTTTTGAAAATCTGGCAACAAAAAACACTTTCTGATTTTTTGCCCAGCCGGTACTAAAACGGTAACCGCTTATGGTATATTCGTCTTCAATTTTTATGGCTGTTTTTAAAGCTTTATCCCAATTAATTGCAAATCCTAAATCGACTACAACAGATTGCTTATCGTCTTTTGCAAATGTGTATTTATGAAATGCTGTTCTTTGTGAAGAAGTTAATTCTACATTGATTTTAGGATCTTCAAGAAAAACCTGGTAAGAGCCCGGTGTTGTTTTTTCGTTAACATGATTATATTTTGATTTATACGGAAGGAAATCGCGTGATGCGGCTTTGGCGGTTAAGTCTAATTTTCTGTTTACAGGCATAAATAAAATATCTGCCAAATCACCGATTCCTGTTCCGCTTAAGTGTAAGTGGCTAAAGCCTGCCACAATTGAATCTGAATAATGGTATCCGGAACACCAATCCCAGCTCGAAATTCCGTTATCGGGACTTACCTGAATCATTCCAAAAGGAACTGTTGCTCCAGGGTAAGTATGTCCATGCCCGCCAGTTCCTATAAAAGGATTTACGTGACTAACAAAAACATCTTTTTTGCTGTTATCGTTTTTTATCTTTATTTTACAACTTGTAATGATGGTTACAAATAAAATAAGTAAGGTAAAGTTCCTCATATAGCACAATCTTAATTTAACTTTAAATTTATATAATTCCCACTTTTATTAAAATTAATTTAGACGGATGACATATAAACTTAGATAAACATCAAAAAAAGTCAAAAACAGTACAATTATTATGATCTTAAATACAAGCAAGCTCTACCGCATTCAATTGCAGTATCATATTATATTTTGGTTAACTTATTTCGTTTTTAACACCTTTCGCTGGGGTAGCTATTTTAATGATTATGTTTATTCCTTAAAAACAAACTTATTGGGTTTTCCTATTCACATGGCTTTGTGCTATCTCAATATTTTTGTCCTGATGCCCAATCTCATTTATAAGAAAAAATACTTGTTGTATGTCATTGCTGTTTTATCTGCAATATTTATCATGGTGGTTTTAAAATTTAATCTTACCTATATATTAATAACTCACAATGTCTGGCCGGAAGGTCCAGAAACTATTGATAAGCTTTCGCTCAATTATACTATTGATATGATGATGGGTGAATTGTATGTTATGACATTTGTAACAGCTATTAAAATTACTTTTGATTTTCTTAAGGAGCAAAAAAGAGTTACTGATCTTGAAAAATCACAGCTAGAAACCGAATTACTTTTCCTAAAATCCCAAATATCACCACATTTTTTCTTCAACACCCTGAATAATATTTATTCTTTGTCTGTCGAAAAATCAAACAAAACACCCAAAATTGTCCTGAAACTTTCGGAGTTAATGCGATACATGCTTTATGACACAAGAACCCAGAAGCAATCTCTTGAAAATGAAATACTTTGTATTCAGAATTATCTGGATTTAGAAAGAATTAGAAATGATGACCGACTGGAAGTGAATATGTCTGTTTCAGGAGATATTCATGATAAGGAAATAAGTCCTATTATATTATTAACTTTTATTGAAAACGCATTTAAACATGGGGTGAATAAAAATACGGGGAAAGTAAAAATTGATATCAGTTTTAAAGTTAAGGAAGACTTTCTGTATTTTACAATTTCAAACCCAACACCAGAAATTACCGCACATACAGATAATTTTAACAAGTCAAGTGGTATAGGAATTGAAAATGTCAAAAAAAGACTCGAATTAGGTTATAATAAAGATGACTATAAGCTATCATTTAAAAATAAAAACAATATTTTTGTCGTGAAGCTTATAATTAAGGTGTCTTAATTATTTAAAAAGCTTTTTTTTATACTATACCCCCCGATTCTTTTACCAAGAAAAAAATAATATAAAAATGAGAATAAATTGTTTGATTATAGATGATGAGCCATTAGCAATCAATGTTATTAAAAATTATTTAGAAGCTGTTGAAAATTTTGAAGTTGTGGACACTTTTAGTAACCCTATAGAAGGTCTGAATTTTTTGAAGAACAACAAGGTCGATGTGATTTTCCTGGACATTAATATGCCCGTACTCGACGGAATAAATTTTATCAAAAGTCTGGATAATCCGCCTTTGCTTGTTATTACAAGTGCTTACAGTCAATTTGCAATTGAGACTTATGAACTGGATGTTTTGGATTATCTGGTAAAACCTATTGAGTTTCCGAGATTAATGAAAACGCTAAATAAAATTAGCAAAAGACTTAACAGCAGTACTCATCTTCCTCAGGAAAACAATCCGGAAAGCCCTTTTATATTTGTGAAGATTGATAAAAAGAGAATGAAAAAAATCTTTTTTAATGAAATCCTGGTAATCGAAAGTTTAAAAGATTATTTAAAAATAAACACTTTAACCGGAAAATATATAATACACAGCACCTTATCTGATTTTACAGATTTATTACCCGAAAGAAATTTTTTAAGAATACACCGTTCCTATACCATTGCAATTGATAAAATTGATGCCGTAGAAGGAAATAGTATTGAGATTGAAGGCCTTAGATATGTTATTGGAAGATCTTATATCGATCATGTCAAACAAAGGATTTTAAATTCTTCTGTCTAAAATTATCCTGTTTTAAATTTCGTTCGAATTTCCCAGCTTTCATTTATCACAACATAGCCCAAGGTTTCAACCCTGGGATTACGGATTATGCAATCATTGCGCTCCCAACGGTTGAAACCGTTGGCAATGTTTTATAAATTTCATTATGATTTTTTTATTAAAACAAAAAAAATGCAACCACAAGGGTTGCATTTCCATACAGGTAACTAACCAAAATAAACCATTTAAAAAATAATTTATTACTTTTCTATTTCATTAATTAGAAATAATATCGTTTAAATGCTTCGATAGCCGAATAATCTGCCAATCCCAAAGCATGGTATTTTTCTGCTGTCAGTCTGTTTCGGTCTTCGACTCTCACCCAGAATTCTCTGCTGTCATCTCCCTGAAACATAACGCCGTCTTTTTGAGACTGGTGATAAAAAATAGCATGACGCTTTTTTAGAACCTGATCCGGACTCATCGGAACCGCCATTTCTATTTGGTAAGATTCCCATTCGTGCCAGGCCCCGCGGTATAACCAAACCCAGCAATCATCCATAAAACTTTTATGTTTTAATCTTTTTAAAGCTTCAAACAAACTATCCAGACAAACTTTGTGCGTTCCGTGCGGATCTGCCAAATCTCCGGCTGCATATATTTGGTGTGGTTTTATTCTCTCAATAATAGCACACATAATTTCTATATCAGCTTCGCCAAGATTATTTTTCTTTACTGTACCTGTTTCATAAAAAGGTAAGTCAAGAAAGTTCACATTAGAATCTGGCAAACCTAAATATCTTGTTGCCGCCAGAGACTCACTTCTTCTGATTAACCCTTTTAATTTTCTAACCTCAAGTAAATCTATATCGTTGCTTTTTTTGCTTTTCAAAAAGCTGATGATATTTTCTGCCTCTGTTGAATCTGAATTTAAAGCTTTTGATATTTCAGCAAACTTTAAGGCTTCTTCGTTAGAAACAGCAATATTTCCTGACGTCTGATACGCAATGTGTACCTCATGACCCTGTTCTACCAATCTGTCAAAAGTTCCTCCCATCGAAATAACATCGTCGTCAGGATGTGGACTAAAAATGATAATTCTTTTTTTCTCCGGAGTTGCGCGCTCCGGTCTGTACGTATCATCTGCATTTGGCTTTCCTCCCGGCCAGCCGGTAATGGTTTGCTGCATTTTGTTAAACATCTTAATGTTTAAATCATATGCAGTGCCTTCTTCTGTCAGCAGACTCGACATGCCATTGTCGTTGTAATCTTTGTCTGTTAGTTTCAGGAAAGGCTTTTTTGTCAATTCGCTTAACCAGGCAACGGCTTTGAGTTTTAACTCTTCTGTCCAGATAACCGATTTTACCAACCACGGAGTTTTTACCCTTGTCAATTCAGACGAAGCTTCGGTATCCAGAACAAATGTTGTGTTGTTATGCTCTTGTAAATACGTTGCCGGTACGCGTGAAGAAATTTCTCCTTCTATTGTTTTCTTTATAATGCGTGCTTTGCTGATTCCCCACCCCAGAAGTACAATCCTTTTGGCATTTTTGACTGTACCAATTCCCATTGTAATGGCTTTTCTTGGTACATTATCAATCCCTAAAAAAGAAGATGCAGCATCCATACGGGTTAAGTGATCGAGCGTAATGCTTCTTGTTCCTGAATTTACGTGAGATCCGGGTTCATTAAAACCGATATGTCCGGTTCTTCCAATTCCTAAAAGCTGAAAATCCAATCCGCCATAGGCTTTAATTTTCATTTCATAATCAATGCAATATTGCTGCAGATCTTCATTACTTACATTTCCGTCCGGAATATTAATATTTCCCGGAAGTATATTTACATGATTAAAAAGGTGCTCATGCATAAAGTGGTAATAACTCTGAATATTATTTCTGTCCATCGGATAATATTCATCTAAATTGAAGGTTACTACGTTTGAAAAATTCAAACCTTCTTCTTTATGCAATCTGACTAATTCTTCATAAACTTTAATCGGCGAAGAACCGGTTGCCAGTCCTAAAACACATGGCTCATTTAGCTCTTCTTTTCTCTGAATTATGTTTGCAATCTCCTGAGCAACTAATATGGAGGCTTCCTGAGATGAATCGAAAATTACGTTATGAATTTTTTCAAAACGAGTTTCCTCAAACTTTCCAGCTTCTTTAAAATTTATACCTTCTTTAATCATTTATCTCTAATTCATTTATTTATATGTTAAAATTAAATTTTTAATATTCTAAAAAATTAAAAATTCGACTAATAACACAAAACCGTCGGTAAAAGACATAATTAGAAACTTTAAAAAAATTCAGGCACAGTTAATACCAGACAAGACTGCTATTCGATAACATTTATTTCTGCTATTGAAACCGTTTGTGCTTTTGTTACACTCGACAGGGCAACAAAACGAAGATATCGGGCTTTTGTTTCTCCAAACATTTTTACCTGTTCTATAGGATTGTTTTTAATGTTTGAAAACTCCCCTTCAGACTGCTTTGTCCACTTTATATTATCTGTACTGGTATAGAATTCATAGTGTGATATCAGGTTAAGATTATTGCCCACTTGCTGCGGAAAATAAGTAAAACCTTTTATTTTAAGAACCGCACCCATATCAATTGTAATTTCCTGCGGAAGTTTGTTTGAATCATTTCCAAAACCCCAATCTGTATTTGGATTCCCGTCGATAATACGATTTATGGTATTCATATCTCCGCTTGACGCAGAAAGCACTTTCCATTTTTCTTTAGAAATTCCATATTGGGCTGTACTTATTGCACTGCTGATTTTTTCTTCTTTATTAATAGCAACGGCTTTTATTTTTACGGCTTTATTGTACTTAAAAGCTCCTTTATATAAAGTACTTTTTATGGTCGGGATTTTACCATCAATTGTATAATAGATTATAGCATCATCTTCGGCTTTGATTGTTACAGTACCGTTTTTGTCACGCTGAATGTTAGGAGCCTTAACAAAAGTTGGCGCATTATAAGCTGCAATATTCGAAATAACAATACTTGCTTTTGAATCTGTAATATTTATTTTAAGTGCAGAAGCCAAAACTCTGTCAAATCTTAGAATTCTTTTATAACCAATCGTAGTTTCACTGGACACGGTTTTCCACTGGCCGTCAACTTTGGCTTCAACAGAAAAAGCTTTCACACGCTGTCCCAGCTTTATATATTCCTGAAGCAGAACACGATTAATAAAAGTTGGCTTATCAAAATTAAATTCAACAGAAGCCGTTTTTACCTTATCATCTGTTGCCCAATAGGTGTTTTTATTACCATCTGTCACATTGTTTGCTGCAAATTCGGCACTATTGCCCCTCACATTATCAGTACTTGTTTTACTTTTTGCTAATAATTCCGTTTTAAAATCAGATTTTATAGTTGCGACTAATTCTTTTAATCTTGCTTCGTCATTTTCATTTACCAATCCTCTTCTGTCAACAGGAAGGTTAAGCAATAAATTGGCATTTCTTCCTATTGATTCATAATAAATATCGACCATTTCATCCAACGGGCGAACCTTATCATCTTCTACAGCATGATAAAACCATCCCGGTCTTATCGAAACGTCTGCTTCTCCCGGAACCCATTTTTCCCCGTCTTCATGTCCGGAAACAAATTCTGTATAATTTACTTTTCCTGCCAGTTCATCTTTCTGGCGCAAAAGGCTCCAGTTCGTTTTTCCGGCGCGGCCTTCTTCATTCCCAATCCATCTCGCTTCTGATGGGCCAACACCCCAGACAAGTGTTTTGGGAGCCGTTTCATATATCAATTTATAGGTTTCATCCCAGTTGTAGTATTCAAGTGAATTTATTTTTCTGGTTTCATTTGCACCGCCATAATAACCATCGCCACCGTTAGCCCCGTCAAACCACATTTCAAAAACATCTCCGTAATTCGTCAATAATTCTTTTAGCTGATTTCTAAAATAAGTAACATATTCAGGTTTACCATATTGCGCATGATTTCTGTCCCATGGAGAAAGATATAATCCCAATTTTAAATCGTATTCTTTACAAGCTGCTGCTAATTCTTTGACCAAATCGCCTTTCCCGTTTTCCCATGGAGAATTTTTTACAGACCTTTCTGTATAAGCAGATGGCCACAGGCAAAATCCGTCATGATGTTTGGCTACTAATATAATTCCTTTCATCCCGGCTTGTTTTACTATACGGGCCCATTGGCGAACATCTAATTTTGTCGGATTAAATAATTGTGGTGACTCATCACCATAGCCCCATTCTTTATTCGTAAAAGTATTTAATGAAAAATGCACAAACGCATAAAACTCCATTTCGTGCCAGTCCACTTGTTTCTGAGTAGGCAAAGGTCCAAAAGGTTCCGGAGATTTTACCTGAGATACAGCTGGCTGAATTACAAGTAAAAAACAAAGTAACAGAAAAGCGGTTTTTATCGGGGTCATGTGAATATAGTATTTACAAGCGAATTAGACCATAAATTTAAAGTAAATGAACATTTGATCTGATACTATTTCGACCAATAACAATTTTGAGAGAGTATTGGGCTAATTTATAGTATTAATTTATCATCTGTTTTTTTGATTAGTTTTCTATTGTGTTAAAAAATCTTATTTAATAGAAAAATGAAAGATAATTCCTAAATATATCGAGTTTAAAATGATAAATTTTGATAAAAGCGTAAAAAATTAGTTTTATTTTAGCTTGGGAAAAGTTAAAAACAATTAAATTACGTTATATTTATAAGAATGAATACAGAGAATTATAATCTTTTACTTGCAGATGATGACGAGGATGATTGTGCTTTTTTTAAAGAAGCATTGGAAGAATTGCATTTGCCTGTCTCTATTGTAACGGTTAATGATGGTGTACAACTTATGGATTTTTTATTGGGCAATTTAGATAATCTTCCGGATGTTCTTTTTCTGGATTTGAATATGCCGAGAAAAAATGGCACTGAATGCCTTACAGAAATAAAAGAGATTGAAAAATTGCAAAAACTTCCTGTAATCATTTTTTCGACCTCACTTGATGTCAATATTGTTGATTCAATGTACGAAAAAGGTGCAATGCATTATATCAGGAAACCAGGTGATTTCACTCAATTAAAAAAAGTAATCGGAAATGCACTTGCAATGACTAGAGAAAATAATTTTAAACAACCTGCAAAAAAGGATTTTATACTCCAACCTTAATAACATATCTGAATGAGCAGTACAAATAATGAACATTATTTTCTGGCTAATGGCGGAGAAATGGGCAAAATGATGCGGGCCAAAGACTGGAGCAAAACAGCATTGGGAAATCCTGAAACCTGGCCCAATAGTCTTCAGACCATGGTATCGGTCATGGTCAATAATCCTTTTGGTATGTATATTGCCTGGGGAGAAAATTATATTCAATTGTACAATGACGGATTTCGCCCTATTCTTGGTGCAACAAAACATCCTGACGCACTGGGAATAAGTTCTGAAATAACTTTTTCTGAAATTTGGGATATTATTGGACCTATGTTTCATGAGGTAATGAAAGGTGAATCGGTTAGTTTTCCCGATTTTATGGTTCCACTAGACAGAAATGGATTTATAGAAGAATGTTATTTTGATTTTTCGTACTGTCCGATTAAAAAAGAAAACGGAGATGTAGGTGGCATCCTTGTCACGGTAATTGAAACTACAGAAAAGAAAAAAACAGAAGAAAGTGATAAACGTTTTCACAATACTGTGAAACAGGCTCCTGTTGGAATCACAATTTTACGTGGTTCTGATTATACAGTTGAAATGGCCAATGAAGTCTATCTCAAACTTGTTGGCAGAGAAGAAGAAACTTTTGTCGGAAGGCCTCTTTTTGATTCTTTGCCTGAAGTACGGGAAACTGTAGATTCATTATTATACAATGTTTTTACGACAGGTATTCCGTATCATGGAAATGAGGTTCCCGTTCCGATTAACCGATATGGGAAAGAGGAAAAGATTTATTATTTTGATTTTCTTTACCATCCTTTAAGAGAAGAAGACGGCAACATTTCTGGCATAATGGTAATTGTTACAGAAGTTACAGAAAAGGTTGAAGCCAGAAAAAAAACAGAGCTTAATGAAGAAAGACTTAATATAATTGTTGAAGCCAGCGAACTTGGTACATGGGAACTGTATCCAAAAACATCCGAAGTTTTATATTCTAAAAGATATCTCGAAATTGTTACCGGAAATAAGGATATTGATAAATTAACACACGAACGGTTACTTACATATATTCATCCGGATGATATGGTTATCAGGCACAAAGCTTATCACGATGCTCTTGAATCTGGATATCTTCATTACCAAACCAGATTAATATGGGATGATAAATCTATACATTGGGCAGAAGCCAAAGGAAGTGTTTTTTATGATAGTAAAAACGAGCCCGAAAAATTATTAGGAACAATAAGAGACATTACAGAAGAAAAAAATTACCAGCAGGAAATTGAAAAAAGCGAGAAAAGATTTCGTTCTCTTACCGAAAGTCTTCCTCAATTGATATGGGAAACAGACGAAAAGGGAAATTCTTTATTTGCATCAGGTAAATGGCTGGAATATACAGGAACACATCCAAAATCGGATGAAGAATGGAAATCGCTAATTCACCCAAATGATTACGACGAAAATGTCAGAATATGGGCAAATAGTCTTAAAACAGGAGAAGCGTACCGATGTGACCTTCGCATTAAAAACAAAAATGGCGGCTATCGTTGGCATACGGGAGTTGCTGAGGGGGTTTTGGATAAAAACAATAAAATTATTAAATGGGTTGGCGCTTTTACCGATATTCAAAATGAAAAATCTTTCACTCATGAACTGGAAGAACAGGTAAGTGCCAGAACCAAAGAACTTATCCAGATTAATGAAACGCTTCGCAAAAGTGAGGAACGCTATCATTTGATGGTAGAAGAAGTTCAGGATTATGCCATTTTATATTTGAATCATGAGGGTATTGTTGAAAATTGGAATGTTGGGGCCGAGAAAATAAAAGGTTACAAAGCTGAAGAAATAATCGGAAGACATTTTGCTTCTTTTTATACCGAAGAAGACCGCAAAATCAACTTGCCTCAAAAACTTTTGCAGCTGGCCAGAGAAAAAGGCAAAGCTGTACAGGAAGGCTGGCGCGTACGCAAAGACAAAAGTCATTTTTGGGCCAACGTTGTTATTACAGCCGTTCATAACAAACAAAATGATGTCATAGGATTCTCAAAAGTTACACATGATCTTACTGAGAAAAAAAGAGCCGATGATAAGCTAAAATTAAATGCCCTGGAGCTGGAACAGAAAAATATAGAACTGGAGCAGATTAATAAAGAACTTCAGTCATTTACCTATATTTCAAGTCATGACCTGCAGGAACCACTTAGAAAAATCCAAACTTTTGCCTCTCAGATTGTAGACAGGGAACTGAACAACTTATCGGATAGCGGAAAAGATAAATTTCAGCGAATTCAAAATGCTGCACAGCGAATGCAGACTTTAATCAACGATTTACTTTCTTATTCAAGAACAAATGTTCAGGAACGAATATTCGAAAAAACAGATCTTTCTGAAATTATCAATGCAGTCAGGGAAGATTTAAAAGAAGAACTGGAACAAAAAAATGGTGTAATAGAAAATAATGAACCACAGGAAGTAAACATTATTCCTTTTCAGTTCAGGCAATTAATATATAATCTGGCCAGCAACTCGATTAAATTTGCTAAACAGGATTTTCCACCACATATAAGGATTACCAGTAAAATAGGAAAAGGAAAACTTTTTAAAAATGATTTGCTTTCTCCGGAAAAAAACTATTGCCATATAAGTATTTCAGACAACGGTATTGGTTTTGACCAACAATACAACAAAAAGATATTTGATGTTTTTCAGCGTTTACACGGAAGAGAACTTTACAACGGAACCGGAATTGGTCTTGCTATCGTAAAAAAAATTGTAGAAAATCATAACGGTTTTATTTCTGCCAAAGGCGAAGTCGATAAAGGCGCTACTTTTGATATTTATATTCCTGCAGATTAATATAAAACAAAAAAAAACGGAGACAACTTCACAAGTCGTTTCCATTTAATTCCCAATCAAAAATCAGGGTTTGTTTGAGCTCAAAGCGTTTTACTATCTGGTATAAACTGTAATGATACCTGTAGCTTTGTCTTTTAATTTTAATTCCTTGTTAGTAAGGTTCATGATATCTGAAGTTGTACTTACAGCACCAACAGTAATAGTTAAATCGTTATGAGATCTAACATAAGTACCTGTAGTCTCTACCAAAGCACAGTTAGAACCATCATAATCACCTATAACTGCTGCATTACTTACTCTTAAGTCTAAATAATCTCTGCTGCATCCTTCTTGATTTTCAGGAGCATTCACTAACACTTCTTTACCATCTACAATAGTACCTTGTTGGCTTAGATTGTATTTTCCTTGAATAGGAACTATTGTTTCTCCTTCATTGTCATCGCTGCTGCAAGATGTAGCAAACATTCCCAAGCTTAGTGCTAATACGTATAAAAAGTTTCTATTTTTCATGATTTGAATTTTTGTATTATTTATTTAAAATTTTATTAATGCTAAATTACTTTTAAAGAACACCAAGTCTGTTTCAGAATTTTTCAATTGATTTACATAATTATTATCTTACATTTTTTTTAGTACTAGCACAATAAAACTCAGGAGAAACCGTTTAAAACGGCCTGTTTAAATCAGTTAACTATTTAATAACTTTTACTTTACGATAAATTTAAAGTTGTATTGTTAATTTGATTAAAACTAATTATTATGAAATTCTTCAACCTAAATTTTTTGGTTTCATTTAAAGAATGGCTTTTCTTAAAAGCAATGCAGTCTCCTTTCCTTCATTAATAATTTTTTACCCCATAAGGAATAAGCAGCATTTAAATGAATAAAACAGACAACGCACTTTTAAATAAAGAACAATTTGGAGATGACTTTCTGTGGGGAGTATCTACGGCCGCTTTCCAAATTGAAGGAGCGCATGATGCCGACGGCAAAGGAGCTTCTATCTGGGATGTTTTTACTTCGCAAAAAGGTAAAATTAAAAATGGCCATCACGCCATTTCAGCCTGTGATTTCTACAATTACTACAAAAACGATATTGAGCTAGTTCGTGAATTAAACATTCCGAACTTTAGATTTTCTATCAGCTGGCCCCGGATTATGCCAACCGGAGTTCATCCTGTAAATCAGTCTGGTATTGATTACTATAACAAAATTATCAATTTTTTGTTAGAATGCAATATTGAGCCCTGGATTACATTATACCATTGGGATTTACCGCACTCCTTAGAAGTAAAAGGAGGCTGGACCAATCGCGAATCGGTTTCGTGGTTTTCAGAATATACAGAAGTCTGCGCACGGCATTTTGGTGACAGGGTAAAAAACTGGATCGTAATTAATGAACCTTCTGTTTTTACAGGCGCAGGATATTTTCTTGGAATTCATGCTCCCGGAAAAAAGGGACTTACCAATTACCTCAAAGCCATGCATCACGTAACGCTATCAACAGCAGCAGGAGCAAAAATAGTGCGAAATAGAGTTCCGGATGCTAATATTGGCACCACGTTTTCGTGTACACATATTGAGCCGGAAACAGACAAAACAAAAGATATTGAAGCCGCAAAACGTGTAGATACTTTATTGAACAGAACCTTTATAGAACCGATTTTAGGACTCGGGTATCCAAAAAATGATTTGGCAGTGCTAAAAAAGCTCAAAAATTATATTCTCGAAGACGATTTAAACAATATGGCTTTTGATTTTGATTTCATAGGTCTGCAATGTTATACCAGAGAAATCGTAAAATCATCTTTGTTAACACCTTATATTGGTGCAGAATTGGTAAGTGCAGAAAAAAGAAATGTGATTGCTACAGAAATGGGCTGGGAAGTTTACCCTCCTGCCCTCTACCATACCATTAAAAGATTTAATGAATATAAGAACATCAAAAAAATCATCATTACAGAAAATGGTGCTGCTTTTCCGGACGTTGTAAAAAACGGAAAAGTATATGATATTCGAAGAACACAATACATTCGTGATAATTTAGAGCAATTGCTCAAAGCCAAACAAGACGGTTACAATGTCGATGGGTATTTTGTCTGGAGCTTAACTGATAATTTTGAGTGGGCCGAAGGCTACAATGCCAGATTCGGACTTATCCATATTGATTTTGAAACTCAAAAAAGAACCATCAAACAATCCGGATTGTGGTTTCGGGATTTTTTGGCACAAACAAAATAATTTAAAAAGGGAAAAGAATTCTAAATCTTTTCCCTTTTGTTTTTCCCATTGGCAGTATTGGTTTTTCAATATTTTCTAATTTGAAAATCAGTTCCAAATTCTTCTAATATAAGTGCTTTAATATTTTAATATTTAGTAATATTGTTAGTATCAAATTAATATTGCAAAGTTCTACAATATAAAATTGTACATTATTGTATGTTTAAGCACTAAAAGTGTATTTCTTGTTATGGTAAACGACGTATTACACGAACCTTTTGAGTTGGTTCTGAAAGAATTAATGGAAGAATTCCCAAAAAGCGAACATATGCATAGTTTTTTTGAACTTGTATATATTGTGCAGGGTAGCGGAACACAGCGTATTAATGACAATACCGTTCCTTACAAAGCCGGACATTTGTTTCTTTTGACTCCCGAAGATTTGCATAGTCTGGATTTTGAAGAACCAACCCAATTATTTTTTATAAAGTTTAATAATATTTATGTAACCGGTGCGTATCAGCAGGAAATATTACAGCAAATAGAAATCATTCTCAAAAATGCTTCGCATGAGCCAGGCTGCATATTAAAAGATGAAGACGACAAAATAATAGTTCATCCAATTATCAACGCCATAATAAGGGAGCATACTAAAAAAGGATTATATCATAAAGAATTGCTTTCACAATATATCAATACCCTATTGGTCATTGTGGCAAGAAACATCATGATGGCTCTTCCCGAAAAAATCAATAATCAGAGCGACACAAAAGTCCTGCGCATATTGCAATATGTTCAGGCAAACATTTATAATCCAGAAAAACTCAAAGGCGGCCATATTAGCGCCAAATTCGGAATTTCAGAAACTTATCTGGCGCGCTTTTTCCGTAAACATACCAATGAAACACTCCAGGAATATCAAACCAATTATAAACTAAAACTAATTGAGAACCGTTTATTAAATACCGATATGCGCATCAATGAAATTGCCGCAGAATTTGGTTTTACCGACAAAAGCCATTTTAATAATATGTTCAAAAAACACAGAGGCGTAAATCCTACAGAGTTTCGCAAAATGTTTTTCGGGTTCGGAAATTTTGGTTATTAGAAGCTATTCCAGCTATCCACTATATCTTTTGTGGTCTCGTTAAAAAAACGAGACCACAAAAGGATGCCGTTCCTATCTGGGCTAGGACACCTGTTTTCAGTAGTAACACTCGTTTAAAAATAAATTTATTAACTTTGTACAAACTTTGATTTATATTCGTTATATAAACCTATATTTGTTAAACAAAACTTTGTAGAATGGCACAATCAGCAATATTTTTATCCGGAGAAATACTTAAACGGGCAAAAGAGCAAAACATTGAGATTTCTAATATGTCTTTACAAAAGCTTTTGTTCATTGCCAATGGATTATATCTTGCCAAAAATGGCGTTCCGTTAATTCAGGAACCAATTGAAGTTTGGCCATATGGTCCGGTAATCAAATCTGTTTATCAGGAATTTAAAACTTACGGAAATTCTGCAATAAAACAAATTCCATTAAGTTATTCCATAAATCAACAAAAAGAACTTGACAAGGCTACCGACGATGTTGTAGAATTTGCTTTGGAAGTTGCCAAAAATCTTAACGCTATCCAGTTATCCAACTGGACACATCTTCCTGAATCTCCGTGGACAGAAGCGAAGAATAACAATGAAAAGGAAATATCCAATGATCTTATGATCAACTATTTCAAAAAATTTGTAAATAAACCCATAAGCGAGTAATATGGGAGGCTTTAATCTGGGCGGACTTATTGACGATGTCGCCAATGCCCCTGCAAGTTCTGTATCTATTGCCGAGTTTATTTCTTATGAAAAACATCGCTCAGATATTCAGAATTCAAATCAAAACATGATCGAAAGAAAAAGATATGCTGAGTTAATCTTCTCTTTCACATGCATTTGGTGTATCTGCATTTTCTTTATCTTAATGTGGAAAGGTCTTGGTAAATTAAATTTATCAGACGAAATAATCATTACTCTAATTGGCTCTACTACATTAAACATTTTGGTTTTCTTTACTTTGGTTACCAAATATTTATTTAATTCGGATAAATCGACTTAATAAGCGGCCAAAAGTTTTCTTATGAAAATGAATGCCCTAGCCCTGATGGGAGCGGCATCCTTTTTCTGGCTCCTTTAGCCAGGAAAAGATACAGCGGACAGCAGGATTAGCTCCTGAAAATAATTATAAACTTTTTTTAAATAAAAAACCTTTCGAAAGCGAGCTTCCGAAAGGTTTTTGACTACAAATTAATAAGCATTTTATTTCCAGCCACCGCCTAATTCTTTATAAACATTGACTGCAGCATTTAACTGATCTTTTTTAGTTTCTATTAATTCTAATTTAGATTCCAAAGCATCTCGCTGTGTCATCAGAACTTCAAAATAGTCAACTCTTGCAGATTTAAACAAATCGTTAGAAACATCAATCGAGGTATTTAGTGCCGCTACTTGTTGTGATTTTAGATCGTAGCTTTTTTCTAAATTACTAATTCTGGAAAGTTCATTCGAAACTTCTATATAAGCGTTTAGAACCGTACGATCGTAATTGTACAATGCCTGAAGCTGTCTTGCATTGGCATTACTAAACTCTGCTTTAATCGCATTTCTGTTAATCAGCGGTGCAGCGATATCTCCGGCCAGAGAGTACAAAAGTGACTCTGGAAACGTTAACAAATAAGACGGATTGAAAGCATTTACGCCTATCGCAGCCGAAATATCCAATGAAGGATAAAATTCTGCACGGGCCACTTTTACATCGAGTTTTGCAGCTGTTAGTTCCATTTCTGCCTGTTTAATATCAGGACGGTTTTGTAATAATTGAGACGGAATTCCAGAATTTACAGTTGATGGCAACAAACTTAAAAAGTTGTTTCTATCTCGCTTAATTTCCTGTGGATATTGACCCACCAAAAAGTTTATCCTGTTTTCCGTCTCTTTTATTTGCTGAAGAATTTCAAACTCCTTGCTTTTGGAATCCATTACCTCAGCCTGGAATTTCTGAACTCCCAATTCTGTTGCTCTGGCTGCCTGTTTCTGAATTTTTACGATTTCTAAAGCATTAGATTGTAATTCTATGTTTTGTTTCACAATTTCTAATTGGCTGTCAAGAGCTAATAATTCATAATAAGAATTAGCAACTTCGGCTATTAGATTTGTAACAACAAAGTTTTTTCCTTCTACGGTTGAAAGATATCTGCTTACTGCGGCTTTTTTAGAATTACGCAGTTTTTTCCAGATATCTACTTCCCAGTTTGCATAAGCGGCTACCACAAAATCCCCAAGCGGATCCGGTGTTTCTTTTCCGGGTTTAATTTCGGTAGAAGCATCACCTGCGCCCTGACTAGTATATCTTCCTACTTTCTCTATTCCTGCTCCTGCTCTTACACCAACAGTTGGCAAATATGCTCCTTTTTTTATACGAACGTCATTCTTTGCAATTTCAATTTCCTGCAAAGTGATCATTAGTTCCTGATTATTTTTCAGGGCGGTATCAATAAGATTTACCAGATTTTGATCTTTAAAATATTGGCGCCATGGAATAGCGGCCATGTTTGTTGTGTCCTTGCTGTTTGTGTAAGCCTCAGGAACAACGGCTTTATTTTGAGTTTCGGCTGTGGCCTGAGGTGCCTTGCAGCTTACCGCTGCAAGACAAAGCCCCGCCACAATACCATATTGTAACTTGAATTTATACATGATTGTTGTCTATTTCTTCTGTTAATGGATTCTCTTCTTCATGTTTCACCAACTTGTGTTTTTCTGCAATTCTTCCGAATATGTAGTATAATCCCGGAATTACAAATACCCCACAAATTGTTCCTATCAACATCCCTCCTGCTGCTGCTGTACCAATAGTTCTGTTTCCAATTTTACCCGGACCAGTGGCAAAAGCAAGTGGCAATAATCCGGCAATAAAAGCAAATGAGGTCATCAAAATTGGACGGAACCTTGCTTTGGCTCCTTCCATCGCTGATTCTAAAACTGATTTTCCTGCCGCATGTCGCTGGATTGCAAATTCTACAATCAATACAGCATTTTTACCCAGTAATCCAATTAGCATTACCATAGCAACCTGTGCATAAATATTGTTTTCTAATCCTGTTAATTTCAGTAAAAGGAAAGCGCCAAAAATACCGGCCGGCAAAGAAAGAATTACAGACAAGGGCAGAATAAAACTTTCGTACTGCGCTGCCAAAACTAAGTATACAAATCCCAAACAAATTAAGAATACCCAAATTGCCTGATTACCTTGTGCCACCTCATCGGCAGAAATACCTGCCCAGTCAATATCATATCCTCTTGGTAATTTTTTTGCAGCTACTTCCTGAATTACTTTAATGGCTGTACCAGAGCTATATCCCGGAGCAGCACCACCACTAATCTCTGTAGAATTGTACATATTATGTCTCGTAATTTCTGAAAGACCGTATACTTTTTCTAATTTCATAAAGGCAGAAAAAGGAACCATTTCATCACGGTTATTTTTCACATAAAGTTTTAGAATATCATCTGGCTGTGCACGATATTCCGGAGAAGCCTGAACGATTACTTTATAGTTAATTCCGTATTTGATAAAGCTAATTTCGTAGTTACTACCTACAAGAGTTGACAAAGTATTCATTGCATTCTCGATAGAAACTCCTTTTTGCTGTGCTGCGTCATTGTCAACTTTCATCATATACTGAGGAAAACTGGCACTAAAGAAGCTAAACACGTTAGACAACTCCGGACGTTTATTCAGTTCTTCTACAAACTCTTTGTTTACAGCTTCCATTTTTTTGAAATCACCAGAACCTGTTTTGTCCAGTAAACGAAGTTCAAATCCTCCTGCTGCTCCATATCCTGGCACTGCCGGCGGTTGAAAGAATTCGATATTGGCTCCCGGAATATCTTTTGATTTTTCTTCCAGTTCTGTCATGATCTCCTGTACAGATTGTTTACGATTATTCCAGTCTTCTAAGTTGACCAGACAAGTTCCTGCATTTGATCCTGTACCTTCGGTCAAAATTTCATAACCTGCCAATGAAGAAACTGATTTTACTCCTTCTACACCTTCGGATATTTTTTGCAGTTTTTCTGCTATATTATTTGTTCTTTCGAGTGAAGAACCCGGAGGTGTCTGAATAATAGCATAAAACATTCCCTGATCTTCGTTTGGAATAAATCCTGAAGGAACTGTACTGCTTATTAACCATGTTCCTGCGCAAAACCCAAGAAGTGCAATAATAGTTACGGCTCTTCTGTTTACAATTTTTCCTAATACGTTTTGATATTTACCCTGTGCAAGATTAAACTTGTTGTTAAATCCATCTATAAATCTGTTTACAGGAGTTCTCTTTTTAGGCTTACCATGATTATTTTTTAGCATTATCGCACAAAGTGCCGGTGTAAGCGTCAAAGCTACAATTCCCGAAAGTATAATAGCCGTTGCCATCGTGATGGAGAACTGTCTGTAGAAAACTCCAACCGGACCAGACATAAAAGCAACCGGAATAAATACTGCGGCCATTAAGAATGTAATGGCAACGATAGCTCCTGCAATCTCATGCATTGCTTTTTTAGTCGCTTTGAGCGGAGAAAGATGTTCCTCCTCCATTTTGGCGTGAACAGCTTCAATAACTACAATCGCATCATCGACGACGACTCCAATTGCTAATACTAAAGCAAATAATGTAATTAAGTTCAATGAAATATCGAAGAACGTCATAAAAATAAAAGTTCCTACCAACGACACCGGTACTGCAATTGCCGGAATTATAGTCGAACGCCAGTCTCCCAGAAAAAGAAAAACGACCAACCCCACAAGGATAAAAGCTTCAATCAGAGTGTGAATTACTTTTTCTATAGAAGCATCAAGGAATTTCGAAACGTCGTATGAGATTTCATAATCCATTCCTTTTGGAAATTTGGTCTTGATTTTTTCTAATTTTGCTTTTACATCTTCAATAACCTGATTGGCATTACTTCCAAAAGATTGTTTTAATACAATAGCAGCAGATGGTCTTCCGTTCAGGTTCGAATAAATATCATACATCGAACTTCCAAATTCAACATTGGCAATATCTTTCAGACGCAGAAGTTCTCCGTTTGAATTTGATCTTACAACAATGTTTCCGTATTGCTCTTTGGTGGTAAAACGTCCTGAATATTTCAATACGTATTCAAATGCCTGCGAACGTTTACCGGAACTTTCTCCGGTTTTACCAGGTGAAGCCTCCAAACTCTGGCTTGACAATGCTTCCATTACCTCATCTGCAGATATTTTGTATGCTAACATACGGTCAGGTTTTAGCCAGATACGCATTGCATATTCACGTGTTCCCAGAATATCTCCGGATCCGATACCGTTTACCCTTTTTAATTCTGATAATACATTGATATCTGCATAGTTGTATAAGAACTTCATGTCGGTATTTTTATCCGTACTATAAAGGTTCACATACATCAGCATACTTGGAACTTCACGTGTGATCTTAACACCTTCTCTTACTACCAAAGGAGGTAATTTATTGGTAACCGATGCTACACGGTTTTGCACATTAATAGCAGCCTGATTAGGGTCTGTACCCAAGTTAAAGACTACTTGTATACTTGCCTCACCGTCATTACCGGCATCAGAAGTCATATATTTCATTCCGGGAACTCCGTTTAGAGCTCTTTCTAATGGAATAACAACCGATTTGATCATTAATTCACCATTAGATCCGGGATAGTCTGCTGTAACATTCACCATTGGAGGTGAAATTGAAGGGAACTGGGTAATAGGTAAGTTCATCACCGACAAAACCCCTAAAAAGACAATCACCAGTGATATTACTATCGACAGTACAGGTCTTTGAATAAATTTATTAAACATTTTGTATATTTTTGATTAAAATAAATTGGAATTTAAAAGTGTTTCAGGTTTCAGGCTCAGTACGAAACCTGAAACTTGAAACTTGAGACTAAAAAACTAAAAACTTACTCTGCTTTTACGCGTAAATTATTCATTACGGTTTTCGGAGATTGGAACTCGTATTTAATTTTGTCGTTTTCTTTTACTTTCTGAACTCCTTCAAGCAAAATTTTATCATTTTCTGTCACTCCGGATGTAATCACATACAAATCAGGTATTTCTCCTGTTATAGTTATTTCTCTTGAACTAACTTTATTGTTTTTATCTACTACAAAAACATATTTTTTATCCTGGATTTCATAAGTCGCTTTCTGCGGAATTACAATGGCATTCTTAAGAGGCACAAGCATTTGAACTGATCCTGTTTCTCCGTTTTTAAGCAATTTATCCGAGTTAGGGAATCTTGCTCTAAAAGCAATATTTCCGGTTTCGTTGTTAAATTCACTTTCAATAACTTCTACTTTTCCTTTTTCTTTAAAGGTATCTCCGTTGGCCAAAACCAGGCTGACTTTATTATCTGCACGGTCTTTTACATCTGTTTGGTATTGTAAATATTCAGGTTCTGAAACATTGAAATACACAAACATCTGACTATTGTCTGAAAGGCTTGTCAATAATTCGCCTTCATCAATAAGGCTACCTAATTTTAGTGGGATTCTGTCAATAGTTCCGTCAAACGGAGCTCTGATTTCTGTAAATGATAAGTGAAGTTTTGCTAAGGCTACTTCTGCTTTTGCAGACTGCAATTTTGCCTGGGCTACACTTAATTCGTTTTTAGAAACGATATTCTTGTCTGCCAGCAATTTGGCATTTTGTAATTCGATTTCTGTTGATTTTTGCTCGGCCTGAGCTTTAAGCAATTCTGCCTGGTACATGTTTGGCATGATTCTGAACAGTAATTGGCCTGCTTTTACAAACTGGCCTTCATCAACATAAATGTTTTGCAGGAATCCTTTTTCCTGAGCGCGGATTTCGATGTTTCGGACAGATTTGATCTGCGAAACATACTGTTTGGTAAATGAAGTATCTATTTTTACAGGATTGGTAACTGTAAATTTTTCAACTTCTTCTTTTTCTTCTTTTTTTGATGTACAACTGGTTAAGCACAACAAGGCAAATAAGCCCGTTAACACGATTTTTTTCATGATATAATAATGGAAATTAAGCGAATGAATGCTAGGAATACAGGAATTCCTTAGGTCTGAAAAAATAATCAGTCGCCAGAATAAAACGTGAAAAAACGGTAGAATGAAAAAGTATCCTAAAAATACAGTTCGCACTTATGCATGATCACGCTTATTGGTAACCGATGGATAAGTAGAATCATATTCTTAAAACTCTCTGAGTAATATAAATAGGATTTGACTGGCCGCAAGAAGGGCCTAAAATTTCGAAAAGACTATATGAGTTTACACTAATTTGACGAGAGAGTGTCAAATACAAATTATCTATTAAGCTGTAATTTGCTGCAAAAAACTTGCTGGTAAGTCCATTTTTAAGATCATTACCAAGAAATTCTTCATCAAGGTCTAAATCGGCAGCATCTTCTATTATAGAATTTCCCTGCTCCTGATGAGTGTATTTTACGTGGTGTCTTCTTTCAAAATTGTGATGAGGATTGTGTTGATTTTCGGCATTAAGATATTGCCCTCCGCCCAGCAGAAGGAAATTCATGAATACCAAAAAAACGACTAGTTTTCTCATTTGAGTGCGAAAGTAATAAAAGATCGGAATAAAAAAAATAAAATAAGAAAGTCTTAACATGAACAGGCAAACGAAAACGTTTTCATTTTAATTTTTTTAATTTTTGCATTTTGCTTTGATCAAAATAAATCAGTTTTTAAACACAAAATAGCACAAAAGTTCAATGACTTAACAAATAGACTTGGTTTCTTTGCGGATATTCTGTTAAAATAAAGTTTCCATTATAGTATATTCCTGCCCTGATCTGACAAAAATTTCGTGTGTATTTTTCATTTTAAATTTTTCGTAAAAAGAAGTTTTATTAGTTCTGGCATTGCACCAGATTTTTTTAACCCCTTTTTCTTTTGCTGCTTCAAAGATAAAATTCAATAATGCCGAAGCGATTCCTTTTCCCTGATATTCTTCCAGTGTGGCTAATTTTCTGAATTGCATTTCATCATCAGAAATAAAACAGGAAACTATTGAAACTAATTTTTCATTTACAAAAAAGCCAAAATGCAAACCTAAATCGTCCTCGGCTAACTGCACAAATTCAAAAGGCTTATCCGGCCACATCACCTGATGCCGGATAAGCCATGTATCTGAAGGTTTTATTTCTTTAATAACCATTGAATGAAATAGTATTTTAAAGATTACTCTTTTTGCCAGGCAAAATACCCCGTTGTTATATATTAAACAGAGATGCTGGCTCAGAATATATTCATCTTATAATTACAATACTTTTGTATAAAATCTTTCCTGATTATCTATGTCAATTTTTTTAACACCGTCCTGATTATCTGATGCTATATTAACTGCATGGAGTATTTTTGCATCTTCACTTAAAGTACATAACCAGATATCCCCATTTGACAAGATTATTGCCGAGAATAACGAATTTAATTTGTTTTTATCATAGAAAATTAAATCTTCAGATTTTATAAGTTTCTTTGCTTTTGTTTTTTTATCCTCTTCGTAAAATGCGATCTTATCTTCACTTACTTCCATCAATTTAGTAAATGTTGTATGATCATCTTCCTTCACTGCCCAGGTAGGTTTCTCTCCGGAAAAATACCAGACTCCCAAAATTTTATTTAAAAAATCTTTTCTTAAAATACTTTTTAATATATCTATCTTTTCTATAGACTGCTTACCAAATTGGTTTTCAGGATTCATTTTGTATGCTACAGAAAAAAGATCAAGAGCTTTTGTATATTCGCCTTTATTATAATGTGAAACTGCTAACTCGTACCTGTTTTTTTGGAATGCCTCTTTTGGGTTACTTTGGCAAAAATTTTTGAACGACAATAATAAAATAAGAATTGTAATGTACTTTTTTTTCATTTAAATTAGGGCTTTAAATTTTTTGTAAACATAACGCAATTTATCGTTATATTCTTCAATTTTTTGGGCTTTTGACGTTAAAAAATCACAAAAAATCTACTTAACCTAAATTTTAATTTTACAAGAATCTAATAAACAGCGATTTACATCGCTCTTATTTATAAAAAAAAACTTACAAAAAAGCCGGTTTTTTTTATAAAACCGGCCCAAAATTCTGTTTTATTTACTTTTTCCACTCATTATTTTTTGGTGTTGCATCCATAAAAATACCTCCGTCAATTGTAATTTGTCTTATTTGTTTTTGTTTTTTTAAGGCAATAGTTGCGACTTTTTGATTTTTTTCCCAAATAGCCGGTGTCTGATGTAATGTTTCTTTTGAGTTGTCTGCATAAATTATATTTACATCAAATGGTATCGCAAAACCACCAATATTCTGAACAGAAATGTTTTTAGCATCAACATTTTTTACCGAAAGATCAATATAATGGGTAGTAAAGAACCAATTATTAAAAAACCAATTCAAATTTTTACCCGAAGCTGTATTTATAGAATTAAAGTAGTCCCAAGGAATAGGGTGTTTTCCGTTCCAGTTTTGCATATAGGCATGTAATGATTTTTTGAACAAATCATCTCCAAGCAAGTCTTTTAAGGCAATATAAGAAAGAGATGCTTTTCCGTATGAATTATTTCCGTAGCCTGGTCCCGAAACTTGTGTTGACATGGTAATTATTGGCTGATCTTCTTCTGTAGAAGGATCATTAATATAATGCTCAACTCTAAATTCTTTATAAAATTTATCTGCGGCTTCTTTACCATGTTCTGCAATTCCTATTAAATATTCGAATGTTGTTGCCCAGCCTTCATCCATAAAAGCATAACGGGTTTCATTGATTCCCATATAAAAAGGAAAATAGGTGTGTGCTACTTCGTGGTCCTGAACTAATTGAGCAAAAACAGGATCATTCATTTGGGAATCATTACACATCATTGGATATTCCATATCGGCAAATCCATGAAAAGCAGTCATTTTAGAAAACGGATATGGAATTCCAGGCCAGTTGTTAGAAAAATAATCTAAGGCATATTGGTTGTTTTTAACTGAGTTTACAAAGTCGGTACCTTTTACATCATATGCTGCTTGTATACTTGCACGACGATTTGTCTTTTTATCAACAACAACACTTCCTGCATCCCACAAATAATGGTTACTTAATCCAAAACAAACATCTGAAATATTTTTGGCTTCAAATTTCCACACATTCCAATCATATTGTTTGGTTACGGCTCCGCTTTTCATTTCCTGCTCATTTGCAATATGAAGAATTTCATCTGTTGTATATGATTTTTTTAAACGCTCAGAAAATTCAGGCTGTAACACCTCATCTGGATTTAATAAATCTCCGGTTCCGTAAACCACATAATTTTTTGGCGCTTTTACAGAATAGGTATAATCATTAAAATCATTGTAAAATTCCTGACGGTCTGTATGAGGCAATCTGTCCCAACCGTTATAATCGTCAAAAACAGAAACTCTTGGATAACTGTAAGCTACAAAGAAAGTTGTGTCATCAATTTGTCCTTCTCTTCCGCTTTCTTTAGACAATGGATAATTCCAGTCTATGTTAATTGTAATTTTGCTATGCGGCAGTATCGGTTTTTTTAATTTTACATTTCCTACGGTTCCCCAGCTCTTGGCATCTTCATTATAAACTTCGCCTTCAACTTTTAGAGAAGTAATGGTTAAGCCATCTGTCAAAAAATCATTACTTACAGCTCCTCCTCTTGGTGAAGATGGTTTGTGCAGATTATTTACAAATCGTATTGGCAGGTTTTTTAAGGTATCGTTACTATTATTTTGATAAACAATAGTTTCAGTTCCGCTTACTATTTTTGTATCGGCATTAACAGTAAGTTCCATTGTATACTTACCATGGTTTTGCCAGTAATTTTTTCCGGGTTTTCCATCAGCAGAACGTGTTCCTTTAGCATACGCCTGTTTTATATTTCTAGGCATGAAAAGCTCTTGTGAAAAGCCATATTGCGCAAAAAAAAGAAAACTAAAAAGTAAGAATTGAAATGATTTTTTTCTCATAGTTTTTTTTATGATTAAATGATTTTTGGAATCTTAATACAACATTAGTGGATTAATTTATTTTATTGTTACAATTTATTGAAAAAATATCAAAAATCTGTTGTAACGCGATTTTCAAAATAATTTAAAATCTAAAGTCTACAATAAAAAGCCGCCTCTCTCAAAAGAAAAAGACGGCAATCTACAATTAATATATAACCTTGGTAACTACAAAATATAATCGGTATTAATGAAATTCGATTCTTTGCTGTTTAGCAATTCCTGCAGAATTTCATTATTATAATCAATATCTTTTGAAGCCACAAACGTACGAATTGAGAAAGAACGCAAGGCATCTGGAATACTCAAAGTACCAACAGCCGAATCTTTACGTCCTGTAAAAGGGAATGCATCCGGACCTCTTTGGCATGAGCTGTTTAGGTTTACCCTGCAAACCAAATTTACCAAAGCATCAATTAGCGGAGCAAGCGTTTTAATATCTTTTCCAAATAAACTCACTTGCTGACCGTAGTTTGATTCGGCCATATCATCAAGAGGTTCATCAATATGTTTAAAAGTAATAATAGGAACTACAGGTCCAAATTGTTCTTCGTGATACACTCTCATGCTTTTATCTACAGGAAATAAAACTGCAGGGAAAATATAATTTTCAGTATGCTTTCCTCCTTTTTCGTTTAAGATTTTTGCTCCTTTAGAAGTAGCATCATCAATTAATCCCTGTATATACTCGGGCTTGTCAGTTTCCGGAAGTGGTGTTAACGTAACTCCCTTCTCCCACGGATTTCCAAATACTAGTCCGTCAACTTTTTCAGAAAAACGTCTGTTGAATTCTTCTGCAATAGATTCGTGAACATATAATACTTTTAATGCTGTACAACGCTGTCCGTTAAAAGATAAAGATCCTGCAATACATTCCTGAATCGCTAAATCTAAATCGGCATCTGGTAAAACAATCGCCGGATTTTTGGCTTCCAGACCTAAAATCAAACGTAATCTGTTTTTATTTGGATGCTGGTCCTGCAAAGCAATTGCAGATTTACTGTTTCCTATTAAGGCCAAAACATCAATCTTTCCTGATTTCATGATTGGAGACGCAATTTCGCGGCCCCTGCCATAAACAATATTGATAACACCTTTAGGAAAACTGCTTCTAAAAGCATGCAGCAATGGCGAAATACATAAAACACCGTGTTTTGCAGGTTTAAAGATTACAGCGTTACCCATAATCAAAGCCGGAATCAGTAATGAAAAAGTTTCATTTAAAGGATAGTTGTAAGGCCCAAGACATAGAACCACACCCAGAGGACCACGACGAATCATTGCGTTTACCCCTTGTACTTTAGAAAAGTATGAGCTGCGCCCGTTTAGTTCTTTATAACTGTCAATCGTATCCTGAATATATTCTACAGTTCTGTCAAATTCTTTTTGCGAATCGCCAAGGTTTTTTCCAATTTCCCACATCAAAAGTTTTACTACTTCTTCGCGGGTTTCTTTCATCTGGCGAACGAAATTTTCCATGCATTTAATTCGGTCAGAAACTTTCATTGTTGGCCATAAACCCTGGCCTTTATTGTAGGCTCCATTAGCTGCATTAACCACTTCTGCAGCTTCTTTTTCTCCCATAAACGGGATTGAACCTAATAGTGTTGGAGAGTATTTTTCGGTAGATGATATGGTAGAAAATACTGGTGTCGTTTGTCCTGTCCATTTTTTCAGCTCACCATCTACAAGATAGGTATCCTGATTTATAAGGGTTTTAATCTGATATTCTTCTGGTATAAAACTCATAATTTGGTAATTTTTTTGTTCGGTTATTTAATAGCATTTCAAAAGAAAAAAGAGGCTTTTTCAGGCCTCTTCTTATTTTTTACGGGTTTACGGTTTCACCTTCCCAATCCAGGATTCCACCAAGCAGATTGTAGGCATTATTTATACCTAACTCGTTCATAATCTGACATGCTTTGGCACTTCTGGCTCCAGAACGGCAATACACATAATAATTTTTATTTTTATCTAATTCTTCGATTTCATAAATAAAACCCTGACCTTTATTAATATCAATATTAACAGCGTTTTCGATATAGCCGTCATTAAACTCGTCCTCGGTTCTTACGTCAAGTATAACTGCATTCTCGTCAGCAGCTAGTTGGTTAACCCAATCTTCTTGTGATAAATTCATAATATGTGTTTTTTGTAAAATTACGACGTTTTTATTAAATAAAATACGTACAAAATGCGATTTCGATTATTATTCTCAGAAAACGTTTTAGAGAAAGGATTATAATCAGTGTTTTACAAATTTACTCACTATTTTTAAAAATACAGTCTATAAAATCGATAGAAAATAGGATTTTTTCATTTGTATAAAATACAACTTAAAAATAGTTTTCTGACAATTATTAACGCAGCAATCTGTTATCTTTGTATAAAACATGATGATTTAATTTCATTTTGATAATATATGGCTGCCACGAATTTCATGAATTAACACAAATCAATTCATAAAAATTCGTGCAATTGGCGGCAAAAAAACAAATGCAATCCATGCAAAATTCATTAAAAAACATATTTCCGAATTTTTCCATCGAACTTATTTCTACAATTGAAGAAAATGCCGTTGCGCAGGATTTTAAATCAGGAACCATTTTGATGCGAACCGGACAATACATTAAAAACACGGTCTTGATTACCAAAGGCAAAATCAAAATTTACCGTGAGGGCGAAGATGGCGGTGAGTTTTTAATGTACTATCTCCAACCAGGTCAGGCTTGTGCAATCTCAATGATTTGTACCGCTAAAAGTGAAAAAAGCCAAATCATGGCAAAAGTAGTCGAAGATGTTTCAGTAATTATGATTCCGTTGCAAATGATGGACAAATGGATGATGGAACACAGATCATGGTATGAATTTGTAATTGAAACCTACAGAAGCCGTTTTGAAGAAGTACTTGAAGTTGTTGATAATATTGCTTTCAGATCTATGGATGAGCGACTGGAATTTTATTTAAAACGTCATTCTGAAGCCTGTGGTTGTTCTCAGGTAAATCTGTCCCATCAGGAAATTGCAACCGAATTAAATACCTCCAGAGAAGTTGTTTCGAGATTATTAAAAAAAATGGAACAGCGAGGTCTTGTTAAACTCAACCGAAACCAGATTGAGCTTTTGAAATAAGTTTTTATTGTTCGCCACGAATTACACAAATTTACACGAATATATTGTTAGTTCGAGCGAAGTCGAGAACACATAAAGCATTTCGACTTCACTCAATGTGACAATAAAATAATTAGCGAAAATTCGTGTAATTCGTGGCGAACAACAAAAAAATCCTTCTGTGATAAATGTTACTGTAGATTTCTTTTTATCGAAGCAACTTTGCACAAAATAAATGCAATGGAATATATAGGCTATTTTGCTTCAATCATAATTGGGATTTCTCTGGGCTTAATTGGCGGAGGCGGCTCTATCCTGACCATTCCGATTTTGGTGTATTTATTTGAGGTAAATCCCGATCAGGCAACTTCCTATTCTTTGTTTATTGTTGGCTTAACTGCTTTATTTGGAAGTTATAGTCATTACAAAATGGGAAATCTAAAGCTAAAATCGGCATTGTATTTTGCGATTCCGTCTGTTATATCGATTCTGATTATTCGCGAAGTAATATTTCCCCAGATTGCGGCCACACTTTTTTCTGTTGCCTCTTATACAGTTTCAAAAGATTTTTTAATCATGATCGTCTTTTCGGTTTTGATGATTACGGCTGCCGTTTCGATGATTCGAAAAAACCAACCCGAAATAAAAGGCTCCGAAACCAATTATCTACAGCTAAGCTTTATCGGATTTCTGGTGGGAATTGTAACAGGCTTTTTGGGTGCCGGAGGCGGATTCTTAATTATTCCGGCTTTATTGTTTTTTGCTAAATTACCAATGAAACAAGCCGTTGGAACTTCTTTATTAATTATCACAATCAATTCCTCAATAGGTTTTGCAGGCGATTTATACATCGGAACTCCAATAAATTATTCCTTTTTACTAAGCGTTTCTGCAATGGCACTTATAGGCATGATAATAGGAAGCCGGCTTTCTAAAAAAATCGACGGAGCAAAACTAAAACCTCTTTTTGGATGGTTTGTGCTCGTTATGGGGTTTTATATTATTACTAAGGAGGTTTTATTTTAGATTTTAAAGTTTCACGCAGATCCGGGAGATTTAAGCAGATCTTTATTTAATATTTGAATTTAGTTTTACTTGTAGAGTAATCTTTGTCAAAGTTTAAAACCTTGACAAAGATAAAAACGTGTTGCAATAAAAAACCGTTGGTTAAAACCAACGGCTATTCATATAATAATTAGTGAAAATTAGTGATATTCGTGGCAAAAAAGACACTAATGCTCCCCGTACCCAATATCATCCATTTTTCCACTAAAAACACGATATTGAATAACAAAATAAACAATCACCAAAAACAAAGCAATAAAAAACCAGCTCATTCCGGCGTTTAATCCGTATTCTCCGGCGGCGGTATTATAAATAGTAAGGGACGGATTTACTTTATTGGTTGAAGGCAGCACATTCGGAAATATCGAAACCGCTGTTGAAGCAAATCCGCCAATTAAAAACAAAGTGGAAAACAAAAATCCATAACCGTCTTTCTGAAACGAACGCACTTTGAATAATCCTAAAATTCCAATAAAAGTTAAAAGTGGGAAAAACCACAAAATGGGATTTTCAACAAAATTATGAAATGGCTTCGGCTCAATAAAATGCCAGATTTGTAATGAAATACAAACCAAAACCAGCAAAATAATATTCAATGCAAAAACCACTTTTTTAAGTTTTGGGTTAAGAGATGAATTCGTTTTATAAATAATCCAGTTTGCGCCATGAATCGTAAGCGCCACAACACTCACAATTCCGAGGAAAAGCGTAAACCAGTCAATAATTCCCAATTCATTGGCCTGTGGGCTAAAAGTCGGATTCCACAAAGGCAGAAAGAAAAAATGCGGTTCCTGCGTCGAAACGCCATTTTGCACCATTCCGAGATTAACACCGCGAACAATATTTCCTAAAGCAATTCCGAAGAAAAGTGCCAGAAGTAAACTCGCGATTCCAAACGCCTTGTCCCAAATTGCTTCCCACATTGGATGATGTATTTGTCCGCGCATTTCCAATCCGATAGCACGAAAAATCAACAACCACAAAATCATAATCAGAGGCAGGTAAAATCCACTAAAAGAAGAAGCATATAAAGTTGGAAAAGCAAAAAACAAAACACCTCCGGCAGCAATCAGCCACACTTCATTGGCATCCCAAAACGGCCCAATTGAATTTGTAATTACTTTTTTATCTCTTTCAGTATCAGCAAAAAACAAATGAATAATTCCTGCTCCAAAATCATAGCCGTCTAAAACCAGATAAACAGCCAGAATGCCCATTAAAACTACGTACCAAAAAAATTCCATATTTATATTTTTTCTGTTGAAAGTTCCACATGATGAGGACCTTTATTGATAATCTTTCCAATCAAAAGCAAAAACAACATTCCGAGTAAAAGGTACAAACCAATAAAACCTAATAAAGTAAATAAGGTATTTCCCGAAGAAACTGTTGGCGATGCACCGGCAGAAGTTCGCATTAAATTATAAACCAGCCAGGGCTGCCTTCCTAATTCGGCCGTGTACCAGCCTGTTGTATTGGCAATATAAGGAAACGGCATCATAAACATGAGCGACCATAAAATCCATTTTGTCTGAAATAATTTCCCTCTTATCATTTGAAAAAGAGCAAGAACCATTAAACCAATAAAAACAGTGCCCAGTCCCACCATAATATGATAAGCATAATACAATCCCGATATATTTGTTGGATGAAGATCTTCTTCAAACTGATCCAAACCTTTAATTTCCTGATTCCAGTTTCCGTAAGTCAGGAAACTCAGAATATTTGGAACAGCGATTTTATTATCCAGTTTTTTATCTTTTACATCGGGCTGACCAATCAAAACAATTTCAGAACCTCTTTTTTCAGTATGAAAAATTCCTTCCATTGCGGCAAAAGTTACCGGTTGGTATTTTACTACATTTTTTGCCAGTAAATCTCCCGTGGGAACTGCTACGATAACACTCGAAATTAATCCGAAAATCACACCTGTTTTGAGAAACAACTTACCGAAAGCAACATTCTTCTGACTCAAAATATAAAAAGCGCCAATTCCCGCAACTACAAATGAACTTGTTACCAAAGACGCGGCCTGATTATGAAGATAAGAAGGCCAAAGCCACGGATTTAAAAATAAAGCTTTAAAATTCGTTAATACAAATTTTCCGTTCTCCAGAATTTCATAACCAACCGGATTCTGCATCCACGAATGTGTGGCAATAATTAAATAACCGCTGGCCCAGGAACCAATCATGATTAATAATCCGGTGACAAAATGCCATTTGTGGCCTAGAATTTTTTCTCCAAATAAAAATATACCTAAAAATGAAGATTCTAAGAAAAAGGAAAACATTCCTTCCATTGCCAGTGTCTGGCCAATAATACCTCCGGTTAATTCAGAGAATTTAGCCCAGTTGGTCCCAAACTGAAATTCCATCGGAATTCCGGTTACTACACCCATCGCAAAATTGAGGGCGAAGATCTTCATCCAGAAATGGGTCGCGTGGTTGTATTCTTCGTTTTTAGTTTTTAGATATTTCCACTTAAAGTAAACAATGATTAGCGAAAGACCCATTGTAAGTTGTGGAAAAAGATAATGAAAAGTAATGGTGAAGGCGAATTGCATTCGGTCATAAAAGAGCATTTCTTCCATAAGTGGTATTTTGTTTATGAAGTTCCACAAATTTACCCATTAAAACCCGAATTAATGCCCTTTAAAAAAAGTTTATCCCCCGATATTTGTTAAACTTTTTAACAATTTTTTATAGCCCACGGTTTCAACCGCCGGAACTCATGCATAATAACCATACGTTTCCCACGGCCGAAACCGTGGGCTATGTTAATCATTTTTTTAAAATACCTTTTTCCACACTTTCATTAATCAAGCCTTCTGCGTAATTCCATAAAGATTCTGAACCATTTTTAATTACACTCTTTTTTTCATAAACCTTATCATAATTTACTCCAAACTCTTTCCACGTTCCTCCGTTATTAGAAGTGTTTTGCAGCAAAGGTTCTAATCTGTCCATCGATTTTGCAAATTTGGCTTCATTGGTTTCTCCTGCTTCAAATTCTTCCCAAATAGCAATTAATTCTTCTGCCTGATTTTTTGGAAGTAATCCAAAAATACGATTTGCCGCCATTCTTTCTTCATCAGTATTCGAATGACTTTTTATCATATCATAAATAAAAACATCTCCGGCATCGATTTCTACAATATCATGAATCAGTACCATTTTTACAACTTTTAGAACATCAATCGGCGCATCTGAATGGTCTGCGAGAACAATCGCCATTAAAGCCAGATGCCAGCTGTGTTCAGCATCATTTTCATTTCTTTCACTATTAAATAGTTTCGTTTTTCGCTGAATGTATTTTAATTTATCGATTTCTTTTATAAAGGCAATTTGGTTCAATAAATCTTCTGTGTTCATGTTAAGTGATTTTATAAATGAATCTTAAAAAACAAAATTACAAAATGGGGAGCTTATCAAATTACACTTATAGTATTAATTACTTAACCCGTTTTATTTTTTGATTGTTTTACACAAAAATCAAATTTCTGTAACATTAGTCACGTATTTTATCAGAAAACAGCGTTACATTTGTAGACCCATATTTTAGATTACAATCATGAAAATAGAACAAATTTACACCGGATGTTTAGCACAAGGTGCCTATTATATCACTTCAGACGGCGAAGCTGCCATTATTGACCCGCTTAGAGAAATACAGCCTTACTTAGATCGTTTAAATCGCGATCAGGTAAAATTAAAATATATTTTTGAAACCCATTTTCATGCCGATTTCGTTTCAGGCCATGTTGATTTAAGCAAAGAAACCGGAGCACCAATTGTTTACGGACCAAACGCTGCCTGCGAATTTGACTGCATTTCTGCAAAGGACGGACAGGAATTCAAAATCGGAAAAATCACAATAAAAGTATTGCATACACCTGGCCATACTATGGAAAGTGCTACTTTTTTACTGATTGATGAAAACGGAAAAGATCATGCTATTTTCTCCGGAGATACTTTATTTATTGGTGATGTCGGCCGTCCGGATTTAGCTCAAAAAGCAGCCGGAATGACTCAGGATCAATTGGCCGGTATTTTATATCATTCGCTCAGAAATAAAATCATGACTTTAGGTGATGATGTAATTGTATATCCTGCTCATGGTGCCGGAAGCGCCTGCGGAAAAAACATGAGCAAGGAAACCGTTTCTACTATCGGAAACCAAAAAGCAACCAATTATGCCTTACGTGCCAATATGACCGAAGCAGAATTTATTGCAGAAGTAACTGATGGTCTGTTGCCTCCTCCAGCCTATTTCAGCATGAACGTGGCTATGAACAAACAAGGTTATGAAAGCTTTGAATCGGTTTTGCATAACGGAATGAAAGCTATAAAAGCAGTCGATTTTGAAGCTGTTGCCGAAGAAACCGGCGCCTTAATTTTGGACACCCGCAAGAGCGGTGATTTCTATAAAGGGTTTATTCCGCAGTCTATTAATATCGGGATCAATGGTGATTTTGCCCCGTGGGTCGGAACTTTGATTGCTGATGTAAAACAACCTATCATATTAGTTACAGAAAACGGTCTTGAAGAAGAAACCGTTACACGTTTAAGCCGTGTAGGTTTTGATACCATCATCGGACATTTGGAAGGTGGTTTTGAAGCCTGGGAAAAAGCAGGTTTTGAAATCGATACGGTAAACCGAATCTCTGCCGAGCAATTTGCCGCTCAATTTAATATCAAAGAAGATAAAGTTATTGATGTTCGTAAAGAAACCGAATATGAAGCTGAACATATTGAAGATGCTTACAGCAAACCTTTAGCCTATATTAATGACTGGGTAAAAGACATTAACCCAAATGAGCATTTTTACCTGCATTGTGCAGGCGGTTATCGCAGTATGATTGCCGCTTCTATTTTAGAAGCAAGAGGCTTCAGGAATTTTACCGAAATTGACGGTGGTTTTGGAGCAATTGCAAAAACCAATATTCCAAAATCAGATTTTGTTTGCCAGAGTAAAGTATTAAAATAATTAGAGGTGCTGAGGTACTAAGATTCTAAGGTTCTAAGATTTTTTAACCTTTAAACTTAATAACTCAAACCTTAGTAACTCAGAACCTTAGCAACTTAGACCCTAAAAATATGCTAGAAATCATCAAAGAACCCTGGCCTTGGTATGTTGCCGGGCCGTTAATCGGATTAACAGTTCCGATTTTATTAATCATCGGAAATAAATCTTTCGGAATCAGTTCTTCATTGCGACATATTTGCGCGATGTGCATTCCGGCAAATATTCCGTTTTTTAAATACGACTGGAAAAAAGAAAGCTGGAATTTATTCTTCGTTCTAGGGATATTCCTTGGCGGTGTTATTGGCGCCCATTTCCTATCCAATCCAAATCCGGTTGCAATAGCTCCCGAATTATCAGAGAAATTAGCCACTTACGGAATCACAGATCATACTGGTTTAGTTCCATCGCAGTTATTTTCATGGGAAAGTTTATTCACCCTTCGCGGCTTCATTATGATTGTCGTAGGCGGATTTTTAGTAGGTTTCGGAACACGTTATGCCGGAGGATGTACAAGCGGACATGCCATTATGGGTTTATCAAATCTGCAATGGCCGTCATTAATCGCAACAATATGTTTTATGATTGGTGGTTTTGCAATGACACTTTTGATTCTTCCTTATATTCTTTCACTTTAAAATTTCAAAAATGAATAATTTAGAAAATAAAAACACTGACACAGAAGGAATCAACGGAAGCCAAATCAAAGATTCAGGATTTTCAAACCTTAAATATTTAATCGTAGGCATCTTTTTCGGCATTGTATTCGTAAAAGCAGAAATCATCAGCTGGTTTCGTATTCAGGAAATGTTTCATCTCCAATCATTCTTTATGTATGGCGTAATTGGAAGTGCAGTTGCTGTAGGTGTTATTTCTGTTTTCATCATAAAAAAATTCAATATTAAAACCCTTCAGGGCGAAAAAATTGAAATTCAGCCAAAAACATTCAGCAAAGGGCAAATCTACGGCGGATTATTATTTGGTTTCGGCTGGGCAATCACAGGAGCTTGTCCTGGCCCGCTTTTCGCTCAAATTGGCACAGGCGCTACTGTAATCGTTGTAACTTTAGTAAGTGCAATTGCAGGAACATGGGTTTATGGCTTAATAAAAGACAAACTTCCTCATTAATTTTACTTATCCTTTTTTTGTTTCAGGTTTCAGGTTTCAGGTTTTCATATCAACTTGAAACTTGAAACCTGAAACCTGAAACAAATATTTTTTATAAGGGCGTGCCACCATCCCGATAAGAGGGCAAAAATACCATACGCTTATATGCCCTCTTATCAGCATGCTGTCGGGCTATCCGCACTGCTTCGGCAGTTTGCTCCTATCCCTCACGCTACCAAACAACTTACAATTCTTTCTATTTTTCAAAACTCTGAATTTTGTGTCTTATTTAAGATAAACAATCAATTTTATTGTCATTCCTTTTCTTATGTTTGCTTAACAATAAGTCCTGCAAGAATAAGCCTCAAAATACCATATGAAACGCTCCGAACAATTATCTAAATTACAGAATACAGAAAAATGGGACATTATTATAATAGGCGGAGGAGCAAGCGGTCTTGGTACTGCTCTTGATGCTGCCAGCAGAGGTTATAAAACAATTTTACTGGAAGCAGTAGATTTTGCAAAAGGAACATCGAGCAGAAGTACCAAATTAGTTCATGGCGGTGTACGTTATCTGGCACAGGGAGATATTCATTTGGTAAGAGAAGCTCTAAAAGAAAGAGGATTATTGGCACAAAATGCAAATCATTTAGTCAAAAATCAATCATTTGTTATTCCAAACTACAATTGGTGGAGCGGCTATTTCTACACAATCGGATTAAAAATTTATGATTTACTCTCAGGTTGCCTAAGCCTGGGCAGTTCCAAATACATTTCAAAGAAAACAACTCTTGAAATGCTACCAAACATACAGGAAAATGGTTTAGTAAATGGCGTCATTTATCACGACGGACAATTTGATGATTCCCGTTTAGCCATTAATATTGCGCAGACTGCTGTAGAAAACGGAGCTTGTCTTTTAAATTATGTAAAAGTCGTCAACTTAGTAAAGGATGACAAAAACCAGGTTATTGGTGTTCAGGCACTAGACGAGGAAACTGGGACTAAATATGACATAAAAGGTTCTGCTGTCATAAATGCTACCGGCGTTTTTACAAATGCCATAATGAAACTAAACGATAACGTTTATAAGAAATATATAGTACCCAGTCAGGGAATTCATCTTGTTTTTGACAAATCTTTCCTGCCTGGCGAAAATGCATTAATGATTCCTAAAACAAAAGACGGAAGAGTATTATTTGCCGTTCCGTGGCATGATCGTATTGTGGTAGGAACTACAGATACTTTAATAAAAAAACAAAGTCTGGAACCTATTGCCTTAGAAAGCGAAATTGAGTTTGTTCTGGAAACTGCACAACGTTTCTTGGCCAAAAAACCAACTAGAAAAGATGTATTATCTGTTTTTGCCGGCTTGCGCCCATTGGCAGCCCCCGAAGAAGAAGGCAAAAGCACAAAAGAAGTGTCCAGAAGTCATAAAATCATCGTTTCTGAAACGGGTCTTATAACCATTACAGGAGGAAAATGGACTACATATAGAAAAATTGCCGAAGATATTGTAGATAAAGCGATCAGTACGCGCAAATTGATTAAGAAAAACTGTATTACAGAGCATCTCTCTATTCACGGAAATAAATCTACCACTAATTTTGACCGCGAAAATCATCTTTATATTTATGGTTCTGATAGTCCCAAAATAATCGAATTACAAAAAAATGAACCTGAATTGGCAGAGAAGCTACATCCTGATCATGAATTTACAATGGCAGAAGTAGTCTGGGCCATTCGTTATGAAATGGCAAGAACTGTTGATGATATTCTGGCCAGACGTGTTCGTTTATTATTCTTAGATGCCAGAGCAGCAATTCAGTCTTCAGAAAAAACGGCACGAATTATCGCTAAAGAACTTGGGCATGATGAGATTTGGATAACCAAAGAAATTTCAAATTTTAAAGCAATTTCCAAAGGTTTTCTCTTGTCTGAATTTCAATAAACAAAAAACTAACTGACTTTTTAAAGTCTTTAGGATTCACTTTAAATTAATCTTACAAAAAAAACCTCCTCCAAAAGATTTAAAATATTCCTTTACTACTCCGCTTTAAATTAATATTAAATATCAAATTATCAGGTATTTAAAACGAAAAATACATTAATTTTATCGTAAGCATAAAAGCAATCTCATTTTAGAAAGAATTAGAAACTTATGTATTAACAAAAAATTAACATAACAGTTGTATATACAACTATTAAAAGTTATACATTTGTATATACAAATTATACACTTACGACTATGACAATTGAAGAGGTTATTAAGAGTACAGTTAAGATGGATAATGCGAAAAAAGTTATTCTAAACATTATGTACACGCAAAATGTAATTCAGGATAATTTCAACGAGTTGATGAAACCGTATGATTTATCAGGAGAACAATATAATGTGCTGCGTATATTAAGAGGACAAAAAGGAAATCCTGCTAATATGTGTGTCATACAGGAGCGCATGTTGGCAAAAACGAGTAATACGACCCGATTGGTTGATAAATTATTGCTCAAAGAATTAGTAACAAGAAATGTCTGTCCTGGTAATCGACGAAAAATCGAGGTTCTGATTACACAAAAAGGACTGGATGTCTTAAAAGAATTAGATCCGAAAGTAGATGAGCATGAGCGCGCATTTGCAAACAATATAAGCCCGGAAGAATTAGAATTATTGAATACATTATTAGAAAAATACCGAACCCAACAAAATTAATATTATGAGTACACTTTTAGAAAATCTAAACTGGAGATATGCAACAAAAAAGTTTGATGCAACAAAAAAAATCTCAGAGGCAGATTTAAATACTTTAAAAGAAGCTGTCAGATTAGCTGCTTCTTCATACGGATTACAGCCATATAAAGTGGTTATAGTAGAAAACCCTGAATTAAGAGAGCAATTAAAAGCTGCTGCTTACGGACAAACTCAAATTACAGATGCTTCTCAATTATTTATTTTTGCAAACGACTTAAATGCCGGACCAGAATCTGTGGCTGCTTATATTAAAAACATCAGCGAAACAAGAGGTGTTCCTACTGAGGCATTAGGCGGATTTGCAGATATGATGAATGGCGTGATTTCTAACTTATCACAAGACGCTAAAAATATCTGGACAGCAAAACAAACTTACATTGCTTTAGGAACTTTGCTGGCTGCTGCTGCTGAATTAAAAATCGATGCAACTCCAATGGAAGGTTTTAATGCTGCGGCATTCAACGAAATTTTAGGTTTCGATAAATTAGGCTTAAACGCAGCTGTTATCGCAACTGTAGGTTACAGACATGATGAGGACGACGCTCAGCATTACAAAAAAGTTAGAAAATCACACGAAGAATTATTTATTACACTATAATTATTATTAATCCAAAATCAATTTTTACAACATGAAAAATTTAAAAACAATTGCAATAGCATTATTCGTAGCAGTGGCTAGCGTTTCTGTAAACGCACAAACAAAGAAAATCGACGTAAAAGCATCTACTATCAAATGGGTAGGTAAAAAAGTAACAGGAGAACATTCTGGAACTGTAAACTTTAAAGATGGTGCTGTAGTTTTCAAAGGAAAAAAATTAGTTGGTGGCAGCTTTACAGTTGACATGACTTCTTTAACTGCAACAGATTTAACTGGAGAATACCAAGGAAAACTAAACGGTCACTTAAAAGCTGACGATTTCTTCGGAACTGATAAATTCCCAACTGCAAAATTAGTTTTCAAAACTATCGGTGCTAAAGCAACTGACGTATATACTGTAACTGCAGATTTAACTATCAAAGGAATTACTAAACCAGTAACTTTTGACATCACTGTAGCTGGAAATACTGCTACAACTGCATTTAAAGTTGACAGAACTAAATACGATATTAAATACGGTTCAGGAAGTTTCTTTGAAGGTTTAGGAGACAAAACTATCAGTGACGAATTTGAATTGGCTGTAGCTTTAAAATTCTAATATTTCAGACTTACTAGTTCAAATATTCAGGAACCCCTAATAGTTTATGCTATTAGGGGTTCTTTTTTATGAAGTTTTCAAAAAAATAACGTTATTAATACTAGCGTAACGTTTTGGTAACAACGATCAGAGTTTTGATTAACATATGGCTTCTAATTTTGGGTAATTAAAAAAATCAAACTAGAAATCAAATTATAGTTATGAAAACAAAAATACAAATTGCCATTATTACTCTTCTCAGCAGTTTTTTTCTTCACGCTCAGCAACAGCAAAAAGGAATTATTGGAACTAATAACTGGATGAATAACTGGACTAATTTTAAGCCTGCTGCAAACGAATATAACGAAGCTACTAATATAATTGCCGGAATAATAGATAAAGATACCAAATTATTAAAACGCAATACTTATCAATTAGTTGGTGTTGTGTATGTTACCAACAATGCTACTTTGAGCATAGAGCCGGGAACTGTAATTCGCGGAGATGATAAAAGCTGCGGGACACTTGTGATAACCAATGGTGCAAAAATTATTGCCGAAGGTTTAGAAACTGATCCTATTGTTTTTACTTCAAATAAAGAAAAAACAGAAAGAAAACCGGGAGACTGGGGCGGTATTATTATTCTGGGAAAAGCACCAATTAATATTCTTGGAGGTGTGCACACATTGCCTTTTGATTTAGATCCAATATTAAATCATTACGGAGGTCAGGATGCAGAAGATAATTCCGGAATTTTAAAATATGTGAGAATTGAATATGCAGGAAGAAAATTAAGTGCTTTAAAAGAACTTAACGGACTTTCTCTGGCAGGTATTGGACGAAAAACCATTTTGAATAATATTCAGATCAGTTATTCGAATGATGATTCTTTTGAATGTTACGGCGGAGATTTGAATATGAGTAATTTAGTCTCTTACCGAACTACAGATGATGATTTTGATTTTACGCAAGGCGCCCAAATCAATATTAGTAATAGTATTGCAGTCCGTCATCCATTTTCGTCAGATGTTTCGGGATCAAGATGTTTTGAAGTAGACTCTTATGATAAAATTCAGAATACAGATATGAGCAAGAAAATGACCAAAATAACTGCAAGCAATATTACTTTGGTAAATCTGGAAGAAAACAATCAGGGATTGGTAAGAGAATCTCTTTTTATTAGAGAAAATACCTTTTTTAGCTTAACCAATACCATTGTTTCGGGCTTTACTCCTTTTGTTTTATTAGAAGGAAACGTGGGAAACAGTAATGAGAATTTATCTAAAATTACATTCAAAAATGTAGTTGTAAATAATTGCAATGGGGGAATTGTAAGCGAATCAAGCAGCATCAATTCTACATTGGATAACTGGTATAACAAACCTGAAAATGGGATTGGATATACTAAAATGAAAAATAATGAGCTTTTTTTAACACCAAATATTAAAGGGAGCCCAGACTTTAGAGCCAATGTAAACAATACAATTGCAATTGGAAATTAAGTACTTAAAGAGCAGGTAAAATTAAAATTTAACAAATTTTCAGATTTAGAAAAGTTTTTTTTGAATTTTTATATCTCTCAATTCAAATTACATTTATATCTTTGCTTCAACAAAAAAAGAAATGAGAACAATTTTAAACAATACTTGGTGGTGGAAGAATTTACGTCAAACGTCGTGAACAAAGCTTCCTATGGTATTGTAAAAAACTATAAATATAAAAGGCTTGTCATCACGACAAGCCTTTTTTTTTGGTCATAATCGAAACACAAAAAATACATTAAAATTAAAATCTATATACTTTGAAACCTTTTATACTCAACACACACTACAAACAAATTCTTGCAGATACTATTACGCCGGTAAGTATTTATTTTAAAATAAGAGATAAATTCCCTAATAGTTTATTATTGGAAAGTAGTGATTATCATGGAAATGACAACAGTTTCTCTTACGTTTGCTGTAATCCGATTGCAACAATCAAAATCGAAAATGAAGTAATTACAAAAACTTTCCCTGATGGAACTACTGAAATAATTCCAGTAGATGGTTCATCAAATATTCCGGAAATAATTCAGGAATTTTCAGGTCAGTTTAAATCAGAGAAAAACGATTTTAAATTTATCAATAATGGTTTGTTTGGATACATTTCTTATGATGCTGTTCGTTATTTCGAAAAAGTTACAATTGCCAAAAAAGACAATGCAACCTCAATTCCCGATGTTTTTTATGCAGTCTATCAAAACATCATTGCCATTAATCATTTCAAAAACGAAGCTTATATTTTTTGTCATAGTGTTGACGGAAAAAACAACATTGTAGAAATTGAGCAGCTATTGCAATCCAGAAATATTGCTTCATACAAATTCACCAAAGAAGGCGAAGGATTTTCAAACCTTACCGATCAAGAATTCAAACACAATGTGGCTTTGGCCAAGAAACACTGTTTCCGTGGAGATGTTTTTCAATTGGTTTTATCACGCCGTTTTACACAAGGCTTCAAAGGTGATGAATTTAATGTTTACAGAGCTTTAAGAAGCATTAATCCTTCGCCATATTTGTTCTTTTTTGATTACGGGGATTTTAAAATATTTGGTTCTTCTCCTGAAGCTCAAATCATTGTAAAAAACAGAAAAGCCGAAATTCATCCTATTGCGGGAACATTCAAAAGAACCGGAAATGACGAACGTGATGCACTTTTGGCAAAAGAACTTTCTGAGGATAAAAAAGAAAACAGTGAACATGTAATGCTTGTTGACCTGGCGAGAAATGATTTGAGCCGAAATGGCCATGATGTGAATGTAGAAAAATACAGAGAAGTCCAGTTTTTCTCGCATGTAATTCACCTGGTTTCAAAAGTTACAGGACATCTACATGAAAAAGCCACTACCATGCAGGTTGTTGCAGATACTTTTCCTGCAGGAACTTTGAGCGGTGCACCAAAACACAGAGCCATGCAGTTAATTGAAGATTATGAAAAAACAAATCGTAATTTCTACGGAGGAGCAATCGGCTTTATGGATTTTGAAGGCAATTTTAATCACGCGATTATGATTCGGACTTTCCTTAGTAAAAATCATCAATTGCATTGCCAGGCAGGTGCAGGAATTGTTGCAAGCTCAAACGAAGAAAGCGAAATGCAGGAAGTTTATAATAAATTAAGAGCGTTGAACACGGCTCTGGAAATGGCGGAGAAAATATAGTTTCAAGTTGTTGGAATGTGAAACCTGAAAACAAAACAAAACCAAAAAAACCAAAAAACAATGAAAAATATTATTCCTTTTGTTATTGCAATTTTGCTTTTCGCTTCATGCGAAACTAAAAAAGAATCAACAACAATTCCTTTAACAGGAACCTGGCGTCTTATATCAGCAGAAACAACAGAAAAAGATTCAACATTCTCGACTTTCAATTCAAAAACAAAAATGATTAAAATTATAAATGATACCCATTTTGCTTTTTTTAATCATGATCTGAATAACGGAAAAGACAGCACATCTGCGGTGTTTTTTGGCGGAGGTGGAAAATATACTTTGAAGGACAGTATTTATACCGAAAATCTGGAATATTTCAACAACCGTCAATGGGAAAATGGCAAATTTGAGTTTGTCGTTAAAATTAAAAATGACACGTTAACTCAAAAAGGAATTGAAAAAGTAGAAAAATTAGGAATAGACCGCATCATTACAGAAAAATACGTTCGGGAAAAATAAAAAAATAGTTTCAAGTTTCACGTTTCAGGTTTACTTCGTCCATTCGGCTTTCAGCCTCGGGTCACGTTGTTGGAACTTGAAACAAAAAAAACTTGAAACCTGAAACAAAAACAAAATGAAAAAGATATTAGTTATAGACAATTACGATAGTTTCACTTATAATTTAGTGCACTATTTAGAAGATTTAAACTGTGAAGTAACCGTTTACAGAAACGATGAATTTGACATTGATGAAATTGCCGCTTTCGACAAAATTTTACTTTCTCCTGGTCCGGGGATTCCGGATGAAGCAGGTTTATTAAAAGCGGTAATTGAAAAATACAGTCCAACAAAAAGCATTTTAGGAGTTTGTTTAGGACAACAGGCAATTGGAGAAGTTTTTGGAGGAACACTTTCTAACCTTGACAAAGTATATCACGGAGTTGCAACAAATGTGAAAACAGTAGTTTCAGATGAAATTTTGTTTGAAGGTTTAGGAAATGAATTTGAAGTGGGAAGATACCATTCATGGGTTGTTGACGCTAATTTACCAGATGTCCTTGAAGCAACATCAATAGACGAAAATGGGCAGATTATGTCATTAAGACACAAAACTTTTGATGTAAGAGGCGTTCAGTTTCATCCGGAAAGTGTTTTAACTCCAAAAGGGAAAAGAATTTTAGAGAACTGGATTAAGAGCTAATTTACAGTCTCAGTCAAAAAACTTAGCAACTTAGTTCCTTAAAACCTTAGCAACTTAAAAAAGAATGAAAACAATATTAAACAAATTAATCAACCACGAAGTGCTTTCTAAAGAAGAAGCCAAAGACGTATTGATTAATATTTCAACCGGTCAATACAATCCAAGCCAGATTTCGGCTTTTTTGACTGTATTTATGATGCGAAGCATTACAATTGATGAGCTTTCGGGATTTCGTGAAGCTTTGTTAGAATTGTGTGTTCGTGTTGATTTGTCGGCTTACAACACAATCGATTTATGCGGAACTGGCGGTGACGGAAAAGACACCTTCAATATCTCAACTTTGGCTTCATTTATCGCAGCCGGAGCCGGAATAAAAGTAGCTAAACATGGAAATTACGGAGTTTCATCGATTTCGGGATCAAGCAACGTAATGGAGAAAATGGGAATTAAGTTCAGCAATGATCCTTCGTTTTTAGAAAAATGTATCGATCAGGCCGGAATTTGTGTTCTGCATGCACCATTGTTTCACCCGGCAATGAAAAACGTTGGTCCTATAAGAAAAGAACTGGCTGTAAAAACCTTCTTTAATATGTTAGGTCCAATGGTAAATCCTTCTTTTCCTAACAATCAGCTGGTAGGTGTATTCAATTTAGAATTAGCCAGAATGTATGCGTATTTATATCAAAACACCAATGTCAATTTTACAATTTTGCATTCGCTTGACGGATACGACGAAATTTCCCTGACCGGTCCAACCAAAATTATAACCAGCCATATGGAGGGAATGTTGAAACCGGACGATTTTGGAGTGAGACTTTTATCCCAAACAGAAATCGAAGGCGGAAAAACAATCGAAGAATCAGCAGAAATGTTTATTAATATCATTTCAGGAAAGGGAACTGAAGCTCAGAATAATGTAGTTTTAGCAAACGCTGCAATGGCAATTTCAACTGTAACAAAATGCAGTCCGCAGGAAGGTTTTGAACTGGCAAAAGAAAGTTTATTTTCTGGAAAAGGACTGAAAGCATTGCAGATATTAAAAGAATTAAGTAAATAAAAAACAAACACAAATTTCACGAATTTGCACTAATAAATTTGCGCCTTTGTGTCTTTGTAGCAAAAATCACAAAATGAATATTTTAGATAAAATCATAATAGATAAACAACGGGAAGTCGTTCTCAAAAAATCAATCATTCCGGTTTCGCAATTGGAAAGTTCTGTTTTTTTTGAAAGAAAAACTATTTCTCTGAGCCAGAAATTAAAAGAAAGTAATTCGGGAATTATAGCCGAGCATAAACGCCGTTCTCCTTCAAAATCAATAATAAACAATAATTTTACAGTTGAAGAAGTAGTTAAAGGTTATGAAAATGCCGGAGCTTGCGGAATCTCGGTTCTAACAGACGGGAAATATTTTGGAGGTTCTTTGGACGATTTGATATTAGCAAGAGCTTCTGTAAATATTCCGCTGTTGCGAAAAGAATTTATTGTTGACGAATATCAGATTTTAGAAGCTAAAGCACATGGAGCCGATTTGATTTTATTGATTGCAGCAGTTTTAACCCGCGACGAAATCAAATCTTTATCTGAGTTTGCAAAAAAATTAGGTCTGGAAGTTCTTTTAGAAGTACACAATCAGGAAGAATTAGAAAAATCAATTATGCCTACTCTTGATATGATCGGCGTGAATAACCGAAACCTAAAAACTTTTGAAGTCAGTCTTGATTTTAGCAAACAACTGGCTTCGAAAATTCCGGATGAATTTGTAAAAGTTTCAGAAAGCGGTATTTCGTCTGTTGATGCTATTAACGAATTAAAACCTTATGGTTACAAAGGTTTCCTAATTGGAGAAAACTTCATGAAAACCGATAACGCAGGAAATGCTGCTAAAGATTTTATTAAACAATTAGATAAATAAAAGGTTGCCACGAATTTCAATAATTTTCACTAATTCGATTCGTGCTAATTCGTAAAATTAGTGGCAAAAAAAACAAAAAAACTTTGTGCCTAGCGCCTTAGTGGCAAAAACCATAAAAAAAATGAAACTCAAAATATGCGGTATGAAATATTCAGATAATATCCTTGAGGTAGGCGCACTCCTACCCGACTATATGGGATTTATTTTCTGGGAGAAATCCGCACGATATTTTAACGGAGAAATTCCGGAATTGCTTAAAACAACCAAAAAAGCAGGTGTTTTTGTGAATCAAAGCCAGGAAGAAATTCTGGAAAAGGTAGCAAAGTATGATTTACAGGCAGTACAATTACATGGACATGAATCGGCTGAATTCTGTGGAGAATTAAAAATCAAAGTGGGCAAAAAAACAGAAATTATTAAAGCATTTTCTGCAGATAATGATTTTGATTTTGAGGTTTTAAAACCTTACGAACCTGTTTGTGATTACTTTCTCTTTGACACCAAAGGAAAATTACCGGGCGGTAACGGAACCACTTTTGACTGGACAATATTAAAAAAATACAATTCGCAGAAACCTTTCTTTTTGAGCGGCGGTATCGGAATGAATGAATTAAAAGCTATCGAAGAAATTTCAAAAAGCAATTTACCTATTTATGCTGTTGATGTAAATAGTAAATTTGAAATCGAACCAGGGCTGAAAAACAAAAACCTATTAACCAATTTCAAACGAAAATTTGAAATTGCAAACTTTTAAATTTCAAAAAATGAATTTTAACGTAGACGAAAAAGGATATTACGGAGAATTTGGAGGAGCTTATATTCCCGAAATGCTTTATCCAAATGTAGAAGAATTGCGCCAGAATTATTTAAAAATCATGGCTGAGCCCGATTTTCAGTCTGAATTCAATCAATTACTGAGAGATTATGTTGGCAGACCAAGTCCGCTTTATTATGCCAATCGCTTATCTGAAAAATACAACACCAGGATTTATTTAAAAAGAGAAGATTTAAATCATACCGGAGCACATAAAATAAACAATACAATCGGTCAGATTCTCGTAGCCAAACGTTTAGGCAAAAAGCGTATTATTGCCGAAACCGGAGCGGGTCAGCATGGTGTTGCAACCGCCACAGTCTGTGCGCTAATGGGGCTGGAATGCATTGTCTATATGGGCGAAATCGACATTGCACGCCAGGCACCAAACGTAGCCCGAATGAAAATGCTTGGTGCAGAAGTTCGTCCGGCACTTTCAGGATCAAGAACCTTAAAAGATGCCACTAATGAAGCTATCCGCGACTGGATCAACAATCCCGTTGATACGCATTACATTATTGGTTCTGCAATTGGACCTCATCCTTATCCGGATATGGTAACACGTTTTCAGAGTATCATTTCAGAAGAAATTAAATCGCAGCTTAAAGAAAAAGAAGGACGCGAAAATCCTGATTATGTCATAGCCTGTATTGGCGGCGGAAGTAATGCTGCCGGAACTTTTTATCACTTTTTACACGAACCAAAAGTAGGAATCATTGCCGTAGAAGCAGCAGGTTTGGGAGTAAATAGCGGACATAGCGCTGCAACCAGCAAACTTGGCAAAATGGGCATCATTCATGGATGCAAAACTCTTTTGATGCAAACAACAGACGGCCAGATTACAGAGCCTTACTCTATCTCTGCAGGTTTGGACTATCCGGGTGTTGGCCCGATGCACGCTCATTTGGCACAATCCGGACGCGGCGAATTTTTCTCTGTTACAGATGATGACGCTATGATAGCCGGAATGGAGCTTTGCAAACTAGAAGGAATTATTCCTGCAATAGAATCTTCTCACGCTTTGGCAGTTTTGAATGATAAAAAATTTAAACCCGAAGATATTGTCGTAATAAGTCTTTCTGGTAGAGGAGATAAAGATTTAAATACTTATATTGATTATTTTAAATTATAGAAAAAAGTATAATTTTGGTGTTTTGCCGCAACGAACGGGTTGTCCGCTATATCTTTTTTATCCTAAAAGCCACAAAAAGATGCTGCTCTCATTCCCAGCGTAAACCAATAATATAAAAATAGTATTTATGGAAAAGATATTCTCATACGGAACATTACAATCAAGAGAAATTCAAATGCAGGTATTTAATAAAGTACTAACCGGAACAAGGGATCAGCTTTCGGGCTACAAACTAAAAGACCTTCAGATAGAAGAAGAATTTGGAATGACGGATTATTTTGTAGCTGTTCCCAGCGAAAATTTATCTGATTATATAAAAGGTATTGTTTTCGATATTTCTAGCTCAGATTTGGCAAAGGCAGATTTATTCGAATCTAACTCTTATAAAAGGGTTCAGATAACATTAAAATCAGGAACAATTGCCTGGATTTATATTGAGAATTTATAATTAATAAGGAAAATGATTTTAGCAGCGGCACAAACAAAACCAAAACGAGGAGATATTCATTCTAATTTATCCGATCATTATCAACTTATAAAATTAGCTGCACAAAAAGGAGCCGATTTAATCGTTTTTCCCGAATTATCAATTACAGGTTACGAAAGAGAAAATGCAGCAGACCTAGCCTTTACAATAGACGATTCCAGAATAGATCATTTAAGAAAACTGGCTGTTGAAGAAAATATTATAATTGTTGCAGGTGCTCCTATTGAGACAGCATCAGGATTGTTTATTGGAGAATTTATAATTTTTCCGGATAACTCGGTTTCGATTTATACCAAGCAGTTTTTGCACGAAGGAGAAGATGAATTTTTCCAGCCTTCTTTTGATTATAATCCAATGGTTACAATTGAAAATCAGAAAATTTCATTTGCCATTTGTGCTGATATTGATAATCCGCTGCATCCGAAAAATGCTTCCGAAAGAGAAACTTCAATTTATATTGCCAGTATTTTCTTTACTCCAAACGGCATTCCGAACGCATATAGAGATTTGCAAAGTTATGCTGAGAAACATAAAATGAATGTTTTGATGTCGAATTTTAGTGGAGAATCCTGGGAATATCCTTCGGCAGGTCAAAGCGCTTTTTGGAATAGCAAAGGAGAACTTGTTGGGCAAATGAATGATTCAGATTCTGGATTATTATTGGTAGAAAATCAAAATGATAATTGGACGAGTCGTGTTGTTCTCCATTAGCAAAGGTTCCTGCAAGGTTTAAAAACCTTGTAGGTATGAAATAAAGTATTAAGAAATACCTAACAGGTTATTGGAAACCTGTTAGGAGAAAAACATAAACGAAATGAACAGAATAACACAAAAATTACAAGAAGATAAAAAGATACTTTCAATTTATTTTTCTGCCGGATATCCTAATTTAAATGACAGTGTACAAATTATTCAGGATTTAGAAAAAAATGGTGTTGACTTAATCGAAATCGGGCTTCCGTTTAGTGATCCTCTGGCAGATGGCCCAACAATTCAGGCAAGTTCAACTCAGGCTTTGAAAAACGGAATGACAACACAAATTCTTTTTGACCAACTGAAAAACATCCGCGAAAGCGTAAAAATTCCGTTGATTATTATGGGGTATTTCAACCCAATGTTACAATATGGTGTTGAAGCTTTTTGTAAAAAATGTGCAGAAATTGGCATCGATGGCTTAATTATTCCTGATCTTCCTGTTGACGTTTATGCTGACGAATACAAAGCCATTTTTGAAAAATACGGATTAATTAATGTATTCCTGATTACGCCGCAAACTTCAGACGAACGTATTCGTTTTATCGACAGCGTTTCAAACGGATTTATTTATATGGTAAGTTCAGCAAGTGTTACAGGTTCCCAGTCTGGTTTTGGAAACGTGCAGGAAGATTATTTCGAGAGAATTGCCGGAATGAATTTAAAGAATCCTCAAATTATTGGTTTCGGAATTTCAAACAAAGAAACTTTTAATCAGGCTACTAAATATGCAAAAGGTGCTATTATCGGAAGTGCTTTTATTAAACATTTGAGTGAAAGTGGTTCTGGAAAAATTGAAGAATTTGTTGGAGCGATTCGATAATTATATCTTATAAATATTTAATGAACGCCTAGTTTGTCATTCCGACGAAGGAGGAATCGCACTAGAAACTCCCCAAGCAAATTCGCCAATCTTTGTCGAATTACGAGTGTGATTGCTCCTTCGTCGGAATGACAAAAAAACTAACAAAGCTGAAATACTAAGTGTTTCAGCTTTTTTTTGTCCAAAATTATCGAAACCGTTTTATGTTAATATTATGTTAAAATAAAATTAAACGAGTGTTTAAATTAAACAAGTGTTTAATTTTGTGTCCGATTAGAAACACTACTATGTCACAAGTCGAATTAAACGATAAAAAAATTCAGATTCTTGAGGTTGCTGAAAAATTATTTTCAGATAAAGGATTTGAGGGCACATCTATACGAGATATCTCAAAACATGCCAAGATAAACATTGCCATGGTTTCGTATTACTTTGGTTCTAAAGAAAAACTGCTCGAATCTTTGATTATCTACAAAACAGCTGATTTAAAATTACAAATCGAAAGTTTACAGCACCAAAATCTTGAACCTCTTGATAAAATAAATAAACTGGTTGAAATTTACATTAACCGAATTAATTGCAATAGAGGGATTTTCAGGGTTTTACATTTTGAACTTACAACAAAAAAAAGAGAACACAGTCTTGCCGTTTTCACAGAATTGAAAAAAGGAAATCTAAGGTCATTGGAAACAATTATTCACGAAGGCCAGTCTAAAGGGATTTTCAGAAAAGATATTATTATTCCGCTTATCACGCCGACGATTATGGGTACTTATTTTCATTTTCACATGAATAAACCTTTTTTTCAGGAACTTCTGAATTTAAAAACAGAAACTTTATATAACGATTATATAAAAGACAGTCTTACAAAGCACATTCAACAAACTATAAAAGCGCTACTTGTTTATGAAAATTAGTCAATTAATGCTCTTTGGAGTTTTCTTTATCGGAATATCTTCAATAGAAGCACAAGAAAAAACAAGTTTAACCTTAGACGAAGCCGTTAAAATGGCGTGGGAAAAGAGTAACGAAGTTACGCTTGCCAATACTAAGGTAAACTCAAAAAAGTATGAGTTACAAACCGTTAAGAACAATCAATATCCTGATCTTAAAATTCAGGGGCAATACCAACGTTTAGGAAAAGCTTCTATCGACATGCATAATGACGAAGCAAGTTCAGAGCCAACGGCTTCTCCGGATCGTGCTATGTTTGGTATGGCAAATTTAAGTCTTCCGATTTTTTCAGGATTTAAAATTCAGAGCAGTATTGATGCTTACGACAATCTTTATGAGGCAGAATCTGCAAATGCGGCTAAAACTAAAGAAGATGTAGCCCTACGTGTAATCACTTATTATACTGCTTTATACGAAGCTCAAAAAACGCTGGATCTTTTGAACGAAAACCAAAAGCAGGCTAAACAGCGTGTTACTGATTTTACAGAATTGGAGAAAAACGGAATCATTCCGAGAAATGACTTGTTGAAAGCGCAGTTACTGGTTTCTAAAACACAATTATCTATTGATGAAGCTAATAACAACATCAACAACATTAATTTTTATCTTGTCACTTTATTAAAGTTAGATCCGAGCGTAAAAATTGAAGTTAACGAAGATGATTTCTTTAGTTTAAAAACAAGTAATGCTCCAACGTCTGATGCGATTGCACTTGAAAACAGAAAAGATTTAGAGGCTCTTCGTTTCCAGCAAAAAGCCAGTGAGGCAAATATAAAAGTTGCAAAAGCAGGTTATTATCCATCACTTGCTTTGCTGGGTGGTTATACAGCATTAGATCTTAAAGATTTTATTACTGTAAAATATGCAATGAATTTTGGTGTAGGTTTAACGTATGACTTGTCGGGAATTCTAAAAAATAATGCTCATGTTCGTGAGGCAGAAAGCAGAGCACTGGAAGTGAAAAATACCGAAGCAATTATGACAGACCGTATTAAGGTTGAAGTTCAGAAATCTATTGAAGATTATAACCTGGCGATCAACCAAAGTGTTGTTTATGACGAAGCGCTTCAACAGGCAGCAGAAAACTACAGGCTTGTAAAAGATAAATTTGATAATGGTTTATCTGATACTAATGATTTGGTTGAAGCCGATGTTGAACATCTTAATGCAAAAATCAACACCGCTTTGTCTAAAGCAGCCATTATTCAAAAATATTACGAATTACTTTCAGTATCAGGACAATTATCACAATCATTCAATCTTTCTAAAATATAATCATAGCTCTCATGGAAAAGAAAAAGACAAATAAAAAATTCATCATCATACTAACCGTTTTGATTTTAGTGGGCGGAACTTACGGAATATCTAAATACTTACACTCACAGGCTCACGAAGAAACAGATGATGCTCAAATTGAGAAAAAAATGAATCCTATTATCCCTAGAGTTTCAGGATACATTAGCAAAGTTTATGTAAAAGATAATGATTTTGTAAAAAAAGGAGATACTTTATTTACTATCGATAAAAGAGATTATGAGTTAAAAATTGATGAAGCAAATGCTGCTTTACTAGGAGCTGAAGGTCAATATGAAGCAGCAAAAGCTGATATAGGAAGTGCATATGCAAGTATTTCGGTTTCTGATGCTAATATGAGATCTGCCGGCGGTTCTATCGAAAGTGCCAAAATCAGATTAAGACAATTGACAAACGATTTTAACCGTTACAACAATTTGTACAAAACACATACAATTACAAAACAACAATTTGAGCAGGCTCAGACTGCAAAAGACGAAGCAGAAAATCAGGTTCGTGTTTTAGAACAGCAACAAAGAGCAAGTTCTTACCAAAAATCGGTAATTGAATCTAAATCTAAAGTTTCTGACAAACAAACGGAAGTAGCTTCTGCAAACATCAAAAAAGCAAAAACGATGCTTGAGGTTGCAAAATTAAACCTTACTTATACTGTAGTAACTGCTGCTATTGATGGACAGGTTTCTAAAGTAGACATTCAGCCGGGACAATTGGTTCAGCCGGGACAATCTTTATTTTATATTATTAATAATAATGAAGCATGGGTTGTAGCCAACTTTAAAGAAACGCAATTAAACAAAATGGTTGTGGGTCAAAAAGTAAGCTTAAAAGTAGATGCTTATCCTAATTATGAGTTTAAAGGAACTGTGACTTCTTTTTCTCCTGCAACAGGATCTCGTTTTTCACTTTTACCTCCTGACAATGCAACAGGAAACTTCGTAAAAACAATTCAGAGATTACCAGTAAAAATCAGTTTAGATGAATCAAACGATCCTAAGAAAGTAAAATTATTACGTCCGGGAATGAATGTTGATGTAGACGTACATTTGAAATAAAAAATGGCAACAGCAGTACAAGGAGACGACGATTTAGTAGAATACGGTTACAGACGTGTCATTATCACGATTACAGCAGTACTTTGTGCATTGCTGGAAATTGTTGATACCACGATTGTAAACGTAGCACTAACAGACATGCGAGGTAGCCTTGGTGCTACTTTGACGGATGTGGCCTGGGTGATTACAGCATACGCTATTGCGAATGTTATTGTAATCCCGATGACGAGCTGGCTTTCTCAGCAATTTGGAAGACGTAATTACTTTGTAGCTTCGATTATAATATTTACCGTCTGTTCTTTTTTATGTGGAAATGCCAGTAATATATGGGAGTTGGTAGCCTTTAGGTTTGTACAGGGAATGGGTGGTGGTGCCCTTCTTGTAACCGCCCAGACTATTATTACCGAAAGTTACCCTGTGGCCAAACGTGGTATGGCGCAGGCTATTTACGGAATGGGTGTAATTGTGGGACCAACTCTTGGACCGCCTTTGGGAGGTTATTTAGTAGATAATTATTCATGGCCTTATATATTTTATATCAATATTCCACTGGGGATTATTGCTACTATTCTGGCGATTACTTTCGTAAGAAGTCCAAAATACGGAGAGAAATTAAAAGCAAATCAGGTTGACTGGTGGGGAATTATTTTATTAACCGCTTTTATTGGTTCATTGCAATTTGTTCTGGAACACGGTCAGCAGGACGACTGGTTTAACGATTCACTTATTGTAACTTTAAGTGTTGTAACTGTTTTAGGATTGGTTCTTTTTATCTGGAGAGAGCTGACTTACAAACATCCTATTGTAAACTTAAGCGTTTTAAAAGATGGAAATTTAAGAATCGGAACTGTAATGTGTTTTATTCTTGGTTTTGGTTTATACGGATCTACATTGATTATCCCGATTTATACGCAGTCAATCTTAGGATGGACCGCAACTGATGCTGGATTATTATTGATTCCGGGTTCTATTACTACTGCTATTATGATGCCATTTGTGGGTAATATGATTCAGAAAGGTGTTCCTCAGGGATATATGGTTGGAGTAGGATTTTTGATTTTCTTCTTCTTTACCTTTATGATGCAAACGCGCATGACTCCCGATACCGGTGTAGAACATATGTATTGGCCTTTAATTCTTAGAGGAGTTGGTTTAGGATTACTTTTTGTGCCTATTACAACTCTTTCTCTGTCGACATTAAAAGGAAAACAAATTGGTGAGGGAGCAGCTTTTACCGGAATGATGCGTCAGCTTGGCGGATCTTTTGGTATCGCGATTATCACCACTTTTATTACCCGTTTCAGCCAGGAACACAGAGTTGATTTGATTAATAATCTCGATCCTGCCAAACATGAAGTAAGCCAACGTGTTACGGGCATGCAACAGGCATTTATGTCTAAAGGATATAGTGCTGATGTAGCGCTTAAGAAATCGTATCAGGCATTAGAATATGCTGTGCTTAAGCAAAGTACCGTAATGGCCTACATAGATATTTTTATGTATTTAGGAATTATGTTTTTATGCTGTATCCCTATTATCCTTCTTATTAAAAAAGGAAAGAACAAAATTAATCCCGCAGATGCGATGCATTAATATTTAATAATTATTTATAATACGAAAAAGCCGGGTCAATTTCCTGTGACCCGGCTTTTTTATGTTTTTTGTTTTAGGTTTCAGGTTTCAGGTTTTCTTAACTTTGCGAACCTTGCGTAAATCTTTGCGCCTTTGTGTTTAAATAATCTCAAAGTGAAGAAACAACCTTTGTCCCTCTGCACCTCAGAACCTTAGAACCTCAAAAAAACCTATCTCGTAAAAACCAAATGATTTCCTTTAGAAAGATTAGCATCATACTGATATCCTTCGTAATTAAATCCTTTTAGGTCATCAACAGTTTCTGCATTGGTATCAATAATATAACGTACCATCATGCCTCTCGCCTTTTTTGCAAAGAAACTGATCATTTTTAATTCTCCATCTTTATAATCTTTAAAATCCGGCGTAATAACAGGAACTTTTAAAGCTTTTACATCTACTGCAGAAAAATATTCGTTACTGGCCAGGTTCACAAACAGCTCTCCTTTTTTCAACTCTTTATTTAATGCTTTTGTTACGGGAACTTTCCAGAAATCATGCAGGTTTTTATGTTCACCAATTGGAAGTTTGGTTCCCATTTCTAAGCGGTAAGCCTGCATTAAATCCAGTGGTTTCAGAACTCCGTAAAGGCCTGACAAAATTCTGAGTTTATCTTGCAAAGCATCTAATTTCTCCAACGGAATTGTATAGGCATCTAAACCTGTATACACATCACCATCAAAAGTATATACAGCCGGGCGTGCATTTTCTGAAGTAAAAGGTGTTTTCCATTTTTGATTGCGTTCCCAATTCAGATCGGCCAGTTTATCTGAAATTGACATTAATTCTGATAATTCTTTCGGTTTCTTTGGTTTTAAAACTTTATGAACCTGACGTGCTTCTTTAAGGAAAGAAGGTTCTGTATGCTGAGTTGTTGGTAATTCTTTTTCGAAATTTAATGACTTTGCAGGCGATATAACAATTTTCATTTGTGCATTTTTAATTGATTCAAAAATACAAATTGAATTTCTAAAAATATGGTATTGCAATTGATTTGTTTTATGACGTTATAAAAGTTTTTTTAGCACGAATTACACAAATTTCCACTAATTTTTATTTTTGCTTGTAAGTTCTGATTCGTGAAAATTTGTGTAATTCGTGGCAACATTTTCTCACTTTATAAAAATCCAACTCTCAAAATGCGAAATTGTTTAAAAAAGTCAGCAATAGATTATAATAGGCATTTTCTATGTTGTAAATTTGCAGTCGTTCATTCTTCCAGAATAAACATACTCTAAAAATTCGTGAATTCGTGGCTATACAAACAAATTATAAAACAGCTTTAAAAAATAAAATCTTCGAAATCATTTCGCAGGCGTCAAAAGAACTAAATGTTGATAGTTATGTAATTGGCGGATTCGTGCGTGATTTACTTTTAAACCGCGGTTCTAAAAAAGATATTGATGTTGTTGCTGTCGGAAGCGGAATTGAGCTGGCTTTAAAGGTATCTGAATTGCTTCCTAAAAAACCCAAAGTTCAGGTTTTCAAAACCTACGGAACTGCAATGCTCCGTTTTGAAGATACTGATATCGAATTTGTTGGTGCCCGAAAAGAATCTTATAACCGCGATAGTCGAAATCCGATTGTAGAAAACGGAACACTTAAGGACGATCAAAACCGTCGTGATTTTACTATAAATGCATTGGCTTTGTCGCTAAACGAAAATAACTTTGGAGATCTTCTGGACCCGTTTAATGGTTTAGCCGACTTAGAGCACAAAACTATAAAAACGCCTTTGGATCCGGATATTACTTATTCTGACGATCCTTTGCGAATGCTTCGTGCTATTCGTTTTGCCACACAGCTCAATTTTGAAATCGAAGAGAATTCACTAAATGCCATCACAAAAAATGCTGATCGCATTAATATTATTTCTGGTGAAAGAATTGTTGATGAATTAAACAAAATCCTTTCTACAGATAAACCTTCTGTTGGGTTTTTATTATTATACAAAACCGGACTTCTGGATATTATTTTGCCCGAATTAACAGCGTTGAATCAGGTTGAAGAAATTGAAGGCCATACACATAAAAACAATTTCTACCATACATTGGAAGTTGTAGATAATATTTGTCCTAATACTGATGATGTGTGGCTGCGCTGGTCGGCTTTATTACACGATATTGGAAAAGCACCAACAAAACGTTTCAATAAAAAACAAGGCTGGACTTTTCACGGTCATGAATTTCTGGGCGGAAAAATGGCTAAAAAAATATTTGAACGTTTGCACATGCCACTAAACCACAAAATGAAATTTGTGCAAAAAATGGTGATTATGAGCTCACGCCCGATTGTTCTGGCTCAGGATATTGTAACGGATAGCGCAGTTCGCCGTTTGGTTTTTGATGCCGGCGAAGATGTTGAGGATTTAATGACATTATGTGAAGCCGATATTACAACCAAAAATCCTGCAAAGTTCAAAAAATATCATAAAAACTTCGAAGTAGTTCGCAAGAAAATTGTTGAAGTCGAAGAACGCGATCACGTTCGTAATTTTCAGCCGCCAATTTCCGGCGAAGAAATTATGGAAATGTTCGATTTAAAACCTTCACGCGAAATTGGAGTTTTAAAAGAGGCTGTAAAAGAAGCTATTTTAGAAGGTGATATTCCAAATGAATATCAGGCGGCTTATGATTTTGTGATTAAAAGGGCTGCAAAGTTGAATCTAACGCTTAAAAAGTAATGGATGTTTACAAAGTAATTTTTAGAATTTTACTTGCAGTAGTTATTATATATCCAAATTATATTTTTTTTAAAGAATTAAAAAACAGTACAAAAAAACATTTTAAATATCAATTGCTATACTTTTTTATGTCACTTATTGTCCCATGTGCTTTAATTTTTCTAATTGCTTTAATAATGACAAGTCCAGCTTTAAATCAAATTATAAATTTAAAAATTGATCCTAAAAATTTAACTTCAAGAATTATTGTAGGAAGTATTATATTTCCTACAAGCATTTTACTAAACATAATTACTTCTAAATTCTATCTAAAAAGAATTTTTAAAGCAAATGGCAAAAACGAAATCGAACTAATTGGAAAAGAATGAAAAAAGAAAACAAATCAGTGATCATTTGGTTACTATCAGGCTGTGTTTTATTGTTTTTAATGGTTGTTGTGGGAGGAATCACACGTCTGACCAATTCGGGTTTATCAATGACTGACTGGCATTTGGTAACCGATACATTTCCGCCTTTAACGGAAGCTAAGTGGCAGGCTGCTTTTGATGAATATAAAAAATTTCCTGAGTACCAAAAAATCAATATCCACAACGATTTTCAATTAGCAGATTATAAGTTTATTTATTTCTGGGAATGGTTTCACCGCTTTATTGGGCGTATAATTGGTTTGGTATTTTTTATACCGTTCGTTTATTTCTTAATTCGAAAAAAATTAGATACGCCCACAATTAAAAAATGCATTGTTCTTTTGGCAATGGGAGCTTTTCAGGGATTTTTGGGCTGGTTTATGGTTCGAAGCGGGTTAATCGACAATCCGGATGTTAGTCATTTTAGACTTTCATTACACTTAACTTTTGCTTTTATAACTTTCGCTTATACACTTTGGGTTGCTTTAGATCTGATTTATCCGGAAAGAAATATCAATAAAATTTTACCACTACGTACAATTGCAAGATATGCTTTGGTCGCTTTATTAATTCAAATCATTTATGGTGGATTTGTTGCCGGACTAAACGCCGGATTAATTCATAACCACTGGCCTCTAATGAGCGATGGAGAATTTATTCACGAATCGGTCTTTATTGAGCAATCGGGTTTGGTTAAAAATCTAATTGAAGGAAAAAGCGGTGTTCAGTTTGTACACAGAACTTTTGCTTATGTAGTTGTCGCGATTATCCTTTTTCTTTTCTTTAAAAGTAAAAAATACACACTTACCAACACTCAGGCAAATGGAATAAAAACTTTGGTCGTTTTTGTTTTTATTCAGTTTTTACTAGGGGTTTTTACTTTGCTCTACAGTGTGCCTTTGGCGTTAGGATTAATTCATCAGATTATGGCGTTTTTCCTTTTGAGTGCTATGACGTATACATTGCACAGATTGAGTAAATAACAGGGTTATTAAAAATAAAAAGAGCTGAAACTTTTAAAGTTTTCAGCCCTTTTTTATTTTTATACTATTTAATATAGATTCTACGGCTCTATTGATTGGTTCTCATATTTAAACCGGATTAAAATCCGGCCCTACAAAATGAATCGAACCTATGGTTCTATGAAATTCAATTCTGATGGAATTATTTTTACCCGAGCCAGTTTTTAAAATCCTGAACTTTTTCACGGCTTACAATAACCTCATCTTCTTTGTATGTTGGCAAGATCACTTTTAGACGTGAATTGGTATAAACCTGAATTTCTTTAATGGCTTTTAGCGGAACTATAAATTTTCTGCTTACGCGAAAAAAATCCTTGCTGTCTAATTCCTGTTCCAGAATTTCGAGAGTCGAATCGATCAGGTAATCACGATTATCAAAAGTATGAATGTAAGTCCCTTTGTTTTCGCTAAAAAAACATTCTACTTCATCGGTTGTAATCACTTTTAAATGTTGTCCGATTTTAACTGTAAACCGCTTTTTGTAATTTTTCTCAAAAGGATTTGAAAGCATTTTTCTGATCTGCTCAAAATCAAGCTGTAGATTCCGGTTTTCAGATTCCGGTTTTGGCAAACGGGATTTAAATTTTGTTACCGCAACATCAAGATCATCTTCGTCAATTGGTTTAAGAAGATAATCTATACTATTGAGTTTAAAAGCTTTTAATGCATATTCATCATAAGCTGTTGTAAAAATAATGGCACTTTTAATGTCTATTTTTTCAAAAATTTCAAACGATAAACCGTCAGACAATTGAATATCCAGAAAAATTAAATCCGGATGTTCGTTATTTGAAAACCAGTCAATTGATTCTTCTACAGAATGCAACATGGTTTCTACTGCGATGTTCAGCTTTTCTAACTTTCGCTGAAGCAGCCTTGCTGCCGGCTTTTCGTCTTCTATAATTAATGTAGTCATTTATAAAAATGCAAAATTTAAAGTTATTCCCATTTGTTTTTGGCTTCTTGTTTTTTCATGTATTCCTGGATTTTTCTTTCTTCCCAGTCATCACTAAAAAATAGATCCCGCCCAAAAACCGATAGTGCGTGTGCCAGTAAACCAATTCCCCAGAAAACTGCTGTCGAATAAGTGTGCCAGCTAAATAATCCTCCGTCACGAATGTGAATGTGATCTCCGAAAATTTCTCCGTTTATACTTGCAATAATAATCAGAATATTTATAATTACATAAATTCTTAAATGCGAATAAAATCCTTTAATTCTTTTTACTTTTTTGCATGCTATATTAAAGTTTTCATCAGTACTATATTGCTGATAATCTTCGTACATGCGTCTTCTGAATCTTCCCATTTTTATTTTATTTTTATTATTGCCACTTATTTCTATTCTCTTTTTCTTTTTCCATAAACTCCCTGATTTTTCTTTCTTCCCAATCTTTTCCAAAAGACGGGAATACTTCAAAAACTTTCAATCCATGAAAAACAACTCCTAATCCCCACCAGAATAATGGCCAAAAAAACCATAAATAATCGGGTGATGTGTATAAATTAATGAAAATCAAAACCAAATTTACAGCAATAAAAACGATTAGGTTTCCATAAAATCCTTTTATCCCTTCAACTTTCTTTTTTGCTAAGAGATATTTGTCTTCTTCATTATAATTTACTTCCATGATTTCTCTCATTTTGCTCTATTATTTTTTAAAATGCTTTCAGTTCTAAATTCATTTTATTCTTTCCGGGAATCTTTTTCCATGATTTCCCTGATTTTTCTTTCTTCCCATTCCTTATTAAAAAATGGTCCGTAATTAAAAACTTTCATCCCATGCAAAGCTATCGGTATTGCCCACCCAAATACGCTGTATAAACACCATAAATATCCCGGAGAAGTCATAAGATTAACTGCAATTACAATTGGATTGCAGAGAATATAAACAGCAAGGTGCGAATAAAAATCCCTAATTTCTTTTACTCTTTTATGAGCCTGGTAATAACGTTCGGCTTCCGTATAATTTTTCTCCATTATTTCCAGGTCCTTTTATTATTGCCTTTTTCTAAAATCTCTCTTATTTTTCGTTCTTCCCAATCTGAACTGTAACCATAAACCTTAAAAGCATGCATTACAACTCCAAATCCCCAGCCCAAAGCTGAAAACCAAAACCATTGAAAACCAGGAGAAAATTTTAAATTTATAAAAATTAAAAATGGAATTATACAACAGTAAGAAATTACATTTCCGTAAAAACCCTTTAGTTCTTCTACTCTCTTTTTTGCTCTGAAATAAGATCTGTTTTCATCATTATAATCTGCATTTGCATCCATGGCTGTAATTTGTTTGGTTAAAATTGGAATCTTAACGGTAAAATTTTGTTCATTTTGTTCGATCACAACTTTTCTGTCTGTTATAATTGCGTATCTGTTTACAATGTTTTGCAAACCAACTCCCTGTCGATCCTGCAAAACTTCTTTTTTCTGGAAATCATTTTGAATAGCCAGATAATCTCCGTCGACAAAAATCCTGATGTGAAGCGGCTTCTGCTCACTTACTATATTATGTTTTACCGTATTCTCGAGCAAAAGCTGTAAAGACAACGGTACTACTCTGGCATCGGGATTGATTTCTTTTATCTGCATTTCGTAAAACAAACTGTTTTCAAAACGCATTTTCAACAGGTTCATATAGGTTTTGGCAAATGACAATTCATCTTCTACAGAAACCAGTTCTTTATCTTTTTGTTCTAAAACATAGCGATAAATCTTGGACAAAGAAGTGGTAAAACGCTGTGCATTATCCGGGTTTTCCTCAATCAGAGAACTTAAAACATTTAAACTATTAAAAAGAAAATGCGGATCGATCTGATTTTTTAAACTTTCGAATTTTGCATTTGCCGTTCCGGCGATGATCTTTTGTTGGGTCAGTTCAAATCTTGAAGCCTGTTTCCACTTTTTCATAAAACTTCTCGCCTGCATAAAAGTCGAAACACCTAAAGATAAAATGACATAAAAAAGATTGACCAGAAACATATCTTCGCTAAAGAAATTGTCTAAGGATCTTCCCTGAATGACCACAAAAACGATGTAGTTTATGCCTAATACAGCCGGGACAGTGTACAAAATAGTAACCAAAATCCCGTAGTAAACCCTTAGATTGGTTTGTTCCAGCCAATCCCACTTTTTATCCAGCAAAATATTTAGAAAACCATTTCCAAACCCAAGTCCGAAAGAATATAAACAACTTAAGAAGAACGTAATTGCTACATTTTTTACCGATAGATCGGCTCCTAAAAAAGCCGAAAATATAACTGTAAAAACCATAGAAATCTTAAAACACATGATTGTGCCACTTCTCAAATCTCCAAATGTATTTTTATATTCTTTCATTTATAACCTTAGTTTTGATATTATTTCTTGCAGCTTTTTTGAGTTTCCAAAGCTCTTTCTAATCCCCATTTTGGAGAGAATTGAGTTTCTGGTTTAAAAGTACCAAAAAGTTCGACAGCTTTATCTACTTGCGCACATAACGGTTTTGTATCAACTCCTGTCCATTTAGCTCCTCCTAACTGATAATCGGCTTCACCAAAAACAGCTCTTGGATTGTTTGGGTCTAATGCTTTTGCTTTTGCATAATTCTCCATGATTTTGGCCGAATATTTTTGAGCATTCGTCATCGGATCCTGTACAACCCAGGCCGTATAAACCAAAGCCTGTAAAACATATAATTCTGCATTGTTCTGGTCTTTTATAAATTCTACATCCAGTGCGTCTTGTGCTTTTGTCAGCAACAAATCAACTTTTGATTTATCTTTTTCTGAAAAAGCGGAAGTTGTATTCACTAAAGCCACATAATAATTAGGTAACCAGCTTGTTTTTTCTGCCGATGCAATTCTCTCAAACAATGCAGAAGCTTCTGTATTTTTACCTTCTTTCCAAAGTCCGAAGGCTTTTCCCATTCCTTGTTCAAATTGTGTTTGAGCTGAAGTTATTGCTGCTACAAATAATGCGATTGCGGTAATGATTTTTTTCATGTGTTATTTTTTTAATTATTAATTTTAAGTTGTTAGTTAAATTTTATTAATATACAATTTCGATTTTTGAGTCTTTATTGACAGTAAATTTAGCATCTTTATAAGAAGGCGGCCCCATAAATCCTTTAGCATTATTTGAGGCAGCATAATCTTCAGAAGGAATTCCCATCATATTTTTATCCAGGATTCCGTTGCTGTTTTCATCATGAAAGGTTGAGATTCCATACTCTCCTGCCGGAATACCAATGAAAGTAACTGTAGCCCGATTATTTTTTATTTCAGAAACAACGCTTTTGTAAGTTGTTTTAAGAAAAGTTTCGTCTGAGTTGTACAAACCTACTTTTACAATTCCTGTATTGTTTTTTAAACCCGAAACAGAAACGGTAAGGTTTACTTTTTGTGCAGACATTAAGCTGCAGACAAATAATATAATTGCGGTGATAATTTTGGTCATGTTTTCTTTTTTTTTAGTTGCTAAGGTTCTAAGGTTCTGAGATGCTAAGTTTTTTTAGTTTTTATCCCGATGCTTCGGAACTGAGTGACTAAGTCGCTAAGCTTTTTTCTTAGAATCTCAGCTGCTTAGTACCTCCTGATTTTGATGATTAAAACTCTGATTGTTAATTTATACTTCAAAAGTATGTCTGATTTTATTCTTTTAAAATTAAATAATACTGAGTTGTTGATTTTAGCTACTGAATTGTTTTTTTTTTAAAAGTTGCTAAGATTCTAAGATGCTGAGACGCTAAGGTTTTTAGATTCTGTTTTGAAGCTTAAACGGAATAAAATTCTGTCTTTTGAAAGTTAAGACCTAAGAATCTTAGCGTCTCAGAAACTTAGAACCTTTAAAGATTCTTCAACTGATTATCATTTTTATTCTTGCTGATTGTCCAGAAGAAACCTACGAAGAAAAATCGGTCTGCGTTTGGTGTTACGGCTTGTCTGTTGTAGACTCCGTTGGCGTCTGGTAATTTGGCGTAATCGTACCCGAAAACATTTTGAGTTCCTAAAATATTCGAAACAGAAAAATAAAGGATTTTTTGTGTTGTTAATAAATAAGCCCAGTTAAAACTTAAACTATTATAAGCTTTTGTTTTTCCGTTCATAAATTGCGTCTGGTTTGGATCGTTATAAGGACGCCCTGAACTGTAGCTGTTTGTGAATCCGATTTGTGATTTCCAGTCTGTAATAAAATATTTTGTTACAATTGACAAACTATGATTGGCTACAAAATTGGGTGTCGCCATTGTTGGAAAGTTTTTATATTGTCTTTCTGAATCGATATAAGAATATGAAATCCAGTATTCTAAGTTTTTGTACAGATTACTGTCTCTCCAAAATAAATCCAGTCCTTTTGCATAACCCGAACCGTTGTTGTTGAAAACAGAATTGTATTGAATATCTTTTGTATTGTACTGAACCAGATTTGTATAATCTTTATAATAAGCTTCTGCCCTAAAAGTCTGTCCCGGTTTTGTAAACTGATAATTCAGGATATAATGCTGCGCTTTTTCGCTTTCGAACTGATGGTATTTTGAATATTTAATGTAATCAACAACCGGAGTCTGAGAAAAATCTCCGTAAGCAAATGAAAACTGACTTGTTTTTGACACTTTGTAAGCAATAGAGGCTCTTGGTGCCAGGTTGGTTTCGTCAAGCAAATTATTGTTTGAAAGTCTTACTCCTACCTTCATTGCCAGTTTTTTGGAGAACAATATATCTCCTTCTGTATAAAAAGCAGCAATATTTGAATCGTAACCATTTGCCGCATCAATTGAAATATTGTCCCTAAAATTTTCATTGAATTTGGTAATGAAATAATCTGCTCCAAAAGACAATTTAAAGTAATTGGAAATATTCTTTCTTAACTTCAATTTCAGTTGTGCTGCATTTTCATCGGTGTCAACATCATTGATGTCATATTTTATTTTGTTTTTGCTGTACCCATAACTAATTCCGGTTGTAAGCTGCCATCCTGTGCCAAAATCACCTTTGTAAGAGCCATTCAGGTAAAAATTATTATTGTTCAAATCTGTTCTGATCGGATCAGCAAAATTTACATTTTTCTGATTTAAATCAAATTTCTCAGAATCAAAAGCAGCATATAATTTAAAGATACCGTTTGTAAAATGATAACGATATACTGCTTCACCACCCAAAGACTGATACGGATTATTCCAGTCGACATTTTGAGGAATTACAGCCTGATAAGGTGCCAGATTGATATAATTGGTATTAATACTAAAAGAACTTTTTTCCCATTTCTGCGTGTTTCCTACTCCAAGACCTACTGTCATCAAAGCAATATCTGTTTTGTTTTGATCCGGTTCATCCTGAGTATTTAAAAGTAAAACACTTGACAAGGCCTCTCCATATTCTGCAGAATATCCTCCGGTAGAAAAAGCAATTCCGCTAAACAAAAATGGAGAAAATCTACTTCTGGTCGGTAAATTATTAGTGGTTGCGCCGTAAGGCTGTGCAACACGAAGACCATCAACAAAGGTTTGTGTTTCGCTGGCTTCACCTCCACGAACAAACAAACGTCCGTCTTCTCCAACGGTTTGTGTTCCCGGCAAAGTCTGCAAGGCGGCAATAATGTTTCCGGCAGAACCCGCAGTGGTTACAATATCCAAAGGTTTAAGAACAGAAACCCTTGCTTTATCTCCCGACTCTAATGTTCCGGCAGTGATCACAACGGCATCGAGTGTATTTACACTTTCTCTTAATTTTACGGTTTGGCCTTTGTAATTTGCTACATCAATTTCCTGTCTGAATGTTTCGTACATCAAAAAACTTACAATCAAAAACTGATTTCCCGTTGCGGTTGTTTCAAAAGAAAATTCTCCTGTTTCAGAACTTGTTGCTCCATCATAAGTTCCGTCAATATAAATATTCGCTCCCGGAACGGGTTTTCCTTTTTGATCAAGAACTTTTCCTGAGATTGTATTCTGAGCAAAAAATACAGTTGTTAAAAATAAAAAGCTAATTGTAAAAAGTAATTTGGTTGTCATACCTCCCGATTTTATTTGGTTTTGGTGTTTGTTATTTTGATGTGACAAATGTATTTTAACATTTTAAGTTAAAAAATAATAAATAACCCAATTGTAGAATTTTGAGGATGAGTTGTAAATTACTTATTCGTATCTTAGCTTTCACGTTTAAAAACTATCAAATATGTCAGAAAGCAAAAGAGTTTCGAATTTATATCAGTCCATTTATAATGGAAATCCGTGGCTTGAGGTTACCTTAGCAGATACTTTAAAAGATATTACCGCAGAGCAGGCTTACAGAAAAATAAACCCTAATTTAAATACGATTTGGGAAATTGTCAACCATCTTATACAGTGGAGAAGAAATATTTTGAGACGTGTTCAGGGAGAAATAATTACAACTCCGGATCACAATTATTTTGTTCCTGTTATAGATTCATCTGAGCCGGCCTGGGAACAATCTTTGCAAAGTCTTGCAAAATCTCAGGAACAATGGACGGCTTTTTTTAATGATTTTGATGATGCTGATTTTGATAAAATAGATCCAAACAACAATCATAATTTTTATGAAGACATTCACGGCATTATTCAGCACGACGTTTATCATTTGGGACAAATTGTGATTTTGAAAAAACTACTTTAAAATAAATCACGAAATTGAAAACAGAAAAAGAAAAAATGATTGCCGGCGAATATTATATAGCCGGCGATCCTGTTTTGGTAAAAGAGCGACGAAAAGCTAAAAATCTTTTACACAGATTAAACGTTACTGAATATCGCCTGACAAAAAAAGCAAAACAAATTATAGCAGAACTGATTCCTAATACAGGAAAAAGTTTTTATATAGAACCCCCATTTCATTGTGATTATGGTTACAATATTACCTGCGGAGACAACGTTTACTTTAATGTTAACTGCGTAGTTTTAGATTGTGCCCCCGTGACTATTGGCTCAAATGTATTTTTTGCGCCAAATGTGCAAATTTATACAGCAACACATCCGCTTGACGCCGAATTGCGAAAATCATTAGAAAATGCTTTGCCTGTTTCGATCGGAGACGATTGCTGGATTGGAGGAAATTCTGTTATCTGTCCGGGCGTAACAATTGGAAAAGGCTGTGTTATTGGCGCGGGATCTGTTGTTACAAAACACATTCCCGGCAATTCACTGGCCGTAGGAAATCCGGCAAAAATAATTCGAAAATTAAATCAGGAAACTGAATCAAAATCCTAATGCTTACCTTAAACAAAATTCATCATATTGCTATTTTATGCTCTGATTACCAAAAGTCTAAAATCTTTTATACCGAGGTTTTGGGATTAACAATAATCAGGGAAATTTACCGCGCAGAACGCGGGTCTTATAAATTAGATCTGGCTTTGAACGGCCTGTATGTAGTCGAGTTATTTTCATTTCCAAATCCGCCGCAACGGCCTTCGAGACCAGAAGCTGTCGGTTTGCGTCATCTGGCTTTTGAAGTCACTAATCTGGAAGAAACTATTGCTTTTTTAAACTCAAAAAACATTGAATCTGAACCTATTAGAATTGATGAAACTACCGAAAAGCGTTTTACTTTTATCGCAGATCCTGATTTGCTGCCGATTGAATTTTATGAGAGATAATTCTTTTTGCTTTAGCTAGCTAATCATTTTTAACAATAAAAGAAAGGCTTTAGCAAAAACTATATGTTTCGGCTAAAGCCTTTCTTTATATTTTCTACAAAACCCTTAATTGAGCTTCTTAAAATCTTAAAATATATTTTTCGCCTTAATCATTAAAAACAACAACTGAAATCCTGGCTACCATAGCTTGTGAGTCAGTTGCTGCAGCACCTCCATAACCTGCAGTGACAGGATTAACATTGGTCATAGTGGTATTAAACCAAGATTTTAAATTAAGGCCTACAGTATGAAGTCCGGCAGCAAGGCTCACTATTTTTTGAGCAGTGGAGTAATTACCTAGTCTGCCTAAAACCGTAGGTGCATCAGTTGCAGAATAATAAGAAGATATTGTTTTGACATTATCTACCATCAAATCTATACTTCCCTGTACAGGTGCTCCTCCAGTTGATGGTAATGGCAACAGAGAATACGTAATAAGCACTTTTGAATGTTTAGTTAATGTAAATGAGTTTCCGTTCATCGGAACAACAGCAGTAGAACCAGCTGCAACATTTATAGTGTTCGTTCCTAAAAACTCGTACACACCATTAATTGCACCAGCAGATTCGGCCATAGCTGTCCAAACAATATCGCCATTTGCATTTGCTGCTGTAGCAATATATCCTGCTTGAGGGCTAGAACCATCTGTTCCTTTTGCAATAGCGGCAGTCTGAACAGTTGCTTTTGTACTTGCAGTTACATTTGCCGCTGCAGCCGTCCCTGTTGCAGTAATATCTTTTGCTGCTGTAATATTTTGAGTATTCATGTTTAAATCCTGGGTCGCTGTATGATTCCCTAAATTATCAGCTCCTGTAAAATTTGACCTTAATACCGTTTTTAAAACCCCATTTGAATCAGCAACAAGAACATTATCTGCTGCTGTTCCTGCCTGCAGTCCGGAAATTGCCAGAGTATTAGCTGCAGTAGTTGTCAAAGCAGTAGGTTTTGTTAATGTTCCCCCCAGTTGTATTTTACCGCCTGTTGCCGTCAATCCGTTATCTGCTGCATTTACCAAAGGCACCCACTTAGGAATAGCCGATGTACCTGCGTTCTGCAAGAAACAGTGCTGTGTAGTGTCATACACAATTAACCCTTCTGCCGGTAACGGAATGGCGTTTATTTGTGCTGTTGTAGAGCGTGGTATTAATACGCCTTTTGTATTGTCGGGAGATTTTACCTCAAGTGCCGCACTCGCATCCGGAAATTTGGTATTGATACCCATTTGGGCATTACTGTAATACGCTGTCATTAATGCAATAAATGCAAAGAGTTTAAATTTCTTTTTCATTTTATTCTTTTTTTAATTTAATTTCTTGGGGGGATGTATTTTACTATATATTCTTTATTTTAGCCTCTTTACAGAGAAAAAAGCAATTGGCCCAGTTCCAGTGCCTCCTGTGTTAAAAGCCTTAACTGTTGTGACTTCAGTATTTGTAACTCTAAAAGAGTATGTTTTTGACGTATCTAAATTAATACTAGTCATCAAAGTCAAATTAAGCATCCCACTTAGATTTCCATTAATACGGGCAACCCATTTATTATCGGTGTCACACCAAACGCCAATTACAGGAACACCTCCCACAGCAGTCAACTGTAAATTCATAGTTATGGAATAAACTCCATTAGCTTTGGCTGTAAAAGAATTAGAACTTGCAGTATGAATAAATGCATTTTTATTATCTATAATAACATTATTAATGTTACCAATAGACATTGGGCCACCAGTATTGGTACAAATAAAATCTGCATTCATCAGTGCTGTAATTTCCTGTGCTACTTCCAGTTTTCCATCGATAGCTATAACCGTTCCAACATCTGTAGGCACAACGTTAGCAACAGGAAAAGAACTTTTTTTGAGTGTACCATCTGCTGTTAACACTATAGGCGAATCAGCACTATCTGTACTATTTACCAGACCTTGTATAGCCAGAGTATTGGCTGCCGTAGTTGTCAAAGCAGTAGGTTTTGTTAATGTTCCACCCAGTTGCATTTTACCGCCTGCTGTTGTCAATCCGTTATCTGCTGCATTTACCAAAGGCACCCACTTAGGAATGGCCGATGTACCTGCGTTCTGCAAGAAACAGTGCTGTGTAGTGTCATACACAATTAACCCTTCTGCCGGTAACGGAATGGCGTTTATTTGTGCTGTTGTAGAGCGTGGTATTAATACGCCTTTTGTATTGTCGGGAGATTTTACCTCAAGTGCCGCACTCGCATCCGGAAATTTGGTATTGATACCCATTTGGGCATTACTGTAATACGTTGTCATTAATGCAATAAATGCAAAGAGTTTAAATTTCTTTTTCATTTTATTCTTTTTTTAATTTAATATTTTAAGCTCTTTTTTTGTAAGCCAATATGTTATTTGAATCCTGCAGGGTTGTCCTGAGTAATTTGCAGCATTTATTTTCGCTGCTGCAACAGACCTGATGTTTATATACCGCCTTATGGCGTTTTATACCGTTTACTCATATTATTTTTTCATGTTTTCTATATTATAATTTGATAATGTTAAAAGATATTTGTTTCTTTATGCCATCGCGCAGTCAAACGGGCAGTTTGCTGCCGCTTATACTACAGTGATTTTTTTGTTTTTAAGAAATAACAGCGGCGAAATGGTATTTTATCCAAAGATTTGAGATAGTCGCTTGTTGCTTTTTCCAATAATTTTACAATCTTTTTTTATACTGTCAGGTTTGTACCATTATACTACTGTACAAGCACTTAAGCATGTTTTTGACGCTCCGTTTTTACAAACAGGGCATCAAAAATCACTAATAGCAGGATTTGCAAACCTCGGTTTGAGTTTCATCCGTAGCTTTAATATTTAAATTGTAAAAAATGCTCTGTAATTGGAAATTATTATAGGGAGATTGGCTGGTATTCTGGAGGTATTATATTTTTCTAAATCTGCTTTCTATCGCATTCTTTACTTCGCGATATAGCACATTGTATTCGTTCTTTATTATATCACTTGTTAAACCAACCCGGTCGCCTCTAATACTCTTCCTGATATAGTCGTAAGAAAAACCATACTTTTCGTGAATAATCTTTAATAGATCTTGATTATAACTTGCTTTAGTTTTCATATTTTTACAATTTAAATTGTTTGTACTAAACACGGGACAAAGGTAGTGTAAAATCTTACAAGCAAACAAATTTTTAACGTAAAATTTTACAAATAATTTTATTTCATGGGAGCGACCGAAAGAGTGAAGGAGTTTATTGACCACAAAGGGATCACTCGATATAAATTTTGCCGACAGCTAGGCTTTTCGAATAAATTCTTAGACAATAGCAGTAATATGGGCACTGATAAAGCAGGTAAAATATTACATTATTATCCAGATCTTAATGCCGAATGGCTTCTTACCGGCAACGGAAATATGCTAAAGATTAATACTTTGACTGAAGAAGATATTTATTACAGTCAGAAAAAAGATAGTGAAGACGGCAATTTTAACATTCCGCTTTATGATATTAGTACAGCTGAAGGTATTAAAGATTTATTTGGGAAAAATAAAAATCAAGTTCCGTTAGAATACATTGGTATACCCAAAATTACAGATTGTGATGGTGCATTATACATTGCAGGCAACAGCATGTATCCTTTATTAAGAAGCGGCGATATCTTAGCCTATAAAAAAATAAATAATCCGGAAAATATTATTTGGGGTGAAATGTATCTGATCTACATCAGTAAAGATGGAGATGATTTCTTTTTTACCAGATATATACAACAATCAGATCAGGATTCGTTTGTTAGGCTTGTGCCTCAAAATTCAGACTATCAGCCTGTAGAATTCCCACTGAGCAGTATAAAAGCAATAGCGTTAGTGAAAGCTTCTATTAGAATTAATTCCCAATTTTGAGTTTTAATAAGTTCTCAGGAACTGGTTATGAGGTTTTGGGCTTTCTTATTTAAACTTTATTGTTTCCACTTTTGTGACAATATATAATCAGTATGTAACTAAAAAATACACTGAAAGAATTTTCTTGTTTATACTGAATTTAACATACTAAATTGAAGATTTCCTATTTTAAACCGATTTTGATTCTTAATTTTGTAATCCGCATAAAAAAAATGCGAATCCAAATTCACTTCTGATGAACAAAACGGCGCAAATCAAAAAGAATCATCAATTCATTAAATTCCGAAAATTAGTTATTGTTTCTATTTTAATTGGCTTCCTTTCAGCCTTTCTCGGAATTTCGCTAAAAAAAATCACTGAATATTACGAAGAGATCTTTTTTCATGAAGTCTCGGTAAATCCTGTTTTTTATATCATTTTTCCTGTTTTTGGTTTATCAGTCATTTATTTTCTGAGACAATACCTTTTTAAAAAGAAAGAAAACAAAGGCATCAAAGAGGTTTTTGAAAGTACCGGATCAACCTCAAAAAACCTGCCTTCTTATAAAATCCCATCGCACTTTATAAACGGATTATTGACTGTTATTTTTGGCGGATCAACCGGAATCGAAGTTTCTACAGTTGTGGCTACTGCTACAATTGGCTCTGTAGCGCAACAAAAAGAAAACGTTTTTCGCCAATACAAAACCGAATTAATCTGTGCAGGTGTTGCGGCAGGGGTTACTGCATTATTCAGCAGTCCGATCGCGGGAATTTTATTTGCTCTTGAAGTTATTTCACGAAAAGTGACGCGTGCTTTTATTATTTCGAATGTTATTGCTGTTTCAATTGCTTTTGGTTTGCTTACTATTTTAAAAGAAGGACCTTTATTTGCTGTTTCCATAACAACGTGGCATTTAAAAGCGATTCCGTATTTTATTCTTTTGGGAATTTTGGCCGGAATAAATTCGGTTTATTTAACGCGTTGTGTTTTATTCTTTAAATCTCAATTCGGAAAAATCGATACTCATTATTATAAAATCATTTTAGGATCAGCGGTTTTAAGTATTTCGCTTTTTGTTTTTCCGCAATTATACGGAGAAGGATACCACGCTATAAAAGGCATTTTTGCTCATTCTTCAGAACTTCCGCTGACTGTAACGTTGGCTTTTACTTTTATTGGAATTTTACTTTTAAAACCTATTGTGACGTCGATTACATTGGCCTCCGGTGGTGATGGCGGTGTTTTTGCCCCTAGCCTTTTTATTGGAGCATTTTTAGGATTATTATTGGCATCAATTTTAAATACTTTCTTTCATGTAGATGTAATTCCGGTGAATTTTATGATTATCGGGATGGCGGCAGTTTTAAGCGCCAGTATTCATGCACCGTTTACAGCAATATTTTTGGTTTGCGGCCTGACGAATGATTATACTTTGTTTTTTCCGATTTTGGCTGTTTGCCTGATTTCCAAATACACAGCAAAAATGATTTATCCTCACACGGTTTATACCTATTCTCCGGGCTTAATAAAATAAAACATAATACTGATTCTGAATAATTGCACAGGGTAATCTTTTAAACCTGTGACAAAAAATACCACAACAAATAGTAAGTTACCATGCCTGTTCAAAAAATAAAAAGAGGATATCGCAAAACACGTTACATTCTTTATAAAGAAACTTTAGTAGATTATAAAGAGCATTTTTGGTCTTTCTTAGGGTCTTTTGTCGGCATCGGAATTCTGGCTTATATTCAGTCTATACATTTTTCTGGCAATGATGCGGTTTACTTAATTGGCTCTTTTGGAGCTTCCAGCGTTTTGGTTTACGGCATTATTCAAAGTCCTTTTTCTCAGCCGCGAAATTTAATTGGCGGACATTTAGTTTCGGCACTTATAGGGGTTACAGTTCACAAACTGGCTCCGGATATTATCTGGATTGCGGCCCCGCTTGCGGTTTCTCTTGCCATTATTTTAATGCAGATAACCAAAACCCTGCATCCGCCCGGGGGCGCAACAGCTCTTATTGCTGTTATCGGTTCTGACAAAATAAAGGCTTTGGGCTATATGTATGTATTGTCTCCTGTTTTGGTTGGCGTTTTGATTTTGTTTCTGACGGCTTTGATTTTTAATAATATGACTTCAAGCAGAAGCTATCCGAGCCATAGCACTTATCATAAACATTATCATAAGATCAGAAAACGACTGGCTCGAAAATAGTAATTTTCCCGAACACAACTGTCTTCCTGAGCGAAGTCGAAGGCTTGTTAACTGGAACCGGGCTTCGACTTCGCTCAGCCTGACATTCGACTTCGCTCAGCCTGACATTCGACTTCGCTCAGCTGATATTCAACTTTGCTCAGCCTGACATTTGACTAGGCTCAGCCTTACATTCGGCTTCGCTCAGCCTGATAAAAGAAAAATCTTTTCAACAAATCGTAATTCATAATTCGTATTTCGTTTTTTATATTTTACCTTTGACCTCTCAATAAAAACAAAGATTATGGTTTATAAATTTAGAGTAATTCTAGACGCCGAAGAAGATATTTTTAGAGACATTGCAATTCTTGAAGATGATACTCTGGAAGATTTACATAATGCGATCTTCAACGCTTTCGGTTTTGACGGATCAGAAGTAGCTTCGTTTTACACTTGCGACGATACCTGGAATCAGGAGGATGAAATTCCGCTTTTTGATACAGGTGATGTTCCGGGAGAACAGCGTACTATGAGCGATTACCCATTATCTTCTATTTTAGACAAAGAAAACACCAAAATTATCTACGTTTACGATTTCATCAGTATGTGGACTTTCTTAGTTGAATTAGCCGCTATTGAAGAAGAATCTGCTGGCGCAATTTATCCTGAAACTTTATTCGCACATGGAGAAATGCCTGATGAAGCAACTGAAAAAAACTTCGAAGCAGATATGCACGATGATATCTACGGAGAATTTGAAGATGATTTAGACGAAGATGATCTTGATATGTTCGAAGGTGACGACAGTTTCGAAGATTACGGATTTGAGGAGAATTGGAATTAGAGGAAAGGTTCAAAGGTTCAGAGCAACAAAGGTTCAAAGGTTTTTATTTTAAATCTTTGATTTAAAATGTAGGAATATTTTTAGTTTTGTGCTTAATTTTTTAAACACAAAAACATGAATACTTTTAGAGGCCTTTTAATCTGGCAAAAATCAATGAATCTTGTAACTGAAATTTATCAATTAACAAATTCATTTCCTAAAGAAGAAATTTATGGTCTATCTTCACAAATTAGAAGAAGTTCCATATCAATTCCAAGCAATATTGCAGAAGGTTATGGCAGAGATGGAAATAGTGATTATCTGAGATTTTTAAATATTTCAATTTCTTCATTATTTGAAATACAGACTCAGCTGGAAATTTCATTCAATTTAAAATATATCAACGAAAATCAATTTAACAAAATAAATGGAGAAAGTAGAGAGATAGAACGAATGTTAAGTTCTTTTATTCGAAAAATAAAAGACAGAAAATAACCTTTGTCCCTTTGAACCTCTGTATCTCTGAACCTTAAAAATATGATCAACCTATTCAACACCCACATCGAGACGCTTGCGATACACCGCGTAGGGAACAAAAGCAGAAACGAAGCCATTTTTTTATCAGAACAGCCATTTAATTTAAATGACGAAATTGTTCCTTTGATAAAAGAATACTTTTTTAAGCCTTTTAGAGAAAAAGAAGAAAACTATTATCAGTTTGCACACGAAGTGGATTTGGACTATAACGACATGTTTAAGTACGCTACTGAGATTTTTAGCAATCCGGGGAATTTACAAGAGATCTCAAAAAAAATTACAACACATTTATTTGAGCAGTCAAATCATCCGCACATAAAAAACGGAGAGGTTTATGTAACGTATTTGACAAATTTAAGCATTGATAATAATGTAGTGGACGCTATCGGAATTTTTAAAAGCGAATTGCAGTCTGACTTTTTACAGTTTGAAGAAAAAGACAGTAACCTTGAAATGATTTTGCAGCAGGGGATTAACCTAAGCAAACTTGATAAAGGATGTTTGATTTTTAATTATAAAAAAGAAGAAGGATATAAAATTCTGACTGTAGACAGTAACCGTTATGATGCCCGCTACTGGTTAGAGCACTTTTTGTCTGTTGATGCTTTTGAAGACGAAAATTTCATCACAAAAAAATACTTGAAATTCTGTCAAAACTTCGCAAAAGATGTTGTTTTACCGGCAGAAGACAAAAAAGAAGAAGTAATGTTTATGAACCGGTCTGTGAATTATTTTGCTAAAAATGATCAGTTTGAAGAACAAAATTTCTTAAATGAAGTATTGGATAATCCTGACTTAATTCCTGAATTCAAAAATTATAAAGTTGATAAAGGAGAAAAATACAGCATCGAAGATGTAACCTCATTTCCAATTGCCAACGCAGCGGTTTCTGACGCAAGAAAATCGATCAAAAATGTCATTAATCTGGATACACACATTCAGATCAAAATGGATTTTATCAATCCTGAAAGCGCAGAAAAATTTGTTGAAAAAGGCTGGGATGAAGAAAAACAAATGTATTACTACTTAGTGTATTTCAATAAAGAAGAAAAAAGCTAGGAAGTTATTCATTTTCTATTACTTACTTAAAACAAAAAACGGCAACTACAGTAGTAATTGCCGTTTTTTTATATAAGTCATTTTCCATATCCAAAGCAATTAGAATTCTCTTTAGTGAAAACTTCTAACCTCTTTTTTAAATCATAGGATTAAAACTTGAACACAATACTTATCGCTTGATTTATAAGTATTTGGTTATAATAAAAATAATAATTATTTAATTTTGTAAGATTAATTTTATTTTATAGTTTTAATTTGCTTAATTTGCGATAAATATTATCGTAATTATCTATTAAAAAAAATGAAAAAACAATTATTAATTATTGGAGGTGGATTTGCTGGATTTTGGAGTGCTTTAAGCGCAATTAGACAAAGCCGCGAATTAAAGAAGGAAGATCAAATTGAGGTAACTGTAGTAAACATGGATGAATATTTAACGATTCGCCCAAGATTGTATGAGGTTTCACTAGAGGGTTTAAGAGTTGAGCTTAATAAATATTTTAAACCATTAGGAATTAAATTTATTAATGGTAAAGCAGAAATTATCAATCCTGATGAAAATCTTGTAACAATTGCAACCGAGAGCGGATCAAGAATTTTAAGCTATGATTATTTAATATTATCTTCAGGAAGCGTTTTAAAAGCAATAAATATTGAGGGCATAGAGAAGACTTTTAATGTAGATACTTTTAACGGTGCTCAAAGACTGGAAGACCATTTAATAAAATTGGCAAGTAAAAAATTTGATGGCGAAGGCGCTGCTACTTTTGTAGTTGCAGGAAGCGGATTAACCGGACTTGAAGTAGCAACAGTAATTAAAGAAAAGGCATTGAAAATATGGAGCAGATATTCTCAGGATGCAATTGAGTTTAAAGTTGTGCTTATAGAAAAAGCAAATCAGGTAGGGAATTATTATTCTCCTGAAGCACAGAAATATGTTTTAGAAACTTTAAAATCTAAAGATGTGACTTCTATCACTAACGTTTCACTGGCTGCGGTAACTTCAAATGGAGCAACTTTAAGCGACGGAACCTTTATACCTTCTCAGACAGTAATTTCTACTGTTGGATTAGTAGCAAGTTCGCTATGCAGTTTCTTTAAAGGAGAAAAGGATAAACTGGGACGTCTTCATGTAAATAAATACCTTCAGTTAGAAACATATAAAAATGTAATTGCAGCCGGAGATGTTGCCAATATTCCCGTTGATGATGAAGGCAACAGCTCACTTATGGCCTGCCAGTTCTCAATGTTTTTGGGGAAATGGGCTGGACATAATGCTGTTAATGCCTTATTTGCCCAACCATTGAAACCTTACAATTACTCAGATTATGTAACCTGCGTCGATTTGGGTCAGCAAGACGGAATGTTAACTACTGGTTGGGAACGCAGTCTGTCTGTTAGCGGTATTGAAGGAAAAAATATAAAAATGGAAGTTACTACAAAACTAATTTATCCGGCAGATGATGTTCAAACCGCATTGGAAGATTCTTTTCCTGAAGTTCCAAATGTTAGTCAAAACGCTGTATAACATTTAAATTACAATTATGGAAACATTTAAATTATTGCTATGCCAACTTTAGGAAAAAATGTTGAATATGCGATACATTCTTTGGTCTATTTAATAGATAATCCTGAGGGCAATACGATTACCGTGCGCGATTTGGCAAATTTTCAAAATATATCTGAAACTTATTTAGCCAAAGCTTTTACTAAATTAAAAAAAGCCGGAATTGTAAAATCTAATATAGGTGTCAAAGGCGGTTATAAGCTTTGCAGAAAGCCCGAAGATATTACATTTTTAGATATTGTTCTTGCTGTAGAAGGCGAGATTTCATTTTTTGAATGTGACAACATTAGAGACAATTGTATATTATTGGATAAGCAAAATCTGCCTTGGAAAAAAGATCAGTATTGTGCCATACATTTGGCAATGATCGAAACTGAGAACAAAATAAAAGATTCTTTAAGAGAAAAAAATCTGCAATGGGTGTACAACACTATCCGTAAACAATATGGACAAGTAATGATTGATGAAACAAAAAATTGGTTTCAGTTAAATGTCTTTAATAAATAGACTTAAATATTATTTTATCTCATAAAAAACCTCAATTACAATTCGTTATTGAGGTTTTCTATTATTTTTCCCTAAAGCGAAGTTTCCACAAGACTTGGATAACATAAGCACCAGGGTTTAGCATGTCTATATAACTATAAAGGAAAGAAATAGCAAAATGTCGTACATTCTTAATTTATGCTTAATTTTGTACTCTAAAAAAATACCACGATGGATCGTCATGTACCAAAAGAAAGTCCTTTCGAAACAATAATTTCATTTCATAAATTAATTGAGTCTTTTGAACAAATTGCTTTATCAGATGTTGATTACCGATCTAACTACGCAAAAGCCATTTTAAAAGAAATCGATGCATTTCCGGAATTTAGAACCGGAATCCGGGACTTAGCTACTATAAGAAAAAATGAGGCTTTAATCAAAAACATTGCTGCAGATTTATTTCCTACAGCTTTGACTCACAATGAAATAAAAGCAATTACAATTCCATTTCAGAATATATCTTTTAATTATACAGAACGTTTCAAGAAAATATTACGAAATGCGGGTGATGAGTTTTATATGGAAATTCGTGATTTTGATGATCACCAATTCTATATCAATAACTGCTGCCTGATTTTGAGCAGCTATTACAAACAAAATATCGATTTTAATAAAATATTTTTCTATGACATTCCAGACGAAAATGGAATAGAAAAACATTATCGCATTCTGTACAATGCTGATTTTATGGAAATTAATCCGTCAAAAGATTCAGTTTCGCTTACACAGGATGATATTGATTTATTAATCGATAATTATAATGATATTGAGCTTTGGAAATCTAAATTTCCTCCGGGAAGCTGGACATTAAAAGGTTTCGGAATTGTTTCTCTGTTTGATGCTACGACTGAGAGTGCTATTTCAAACCTAAAAAGCAATCTTTTAAAACCGGATACCAAAACGGTTGCCTCAAATGATATTATCGAAAACATTTTTAAATCAATATTCAAAATTCCAGATTTAAAAGTAGGTTTTATCATTTATAATTCTGAGGAGGAAAAGTTTATAAGACCGGTTAAGTATGATAATCAGCTGCAAAGTTTCCTGCTTTTGACAGATCAGGAAGTAGAATGCAAAAATGCTTTTTTTGGATGTTCTTTTGAAAATTTATTAGACAACAAAGAACCTTTTGTAATTTCTAATGTACTTAAATTTACAGAGGAATCACCAAATAAAAGGCTTGGCGAACATTTGCTAAAACAAAATATACACAGTTGCGTATTTGCCCCGGTTATTAAGGACGGACATTTGCTGGGTGTTGTAGAATTGGTTTCAGAAATACCAAGGGCTTTAAATACTATAAATGCAACAAAACTCGATTTGGTTTTGCCTTATCTTACCGATACAATTGACCGCTATAATACTGATATGCAGCATCAGGTCGAAGCAATTATTCAGCGTGAATACACTACAATTCACCCAAGTGTATATTGGAAATTTAAAAAAGAATCACAAAATTATTTTCAAAATACAAATCCTGCCAAAGATTATATTTTTAAGGAAATTGTATTTAAGAATGTATTCCCTTTATACGGACAAATCGACATCAAAGGTTCTTCTGAGCACAGAAATGATACAGTAAGAAGAGATCTGAAAAATCAGCTGAGTACGATTTTGAAAATTTTTGAAAATCAGAAACCAAATAGCAATCTGATGCTTTTGGAGCAGCGCAAATTTGAATTAGAGTCGCTTCATGATGAATTAGACCAGCCTTTAAAGGCAGATACGGAGCAATATATCCAACGTTATATCGAAGAAGAAATTCATCCGATTCTAAAAAACACAAAAGATACAGCTATAAACCAGAAACTGGAAGAAGAATACTTTGCCAGTCTGGACGAAAAAACAGGAATGTTTTATCAGGAAAGAAAGAAATTTGATAATGCGATGTCTATCATTAACAAAAAACTGGCTTCTGTTCTGGATAAAAAACAAGTTGAAGCTCAGCAGATTTATCCGCATTATTATGAGCGTTTCAAAACCGATGGTGTCGAACATAACTTATATATAGGGGCCTCGATTGCGCCAACAAAACCTTTTGACATTATGTACCTGCACAATCTGCGCTTGTGGCAATTGCAGACTTTGTGCGAAATGGAATTGGAACATCATCAACTGAAAGAGTCTCTTCCGTATGAGCTGGATGTCACGTCATTGATTTTGGTATTTAGTTCTGCGCTTTCTATCCGTTTTAGAATGGATGAAAAACGTTTTGATGTTGACGGAACTTATAATGCGAGATATGAGGTAGTTAAAAAACGTATTGATAAAGCACACATAAAAGGCAGCCGCGAAAGAATTACCGAAAAAGAAAAAATCACAATCGTATATTCTCAAAATAGTGAGGAGGCAGAGTATTTGAAATACATCAAATATTTACAGCACAAGAAAGTCTTAGAGCCTTCTATTGAGCAATTTGAAGTTGAAGATTTACAGGGTGTTTCGGGATTAAGAGCAATTCGCGTAAAAGTGATAAATAATATCACAAACGCAACTGAAAAGAAAATTACCTATCAGGATTTATTAGATGAGCTCAACTAAATAGTTGAGCTTTTCTTATATACTTTTAAAAGCGATTATAAACGAAACCACAGTTATAATAATCCCAACCATAAAAAGGTTATAGGCAATTCTAAGCAAATTATATTTGCGCTGGAGCACTAATCCTAAATAATATAAATCTTTGATCATTGTAGAATACAGATAATCCCTGTCTTTCATCATTTCATTCATTGCCCAGTCATAATCTTCAAGCGGCATTTTGTAGAAATTTCCAAAAAACATAAGATTTACTTTTTTTGCCTCAACATCGTCGCGGGTAAAGAATCCTGAAGTGACTTTTGGCCTTGTTGAAAGGATTGCAAAAATTATAGTAATAACACTCGACATCAGCATGATAAAAGTCGGAATTACTAAATGTGCATTTTTTGGGCTGTCTAATTTTGGGATAATGGACGAAAGTGCAATTGATATAATAATAGCATTTACAGACAAAAGGATGTTTGCCTTACTGTCGGCAATTCCGCTTAAACGGGTATGATTTCCTAATGTAACGCGAAATAAAGTATCTATACCCCTATCCGGCTTTTCTGCTTTATCTTTCTTTTTTTCCTCGTCTTCCAGATCTTTAGCTTTTTTTATTTCTTCCTTATTAATCTTTTTTTGAACAAGTGCTATCGTTTTTTCTTTTAGAGGCTGCCATTTCCTTAAAGCATAATCCGTGTAAAATCGGTGTTTATTTACCAGAAAATTCAAATTTTCCTGAGCCCATTCTAAAGAAGACATAGAAATATTCATTGTGTTTTTTAGTTCATATCGGAGTAATTCTCCGGTAGACTCATATTCTAAATTTGTTATATGAACAAAGTCTGCATCCTTTATAATATATTCCAGCTTATTTTGCGGCACATACGTTTTTGAAGTTGCCATAATAAGTTTTGAAACCCCGACTATAAATTCATCAGATTGTCCTTTTTCTTTTAAGAATTTTGCAGCAATTTTTACACTCTCATTCTCATGATCTTCAAATCCGTTTATATAACCCGCATCATGAAACCAGGCTGCCACTAATAGCATTTCTTTTTCGTGACCATCAACATTTTCTTTGTTACAAAGCTTTTTAACAGCATTTACAACATTAAAAGTATGGTTAAAATTATGGTAAGAATATAAATTAGAAAGTTTATCTTTGAGTAAATTACTGACGAAATCCTCGGATTGTTCTATTAGATTCATAAAGAATATTTTTATACCACGAAATTATGAAATTGTTTTTGGATAATCATTTTATTACCAAGATTAAAACCAATTCTTTGGTTATACCCCTTATATTTTTACTTACTGCCTGTGCAACACACAAAGCACAGTACGGAAAAAATGTTAGCAATAATGAAAGTGAAAACGCTACAGATACCATAAAAATTGCTCACACTCTCTTTTTGGTCGGAGATGCAGGAAATGCAGATGAAGAACAGTCTCAGCAAACCCTTGAATTATTGCACCAAAAGCTTAAAAAAGCAAACAAAAAATCTACTCTTTTGTTTCTGGGAGATAATATTTATCCGAAAGGTTTTCCGGCTGATAAAAATGACGGAGATAAGGCTCTGGCCGAAACAAAATTGACCAGCCAGTTAAAATTAACAAAAGGATTTAAAGGAAAAACAGTTTTCATTCCTGGTAATCATGATTGGTACAACGGCATTAAAGGCCTTGAACTTCAGGCTGATTTTGTTACGAAATACCTGAACGACAAAAAAGCATTCCTGCCAAGAAAATCCTGTCCTATCGAAGATGTTAAAATTGACAGTACTGCAACCTTAGTTACTATCGACAGTGAATGGTTTCTGGAGGAATGGGACAATCACCCGACAATTAATGACAACTGTGAGATTAAAACACGTGAAGCGTTTTTTGAAGAACTGGAAAATATCTTAAACAAAAATCAGGAGAAAACAGTCGTTTTAGCCCTGCATCACCCTTTATTAAGTAACGGTACTCATGGCGGACAATTTTCATTAGAAAAACAATTGTTTCCATTAGAGAAAAAAATTCCATTGCCTATAATCGGATCTTTTATCAATTTATTACGAAAAACAACGGGTGTAAGCCCACAGGATATTCAAAATAAACAATATACGATTTATGCTAAAAGGATTAAAACACTTTTGCAAAAACAGAAAAATGTAATTGTTGTATCCGGACATGATCATAATTTACAATACATCAGCAAAGAAAATATCCAGCAGATCATTAGTGGTGCCGGATCAAAATCAGAGGCAGCGCGGGCTATCAATCCGTTCGATTTTTCGTATGGCGGAAATGGTTACAGCACCTTAACTTTATATAAAAGCGGCGATGCCAAAGTTTCTTTTTTTGGAAATGAAAACAACAAAGAAAAACTTCTTTTTGAAAAAGAAATCATAAAAGCTAAAGAAATCAATTGGGCAGAAGATATTTCGAATAAATTTCCTTCGAATATAACAACTTCAATTTATTCTAAAAAAATGACCAATAAGAGCCTGTTTCACAACTTTTTATTCGGTCAGCACTATAGAGAATATTACAGCTTGCCAATTAATGCCAGAACGGCTACCATAGATACTTTGATGGGCGGCCTGAAACCTATTCGCGAAGGCGGGGGACATCAGTCAGTTTCCTTAAGAATGTCTGATCGCAAAGGTCGTGAATATGTCATGCGCGCCATGAAAAAAAGTGCTACCGTCTTTTTGCAGTCAGTTGCTTTTAAGGATCAGTATATAGTAAATGATTTTGAGGATACGTATGCTGAGGATTTTTTATTTGATTTTTATACTACTTCACATCCATACGCTTCTTTTGCTATTGGAAGTATGTCTGATAAAATAGGACTTCGACATACCAATCCTGTTTTATATTATATACCAAGACAAAATGGTTTAAAAGAGTTTAATGCCAGTTTTGGAGACCAATTGTATATGGTAGAAGAAAGACCGGCAGATAATCATCTTGATGGCAAAAATTTTGGAAACCCTACTAACATAATTGGAACAGATGATATGATGCTGAATCTTCATAAAGATGAAAAATACAGTGTCGACGAAAAAGAATATATGAAAGCCCGTTTGTTTGATATGCTGATCGGTGACTGGGACAGACACAGTGACCAATGGCGCTGGGCAGAATATAAGACTGATGGTAAGGTGATCTACAAACCAATTCCGCGTGACAGGGATCAGGCGTTTGTAAAATACGATGGGGCTTTGCTTTCTATTTTAATGAATATTCCGGCATTGCGCCATATGCGTACTTTTAAAAACAAAATTGATAACGTAAAGTGGCTCAGCAGAGAACCTTATCCGATGGATTTGGCATTTTTAAAAACTGCCGACGAAAAAGACTGGGTTGAACAGGCTAAGTTTATTCAGGAAAATTTATCTGATAGCGATATTGATACTGCTTTTAAAAATTTACCAAAAGAAGTCCAGGACGAAACTATTGACGAAATCAAACGAAAATTAAAAAACAGAAAAAAAGAGCTTCAAAAATATGCAAAACGTTATTCTGACGTTTTAAGCAAAACAATTATGATTGCCGGAACAGACAAGAAAGACAAGTTTGTTTTGAATCATAATACTAAAAATGGTATCGAAATTCAGGTTTTCAGAATGAAAAAAGAAGGCGAAGAATTGTTGTATACAAAAAATGTGACAGATGCAAAAACCCGAAATTTATGGATCTATGGTTTAGATGATAATGACGTTTTTGAAGTAAAAGGTAACGAAAAATCGAAAATTAAAATTCGTTTGATTGGTGGTCAGAACAATGATACTTATAATATCGAAAACGGAAAAAAAGTTATTGTGTACGACTTCAAATCAAAAGAAAATACTTATAACCTGGATTCTAAAACCCAGACACAATTAACAGACGATTATGATGTCAATCTGTATAACTATGAAAAGCCTAAATACAATGTAATTTCAGGGCTGCCAAATATTGGATTTAACCCGGATGATGGCGTAAAGGTTGGCGTTAATTTGAATTATACTGTTAATAATTTCAAACAAAACCCATACACGCAAAGACACGTTTTAAATGCTTTTTACTATTTCGCCACTGGTGGATTAGAATTTAATTATGCAGCTCATTTTCCCGGTTTATTAGGTAAATGGGTTATAGATGTTGAATCGTTATATACAACTCCGAATTTTGCCATGAATTACTTTGGTTATGGAAATGAAACGGTATACGATAATGATGAAGTCGGAATGGACTATAACCGTGTTCGTATCAGAAAATTTAATGCTTCTGGTGCTATCAGACATGTAGGAAGATATGGCAGTGAGTTTAGTATACAGCCTATTTTTCAGAGAATGACGGTTGAAGAAACTGACAATAGGTTTATTGATATCCCAGGAATTGTGAATCCAGATGTATTTGACACCAGGAATTATGGAAGTTTAAAAATAAAATATTTATTTAAAAATTCTGATTTTGCGGCAAAGCCAACGTTAGGAGTTTATTTTATGATTGCCGGAACCTGGACAACTGATTTAGACGAATCCAAACAAAATTTCCCAACTCTTGAGAGCGTTTTAGGATTTACGCATAAAATTGACCACAATGGAAAATTGGTTCTGGCTACGTTTCTTAAAGGAAAAGCAATTTTAAATAATAACTATGAATTTTATCAGGGTGCAACACTGGGTGGCGATACTGATTTGAGAGGATACAGAAACGAGCGTTTTTTAGGAAGTTCTTATTTTTCTCAAAGTTCTGATTTGCGTTTAAGTCTGGGTAAAATCAGAAAAACGATTGTACCGTTTACGTACGGAATTCTTGGTGGTTTTGATTATGGAAGAGTCTGGCTTGATGGTGAAGATTCCAGAAAATGGCATCAGGATTACGGCGGTGGACTTTGGCTGAATGCCATAAATGTAATCACTGCAAGAATCTCTTATTTTAAATCTCCTGATGAAGTAGGAAGAGTTATTTTTGGAGCGGCATATAGTTTTTAGGAAAAGGTTCTGAGGTTCTAAGATTCTGAACTTCTAAGTTTTTTTGCCACGAATTTCACGAATTTAGACTAATCTATAATTGGTGTAAATTCGTGAAATTAGTGGCAAACTTTTTTTACTTTTAAGTGTCTTAGTCCCTCAGAACCTTAGCATCTCAGAACCTAAAAAATCATTTAAGTTTAAACTCGTACACCTTTCCTCCTATTTTATTCGTTTTTTCATCAGAAACCAACAATGTATTGTTGTCCTTAAAAACGATGGCTTCTTTTTGTGAAAAGTGATCCAGGCTTATTTCGGTTTGTGTGCCTTTGTGGAATAAATCTCCTTTAAAATCCTTAAACAAAACAATTTTGTCGTGACTTAACAAAACTACTTTTTTTCCGTCCGGACTTATGGTAGCACTTGTCAGAACACAATGATTGTAATTACTGCAGGTTTTAAATTCTCCTGTTTTAACTGCTTTTTGAGTTCCCGGAGCATTTTTAATTTTATAAATAAAAGCTGTTCCGTCAAAACCTTTGCTTCTGTTTTTTGTAAAAAGATAAAAATAACCATCCTTCTCAAAAAAACCTTCAACGTCATAAAACAGCTCTTTTTTCTTTGGAGGAAATTCGGTTTGCTCCGGATAAGAAAAAGAAATTTTATATTCCGCTTTTGCAACATCCTGATTCAATTGATTTTTGGCAACTTTATAAATACATAAATCCCTTCTCTCATTATCATTGTTTCCAAAATCCCCAATATAAATATTACCTTTTTTATCTTTAGTAATATCTTCCCAATCAACATTGGCTGCATTTGAGATGGTAATTGTCTTTTCTAATTTTCCTTTTGAATTTATGGCATAAATCGCGTTTTCATTTCCGCTGTCTTCCAAAGTATAAATCGAATTTGTTTCCGGAAAATATGTAATCCCCGAAACTTCTTTTAATTTTTTTGGTAGTGAATAAAGCTCCTTTAAGTCTGAATCAGATTGCTGTTGACAAGCTAATAAAACAATTGAAAGGGCTAATATAAAAGGCTTTTTCATAATATTTTGTTTAGTTTAAACCAAATTGGTATTTTTAAAGTTACGTGTAATAAACTCAAATGCCGCATGCATGATATGTCCCATTGATTTGGCATTTTTAAACTTCATATCGTTTGTATATCGGTACAATTCCATCTTCAGCTGATCCAAGTGTTCTTGTGTCGAAATAGTATCGTGACACATTATATTCAATAACTTTTTGATCCTGTTTTCGGCAGAATGGATTCGTTTTGCCAAAATGGCTCTTTCTTCATCTTTGTACTGAAGGATTGAACGTTCTTCGAGTTTTTCCTTAATCAATTGGATCATCGGGAAGTTTTCCTTAAAAAACTGAGGACGATACACTTTAAAATTTCCTTCATAACATTGCTGGTCAAAATCTATCGGGCGGATTTTGTATACCACCTGATCAAAATCATGAATTGGGACAATTACGTAATTATATGCTCTCATATCTCCCAAAAGCCTTATCATACAACGTTCATTAAATTTAACAAACTCTTTTGCAATTTGAGCTTTTTCGGTTTCTGTACACGAGTCCAATAACGTATCCATAAAAACATCACCTGGAATCCCGATAATGTGCTCTTCTATCAGGGTGTCGTTATACACCAGAAAATTGATTTTATCAGGCGAAAGAATATCTTCTAGTTCTAATCCGTAAATTCTCGATGCATCGGCTTTTTTAATATAGAAATGAACATAATTGTCATTAAGAATATTTCGTACTTTGATACGGAAAGGTTTAGAGTTTCCGAAAGTGCAATAATCAATTGCATCAATATTCAGAAACTGAATAATCTCACTATTACCGTCAGAATGCAGGAGCGAATAAATCTTTTTTAAGTTTAAATCAATTTCATTTCTTTCAAATTCATTGTAATAAACCCGAATCCATAAGGTGTCGGTATCATTTTTATCGTAAACATTTATAGAGCCCGTAAACCGCAATAAATCATCATAGAACACAGATACTTTTGAAATTCGTTCGTATCGTTCTAAATAACTTAAAAGGGTTTGCGTTAATGGATAAGACGGTTTTTTTAAAACCATTAAAGGTTCGCTCATTTTGAATATCTTTAATACAAATTTACAGTAAATTATAATTTTAGACACATAAATAAAATTTAACGTAACAATACTGCATTTGATTCGTCATACTAAAAATTAAAACCGAAATAATTTGGAAACCATACTTACAATCGAAAATCTTAATAAAAGATACGGCCGTATTCAGGCTTTGAAAAATGTATCTTTTGAAATAAAAAAAGGCCGCGTTTATGGCATTTTAGGCCCAAACGGAAGTGGAAAATCAACTACTCTGGGAATTGTCCTGAATGTTGTAAATCATACTTCTGGCAATTATCGCTGGTTTAACGGACAATTGCAGACGCATGAAGCCTTAAAAAAAGTGGGCGCCATTATCGAGAGACCCAACTTTTACCCCTACATGACAGCCGAAGAAAACCTGAAACTGGTTTGTAAAATAAAAAGCATTAAATATTCTAAAATAGAAGAAAAGCTTGAGTTAGTTGGCTTAACAGAGAGAAAGAATAGCAAGTTCAGTACTTTTTCATTAGGAATGAAACAACGTCTGGCAATCGCATCGGCACTTTTGAATGACCCTGAAATCTTAATTCTTGATGAACCTACAAATGGTTTGGACCCACAGGGAATTCATCAGATTAGAGATATCATAAAACAGATTGCCTCACAGGGAACGACTATTTTACTGGCATCACATTTATTGGATGAAGTCGAAAAAGTATGCTCGGATGTAATTGTTTTAAGAAAAGGTCAAATTTTATATTCAGGTTCTGTTGACGGAATGTCTTCTAATGAAGGTTTCTTTGAAGTTCAGTCTAATGATAATGAAGCGCTGAAAAATGCTTTAAAAGCACACTTAGCTGTTGACAAAATTGCAGAAGAAGACGGAAAAATTCTGGTGTATTTAAAATCCGAATTATCAGCGTCTGAACTGAATGTGTATCTGTTTTCTAAAAATATTGCACTAAGTCATTTAGTAAAACGCAAAAATAGTTTAGAAGCTCAATTTTTAGAATTAACCAAAAACACCACTATCCAAAACAATTAAGCCATGAAAAGACTTATATCTATAGAAATACAAAAAATCTGGAAAAACAAAGCCAGCCGAGTTCTTACTTTAACCTATTTCATTTTACTTTCTTTCATTGCCTTAATTGCTTCGATAAAGTTTGACATTGGCCCGTTTAAGTTTCATTTGGCCGACATGGGAATTTTCAACTTTCCTTTTATATGGCATTTTAATACCTATGTTGCTGCCTGGCTGAAATTTTTTCTGGCTATCGTTATCGTTTCCATGATGGCAAATGAATACAGTTATGGTACTTTAAAACAAAATTTAATTGATGGTTTAAGCAAAAAAGAATTTATACTTTCAAAATTTCTAACCGTTGTGGTTTTTGCTTTTTGTTCTACCGTTTTTGTTTTTGTAATGAGTTTAATATTAGGATTAAGTTTCTCGTCATACAACGAATTCGGTATAATTTTTTCAGACCTGGAATACCTTTTAGCGTTTTTTGTAAAATTAACAGGATTCTTTTCTTTATGCCTATTCTTAGGGATTTTAGTAAAACGGTCAGCATTTGCTTTAGGTTTTCTTTTGGTTTGGAGTATTTTAGAAGCAATTATCAAAGGGCTTTTGGTTTTTAAAATATTCCCTGATAGCAAAACAGGCGATTATATTATGCAATTTCTGCCTTTAGAAGCGATGTCTAACCTAATAGTTAATCCTGCTCAAAGATTATCGGTAGTTAAAAATATTGGAACACAAATGGGTGTCGACACCAACTACGACTTTAGTGTACATTCCCTTTCTGTTTTAATTGTTGTGATCTGGACATTTATTTTTGTTTATTTTTCTTACAAATTATTAAAAAGTAGAGATTTGTAGTATATTTGTTATACTATGAATTATTTAAAAAATATTCTAATTCGGCTGTTCATCTGTTGCTCTTTTATACAGATGAACAGTCAAAATATCGTTGTTGATGATACAAAATCAGCATTAGAATTAGTTCAAAATGTTTTAATTAATAGTTCCTGTATTAGTATAGAAAATATCAGCGCATCTGGCAATCCCAAAGTTAATGAATCGAGTTACGCTTCATTCAGTTCAGGAACAGCAAATTTTCCTTTTACCAATGGTTTAGTCTTATCCACATCACCGGCCAAAAATGCTGAAGGCCCATTTACAGAAGCAACATCGGTTGGCGTATCAAATCGTAACTGGAACGGTGATACTGATTTAAACACAGCATTGGGCAATTCCGGAAGTACACAGGCAACAGTCTTAGAATTTGATTTTGTGTCACTGACCAATGCCATCAGCTTTAATTATATTTTTGCTTCTAATGAATACCAGTGGTATTATCCTTGTGAATTTTCAGATGGTTTTGCTTTTTTAATAAAAGAATCAGGCAGCAGCGATGCGTACAAAAATCTGGCTGTATTACCAAACACTACAACACCTGTCTCCTCGACCACCGTTCATCCCAAAATTAATCCAATTACTACTGAAAAAGGAGAGACATATGAGTGTGATGCCTTAAATGAAAATTATTTTAATGGTTATAATACTGCTGTAAGTCCGGTAAATTATGCAGGACAGACTATTGTAATGAACGCACAAACAGAAGTAATACCAAATAAAAAATATCATCTTAAGCTGGTAATTGCCGATGACTTAACAAGACAATTCAATTCTGCCGTCTTCATAGAAGCCGGAAGTTTTCTTTCTAAAGTGAGTTTTGGAGAAGACAGAACTGTCGCCAATAACAACCCCGCTTGTTATGGAGAAAATGTAATTTTAGATACAAAGTTAGATCCTGCTGTCAATACTTTTAAATGGTTTAAAAAAGATGCCTCAAACAACTATGTAGAAATTCCTTCTGAAACAGCCTCAGTTTATATTGCTAAAACTACAGGAGATTATAAAGTAGAGATAACACTATCCGGAACTTCGTGCACCTCTGAAGGGGAAATTAAAATTGAATTTGCTCCTGAAATTTTGTCAACTAATACAACATTATTACAATGTGATGATAATGCAGATGGAATTTCAGTTTTTAATTTGACAAAAGTTGCAGAAATTGTAAAGAATAATGTCCCGGAAATTACCAACAATGGGTATTACGAATCTTTGGCAGATGCTAAAGCCAAAACAAATAAAATTGCAATTCCTGAAATGTATAGCAATAAGAGTAATGGCCAAATCGTTTTTGCCCGAATAGAAAACAAGTATGGCTGTTTTAAAATTGCAGAAATTACATTGCAAATTTCAAGCACAACGATACCTGCTCAAAACCCAATAGTGAAATGTGATTCTGATAATACTCAGGATGGAATAAAGGAATTTGACCTAAATACTGAAATCACTCCAAAAATAGCCGGAATCCCGAATGGTATAATTCTAAATTATTACCTAACTGAAAATGATGCTTTGACAGAAGCAAATCGATTGCCTAATATTTTTAAAAACACAACAGCTTTTTCTCAAATTATTTATGCCCGCGCCACAAATGGGGCCGATTGTTATGGGATCACTCCAATTACTCTTGTTATAAATACTTTTGATCCTCCAAATTTTGAGGATGAAACTAAATATTTATGCAAAGATGATCAAATTGAATTAACGGTAGATTCTAATTTTAGCAAATACTTATGGACAACAGGATATGCAGGTAACTCTATTACAGTTTCTACTCCGGGAGTTTATACGGTAACTGTTACAGATGCAAATGGTTGTGAGAAAACTAAAACTTTTAATATTATTCTGTCCGCAACGGCATTTATCACAGAAGTCCTTGTAAAAGACTTTTCTGCTACTGAAAACTCTATTTTGATAAAATACACAGGAGTGGGAAATTATGAATTTTCGATAGACGGAAATGTTTTTCAGGATGAACCCTTATTTACCAATGTGAATCCGGGAATTTATAATGCAATTGCCAGAGACAAAAATGGTTGCGGCCTCTCCAATTCATTTACAATATACGTTTTGGATTATCCGAGGTATTTTACACCAAACGCTGATGGTTTTAATGACGTGTGGTATATTAAAAATATAGATATGCTGCCTGATTATACTATTTCTATTTTTGACCGTTACGGTAAATTATTAAAACAAATGAATCAAAAAAGTCCGGGTTGGAACGGACAATTTAACGGACAACAATTACCTTCTGATGATTATTGGTTTACTTTACTTTTTGTAAATGGTAAAAATGTGAAAGGCCATTTTAGTCTTAAAAGATAATTCCCTTTAAATTTCAATTTTAAAAATCTAAATTCCAAGGTTTAAAATTGAGTAACATTGAACATAAAAAAAATCCCAAAGTCCTTAAATTGGAATTTGGGATTTTTATATTGAAAATTAAAATATAATTAGATTTTATATCTTTTTCTATCAGTTTCAGTTAAATAAATTTTTCTTAAACGAATAGATTTTGGAGTAACTTCTACATATTCATCTTTCTGAATGTACTCTAAAGCTTCTTCAAGAGAGAAAATGATTGGTGGAATAATTCTTGCTTTTTCATCATTTCCAGAAGAACGAACGTTAGATTGTTTTTTCTCTTTAGTTACGTTCACACACATATCATCACCACGAGAGTTTTCTCCAATTACCTGACCTTCGTAAATTTCTGCATTTGGTTCAACAAAAAACTTACCACGATCTTGCAATTTATCGATAGAATAAGGAATAGCTTTTCCTTTTTCCATAGAAATCAATGAACCTTTGTTACGTCCGGCAATTTCTCCTTTGTAAGGCTCATATCCTATAAAACGGTGTGCCATAATAGCTTCACCAGCAGTAGCTGTAAGTAATTGGTTACGCAATCCAATAATTCCACGTGATGGAATATTAAATTTCACAATCATACGTTCACCTTTAGTTTCCATGCTTAGCATTTCACCTTTACGCATAGTAACGAACTCTACCGCTCTTCCAGAAAGTGCTTCTGGCAAATCGATTGTCAATTCCTCAATTGGCTCACATTTTTTACCATCAATTTCTTTGATGATAACTTGTGGCTGACCAATTTGTAATTCATACCCTTCTCTTCTCATTGTTTCAATAAGAACAGATAAGTGAAGTACTCCACGGCCAAAAACCATGAATTTATCCGCAGAATCAGTTTCACCTAACTTCATAGCTAAGTTTTTCTCTAATTCTTTTGTCAGTCTTTCTCTAATATGACGAGAAGTTACAAATTTACCCTCTTTACCAAAGAAAGGAGAGTCATTAATTGTAAACAACATACTCATAGTAGGCTCGTCAATATCAATCGTTTTTAAACCTTCAGGATTTTCAAAATCAGCAATAGTATCACCAATTTCAAAACCTTCAACTCCAATGATTGCACAAATATCTCCGGCAATAACCTCTTGTACTTTTTTACGACCAAGTCCTTCAAAAGTATGAAGTTCTTTGATACGGGATTTAGATACAGTACCATCTCTTTTTACTAATGAGATTGGCATACCTTCTTTAAGAATACCTCTTTCAAGACGACCAATAGCGATACGACCTGTAAAAGCTGAGAAATCTAAAGAAGTAATTAGCATTTGTGGTGTTCCTTCAGAAACTTTAGGAGCAGGTACATTTTCAACAACCATATCCAATAATGCTTCAACATTGTCAGTTACGTTTTCCCAATGATCAGACATCCAGTTGTTTTTAGCAGAACCATAAACTGTTGGGAAATCCAACTGCCATTCTTCAGCACCTAATTCAAACATTAAGTCAAAAACTTTTTCGTGAACTTCTTCAGGAGTACAGTTTTCTTTATCAACTTTATTAATAACTACGCAAGGCTTAAGACCTAAGTCAATCGCTTTTTGTAATACGAAACGAGTTTGTGGCATCGGACCTTCAAAAGCATCCACTAGCAAACATACACCATCGGCCATGTTCAATACACGTTCTACTTCTCCTCCAAAATCCGCGTGGCCAGGAGTGTCAATAATATTGATTTTTGTTCCTTTATATTGAACTGATACGTTTTTAGAAGTAATAGTAATACCTCTCTCACGCTCTAAATCGTTATTATCAAGAATTAAATCACCTGTGTTTTCGTTGTCACGAAATAATTGACAGTGATACATAATTTTATCAACCAAAGTGGTTTTACCGTGATCGACGTGGGCAATAATTGCAATGTTTCTAATAGATTCCATCTGAGATTTTTAATGGGTGCAAAGGTACACTTTATTTTGATATAAAAAACGTTTCTGCGATAGTTTGCGTATAGACAAGGAATTAGTTCTTTAAATCAATGTAAATTTAAGGGCCAATTTCAAATTTAAATGTTGTTTAATTATGGTTAATTTAACTATATTTGAGTAATGAAAAGTAAAACTGTCCAAATTACTCTAATTTACATTATCATTTCGTTATTTATGGCTATAATCTGCCATAAGTTACTCTCCACATTTATCACCTCCAAAGAAAATTTTTATTTATTTTTCATAAAAGACATTACGTTCATTCTCGTAACAGGACTCATCTTTAGATACATATTGTCAAAAAATGAAAATAAAAATGTTGTTGTTTTTGAAAAACTAAGACAAACTAATGAAGACATAAAAGAGTCTAACGAAAAATATGATATTGTAGCAAAAGCAACAAGCGATACGATTTGGGACTGGAAAATACAAGAAGACAGCATTGGATGGAATAAAGGAATTGAAAGTGTTTTTGGATACAAACAGGAAGAAGTCGGAAACACATCAAAATGGTGGTTTGACAAAATCCATCCCGAAGACAGTATCAGGATGTCTATTAAACTTTATTCCTTTATTGAGCAAAAAACCGAAAAATGGCAGGATCAATATCGTTTTAGATGTGCAGACGGATCGTATAAATATGTTTTGGACCGGGGTTTTTTATTAAAAGATGAAAACGGGAGAGCTATCCGGATGATTGGTGCCATTCAGGATATTACCAAACAAAAAGAAGAAGAACAACGATTAAAACTCTTAGAAACGGTAATCACACAATCTAAAGATTCGATATTAATTACGGAAGCAAATTCTGCTAATGGAAGAATTCCTAAAATAGTTTACATAAACCCTGCATTCTCACAAATGTCAGGTTATCAGCCAAACGAAATTATTGGAAAATCAACTAATATTTTTAATAAAGGCCCAAATTCTGATTCTGAGGAATTAAAAAAATTATTACGAGCAATCAAAAATGAAGAAGAATGCCTAATAGAAGCTATTAGTTACACAAAACAAGGAGAAGAATACTGGGTTCGTTTTTCAATGATTCCCATTTTTAATAATGAAGGAGTAATTTCACACTGGATTTCTATACAAAGAGACATTACTGATGAGAAAAAACTCGAAGCAGAAAAAGAGCATCTTATACGCGAATTAACACAAAACAATAAAGACTTAAAACAGTTTTCTTATATAACATCGCATAATTTGCGCGCTCCCTTATCTAACTTAATTGGGCTGCTCAATCTTATAGAAGATATTCCGATTGAAAACCCGGAACTTCAGGAAATTCTGACTGGTTTTAGTAAATCAACCCATTTGTTAAATGAAACAATTAATGATTTGGTAAAAGTGATCATAATCAAAGACAACCCTTCAATGCAAAAAGAAGAAGTTTCTCTGAAAGAAGTTTTTGAAAATGTCTTTAGTCAGTTATCATTTCAAATAGAATTACACAAACCAATTATCAAGCTCAAATTCGAAAGAGTTCCGGTACTTAACATTAATAAAGCCTATATAGAAAGCATTTTACTTAATTTGCTCACCAATTCAATCAAATACAAATCTGAAAACAGAAAGCTGAAAATTTCAATTACGGCCGAACAAATTGACAACACAGCGGTTATAACCTTCAAAGATAACGGGATCGGAATTGATTTAGAGAGAAACAGAGATAAGGTATTTGGGCTTTACCAAAGATTTCACAACTACCCTGACAGCAAAGGATTAGGTCTGTATCTGGTAAAATCTCAGGTAGAAACAATGGGCGGAACAATAAATATAGACAGTGAAGTCAATAAAGGAACAACATTTACAATAACATTTAAAAACTAATTAATATGCTTGAGCAAATTTTATGCATTGACGACGATCCAATTACGTTAATGCTATGCAAAAAAGTAATTTCAAAATCTTCATTTTCAAAAGAAATTATTACAGCGCAAAATGGCGAAGAAGCATTGCATTATTTTAATACTCTTAAATACAACAACAATAAAAATAAAGCAAATAAAAAACCAGAATTGATTTTTTTAGATTTGAATATGCCCGTTATGGGCGGCTGGGAATTTCTGGATCATTTTACTTCATCTGACTATTCTGAATTCAATAAAGCAAGTGTAATAGTCTTATCATCCACAATTGATCCCGATGATTTAGCTAAAGCAAAAAAATACCCTATCATTATAGACTTTCTTTCTAAACCAATCACTCAGGACATGCTTGAATATCTTAAGAAAAAGATAGATCTTTAAACGTAAAACCCAATTCTTAAAGATTTAATATAATTCTAAAACCCTGATATAAACAAACAGAATTTCATTTATTAAGTTTTAGTTTATTTGAATCCCGTAATTTAGGATCAATACATATTGTTGTGGGGAAATATTAAAATCTAGATATTTGTATTTTAAAAACACATAGAAATGCAGGATTCTTTTATTGACCTTCTCA